>CAWEZS010000001.1:0-23331 GCA_963813645.1 Terriglobia bacterium
TTTAGCTAGCGAGCAGTCTCGGTCTGGAATTGAACAAGGTCACTCTGGATTTCTACTCGGACTACACCGATCTTTCCAAACCATTTGACCATGACAATCGGTCTGGCCGCCGATTCCAATTCACCCGACAACTTGTAAATAAAGATTGCCTCCTTCTTCACGCGACAAGCGCAGGGATGCGGCCAGCCGAACTTCCAGTTCTGGAGGTTGTCAGTCGCAGCGTGCTGTAACAATTCATGTCCCCTGACTGCCTCGATCTCCGATGTATCTCCCTGTTCGTTCACGGTGAAGTGCAATAGTACTGATGTGCCCCCGTTCGCTGTGCCAATCCCAATATGAGTTCTCGGTTGATGGTTGGTTTCAGCGGGGATGAGGTCTGGAGCAGGGGACGGCGTTTGAGTCCCCTGCTTCAGCAACTTTGTACTGGCTTTCCTCATGCCCGCATCTCCGCTCGTGTCCGTGCAAACTCTGCGGGCGGCAAGTAGTCCAGGGAACTGTGCGGACGTTGCTGGTTGTAATCCTGCCGCCAGGTTTCGATCTTGCGCCGTGCGTCGCTCAGACTAGCTGGCATTCAGGCATTCATCTCGCAGCCGACCGTTGAAGCTTTCTACGTAGGCGTTCTGCACCGGCTTGCCGGGCTGGATGAACTCCAACCTCACACCACGTTCTGCACTCCAGGCCGCCAGGGCCCGGCCGCGAAACTCCGGCCCATTGTCGAGAACAATCGCTTCCGGCAGTCCTCGCTCGCTCGCGATCCGATCCAGCACGCGGCGCACTCGGAATCCACCCAGCGAGGTATCGACCTCGATGGCTGGGCATTCCCGCGTGCAATCGTCCACGATGGTCAACATCCGAATCACCTTCCCGGTGCTCACGCAATCACTCACGAAATCCATCGACCAGCGTTCATTCGGCCTGGTGGCGGCGGGGCTAGTCACTACGCCATTCCAGCGGATCCGCCGTCGCTGTCGAATCCTCATCGCCAAACCTTCCTCGCGGTACAGCCGGTACACCCGCTTGTGATTGGCCGGCATCCCTTCGCGCAGCAGCATCGCGGTCAGTCGCCGATAGCCAAACCGCATGCGCCGGGCCGCCAGCTCTTTCAAGCGGGTCCGCAGTTCGCTGTCCCGTTCCGCTTTCCGTGCCCGATAGCGATGTGTCGATCGTCCTAATCCCATCAGTCTGCAGGCGTGCCGCTCGCTCATCTGGTACGGCAGCTCGACGTAGCTCACGACTGCCCGAAGTCCCGCAGGCGCTACCAGTTTTTTGAGAGCACGTCTTTCAAGGCCCGATTATCCAGCGTCAGCTCGGCCACCACATGCTTCAGCTTCCGGTTCTCGTCTTCCAGTTGCTTTAGCCGTTTCGCCTCGCCGCTGTCCATTCCACCGTACTTCGCCTTCCAGCGATAGTACGTCTGTTCCGTGATCCCGTGCTGTCGGCATAACTCCGCCGTCGTCAATCCTGCCTCGCCTTGCTTCAGGATCGCGATGATCTGCTCTTCGCTGTGGCGCGTGCCCTTCATGGTGGTCCTCCTCCTGGGTTCGGGGAGAACTCACATTCTAGGCGGTCCAGTTTTCGGGGGCTACGTCAGTACCTTCCCTTCGATACGGGCCTGACGAGCAAGAGGTGGATAGAAAGGCATCGGGGCAGATTTAAGATAAGGTTCGGGGTCTGCGCCAAGCACTGATCTGCTTAGCAGCAAAACCACAATCAGCGCTGATGTGACCTCATCGGCATGCTCCTCGGCGAGAGATCCCTCGCACAACATGCTCGGGATTTCGGCTGCGGACTCCCGCTTCGCTCACGCCCGCAAGATGCCTCAAGTTAAGCCCGGCAGGGCCGATTGTACTGCACGCGAAAGTGTGTGGGAGAGTAGGTCGTCGCCGGCTTAAATAAAGGCCACGTTGCTAAAGCAGCGTGGCCTTTTCCTTTCTACGGGTTGAAGTATTACCAATTGCCTGGGAACATTCCTTGGCGACGAATCGCGTAATGATGGCGGCAAACAGCGTGCCTACGACGAATAGCACCTTACGATACCGTCGCCACACCTCACGAAATCCTGATGCTTGCGCGAAAATGTCAACAATGTATGCGGCGCAATACGCGACGTTGGCTATGACTGCCAACAAGAACAGGCCGAGGCAGAAATCAAGTGTAAGAACAGCCTTCGAGAACGGATATCCAATCGCGAAATAAGTGACGACGATTGCCGCGAGCGTCAAGTTGTAGAGCAGTCGCCATGACTCCCAGAATTTGATGGCGTCGGTCGCGTACTCACGCAGGTCGGCTCTGTCCATAAGGGCGGAGTATAACTCAGTTCTCAAGGGGTCCCTCACACAATGCGCTCGGGATTTCGGCTGCGGGCTCCCGCTTCGCTCACGCCCGCAAACGCGCCTCAAGTTAAGCCCCGCAGGGCCGATTGTACTGCACGCGAAAGTGTGTGGGAGAGTAGGTCGTCGCCGGCTTAAATAAAGGCCATTGAAAGAAATCTCGGTGGCCTTTTCCTTTTGTGGTTACAAGGTTTAGTTACCTCCGTCACTCCCAACCAGCGGGGTGAGCCGAATAGCATGGTTCCGATAGGAGTGTGCTGGAACCGTGTCTCGCTGCTCTTCCTGCTACCGCGAACTCCCCGGACTGGAAACACTCTGTCGACAGTGTTTCGACGCACAGTATGACCAGATTTCGGACCCGAAGCCGTGGTGGCAGCGATTTCAACTGCGGCTCCGGTTCACTCGAGATAACTTCATCGGCTTTTCTCTTCTGTTAAGCGTTGCATTTGCCGAGCTCCGATTCGATTTCCCTTATTTTCACGCTCGTCACATGCGGACTACCGAGACTTCCGCCTTGATATCGACGCTGCTTGCTTGCCTCGCATTTTTTCACCGAGGCAGAGATAAATCGCAATCTGTTGCCGCACCCTCAAACATCTTCGAACCTAAGATCAACTGGAGACGGTTCACTCTATTAGCGGTCGCCGAGGCAGTCGTCGGCCTGTTTCTGTACGCGCTCTTTGCCCTCATCCCAGTGGGGTTGCAAATGTTGATCACAGTAGCGAGTTGGGTCATTGTCGAAATCGAGATTTGGAGTTTCCCGAAGAACAAGAGCCTCGGTTCTGCCCTAAGCGCCATTACTGGCGTCGCTGGTCTTCTTTGTTGGTTGGCCTGGAGGATCACTCACGAACAAGTCTGGTCAAGGCTGGGGCTTGTTGGCGGATGTCTAATGGCTGGCCTGATTTTTCTTGATCGCCGACAGGAGTGGTTCGAGACCTAGTTAATAGAGATCCCTCGCATATAACGCTCGGGATTTCGGCTGCGGGCTCCCGCTTCGCTTACGCCCGCAAAGCGCCTCAAGTTAAGCCCCCGCAGGGCCGATTGTACTGCACGCGAAAGTGTGTGGGAGAGTAGGTCGTCGCCGGCTTAAATAAAGGCCACGTTGCCAAAGCAGCGTGGCCTTTTCCGTTTTGCGGCTAACGAGAGGCTTGTACCAGCGTCCGTGGAATCCCACTCTTGCGCAAAGAGCGCGCAAGAATGGGGCACCCGGCGATTGGCCGCCTGCGCCGTCAGTTGCCCAGAACCACCGACCTCGATGCCTTGCCCGCCCATCGTCTCATCCTCTGCCTCGAGCGCTACAACGACACTCCCAGAAAATGCCTCGGCTTCAAAACTCCCAACGAGGTATTCTGGCAACACTATGTTGCACTTCAAACGTGAATTCATCCCTCGACTTCGCTCGGGATGACAGGTTTGGGGAGACTAGCGCATGAAAATCCCCGCCCAAGCGGAGCTTGGACGGGACACCCTCTGTGTCAGACCTCTCGATCAGACTTCTGCAATCAGGTTCGACTTAGTAGGGTGTTGGTTCTCCGTAGAGGAAGTCATCCATCATGACGATGTCTTTTCGGTCGTCATTCGGGCCCGGAGCGGTGTCGCCGGCTATGATTCTCACTCGAGCAACTCGAGCGTCGCTGAAGACAACGCCGATGAAGGACAGGTTTCCGTCGCCCGGCGACGCCGGCGCACTGCTCGTGAAAAGCAACTCGCCGCGAGTGCCGTAGTACTCGATCAAAGTGCTGGGGAAGCGGTTTCCTGTTCTGTCTCTCAGGCGGCTGCCATCCGGGGAATCGACATCAGTAAAGACCACGCCGAAGCCGGTGGAAGTCGCGGGTGTGTTGCCATTGCTGCCGGGAACGGAGAACTCGATTTCGGTGACGTTGCTTCCGATCGGCGAGAACAGCCGTAGCGGGCTGAATGCGTGGAAGATCGTGGCGTAACTCGAGTTTCCAAATGTGTCTGCCAGGCCCGACGGTGGGGCTTGGACAAATCCGCTGCCGCGCGTAGTGATGTTGGCGCCACGAGTGTTCAGGAACGTGGTTAAAGGAGTGCCGGTAAGAGTAGTGGTTGCGTTGGTCGGGCTACCGCCGTCCCAGTTGATTTCGCGGCGACCGCTGGCCTGTCCGGGATTGTTGGCATTGTTGGTTGCCCCGAGGGCCGCGCGAAACTGATCCACGGTACTTTGAATCGATGCCGCGGATGGGCCAGCTGCCTGGAATACCGTTGGCGCTACGAATTGCTTGGCAGCAAATTCATTGGTTTGTGCCGCGGCTGGCTGTGCAACTACCAGAGCAGTGATCATCCCAGCGGCCAGCGAGAATAACTTCACGAACGAAACGGCTTGGCGCTTACTTGCGAAGTAGCTCATCAATTTTCTCCTTTTGTGTGGTTGCGTCAATGTGTATCCACGGTCTCTCGTAGATTGTTTGCTAACTCGAGACCGTGGGATGTTCGTGAAGACTGTCTTCAGTGCGTTGTGAGGTTGGATTCAGGATCGGTAGGATTGATTCGCGGCGCGTGTCACTTGTTTGTCAAATGAATGTTTGTGACTGGTGACAGAATTTGTCCGAATGAAACCCTGACTCAGTTTCATTTTATTTTCGATTGGTATTTTTCCTGCAGGGGCGCGCGTAACAATCTGGTTTGAGACTCGACTCCTGCATCTGGAAAAATCACGCTCATCTGCGATACACTTCCGCGTCCAACCTGCATCGGGGGAATTTGTGGCAACGTTACGCCAGCCCGCGTTTGACAAGTCACCTACAACAGTCCGCAAAGCCCGCCCGGAGGACGCCCCGGTCTGTGGCCGGATCTGCTATGAGGCCTTCACGAAGATTTCTACCGAGCACGCCTTCCCGCCTGACTTTCCATCGGTTGAGGTGGCGACGGGCGTCCTGTCGATGATGTTCAGTCATCCCGGTTTCTATTGCGTGGTTGCCGAAGCGCGCGGGCGGATTCTGGGAAGCAACTGTCTTGACGAGCGATCTGCGATTGCGGGGGTGGGGCCGATTACTATCGATCCCGTGGTTCAAAATAAGGGCGTCGGCCGTGCGCTCATGGAAGCGGTGCTTGCGCGCTCCACGGAACGCGGTTGCCAGGGCACGCGCCTGTTGCAGGCGGCCTTCCACAACCGTTCGCTTTCTCTTTACACCAAGCTTGGGTTTGATACGCGTGAGCCGATATCTGCGATGCACGGGCCACCGATCAAGTTGTCGACTCCGGGCTATGGCGTACGTCCCGCGCGCGTGTCGGACCTGGAGGAGTGCAACCGGCTTTGCCGATCTGTACATGGTCACGACCGCAGCGGCGAGCTTCGCGGTGCAATCGAACAAGGCACGGCGGTGGTCGCTGAACGAGAAGGGCGAATCGTGGCGTATGCCACTTTGGTTGGTTTTTTCGGTCACATGGTCGGCGAGACGAATTCTGATGTCCAGGCGCTGATCGCAAACGCCGATGGGTACCTGGGGCCGGGTATTCTTGTGCCGACGCGAAATGCGGGGTTGTTCCGGTGGTGTCTGGAGAATGGGCTACGCGTTGTGGAGCCGATGACTCTTATGGCCGTCGGCTTCTATAAGGAGCCTGCTGGGGCTTATCTTCCTTCGATACTTTATTAGGACCAAACTCTAGCGGAGGGACAATGCCGACTCAAACCCTGGACGCGAGTTTCCAAGAATTGATTCGCGGACGCTACATTGCAACGCTGGGAACCGAGAACGCCGATGGGACGATCCACCTGACCGCGGTCTGGTATCTCTTCGAGTCCGGCAGCCTGTACGTCGCGACCTCTTCCAGGACGCAAAAAGCTCGCAACGTGAAGGCGCGGCCAAAGGCTTCACTGATGGTGGATGCGCGTAAACCTGGGACTGAGCGCGGCGTCACTGCTACAGGAACAGTCGAAGTCATTTCGGGCAACCAATCACAGGAAATAAATCGGCGCATACATAGCCGATACCTGAGCGAGGCAGCGATCTCCGATCCGCACGTCGGCCCGGTGTTTGCCTCGTTCGACGATGTCAGCATACGGCTCACTCCCACTTCATGGATCACATGGGACATGGCCGTGCTTGATGCCCAAGTTCTCGGAGGACGATTAGGCAAGACGCCTGGTTATATGCTTCCATTGGATTGACAGAGGATGCCCGTCCAAGCTTTGCTTGAGCGCAAGTGTTTGTTGGCCATCCAGTGATGGCGGGGAAACACAAGGGATAACAGGCTTGAGAGATTACTGCAGAAAACCCCGCCCAAGCGAAGCTTGGACGGGGCACCCTCGGACTTCTGACAGCTTACCAGCGGAAAGATCTGAACTGCTGCGGCACTAGTTGCGATCCGGCCAGGTCCGCGTCAGTGAAACCGAAGACAAAGAACTGGTTGGGGTTCGGGACTGTGACTTTGTTGTCGTCAAGAACCTCGGTGAGGAAGTCGTTGTCGTTGGCGACCCAGAGGGTGTGCAGCGTGGTTTTGCCCTGCTTTACATCCGGGCCGAAAGTAATGCCTTCCAGCTTGGCGGGAATCTGGTCCGCGGCAATACCGTTGGCGGTCAGTACGGAGACGATATCCAGGAACGGTACCGCACTTTTGGTTACGGCGTGGGTTGAGGCCGTGAGTCCGTCCATCGCGGCGACATCGACGGCGCCGTTGAGATCAATCTTGAAAATCTGTTTGACTACGGCAACGCTGCCGTCGCCGCGTCCGGCGCCATCGCGTTCGTCAACCAGAAACTCGTGCTGGTTTAAAGCAGTAATCTCGCTGACGCCGGATCCTGTGGTCAGGAGATAGGCATACTCGTGAGTGGTCTTGCCGGAGGCGATGTCAATGGTGACGAGGCGCAACAGCTTCTTGGCCTTGCCTCCTTGAGCGGCATCCTGGATCAGCGCGGCCTGCATGATGCCAACCAGGGTCTTTCCGTCGGGCGTGATGGCGAGTCCTTCCATGCCCTTGTTTGCAGTGCGGCCGCTGGTGTTGAGAGAGATTTCATCGGACCCGATGGGTTTCAGGATGTCAACGAAGAGGTGATCGGGAAGCTTGAAGGAGCGCAGACGCACGCCGAAGAGGCGATCGAATTCATAGACATAAGGACCATACTCGTCGGAGATGTAGACCCTGAGGCCGTCGTTGGAAAGACGGATGCCTTCGGAATCCAGCCGGCCATTGTTGGGGTTGCCGGAATTGCGGTTGGGATCGAATGCGTCGGAGCGGCCGGTGAAGAAATGCAGCAGGAAGTTGTTCTGCGGCGGGACGCCGGAGCCGACAGCGAGGTTATCGCCGGTGCCGTAAACCAGAGGGGTCAAGCTGAACAGCAACGTGGTGTTCCTTAGCCGCGGGGTGAGCGTGAACGGAAGCCCACTTCCCTTGTTGAGCTGGAGGTCCATCGTGATGGTGTGGAAGCGTGGAATGTAGGTCACCGTGTCGTCAATGAGGGAATCGAAGGGGACCGCGTTCGGTCCGCGATCGGGAAGGGCGAGGAAGGTGTTGCCCGATGCGTAGGCCAGACCTGAGCCGAGTCCGCCGAGCAGGTTGGCTGGATCGCCGTTTTCGAGCGTGTTGTGCAGGCCGGAGAGGTCAGCGAAGGAACCGGCGCTGGAACTGGTCAGGGAGCCGACGGCGAGCAATTTGACTTGTGCGTTGGTCTGGGGCGCGGCGACGAGGCTGAGTGCAAAGGCGACTAGGGCAATGGAAAGCAGGCTTTTTCTCACGAACAAATTCCTCCTGTGGATTTCGCTGCTGGGTGTTCCCGTACTTTGGCAGGCGATCGTAAGAGGCAAGTGAATGGGAGATGAATATCTGGTAAAAAATCGCTTTTGTGGGTGCGTGTTGTGGTTGAGGGCGACTCGCCCGCGCGCTTGAGTCAGAGTCAAAAGCCGCGGGCGGGTCGCCCGCGACCACACGATCAGGATCCACGTCAAAGGCGGCGGACAGGAGTGTCCGCCCCACACGCAGATGGATAAATCTCTTCAATATGGCTTATAAGGTTTTTTAATTAGCCGCGGAATAGGCCTCGCGCTATTCTTTTGGGTGCGAACCAGCCGTACGATCCCCACTGTAGGACAGATCGAGAGTCACAACTAAGGAGATTCATGTCGAACGAACTGCGCAACTTTCTGACACTGTCATATGAAGAGTTGGAACAGCTGAATTTGAAGGCCAAGGAGCAGCGCAAGAACCGCGTTGCCCTGCACAAGATTCAAGAAGACCGGCTCAAGTACCTCACGGATGAGAAGCGGATCAAGGCCGTGACCGTGCTGTTCAGCGATCTCGAAGGCCGGCTGCATATGCTGGACTACGACAAGAAGTTTCTGATCAAGAGCTGGGACAACCTGACTTTTGACGGGTCGTCAATTCGCGGGTTTACGGCGCAGCGGGAAAGCGATCTGCGCCTGGGGATCGATTGGGCGGCATTCTACTGGGGGCCGGCGGACTATTTCGGAGCCGGCAAGGTGCTGGTCTTCGGCGACGTGATCGACAAGGGCGGCACTCCGTACGGCGCCGATATTCGCGGCATCCTCAAACTGTATGCCGAGAAGCAGTTCAAGGACGAAGGCTACACCCTGAACGCTGCCAACGAGATTGAAGGCTTCCTCTTCAAGGGCGTGGACGCGGAGCGGCGTTACAACGAGACCGGCAAGTTTGAGTATGTGAACACCGGCGGATATTACCACTCGCTGCCTGGCGATCCGCTGCGTACGTTCATTGACACTACCGCGGAAGTGCAGCGTGCCATGGGCTTCCAGAATGAGAAAGACCATCCGGAAGTTGCGCCTTCGCAGTTTGAAATCAACTATGGGTACGGAGAAGTGGTGGCGGCGGCCGACCAGATCCAGATCTACAAGCTGGTATGCCGGCAGGTGGCGACCAACATGGGTCTGACGGCGAGCTTTCTGCCGAAGCCGGTGGTGGGCGTCAACGGCAGCGGCATGCACACCAATGTGTCTATCAGCAAGGGCGGGAAGAATTTGTTCTGGGACCCGAAGGGCGAAGAAAAACTGAGCAAGCTGGGCTGGTCGTTTGTGGACCGGATCCTGACGCATGGCAATGACATCTGTCTGCTGCTCAATCCCAGCGTGAATGCTTACCGGCGGCTGGATCCGCACTTTGAGGCGCCGAACCAGATCAAGGCTTCGGCGGTGGATCGCGGGTCCATGATTCGCATTCCGATCGGCAACGAGAAGAGCATGCGCGTGGAAGTTCGCTCGGTGGCCCCGGACGCGAATCCTTACATGGTGATGCTCTCGATCTTCAGGACCGGTATTGACGGCGACACGGCGAAGATCAAGAATCTCCGCCAGGCCGAGCGTTACTTACCGGACAATATTTACGACGCGCTGGCGAATTTCGAGAAGGCCGACTGGACGACCAAGCTTTTTGGCGAGGACGTAAAGGGACGGTATGCGGATTTGAAAAGAGCTGCGGCCGACCGCTGTCCGCGCCTGCTGGGCACGTTTGTAAAGGCCCCGGAGGTTCAGTATCACCACGACGTTTACAATCAGTTCCTGTGGAATATGTTCTAGCCGTTGAAGGCCACCAAACAAAGCCACGTTCAGCAATGAGCGTGGCTTTTTTCATGAACGAGACAGCCTTCGGCCGGTTTACAAATGTTTGCGGAGGTTGACCATGTCTTTACATTGTGGCCTGCGTCCAATTCATAAACTACACTGGCAGTGACGGCTTCGATCCGGCCGCGCCGGGAAGGAGAAAGAGTGTGAGCCGATTCATGATGCTGGTTGCCGGGACGGTGCTACTGCTTTCCGCTTCCACTCTGCTGGCCCAGCATGGAGGACATGGTGGCGGCGGCCGCCGTGGATCTCCCGGCGCTGCGAGCGGTGATACCAGCGATGCGAGCCTGGCGGACTTCAACCGCGCGCTGGCGGTTCAGGCTACCTCGGATCAGATATCGCATTTTCCAGAGTTAGCCAAAAGCACCGAGGCTGCCAGGAATCTGGCGAAGGACTTTTCCGGGATGAGCGGGAAAGCCGATAGCGTGACTGAGTTTTACCGTAAGACTGCGGCCTTGAAGGCAGCTGTCGAAGAAGCCCAGGGCAGCAACCAGGATTTTGTGAAGAGCTTTACGAAGTCTCAGAAGGCGGGATTGAAAGAGTTGACCAAGAAGCTGGAGAAGGCGGATTCAGAAGTCACGAAACAGTGGAAGGACCTGGAAAAGCAGGTGGGAGGAACGAAGGCTGTCAGTGAAGGAATGGCCGGCACCGCCGACAAGTTGGAAAAGGCGCTGGAAGAATTTCAAAGCCAGCAGATTGAATTGGGCAAAGAGATGGGGATCACACCGGCGTCGTGAGGGTCCATTTGGATTTCTTTGCGACCTTTGCGGTTAAGGAATTTGGTTCTACCCGAACAAATCTTAAACCGCGAAGGTCGCAAAGGATCGCAAAGGTCGCAAAGGAAAACAAGAGTGAGATTAGGACCAGCAGGGTGCTACGGCTCGATTTTCCGTGCCAGGGTTTGCATTACTTTAATGGTTTCGTCCCAGCGTTCATCGGGGTCGGGTAGGGGCCAGGCCGCGGTTTGCACGATGACCACGTGCCGCTTCGGATTGATGTAAATTGTCTGGCCGTAGATGCCGAGCGCCGCGAACGCCCCGTCGTCATCATTGAGAAGCCACCACTGATATCCATAGCCAAAATTCTGATGGTCGTTGGGGCCGTTCGGTTGTGGCTGCAGGACTTTTCCCTGAGGTTGGGTTGACTCCTTAATCCAGGCCTCTGGCACGACTTGCAGCACTCCCAACGTGCCTCCGTACATGGCCATCAGTCCAAAGCGCGCGTAGTCGCGTACGCGGACGTTCAAACTCGAACCGGCGCACATCTGAGGCTGCTTGGTGCTGCGAAACAAAAATGCGTCACCTTCGGGACCGATCTTGCTCCACAACTTTTCTTCCGCGTAGTGGTTCAGTGTCTTGCCGGTTGCCGCTTCAAGCGTCATCCCCAAAACCTGGGTGTTGATCGTCTGATATTCGAATTTCGTTCCCGGCTTGATTTTCGCCTTGATGGACAGTGCAAGATCATGGAATGAAGGTTCACCGTGGAGCAGAGCCGAAGCATACCGGCTGATGTCGGCGTCAGGGTTTGTGTACTGTTCGTCGAACTGGACGCCGGAGGCCATCTCCAGAAGGTTCTTGATGGTTGTATCGCGGTATCCGCTGCTGTTCTTCAGCCAGGGCAGGTATTTCACGACGGGGTCATCCACACTCTTGATTTTGCCGTCGGCGATGGCCGCTCCAATCAGCACCGAGGTGAACGACTTGGACACCGAATTCGAGAGAAACCGCGATTCGCGATCTGCCCCGTGGAAATACTTCTCCAGCAGGATTTGATTGTCGTGCAGGACTACAAATCCGACCACGTAGTTGCGGACAAAATATTCGTCCAGAGTGTGCTGCTGGTTTGCGTAGGTATAGCTCGCCGAGAACGGAGCCGAAGGCTCGCGGAGAGCAAAGACGGGGCCACTGCGGCGAATCCAGTCCTGCTGGACATTCAGCTGGTCGATGTGATGGAAGTAATACAGATTGTAGGGCGGGACATAGAAACTGTAAGGACTCACGGCCCGGCGGGCTGGGTCCATCTTGTTGACGTCGATGGGGCCGGGGTAGACCTCTTTTGTTTCGGCCTGGGCAGCGGCTGGCGCCGCTTGGGCCAGCATGGCGGCGAACAGCGCGGTGAGGAGGATAATCTGTTTCATGGTTTGAGAACCGCTCAGTTGCTCGCAACTGCTTTCGGTGAGATTTATGCGGCGCGCGGGCGAGTCCCCTTCGACTTCGCTCAGGGCAGGTCCGCGGCCACACGTTCCAACTGACTCCAGACTAGAACAGCGCTGTTGGTCTTCGCTTCCAGGTCTTTCCTTTTTCTTTAGCGATATTTTCCATGTCGTTGACGTAGGCGCCGGCCTGGGTCAGGACATGGTGCAGGTCGTTGCCGATGCTGATGAAGGTGAATCCTTTTTCGAGGAACTCGCCGACGCGTGCGGTACCGAACAGGAAGAGTCCGAGAATGACATTATTCTTGCGCGCGTGATCCACCAGCTTCTGGGTGGCGGCGCCGAGTTCGGGCGAGGTGTACATGTGGGGAAATTCGTATTTCTCGTACAGGCCCATCGACATGCACAGATCGTTCTGTCCCAGGAACAGGATGTCCACGCCGGGTACGGCGGCGATTTCAGCGATATTTTCGATGCACGAGGCGGTTTCAACCTGCAACGCCACGATGCCGTTGTTATTGTAGTTGCCGGCGTATCCCAGGAGCCCGGCTTTGTTCATGCTGCGCTGCGGGAAGTAGACGGAACGAGTTCCGGTGGTGGGATACTTGGTACAGCTTACGGCCTGGCGAGCTTCTTCGGCGGTGTTGATGTAGGGGACGAGAACTCCGTCCGCACCCATGTCGAGGGCCTGCTGAATGCCGGGGCGGTCGTCGTATCCGCCAACCCGGACCATGGACTTGGCGCCGCCATTGGAAATTCCGGAGAGCATGGCGGAGAGTTTTTCGTAGCCCATGGGGCCGTGCTGGGTATCGACCAGCAACCAGTCATAGCCGCTGAAGGCGAGCTGCTCAGCGACGGTGGGGCTGTGCGCGTTCAGGAACAGACCCATCTTGGGTGAGCCTTCGCGCAGTTGCTTCTTGAAGTCGGCACCACTAAGGGTGGCTTCGGGCATAGCGGAATCCTCCTGAGAGTCAATTCAAAGTTTCCTAGTGTAACCCAGCGGGCGAGAGACTGTCGGCAGTCAGGTTCCACAAATGTGACCCTTGGACAGGAGTCGGTGTGGCGCGGGCGCCTCGCCCGCGTGCTGGCGGAACGGAATGGTCTCGGGTTGCGAACACGGAGGCTGTTTTGGATTTCATCTGCGGCAGGAGTTGGGTTTGCGCAGTCGCAGATGTGGTTTTCAGGTTTAAAGCCTAAAGTCAAAGGCCGCGGGCGAGGGCGCCCGCGCCACACGTGTCAGGCTACGCGATCGGCGACTTCCAGGTTGGTTCCCAGGATGGTGAGGAACGAGGACAGCCAGGCGGGATGCGCCGGCCATGCAGGAGCGGTTACGAGGTTGCCGTCCACGCAGGCTTTGTCGATCGGTACTTCGACGTAAGTGCCGCCGGCTGCGGAGACGTCGGGCGCGACTGCCGGGTAGCAACTGCAGCGGCGTCCTTTGAGCACTCCGGCTGCGACCAGCAGTTGGGCGGCGTGGCAGATGGCTGCGACCGGTTTACCCTGCTCGAAGAAGTGCCGCACTACAGGTCGAGTACCTTCGGATTCAGGCGCAGGTATTCGGGAGAGCGTCCGCCGGGAATGACCAGGGCATCGTAGGTGTCGGGCTTGACCTCGTCAAAAGTCGCGTTGAGCATGAAGTTATGGCCGCGCTTTTCGCTGTAGGTCTGGTCGCCTTCGAAGTCGTGGATAGCGGTGCGGACGGACTCGCCTGTCTTCTTGCCGGGGCATACCGCGTGCACGGTATGTCCGACCATCTGCAAGGCATGGAAGGGACATCATTAGTCTTCCACATAGTCGCCAGTGAGGAGGAGGATGCGTTTCTCGCTCATGTTGTTTCTCCGCTTGCCTATTCTGACAGATCGGCGGGGGGTGCGGGAGTTGAGGTACCGCGGCGGGCTTTGCCCGTCAGGACGGCCGAGAGCCTGCCGCGAGGAAAAGTCGAAGGGCGGCGGTCCCCCGGGCCCGTGGCAGGCTCACACCTTTTTAGCGCCGGTCGTGATCGTGGTCGTGATCATGGTTGTCGTGATGGTTGTGACGCCACTCCCAATATTGCTTTTGCTCGTCCCGGTTGAGCCGCTGGAAGTCGCGGCGGTCGCGATGAGTTTCGATGACCCACTGGTTGTAGTAAACCCTCTCGCCGCGGTCCCAGCGATGATAGTCATTGTAGTAGGGGTCTTGATAGCGATGGGTTGCGCAACCGATAGTGACCGCGGGCACGAAAAACGCGGCGGCCAGAAGCAGCGAACTTAAGTATCGGGATCCCGAATACATAGCGCCATGCCTCCTTGGCAGGTGGAATATCGCTTTCGAGACTTGGGTGCGGTAGAAGACCTTCGAGTTGCCTGGTCTAGTATCATCGAGGGGGAGGCGCGCCCCCTTTTTTCCCTTCCGCGGAATGTTGTTGCCTCCTACTCGTTTGATTCCGTGAGAGTTAGGTCCTAAACGGCGCACCAGCAGCTTGCCCCGCATCAGGTCGCCCGCGTATGATGCAGCGTTTATGACTGCCAAAATATCTGCACGTCCATTGGGCCTGCGCGAGAAGTCGCAGTTGATGTCGGCCTCGGAGATTGAGCGAACCTTGGTTCGGCTGGTCCACGAAATCATTGAGAAGAACAATGGCGCGGCGGAGCTCGGGCTGGTCGGCATCCGGCGGCGCGGCGTGCCGCTGGCGCAGCGCCTGGGGCAGATGATTGCGCGCATTGAGAAGACGCCGGTCCCGGTGGGCACTTTGGACATCACTTTGTATCGCGATGACCTCTCGACGCTGGGGCCGAAGCCGGTGGTGCAAAAGACCGAGATCGGCTTCCCGATTACGGGCAAGAACGTCATTCTGGTGGATGACGTTCTCTACACCGGCCGCACCATTCGCGCCGCCATGGATGCGCTGTTCCGCGAAGGTCGTCCCAAGCAAGTGCAGCTCTGCGTGCTGATTGATCGCGGACACCGCGAGTTGCCGATTGAAGCCGGGATTTATTGGACGCAAGGTGCAAACCTCTGACCGCGAAATTATCGAAGTGAAGCTGCGCGAAGTGGATGACATGGAGAAAGTCCTACTGGTGGAGCGGCAAGACTAGAACTCGATTTCAGATTGAAGATTGTTGATTTCAGATTGTTCGATCCCCGATTATCCGGCTGGATCTGCGATTTGAAAGTTTCAATCTCAAATCTGCAATCTAAAATCTGCAATCTGAAAATCTAAACTCTGAAGTCTTAAACCTGAAGCTCCGGCCCTGGCATACCATGAAACAAGCTGCTCGCGGTTCCCTGCTGGGCATTGAACATCTCGGCGCACCGGAGATTCTGGGGCTGCTCAAGCTGGCCCGGCGGATGAATCCGCTCAAGCCGCGCCCGCTGCTGCGCGGCAAGCGGGTACTGCTGTTGTTCTACGAAGCCTCCACGCGTACCCGCAGTTCGTTTGAAATCGCGGCCAAGTCGCTGGGCGCGATGACCACGCTGGTGCTCTCCAGCGGATCGAGCATCGAAAAAGGCGAGTCACTGCTGGATACCGGCTATACGCTGCGGGCGGTGGGCGCGGATGTGATCGTGATCCGTCATCCCCAGGCTGGCGCTGCGGCGCTGATGGCGCGGTATTTGGATATACCGGTGATCAACGCCGGGGATGGGATGCACGAGCATCCTTCGCAGGCGTTGCTGGATGCCTACACGATTCTGCGTCACAAGAAAACGCTCAAGGGATTGCAGGTTGCTATCGTCGGCGACATTTATCACAGCCGGGTGGCGCGGTCTGCGATTCATCTGCTCAGCAAGTTCGGGGCGCGCATTACCTTATGCGGTCCGGCAGAGTTTTTGCCGGAGACCGCGATCAGCCTGGCGCCGGGATTGCACATCACGCGTACCGTGGAAGATGCAGTACACGGCGCCGATGTAGTGTTGACGCTGCGCGTGCAAAAGGAACGGCTGGCGGGGACCAAGATCAGTTTGCAGGACTACGTTTCCCGGTATCAGATGACGATGGCGCGGCTTAAGCTGGCGAAAAGAGATGCCATGCTCATGCATCCCGGTCCGATTATTCGCGGGCTGGAGTTGACCTGGGAAGTGGCAGATTGTCCGCAATCGGCGATTGTGGAAGAAGTGAGGAACGGAGTGCCGGTGCGGATGGCGATCCTGGCCAAAGCGCTGGGGAGGGCCAGATGAGAACAACAACTTCAATTCCGCGGATTTACGCAGATCAAAACGGATTGAAGCATCACGAACTCACCGAGAAACTCATCGGCATTTTCTACGCTATCTACAATGAGCTCGGGCATGGATTTCTGGAGTCAGTCTCCGAGCAAGCCTTTTCGGTCGGTCTTGCGCGCAATTCAAGCGCTACGTATTCGAGAATGAAAGAACAAATCCGCGACAATCCGCGTGAATCTGCGGAAGAGAAGTAGGGGTTGCACATTTGACCAGACGAGAAAATTACAGCTTGTTGATCAAAGGCGGGCGGCTTATCGATCCCGCCGCGAAGATTGACGCTACCATGGACGTTCTGCTGCGCGACGGTCAGGTGGCGGAGGTCGCGCCGCCCGGTAAGACTCGCGGCACGGCGCATGAGAAATTCGATGCGCGTGGATTGATTGTTGCCCCCGGCTTTATTGACTTGCATGTTCACCTGCGCGAGCCCGGCCAGGGTTACAAGGAAACGATTGCGACCGGCACGGCCGCCGCCGCTGCCGGAGGATTCACTTCCGTCTGCTGCATGCCTAACACGCAGCCCGTGGTTGACTCGCCCGAGTGGGTCACATGGCTGCAGCAGCCGGAGCGTGGCGCGGTCGTAAACGTCTTTCCGATCGCCGCCGCTACCCATGCCAGCAAGGGAGCGGTGCTAACTGACTTCCGGGGGTTGCAACGAGCTGGGGCGGTGGGCGTCAGTGATGACGGCAAACCCATCCTCAACGACAGCGTCATGCGCGAGACATTGCGGTTATCTTCGGAAATTTATCTGCCGGTCATTCAGCATGCCGAAGATACGCGGATGACCGATCGCTGCTCGATGAACGACGGTCCGACCGCGTTTCGTCTCGGGTTGCGCGGCATGAAGACGGCAGCCGAGGCTTCGGTGGTCGAGCGTGATGTGCAACTGGCGCAGCAGTTCACCGGCGCGCGCCTGCACGTGGCCCATCTTTCGACCGCCGACGCGCTGAAGGCAGTGCGCCGGGGGAAGCGCAGCAAGTCGCACGTGACCTGCGAGGTTACGCCGCACCACTTCGCGCTGACGGATGCGGATGTCGGCGAATACGACACCAACTTCAAGATGAATCCGCCGCTGCGGTCAGACTCGGATCGAGAAGCCATTCTGGTGGCGCTGGCCGATGGCACGATTGATGCGATTGCCACGGACCATGCGCCTCACGCGCCGCACGAGAAGATCATCGAATTCGAGCGCGCCGCTTTCGGGATTACCGGGCCTCGAGACCGCGCTCGGCCTTGCCATCACCTATCTTCACCGCGGAAAGAAGATCTCGCTCAGCCGGATTGTTGAACTCTTCACTTCCGGCCCAGCGCGCGTGTTCAGCCTGAGAGGGCGTGGCACGCTGATTCGCGGCAGCCATGCCGATGTCACGATCTTCGATCCGCAGAAGCGCTGGACGTTTGAAGTGGCCAAGTCACAATCGCGGTCGCAGAATACGCCGTTTGGTGGAGCGCAGCTGACGGGGAGAGTTGTGGCCACGATTGTCGGCGGGCGGATCGTCCATCGGGCGGACTGAAGCGCCGATGTAGTGGAGACAGGTCTCTGGCCGCCAGGCCGAGCGGAGCTCAATTTTATCGCGCTAATTCAACGAATCGCTCGAGAGCTCGATTGGACGATTCTGGGAGACAGTCGCGAACGCCGAGTGCGGCCCTTCGTTCACTAGGCTTAATCGTCACATGCGCCCGGATCAAGACGAGTAAACTTGCGGTTAGAGCGCCTCGCGAAATTTCACTACCGAAGTCAAAGGAAGAGTAGTCATCCTACGCCGGGTACATGGATCAGCGCGATTGTCTCCATCAGCTGATCGCTGTAGGTTAAGTACTTCCGAAGTGAACTCTCGGCAGGCACAGGATGATTGGCGACCTTCACCGCCGCAAAGCTCAATGGTCTCAAGCCAATGCTGGGGCACGTATGCGGACCAGATTCCAGCAGCGCAAGTTGCCACCACGGCGTCACAATCATGATTCCATACCGCCGGCGCGTATTCCTGGAGTCAACCGCTCGAAATTAAGTCCAAGATTGCCATTCTCTTCCCAACTCGCTTCAGCACTTCCAACGCCTGCTGCAATTCGTCCTGGGTATGAGTTGCCGTCATGATGGTGCGGATGCGGGCTTTGCCTTCGGGCACCGTTGGGAAAGGCGATGCCTGTGCCCAGCACACCTTCCTTGAATAGTTCGCGGGAGAAATCCATCGTGAGTTTGCCGTCGCCGATGATGATCGGCGTGATTGGAGTCTCGCTGGCGGGCGTGGTCTTGCCACCGATGTCGAAACCGAGCAGGCCCAGCTCTCTTTTCCAGAAGCGGGTGTTCTCCCAGAGTTTCTCAATGCGCTCGGGTTCGTTTTCCAGAACATCGAAAGCAGCGATGCAGGTGGCCGCCACCGAGGGTGGGTGCGAAGTCGAGAACAAGAATGGCCTGGCGCGATGATAGAGAAAATCAATGAGGTCGCGGGTGCCGCAGACGTAGCCGCCGAGAGCGCCGATGGCTTTCGACAGCGTTCCGACCTGGATGTCCACGCGGCCGTGCATTTTGAAATGATCGATGGTGCCGCGGCCGTTGCGGCCCAGGACGCCGGAGGCGTGGGCGTCGTCGACCATCATGATGGCGCCGTACTTTTCCGCCAGGTCGCAGAGCGCGGGCAGCGGGCCGATGTCGCCGTCCATGGAGAACACGCCGTCGGTGATCAGCAGCCTTTTGCCCGGTTGGTCTTTGATGCTGGCAAGGCGCTCTTCTGCCTGGGCGATGTTCTTGTGTTCGAAGACCAGGATCTTGGCGCGGGACAGGCGGGCTCCGTCAATGATCGAGGCATGGTTCAACTGGTCGGAGATGATGAAGTCTTCTTTGCCCAGCACCGCCGACACCGTGCCGGCGTTGGCCGCGAATCCGGATTGGAAGACCACGCAGGCTTCAACATTTTTGAAGCGGGCGATTTTCTCTTCCAGCTCCATGTGGATTTTCATGGTGCCGGCGATGGTGCGGACTGCGCCGGATCCCACGCCGTATTTACGGGTGGCTTCTAGCGCGGCTTCGCGCAACTTTGGATGGGTAGTCAGGCCGAGGTAATTGTTCGAGGCCAGGTTGATGACTTTTTTGCCATCGAAGGTGCACACCGCGGCTTGCTCATCGTCGAGGACGCGCAGGCGGAAGTGAGTGCCTTTGGCTTTTAGCTCGTTGAGTTGGTCGGTCAGGTATGAGAGCGGGTTGGAGCGGGCGGTGGTGGTTGCCATCTTTCGAGTCTCCCGAGTGCCGCTACCAGTTTAATACTGGGAAACCCAGTTTTTACTTCACGGTTCTCAGTTCTCAGACAGGCGGGCTAGGATTTCGAGGTTAGGGACTTCGAGGTCTGGCTTTCCGGTGGCGGCTTTGGCCGCGCCGGATCCTGGGCGGCTTGAGGGGCGGTTTACCCAGACGGTTGAGATTCCCAGCGACCGGGCTGGGATCACATCGTGGTAAACGCTTTGGGCTACGTGCAGCCATTGTGCTGGCGCTACGCCCGTGCGTTGTTGCGCGGTTTTGAACATCTGGAGAGAAGGTTTGTACGCCTGGGCTTGCTGGGCGGTAATCACGTAATCGAAAGGTACTTGCAGGCGGCGGGCCGTGGGGGCGAAGAGAACGTCGTCTACGTTGGAAATGACCGCAAGCTGGTAGCGCTGTTTGAGCTTGCCGAGCGCGGCGATCGTGTCCGCGAAGGGCGGCCAGTTGGGTAGCGATTCGGGCAGGGAACGTGCCTGGGACTCGGTTGGGTTGAATCCCAAGTGTTCGCCGAAGCCGCGCACTACGGACTGTAGAACTTCGCGATAGGGATGAAATTCTCCCTGCTGTGCTTGCGATTCGAGTTCAGAGTAGAGACGCAGCAGTTCCGCGTCGGCGATGGTCTTGCCGTGGGCGGCGAGAATAGGGCGCAGCGCGGAGAAGATCCCAGTCTCCCAGTTGATAAGCGTGCCGTAACAGTCAAAGCTGACCAAGCGGTATTGAGCAAAGTTCAACATGTGCTGCCCATAAAGCGAACCCAGGGCGTTTTGCCCTGGGCTGCTTTTGCAACGACCAACGACTACCTCACTTCGATCGGTTGCTCCAGCTTGAAGCTGAGGGCTGATTCCGCGGGCAGAACGATATCCTTGTTGCCGGTGAAAGCTGCGCCGCCTGCGCCTGCGCCGCCGCCAGCCAGGGCACCGATCCCGGCGCCTTTACCGCCGCCAGCCAGTCCGCCAATCAAGGCTCCCAGGGCGGCTCCGCCGCCTGCCAGAACCGCGGTGCGCTTGCCTTTACCGGTTGCGGTGCGGACTACCGAAGATGTGGAAATCGACTGTTCCGAACCGCCGACAGCGATCGAGGTTAATCGCAACTGCAATGAAGCTCCGCCTTTGAAACGGCCCAGCGGCTTCGCGTCTACCACGATGCCGGAAGCCGTCGCGCCTGCGGGAATCGCGGTTTCGCCATCGACCGAAACCGGGCTGGCCAACGTGGCGGTAAAGGTCTGACCGGATGAGCTGATCTTGGAGCCAACCGATTGTCCGAGGCGAACCGTCAATACGGTACCTGCGGGAACCATCAAGCGTTTCGGCGCCTCGGGCTTCGTGTTCGACATTGCTGAATTTGACATGGCTGAACCCGAGCCACCGCCGGACGAGGAGTTCGCCATGCTCCCGCCACTACTGTTATCGCTTGAAGATGCATCAGTAGCCTCACTACCGGAATCCGCCGATTTGTTGCTGCCAACCGGCGAAAAGAACAAAGCACAGACTCAAGGTCACTGCGACTAAGCGTGATCTCATATATTTTTCTCCTTTATTGGCCAGATTTTTCGTTATGGTGAATGTCAGGGCGCGCCACAATCAGGACTTAAATAGGAGTATCCAGTGGTTACCGGGTTAGACTCGGTTTTCTGCTTCGATACTTCTCCGACTCTGTAGTACATGCCCATCTTTTTTCGGGCTTTTGTTTCTTCGGTCTCCGGTTTGCCGGCCAGGAACTTTGCGGTGTTCAGCAGGGGCCGGCCAGCGAAGGGTTGTAGCCAGTCCAGCGCTACCCGGTTGTCAGCCGCGCTCGAAGTGCGCCCGCATGGCTTCCATCTTTGAATCAAGATCGTCTAGATAGTGCAGCATGAGCGCTTCCGGAAACATGGGAAGTTTGGGCGAGCCAAACTCGTAGTGCCCGTGATGGCTGATGATCAGGTGCTCGACCAGGGTCTTGAGTTCGGTCGGGAAAGCCGGGGACGGCTGCGAGCTTGGCCTGCAGCATTTCCAGTTCGATGATCATGTGCCCGAGCAGCTGGCCACGCGTGGTGTAAGAGAAAGAACGGTTGTAAGTCAGCTCGTGGATCTTGCCGATGTCGTGCAGGAAAGCGCCGGTCAGCAGCAGGTCGCGATTGATCTGAGGATAGTTCCGGCAGACCAGATCGCAGGAGCGGCACAGCGAGACCACGTGGTCGAGCAGGCCTCCGATGTAGGCGTGGTGCAGAGTCTTGGCAGCGGGCGCAGTGCGGTAGGCCTCCGCAATCTCCGGGTCGGACATGAAAGCTTCGACCAGGGCCTTGAGGTGGGGGTTCTGAAAGGTGGCGACAAATCCCGCCAGGGTTTGCCAGAGCTCGTCGATATCTTTGGTGGTCTTGGGAAGGTAGTCGGCGAAATCGACTTCCGATTCCTCCCAGGCGGCGCAGCTTGTGGATGGTGAGCTGGAAGCGGTTCTTGTACTTGTTGAGCAGGCCTTTGATCTTGAGGAAGTCATCCTGCTCGAAGGCGTCGAGGGCCTCCTCGACGTTGTCCCACATCTTGGCTTCGATTTGGCCACCGCGATCGCCGAGGGTCAGCGCGAGATAGGGTTCGCCGGTCTTCTTGGGTTTCACCTGGTTGGACACGACAACAAACGTGGAGGTAATGATCTTGTTTTCGTGCTGGACGCAATCGGAGATGAAAAAATCTTTCATGAGCTGGGTCGGCGCCTCAGAACCGTTCGAAGCTTAAACTAGATGATGCCGAACTTCTTCTTCTTTCTTCTTTGAGTTTCTTGGCGGTTGCGCGGTCCTTGGTAGTCTGGTTCCACCGGCTTGGTCTGGTTGGGGCTGGCGCCGGTATCAATATAGCCGGCTTGATGTCGATGAAGGCATCCTCGCGCAGCTTCTGCAGGTAGGCGCGCAGGGCGGGTTGCATCTTCCGCATGAAGATGGCATCCTGCATCGGGGCTCGATTTCGTTCAGGCGGGATGCCTGCCGGCTGGTGCTCGGCCACCTTCAGGATGACGAAGCCCTGCTTGGTACGGATCACGTCGGTAACATCGCCCGGCTTCATGGCGAAGGTCTTATCTTCCAGTTCCTTGGCCAGTGTGCCGCGCTTGAAGTAGCCAAGGTCGCCGCCCTGAGCCGCGGTGGGCCCGTCTGAGTTCTTCTTGGCGATGTCTTCGAAGCTGGCGCCCTTGCGGATTTGGGCCAGCAGCTCGTTGGCTTTGGCTTGGCAGCGGCGGTCCTGTGCGCATCGGCGGGGGGCGCTGGTCCGTCTTTCTGGCCACCAGGATTTCACTGAGCTTGATTTGTTCCGGCCGCTCCAGCTCACTCTTGTGCTCGTCGTAGAACTTCTCTTTCTTCTTTGCTAAGTTCATGCGGGAGCCACTTCCCGCCAGATGACCTGCTGGGTGATGATCTGGTTCTGGAGGTTCTGCTTGAAATCTTCGAACGAGATGCCCTGGCTGCGGTGGCGCTTTCTCCAGCTCTTCCATGCTGTCGAGGTTCATCTGCTTGCGCATCTCGTCGAGCCGCTTGATGAGTTCGGTATCGGCGGTGATGCGCAGGTCTTTGCCCTTTTCGAGCAGCAGTTGCTGGTCGATCAGGTCGCGGAGGACGTCCTTTGCCGCTCCGCGATGATCTTGTCGGCATTGGCGGGGTCCTGCTGTTGCGTCTCCTGCTTCAGCGCTCCCTTTCTACGCTGGTACTCCGTCCGGGTGATGATCTGGTTGTTGACGCGGGCAATGATCTCCTCGATTACGGTGTCGGCGGGCAAGAGGGGAGGCAGGGCGGCGACACAAGCCAGCAAGCAACCAGGGGAGTAGTCTTCGCATAGGAACTCGGTGCGGCCGCAGCTTCAGTCCAGGGCCGCCGACCTGCATAAATTG
>CAWEZS010000002.1:0-179877 GCA_963813645.1 Terriglobia bacterium
GAGTCGCGCAAACACATGCGCAACATTCACTGGCGCCACCTGAATTCGATGCGCATTCTTTCCATGCCGGACAAGTGGGAATTTCCCTGGTTCGCGGCCTGGGACCTGGCATTTCAGTGCACGACGCTGGCGCTGGTGGATCCGGAGTTTGCCAAGGAGAATTTGTGGGTGCTGCTGTTCGAGCAGTTCCAGCATCCCAACGGCCAGATTCCGGCGTACGAATGGGGATTCTCCGATCTCAATCCTCCGGTGCACGCGTGGGCGTGCTGGCGTGTTTACCAGATGGAAAAGCAGCGCACCGGCAAGGGCGATACTGTCTTCCTGGAAAAATGCCTGCACAAGCTGCTGATGAACTTCGCCTGGTGGGTGAATCGAGTTGACAGCGAGGGCAACAACGTCTTCGAAGGCGGGTTCCTGGGCCTCGACAATATTGCCGTGGTTGACCGCGGCGAGAAGTTTCCTAACGGCGCCATCCTTGAACAGTCCGACGCAACCGGTTGGATGGGCTTCTTCTGTCTTTACCTGATGCGCATTGCCCTGGAACTAGCCAACCAGAACCCGGTCTACGAGAGTGTGGCCACCAAGTTCTTCGAACACTTCATCTACATCGGCGCGGCCATGAAGAAGATGGGCGGCCGCAACTATCAGCTGTGGGACGAGCACGAAGGCTTCTTCTACGATGTGCTGCGCTATCCCAACGGCGAGTTCCACAAATTCCGCCTGCGGTCGCTGGTTGGCTTGATTCCGCTGTACGCGATTGAAGTCCTGGAGAGCGAAGAGCTCGCGGCGCATCCCGCGTTTTTGCGCGATGTCGAATGGTTCATCAAGAACCGTCCTGACCTGGTCGGCGATGCCTGTTACACCGTGGGCAACGGACAAAAACGCTACGTGCTCTCGATCGCCGATCCCAGCCAGTTCAAGCGCCTGCTCGAGCGCATCTGGGACCCGCAGGAATTTCTGTCTCCGTACGGCATTCGAAGTCTGTCCAAGTATCACGAGCAGCACCCCTTTCAGTTTGGAGATCGTTCCGTGGGATACGAACCGGCGGAGGCTGCGGTGAAGGTGATGGGAGGAAACTCGAATTGGCGTGGGCCAGTCTGGTTCCCAACGACATACCTGCTGATCCATTCCTTCCTGCGTTTCGGCGATGCGGTCGGGGAGGACTTTTCCTTGCCCACCGCCGGCAGCAACGACCAACTGGTTACGCCGCACCAAATGGCGGGGGAGGCGGCCAACCGCATGATTTCGATCTTCAAACGCGGAGCTGACGGTAAGCGGCCGTGCTTCGGCTTCTACAAAAGGTTCCAGGAAGATCCGCACTGGAACCAGTGCCTGCTGTTCAACGAGTACTACCACGGCGACACCGGAATGGGCCTGGGCGCCAGCCACCAGACCGGCTGGAGCGGGCTGGTGGCCAACCTGATCGACGAATGGCGGCGATAACGCCATGGCCCTGCGCAAACGGCTCCTGCTCGCAATAGCTCTCCTGCTGTGTCTGATCGGAATCAGCACCACGGGATATCGCCTGATCGGCGGCCCGTCCGTCACGTTTCTCCAAGCCTTGTACATGGCGGTCATCACGCTGGCCGGAGTCGGCTACGGCGAAGTCGTCGATACCAGCCACAATCCCGCGCTGCGCATTTTCAATATCGGCATCGTGCTGTTCGGAGTGGCAATCACGGTTTATGTTTTTTCGGTGGTGGCTGCCTTCCTGGTGGAAGTGGAGTTCAGCAACCCTTTCTGGAGGCGCAGAATGCAGCGACATATTGATGAACTCTCCGGCCACCACATTGTCTGTGGCCTGGGAGACACCGGCCGGCACGCGGTAGCCGAATTGCAGAAAACCAATACTCCACACGTCGTGGTCGACCTTTCCGAAGAGAACCTCAAGAAGTTGAAACAGCTGCACCCCGAAGCTCTAGGCGAAATGCTCTTCGTGGTGGGCGACGCTACCGAAGAAGATGTTCTGGAGAAGGCCGGCTTGAGCCGCGCCAAGGGCTTGATCGCTGCCCTGCCGCTTGATAAAGACAATCTGGTGGTAACCGTAATCGTCCGCCAGCGCTTTCCCAAGATGCGGATTGTGGCGCGTTCGGCGGAGCGCAAGTTTTCTGAACGCATGCTGCGGGCCGGGGCGAACTCCACAGTTTCGCCCAGCCACATCGGCGGCCTGCGCATGGCCAGCGAACTGATCCGTCCGCATGTAGTCGGATTCCTCGATACCATGCTGAAAGAGCAGGGCAGGACGCTGCGGGTGGAGGAGATCGAGGTCAAGTCAACTTCCCCGTGGGCAGGAAGCGCTCTGCAGGCACTGAATCTCAAGGGCCGCTACAACTTACTGGTGCTTGGACTGAAACGCCCGCTGGCGGGAGACTCAGATTTGATGATCAACCCACCGGACAACTCGATCATTGACAAAGAACAGATCATCATCGCGATGGGTGACGTCAAAGATATTCAGCGCGCCCGGCGGGATGCCGGCGCGTAAGTTGTCATCCTGAGCGTAGCTGCTTCGCGAAGCGAAGCAGCTACTCCGCTCAGGATGACAAAGCGGTTACGGGTGCATTGATCTGCACTTTTACTTTCAGCTTTTCGCCCAGCTTGACGAAGCCATCCAACCAGGCTCCGGCTTCGGCGTCTCCGCGCTCGGCTCGCTCTCTTATCTCGCTGGCAACTTCCCGCATCATGCGGTAGTAAGTATTCTGCGCATCCCACAAACGCAGCTGGAAAGGCAGGCTTTGCACGAGATCAATAGTTTCCTGCAAGCGCGCAAGCAAGCCCGGTTCCATGGGGTCGGCGACAAATCGAGTGAACAAACGCTCAATCGTGCGGCGCAAGGCGAATTCCAGAGTCACGGCATCGGGGGTCACGCCGGTGCGCCGGATTTCCTCAAGAATTTCTCTGGACTTCTTCAGGTCAACTTCTTCCACGGAGAACGCGTCGAGCAGATCCGAATTTAGCGTGAAGTCGACCGCGAGCCGGAAACGGCGGGGCAGCGGCACGCCCAGGTCGGTCACGAACCGGATCAGGTGCGCATGCTCGTCATGAAAATTGCGATACATGGCGCGCGCCTGGTTGGTGGCTTCCTCCAGGATGATGCCCAGTATTTTTCTTTGCTCATCACGGAAAAGCAAGCGCAGGGTGTAGGTGCCCGAGCTGAAGTTCTTCTCGATCAACCGAACCAGCTCAGCCAAATCGCCGCTGGAAAGGGCCTTGTCGAGTTCCCCGTCAAGAATGCGATACGCCTCGTCTCCCTGAAACTGCCGCACTCCACCAATCACGCTATGATCTGCGAGATGCAGGACGCCGAAAGTGAGCTCGTCCGACTCCCGGGTGATTTCAGACGTAACCTTGGCCTGCCCCAGCACCACCCTTATTTTTCCCTGGCGCGAAGTGCGGTATTCCATCCGGGCGACGTCGTAGCAATAGATACGGGTGTTCTGTCCGTACTCTTCAAACAGGGAACTGACCGCATAGTGAGCGCCTACTTTCTGCAGGTCCACCATAGCGGGTTGCACATAGCGCTCGTAAATCGATTTCCCGTCACCCTGTTCCGGCAGGTTGCTGCGGGCTTGCGCCAGCAGCTCGAGAAAAGGCGTGGCCAGGTCCTCGGCGAACAATTGCCCGGCCAATTGCAGGGCGCGGCCGGCGTACTGAATGACTTGAGCGGTCTCTATACCGGAAACTTCGTCGAAGAACCAGCCACAGCTGGTGTACATCAACATCAGGTAACGCTGCAGTTCAAGCAGTTTGAGGCCAGTAACGGTTTCCGCGGGCGAGAGCTCGCGCCTGGCCTGCGCGGTCATGAAGCGAACTATGTTCTCCAGTGAACGATCGAGCACGACGTCGGCATAAGCATCCCGGGTTTGCCAGGGGTTCTGGAAGAGTTTCTTAGCCTCTGCCTCATAGCGCGGAGCGACACTGTCGCGCAGCCAGTCGAAAGCCTGACGCAGGGGCGCTCGCCACTGCTGGTTCCAGTCTCCGTGGCCGCCTGAGTTGCAACTGCAATCGCTGCGCCAGCGCTCGATTCCATGAGCGCAGCTCCACGAAGTGTTGCCGATGATCTTGGCTTCCATGGCGGGAGGATGTTTCTCGAGATATTCTGCGTAGTTCGTCAGCTTGGCCAGCTGACTGGTTTCGATATGGTGCAAGGCAAAGGCCAGCGCCATGTCGCCGTAAGCGCGATGATGCCCATAGGTCTCACCGTCGGTGGCGATGTGTATCAGCTGGGGCCAGGTGCGGGCGTCGGAAAATGCGCCCAGAAGGCGTTCCGAGAACCGCTTGCCGTCAGCCAGCAAATCCTCAAAGGCAATGGCTCGGGAGATCGGACCGTCGTAGAAAAACACGTTGATTGATTTTCCCGAGCCTACGCGAACTGCGTAGGCCATCGACGGATCAATTCTGCCGCCGTCCACCTTGCGCCATACCCGAGCGCCGAGCGGCCTTGCCCGTCCTGCCTGGTACGGGGAAAGAATCGTGAACTTGATGCCCAGTTCCGCCAGGACCTCCAGCGTTTGCAGGTCTACCGCGGTTTCGGGCAGCCACATTCCTTCGGGATGGCGGCCGAAGCGCTTTTCGAAGTCACGGATTCCCCAAAGAATTTGCGTGTACTTGTCCTGGCGGGTCGCCAGGGGAAGAATCATGTGGTTGTAGGCCTGGGCCACAGCCGAGCCATGGCCGGAGAACAACCGCTGGCTCTCGCGGTCGGCGGTCAGGATCGCTTCATATACCGACGGGCTCTTCTGCTCCATCCATGAGAGCAGGGTGGGGCCGAAGTTGAAACTGATTTTCGAATAGTTATTGACGATTTGAAGAATTCTGCCATCGCCGTCCAGAATTCGCGAGGCACTGTTGGGCGCGTAGCACTCTGCTGTGACCCGCTCATTCCAGTCGTGATAAGGATAAGCGGAATCCTGATACTCCACCGCTTCAAGCCAGGCATTTTCACGCGGCGGCTGGTAGAAATGGGCGTGAATACATACGTACCGTTCCATCAAGTCTCCCAAGTTGTGGCCTCATTACGCGCGCGACGAGGGGCGAGTAGGGCACTCTGAATTCCATACTTCCACTGTTCTGTTCGGCCCGGCGCTCTTTGCCGGGTTCTCAGGACAGCGTCTGCGCGAACAACCGTCCCGATTCCTTCTGCATCTTTGGGGAGTCGTCCCTTCCTGCTGGTGAGGATAGGTTAACAGCAAGAGTCGAAAACTGCGCAATCGACCCGGTGCTTGGGTGCGGCGCGCTCATTTGGGGTTCCGCACAACCGGTACTATCTGTTTATACTCATTCGGACGCGAAGCAGCTTTCCGACGCCAAGTGAGGGAACGGCTTCAGCGTTTGAGGCACCTGCACACTGTTTTCCATTTCACTGCAGCATCAGATAGCGACTGAGGCAATTGAGTGAACAGCCGAGCTTCACTGGAACCCGGGTATGTCCCCTGTTCAACCTATCGTCTGCAACTGAACCAGCGCTTTACCTTTGCCCAGGCCGCCGCCGCCGTCGCTTACCTGCATGATTTAGGAATCACCGACTGCTACACCTCGCCGTTTCTGATGGCCCATCCCGGCAGCATGCACGGCTACGACGTCACCGATCATACCCGCTTCAATCCCGAAATCGGCTCGGAGGATCAATTCACCGAATTCGCGGAACGCTTGAAGCAGCGCGGCATGGGCTTGGTGGTTGACGTCGTGCCCAACCACATGTGCATAACGCACCCATCGAACCTGTGGTGGTGGGATGTGCTGGAGAATGGGCCCAGCTCGGACTACTCCCGCCACTTCGACATTGATTGGAGTCCCCCCAAATCAGAGCTGGCCAATAAAGTCTTGCTGCCGTTCTTGCCCGATCAGTTTGGCCTGGTGCTGGAAAGTCAATCCATTCGCGCGCTCTACGACGGCGGCGGATTTGCTCTCGATTCATTCGGTACTCACTTTCCCCTGGCTCCGCGTTCATGGGCGCCGCTACTGGAAAGAACTTTGCTGAAGGCGAAGGAGAAGTTGCCCGACACCGACGGTCACGTTTTGGAACTGGAAAGCATTATTACGGCAATCTCGCACCTGCCGCCGCGCGAGGACACTGACCTGGCGAGAGTGCGGGAGCGGCAGCGGGAGAAGGAAGTGATCCGGCGCAGAGTGGCAGCCCTGGTGGAGGACAGCGATGTGGTCAGGGCAGATCTCAAGGAAGTATTGACCGTGATCAACGGCAGCAAGGGAGATCCTCACAGCTTCGACTCGCTGGAAAAGCTTTTGGACGATCAGGCTTACCGTTTAAGTTTCTGGCGGGTGGCGTCCGACGAGATCAATTATCGCCGGTTCTTCGACATCAATGATCTGGCGGCGATCCGGGTGGAGAGCCCCGAGGTATTCGCCATCGTTCATCGCATTCCGTTTGAACTTATGCAGAAGTCACTGGTGTCGGGGATTCGCATCGACCATCCCGACGGCCTGTTTGACCCTCTCCGTTACTTCGAAGATCTTCAGGCCCAGGCTCCATTGCCTAACCACGCTTCTGCCAACGGCTCCGGAAACGGAGCCCGACGCCGTGTTTACCTGGCAGCGGAAAAGATTCTGGTTGGCGACGAAGAACTCCGCCCGGGCTGGGCCATCGAAGGAACCACGGGCTATGGCTTCCTCAACCTGCTCAACGGAGTGTTCGTGGACACATCCAAGGCCGGCTTTTTCCAGCGGCTTTACCGGAAGTTTACGGGATGGTCACAGAGCTACTCCGATCTCATCTACGAGAGCAAACGCCTGGTCATGCAGGTCTCGATGTCCAGCGAGCTCAATGTGCTTTCCCGCCGCCTCGATCGGATTTCCGAGCAGCATCGCCGCTCCCGCGACTTCACGCTGGAGAGTCTGCGAGATGCGTTGCGTGAAGTGATTGCCTGCTTCCCGGTGTACCGGACCTACATCCGCACCGACACTCAACATCCCGACGAACAGGACGAGCGCTACATACGCGCCTCCATCAAGACGGCAAAACGACGCAACCCGGCCACCAGCAGTTCGGTTTTCGATTTCATTCAGGACCTACTGTTGCTCAAAGATCCCGACAGCATCGGCGATGCCGACCGTGCCGAGCGCCGATTATTTGTCATGCGTTTTCAGCAGCTGACTGGGCCGGTCATGGCGAAGGGGCTGGAGGACACGGCTTTCTATCGTTACTGTCCGCTGCTGTCTCTTAACGAGGTTGGCGGATCGCCCGACAAGTTCGGGGTGGCGCTGGCCCACTTCCACGGCAAAAACGTGACCCGTAAGCAGTCGTGGCGAAATGCCATGCTGGCCAGCTCTACGCACGACACCAAGCGCAGCGAGGACGTCCGCGCACGTATCAACGTGCTGTCAGAAATCCCGGCGGAGTGGTATCGGGCCATCCGCGCCTGGCAACGCTTGAATGAAGAGAAGAAACTACAGGTCGCGGGGGAAGCCGTACCCAGCGCGAACGAAGAGTACTTCCTTTATCAGACCCTGGTGGGCGCGTGGCCGCTGAACCCGATGGACGTCGCTGGGCATGCAGACTTCGTCGGCAGAATCCACCGCTACATGGAGAAAGCCCTGCGTGAGGCGAAGGTGAATACCAGCTGGATCAACCCCAATACCGAATATGAAGCTGCCTTTCACAGCTTCCTCGACGCGATTCTGGATCGTGCGACGGGGAAGCCCTTCGTCGAACTGTTCGCGCCATTCCAAGCGAAAATCGCAAGGGCCGGACTCTTCAACTCGCTTTCCCAGGCTTTGTTAAAGATTGCAGCTCCGGGCCTGCCCGATTTCTACCAGGGAACGGAAGTGTGGAACTTCAGCCTGGCCGATCCGGACAACCGCCGCCCGGTTGACTACGATCAGCTGCAGGCGCTGCTCGAGCGGCTGCACGCAGCCGAGTCCGAGGATCCGGCTGCACTAGTCGATCGGTTGGTCGCCGAGCCGGCCGACGGCAGTCTGAAACTTTATGTAACTCGCTGCGCCCTGCACTTCCGCCGGGAACATCGCACATTGTTTGCCAAGGGAAGTTACCTGCCGCTGCGCGTCGCCGGAGAAAAGAACAAGCATGTGATTGCCTTCGCCCGCTCCTTCCGGGGGACCACGGTCCTCGTGCTGGCGGGGCGCTTCTTTGCTCAGCTGGGTGCCGATCCTCGTGTCCTGTTGGGTGCAGACCCATGGGGCGGGGCAGAAGTCGTCCTCCGTAAGCAGCTTCCATCCGGCTCTTATCACGACGTGTTTACCGGGAAGACGGTCGTTCCAGTTCAGAAGGATGGGGAATCTGTCCTGCCAATTTCTGCAGCATTCTCGCACCTGCCCATCGCCATGCTGGTGAACGTTGATGCGAACAGCAAGGGTCAAGCCGATGCCGAGTAGTCCAACCGAGCGAAGCTGGAAACTTCAGTTTGGCGCGTCGGTTCGCGGCAATGATACGACTGAGTTTCGGGTATGGGCGCCAAACTTGACCAACCTCACGGTCCGTATTCTGGGAGAACGCCCTCGCACGATTCCCATGATGCGGTCTTCGAACTCAGAAGACATCGAGTTCGTGGCGACGGTTCCGCAAGTCCACGAAGGCACCGACTATTTTTACGTCATCGAAGGCGAGCGAGAGCGTCCCGATCCTGTTTCCCGATGGCAACCGCACGGGGTACACGGTCCGTCGCGCATTGTGAACCCCGCATCGTTTAAGTGGTCGGACCAAGGCTGGTCTGGAATTCCGCTCAAGGATTTCATCATCTACGAGTTTCATACCGGCACGTTTACTCGCGAAGGGACTTTTGAGAGCGTCATTCCCCGCCTGCCTTACCTGCGCGATCTCGGCATCACCGCCCTCGAAATCATGCCGGTCGCGGGATTTTCGGGCAATCGTAACTGGGGGTACGACGGCGCCAGCCTCTACGCGCCCCAATCGTCGTACGGTGGTCCGACCGGGATGAAGAGGCTCGTGGACGCTTGCCACCAGCACGGGTTAGCGGTCGTGTTGGACGTTGTCTACAACCATCTTGGCCCCGAGGGAAACTATCTTCCCGAGTTCGCTCCGTGCTTCACCGATGCCCACCATACGCCGTGGGGAAAGGCGATCAATTTTGACGGACCTGGAAGCGATGGCATTCGCCGCTTCATCATCGACAACGCCTTGTACTGGCTAACCGAATATCACGTTGACGCGCTACGTTTGGACGCGATCCACGGGATTTACGACTTCGGGGCTCGGCATGTCCTCGACGAATTGGCGGACGCCTTTCAAAGTCAGGCGCGGCTGCTAAAACGCCAGGCTTGGCTGATCGCCGAGAGCGACCTCGAAGATGTTCGCATCATTAATCCGCGGTCCGAGGGCGGTTACGCGCTGGACGCGCAATGGCACGACGACTTTCACCATGCTCTCTACGCACTTCTAACCGGCCAGAGGGAAGGCTTTCTTGTGGATTTCGGAGCCCTGGGCGATCTGTCAAAATCCATTCGCAATGGATTCGTCTTCGACTGGAAATATTCGCGCTATCGTCAGCGTCATCATGGCAGCTCTTCGAAGGACCGGCCGGGAGAACAGTTCGTCGGGTTCATTCAGAATCACGATCAGGTCGCCAACACCAGCCGCGGCCAACGGCTGGCCAGCCTGGTCTCGGCAGGAGAGCAGAAACTGGCCGCGGTGCTGACGCTCTGCTCGCCTTTCTTACCGCTGCTGTTCATGGGAGAGGAATATGGGGAGACCGCGCCTTTTTTCTATTTCACCAGTTTTGAAGATCGCGGTCTGGCGAATGCGGTCCGCGACGGACGCAAAAGGGAACTGGGGTCGCATTACTCCGAGAGCGATTTCGCCGATCCGCAGGCGCTGACCACGTTCGAGCGGTGCAAGCTGGATTGGTCGAAGACTGCGGCTTCACCTCATGCCGAGATGCTGAGGCTTTATCGCGACTTGATTTCGTTGCGAAAGCAACATGCCAGCCTGGGAAACTGCCGTAAGGATCTCACCGAAATACAGATTGATGAGAATGCGAAGACGCTCGTGATGAAACGGACTGACCCGTCCGGCAGTAACACTCTGTTGATTTTCAATTTCTCAGCCGAGGCGCGGAGTGTCACGGTCGCAGGCGATTCTCAATCGCGGCGATTGCTCCTATGGACAGGAGGCCAAGTCTATGGGGGAAGCCCGGGAGTGCGGCCGCTTGAAACTCTGGCCCCAGGTTCAAGCTTGGCCGTATCACTGCCGGCATTTGAGGCCGTCATATACGGGAATTGACGGGGCTTTTAGGGTTAAGTCTTCGACCCGTTGCCTCATCTGGCTCCCCTGTCCAGTTGAGTCTCTAGCCGGCGCACCGTGCCCCGTCGCATGTGATAGATTTGAAAAACAGGCCAAATATCAGTGTTTTCTTACGTCGACGGGTTCTCGATGCACCCCGCCTGTCTTTCACCAATGGCCTGGAAATCAACGCTGGGAGGTCGGTACCACGAATGACGGGCGAAGAAAACAGGACTATCACGCCCGCCTTTTCCCGCCGGGTAGTCATCGAGAACGTCCAGCCGCAAGTTGATTGTGGACGATTTCCCATCAAACGCACGATCGGTGATCGCGTGGTGGTGACGGCGGACATTTTCGCCGACGGTCACGACATCCTGTACGCCGTTTTGCGACATCGCCCCGCGGCCCAGCCCGATTGGGACGAAGTTCCGATGGAAGCGCAGCCCAATGATCGGTGGCAGGCGGAGTTTACCGTCCCGGCTCAGGGCCGTCACCTCTACACCCTGCAAGCCTGGCTCGACCATTTTCGATCATGGAGTCGCGATCTAAAGAAGAAGTTTGCAGCGGCACAAGATATATCGGTCGACATTTTGACTGGAGTCCAGCTGATCAAAGCGGCCACCGCCCATGCCGACGCAAAAGACAAGGCCTTGCTCACGACGGCAGCCGATGAGATAGCGAAGCTGGCCGCGACTGACCTCACCAAGGCAGTGGAGAAATCGTCGAGCCCGGAATTAGAAGCTCTGATGATCCGCAATGCCGATCGCCGCCGGGCAACTACCTACGGCAGAGAATTGGCGATTCTCGTCGATCGCGAAAGGGCCCGGTTTAGTGCCTGGTACGAGATGTTCCCGCGGTCTTCTTCTCCTCAGGCCGGTCGCCACGGAACGCTGCAAGATTGCGTCAAGAGGTTGGGCTACGTTGCTGGCATGGGCTTCGACGTTCTCTACCTTCCTCCTATTCACCCTATCGGCCGAGTGAATCGCAAGGGAAAGAACAACGACGAAAAGGCTTCTCCTGCCGATGTGGGCAGCCCGTGGGCGATTGGAGCCAAGGAAGGCGGCCACAAGGCCGTTGATCCGCAGCTGGGAACCCTCGAGGACTTCAAGCAACTGGTGACGCGCGCAAAACAATTGGGACTGGAAGTGGCACTCGACCTGGCCTACCAGTGTGCGCCTGACCATCCTTACGCAAAAGAGCACAAGGAGTGGTTTCGCATTCGCCCTGACGGAACGGTGCAGTATGCCGAGAACCCGCCCAAGAAATATCAGGACATCTATCCCTTTGATTTCGAGACAGAGAAAGGCCAGGAGCTTTGGGAAGAGCTGCGAAGCGTGGTGCTCTACTGGATTGACCAGGGCGTCCGTATTTTTCGGGTCGACAACCCTCACACCAAGCCATTCGATTTCTGGGAGTGGCTGATCACCGACATCAAGAGCCGCTATCCTGACGTCTTGTTTCTCGCGGAGGCTTTCACTCGGCCGAAAGTGATGTACGAACTGGCCAAGCTCGGGTTCACCCAGTCCTACACGTACTTCGCCTGGCGGAATGCCAAGTGGGAGATCACGCAATACTTTAAGGAAATCGTGCAAACCGATGTCCGCGAGTATCTTCGTGGCAATCTGTGGACCAATACCCCCGACATCCTGACAGAATACCTGCAACAGGGCGGGCGCCCGGCGTTCATGATTCGGCTCGTGCTGGCCGGCACTCTCGGAGCGAACTATGGAGTTTACGGCCCCGCTTTCGAGTTGGGAGAAAACCGCGCTGTCCGTGCGGGAAGCGAAGAGTATCTAGACTCGGAGAAATATCAGGTCCGCCACTGGGATTTGGACCGTCCCACCAGCCTGGCTGAATTGATTACTAGAATTAACCAGATTCGGCGTGAAAACCCGGCGTTGCAGTCGGACTTGAGCCTGGACTTTCATCCGGTGGACAACGAGCAGATCATCGCGTACAGCAAGATCAGCGACGATCTCCTGAACATTATCGTCGTGGTGGTGAATCTGGACCCGCAGCGCACGCAAGCAGGAATGGTTGATCTGCCGCTGGATGTGTTTCACCTGGATCCGCTGCAGCCCTACCAGATGCACGATCTGCTGACTGATGCCAAATACGTCTGGCGTGGCGCGCGTAACTATGTCGAACTGAGTCCCCAACGCTTGCCCGCCCACATCTTTTGCATCCGGCGGCGGGTGCGGACCGAAGATGGCGTCGACTACTTTATATAAGAAGTGAATCGCAGGAGAGAAAAGCCTTGCCCATGTCTCAGGACCAGCTCTGGTACAAGGACGCCATCATCTACCAGGTCCACGTCCGCACGTTTTTCGACAGCAACGCCGATGGAATCGGCGATTTTCGCGGCCTGGCACAAAAGCTCGACTATCTTCAAGATTTGGGCGTCAACGCTGTCTGGCTGATGCCATTCTTTCCTTCGCCTCTGCGCGACGATGGCTACGATATCGCGGACTATTTTTCGGTGCATTCGAGTTACGGCAATCTCGATGATTTCGAGAGCTTCCTGCAGGCCGCCCATGAGCGCGGGATACGGGTGATCGTGGAAATGGTTTTGAACCACACCTCCGATCAGCACCCGTGGTTTCAGGAGTCGCGCAAGTCAAAAGACAATCCCAAGCGCGATTGGTATGTGTGGAGCGACAGCGACACAAAGTATCGCGGCGTCCGCATCATTTTCGTGGACACGGAATTATCCAACTGGGCCTGGGACCCGGTTTCGAAGGAATATTACTGGCACCGGTTTTTCAGTCATCAGCCCGATCTTAATTACGACAATCCGGCCGTCCGCGATGAGATGTGGAGAGTGATGAAGTTCTGGCTGGAGTTGGGAGTTGATGGATTCCGGCTTGATGCCGTGCCCTACCTGGTCGAGCGCGAGGGCACATCGTGCGAGAACCTGCCGGAGACCCATGCCGTTCTAAAGGAGCTGCGCGCCAAACTTGACCAGTACTATCCCGGAAAAATGTTGCTAGCTGAGGCCAACCAGTGGCCGGCCGATTTGCGCGCCTACTTCGGCGAGGGCGACGAGTTTCACATGGCATTTCACTTTCCGCTCATGCCCAGAATGTTCATGGGCCTGAAGCTGGAAGATCGCAAGCCCATCACCGAAATACTCAAGCAGACGCCTCAAATTCCCGGATCGTGCCAGTGGTGCCTGTTCCTGCGCAACCATGACGAACTGACGCTCGAGATGGTCACCGACATGGAGCGCGACTACATGTATGACACGTATGCGCGTGATAAGCACATGCGCATCAATGTCGGCATTCGCCGCCGGCTGGCGCCGCTGCTGGACAACGATCGCCGGCGCATCGAACTGATGAACGGCATGCTGATGTCGCTGCCCGGCACTCCCATCATTTACTACGGCGACGAAATCGGCATGGGCGACAATGTCTATCTGGGCGATCGCAATGGTGTGCGGACGCCGATGCAGTGGCAAGGCGGCTGGAATGCCGGATTTTCTGGCGCCGACCCCGAGAGTCTTTATTCGCCGCTTGTGCTCAATCCGGTCTATGGCTACCAGGCGGTGAACGTCGAGTCGCAGAAACGCTTTGATCACTCGCTGCTTTGCTGGATGAAGCGCATTATCAAGGTGCGCAAGGCAAATCCGGTGCTGGGCCGGGGCTCGATCGAGTTTCTCCATCCTGCGAACCATCGAATTCTGGCCTACGTACGGCAACTGGAGAAAGAGTCCATCCTGGTGGTGAACAACCTTTCCAGCACAGCCCAGGCGGTGGAACTTGATCTGCGCAGCTTCAAAGGGAATATCCTGATCGAGATGTTCGGACGGAACATTTTTCCCCGGGTGGGAGATTTGCCCTATCTCCTTACGCTGGGTCCGTACCAGTTTTACTGGTTTCGTCTGCGCAAGATCTGAGAATTAACGGAGGCAGGATTTGGCCGAAGAAAGCATTCTTACGGATGAGTTTCTTCGCCAGTTGATTGACGTGGGTGAAGCGGACGTTCTTGTAGGGGTACCGACCTACAACAATGCCGCCACCGTCGGTCAAGTGGTGCAGACCATTCGTGCCGGCCTGCTCAAATATTTTCCCCGCGAGCGCGCGGTCATCGTGAATGCGGATGGCGGCTCGCGAGATCAGACCTGTGAACTGGTCCGGGGAGCTTCCATCAATGACCTGCAGCACTCGACCGACCTGAACGCCCTGCGTACATTGCACAGCATCAGCGCAGAATATGCCGGGGGACCGGCGACGGGCACGGCGCTACGCACAATTCTGGCGTCGGCAGAACTTCTGCGCGTCTCCGCGTGCGCCGTGGTCTCGCCCGAATCCACCACCATCGAGCCGGACTGGATCGAGCGGCTGTTGCGTCCCGTCTACCAGGGCAACTTTGATTTTGTCACTCCTCTCTACCGCCGCCACAAATTTGATGGACTGCTGATGCGCAACCTGATTTATCCCATGACCCGCGCCTTCTACGGCAAGCAGGTGCGGGAGCCATACGCGGCGGAATTCTCCTTCTCCGGGCCGCTGGCCAGTCATTTTCTGGGACAGGAAATCTGGACCCGCGAAGTCGGCCACACCGGCACGGAAATTGCTTTGACGATCTCCGCCATCACTGGGGGATTTCGCCTGGCGCAATCTTTTCTTGGCGTCAAGCCTCACGTGGATGCCCGCGCCGCCGACCTGGTGGACGCTATGCGCCAAACTGTGGGCGCACTATTCTGGTCGCTCGAACCCAACTTTTCCCTCTGGAGTACGAAGGGCGATTCGCAGCCCATCCCGACGATCGGGGCATCACAGGAAGTCACGCTCGAGCCGTTGCGGATAAACCGGAAGCGTCTTTTTGGTATGTTCCGCTCCGGCGTTGCCGAACTGGAACCCGTTCTCAAGTCCATTCTCTCGCCGCCTACACTCGGCGAACTGCAACGGATCTCCGCTCTGGACGAAGGCGCCTTTCTTTACGGCGATGAGCTGTGGGCACGCACGGTTTATGAGTTCGCTGCTTCGTACCACAAAGCCGTCATCAGCCGGGACCACATCGTTCAGGCATTGGCGCCGCTCTATCGCGGACGGGCATTCACATTTCTTGTGGAAAACCGCGAAGCGTCGGGAGAACAGGTTGAGCAGAACGTGGAAGACTTTTGCATGACATGTGAACGTTTGAAGCCGTCCCTGGTGGAACTATGGAACGGAAGGAAGTGAGGTCACCATGCGGGAAATCATTGTCCACGAATTGACCCAGGCCACGCAGGAACTGGTGCGCGAGTTTGCGCGCTTCCTGCCACGCCTGCTGGTGATGCTGATCGTGGTGCTCGTCGGTTGGGTCATCGCATACCTGGTCAAGTCCATCCTGCGCAGCTTTCTGCGCCTCATCAAGTTCGACAAACTATCCGAAGGCGCCGGCGCCACGCAGTTGTTAAACAAAGCCGCGCTGCCGTCTTCGACGGAACTGGTCAGCCGCTTCGCATTCTGGACCGCATGGCTGGGCTTCGTTCTGGTCGGAGTGAGTGCGCTCGGCATTTTAGGCATGCAGGAGTATGTCACCCGCTTTTTCGTTTTCCTGCCGCGCCTGCTGGTGGCCTTGATCTTTCTATTCATCGGATTGCTGGCGGCCAGCTTTTTCTCGCGCGCTGCTCTGCTGTGGGCGGTCAACACGGACATGCCTTCGCCCCGGCTATTGAGCTCCGCGGCCCGGGTTCTGATCACAGTCTTCACCGCCTCAGCGGTCTTCGAAGAGCTCGGCCTTGCCGACTCGACGATGCTGCTGGCTTTTGCCATAGTGCTGGGAGCAGTAATGCTCGGCCTGGCGATTGCCTTCGGCCTTGGCGGACAGGATCTGGCAAGAAGATTCCTCGAAGCTCGCTTCGCCCCGGAAAAGAAGGAAGGACAAGAGCGGGAGGACGAACTTTCACCCCTTTAGGGGACAAAATGTATGCACGAGCGCCTCCGCTCGTGGGGAGCCTCCGTGGCGCCGCAGCACGAGCGTGGCGCGCTCGCGCGCCTACATTTACCGAACGGCTCGCCATGCCAACTACGTCATCTCCGGAAGACCCATTCCTCGAGCTTCTGAAGGAAACCCTTCCCGCTGCTCTGCCAGAATTCCTGGTAAAGCAGCGCTGGTTCGGCGCAAAGGCCCGCACGATTTCATCTGTCGAAGTGTCCGACATCATCCCTTTCCATTCCGACAGTCTCCGCTCCTACTTTCTTCTTGCTCACGTCAACTACACCACCGGACCCGTCGAGACCTATGACATCCCGCTCGTCCCGGCTCCGGACGGGGCCGCACAGCTCGATTATTCTTCGTTGCTGAGAATTCAGCCTGGAAGCTTTTCTGAAGTGGTCGTCCTTAAGGACGCGTTGACGGATGAGAACTTTCTCGCACATTTGCTGGATGCAATTGCAAATGGTCTGTCTTGGCGCGGAGCAGGCGGTGAAGTTCAAGCCGTCGCCACGCCGGCGCTCCAGTCGCTCTGGCAGCCATCGCAAGGCTCGCTCACGCCCTCAGTGATGCACGCAGAGCAAAGCAACAGCTCGGTGGTCTACGAAAAGCGCCTGGTGCTTAAAATATTTCGTCGCCTGGAGGAAGGTGTAAACCCAGATTTGGAGATAGGCTCCTTTCTGACCAGGAGAACTTCGTTTCGCAATGTGCCTCCACTGGCAGGATATCTTGAATACCTGAGCGAAGACGGAACCAGCACCGCGCTGGGCATGCTGCAGGGTTACGTCGCAAATCAGGGTGATGCCTGGCAATTCACCCTGAAGGCACTCGCGGAATACTACGGAAGGGCATCGCAGTTTGGCAGCCCGCTGGGCGAAAGGCCCTACGCACCGCTTCTGAAGCTATGCGAGCAGGAAATATCGGCTGAGGCAAGACGAAGCATCGGCCCCTATCTCGATGCGGCCGGGCTGCTGGGCCGAAGGACCGCGGAGCTCCATCTGGCCCTCGCGTCCGATCCGGAAGATCCTGATTTCGCGCCACAGCCATTTTCCGAGACGGATCTTCGAGCGTTCGCGAACTCCGCACTCCGACTGCTGGCCGCCAACTTCGACCTGCTCCGCCGGCTCCGCGACCGAATGGCGAACCACTCCCGGCAGGATGCAGACGGCGTACTCAAACTTGAAGAAGTTGCCCGCCGCCGCTTTCAACTCCTCGCCGGGCTCAAGATCTCGGCAACGGTCACGCGCATCCACGGCGATTATCATCTCGGCCAGGTCCTGTTCACTGGCGGCGACTTTGTCATTATTGATTTTGAAGGCGAGCCTGCACGACCACTTGAGGAGCGACGCAAGAAGCGGTCGCCCCTGCAGGACGTTGCCGGTATGCTGCGTTCGTTTCATTACGCCGCGTATGCACCGCTGCTCCAGCAGCAAAGTGGCAAAGATTTGGTGGAGGAACAACTTCAAGTCCTGGGACATCACGCCGAATACTGGCAAACATGGGTGTCCGCAGCTTTTCTGAGAACCTACTTGCAGGTTTCAGGGGATGCGAACTTCATTCCGAACGACAGGGAAGAGCTGGCACTGCTGTTGGATTTATACCTGCTGGACAAAGCTGTCTACGAACTGGGATATGAACTCAACAATCGGCCGTCATGGGTGCGGATTCCGTTAGATGGCATCTCGCAGCTGCTGCAACTAGCAATAGGCAATTAGCAATTGGCGATTAGCTAAATGCCAATTGCTAATCGCCCAACTGCTGAGCCCCTTTGCACCAGTCTGGTTTCGTCTGGACGGAATTTCGCAGATGCTGTTATCGGCAACTGGCAATTAACGACAGGCCTTTGGCCAAGTGCCAATTGCCACTGCTGTCCCCATTACGTTGGCCCGCTCTTGCCCTTGCCAAATGCTTTCTGGATAAGCGTGTAGCGGGCGGCGCCCATGATGCCGCAATCATCGTTCAGCACGACTTTCACCGGCATCTCTTGCAGAAGGCCGCGCATGCGGCCTTTGCTGAGGAAGGCTTCCAGGAATGCCGGGTCCTGCATCCTGGACAGATTCTTGGCGGCAATAATGCCGCAGATGAAAATCCCGCCTGTGGACATGAAAGTCAGAGCGCAGTCTCCCGTCTTCGCCCCGTACAGGCTGGCAAAAATAGAAAGGGTCTGTTCACAAATGGGGGCTTTCTTTTCCTGCGCGACCTTTGATATCAGCGCGGGAGCATCGTGCGCTTTGTCCATCTGTTCTTTCAACCACGCTGGCTCCTCGGCTTTTTTGGTGTCGCGCAGAAATTCATAGATGTTCTTGATGCCGGGTCCGGAAAGAAGGCGCTCGGTGCTTACGTGGCCATGCTTTTTCAGAATGTAGCGGAACAGTTCGACTTCCAGATCGCTCCTGGGTGCGAAATCCGTGTGTCCACCCTCGCAAGCAAAAGGGTGATGCCGGAAGCCGTCCCAGTAGAGACCGGCAACCCCCAGGCCGGTGCGGGCGGCGATGACGGCGCGATTTCCTTCCGCGTCATCTGATCCGGCCTGCAGAGTGACCAGGTCTTTCGATTCGAGCGCGTCTACTCCGTAGGCATAGGCCTCGAGATCGTTGATCAGGCCCACTGAATCGAGTTTTAGCTGCGTTGCCAGTTCGCGCGAATCTATAGTCCAGGGAAGATTGGAAATTTTGCTGCGTCCGCCACGGACTGGTCCGGCCACGCCGAAACACGCGCTGTGCACCGGAATGCCTTCCGTCTTGACGAACTCCGCCACAATTTCGGACAGGCCACCACGCTCCTGGCTGGGGTAGGTCTTTTCCACGACAGTTTGCAGCTTGCTGCCTTCGACGTTGAAGGCGGCAAGTCGAGTGCGGGTTCCGCCGATGTCGCCTGCGAGAATCATGGTTCGATTTTCCTCCATTGCCGGCCGTCACGGGTCAGCAATTCGTCGGACTCCGCCGGTCCCCACGTGCCTGAGGGATAGTTGGGGAATCTCCGCGGGGGCAGGGCCTGCCACACATCCAGAATCGGGTCCACGATACTCCAGCCCGCTTCCACCATGTCGGCGCGTTGGAAGAGAGTTGCGTCCCCGATCATGCATTCATAAATCAGAACCTCGTACCCGGTGTATGCGTCCGCGCCGAAGTACTTGGTGTATTCGAAGCTCATGTCCACCGATCCCACGCGCAGCACCGGCCCGGGAATCTTGGCCCCGAAACTCAGCGATATCCCTTCGACAGGTTGGATCTGCATGATCAGTTGATTGCTGTGATTGTGGACGGGAGAGTTGCGAAAGATCTCGAACGGAGTGCGTTTGAACTGGATGGTGATTTCGGTGTGACGCCGCGCCAGGCGTTTTCCGGTACGTATATAAAACGGCACTCCGGCCCATCGCCAGTTATCTATGTTCAGCTTCAGGGCCAGGAAGGTTTCGGTCCTCGATTCCGGGGCGACTCCCGGCTCAGAGCGGTAGGCCGCTACCCTTTCTCCGCCGATGATTCCCTCACCGTACTGTCCGCGCACGCTCGAAAGGAGGACATCTTCCGAGTCCAGCGGCTGCACCGCCCGCAGAATCTTCGCTTGCTCGTTGCGGACAGCGTCGGCCTGGAATGAGACTGGCGGCTCCATGGCCGTCAGGCTGATCAGTTGCATGATGTGGTTGGGAACCATGTCGCGCAGCGTACCCGCGGTGTCGAAGTATCCGCCGCGCAGTTCCACGCCGACGGTTTCCGCATTCGTGATCTGCACATGATCGATATACCGCCGGTTCCAGATGGGCTCGAAGATGGCGTTGTCGAAGCGGAAAACCATGATGTTCTGCACCGTCTCTTTGCCCAGGTAGTGATCGATGCGATAAATCTGGTTTTCCGCCAGCACCGCCTTGATGTCCCGGTTCAGGGTCTTGGCCGAGTCGAGATCGTGCCCGAAAGGCTTTTCGATGACCACTCGCCGCCAGCATCCGGCTGTCTGGTCGGACAATCCTGCCTGGCCCAGTTGCTGCACAATGGGAGCGAAGAACTTTGGCGCTGTAGCCAGGTAGAACAGATAGTTCGATAGAGTGCCGTGCTCCTTGTCCACGCCTGCGAGTTGTGTAGCCAGGGTGGAATACGTGACCGGATTGCCGAATTCGCCGCGCAGATAGTAGAGCCGGTCGGTGAACCATTTGAAGTCGTCGGTGCCACGGTCCCCGGCGCTCAGGAAGCTGGTCACCTGGTCGCGAAATTGATCGCGCGTCAAATCATCGAAGGCCACACCCACGACGGCAAAGGTCCTGGGGAGCAGCTTGGCCTTCACCAGGTTATAAAGGGCAGGAACGAGCTTGCGCTTGGTCAGGTCACCGGAGGCCCCGAAAAGGACCACCACACATGGACCGGCCACCTTCCCGATCTGCGTATGCTCCTCTTGCCCGCTCACTGTCGCTGCCGTCGCCATGTCTTTTAGGGTGTGGTGAATTAGATCGCGGTTGCCCGCAGGCATTGTAGGACAGTGTGAGTAAAATTCACAATCGCGGACGGGGTCTTCCATTCCGATAACCAAACATCGGGCCAACCAGCGGTTTCCATTTGCAGCTTGTCCGGTATAATCCAAATTCCGCTAGGGTACTCACGTAGTTAAAGAGGTGGAATGAGAGTTCGGCCCGGTGTGGAGCTGGCGAGCCTGAGCGATGTCGGGTGCCAGCGCGAAAACAACGAAGACCGCTATTCCTATTGGGAGCCAGCTAACGACCTGGAGTTCCCGATGAAGGGCCGGCTGGCCATTGTGGCAGACGGCATGGGCGGATACGAAGGCGGCCAGGAAGCCAGCCGCATCGCGGTTGAGGCCATCGAAGAGGTCTACGCGAATGGCGGGGTAGGGAACCCGCGAAGCTGGCTTCTTGAGGGTTTCCAGGCGGCGCACCATCGCATCCAGGAATATGCCGACAAGTACCCCGATTTGCAGGGGATGGGGACCACCTGCACCGCAATGGCCCTGCTCGATCACCAACTGTACTACTCCCACGTAGGCGATAGCCGCCTGTACCTGGTGCGGGGTGCCACCATCTCACGCCTTACGCACGATCACTCCTACGTCAGCCGGTTAGTCGAAAATGGCGTCCTGCGCGCCGAAGAGGCCGAATCTCATCCGCAGCGCCATATCCTCACCGCCGCCCTGGGCGCCGGCGCCAGCGTCACGCCCGATTGCCCGGCCGAGCCGGTGGTCCTCGAGTCCGGAGATGTGCTGGTGCTATGCACCGATGGTCTGTGGGGTTTGCTCACCGAAGCCGAAATCCAAAGCGCGGTTGCCGGGAGGACTGCAGCTGAAATCTGCGACCTTCTTGTCGATACCGCAAAACGGCGCGGCGGCCCGGACAACATCACTATGCAGGTCCTGCGGGTCAGTTAATGTCATCCTGAGCGGAGTGAAGTGTTTCGCTTGCGAAACACTTCACGCAGTCGAAGGACCCCTATAAGCGAAACCGCAGCTAGCGTGTCTTAGGATTCTCCACTCCGCGAAACCCTATTAACGCGATCGGGTTTTATGCCATCATGGGGCGCGATGAAAATCTCCCAAAAAGGTCTCTATGCCCTGCAGGCCATGATGATGCTGGCCCGGCACTACAACCAGGGGGCCATCCGCATCCGCGACATCGCGTATGAGGAAGTTCTCCCGGAGAAATTTCTGGAACTGATTCTGTTGGAATTGAAGAATGCCCGCATCGTCGAGAGCGTCCGCGGCGCCAAGGGCGGATATCAACTGCGCCGCCCTCCGTCCGAGATTCAACTGAGCGAGATCATCCGCCTGATCGACGGGCCCCTGGCGCCATTCGGCGATGCTGAACAACTGCGCAGCCTGATTGATCGAGACCTCGAGCATCGCGCCCTGTACCAGGTGTTCCTTGAAGTCCGCGACGCGGCGGCCAAAATTCTGGAGCACACAACCCTGGCCGACATCGTGAACCCCAAGTTCGTCAAAGCCGGTAAACGTTCCGGCAAAAAGAAGATCACCGATGCCAGGGTCTTGCCCATGGTGGTGCCCGGAAATCCTCGGAGAAGCAAAGAACGCTGACCAGGTTGTTTTTCTATTCCAGGCAGTGCGGCTTCACAAACACGAATAAAGGCAGAAACCAAACTCAACTCACGAAACGGAGACACAATGAAACGGTTCTTGTGGTTCGGTGCATTCATTCTGGTGATCAGCAGCGCGACGGCGCAAACGGGTGCAAACCCCCAGGCCCCTCCCCCGAAGTCTCACCGTAAAGAAGAGCGCTGCTCCGGCGCGCGTCAGCGCCAGGGAAGTACAGGAGCTGCGCGATGCTTCGGCCCACACAGCAAGGCAATCCGAGGAGCAGCGCCAACAGTTGGAGCAGGTAAAGTCCCAGCTTCAGCAATTGCTGGAGGCGACGCAGCAGGCCAACGCCTCCGCGCAGAAAGTGCAGGGCAGCGCCGAGCAGGCCCAGACCACGGCGGCGCAAGCCCGGCAATCGGCGACAGAGGTCCAGCGTCTGGCGGACCAGGCATCGTCCAGCGCTACGGAAGCCAAAGCCGCATTCGCTGTCGCGGACAGAAATCCAAGGACGAGGACAAGAAGATTAGCGCTCTCCAAGACGCGCTTCCGCTTCAATGGCGACATCCGGGTACGCGGTGAGAGCTTCTTCCAGGACGGCGTGGCTGACCGGAACCGGGGCCGCATCCGCGTGCGTTTCGGAGTGGACGGCAAGTTGAACGAAGACTTTATAGGCGGCATCGCGCTTGCCACGGGTTCTCTGGGTGATCCCACCACTACCAACGAAACCTTCACCAATTTCTTCGATCGCAAGACCATCGGTCTCGACCGCGGCTACATTACGTACAATCCAGTAGCGCATCGCTGGCTCTCCCTGACCGGCGGCAGTTTGCCTACGCCTGGAACCGCACTCAGGTTACCGGCGATCCGGACATCAATCCCGAAGGCTTCAATGAGAAATTGTCCTGGGACTTGAACACGCCGGTGGTGAAGAATTTCACGGTCAATTTCATGCAGTTGCTGTACAACGAGGCTTCGGCGGGAACTGACTCGTACTCACTGGGGGGACAGGTATCGGCGAAGCTCCAGATTGGCCGCCTCACCACCATCCCGACGTTCATGACCATCAAGTGGAACAATCCCGACGCCATCCTTCAAGCCAGCGCCTTCGCGGTGCAGGCAACCACAACCACAGGCGGGCTGCAGGTTCCAGGAGAGGGGCCGGGTTGCGCCAGGGGTTCAGGACTGCCCACTGTGCCGCCGTGCGCTTTTTCCGCCAATGGCATGACCAACGCGACCTATAATGATGGCAGCGGCAAGCCACACTTCTTTTCTCAATTTCTGTACGCCGACTTCATCCTGAACAACCAAATCCGGACCAGCTCGGATCGGTTTCCCATTAACCTGCTGCTGGAATACGAAAACAACCTGGGCGCGAAGGATCATCCCCTGGCGCCAACTGGAAATGGAGTGGTCCTGACCGCACTGGGCAAGCAGTCTCACACCTACCTGGCTGACATCAGCCTGGGTCAGACCAAAAACAAGAACGACTTCCAGGTCGGATATGCATGGCTGCGGAGGAGCAGGACGCCGCCATCGCTTCATTCGCGGAAAGCGATCAGCGCGCTCCCACCAACATCCTGCAGAACCGCTGGTACGCGCTGTGGAAACTGCGGGCCAACACTGTGGCCAGCTATACCTTCTGGTATGGCCGCACCCTGAACAGCAACCTGCAGCACGCCATCCTGGCGACGGGAGTTACGCCGGGGCAGCAGGAACCTTACCTCAAGCGCATGCAGTTTGACCTGATCTACTCGTTCTGAAGCACGCGGGGCGCCGGCGAGAGTCGGCGCCCTTTCTTTTCCCGAGTCGCCGGGTTCGGGTTTGCCCCGTCGGTCCCTTCCGCCCGTCTCTGCTAGAATCCAACCGCAGACCATCAAGATAAACGCGTAAGGGAGAGCAACTTTGGCCGTTCTAGTCGTCGGAGGAGCAGGATATATCGGCAGTCACGCCGCGCTGGCGCTCAAGCGCCGCGGTTACGAACCCATTATTTACGACAATCTGACAGCCGGCCACGCCTCGCTGGCGCAAGGCTTCGAACTGGTGGTGGGAGACATTTCGGACACGGCCAAACTGGCGCCGCTCCTGCAGCGCGTTGACGCCGTGATGCACTTCGCCGCCCACGCCTATGTGGGCGAGTCGGTGGTTAATCCCAGGAAATACTTCCAGAATAATGTGCTGGGTGGAGTTTCCTTACTGAATGCTGTCCTGGATTCGAAAGTGCGCAAGTTTATTTTCTCCTCCAGCTGCGCCGTCTACGGTACCCCGGCGAAAGTGCCAATCTCAGAGGACTTGCCGCGCGTCCCCGTGAACCCCTACGGGGTTACGAAATTGATTTTTGAGCAGGCCCTCGAAGCCTATGGCCCGGCCTACAAGCTGGGCTATATCTGTCTTCGCTACTTCAATGCTGCCGGGGCAGATGAGTCCGGAACTATCGGGGAGATGCACAGTCCTGAAACTCACCTTATCCCGTCGGCGTTTGAGGCCGTTCGCGGTAAACGCCCGGCGCTCGAAATCTTTGGTGACAAGTACCCCACTCCCGACGGCACCTGTGTGCGCGATTACATCCACGTCAGCGATCTGGCGGAAGCCCACGTTCTGGCCCTCGAATATTTGTCGGGCGGGACTTCGCAGGCCGTCAATCTGGGAACCGGCCGTGGCCATTCTGTGCGCGAGATTCTTTCCACTATTAAGCGTGTGACTGGCCGCGCGGTGCCCAGCCGCGAGGCGCCACCCCGCCCGGGAGATCCGCCGGAGCTGGTTGCCGATCCGACCCGCGCCGAAAAGCTGCTGAAGTGGAAAGCCAAGCGGTCGCTTGACGAAATTGTGGCGACGGCCTGGAAATGGGACGAACAGGTGCACGCTGCAGGAGAGTGATCGTCGCGAGCGAGCTGCGGGTTTAGAAAAAGCAAAGCGCTATCGACCCAGCGTCCAGGAGGCAGAAGGACGCTACGATAGCGCTGCCTGTAATTGGCCCGAACTGGAAAAAGTCTAGGCGGTTAACTGCACCAATTCTAGTGCATTGTCGGATACCTCAAGCAGGTTTCCCGACCCCGATTAGGCCCTGATTTTCTCTCGGGCTGTCAGCTGCTTAGCTGCATTCGTTAATGCAGTTTCTAAGCCCTGCAAGTGCCGCTCTTCTGTCAAATAACTGATCACCATCATGCGCAGAACGCTGTCTCCCCGGACCTTGGTCTCTGAGATCCAGCGGTCGCCGTCGCGCGTGACCTCATCCACAATCGCATCGTGGTCGCCCGCCAGTTGCTGCGGACTGCGGCCAGCCGGCCTGAGCCGGAAGGTGACGATGGGAAGCATCGGCGGAACCGCCAACTCGAAATCTTCGGAGGCCCTTACCCAGGCGACGAAGCTCTTCGAGAGCATGAGCTGACGATCGATCAGCTCCTCGTAAGCCTGCCGCCCGTGCACTCGCAGGGTCAGCCACAGTTTCAGGGAGTTCATTCGCCGGGTCCATTGCGTGCTGATGCGGGAGTTGTCGGGCAGCTGCTGCCCCGGCAGCTTTGGGCATGTAGGGTGCGGCCACGGAAAACGCACGCTCCAGAATTTCGGGGTGGCACGTCAGTATCACGCCCGCGGCAAAGGGCATGGCCATCCATTTATGCGGATCCACGGTAAGCGAATCCGCCCGCTCGATGCCCCGCACCAGACCGCGGTGCTGGTCGGAAAAAATCGCGACACCTCCGTAAGCGCCGTCTACATGCAACCACAACTCATGTTTCCGGCAGATTTCCGATATCGCGATCATGTCGTCCACCGTCCCTGAATTGGTGGTCCCGGCGGTGGCCACAACGCAGAACGGCTTTCGTCCGGCTGCAAGATCTTGACCAATGGCCGTCGCCAGCAACTCGGGATCGAGCTGCGCAGCCTCGTTTACCGCGATCCGCCGCAGCGCCTTGCGTCCGATCCCCAGCAACCCTGCTGACTTGTCGAGCGAATGATGCGATTCCGCCGAGGCATAGCAGACCGGCTGGCCGCCGATCGCAGCCACCCCTTCCTCTACCACCGTGGGAAATTTGGACGCCAGCGCCAAAGCCAGGCCGCTGAAATTGGCTTCGTTGCCTCCACTGGTAAAGGTTCCGTTGAATTTTCCGGGCCAGCCCACGCGCTCGCCGATCCAGCGCATGGTCTCGAGTTCGATTTTCGACGCCAGCTGCGAACGCGCCAGCGTCGCCAGTTGCGGATTGAGCCCCGCCACCAACGCCTCGGCCAACACTCCCATGTAGGTCGGCGTGGGGTTCATCAGCCCGAAATAGTTGGCGCTGGGAACGTGGAAGCCTTTCTCCACCATTTCGCGGCAGAGTTCGTTCAGTACATCATCTGCATCTTCGCCGTGCTCCGGGAGCGCATCGTGAAGCACCCCGTAGGTTCGTTGCTCCTGCGGAAGTTGCACGGGGCGATCGGGCAGAGAAGAGAAGAAGGAGTCAATCTGATCAATCAGCCGGTAGCCCAGCCGCCGCCGGGTTTCAGAATCGAAGTCGAAGCGCATAGGTCCGATTTTAGCCGCATCACGGCGAGAGCAGAGACGAAAGATTGTGTACAAAGACAGGACACGAAATAACAAACCAAACAAATGGCCAGCCCCACGAACCGCGACCTATGTACGAGGAGAAGCCTTAAGTCCCGAATCTCTCGGCAGCGCGAGCCTTGGCCTTGGCAGCTTCCTCTTCCCGATTCTTTGGCGGAGCATTCGTTTCAAGCGATCGGAGCAGACGGCTCGAGATGCCGGCTATTTCTTCGATAGCGCCCAGAAAGGCCTCTTCATTGGCCTTCGACGGTTTGCTGAAACCGCTGATCTTTCTCACGAATTGCAGGGAAGCGGCCCGTACCTCTTCGTCCGTGACGGGCGGATCGAAGTTGAAGAGGGTTTTAATGTTTCTGCACATGACTCTATTTTAATCAATCGCCGGGTGCCCTACGCCTTCGTTTTTTGAAGGTGGGATTCGACGGTCGTTCGAGGTTTGGATTTTTCTGTCACCAGGATGAACGCGATCCCACATAGTGGGTCGGTTTGAAAGAACCCCCACATGCGGGCGTCATCCTGAGGGACTTCAGTCCCGAAGGATCTAGCGCGCACCCCTCACAATCGCGTCAATGGAGGACGCCTTCTCGCCCGTCAGGCAATGGCCTGTGAATGACGGACGACACGCGTCCTCCACATGCAGATCCGCTGCGCGCTAGATCCTTCGTCAAGCTCAGGATGACGCAGTCATGAGCGGCAGAGATTGAAACTGACCCGCTACCTGGTCTCACCCACTCTTTTCGCACGATAGTCGGAGATGGTGGCGCACCGGTATTTATCTCTCGCAACAGTTATGATCACTCGATGCAACCCGAAACGGCTCCCACCCTGGCTACCGACCCAGCGCTGCATGGTGTTCTAAAAGAACTGATCAGTCGCGAACCCATCTTCCATCATCCGGAGTTGGGCACGACGCGAACTGACTTCGAAAATATGACGACATCCGACTTCTGGGAAGTTGGCGCTTCGGGTCGTCGCTACAGCAGAGAAGACGTGCTGACCGAACTGGAAAGACGTCAACAGGTTCAGACCGCTGACGTGTGGGAGACCGCAGGCTTTCATTGTCGACAGCTGGCCAAAGATGTCTACCTGTTGACTTACACCCTGCTCCAGCACAACGAGCGCCTGACGCGCCGTTCAACGATCTGGCAACACACGCCTGAAGGCTGGAAGATCGTCTTTCATCAGGGCACAATCGTTCAGGACCTATGAAAAGCCGGGTGCCCGACCCTTCTTACTTTGAAGGGTGGGACTCCAGTTTTGGCGGGGCTTGGGATTCTTGACTCTCGTCTCCGACTAGCCCTACTTCTCCGTGTCCTCAGTGTCCTCTGTGGTTGATGTCTTCTCTGACCGGAGTAGTGGGAATAAAATCACGTCGCGGATGGTGTGAGAGTCGGTCAGCAGCATGGCCAGACGGTCCACGCCGACGCCAACGCCGCCCGCCGGCGGCATCCCATACGACAGCGCGCGGATGTAATCTTCGTCCATCTGATGGGCCTCATCGTCGCCGCGCTCTCGCTCTTGTAACTGCTGTTCGAAGCGGCGACGCTGGTCTTCGGGATCGTTCAATTCGCTGAAGCCGTTGGCAATTTCCATCTTTCCGGCGAAGATTTCCCAGCGCTCGGTCCAATCCGGCTCGTCCGCCTTCTGCTTGGAGAGCGGCGACACAGCCGTAGGAAACTCATAAATAATCGTCGGCTGAATCAGATGCTCTTCTGCCGCCGCCTCGAAGAGTGCGGCTATGGTTTTTCCCGCCGGCTCCTTTGGATCGTAAGCCACATGCGCGTGCCCCGAGTTGAAGCGCTTCACCAGGGCCTCTACCCCTTCGGAAGACGAGAACTCCGGCATCTGCGGCTTTGCACCCGCGGCTTCCGGCCAATGCTGAATGATGGCCTCGCGCATGGTCAGGCGCCGCCAGTTCGAACCGGCCCAGTCAATCTCGTCCTCGCCCCACTTGGCCTTCGTCCCGCCGGTTACGTCTATTGCGGCCTGCTCGATTAATTGTTGGGTCAGGTCCATCACGCCGCGATAGTCGGTATACGCCTGGTAGAACTCGAGCATGGTGAACTCGGGATTCCAGCGCCAGCCCAGCCCCTCGTTACGAAAATTCCGATTGATTTCATAGACCCGATCGAACCCACCCACGGTGAGTCGCTTCAGGTACAGCTCCGGCGCGATGCGCAGGAAACAGATCCATGTCGAGGGTGTTGTGGTGCGTGACAAACGGGCGAGCCACTGCTCCGCCCGCGATGGGCTGCATCATCGGGGTTTCTACTTCGACAAATCCGTGCCCGTCCATGAATCGCCGCAGTGACTGCACCAGTTTGCTGCGCTTAAGAAATACCTCGCGCACCTCGGGATTCATCACCAGGTCAACGTAGCGTTGCCGGTAGCGCAACTCAACATCGGTCAGCCCATGCCATTTCTCCGGCAGGGGCAACAGATCTTTGGAGAGGAAGGTTATTTGTTCCACGTGCACGGAGAGTTCCCCGGTTCGAGTACGAAAAAGATATCCGCTGACTCCGATGTGATCGCCGAGATCGAGCAGTTTGTACAGCTCGAACCCCTTGTCTCCAACTGCATCTTTTTTGACGTAGATCTGCAGGCGCTGTCCGTCCTGCTGCAAGTGGGCGAACCCGGCTTTTCCCATTAACCGGATGGCCATGATGCGCCCGGCGACGCGCACGTTGACTCGCGGATTCTCCAGTTGCTCCGCAGTCTTGGCCGAGTGCTCCGCCAGAATCTGCGGAATCGTATGGGTGAATTCGTACATGCGGGGATAGATCTGCTGTCCCAGAGCTTCAATCTGTTTCAGCTTCTCCCGCCGCAGGTCGTAGATCTTCTCGTCTAGTGCCAAAGGGTTCCTTGTCTTGGGATCGCTGCCGCAACTGGTGAACAGCGATTATAAACAAGCAGGAAGGGCAGACGCTTTATGTTGTCAGAGTTCTGACGAGTTCTTCGACAACCCCCTCTAGGAAGTCATCCTGAGGGGCTTTAGCCCCGAAGGATCTGGCGTGCGGCGCCACGGCTGCCCGACGAGGATCATATCCGCTACACGCCAGATCCTTCGCAAGCTCAGGATGACGCCCGATATAGAAGAGGCGCACCATCAGACTTTCAGCAGTTCAAGATAGATCGCCATTCCAACCACTGCGTCAACGCCCATTGCTTCGAGGTCGGTCAACCTCTTCCTGTGTCCTGATTCCACCGGCCACGATCAGCCGTTTAGAGGTCGCACTGCGCAGTTCGGAAACCACATCGACCGGCATCCCCAGCAGCAGTCCTTCGGTATCAATGTGGGTGTAGAGAAAGCCGCTACACCATGGTTCGAGGGCGCGCATCATTTGTGCCGCGGAGATCTCCGTCAGCTGTCGCCATCCCCGGATCGCGACCTTGCCGCCTTTCGAATCGACGGCAAAGATCAGCTTGTCGGCTCCCACTTCGTTGGCGAGTTGCTCGGCAAAGGTACTTTGAATGCGTCCGTCCTTAATCAAGGAAGATCCGATGATTACGCGCAGCGCGCCGTCCGCCAGCATTTCCCGCGCTCGCTCGGCAGTACGAATCCCGCCGCCCACCTGGCAGGGCAGCCGTTGAAAGAGCGACCGCACCAGGGCGCGGTTGTCTCCCTGTCCGATGGCTGCATCGAGATCAATAATCTGAACCAGCGGATAACGGGCGAAGCGTTCGATCCAAGGTTCGAAGTCATCGAACTCGAGCGCCTTTTTTTCTCCCTGCACCAACTGGACGATCTTGCCTCCCATCAGGTCAATCGAAGGGATCAACATGGCCACCTCATGGGAATTCCTGCAGACTGTAACTCCTGCTTGAGCTCACCAATCGGCGTGATACCCAGGTGAAAAATGGACGCGGCCAGCGCCGCGTCTGCCTGTCCGTCGCGGAAGACTTCCACAAAGTGTTGCGCGGCTCCTGCGCCCCCGGAAGCGATTACCGGGATGTTCACCGCGCTCACCACCGCTCGGGTCAATTCGCAATCGAAGCCGTCGCGCATTCCATCGCGGTCAATGGAAGTGAGCAGGATTTCGCCAGCACCGGCCTGCTCGGCCTCGCTGGCCCATTCCACCGCATCGCGTCCAGTAACGTGCCGGCCCCCGGTTGCTTTCACTCCAAACGACATACCCTTTCCATGGCTGATACGCAGAGCATCAATGGCGACGATCACCGCCTGAGAGCCGTAGCGGTGGGCAATCCGGCCAATCAGTGCCGGATCGGCCAGGGCAGCGGAGTTGACTGCGACCTTGTCGGCTCCTGCGTCGAAGACGGCTGCAGCATCGTCGAGCGAACGGATGCCGCCGCCCACGGTGAACGGAATGAATAGCTGACGCGCAGTCCGCCGCACCACTTCGAGCAGCGTTGAACGTTGCTCGTAAGTCGCGGAGATATCCAGAAGCACGACTTCATCAGCGCCGCCGCGGCCGTGGGTCAGCGCCAGTTCCGCGGGATCGCCCGCATCCCGGAGTTCAATAAATTGCACGCCTTTCACCACGCGTCCCGCGTCCACATCCAGGCAGGCGATAATGCGTTTGGTTAACATTTGCGGTTCAAGTTCCTACAGTTCACAAAAATTACGCAAAAGATGAAGCCCCGCCGTTCCCGATTTCTCGGGATGAAACTGCACCCCAAAAAGCTCACCACGCTCGACCACCGCGGAAAACGATCCGCCATACTCGCACCTGCCAACGGTAGCTTCGACGACCGGGGCGCGGTAGGAGTGCGTGAAGTAAACGAAAGAATTCTCGGCAAGTCCCCGCAGCAAGCGTGAAGTTCTGGCGACCTGCAACTGGTTCCATCCCACGTGGGGCGATTTCACGGTGACAGGAAACTTCTCGCATTCGCCGGCGAACAGACCCAGTCCGCGAAGCTGGGGAGCTTCTCGGCTCGACTCAAACATCCACTGCATTCCTAGACAAATACCAAGCAGAGGGACCTGCCGGTCGATCGCTTTCACGACTGCGTCTTGAAGTGCGCCTGACAGGGCTGTAGTAGCTTCGAAATTTCCCACGCCGGGCAGAACGATCTTGCTGGCCCGCGCGATCGCGGCGGGGTCAGAGGTAATGGCCGATTCATGTCCAAGATGCTCCAAAGCTTTTTTGACCGACGCAAGGTTTCCGGCTTGGTAGTCAACGATTGCGATCACAAGAGTCCTTTCGTGCTGGGCAACAGGCGGGCCATTCGCCGGTCACGCCAGCAGGCTGCGCGCAGCGCGCGTGCGAAGGCCTTGAACAGAGATTCGATCTTGTGATGGTTGGAGCGCCCGTACAGTACGCGGGCATGAACATTGGCGCGCGCACCGCGGGCAAAGCCTTCGAAGAAGTCGTAAACGAGCTCAGCTTGGAGGTCACCCACCAGGCGCTGCCGTACTTTCGTATCGACGACGCTGGATGCGCGTCCACCGAAGTCAACTGCCGCGAGCCCGAGAGTTTCATCCATCGGCATAACAAAATATCCGGCGCGCAGAACGCCGCGCTTCGATCCCAAAGCCTTGTGAAAAGCCTCACCCAGAACGATGCCGACGTCTTCCACGGTGTGGTGCTGGTCCACATCGAGGTCACCTTGCGCCCGCAGTTCAAGATCGAACCCGCCGTGGCGGGCAAACAGCTCCAGCATGTGATCGAAGAACCGGATGCCGGTTGACACCTTGTACTGGCCCCGTCCGTCGATATTCAGCACCGCCCGGATCGCGGTTTCCTGCGTCTTGCGCTCGATCAAAGCCCGTCTCATGCCGGCCTCTTTTCTCCCCAGCCGATTTCCTTCACAGTCTCGTGCAGCGCGACCATCAGGCGTTCCGTGTGCTCCTGCCATCCTGCCGTGATACGCACACAGCCCTCGCAACCGAAATCGGACGACCGGTCACGCACCAGAATTCCGCGCCTCCTCATCGCTTGAACAAACTCCGCGTGGCTGGCTCCGATTCGCGCCAGCACAAAATTTGCCTGGCTGGGCCAGAAGGGAATTCCGAGGACGCGGAATTCTTCTTCCAAGCGGCTCCGACTGGCCCGCACTTCGCCCACATAGCGGCGAACATAGTCCTGATCGGCCAGCGCCGCCGGCAGGCATGCCAGCGCGATCCCGTTCACGTTGTAGGGGGAGCAGGCCCGCCGCAGACTCTGTACCTGCTCCGCCGCCCCAGCCAGTACGCCCACCCGGAAACTGGCCATGCCGTAAGCCTTGGAAAATGTTCGCGCAATGAAAAGGTTCTCCACCTGGCCGGCATAATCCAGAAGCGATTCGCCATAGAATTCGAAATAAGCCTCGTCGACCAGGACCGCAGACTGGGGAGCGCTTCGGGCAATCAGCAACAAATCTTCCACGGAGGCTACCGCACCCGTCGGATTGTTCGGATTCGCGATGGCAATCAGGCGCGTCTTAGGCGCGGTGGTGTGGGCCATCACTTTGGCCGTGGGAAAACGAAAATCCTTGTCGGCAGGAATCGAAACGACCCGCGCTCCGGTCGCACCGGCACAGATCTGGTACATGGCGAAGGTCGGCACCACAACCACCGCCTGATCGTTCGGTTCGAGATACGCCTCGCAGACCAGGTGAATGGCTTCGTCCACGCCATTGGTCAACAGCACTTGCTCGGGCTGCAATCCCAGGAACGACGCGGCTTCGCGCTCCACCGGCTCGCGCTCCGGATAGCGCGCCATCTGCTCCGGCTGCAGCTGGCGCAAGCGCTCTATCACTCGCGGAGAACATCCTCCAGTATTTTCATTAAAGTCCAGGCGCAAGCCGGAGCGGTCGCCTAGCGGCGGCTGGTATTGCTTCAATTTGCGGATGGCCTGACGCGCCTCAAGCATGGCCGCACCTCAACTCGATCGAGCGCGCATGGGCGCGAAGCCCCTCGGCATCAGCAAGAGCCAGGAGTGACGGCGCAATCTTTTGCAATCCGGTGCGCGAGATTTCCTGAACTGTCATTACTTTGACAAAGTCGAGGACGCTCAATCCTCCGCGGAAACGCGCGACGCCTCCGGTCGGCAATACATGGTTCGGCCCCGATCCATAGTCCCCTGCGGCCTGGGCCGAGTAGTCCCCGAGAAAGATTGAACCGGCGCTGACGATGTGCGGCAAACGGTTGCGGGTCGTCGTCAAGTGTTCCGGCGCGATGCGGTTTGTCCAATCAATTGTCCGGGATGATGAGGTCGCCAGCAGTACAGCCCCATGTTTTCGCAGCGACTGTTGAGCAATCGGATTTCCCTGGGCCAGCGCAGCCGCCGACCGCGAAACGGCGGCGGCGAATTTCCGCGATTTCGTGACCAGGAGTACGAGAGCATCCGGATCATGCTCCGCCTGTGCGACCAGATCAGATGCGACAAAGGATGGCTCGCCTTCGTCACAAAGAATCAGCCCCTCCGTCGGACCTGCGAGGAAATCAATGGCGCAATCAAACGCCACAATTTTCTTGGCCGTGGTCACAAACAAATTTCCCGGCCCGACAATTTTGTTTACCCGAGGAACGCTTTTCGTTCCGTAGGCCAGCGCGGCAATCGCCTGCGCGCCGCCGATGCGGTGGAACTCGCGCACTCCCAGCAACGCGGCCGCCGCCAGTGTCGCGGGGGCGGGACGAGGCGAAACCACTCGAATATCTTTCACTCCGGCCACCTGGGCTGGAATCACGGTCATCAGCAATGTCGAGGGCAGGGGATAGCGTCCGCCGGGCACGTAACATCCGACGGAGCTGAGCGGCCGTATCAGTTGGCCCAATTTTCGCCCCGGCCTTACTCGCTCCCACTCCGCAGGTCTTTGCCATTCGCAGAAAGTCCGGATATTTTCTGCGGCGGTCTCCAGCGCCACCCGCAGCTCTGGCGATGAAGCCATCAGAGCGGCTTTCATCTCGCCTTCCGAAACGCGCAACGGTTCTTTAGCGCCCAACCCATCCCACTTCGCCGCGTATCGCCGCAACGCGCGGTCACCGTCCCGGCGCACACTCTCGACGATGCGGCTCACCTGCGGCTCCAGCGCGTCGAGCTTCTGTCCTCGCTGTTCCAGTTTCCGCACGTAACTTTCGGCGGCACGACCTTCGAGAATCCGCATTACATGACCACCTTGTTCAGTGGATATTCGACGATGCCTTCAGCGTTCGCTGCTTTCAAGCGCGGAATGATCTCCCAGGCAGCCGACTCTTCAATAATCGTGTTCACCGCGACCCAGGCATCATCGCTCAGTGTGGCCACGGTCGGTTTCTGCAAGGCCGGCAGCACGCCGAGCACCGCCGCCAGATCCGACTTGCGGACGTTCAACATCAGGCCGACACGACCCTGGGCCTCCATGGCGCCGCGCAGCATCACGGCCAGGTTTTCGATCTTGCGGCGCTTGCCGACATCTTTCCAGGAGGAAGTGTTGGCGATGATCTGGGTATTGGATTCGAGCAGGGTGTCAATGATGCGAAGATGATTGGCGCGCAGCGAGCTGCCGGTTTCAGTGACTTCCACGATCGCGTCGGCGAGCGTCGGAGGCTTCACTTCGGTCGCCCCCCAGGAAAACTCCACGCGGACGCTGACACCTTTTTTGCCAAAATAATTTCGCGTCACGTTCACCAGTTCAGTGGCGACAATGCAGTTTGTAAGGTCTTCCGCGCGCTGATAATTCGAAGCCTCGGGGACAGCCAGGACCCAACGCACCTTGCCGCGACTCTGCTTGGCGTAGACCAGGTCGGCCACAGTCACAACTTCGAGGCCGCTCTCCATCACCCAATCGAGCCCGGTCAGCCCCGCATCAAGTACGCCGTGTTCCACGTAGCGAGCCATCTCCTGGGCGCGAATCAGCATGCATTCGACATCGGGATCGGCGGTGCTCGCGGAATACGACCGCCCGTTGGTATAGACGTTGAGCCCGGCACGGGCAAAGAGCTGGAGGGTTGCCTCCTGCAAACTCCCTTTGGGAATACCAATGCGCAGCTTCATGGCAGCGACCCTTCTGCGGGAGCCGATTGCCTGTTCAGCGGCAGGCTCTCGGTGAAGCAGGAACGCGTTCCGTTGTGACAGACCACGCCTTCCCCCTGCACCCGCACCTGCAGCAGAACCGTGTCGCGATCGCAGTCGGTCGAAGCTGAAATGACTTCGAGCCGGTTGCCGGAGGTCTCGCCCTTGGTCCAGAGCTGGTTGCGGGTGCGGCTGAAAAACGTGACGTAGCCGGCCCGCAAGGTCTGCTCAAATGCTTCACGATTCATGAAGCCCAGCATCAGTACCTCGCCGCTGACAGCGTCCTGCACAATGGCGGGCAGCAGGCCTTGCATCTTGTCGAAGTCAATTTCCTGGTTCGTACTCTGCCTGGACATGGTTTTTTCAGACATGATTTCTCCAAACTTTGCGGCCACAAACAAAAAGCCCGCTGTCGCATATCGCGTCAGCGGGCCGAATCTTGGTGATTGAGCTTCTAACTTATCTCAGCACACCCCCGCCAACACGTTGTGCACATGATGGTGATGGTGGAGATGGGAAAGAAAACTCATCGATAAAAAGATACCTGAGGCTACGGCTGCTGTCAAAACTTTTAATCAGCACCTTCCCCACGCTCATGAAGTCCATACTGGCCAAAGGAGTCAGCTGCTCCCCCGTCGAAACAGAAGAATGGGGAATCAAAACGACGATTCAATTGCCCAGCGGCGGCGAAATTGGTCTCTATCAACCCACACACCCAACGGCCCTCGGATTAACCTAGGCGGCGGGCACTCGCTCAAGCCGGTCCCACACCCAAGAGCTGTTTTGTGTCAACGCAAAGTAGAAAGTTCCGCTTCTTAGCAAGATAGAGAGTTCCGCCTTTGAAGCCAGGATGGGGGAGCGCGAGGGGCAAGGGATGGCGTTTGAATCCCTTGCCCCTCGCCATCGCTAGCGAAGCCCTGGCGCTCGCGGTGGAGAATCTCTCACCGCCTGCCAGATCGGTCGAGCGCGAAGATGGGCGAAGCTTTCTCTCCATCGTTGACGGCCATCCAGACGCCGCTGTTGGGCTCGCGCTTTCTCCTCCGCCGATCTCATCAGGGTAACGCCGCCTTGGACAGATCGCTTAGCCAGCGTCCGTGATGGGGTCTCACAGGGTTCCAGGGCCAGCACGCGGTTTCGCCAATGCATCCACCTGCTTCCATCGCGCCGGCGCTCCAGTTGTACCCGGGCTCCCCCTAGGCCCGCCGTAATCTGTTGGCGCTGGATTCGATAGATCACGCCCTCCCAACGAACCGTGTAATCCGCGGTCACGGTTCGGCTCATCCGTATGCTCAACCCCGAATCCAGATTCATTCCCTTGGGCACCCTACGATGGGCGTCGCCCGCCAGTTGCGGCGGGTGACGAAAGCGCTCATTCCAGAGAGGCAGAAATACTTGCTCCAGATACCCGTTCGCCGTCTCCACGTCCTTCGCTCCCACTCGTCGCAATCCTTTCACCAGCCGGTCCTGCGCCGTTTTGAACGAGCGCTCAATCCGTCCCTTGGCTTGCGGCGAATGGGCCGCGATCCACTCAAGGTTCAGCTCCTTGAGCGCCCGTCCGATCTGGCTCTGCTGCGGCTCCGGAGCATCGCGGTGATGGATGCCGCGGGGCGCGATCTGAAATAAGCTGGCCTTGTCGGTGTACACCGCCAGCGGCCGCCCATGCTGCTCTATATACCGTCGCAGTTGCCCCAGGTTCTCCTCCGTCGAATCATGTCGCACGAAGCGCGCGGTCAATTGCGAAGTGGCATCATCGATCATCGAGATCAGGTACAGCTTCTCCCCCGACCTTCCAGCCAGTTGTGTTCACTGGTGTCCCACTGCACCAGCTCGCCACAACGCGCACGCCTGGGACGCCATAGGTGGGCACGCTCGATGCGGCTTCGCCGGGCTCGCCACAACTTGGCCGCGATCAGCCATTGCCGCAGCGTTTCCCGGTTCACCCGAATCCCATAGTCCTCCGCCAACTCTTCGGCCGCCAGCGTTGGTCCGTAGTCGTGCCACAACTTGGCCTGCCGTTTCTGCCGGAACAGCTCTAGCACTCGTCGTTTTACCGCCTCCGGCGTCTTCCGGTTCGAAGGCCGCCCCCGCAGCCGGTGTCGCAGGGCGCTGTCTCCCTCCTTCCGCAGCCGCTTCAGCAATGTCCGCACCCAGCGCACGCTAAGCCCCAACTCCACCCCGGCCTGCTTCTGGGTAATGTGCCGTTTCCTGACCTCGTGTAGCACCTTCAACCGGTCCCGCTCTTTTGCTGACATCCACAGCTCCTCTTGGTGTTCCGCCATGACCCATCAAAGCGGAACTTTCTATCTTGCTCAAAGAGGAACTTCTCACGTTGCGGCTACACCAGGAGCTGTTTTGTTGACATTGCATTGCCGCAAGAGTAGGGTTCCGGCGAACTGCACTGACACGAATCCTGTATAGCATCGGCATTCTCGCGAAAGCCGGTGACTCGTTGGGGAGGAACAATAATGAATAGAAAACTATGGGCGATCCTTGCCTGCATGTGCACGCTCGCGATGTTAGCCGCTTCGGCAGCACCGGCTTGCGCGCAAGACGAAGTGAAAGAAAAACCGCCGATGTACAGCTACGTCGGCTTTTGGAATATTCCCCGCGCACAATGGGCGGAGATGGAAAAGAACAATGCCGGTGAGCAGAAGATTCTGGACAAGGCGCTGGCCGATGGCGCCATCGTAGCCTACGGCAACGACCTGAATATCGTCCACACGGCGGACGGGATGACCCATGACGGCTGGTGGTCAGCTATGTCCATGGCAGCGGTGCTGAACGTACTGGACAAGTTCTACAAGTCCGGCACCCCGACTTCACCCGTGCTGGCGAGCGCCACGAAACACACGGACGGTATATTTGTCACCCGGTATTACAATTGGCGTCCCGGAACCTATAAGGGCGCCTATAGCCGCGTCGGCTATTACAAACTGAAGCCCGATGCGCCTGAGCACGCGATCGAGACGCTCAGCAAGAGTTTTATCGTGCCGGTACTCGAGAAGTTGCTGGCCGACGGCGCGATCGTCGAGTACGAAATTGACACTGAGGCGGTCCACACCGAAGCTCCCGGAGCGTTCTGGATCGACGTCATCTCGCCCAACGCCGAAGGCCTGGACAAATTGACTGCAGCGTTGCTCGATCGGTCTAAGACGAACCCGCTGGCCGGACATGCGTTCGATTCGATGATTGACTTGTCAGCGCACCGCGATAGTCTGTCGACCTCTACCGTCACTTACAAGTAGTGCCCGCTGCGCGTGTGGCGGCTGCGTTCTCAACGGCAGCCGCCGCTGCGGCTTCGGTGGGCATGCAGCTCCCGCCTACAGCTCTCGCGGCAAATTAAGGAATCCGTGCCCGGCGCTTTTCACCCTGACCCCCAGCCATCGCGGCAATACCTTGAAGGTGAAGCACGTCAGCGGTACTATGAGTGGCTGAAGCGTCGGCGGGCAGATTGGCCAGAGGAGTTCGATGCCGCAAAACTACGTCCCTATATTCATCTTCATAGCGTTTGTAGGAGTTTTGATCCCCGTCACCCTGCTTGCTGCCAAGCTGGTGCGCCCCGACAATCCCAGCAAGAGCAAATTGATGCCTTATGAGTGCGGCATTGATCCGGTCGACAGCTCCCGCGGGCGCTACACCGTTCGCTATTACATCGTCGCCATCCTGTTCGTCGTCTTCGATGTGGAAACAATTTTTCTGTTTCCGTGGGCGGTTCAGTTCAAAGCGCTGGGCGTATTCGGGCTGATCGAGATGCTGATCTTTCTCCTGATTCTGGTCGTGGGCTACATCTGGATCTGGAAAAAGGGCGCCCTCGAATGGGTATAGCCCCCCTCTGCCCAACTTATGCTGATGTAGGCGCGAGCGTCCCGCTCGTGCGGTAGCGACACGAACGATTCCGCACGAGCGGAACGCTCACGCCACATTTATTCAGCAGGTCACGGCTCACAAATTTTTTTCCGGAACACTCACAATGCCGAATGAATCCGAGACCTTCACCGCCAGCCGCTGGACCAAAGGCAATCTGTTTTTCCCCGTACGCATCATCGTCACCCCTCAGCACGTCAGCCGGGTAAAATCCCGCCTGTTCGGAAGCAATGAAGAGAGCATCGCCCTGGGAAAGGTGGCCTCGGTGCAGATTTCGACTGGAGTAATCTGGTCCAACATTCGCATCGACTCCTCCGGCGGTACTGCCCCGATCACCAGCCACGGTCACCGCAAGGCCGACGCGCTGCGAATTCGCGAGCTGATCGAGAGCTATCAGGCGGAGCAGAGAAAGTGAGCAAGTCGGCCGTAAATCCTAAACCACGAAGGACACGAAGCACCACGAAGGTCAGAAATTTTGGGGTTTCCTTGGTGAACCTTCGTGTCCTTGGTGGTTCATGATTTTAAGCCGTCGCTATCTCACCTCCGTGATTGACACTTACTTTGCAAGCTGTTAAAAGTTAACGTTCTTCTAAACGTAGGTGGCGCCGGAGGTTTGTACCTTCCGTAGCTATGCCTGAGGACACAAAATCCCCCGCACCTCCGCCGACTGGTGAGCCGAAACCCACGGCGGGCGAACCTGTTTCTGGCAGCGTTCAGTCGTCCCCGGAAAAACCTGCACCGCCGAAAGCAGCCGAACATGCCGCGCCTCCCAAGCCGACGGGTCCGGCGCCCGCTCCATGGGATTCCCCCATGATTGCCCGGCTTAGGGGGCAACACGGATCGGGCCTTCGCGAAACCAATATCTACCTCGGACAGAAGTACATCGTCGCCGATTCGTCGTTGATTCCCGAACTGCTGCAAGTCCTTCGCGATCAGGAGCAGTTCGATTATTGTGTCGACATTACTGCGGTCCACTATCCCGACCGGGAAAAACAGTTCGAAGTGGTGTGGATACTTTATTCTTTCCCGCACAACGAACGTATCCGGGTCAAAGCCTCGTATTCGGAGACGGAGTCGGTGCCCAGCTCCGTGCCGATTTGGCCGGCGGCTAACTGGCTGGAGCGCGAAGTCTTCGATATGTTCGGCATCCGCTTCGAAGGGCATCCCGACCTGAAGCGCATCCTGCTGCCGGACGGCTGGAAGGGCCACCCTCTGCGCAAGGATTACGGCATCATTCAGCAGGACCAAGAGTGGGTACAGATCAACCTGGGGATCGAGAGCGGGCAATGACCGACCGAACGACTATCGACCGGACATCCCACCTGGAACTCGAACACCACGAGAAAACCTTTCTCGATTCCAACGAGCTGATCATCAATATGGGCCCACAGCACCCCGCCACCCACGGCGTGTTGCGTGTGATTCTCAAGCTCGACGGCGAAAAAGTTCTGGGCACGGAGTGCGTGATCGGCTATCTCCATCGCGGGGTGGAGAAAATTGCCGAGCACCGCACCTACACCATGTTCAATCCCTATGTGGATCGCATGGACTACGTCGCCGCGGTCTCGAACGGCTTAGGCTATTGCGAAGCAGTAGAAAAGCTGCTCAACGTGGAAGCTCCACGCCGCGCGCAATATATTCGCGTGATCCTCACGGAACTCAACCGCCTGGCCAGCCACATGCTCTGGCTGGGCACGCATGCGCTTGATATCGGTGCCATCACCCCGCTGTTCTACACCTTCCGCGACCGGGAAGAAATTCTCAAGATTTTCGAGAAGTACTGCGGTGCGCGCCTGACCACACACGCCTTCCGCATCGGTGGATGTTCATACGAAACCTACGACGGCTTCGAGCGCGAGGTTAAGAAGTTTCTCGATTTCGTTACGCCCAAAATTGACGAGTACGAAGAACTCCTCACCACCAACCGGATCTGGCTCGAGCGTACGAAGGACGTGGGCAAGATTTCCGCGAGAGAATGCATCGCGCTGGGGGTGACCGGCCCCGTGCTGCGGGCCAGCGGTGTGAAGTGGGACCTGCGTAAAGCACAGCCCTACGCCGCCTACGCCGACTTCGATTTCGATATTCCTGTAGGAGAGAACGGCGATACCTACGACCGGTATATCGTACGCATGCAGGAGATGCGGCAGTCCTTGCGGATCATTGACCAGGCGGTCGGCAAGATTCCCGACGGCCCCATCATGGCCAAGGTGGCAAAAGTCATGAAGCCGCCGGTGGGCGAGATTTACCACTCGATCGAGGCTCCCAAAGGCGAGCTGGGATATTTCATCGTGAGCGACGGTTCCACTCAACCTTACCGGGTACGAGTGCGGCCGCCGTCATTCGTAAACCTGCAGGCGCTGGACATGATGGTGCGCGGCGCACTCGTGGCTGACGTCATCGCTGTGATTGGAACTCTGGACATCGTCCTGGGAGAGGTGGATCGCTGATGCTCGACTACATCACCTCCTACCTCAAGAGCGACACCACGCCGGGTTCGGCCGGCAATATGTTCTGGGCATTCGTATACATCGTTTTAATCTTCCTCGGACTATCCGTCGCCGTAATCGCAATGAACTGGCTGGAGCGAAAGATCCTGGCGCACATGCAGGTCCGCCTCGGCCCGATGCGCGTGGGCCCTCATGGCCTGTTGCAGCCTATCGCTGACGCGTTGAAGCTATTGATCAAGGAAGACATCATGCCAGCCGAAGCCGATCCGTGGGTCTTCTGGATGGCCCCGCTGATCGTGGTCATTACCGCATTCACCGTGTTCATCGTTGTGCCTTTCGGACCCACGCATGCGGTGACCGACATGAATATTGGCGTCCTGTTCATGCTGGGCGTTTCGTCGCTTAGCGTGCTCGGCGTGGTGATGGCGGGATGGGCCTCCAATTCGCATTACCCGCTGATGGGCGCGCTGCGTTCCAGCGCGCAGATGGTTTCCTACGAAATTGCGATGGGACTGGCGGTGATTTCGGCGGTCCTGATGACCAGCCTCAATAAAGAGGGTGTCGGCACCCTGAGCATGATCGGTATCGTGCAGGCACAGCAGGCCCAACACGTCTGGTTCGCCTTCAAGTTTTTTCCGTTGGGGTTGATCGCGTTCTTTATCTTTGCCGTCGCGATGGTGGCGGAAACCAATCGTGCTCCGTTCGATCTGCCGGAAGCCGAGTCCGAACTGACCGCCGGCTTTCATACCGAGTACAGCGGGTTCCGCTGGTCGCTCTTCTTCCTCGCGGAATACTCGGCGATGATCGCGGTCTCGTCCATCGCCGTGACGCTGTGGCTGGGTGGATGGATGCGTCCGTTTCCCAACGCACTCGAAGGCGAGACCTGGGACCTGGTGTTCTCTCTGGTTCCCGGCCTGACATTCCTGTTCCTCGCCGCAATCACTTTTTACAGCACGGCCCGCATGCCGAAGCATCCGTACTTCAAAATACAGACCATTGGCCTGGGCGGATTCGGCGCGGTCCTGGCCCTGATCGGCATAGTCCTGTTCGTCCCCGCCGTGCGCGATCGGGTGCAGGATATTTTTTGGTTTAGCGCCAAGGTAGCCTCTTCCATGTACATGTACATCTGGTATCGCGGCACGTTCCCGCGCTACCGTTTCGATCAGCTAATGAAGGTAGGATGGAAAGTCCTGTTGCCGCTAGGAATCGGCGTATTAGTCCTTACGGCAATTGCAGGAATTATGTTCGCGTAGGGGCAGAGCCTGTCCTGAGCGAAGTCGAAGGATGGACCACCTGCCCAGCCGAGCAAAGCTCGGCAAGGATTTTGACCTAGGGCTGCACAGACGGCAACACACCCGGGCCTGGACGCCCGGAGAGAAAAATATGGCGCCACTAGCCACAACATTCTTCTTCTATTTTCTATCGGCGCTGACCGTCGGCAGCGGCGTGCTGGTCATCACCCGCAAGAATGCGGTGCACTCTGCGCTGGCTCTGATCGTGTCGTTGCTTGGACAAGCCGCCCTCTACCTGATGCTCTATGCCCCATTCGTCGCCGGCGTGCAAATCATCCTCTACGCGGGCGGCATCATGGTGCTGTTCCTGTTTGTGATCATGCTGGTCAATATCGAGAAATCACAGAAAGAAGATCAGTTCAACCAGCAATGGCTGGTCGGATTAGCCGCAGCGATTGCTCTGGGCGCTCTGTTCCTGGTGGTCTACATAAAGGGCAGGGCGCTGTTTCCCGATCGCGCAATTCTGATGCCGGAGCAGGCCAACACCCAGCAGGTCGCAGTCCTGCTCTACGGCAATTACATGTTCACCTTCGAAATCGCCTCGCTGTTGCTGCTGGTGGCGATCATCGGGGCAGTGGTGATGGCAAAGAAGAGAATCTGAGAAAGCAGCTCCTGGCTTGCTGGCTTTTAGCCTAATCCGTTCGAGGTGGATGGCAAAGGGCAACAAGCTAGGAGCCAGAAGCTAAGGGCTAAAAGCGCAAACATGGCACCAATATCCACAATTCACTATCTGGTCGTCGCTGCCGCCCTCTTCATTCTGGGCGTTATCGGCGTTCTGACCCGCCGCAACGTGGTCATCGTGTTGATGTCCATCGAACTGATTCTGAATGCGGTGAACTTGAACCTGGTAGCGTTCTCGCGGATATGGGGCCTGCACGGACAGATTTTCGCCATTTTCGTAATCACTGACGCAGCTGCAGAAGCAGCCGTTGGCTTGGGAATCCTGATCGCATTCTTTAGAAATAAAGAGACAGTGAACATTGATGAAGTGGATTTGATGAAATGGTAGAGGAGCAGCAATTAGCAATTGGCAATTGGCACTTAGTCACAAAGGGTTCTTGCAGAGTGCTCCACCCGAAGTGAAGGGACCAAATGCCAAATGCCAATTGCTAATTGCTGAAAACTGACGACTGAAATGTTTTTCCTCAACTACATCTGGATCGTCCCGCTGCTGCCCGCCTTCGGCGCGGCCATTATGTTTTTCTTCGGCCGCAAACTGGAGAAGGGAACCGTCAGTGCGGTTTGCGTTGGCGCGGTGGTGCTGGCATTTGTCTTTTCCTGCTTTGCAGTTTGGCAGTACACCGGATACGCGCATGACAATCCGGGCAAGCCTTTCGAGAAGATTGTATACACCTGGCTGGGCACCGATACTGGCCACATGAACTACGTCAAGCGCGACGGCACGCCGGCGGCGTTCCATGCCGATGCCGGCTTCCTGCTTGATCCGCTGTCTTCCATCTGGCTGCTGTTTGTAACCGGTGTTGGAACGCTCATCCATATTTATGCCACCGGTTACATGGCGCACGAAGGCGGTTACTACCGCTTCTTCGGATATCTCAATCTGTTCATGTTCTCCATGCTTACGCTGATCCTGGGGAACAACTATGTCTTGATGTTCGTGGGATGGGAGGGCGTGGGTCTCTGTTCATATCTGCTGATCGGTTTCTACTTCCATCGCCACTCCGCCAGCAGCGCGGCCAACAAGGCATTCATCGTCAACCGCATTGGTGATGCCGGCTTCCTGTTGGGCATGTTCACCATCGCCTGGTATTTCGGTTCTTTCCGGCTGACCGAAATCACGCACATGGCGCGCAGCGGGCACTTCGTCATCGGCGATCCCATCATCACCGCCGCGACTCTTCTTCTATTTGTAGGAGCGTGCGGCAAATCGGCGCAGCTGCCGCTCTACGTTTGGCTGCCCGACGCGATGGAAGGCCCAACTCCGGTCTCCGCTCTCATCCACGCCGCGACCATGGTCACGGCAGGCGTGTACATGGTGGCGCGGTCTAACGCGTTGTTCGTGCTCGCGCCGGGCTCGATGAAAACCATGGCGTTGATCGGTGCGTTCACAGCTTTGTTCGCGGCGTCCATCGGCCTGGTGCAGAACGACATCAAGCGCGTGCTTGCCTACTCCACGGTTTCGCAGTTGGGGTACATGTTCCTGGCGCTGGGAGTCGGCGCATTTGCCGCCGGCGCGTTTCACGTTTTCACGCATGCCTTCTTCAAGGCCTTGCTGTTCCTCGGCGCCGGATCAGTCATCCACGCCCTGAGCGGCGAGCAGGACATGCGCAACATGGGCGACCTTCACCGGCGCATCCCAATTACTCACTGGACGATGTTCATCGCGACCTTTGCCATCGCAGGCATTCCTCCGTTCGCGGGATTTTTCTCGAAAGACGAAATTCTGTGGCAAGCGTGGTCGTCTGAAGGCGGCGCGTACCGCTTATTGTGGCTGGTGGGTTACGCTACGGCGTTAATGACCGCGTTTTACATGTTCCGCCTGATGTTCCTCACTTTCCACGGTCAGCCCCGGATGAGCCACGAGGTGGAACATCACATCCACGAATCTCCGAAGTCCATGACTGTGCCGCTGATCATTCTCGCCCTCTGCGCCATCAGCGCCGGATGGCTGGGCTGGCCGCACAGCCTGGGCGGATCGAACCGCTTCGAGAAATTCCTGGAGCCTGTCTTCGCGAGAGAGGCGGAAGTATTTCAAGCCGAGGGCAGGGCCGCCCAACTGGCCGCCGGCGAAAGAGAAGAAGAGCATACTAATCCGATTGAATACTTCCTCATGGCCTTCTCGATTGCGGCGGCGGTGGCGGGTTTCGGCATGGCATGGAAGGCCTATCGAGATGCCGGCAAGGGCTATGAGGAGCCGATCGCGGAGGCCTCGCCCACAGGTCTACACCGTCTTGCTCAACAAGTATTACGTGGACGAAGCCTACGATTATGCCTTCACCGGGCGCCGCAAGGTAAAAGGAGTGCGTTTGGGCGTGCTGGGATTGGGCGAGGCCTCGTCCTGGTTCGACTCGCACGTAATCGACGGCATCGTCAACGGAGGCGGTTGGCTCACCCGCCTCAGTGGAACAATTTCAAGCTGGTGGGACAAGTGGATTATCGACGGAGTATTCGTCAACGGTCCTGCGATCGTATCCCGGATGTTGTCGTATCCCGTACGCCTACTGGAATGGGGCCTGGTGCAGTGGTATGCCCTGGTGATGGTGATCGGCCTGGTAGGATTCGTCTTCTATTACGCAGTGCGAGTAGCGCAGCCGCGTCGGCTGGCCGAGGGCCGACTCAGAGCGGGGGCAGGATGCCCGGGCAGCCGGCACGACCGCGCTACGACTGAGAACGTTTTTATGCATAATCACATTCTCTCGATCATTCTGTTCACGCCGCTGCTTGGCGCTCTTCTGCTTATTTTTGTTCCTCAAGAGAAAAAAGACGCCATCCGCTGGATCGCGAACATTTTTGCGCTGGCCGGGCTGCTGGTTTCGATCCCGCTGGTGCCCTGGTTCTGGGCGCAGCGCTTCGAACCCGGCTTCAAATTCATTGAGGGCACGCCCAACAACTGGATCCCTTCAATCGGCGCGGGTTATGTCCTCGGCATCGACGGCATTTCTTTCCTGCTGATCATGCTGACCACCCTGCTGGGCTGGATTTCGATCCTCTCCTCGTGGACCGCGATCGAGAACCGGGTGAAGGAATACTACATCTGGTTTCTGGTCCTGCAGACCGGCATGCTGGGCGTCTTCATGGCGCTGGATTTCTTTCTGTTCTTCGTTTTCTGGGAAGCCATGCTGGTCCCCATGTACCTGCTGATCGGCATCTGGGGCGGCCCGCGAAAACTTTATGCCGCCATCAAGTTCTTCCTCTACACCCTGATCGGTTCCGTGCTGATGCTGCTTTCCGTCCTGTTCCTCTACTTCTACAACTTCCATCAGACCGGCCAGTACACCTTCAGCATTCAGGCCTTGTACAAGACGGCGCCACTGATCTTCCACGATCCGGCGTATGGCTCGACGTTTGCGATTCTGCTGTTCCTGGCATTTTTTCTGGCCTTCGCCATTAAGGTGCCGATGTTCCCGTTCCACACCTGGCTGCCCGACGCCCATGTGGAAGCTCCAACCGCCGGCTCGGTCATTCTGGCAGGCGTTCTGCTGAAGATGGGAACCTACGGTTTCGTCCGCTTCGCGTTGCCGTTCTTCCCGGATGTAGTCATGCATCCGAAAGTGCGCGGCTGGATGATTTTCCTGTCCATCGTGGGAATCATCTACGGCGCTCTGGTCTCCTTGATGCAGAAAGACATGAAGAAGCTGGTGGCGTACTCGTCCGTCAGCCACCTGGGTTTCTGTACTCTTGGAATCTTCGCGTTGAACCCGGCGGGGCTAAGCGGATCGGTGCTGCAGCAGATCAATCACGGTATCTCTACGGGAGCGCTGTTCTTGATCGTCGGCATTCTGTACGAGCGGCGGCACACCCGTGAGATATCCGAGTATGGCGGGATCTCTAACGTCATGCCGGTTTACGCCACCATCACCATGATCATGTTTCTTTCTTCCATGGGGCTCCCGCTGCTTAATGGATTCGTCGGCGAGTTCACCATCCTGCAGGGCACGTTCATGGAAAACTGGAAGTGGGCGGCGTGGGCGGTTCCCGGCGTAATTCTGGCGGCTGCGTATCTGTTGTGGCTCTACCAGCGGGTGTTTTTCGGGACGGTGACCAATCCCAAGAATGAAAAGCTGCACGACCTGACGCCGCGCGAGTTGCTGACCTTCGCGCCCCTGGTCATCATCGCGTTCTGGATCGGCCTGTATCCCAAGCCTTTCTTCCAGATTCTAGAGCAGCCGGTGAACCAGATCGTTTACACGGTAAGGGGGAAAGACTACCCGGGAGTGCAAAATGTGAATGCCGCAATCCGCCCGGCACATGAGGTCGCGGATGCTGCGGCAGTACAGGCGGCTTTGAACCAGGCGAAGGGGACTAAATAAGTGTCCGGTAGCATGGCGCAAAATTTCGGCCGGGTCGACTACCTGATGGCGCTCCCCGTCATTCTGCTGACCCTCTTCGCGCTGGGCATATTGTTGCTGGATCTCATGCTGCCCGCGCAATGGAAAAAGGTCAATGCGGTGACAGCTTTCGTCGGTATCCTTTTCTCTGTTGCCGGAGTGGTCAAGATTCAGTTCGCACTGAATGCCGCCGGAGTCCCGGGAGAATCCGCCTTCCTGAACTCGATGGTGGTGGATCGCTTTACCATCTACTTCTGGTACCTGTTCCTGGCCGGCGCTGCACTTTCCATCCTGATGTCGGTGCGGTATCTCGAGATCGAACACGAAAACCACGGCGAGTTTTACGCGCTGCTCTTGTTTTCGGTCGTGGGCATGATGTGCATGGCGGCCGGCTTCGACGTGGTGCTGATCTTTATCGGCCTGGAGCTGATGGCGATCTCCACTTACGTGCTGGTGGGATTCCTGCGCACTGACCGTAGATCGAATGAAGCTGCGCTGAAATACCTGCTGCTGGGCGCGTTCTCTTCCGGCATATTCGCCTATGGCTTGTCGCTGTTCTACGGCCTGACGGGAAGCACCAGCCTGCTGGGGATCAGGAGCGGCCTGGTTCGTCTCGCGGCAACTCACCCCGATCACGTCGACCCCGTTGCCGTGATCGCGTTGCTGACCACGTCAGTCGGCTTGTTCTTCAAAATCGCGGCCATTCCGTTCCACCAATGGCTGCCGGATGCTTACGAAGGCGCGCCCACCAGCGTCACCGGATTCATGTCGGTGGCGGTCAAGGCGGCGGCCTGGGCCATGCTGCTGCGCATCTTCCTCTGGGGACTGTATCCTCTGCGCACCGTTTACGTGCCGTTGGTGATCTTCGTTTCGATCCTTACCATGACCGGGGCGAATCTGGCGGCGCTGACCCAGAGCAATCTGAAGCGCCTGCTGGCCTATTCATCTATTGCCCACGTCGGATACATGCTGCTGGGCCTGGTGGCGCTGGCTTCAGTCACGTACCCGGCGCCGGCGTTTTTCGACGGACTGAAAGGTATTCTGCTGTATCTGCTGGTTTACACCTTCATGAACCTGGGGGCGTTCGGCGTGATCGCGTCGCTGCGCCAGCGCAACGTAATCGGCGATGAGATGGACGATATCGCGGGCCTCTATTTCCGCGCTCCCACCGAAGCCGTCCTGATGCTGATTTTCCTGCTGTCGCTGGCCGGGATCCCGCCGCTGGCGGGCTTCTACGGAAAATATTTCATCTTCCTGAGCCTGATCGAGAGCGGCCATTACATCCTGGCGTCGCTGGCCGTGCTCTACGCCGTCTTCGGGCTCTACTACTACATGCGCATCGCCAATCAGATGTTCATGCGCGAAGCCCTGGACAAGACTCAGCTTCCGATCAGTGTGGGGATGCGGCTGGCCCTGGGCGTTTCTGCCTTTGCTACCGTCTACATTGGAATCTTCCCGGAGCAATTCATCCGCATTGTGAACTGGTCGCTGGGTATCGCCCAGACCGCTTCAGTTGCCAGTCTGATACGCTAAGACGACAATTTAAGGAAAGCGGGGCAGAGAAGCCCTGTCCCTGTCGCCATGTCTGATCAGGACGACAATTCGAAAAAAGAAAGAAGCACATGGATACAGATGGCCAAGTACAGCCAGTTGGCCTTCGTGTTCCCCGCGGCAACCGTTGCAGGATGGCTGATTGGTGTCGGACTCGACCGCTGGCTGCACACCACATGGCTCTACATTGCGGGACTGGTCATAGGCATTGTTGCGGGCTTCGTGGAGTTGATCCGGGCTGCGATGTCCGCAGAATCCAAATGATGACTCGCCAATGACCACCACCGAGCCTTTTTCTACGAAGGCTGTGTCCTCGAAATCAGTGACAACGGATCCAAACAGCGAAGCCTTCTATTCCGGCGCGCTTGATCGCATCTCGCGCTTCATGGTGGTGCTGGCGGTCGGGTTGAGCACCGCTGCCTGGTTGCATTACGGCTGGCGCATTGCTCTTGGATTCGCCTGTGGAAGCGCCGTCGCCTACCTGAACTTCTACTGGCTGAAGCGAGTCGTGATCGCGTTGGCCGACCGCGCCACCCAGTCCGGCCAGACACAATCCAGCCAGGGAGTGGTGTTGCGCTTCCTGCTTCGCTACGTTTTGATGGCCCTCGGAGCCTATGTTATATTCACTGTTTCCCGCGCGAGTCTCTACGGGCTGTTTGCGGGCTTGTTCCTGCCCGTGGCTGCCATTGCGTGCGAAGCCGCCTATGAGTTGTGGATGGCTCTGGCGCGCGGTACCTGATCCGAAATGTGAATGAGTGCAGTTGAGGTTCAAGCTAAAGGCCAAGAGCTAATGGCTAGAAGCTAGATTCATGCCTGAACAACTCTGGTTTACCGAACTTCTGAACCATCTATTCGCCAGCCCGGTCACGAGGCTGCTGCGAGCGCTCCACATTGAGCCCCAATATCCTCAGGCGCCGATATCGAATCCGGTGGCGATGCAGCTCCTCGTATTTTTATTTCTGGTGCTGGTTTTCTTCATGGTGCGTTCGAGACTGTCGGTGGACAAGCCGGGCGCCCTGCAACACATCTTTGAGTGGAGCCACGGCTTTGTCGAAGACCAGAGCCACGAAATCATTGGTCACGGCAGCTCAGCTTTCACGGCTTTCCTGATGACCCTGGCCCTTTTCATCCTTATCTGCAATCTTATCGGTCTGATTCCCGGCTTCGAATCGCCGACGGCGGTCCCCATTGTTCCTCTGGGATGCGCGATTTGCGCTTTCATCTACTACCACGTCCAGGGAATCCGCAAGAAAGGCATGCGGACATTATGCGGCGCATTTCCTGGGGCCGTCGGATGCCAGCATGTCGCTGTTCATTCGGGTTCCGTTGTCTATCTTGATGTTGCCCATCGAGATCGTGAGCCATCTGGCCCGGGTGCTTTCATTGACCATCCGCCTCTGGGCGAATATGTTTGCCGGCGATCTGGTCACGATGGCCTTCTTTTCCATGATTTCCGTCGGCGTCCCGGTGATATTTCTGGGCCTGCACATCGGCGTGTCGTTCCTGCAGACCTATATTTTCATCCTGCTCACGATGGTGTATCTGTCGGGTGCAGTGGCCGAAGAGCATTAAAGCAGTTTCCAGTTTCTGGTTTCTAGTGGGCACTTGCTAGAAACAGGAAACTGGAAACCGCGTTAGGACAGCTTCGAGTTTTCTGGTTTCCTGTGCGCACTTACTGGAAACCAGAAACCGGAAACTGGAGACTGTAGTCGTTCAGCGTGAGGGCGTTTGCATTACCCACGGACGTCAACCACCCACTGGCGGCAATTCATAGCACTAGGAGAAACAGAATGCGGAAACTGAGTTATCTGTTCATGACACTTTCATTGCTTTGCTTCGCTGTGCCTGCATTCGCTCAGGGCGCAGAAGCGGCAGGCACCAACTGGGTGGCCATCACCGCCGGCTTCTCCATGGCGATTGCTTCGGGATTGTGCGCGTTGGGCCAGGCGAAAGCCACGGCTTCCGCGGCGGAAGCCCTGGGACGCAATCCTGCGGCCCGTCCTGGAATTCAGCTGGCGTTGATTCTTGGCCTGGCTCTGATCGAGTCGCTGGCGCTCTACACGCTGGCGATCATAATCGTAAAGGTAAAATAGCAAGCACTAACTAAGACTGAAAAGCCTCTGGTGGACCCACCTTTCACAAAATCAGCGAAAGGATGGGGCGCCCGAGGCTTTTTCTCTTGGAAGTGAGAACCGCGCGATTACAACAGTTGCGGTTTGCGTTTGCCGTCCCAGTCGCCTTCTTTGGTTCCTGACGAGTTTTCCAGAGAGTCAACCAGGATACGGCGCAGGCGGTAGCGGCTTTCCAGATCGGTATTCACGATCTCAAACCCGACTTCGTTGACGCGGGCGCGCCGCAGCAGAACTTGCCCCCGGATGTGACGAGTGCCGGCAGCGATATCGATGTTGGCTTCCGAGCCGACGCGGAGATTGTCCTCTTTGGTGCCCATGCCGCCGCCCAGGCTCAATTCACGAATCAGAATGTTGGACTTTCCCCACGAACTGCTGATGGTCGCATGCAGCGTCTTCCGAAGAACGATGCGCTCATAACGCCGCTGCCGTACCCAGGGGCATGCGGGCGCTGAATCCAGGGGTGCGATGGCCAGCTCTCCCGGTTCCAGCCCGCTTTCGGCCATGACCTGGCTGCCGTAGCGAGGATCGATCTTGACCAGGGCCTGGGCCGCGGCGATGCGCAATTCCCGGTGATGGGTCCATCGCCACATCTTCTTCGCTTCGAGCAGGCCGCGCAGTACCGGCACCGCGTCGTTTTCCCGCAGCCGGCCCAGCGACTCCACAGCTTTCAACTGGATCAGCGCCGAGCGTCCCTGGGCTTCTCCCGCTTCGGCCATGACCACCAGCGAGGGAACCGCCGTGCGATCGCCGCTCATACCAATCTCGTCAATGGCCTGGGGCAGGACCAGTGAATCCAGAATTTCCAGCAGCTCAAGCAATGAACGTCCACGATCGTGGGCTGCGCCGTAAGCAATCTGACGCACTACCACATCGTGATAAAACCGGTTCCACTCGGGCAGACGCGTGGGCAGCAGCTCAAGCATGGTGGGTACGTCGAGGCGGCTCAGCAGCCCGACCACAGCGGCAGCCTGGCGAGGCTGGCCGGTCCGCACCATCTCTCGCAGCTGTTGCAGCGCGGGTGCTCCCAGCTCCTTCACAATGTCCATGATGCGGTCGCACTCTTCGCGCCGCATGCAGCGGAAAAATCTTTCCGAGAGGTGTTCCACAGCCGCCTGTGACGTCCGGCGCAAGACCTGCAGCAGATCCGCTGGAAGCTGCGGCAGGTACATGGCTTCTTCGATGAACTCGGGCAAACGGTTTTCTACGCCGATGCGAGGCCGAAGTTCAGTGGCCAGCACGGGACGTTGCCGGGCGATATTTTCCATCGCGATGCAGAGTTCGTTCAGGGCGGCAAATTGCTTGTTGGTACTGGCTTCCGTGCTGAGGCGCACAAAGGCGGCGCTCAACATGCTTTGCAGGTCCGGATCCGATTCCTGGCCCATCAGCTCGCCAATCTTGCGGATGGCCAAAGCCATCAATTCTCCGCCGGATGCCGCGAACAAATCCGCCAACTGACTAATGCCGGTCGCGATCCTGCGCCGCGGCTCAGGGTCTTTCGCATCCAGGCAGTTCAGGTAGTTTTGCAGGATGGCAACCGCGGTTTCCTTGTCGCCACGGTCCAGCAATATCTCGACGAACTGGCGCACGTTGCGCGGCGGTACGCAGGGCGCTTCATGCGACAGGAGAACGCTTTTCTTACCCGCTTCCGGCACTTCCGCCCAGAACATCCGATCCAGGATGTCGGCATGCGATTCCACCAGAATGCCGGCCTTGCTCATCTTGTCTTCCTGGAGCTTCAGGATCTGGCGGAGAGTGTCCATCTGCCGGCTCATGTGCTCCATCATCTGGTGCACGGCGTTGACCTTCACTTCGCCCTTCTGGAAACGCTCCAGGGCGAAACGGATAGCCATGTGCTCGGCCGCTTTCATGAGCAGCGGCGTATTGTCCGTTTGATCCACGTTGGTGTTGACTTGAGACGCCAGACTGCCCAGCAGTTGCTGCAGGTTGACTTTGGTGTTGGCGTCAACTGTGGTCAATTCTTGTTGCAGTGCGGTGGTATCGGCGCTGGGGTCTCCGCCCACTTCGCCAAATCGAGTCAGCAGACGGATCGTCTGAATGACTTCTTCTTCCTGCAGGGGCACGACACCGCCAGCCCACGTCCCGCCGCCGGTGACTGGAACAGTACCCTCAACCGCGGGGCCAACACTCGGAACGCTGCCCACGGGAGCGCCGCCGGGGACACCGCCGCTCTTCGCACCTTCTGCGGCGGCGATCAATTGCAAGAGCTTCTGCGGATCGTTCAGCCATTGCTTGAATTCCGGACCCAGCGTCTGGGCCGCAATCTGGGCCGCAATGCTGATCTCGCCGGTAGACGGATCGGCGGCCACAAACCGGACTTCGTTGATGCGGATCGAGGCCGTCTTGCTATCCCCAAAGGTGCTTTTGATCTCTTTGACCACGTCCTGGGCACGGGATCCGCCCAAGGCAAAGGCCCGTACCAGTTGGATGAATTCTTCTTTCGTGACCTGGTTTGAAAAATGGATGCTGGCCAGGCCTGCCGTCGTCAGCAGTTGCGCGAAGCTGCGTTCCGCTTGCCCTGTTTCCAGCGGGGTTCCGTCCAGCAGGAGTTTGTTTTCCGAGACGCCCAACAGGAACGACCCCTCAGCTCCCTGGGGCAGGCCGTCCTGCAATTCTTTCCAGGTAACTGTGAACTGGCCTTCAGTCCGCTTGTGGTCGAGGCCGTAGAGACGAACATACTTCACCAGTATGTTCAGGCTGTGGACAAACGCCCGGGCGGACGCGATCCGGCTGCCTTTGCTTGTGTCTGCCGTTTGGATACGCGGCTCCTCTTACTGTCTGTGGTTACCGGCTAAGGGTAATGCGAAACCGTGAGAAGATACACATTACGGAGGTAATGCGACCGCATTGGCCTTCCGTGACGACGTGCAGGCCGCAACCTTATCGCAAATAGAGTCGTTGTCATCCTGAGCGGAGTGGAAACTGCGCGAAGCGAAGTTTCCGCGAAGTCGAAAGCGAGCGAACTTACTCCGCTCAGGATGACAAGTTCGCTGGGGCCGCCTCAGTTGCTGGGGGCGGCTCAGCTGAAGACGTAAGACTGGCTGACGACCGACGACTGAAGACTGTCGACATCGCGACCAGCTAAACTACTTCTCTGCCCATGCCGATAAAGTCCGCCAACAAGAAATCAGGCCTTGCCTTCTGGATGCATCGCGTACTGGAAGAATGCGACCGCGCCAGCGTCGCCTTCGAGCCCGATCCGGTGCACGATCTGCGAGTAGCCCTCCGCCGCTGCACTTCGATGGCCGACGGCGTCGCGGCCATTGACCCGGATCCCGCCTGGAAGGAGATGAAGAAAGCGGGGAAGCGCCTCTTCCGCCGCCTGGGAGAACTGCGTGACGTCCACGTGATGCAGGAATGGGTGCATCGCCTCGACAGCCCGGACGATCCCGTCACCGCGCCCTTGCTGCACACGTTCGCTAGTCGCGAGACTCCGCTGCAACAGGAAGCCATACAGGCGCTGGCCGAATTCGACCGCAAGCAGTGGCTGCGCTGGAGCCGGTCGCTGCCCCGCCGCATGGCACGGTTCCGGCCCGGCAGTCTGGTCTTTCGCCATCTCGCGCTCGAGCGCTGGACGGAAGCCTACAAGCTGCACCGCCAGGCCGAGCGCACAGGTTCCACGGTGTCCTTCCACCGGCTTCGTATCGGCATCAAGCGTTTCCGCTACATCGTAGAAAACTTTCTACCCGAGCAGCACGCCGCCTGGAGCGACGATCTCAAGCATATGCAGGACATGCTCGGCGAAGTCCACGATCTTGATGTGCTCTGGCCGGCCGCCGTGCAAGCCGGTGTCTTCCCCGACGACGGCGCCCGCCTCCGCTGGCAAAACAAAATCAGCGAGGAGCGCGCCCAGAGAATCGAGACCTATCGCAAAACGATGGTCGGCAAAGATGGGACCGAGAAGGCTGACTCCGACAAAGAGTCGCTCTGGCAGGTCTGGCGCAGCCAGCTTCCAGACCGCAAGCAAACCGAAGCCGTTGCCCTCCTTCGCTTGCAACTGTGGGCTTCACTACTTGATCCCGATTTCAAACACTCCCGCCACGTCGCCCATCTCACCCTGCAGCTTTATGACGGATTGGCCGTCCTTGGCAACGCGTCAAGGCCTCCCGCTCACGAGCGCGCCATTTTGCAGGTGGCCGCGCTGTTGCACGACGTAGGCAGGTCTGACAAAGAGAAGGGCCGCCACAAAACCACCTACCGGCTGATTCGCCGGCTTTCGCCTCCGCTAGGCTGGCGCGCCGAGAATTTGCTGACCGCCGGAGCCATCGCCCGCTACCATCGCGGCGCCCTGCCCCGCGCTGGGCAAAAAGCCTTGCGTGGCCTGTCCCTGAAACAAAGACAGGACATTGCAAGGTTGGCGGCCATTCTCCGCCTCGCCAATGCCTTCGACGCCTCACGAGACGGCCGCGTAAAACGGCTTCGGATAAGAGAGTGGGGAAGTAGGAAATAAGATCCTGCTGATCGAAGCCCAGGGCTACTCTCCGCGAGACAATCAGGCCGAAGGGATCGCTGCCGCTCGCCACCTGCTCGAAACTGTCTATCGACGCCCTGTCATGGTCAAGGCGATGAAGGTACCCGCCCTGAAGCCAAAATCGATCATCAGGAAACCAGAAACTAGAAACCGGAAACCAGCCGCCAGAAATCAGAAGCGAGCGGCTTGACGCTGACCCTACTCAGTCACTTCCATCTTGCGCCCTCAGCGCGTACAGATACTCCATGACTCACGCGCAACTGGTGGAAAAAGCGGTGGAGTGGCTGCGCTCCTATCGCTGTGGCGTTGTCCTCTCCGAGCAGGCCTGTGTCAGCGGAGAAATGCCCGACGCCATTGGCTGGAAGCGCGCCTCGCATTCCGTCCTGGTCGAGTGCAAGCTCTCCCGCGCCGACTTCCTCGCCGACCGCGGCAAGCCTTTCCGGCAAAAGCAGGAGCTGGGACTGGGTTGCGAACGCTTCTATCTCACCCCGCCAGGATTGCTTCATGCGAGAGAGCTGCCCGCAGGCTGGGGCCTGCTCGAATTGCGCAAGCGCAAAGTCGAAGTCATCCATCGCTCGGCGCGGGACCTCCGCACCGCATCCGGCCTGGCCTACGAAATGAACTTGCTGCTGGCCAGCCTGCGCCGCGTAGAAATCCGCATCGAACCCCAGACCATCACCGACTTTCTGAAGTGGAAGAACCGAATGCAGCAATACAACGGCGGCACATTTCCCACAGGAGTAGCGCCCACCCACGCGGAACCCAATTATTTCCTCGAAAACAACCCTCCAGACCCTCCCCAAGCCACGTAGGGCGGCTGCCCTCAGCCGTCCAGTCGCGCGAAGCTCGACAAAGGTTTTTGTACGCACACAGGGAATCCAAATGATCGAGGTCGGATGCACGTCCTTCGACGCCCACAAACAAAAAACCGGGCTGGTTGGCCCGGTTTTAATGACGTCGAGTCGAGATGCGGTTACATCACCACGCGCCGTGTACTGGCAACAAGACCCCTCGGGTCAGTTTGACCACAAAAGTCACTGCGGCCTCGTGCCAGGGGAAAATCATCGGAGACGGGAGGAACATGCTTTGGGTAGTGCAAGCATGTTGCCAATCAACACCTAGTCCTTCACTTATTGAAATATATGTAACTTGTTGTAATATCTAGACTTAATACTTTATATGTCGCAGCCTCGGTGGGGCGGGTATTGCGGGTAGGAAAAGACTTTCTCAAGAAGGAAACTGCATAGACCAAGTTTCAGAGCTCCCGCCGTCCCTCCATCGCCTTCAGCATCGTGATCTCGTCGGCATATTCGATGTCGCTGCCCACAGGAATCCCCATGGCGATCCGGGTGACCTTTAGCCCGGCACGCCGCAATTGGCCTAAAAGATAAGTGGCTGTCGCCTCACCTTCGATCGTGGGATTGGTGGCGAGGATCACTTCGTCCACCTGGCCGTCTTTCACACGGTGCATCAGGTTGGAGATGCGCAACTGGTCCGGCCCTACGCCGTGCAACGGCGAAATCGACCCGTGGAGTACATGATAGACGCCATTGAAGTGCTTGGTCTTCTCGATGGAGGCGATGTTGGTGGGCTCTTCCACCACGCACACCATCCGTTGATTGCGCGTCGCGCTGCTGCAGTACACACAGGGATCGACGTCCGTAATGTTGTTGCAAACGGAACAAAGGCGCAGGCTGGCCTTCACATCGCGCACCGCTGCCGCCAGTCCCTCCGCATCCTCATCGGAGGAGCGAAGAATGTGAAAAGCCAGCCGCTGCGCACTCTTGCTTCCAATGCCCGGCAATTTTTTCAGCTCATCAATGAGCCGTGTCATCGGTTCCGCGAATTTAGACATAAGAAGAAATTGAGTAATTGAGCAATTTAGAAATTGCAGGTTTGAAATTACCCAATTACCAAATTTCCCAATTACTCAATTGTTAAAGTCCCGGAATCCCCATTCCGCCCAGCATCCCGCCCATCGTGGACTGCATGGCTTCATCGACTTTCCGGCCCGCGCCATTAATGGCCGCAGTAATCAAATCCTGCAGCATCTCGAGATCGTCGGCTTTCACCGCTTCCGGATCAATCTTGATGCTCAATACCTGTTTGCGGCCGTCCATCTTCACGGTCACCGTGCCGCCGCCTGCGGAGCCTTCGACTACCGTCTCCTGCATCTTTTTCTGCAGGGTTTCGTACTGCTGCTTGGCCTGCGACATCAGTTCCTGCAGGTTGAATCCGCCCATCGTGTGTCCCCGGCTTTCTCGGCGCTCTACCGCGATCTAGCGCTTTTCCTTGTAATCAATAATCGTGCGAATTTCGGCTCCGAATTTTTCCTTCATGCGCCGGACGACCGGATCCTGCTCGGCGCGGCCTCGGCCGCCGCCATTGGTTGCCATGGGCCGTGCTGCAGCCTGAGCGACTCCGCCCGGCACCACCCGCAGTTTCACGGCGCGTCCCAAGGCTCCGCTGGCGGTCGCAATCATCAGCCGCTTCGCATCCGCGCCCAGCGACATCTCAAGCACCGTCGCGGATGACGCCACCTTGATCACCACTTCGTTGCCTTCCACCTGCCACTCGGCAGTCTCCAGCATGTTGATCAGGATGGGTTGGCCCGCGCCGCTCAGTGCGTTCAGCACCGCGTCACGAACGTCAACGGGACGTTCTTCCAGAGCTCGTAGCGGTTCTGGAGAAGGCTCCGGCGCCGGTTGGACAACCGCAGCCGGCGCGGCCGACCCCATCACGACGCTTGCCGCCGCTGCCCCCACCGGTACATTTTCCGAGGAAAGCTCCGGTTTGGAACCGCTCTTTCGCGCCGAATCCGCCGCAAACGGTGAAATGTTCGTGGAGCGCACAGAAGACAAATCCGGTCGCTTGCTCTCCTTTGCGATCTCAGCCACCACCGAGGGTTTTCCCGCGGGACGGGAACCGCCAACTCCCGCCGCATCGCTCAACAATTGCTCGATCGGCAGCAGGCGCTGCGCGTGGGCCATTTTCAGCAGGCCAAGCTCCAGGTGAAAGCGCTGCTCCTGCCGGTAACCCAGCTCGCCGTGGGTGCGCAGCATGATTTGCAGATGACGCGCCAAATCCTCTTCTTCAAACAGCTCCGCGATGCGGGCCACACGCCGCCGTTCGTCGCTCGAAATCTGCAACAGGGAAGAGTCCGCGCCGGCGACCCGGGCTACGACGGCATTGCGCAGAAAGCGCACCATCTGCCGGGCAAAATGCGTAGGACTATGGCCCTCGCTGATCAACTTGTCCACCAGCCGCAACACGGTTTCGCTCGATCCCTGGGCCACCGCCTGCATCACTTCTTCGAGCACGCCGGAAGGCGCCGCGCCGACCAGGTCCCTTACCTGATCGGCGGTCAGCCGACCAGTGGATGAAGCAATCGCCTGATCGAGAATGGAAAGCGCGTCGCGCATCGAACCGTCACCAGCCTCAGCCAACAACGCCAGTGCATCTTCGTCAGCTTCGATATTTTCGCGGCCGGCAAGGTCTTTGAGCTGATTAAGTATTTCCTCAAACCCCACGGCGCGGAAGCTGAAATGCTGGCAGCGCGATCGGATGGTCTGCGGAATATCCTCGGGCTGGGTCGTGGCCAGCATGAACACCACATGCCCCGGCGGCTCCTCCAGAGTCTTTAACAGAGCATTGAAAGCCGCGTCCGTGATCTGGTGCGCCTCATCGAGAATATAGATTTTGAAACGGTCACGCGCCGGACGATACCGGGTACCCTCGCGCAGCTCGCGGATCTCATCAATGCCGCGGTTGGTCGCGGCGTCAATCTCGATGACGTCCACGGAATTGCCGGCACGGATTTCTGTACACGATTCGCACACTCCGCAAGGCTCCATCACCGGCTTGTCCGACGACCGGCAGTTCAGCGCCATGGCCAGGATGCGCGCCACGGTCGTCTTGCCGATCCCGCGATGCCCGCTGAAGATGTAGCCGTGCGCCGTCCGGCCCTGCTCCAGGGCATTCTTCAGGGTACGGGTAACATGTTCCTGGCCGATGACCTCGGAGAATTTCTGCGGACGATACTTACGGGCTAAAACCTGATAGCTCATGATGTGGAGAACACTCGATTATACGTGATGCTGCGAGCGTCGACCGGCCACAATTCCCTCCGGGTCATACCCATTTCAAGTCTTCAATTGCCTGGTGGCGTCATCCTGAGCTTTGCGAAGGATCTGGCGTGGAGCGGATGTACGCTCACAACACGGGTGGCGGTGCGCGCCAGATCCTTCAGGACTGAAGTCCTTCAGGATGACGCCGGTTTGGTGAATTCTGTCCGAACCATGCACCTGGCTTTCCTTCCCGCACCCTCGTGTTCCTGATAGCGATTTGCTTTTGATTTCCAGAGCGCCAGTAAAATGGCCCCTTGCGCTAAATGCGCCCAAGGGATAGGCTTTTGGGCTGGGTTGGCTGAGGCCAGACCGGGGAGGTATGCATGCAGTTGAAACTTAGCACGCGAGTGGAAAAAGGCGTGACCATTGTGGATTGCGATGGTCGGATTGTATTCGGAGAAGAGTCGGCGTTGCTCCGCGATACGCTCAAGAAACTCATTGTTGAGAGCAGCCAGATTGTGCTGAACCTGGGTGGTATCTCGTACATTGATAGCGGCGGGTTAGGAACGCTGGTCGCGCTGTACACCTCGGCGCAAAATGCGGGAGGCGCGGTAAAGCTGGCCAATCTGACGCAGCGGGTTGATGATCTGCTGCAGGTCACGAAACTCCTGACCGTCTTCGAGGTGTATGACAGCGAGGAGAAAGCAATAGATTCATTCGAAAAGGGCGCGGCCGCGTAGTCTCTATGCTGCCTGTTTAACAGGGTGTCATCCCGAGCGCAGCCGTAGCCGCGCTCGCGCGGCGAGACCAGTCGAGGGACCTTGCATTGTCTTTGTTATAAGCCCAGGTTTCTCAATTCGCGCCTGTCAGCATGATCCCCAAAGCCGTCTTCCTTCTCGGCCTGGCGATTGCAGCCAGCGGATTGGTCTCTCCGCCGGTGGCACTGGCTTTAGGGCTCGTTTTTGGCTTCACGTTCCCTCATCCCTTCGACCAAAGCGCGAAAAAACTCTCCCGTTACCTGCTGCAAGCGTCCGTCGTCGGACTCGGCTTCGGCATGAACCTGCACGACGTAATCCGCGCCGGACGCAGTGGATTTCTTTACACTGTCCTGAGCATCAGCTTCACCATGGCGGTCGGAATGGCTCTGGGCGCCATGCTCAAGATGGAACGCACCCCAGCATTCCTGATCTCAACCGGGACGGCAATTTGCGGCGGAAGTGCCATCGCCGCTGTCGGCCCCATCACCGGTGCCAGCGATGAGCAGATGGCGGTCTCGCTGGGCACAGTGTTTGTTCTCAATTCCGTCGCGCTGCTGACGTTTCCAGCCATCGGCGCCGCGCTGCACCTTAGTCAGGTCCAGTTCGGACTCTGGGCCGCGCTTGCAATTCACGACACAAGTTCAGTGGTAGGCGCGGCTGCAAAATACGGCGCTGTTGCGCTGGCCGTGGGCACGACAGTGAAGCTGGCCCGTGCCCTGTGGATCGTTCCCATGTCCATTGGAGCGGCGCTGATCAAGCACGCGCGCGCGAAGATCCAGTGGCCGTGGTTCATCGCCTTGTTCTGCCTGGCCGCTGTATGCAACACGTACCTGCCTGCCGGCGCGACGACATACAATGTGCTGTCAAGGGCGGCAAGGATCGGTCTCACCGCAACTCTTTATCTCATCGGCAGCGGCATCTCGGTCGCAACTTTAAAAAAAGTAGGACACCGCCCCTTGCTGCTGGGAGTAATCCTGTGGCTCCTGATCTCGACGGGATCGCTGTGGCTGATAAGAGAAGGCTGGATTGCACTATGAAATCAGCACGACCCATGTAGGGGCAGGTGCCCCACCTGCCCAGCCGAGCGAAGCTCGGCTAGGATATTTAGCTAACAGAGCCATGCCCCCTCCGAAACCCACCATGCGCGAACAGATCACGACCACGATCCGCAGCATTCCGCGAGGCAAGGTTTCCACCTACGGCGCAGTCGCGAAAGCCGCCGGATTTCCCGGCGGTGCGCGCCAGGTAGTGGCCGCGCTACGCGACGCCGTGGGGTTACCCTGGCAACGCGTGCTGGGTGCCGGGGGGGCAATAAAGCTGCGCGGAGATTACGCTTTCGAACAAAGATTCCGATTGGAAGCTGAAGGGGTCACGTTCCGAGGGCGCAAAGTAGACATGAAACTGCATGAGCACAAATTCGTCAAATCAAGAAAACGGCGCGTCTTGTAGCGCCGGCATCCTGCCGGCTGTCCCGAGGGCGTCCCGCGCTCGGAACTCAGCGGGCGAGACGCCCGCCGGACAGCCGCCGGGGACGCCGGCACTACGCAAACCTCTAGCGCTGGCTGATTTCCTTGGCCACGACTCTCTGGTTAAAATCCTCCGATTTGCCTCGCGGCACCGTCAGCGACTTCCAGTGGCTGGCTTGCAGATGCTTCGCCAGAAATACGATCTGTCCGCAATGATAAGCGTAGTGCGCGATCTGACGATTGATCGCCTGCATGACAGAGTGCGGTTCGCCGCGAATCTCGACCGTTCGTTCCATATCCGCATCTGACAAGGGCTCGAGGGCGCCGAAAACGTACTCCCACCCCTGCTCCCAGATTTTCATCAAGGCCGCCCGACTCGCGGGCGGAGCCTCAAACTCGGTGTCGCGCTTGCGATCCGGTTTTTCGCCGTCGCTGACCAGGAAGTCAGTCCAGCGCGATCGCATGTTGCCTACGAGATGCTTGACGATGATTGCGATGCAGTTACTCTCGCCGTCGAGAACGGCGAAGAGTTGTTCGTCAGTGACTTGTTCCATGGCCCGCTCAGTCAGCTTCTTGTAATAACGGAAAAGGGAGAGCGAGTCCTGCAGGTAAGAAGTGGAGAATTCATGCGCCATGCATCGCCCTCCTAAACTTTAAACTGCTCGTCGATTTCCACCTGGTATCCCGCCACCAGCCGGTTGCTTTCGTTCGCCATTCCCACCACCGCCATGAGCTCTTTGAACATGGCATCGGTCATGCCCTTATTTCTCGCTCCTGCCGTATGCGAGGCGATGCAATACCCGCACTGGTTGCTGACGCTCACCGCCAGGTAAACCATCTCTTTCGTCACGGCATCAAGCGCGCCCGGCGCCATGATCTGCTTGATGTCTTCCCAGGTGCGCTTGAGGGCCACCGGATCATGCGCCATTGCCTTCCAAAAATTATTGATCCAGTCGGTTTTGCGGGTGGCCATGATGTCGTCATAGACCGCCCGCACTTCCGGACTTGCGTCTTTATATTCGATTAGCCCAAGGGTTGCCATAGTTCTCCAAGACAAAGCATAAGGATTACCGCAAAGGTCGCAAAGGGAGCCGCAAAGGACGCAAAGAAATTCTCCAGATCTCGCAGGTTTTCTTTGCGCCCCTTGCGGTTAAGAGTTCTTAACTGCAGCCGATGGCAAATCGCCGCTCAGCAGCCGGCTCAAGTCTCTGGCCGGGACTCGCAGCCCCAAATAAAACTGCCCAAACAGCGCATACACCGCACTCACTTCATCAAACCGCATTTCGTAGATCAACTTCTTGAAAACCAGCGGATTGTCCGCGAACAGGTCTACACCCCACTCCCAGTCGTCGAACCCGATCGACCCGGTGATGATCTGCCGCACCTCTCCGGCATACCGCCGTCCGATCAACCCATGCTCGTTCATCTGACGCGCGCGCTCTTCGATGGGCAGGGCATACCAGTTTTTGGCCTCGCCCCGCCGCCGGTCCATGGGATAAAACGAAATGTAGCGATGTTTCGGCATCTCGGGAAACAAACGCGGACGCATGGCGTCAGTCTGCCGCGCCAGCACTTCGGCAACCTCCCGCTTCCATTCCTCCGAGTGCGCCTCGATGCCGCGATCTCTCAAATCCCGATAAGCCTTGATCGTGGATTCGTACAAGCCGAGTTCGATGACCGATAAGTAAGACGTGGTCGGCTCCAGAAAATCACTTAACCGGAGCTGCGCCAGCTGCAATTCCGCCAGGTTCAGTTCGTCAAATGATCCCCGGAAGTGAACCAGCATCAAATCGCCTTTGTGTCCCAGCAAAGAAAACAGCGCGGATTGTCCTCCGGCATTCTGTTCCATGCGGCCTAGAACGGTCGCAGCCTCATCGACGATGGCCGCCTTCTCCGCCGCGCCGAGCTGCCGCCACGCCGCCCAGCGGACGCGCATCATCTGGTGCAAAACGCTGTAGCCCTCAATGGTCAACGGGACGGCGGGTATCTCGTCGGAGACAACGTTCGGTGCAACCGGGCGGGAAGATGACATAAGTGATCCTCGATAACCGTGATCAGGGAACAAACACATCGTCTCGGCGTCATCCTGAGGGACTTCAGTCCCGAAGGATCTTGCGCGTACCCGCACGATGGCCAGACCAGCATACATCCGCTCCGCGCAAGATCCTTTCGACTTCGCTCAGGGCAGGCTCAGGATGACACCTTGGCTTTTGGCTGGGCGCAAGTACCTACGAACTCGACCGACCATTGTAACTGCAGAGTCAGCGATCAGCGCCAGCGCTTCAGCGCGGGCCACAGTTGCGTGAGCGTGCCGAATTTTGCGCCCTTGCAGATGAAGACATCGATCTTGCGTTCCAACGCATAGGGATTGTCGGAGGACGTGCCTACGTACTCCACGTTCTCCCATAGTTTTTCGAGGGTTTCCTTTTTGTCGTCGAGAATGATCATGCAATTGCCGGAATATCCCCGAGGCCCCCAAAGGAAATAGGTCTGGTGTCCACTCAATGACGGGGGCAGGCCATATCGGCGGCCCAGGAAATCGATGGCGCCAGCCTGGCCATAATCCTGGGCAAAGATACCGCAGTCGCTGCGCTCCGCCGGACTGAGCCGGTTCCAGGCTACCGCGGTTTCGGCCACGATCTCGTCCCACCCGAACTGGTCGGAGTACCACTGCGGCAAGACTGCGCGCTCGTGGCCGTGCTCCATCACCGGCAACTTCATCGGCAGATATTTCATGTACGCAATGAACCTGTCCGGAGACAGAACCGGCACAACCACCGGGGCAAGGTGTACGCCGGCAGCCAGCAACACCACTACGGTTGCCGGTCTCATCCAGGTGAGGCGGGGACGATCGAATGCGTTTTCGATGGTCACCGCTCCCGCCGCAAGGAGCATGGGGTAAATGGGAGCAAGGTAATAATTCTTGCCGTGGAGAGCGAAGAAAACGGTGTAACAGACGAGGTAACTCCAACCGAGCACACGGTACATCTTCAAGCGTTGCGAGAAGAAGAGTGCAATCAGGCCTGTAATCCAGATTGGCGCGGTGAGAGGAAGGACCAGCAGCGTCTGCTGAAAGAAATATTGCAAGGGGGGCAGTACAATATCGCGGCCTTCAGCCTTAATGTTTCGCATCAATTCGATGAACGGCCAGTGGTGGTGAACGTTCCACAGGAAATTGGGCAGGAAGACCAGGAAGGCTGCGAGCCCGCTCAGCCAAATCCATTTGTTGGCGAAGGCGCCGCGTTGCTCGGTGAGCAGCAGGCCGACCACGATGCCCAGACCGAACAGAGCAATCGAATACTTCTCCTGCATGCCCAGGCCCGCGACCATGCCGAACCAGAGCCAGTTGCGGGGATCGTTGCGCTTGATCGCGAGAATCGCGAAATAGGCGCAGCCCATCCAGAGATTAGGCTCGAGACAGTTGGTACCCAGCAAGCTGCCGTTGGAGAGATACTGCGGCGCCACCAGAATCGTCACTGCGCTGAGCAGAAGCGCGAATCGGCGTCCGCCAAATTCGCGGGCGATGACCGCAGTCTGCACCACCAAAAGGGAAGATGCGAGCGCCGGAATGAAGCGCACGCCGCGCAGCGAGTCTCCCAGCACCGCCCGGCAAATATGGATCAAGAAGGGAATCAGCGGCGGCTGGTCGACGTACCCCCACGCCAGGTGATCGCCGCAGGCCATGTAATCGAACTCGTCGCGGAAGTAGCCATAACGATTGTTGAAGTAACAATGAAGCAGCAGTTTCGCGAGGGCAATTGCCAGAACGATCGCCATACCGCCGGCGAAAAAGGATTGTTGTTCCCGGTCTGGAGCAGAGATGGGCGTGCTTGCCATAGAAGCGATTAAGCATAATGGCAGAGGCCCGACTTTTCCATCCGGGCTGGACCACGGCTACAATCTAACCGTCCCCATGGAGGGCAGGCGGCACAATGAGCAACCTCATCCAACTCACGAAAGACGGAGACATCGCGATCATCACTATCAATAACCCGCCGGTGAATGCCATTAGCCCGGGTGTCCCGGAAGGAATCTCCGAAGCGGTCGACCAGATCAACCAGGACGGAAGCGTGATCGCGGCCGTGGTAGTGGGAGGCGGCCGCACTTTTATTGCCGGCGCGGACATCAAGGAATTCACCAAGATGACCTCGGGCAAAGGTAAGACCGGGCCTGGATTGCTCCCGCTGCTGCTCAAGATAGAAAACTGTTCCAAGCCGGTAGTGATGGCGATTCACGGCACTGCCTTCGGAGGCGGCCTGGAGGTAGCCATGTCCGGCCACTACCGCGTGGCCGCGCCCAGCGCGCAAGTCGGCCAGCCCGAGGTAAAACTCGGCCTCATCCCGGGAGCTGCAGGCACACAACGCCTGCCGCGCCTGGCTGGCGTCGCCAAGGCAGTTGAAATGTGCACTGACGGCAATCCGGTCAAGGCGCCGGACGCGCTGAAGGCCGGCATCGTGGATCAATTGATTGACGGTGATCTGCTAAAAGGCGCCGTGGCGTTCGCCCGCGAGATTGCGGCCAAGCCTGCTCCCAAGACTCGGGAACGCAATCAGAAGTTGAGCACGCCGGAACAGAACGCGCCGATCTTTACCGCTGCCCGCGAAACCGTCCGCAAGAAACAACGTAACCTGATCGCTCCGCTTGCCGCCATTGATGCCATAGACGCCGCTACCCGCCTGCCTTTCGAGGAGGGCTGCCAGGTCGAGGCCAAGCTGTTTATCGATTGCCTCTACTCGGACCAGTCGAAAGCGCTCATTCATGTCTTCTTCGGCGAGCGGGAAGTGGCCAAGGTCCCGGACATTCCGAAAGAAACTTCTACGATCCCGGTCAACTCCGCTGCGGTCGTCGGCGCCGGAACCATGGGCGGTGGCATCGCCATGGTATTCGCCAACGCGGGTATTCCAGTCCTGCTCAAAGACACCGATCAAGCTGCCCTCGACCGCGGCCTCGGCAACATTCGCAAGAACTATGCCACGTCAGTGCAGCGCGGACGCTTTACCCAGCAATCGGTTGACGAACGCCTCGCGCTGATCAAGCCCACTCTGAGTTACGACGACTTTGGCCAGGCGGACATAGTGATCGAGGCAGTTTTCGAAGGCATGGCGCTCAAAAAGGAAGTTTTCGTTGAACTCGATCGGGTATGCAAGCCAGGAACAATCCTGGCTAGCAACACCTCCACCCTGAACATTGACGAGATCGCGTCCTCCACCTCGCGGCCGGCCTCCGTCATCGGCACCCACTTCTTCAGCCCAGCAAATGTGATGCGCCTGCTCGAGATCGTCCGCGGCACGGCCAGCAGCAGGGAGGTCTTGGCCACCTGCATGCAACTTTCCAAGAAACTGGGGAAGGTCGGGGTTCTGGTCGGCAACTGCCGCGGCTTTGTGGGCAATCGCATGTTTCATCCCTACGTCCGCGAGGCGGTCTTTTTGGTCGAGGAGGGTGCCAGCGTCGAAGCCGTCGATCAGGCGCTCTACGATTTCGGTATGGCCATGGGTCCACTCGCCACCAACGACCTTGCCGGACTCGACGTAGGCTGGCGTATCCGCAAAGAATATCGCCACCTGGAGAAACCCGGTGTCCGGCAAGCTTTCGCTGCCGACAATCTGTGCGAGATGGGACGCTTTGGCCAGAAGACTGGCGCCGGCTGGTACAAGTACGACGAGAATCGCAAGCCGTCCCCTGACCCCGAAGTGGCCGCGCTGACAAAGAAATGGTCGTCCGAGGCGGGCATCCCACAGCGCCAGATTCCGGCGGAAGAGATCGTCGATCGCTGCATCTACGCTCTGGTCAACGAAGGCGCGCGCATCCTCGAAGAAGGAATTGCTTTACGCGCAGTTGATATAGACATCATTTACATCAACGGCTACGGATTCCCAGCCTATCGAGGCGGACCGATGTGGTACGCGGATACCGTCGGACTAAAGAAGGTCTACGACCGCATAAGCGAATTTCATCGCACCCACGGCGAACTCTGGGAGCCCGCACCGCTGCTGAAACAATTGGCCGCCGAAGGCCGTACGTTCGCTGACTTGGATAAACAAAAAGTTGCAGCCGGATAGACCCTTGAACCATCCGATGATGTTCGACCCGACCAACATGAGAGAAGCCGTTGTAGTAGCCAGTTCGCGCACCGGCCTGGCAAAATCATTTCGCGGATCCTTTAACATGACGCGGCCTGAGGATCTGGCCGCCCATTGCATCAAGGACGTCCTGCGCAAGACTCCGCAACTCGATCCTGGCGAAATCGAAGATGTGATTCTCGGCTGCGGCCAGCCCCACGGAGTGCAGGGCCACAACATCGCGCGCGTTTCCGCGCTGCACGCCGGCCTGCCGGTTCGACGGCCGCGATCACCGTGAACCGCTTCTGTTCATCCGGGCTGCAGGCAATTGCCATGGCCGCCCACCAGATTGTGGCGGAAGGCGCCGAAGCCGCCATCGGCGGAGGCGTGGAAACCATCAGCCTGATCGTTCGCGATAACGACCCCAGCCCGGCGGTCAAACAGAAATATCCCGGCCTCTACATGGTGATGGGAGAAACCGCTGAGGTCGTGGCCAAGCGCTACCAGATCAGCCGCCGCGCCCAGGATGAATATTCGCTGATCAGCCAGCAACGCACTGCCCGCGCCCAGCAGGAAGGCTTTTTCGCCGGCGAAATCGTTCCCATGAAAGTCACGAAAGCGGTGCTCGACAAGAAGACCGGCGCCGTAGTCGGCACCGAAGAAGTTTGCTGTGACCGCGACGAGTGCAACCGTCCTGACACGACGCTCGAAGGATTGCTGGCGCTCAAGCCTCACTTCGATCCCGTCAGCGGCCAGGGTTCGGTAACGGCAGGGAACTCGTCCCAACTTTCCGATGGAGCATCCGCCACGCTTCTCATGTCGCGCCAGCGTGCCGACGCACTCGGCATCCCCTACAAGCTCATCTTCCGCGGCTTCCAGGTCGCCGGATGCGAGCCCGAAGAAATGGGTATTGGTCCCATATTTGCCGTCCCCAAACTGCTGCGCCGCCAGGGATTGAAGATCGAAGACATTGACCTCTGGGAACTCAACGAGGCTTTCGCCGTCCAGGTAATTTATTGCCGCGACCGTCTCGGCCTGCCCATGGACAGACTCAACGTCAATGGCGGGTCCATTTCTATCGGTCATCCCTTTGGCATGACCGGCTCACGCATGGTAGGTACGATCGCCAACGAGATGGAGCGCCGCAAATCGCGCTATGGCGTCGTGACCATGTGCGTCGGCGGAGGCCAAGGCGCGGCCGGCCTCTTCGAGCGGCCAAGCTGAGAACCGAGAACCAAAAACTGAAAACTGAAACCTTCCCATGAAGCATCCCAAACTCACGGCGCAGGAGATTCGCGACTTCCTGCCCCGGGTCCCGTTCGCCATGCTGCTGGGAATAAAGCTGGCCAGCGTGCAGCGCGACGGAGTCACCCTCGAGTGCGCTCTGCGTCCCGAGTTGACCAATAGCGCTGCCGTCGCTCACGGAGGTGTCGCGGCCAGCCTGGCCGATGCGGCAGTCGGCACGGCACTGAACCGCCACTTCGCAGGTAAACGCCCGATTACCACGGTCGAGATGAAGATCAATTACTTTCTCCCAGTCACCGACGGCCGCATGTTCGCCCGCGCTCGGCTTCTGCGCATCGGATCAACTCTCTGCGTCGGAAGCGTTGACCTTACGGACGCGCGAGGTAACAATCTGGGCACGGCGCTGGTGACTTACATGCTGCTCGACGCTCGCGGAACCAAAGCGTCCGCTTAGCCCGGAGAAATATCCCATGCCGCCTCTGGTGCTCAAGAGTTTCGATGACCTGAAAGATTTCGTGGGCCGCGAAATCGGCGTCACCGATTGGTTTGAAATCACCCAGGATCGCATCCTAAACTTCGCGGAAGCCACGGAGGATCGCCAGTGGATCCACATCGATTCCGTTCGTGCCCAACAGGAGTCGCCCTATGGCACTACAATCGCCCACGGGTTCCTGACGCTTTCGCTCCTTAGCCATCTGTCAGAGCAGGCAATGCAGATTCAGAACGGCATCGGCATGGTCGTGAACTACGGATTGAACCGCGTCCGGTTTCCCGCGCCGGTTCCAGCCGGTTCACACATCCGCGCCCGCTTCACGCTGCAATCGTTGAAGGATGCAGGCAACGCCGGTGAAGCCACATACTCTGTCGCCGTGGAAGTTCAGAACCAATCCAAGCCATGTTGCGTAGCCGAGTGGATAGTCCGGTACTACCCGAGCGACATTGCAACTTAGCCGCGAAGCGGCGTCAGAATGTAGCCCACGGCGCAAGCCGTGGGTGAGCACAGGAACAAGGCCGAGCCCCCAAGGGCGCGAAAGAAGGGTTCTAGCTTCCTCCTCCGCCCGTTGCGGGCGCCTGTCGCCGGCGCTATAGTTAGTCGGCGCAATCGCGGGAGGCGCCGATGGCCGTTGCCACACAAAATCCTCTGAGCATTCCTGGACCTCCGACCTTTGCCACCGTCGCCGAGGAGCGCCAGCACCGCAAACAGCGCCTGGCCGGAGCCTTCCGCTTGTTCTCGCGCTTCGGATTCGATGAAGGCGTCGCCGGACACATCACCGCCCGCGATCCCGAACACCTCGATCATTTCTGGGTTAATCCTTTCGGTATGCACTTCGGCCAGATTCGCGTCTCCGATCTGATTTTGGTAAATGACCAGGGACAGGTGGTGGAAGGGAAGTATCCCGTCAACGGCGCGGCCTTCGCCATTCACTCGCAAATCCACGCCGCCCGTCCTGATGTTGTAGCTGCCGCTCACGCCCACTCGTTGTATGGAAAAACCTGGTCGTCACTCGGCCGCTTGCTGGATCCAATTACCCAGGACGTATGCGCCTTCTACGATGACCATTCTCTGTTCACTGATTTCACCGGCGTTGTTTACAAAACTTCCGAAGGCGAACGCATCGCCAAAGCTCTCGGCAACAGGAAAGCAGCCATTCTGCGCAACCATGGCCTGTTGACTGTTGGGCACACAGTTGACGAGGCCGCGTGGTGGTTCATCACCATGGAACGAAGCTGCCAGGCCCAACTGATGGCCGAAGCTGTGGGCACCCCGGAAAAGATCGACGAAGCGAACGCCATCATCACTCGGCAACAGGTTGGATCGCACATGGCTGGCTGGTTCCAGTTCCAACCGCTGTGGGCCCGCATCATCCGCGAACAACCTGACCTGTTGGAGTAGGTATCGATAAACCACGGGTGTCCCGCCCGAACAAAAACGAAGAGCTCCACCGTAAAGGCGTCATCCTGAACGCGGCTTCAGCCGGGTGAAGGATCCGGCGCGCATCTCCAGGGATTTCGCTCTCGTGTATCATGCCGTGCGGGGTACGCGACACTTTACGCTAGAGGGCTCAAAAGCCGGCCATGAATGTACCGCTCACACCCATTCGGTGCCTGTACCGCGCGGTTGATCTTTACGGAAAGAAAACGGGTGTCGTCTCGGGCCCCAGCTCGTTCACCTACGCCCAGTTCGGCGAGCGCTGCGAACGCCTGGCCGCCGGGTTGCTTTCAGAGGGCATCCGCCCCGGCGACCGCGTCGCCTATCTCAGTTTCAATAATCATCAGCTTCTGGAAGGCTATTACGGGCCGCCGTTGATTCGCGCCATCGCGATGCCGCTCAACGTGCGGCTGCAGCCCGCCGAGCTGACTACTATTCTTTGTCACGCCGGCGCCAGCATGCTGGTTTTCGAAAGCGAGTTTGCCCCGCTGGTTCAAGAGCTGCGCAAAACCTGTCCCAGCATCCGGCGCTATGTCGCGATTGACCAGCCGGTCCCGCAGGCAGATTTGTACCTGGAAGACCTGCTGGCACGCGATCGCATTTCTCGTCCCGATACCTTCTCGTTCGACGAAAACGAAATTGCCGAACTCTTCTACACCAGTGGCAGCACCGGCATGCCCAAGGGCGTGATGCTGTCGCATCGCACTCTCTATGTGCATGCCCTGAGCGTACTCTCCACCTTCTCCTGCAAAGACACTGACGTCGAGCTGCATACCATCCCCCTGTTTCACGCCAACGGTTGGGGACGTCCGCAAAGCATCACCATGAAGGGCAGTAAGCACGTCATGGTCCGCCGCTTCGAGCCAGCCTTCGTGTTGCGCATCATCCAGGAAGAGAAGGCCACCGCGATGACCCTCGTCCCCACAATGGCAAATGCGCTCCTGAATTGTCCGGAACTTGGAAAGTTCGATACTTCGAGTATGCGAGTGATCACCACGGGAGGCGCGGCCTCATCCCCCGAACTGATCGCGCGCCTGGAGCAGGCATTTCATTGCGAAGTATGTTCGGGCTACGGCCTCACCGAAACGGCTCCGGTTGCCACCACGGCCCAGACCAAATCAAATGTCATCTGGGCGGACGATACTGAACGTCTCTCCCGCCTCGCGGCCGCAGGCTGGCCGCTGGTTGGCTGCGAAGTGCACGTTGCGGATGCGCAACTGAACGACGTGCCTCGCGACATGGAAACCGTGGGCGAAGTGGTGGTCCGTGGCGACAATGTCATGGACGGCTACTACCGGGAAGCCGACGCCACCAAAGCCGCCATCACCAATAACTGGCTGCGCACCGGAGATATGGCGGTCTGGGACGAAGAGAATTACATCTATATCGTTGACCGCAAGAAAGACATCATCATCAGTGGCGGCGAAAATATTTCTTCCATCGAAGTAGAGAAAGCCATCTTCGCCCACCCGGCGGTGCTCGAATGCGCGGTGGTCTCAGCCCCCGATCCGCAATGGGGCGAGATCCCGGTCGCTATCGTTGTCCTCAAACCCGGCCAGGAGCTGACCGAAGAACAATTGCTGGTGTCGCTCAAGCCCCGCATCGCGAAGTACAAAATGCCCCGGGTGGTGAAGTTCGTCGAAGGCCCATTGCCAAAAACCGGCACGGGAAAAATGCTGAAACGCCAACTCCGGGAAGCCTTTTGGAGCGGCAAAGCGACCCGCGTCCAAGGCTAATCTCCCCCTGTCATCCTGAGCGGAGTAGCGGCTTCGCGAAGCGAAGCCGGTGCGGAGTCGAAGGACCCCTATAAGCGCATCCACACCTTCGGTCGAGGGACTCGCTCTGATTCCGGGGCGGACGGGACGCCCGCCCGACAGCCGGCAGGATGCCGGCGCTACTTTCGGTACGGTGGCATCACCATTCCGCCTCGCGTATATTGAACTGCCTTACGCCCATGGCCGAATCCCCAAAACCCGTTACCATCCGCGATCTCGAAAGCATCGAGGATCTGGAACAAGCCGAAGCCGTGGAAAAAGAAGTTTGGGGATTGGCCGATCGCGACGTCATGCCCCTGGCCCTGATGATTGCCACCCGGGAAGCAGGCAGCGTCTGGGTGGGCGCCTTTGACGGTCCCAAACTGGCCGGATTCGCTTTCGGATTTCTGGCCATGGAATCCGGACACCTCACATTGCACTCCCATATGCTTGCCGTGCGCGAACCCTATCGCGACCTCGACCTGGGCTACAAACTCAAGCTGGCCCAGCGCGAACGAGCCCTGGCCCTGCGGATCCCGGAGATCACCTGGACCTTTGATCCCCTGCAAAGCAGAAATGCCCATCTCAACTTCGGCAAGCTGGGCGTAGTCTGCGATATCTACAAGGTTGACTTCTACGGACCCGAAACCTCGAGCATCCTGCACCAGAACGGCACCGACCGTTTGTGGGTGAGATGGCCACTCGCTAGCCGTCGGGTGCGCGATCGCCTGCAGGGCAAAGACTACCGGCCCGAGGTTCTAGACGTCTTTTCGCGATTGCAACCGCTGGTCCAGTTCAACGGCGACGGCAAGCCGCTACGCAATGATCTGACAACGGCGCTGGCTCGGCAGCGAATCGCAATCCAGATTCCCAGCGACATAGGAGCTGTCGAGCAAAAAGATCCAGGCCTGGCCCGAGAATGGAGAGCCGCCACAAGGTGGGCTTTCACCGAAGCCCTGCGCGCCAGTTTCTTCGTCGCCGAGTTCGCCCGCACTGTGGCGGGGAAGCAAGGCCCGGGCAATTACCTGTTAGAGAAGGGAAGCGTCGCCGAGTACGTCCCTGAACTGCAGCGAAAGCCCGACGGGCCTAGATAAGTATGGAGGGCGGGCGCCCTCGCTCGTCGGCATGGGCCCGTGCGCGGGGTCGTGTGGGGACGGGTCTGTGGCCGGTCCATGTCGAGCGGAGCTCGACAGTGCTTTTCCGTTCCAGCGAGAAAAAGCAGCCGAGCTGCGCTCGTCCCAACCGGGTCTGAGACCTGGTCCCGCACGGCTACGTGGGGGACCGTCGTCCACCTGAAACGCGAAGATGACACAGCTGTGAAAAGCCGCGGCCCATGGCAGATTCCGCCAATCCGGTCCTTCTCTACGACGGCGTATGTGGACTTTGCAACCGCCTGGTACGATTTGTCCTCAAGCATGATCGCCGCGCCCGCTGCCGTTTCGCCTCACTGCAGAGCACTTACGCCGCCCAAATTCTCAAGGGTCACAACTTCGATCCCCATGACCTGGATACGGTCTACGTCGTCCAAGAATCGGGCGCACATATTTCCGCCCGCTCCGATGCCGTGATTTCCGTGCTCCGCGAACTGGGAGGTTTCTGGGCCGCAATCGCGCTTGTACTCCGCATCCTTCCGAAATCGCTGCGCGACTGGGGGTATCGAATGTTCGCTCGTCGCCGCTACCGAGTCTTCGGAAAATATGAGACCTGCCCGCTGCCCGAAGCGAAATATCGGGACAGATTTCTGGATGGATAGTCAGTCTCGCACAAGGGAGTCATCCTGAGGGACTTCGGTCCCGAAGGATCTGGCGAGGGGCGGCACGACTGCCCGCTTGGCGTGTCCTCTACACGCCAGATCCTTCGCAAGCTCAGGATGACATCTTCCAAAAGAGTATGTGAGGCAGACATTCCATCTCCGCCCTTGTAGAATCTGCACTGCACTTACCTGAATCCCGATAACCCGAGGGACCAGCATGCCCGAGAAGCCCACTGCGGCCGATGCCCGCACCAATATCGAATCCGTTCTGCACGAGGACAGAAAATTCGAGTGCCCGGAGCACTTCCGCCAGCAGGCGCATATCAAGAGTCTCGAGGACTACGAGCGCATCTACCGTGAGTCGGTTGAGCAGCCGGAAAAATTCTGGGCCGGAATCGCTGACGAATTGCACTGGTTCAAGAAGTGGGACAAGGTCCTGGAGTGGAGACGTACCGTGGGCCAAATGGTTTGTCGGCGGCCAGCTCAACATTTCTTACAACTGTCTCGACCGCCATGTGCAAACCGCCCGCAAGAACAAAGCCGCTTTGATCTGGGAGAGCGAACCTGGAGAAACCCGCACTCTCACCTACCAGCAGCTTCATTGCGAAGTACAGAAGTTCGCCAATGTCTTGAAATTGCTTGGCGTCAGAAAAGGCGACCGGGTCGCCATCTACATGGGCATGACGCCTGAGCTGCCCGTTGCCATGCTGGCCTGCGCCCGCATAGGCGCCCCGCACACGGTGGTCTTCGGTGGATTTTCCTCAAACGCCCTCGTCGACCGCATTCATGACTCGCAAGCTGTCGCCGTCATCACCCAGGATGGCTCATTTCGGCGTGGCGCCGAGGTCAAACTATTTCCCGCAGTCGAGGAAGCGTTGAAGTCCTGCCCGTCGGTCAAACAGGTAGTCGTTTACCAACGGACCGGAACGGCGATCAATCTGCAGCCCGGCCGCGACCACTGGTGGCACGACCTGATGGCCAAAGCGTCCGATGATTGTCCCGCCGAGCCGCTCGATGCCGAACACCCGCTCTACATCCTCTACACCTCGGGAACCACCGGTAAGCCGAAGGGCGTCGTCCACACCACGGGCGGTTATTCCGTCGGGACTTACATCACGATGAAGTGGATCTTCGATATCAAGGAAGAAGATACCTACTGGTGCTCCGCCGACATCGGATGGGTGACCGGGCACAGCTACATCGTCTACGGACCACTGCAAAACGGCACCACCTGCGTGATGTATGAAGGCGCTCCCAACTTCCCTGAGCCTGACCGCTTCTGGAGCATCATTGACCGCCACCAGGTAAGCATCTTTTACACCGCTCCCACTGCGATTCGCACCTTCACCAAGTGGGGGGATGAGTGGCCGAAAAAACACAAGCTCGACAGCCTCCGTCTGCTCGGCACCGTCGGCGAACCCATCAATCCCGAAGCGTGGATGTGGTATCGCGACCTCATCGGCCACAATCGATGTCCCATCGTAGATACCTGGTGGCAGACTGAGACTGGGCACATCATGCTTAGTCCCATCCCGGGCGCCGTCGCTACCAAGCCGGGATCGGCGACGCGCCCGTTTCCTGGTGTCGTCCCCGAAGTAGTCACCATGGATGGCACCCCCGTGCCGGAGGGATCCGGCGGATTTCTCGTGCTCAAGCAACCGTGGCCGGGGATGCTGCGCACCATCTACGGTGATCCCGGCCGCTACGTCTCCCAATACTGGTCACAAATCCCCGGTATGTATTTCACCGGCGACGGCGCCCGCAAAGACAAAGACGGTTACTTCTGGGTGATGGGCCGGGTAGACGACGTGATCAACGTCTCCGGTCACCGTCTGAGCACGATGGAAGTGGAGTCCGCGCTGGTGGCGCACGAGGCGGTGGCGGAAGCTGCCGTCGTAGCGCGTCCTGACGAAATCAAGGGTCAGGCCATCTCGGCGTTCGTCACTCTGGAGCAGGGAAGGAAGCCCAGCGCTGAATTAAAAGATGAACTGAGAAAGTGGGTGGCCAAGGAGATCGGCGCAATGGCGAAGCCAGACGATATCCGCTTCACCGACATGCTCCCCAAGACGCGCAGCGGGAAAATCATGCGCCGCCTGCTCCGCGAACTCGCCGGCAGTGGCGATGTGAAAGGTGATACCACTACGCTTGAAGATTTCGGAGTGATTGCCCGCCTCAAGGAGAGCGAAGAGTCCTAGCACAGCCCACGTGGGACAGCCGCCCTCGGCTGTCTGGTCGAGCAAAGCTCGACAGGGTTTTGCTAGACGTAACGAAATTGCCGATTGTCCGAGACCACCAAGAACTTGCGGAGCTGCGCTCCGCCGGACAGCCGAGGGCGGCTGTCCCCACGTGGCCATTGCTATTCTCCCGCACCCATCATCACAATCGGCATGGTGGGAGTTGACGAGCCCTGCTCCGGTTCGACCGTAATCGCAAAAGCCTTGGCTTCCACCCCGGCGGGCAGCGGCGGTTCAATCACAGTCGCACTGCCCCGGGCATCGGGTTTGAAAACCCCGGCCGGGATGGGAGCGCCATTGGTCGGAATCAGCCACAGCTCATAGATTTTCTGCGGCGGCAAACCCGGCATGTTGCTGGCCAGGAAAATCAAACTCGACCGATCCTTCACGTATATCGCCTTGCCCTGCGGCTGGGGCGGAGTTTGCGCTGCCACCAGGGTCACGCGCATCGCGTCCGTCGAGGCCAACGTGGACACGACTTCGCGCGCCCGCTCAAGCTGTGCCTGCTGTTGCGCCGATTGGTCCTGCAATCGGGCCACCTGCTGTGAGAGGCGGTCGCTCTGCTGCCAGAAGAAGCCGGCCAGCAGGAGGAAGGCCGCGGTGGCCAACCAGGGCACGAACGTCCAGAAGAAAGAAGCCCGGCGCTGTGTACTCTTCCGCGCTCGCGGTTCCCTCGCAATGGCCTTTAACAATCGGTCGCGCGAGCGTCGGGGCGGCGCCGGCCCTAAAGCTGAAAGCGAGAGCAAAGCCATATCCCCGCGTAGTCGCTCCAGTTCGCGGCGGCAGGAAGAGCACTCTTCCAAGTGCTTCTCCAGCGTCACGGGCTCGTTACCCTGCAGCGCTCCCAGCGCGAGCAGTGCGAGATCGTCGGCGAATTGTTCGTGCGCGGTCATGTTTCAAAGACCTTTCGCAACGCCTGCAATCCGCTGCGGATCCGGGTCTTGATCGTGCCCAGCGGCTCTCCCGTCTTGGCCGCAATCTCCGTATGGGTCAGACCTTCGAAATAGGCCATCTCCAGGGCGCTTCGTTGCGCTCCCGGCATGCTGCCCAAAGCGACCCTTACTTTCTGCATGGCACGTGCCCGCTCGGCATCACTCGCCAAGTCCGGTTCCACTGAAACTACGACGTCGGCGATATCCGTTTCGGGGCGACGCTTGCGCAGGCCATCAATGGCGCGGTTCCGGGTGATGACCCCCAGCCACGCACCCAGGTTGCCGCGGCTCGAATCGAACGCCGCCGGATTGCGCCACAACTGCATGAACACTTCCTGCAGGACGTCCTCCGCTGCGCCGGTATCGCCCAACACCCGCAGGGCCACCGCATACACCAGGGAAGAATAGCGGTCGTAAAGCGCGGTCATGGCGCTCTCGTCGCCCGAGCGTATCGCCCACACCAGCGAAGCCTCGCTCGCCCCTCCCTTTAGTTCAGTGCCGGACAAGCAGTTATCTCATCCTTTCAAAAGTACGGCCGCAGGCCCTCAGCGGATTGCCGGAGCCTTGCTTACCTTCGTACCAACCGCCTCAGCTACAGTCGGTTACCTACAGCCCAAGCCGTGCCGCGAAACCATAACAGCATCTTCGCCACTTCGACAAGGCTCCGAATCCGGGGGAGTAAGCTAATTGCCGAGAGGGCATTCCATGGGAGATCTAAGCCGCATCGGTGTAGCCATCGATACCGAACTGCTTCGCCGCTTTGACCGATTCATTGCGCAAAAAGGTTATGAGAACCGCTCCGAAGCTTTCCGCGATCTCATTCGCGATCGTCTGGTCGGCTCGGCAGTGGTCGCTCCCGACGCCTTTGTGGTGGGCACCGTTACCCTCATCTACGACCACCACACCCGCCTCTTGCCCGAAAAACTTACAGACCTCCAGCACGAGCATCATCACGTGATCATCTCCACGCTGCATGCCCACCTGGATCATGAAAGCTGTCTCGAGGTTGTCGTCCTTCGCGGGAAATCCAAAGAAGTACAAAAGCTGGCCGACCGGCTGATCAGCACCAAGGGCGTTCAGCATGGACGCCTGGTCATGAGTTCACCGCAGACGGCAGCCCATCACCATCACTGAGTCCATCTGAGAACTGAGAACAACGAACTAAGAACCGGTTTTAATCCAATCAAAGCAGTCAGTGGTCGGCTGAGGCGGTGCCAGATTCTACTGGCTCTTCATGGCCAACTGTTTCTCTTCCGGCGTCATCTGTTTCCACAACACTTCGAGATCACGCTGGACCCGCGAATTCCCGGGGTCCCCATGCAGCGCCTTGGCAAACCAGCGATAGGCGGTGGGAAGATCGCGGTTCACGCAGTGCCCGGTCGCATACATTGCACCCAGCAAGGTTTGCGCCTTGGGATTCGACTGGCGGGCGCCGATCTGCAGATTTCTCTGGGCCCGCGCACAGTCCTCCGGAACCCCCCGGCCATACAAGTACTTCTCTCCGTCGGCCACCAACCGGTCTTCGAAAGTGTCCGTCGGAGATGCCAGGGCCGGTGACGGCTTCGACGTGGTCGGCCGGGAAGCAGCCGGCTTGGACATCGGCGCCGCGGATGCAACCCGTGTCTCCTTCGGTGCCGGTTCCGCGGTCGCAGATTCGGCGGCTTGAGAAGAACCGGCACCCGGCGGCTTCGTGCTCTCTCCAGAATCGGCGACATCACTCGGCGACGCCTGTTCGTTTGGCTTGGCTGCCACGGATGGATTCGCGGCCGTGCCACTGCCCGAAGGCTCCGCTGCGGGAGACTGTACCTCGGTCGCCGCCGGATGCGCCTCAGGCGGGGCTGGATTCGCAGTCGGCTCAACCGGTACAACCGGAGCGGCAGCAGCGGCAGAATCCGGAGGTGCAACCGGAGGCGGGGTTACCGGGGCATTGACGCTGATGGTTGGCTTGAGAATGAATCCCGACCAGGGGTAGCCGTCACGCTGCCAGTGCCACGCCAGCAATCCCGCGCTCACGACCAGCAGAAGCAGGGCGAGGTAGAGGCGCCCGTGGCCGCGAGGCGGCTCGTCTTCCAGCAGGTAGTCCAAGTCGCGCGAGCGCTCATCGCCCAGCCCCAAAAAAGAAGGGCCGCTCACCGGGATCCTGGCTCTTTCGCGTCCCAGTTCATGCGGCACTGGCGCAGGCGGCGGTCCAAGGGGAGCCCCGCACATGCCGCAGAAACGATACTGCGGATTATTCTCCTGGCCGCACTGCACGCATCGCACTGTCATGGCTACCGGCATCACTATACTAATTCAGATGCCAATTCGGCACGTCCCTTTGGTATGCCGCCCGCTATGACCATGAGTGCGGTAGTCAGAGCGGGGTTTCTTTGCGCCCTTCGCGGACTTCTTCGCGTCCTTTGCAATAGTGGGTTTGACCTCGCTTATAGCGTCAAGATCTTAAACCCCAAAGGACGCGAAGAAATAGCCCGGCCCCCCGGAGCCCCTGCCTTTACACCCCGGTCTACAGCGTGTTACCTTAAATGCACGTTACGATCAAATTGAAACTAGAAGACAGGAGCGCACTAGAGTAGTGCTAGCCAGAGAGCAAAAGAAATCCCTCATCGACCAGTACGGCACGCATCCCACCGATACGGGCAGCCCCGAAGTCCAAATCGCGTTGCTAAGCGAACGGATTGGCCAATTGACGGATCACTTCAAAACGCACCAGAAGGATCACGGCTCGCGCCGCGGTCTTCTCATGCTGGTCAGCAAGCGCCGCCGCCTGCTGGACTACCTCAAGATTTACGATTCCGAGCGTTACAAGACGGTTGTTGGTAAGCTGGGCCTGCGCAAGTAGGTTTCCTGCAAGGCCGTTCCCGGCTCGGGGTGTATTCGCCGGACCATCATCGGAATCATCTGGCCGTTGCGCAGATGGCCATCACGCAAAAAGTAAAAAGCCGCGAACGGTGTGTTTCCGGCCCTGCAGAACGCTACTGGCTCTTGCCCTTCAAACTGTGCAGCCTCTCCCAACGGACGCGCGTGTGTCCTCCTGCCAAAAGGAAATGACTCATGAAACAAGAAGTATCTGTTCAACTAGCCGGCGGTAAAACCATCTCATTTGAGACCGGAAAATTAGCCAAACAAGCCCACGGTTCGGTCGTCGTGCGCCTCGGCGACAACGTAGTTCTCGCCACCGCGACTGCCAATCCTGATCCGCGGGAAGGCATCGATTTCTTCCCCTTGACTGTTGACTATCGGGAATACACTTACGCCGGCGGACGCATCCCCGGTGGCTTTATCAAGCGCGAAGGCCGTCCCAGCGAGCGTGAAATTCTCACCAGCCGCCAGATCGACCGCCCCGTGCGCCCTCTGTTCCCGGACGGATTCCGCTGCGAAACACAGGTTATCGCCTTCGTTCTCTCCGCCGACACCGAGAATGATCCTGACGTCCTCGGCATCAACGGCGCATCCGCCGCGCTCACCATCTCCGACATTCCGTTCGAAGGCCCTATCGGCGCCGTCCGCGTAGGTCTGGTAAATGGCGCATTCATCATCAACCCGACTTACACCGAGATGCGCGACAGCCTGCTGAACATCATGGTGGTCGGCACTTCCGACGGCATCGTCATGATCGAATCGGGCGCCAAGGAAGTGAAGGAAGAGACGGTGGTCGACGCCATCGAATTTGCCCATACCGAAATCAAGAAGATTTGCGCTGCCATCAACGATCTGCGGCAAAAAGCAGGGAAGTCGAAACGCCAGGTAACTCCTCCCGAGTTCGACCAGGCGTACTTCGACGACCTGAAGAATCGCGTCGGCGCTGACCTCGCCGATCGCCTCAACACCCAGAAGTATCCCAAGGCGGAAAGCTACAAGTTGGTTCGCGAACTCAAGAAGGGTCTGCAGGCTGCCATCCCGGCGGAAGACGAAGCCGCGCAGAAGAAATTCAAGACCTACTTCGAGACTCTGCGCGAGCGCATCTTCCGCGAGCAGGTCATCAACCAGAAACGCCGTCCCGATGGCCGCCCTTTTGACCAGATCCGCGATATCTGGATCGAAGTCGGCGTCCTGCCGCGCACCCACGGATCGGCGATTTTCACCCGCGGCGAGACTCAGGCCCTGGTCACGACCACGCTGGGTACCAGTGATGATATGCAGCGCCTCGAAGTCTTCGAAGGCGAAGCCAAGAAACGCTTCATGCTCCACTATAACTTTCCACCGTTTTCGGTTGGAGAGGTTGCGTTTCTGCGTGGCGCGGGCCGAAGAGAAATCGGCCACGGCGCGCTGGCGGAGCGCTCCATCTCGAACGTCCTGCCGGATGAAGACAAGTGGCCTTATGCCATGCGCGTCGTCTCCGACATCCTAGAGTCGAACGGTTCGTCTTCGATGGCCACGGTTTGCGGAGCCTCGTTGTCGTTAATGGACGCCGGCGTTCCTCTGAAGTCCCCGGTCGCAGGCGTTGCCATGGGCCTGGTCAAGGAAGGCGAGAGCTACGCCATCCTCACCGACATCGCAGGCGCTGAAGATCACTATGGCGACATGGATTTCAAAGTCGCCGGCACCAAGGACGGCATCACCGCTCTGCAGATGGACATCAAGGTCGGAGGCATCACGGCGCAGATCATGCGCGAAGCGATGGCCCAGGCCCAGCGCGGACGCCTCTACATTCTCGATAAGATGAACGCGGTCATCTCCGCTCCGCGCGAGAAGGTTTCGTCCTTCGCGCCGCGTATCTACACCCTGCAGATTCCGGTGGACAAGATTCGCGACGTCATCGGGCCCGGCGGCAAGATGATTCGCAGCATCATCGAGCGCACCGGCGTGAAGATCGACGTCGAGGATTCCGGCAAAATCAACGTCGCTTCGAACGACGAAGCGTCGGCAGCCAAGGCCCTGCAGATCATCGGCGACCTCACGGCCACGGCCGAGATCGGCAAGACCTACCTCGGCACAGTCACCCGCCTGGCTGACTTCGGCGCCTTCGTCGAGATCATCCCCGGCACCGACGGCCTGCTGCACATCAGCGAAGTCGCGGAACACCGCATCAAAGACGTTCGCGACGAACTGAAAGAAGGCGATCAGGTTCTGGTAAAGGTCCTGGCCGTCGAAGGCAACCGCATCCGCCTCTCGCGCAAAGCTATTCTCAAAGAACAGCGCGCCAAGATGGGCGGCGGAGAACTTCCGCCCGAAAACGGTGGAGGAGAAAGCAGCGGCGGCGGTGAACCCGCTCATGCTCCCGCGTTGACTATCGAAGGCGGCGCTGATTTCGCCGACGACGAACCCAACTTCAACCGCGACGCCCCGGTAGCAGGCGGCGCCCCAACTGAGCGCGGCCCCGAACGCAGCGGCGATCGTGGCCCCGACAGAGGTGGAGACCGAGGACGTCGCCCCGGCGGCGGAGGCGGTGGTGGACGAGGCCGAGGCCGAGGTGGCCCCGGACGCGGTGGCCGAGGCGGTTTCGGCGGCGGCGGACACGGCGGAGGTCGCCACTAAGATTTGTGTGGCCGCTGGTGACTTGCCCGCGCGCTTCAAACCCAATCAGAAAAGGCCGCGATGAAACCATCGCGGCCCATTTTTTCCTACCACGAACCACGTAGAGGCGGGTGCCTCACCCGCCCAGCCGAGCAAAGCTCGGCAACGCTCTCGCATGAGCGTATCCTCACGCAATGGACAAAAAAGAAATCGAGTCCCCAAAACTAACCGCCAGATTCCTGATCTGGATTACCGGATTCCTGATTATCCTCTTCGCCCTGATCGCCCACTTCGTGTGGAGAATCTTCTAGCCATTTCAGGATGTGCCACTCGCACAGTCTGGATTAAGCGGTCGCAACTGTAGCAATTCGACGGAGGATGACTAGCTAATCGTCGTCAATCCCGATCCCGGTGGCGATTAGCGAAACCCACACATCACAAAGTGCGCGATGTATGGGGCACCCGGCCCAAAAAGCCGCTCTTGACTGGGTTGCAATGTATGTGGGGCAGCTTTTTCGATGCGCGTGCGCTCCGTCCACAGAGATCGCAAAGTGCCCGATGCGTCAGCACCCCGCATCAATAGTGGAATCGTCGGACCATCTTGAAGTTCAGATCAGCATCCGGAAAAATTGGCAATATTACAGTTCCCCAGTGCCTCTCTGGTCGACCAGACCAGTGCCCGGGTTCGGTATACTTCGGCTGTTTCCCAGCCGACTCGTCCGCCTGGAGAATGTAGTCGGGGGCGAACGCAGAGGGTATCCATAGCTGATCGAAGCTAACCCCGTTTTCGTTCCAGAGCCACTTTCCAGAACGACTTTCGACTTTTCCGTTTGGCCAGAAGATCGTTTCGGAAAAGCTGTTGTCGGGGGACACCTTGAGCGCTATCTTGCCCTTTGGGATCGCAAGTTCATATTCCCCCAAGATATCGGATTCCGACCTGACCATCGTGCATCCAGTCACGAAAAGCGACGCCCCTAGCACGAGTAGAAGCACACCTCTTGTGACCTCCATTTGCCTTTTCTCCATATGGGCCTAGCGCCAGGTGGGCGGGTTCTATAAAAGGGGATGTCAAGTAAAAACACTTTACCCTTCGCAGGGAGGTTTTGTTTTTCTTGGCATCCAGCCCCTGCCGGCAGCTCCGACGGCAGCTTCGATTCGCGTTGTTGGCATCACCACGCATTTCCGGATCAACCAGGCGTTCGTTCGGTCTTGATCTGATCGCCGACAAGCAACTCGGTGGCAGCATGGCCAACCATGGTTCTATCTGAGGCTCGCGTCTGGCGCGGCACTATGGCTTTGTTGGGTTGTCCGAGGGAGCATATGGTGGCCCATGAGACTTTTCCGTCTATCCCGCCCAAGATACTTACCCTCGAACCCGTGCGCGCAGCTCTGCAACCTTCGAACGTCAGGGTACCGCTTCCGGACTTTCGCGAGGGTGCGCCGCGCTTATGCTGCTTGTAACTTCAGATGTTCGGCTGCGAACGTCTCTCCTTTCTTCCACAGAATCAGGGCAATGGCCGCCATCTTACGGGCCAGTGTCAGCCGCGCCATGGCCGGCAGCATTCCGTTGGCGACTCGGATTTCGTAGAAGGCGCGGAACGGACCGTCCATCGCGCTCGCTGTCGTGGCCGCGCTCTTGAACACATTTTTCAGCTCGTGGCTGTAGTTCCAGTTCAACCCGCGGATGTACACCGGGTTTCGCCGCCGCAGGATTTGCCCATCTTTCTCCACATAGTCGGCGCTGCTGCGCGTCTCCAACCCCAGGCCGCAGTAGGTCCAGAACTGACGTTTGGTGCGAAAGCGGTGCGGCGTCTGCACCCGCGCGATCAGCACCGCCGCTCGCAGCGGCCCCAAGAACGGCATGGAGCGCAGGAACTTCGCGGCCGGATTCTTGTGGCACTCCACCATCACCGCTTGCCGGGCTTCCCGCCGCAAGATCTGCACGGCGTCCAACTCCTGGTAGAGCCATTCCGCACGCCGCCGCTGCCCGCTGTCGGTCAGTCGCGCTAGCCATTCCCCACGATGCCGCTTGCCGAACGGTTTCTTGCCCGCGCACGCAATCGCTTGACTGCGATACAGGGCTTTGATCCGCCGCATCGCACGCCCCGTGTCTTCGGTCAGCGCGGTATAACCGGCTACCAGTTGTTGCAGGGTGCGCGTGCTCTGCTCCCCGTGATAGACCGGCGACAACATCCCCGCCCGCAGCAGTTCCGCCAACTTGCGCGCATCGATCTGATCGCTCTTGTTGCCCGACTTCAGCAGCGCATTCTTGCGCGGATTACACACCACCACCCGCGCCACCTGCCGCACCACCACATCGTAGAGCCAGGCCGAGTGCGTTCCTTCTTCGAAGGTGAGATGCAGCACTCCGCGTAATCCCTTCAGCAGATCCAGCACCGCTGTCGCTTTGGTCGCGATCACCGACTGCATCATCACTTTGCCTTCGGCATTGAGCACGGCCACGCTGATCGTGCTCTGGTGGACATCCAAGCCAATGTACTTCACACTCTCCATGGGTGTTCCTTTCGTTCGGCGTAGTTACTGTTGCTCACATCAACTGCAGCCTACTCTGAAAGGGGCGCCCTTTTATATTGCGTGGCCCATCCTTTCTGATCACCTAAAACTCGTGAGGGTGCCCCGCCCTTTCGCGTTCGTTGCGAAAGGGTAGGTGTGGACACCCCTTTTTTGCAGCTGCCGGAGGTCGGACTTTCATCTCCAGTACTACCCTCATGATTCTAGGTGATCAGAAGAGAAGCGCCACCCGCCATGTTCAAACGTCGGCGGCCATGCGGGGGTCAGTCTGCTACGGGGCGCTGCCATTTACCGCTGCCTTCCACTTCGTCGCGAGCTCCTGAAACTCGGTTGACCCGCGAAGTGCCTGAAACTCCTCCCCATCGAGCGCCGAGGCTTCATGAAACCCCGCGGCGAACGCCAGACGCAACTCGGTGAGCGCGCCTTTCTTGTTGCCCAGCAGGGCGTAGACTCGTGCCCGCTGATAGTGCGCAAATGCGGGATTGGCTGCTCCCGCCGCCGCAAGATCAAAATAAACCAACGCCGCGTGATAATTCTTCTGTTCCATGCTGTGCTGGCCCGATTCGTAAGCTGCGATCACCAAACCTCCCAAAGCCCTCCGTACGGCCAGTGATTTCAAGTCGCCTGATTTCTGATTGTCGTCGGCCCGTTTCTTGAGATCAGCAAATTCGTGTCTCAGCGCGCCGACATCGACATTGTCGCTTTCGCCGGATCCGATCGCCTGCATTTGCGATGAAAGAGGATCACTGATCCGCGCTTGCTGCTCCAGGGCCGATGTCTCCTGCTTTTGTTCGGCTTTTGCCTCCTTGTTTTTCGCCAGCTCAGCCAGGGAATTCTCGGCGGAGCTTACGTCAGTCAGAAGCTTGAAATCCCGCACCAGGGACTGGTATTGTCGCACCGCCGCGAGCAGACTGTTCTTCGCTTGCAGGTCGCGGGCTTTGGCCAGTTCCTCGTCTGCGGTTTGCTGAATGCGTGCCGAATCGCGCGGCAACAGGTTTGCCGCCATGGCCCGGATATCCATCCAGTTCAGCGCCTCCAGCCACACTTCTGGCGGGGCCCAGCCATGCTGCCCATCGAAGATTTGAATCCTGTATTGCGCCCCGGCTTCCTCCAGCTTTCTTCGCAATTCTACGAACTCCCCGTAGTTGAAGTCGGCAGTGCCCACGGCGCCAAAGTATGAGAACTTCATGTTCGGCTGTGGCGTTCTGCCGATGGGAAAGCCGGCAGCGTTTGCGATCACCCCGGCCGCGCAACCTTCGCAGGAAAGCGCGATGGCCGTAACCAGGCGCGCTCCACCCGACATTCCAGCCAGGTAACGGCGCCGTTCTTCGAGCGGAAATCGTTCCTGTGTATCTTTCCAGACCGCATCCGCGGCTGCAATCGAATCTGCCGTCGGTCCGTTGCGGGAGTTGTTCGATGCCACCAGGATGTATCCGAATTTCTCCGCCGCCGCTCGGGCTGCCTCTACTGCTACTTCGCCCCGGGCGAGAGGGTCAAAAAGATAGACAATCGGCCACTTCCGTATGGCAGAGAACGTGGAAGGCAGATAGAGCGCATAACTCTGGTTGCTGTCCGCACTGCACACTACTTTGGGAATCACCTTGCCAGTCGGAAAAGACAAAGGCGTGATCTGAGCCGGAGCGTGCCCGTGGGCAAATCCCAGGCAGACAATAGTCAGAATCGCGCGATGCAATTTCATGAGTTGGCTGGATCCAGACACAAGGTAGTGATTGCGACGAATCGCCGTGGCCCAGCTTGCCGGCACCCGCTCAATACTGTCCGTATCGCTCTCGCACCGAATCCAACAGCTTCCGCGAGTCATACCCCACGCCATCCTTGAAAACAATCTCGACATTCTCAACGTCCGAAATCTGTTTTGAAGGATCCCCCTTGATGACGACCAGATCAGCATTCTTCCCCGTGGTGATCGAGCCGATCTGTTTGTCCCTGCCCATGTAAATAGCGCCGTTCAGCGTGGCAATCTTGATGGCCTCGATGGGCGAGAACCCGGCTTCGACCAGTAATTCAATCTCCCGCTGATCCCCGAATCCCGGAAGCACGTCGCCTCGCCCCGTGGGATCAGGCCCTGCGAGCAGCAACCCACCTGCGGCGACGAACGCACGCTCCAATTCCAGATCATGCTTCCACAACGTCGCGGGGTCGATTTTCGGAGGCGGTGCTGACGCCGGCCGCTGCTGTCGAAGTAGAAAGAAATCCTCGCGCGCCTGCGGACTCATCGCTTCCAAGGCCTGTTGCCGCAGCGGCGGCCGCCCTCCACCCAGGTCTCCTTCGAATACCGGCAGGGTGGACGTGATAGCCACATGATGGCTGATGAGCGTGTTGATCAGGTCCTTCGCCTCGGGAGTGTCGGGAGCCATGCGGGCAAGAGTTTCGTCGCCCTCGCTTTGACTGCAGACGTCAGGTTTCTTATTCGAATCCAGCTGCGTGTTTACGAAGAAGCCATGCTCGAGATCATCAATGCCAAGCTCGGCAGCCTCTTTGTAGGTCACGGAGCAGAGATGCCCGGTCACTTTGATGCCGCGCTTGTGGGCCGCCTCAATGGCGGCTTTCAACTCAGCGCGCGTGATGTTCATGTAGGCCTTGAATGACGTCACTCCGCGATCGGCCCAGTATTCCACGGTCTGCCGCGCATCGTCGGGGGTGGTCAAGTGCGGCATCTGGAGAAAGTAACTCTTCGCTGCCCTCGAGATACGGGCCGGTGACGTCCAGATGCGGGCCGGGAAGCTTGCCGGCATCAATGTCGCGCTTCAGGTTCAGGTCCGCGTAGGGTTCAACGCTGCCGGTGGTACGCATAGTGGTGACGCCCGCGGCGAGATAGAGACGCGGCGCCGAGAAGGTCATCTGCGTTACCAGGACCGGGTCGTCAAAGTGCCGGTGGCTATCCAGATTCGGCCGCACGATATAGAACAGGTGATCGTGCATGCCGACGATGCCGGGCATGATTGTGTGTCCGTGCAGATCGAGGACCGCGGTGTTCTTCTCGGCGGCGAGGTCGGCGCCCGGCTGGACGGCTGCGATCTTTCCGTTCTCGATCACAATATTTTGATCTTCAGCTGCGGGCGCTCCGGTGCCGTCAATGACTCGCACGTGAGTGAGGACAACCTTGCCGGCATTCACGCGCAGGAGTTCCTGCACGGCCTTCGACAGCTCAGGGGTCTCGGCGTGGACACTCAGAGAAGCCACCAGCGCGAAAACTGCCGACAGAAAGCGAGATCGCATAAATCTCCTCCCGTGAATCGCGAACATTGTACTTGAGGAGAAAAGGAAGAGAGGGAAGCTGCCCCGTCCGCCCGGTGGCTCTCGATCCTCTCCTCGTGGTGGTATCTTAGTAGTATGAAAGAGAAGACTTCGATCACACTTTCTACCGAAGTGCTATCCGGTATCGACAAGCTGGCTGGAAGCAGGCATTCCCGGTCTTCCTTCATCGAGAGAGTTCTTCGGCACTACCTGCGCGAGCGAGCTCGGGCTGAGGTACATGCCCGCGATCTGGACCGTCTGAACCGGGCCGCCCGCCGGCTGAATGCCGAGGCCGAGGATGTCATGAAATACCAGGGAATGGATCTGAGTTCCTCGCCCGACGAGACCGGCAAATAATCTCTGATCAGGAGCCGTGGTGAAGCGCGGAGAACTCTATCGCGTCCACAAGCCGGGAGGTGATCCGAAGCAGTATCGGGTCTTCGTGGTTGTGAGTCGGCAGGTGCTCATCGAATCGAAATTCTCCACCGTGATTTGTGCGCCGGTGTTCACTAGCCGAGAAGGACTCTCTACTCAGGTCGCGGTCGGCCCTGACGAGGGACTAAAGCATCCCAGTTGGATCATGTGTGACAACCTGGTCAATCTGCGGAAAACCGACCTGACCCACTTCCTCGGCTCGCTTTCCAGAGCAAAGATCGCAGAACTGAACCAATCGCTGACGATGGCGTTGGATTTGTTTTAGGTATCCAACCGCGGTAGAAGGCGCGCGGGCGACCACACTACATTCGCGCGGGAGCTGCCGCCCGCTTCGGCAGAATTTCTCCAATGCGACGAATCTGCGCGCCTACACCTTTGAGTTTTTCTTCGATATTTTCGTAGCCGCGGTCGATGTGATACACGCGGTCAATGATGGACTCGCCTTCCGCCACCAGCGCCGCTAGCACCAGCGAAGCCGACGCTCGCAAATCTGAAGCCAGCACCGCCGCCGCACTCAGCGGCGAGGGGCCGCGTACCACTGCGCGGCGTCCTTCGATCTTTATAGTGGCACCCATGCGCACCATCTCCAGCGCGTGCATGAAACGATTTTCGAAAATGTTTTCGGTAATGATTGACGTTCCCTCGGCCTGGGTGGCAAGCGCCATATACTGCGCCTGCATGTCGGTAGGGAAGCCAGGATATTCTTCGGTCACAATGTCCGCGGCTTTGATCGGATTGTCGCCCATCACTCGGACGGAGTCGGCCGTGTGTCGCGTCTTGACTCCAATTTCGCTCAGCTTTTCAAGCAGCGCACCGAGATGAGTGGGGTCGCAGCCCGCAACGTTCAGATCACCGCCAGTCATCGCCCCGGCAATAATGAAAGTGGCGGCTTCGATGCGGTCGGGAATGATTCTGTGTTTTGCGCCGTGCAGTTTGCTGACGCCCTTCACGCGAATCGTCGAAGTACCGGCCCCCTCAATCTGGGCTCCCATCTTATTGAGCAGGTCGGCGAGATCCGCGACTTCGGGCTCGCGGGCGCAATTCTGCATTACGGTTTCGCCCTCGGCCAGGGTTGCGGCCATGAGCAAATCTTCCGTGCCCGTGACAGTAATTCTGTCGAAAACGATTTCACCGCCCTGAAGACGGCCGGCGCTGGCTTCGATGTATCCGTGCTCCTGCGTGATCTTCGCGCCCAAGCGTTCCAAGCCTTTGATGTGCAGATCAATGGGACGCGCGCCGATAGCGCATCCGCCGGGGAGCGATACACGGGCGCGTCCGCAGCGCGCCACCAGCGGCCCGAGAACCAGCGATGACGCCCGCATCTGCTTTACCAGTTCATACGACGCTTCGGGGCTGGTCAGGTTGCGGGCGCTGATGGTAGTGCGATGCTGTGCCCGGCCGTATCCCAATTCGACTTCGGCGCCCATTGCAGCGAGCAGTCTGCGGGTGGTTTCAATGTCGCGTACCTGCGGGATATTTTCGAGAATTACAGGTTCTTCAGTGAGCAGGGCAGCGGCCATGGCCGGCAGGGCGGCGTTCTTGGCCCCGCTGACCCGAATTGTCCCCAGCAGCGGATTGCCGCCGCGAATTACAAACTTGTCCATACGCCCGCTTATTGTAATGGCGAAGGCAGGAAACAGTGGTCAGGAAATGGTTACTCCAGAGGACACGGCCTGTGGGGATAGTGCGGTTGTGTGGCTGTGTGTGTGGTCGCGGGCGACTCGCCCGCGACACAGCGACACAAACTGGTGAGCCGGGGTGGGCGGGACGCCCACCGCGACAGCCGGCGGGACGCCGGCGTTACTTTAAAGACTCCGTGCCGCTGCAATCGCCCGACGCACATGCCCGCCTGCTAGTCTTAGGGCGCGCTCTGCTTCCTTCCGGTCCACTTTCGCCTGTAGCATCACCAGCCCCACCGGCACGCTGTTTCCCGCCACCCGCAAAGCTTTCCGGGCAATCTGCTCGCTCACTCCGGCTGCCTGTTGCAGAATGCTCACGCCTCGCGCCGCCAGCTTGGAATTTTTTGGAGTGACGTTCACCATGAGGTTTCCGTAAACGTATCCCAACCGGGTCATGGCTCCGCTGGAGAGCATGTTTAACACCATTTTCTGCGCTGTCCCGGCCTTCATGCGGGTTGAACCCGAGATGACCTCTGGCCCCACCTCGGTCACAATGCCAAGGTGTGCTGCCCTTTGCAGCGGAGTATTCCGATTGCAGGTTATGGAAATCGTATTGGCACCTTTGCTCCGGGCATACTCAACCGCCGCGACGGTGAACGGAGTCCGCCCGCTGGCGGCAATTCCCACGATCACATCATTCCGGCCCGGCTTTCTCTTCTTCATCTCCCGAACGCCGAGTTCGCGCGAATCCTCGTTCGCCTCGACCGCTGAGGCCAGGGCTGCCGGGCCGCCGGCCATGATGAACTGCACGGTCCTGGGATCCACGTTGAACGTAGGCGGACACTCCGCCGCGTCGAGCGCGGCGATGCGTCCGCTGGTCCCCGCTCCGACGTAGATAAGCCGGCCGCCGCGCTTCAAAGCGTTCGCGATCAGGCCGACGGCGCGTGCGATCTGGGGAAGAGCGCGGCGTACTGCGCCGACGACTTCAGCATCCTCGTCGTTGATGACAGTGACTATTTCGAGCGATGACTTCAAATCCAGGTCCGCGGAAGCACGGTTAGGCTGCTCGGTGGCCAGACGGCTCAAGTTTTCTCGGGCCTTGCCTGCTCGCCGCCTCATAGCGCTTTCTCCAGCGCTTCCACAACAGCGTCGTGAAATTCGGGGCGAACGTCCTTGATCGCTTTGTTGCTGCAGTCGGGCCAGGTCCGGTTGGTGAGCAGAGTGATGGAAAGCTGGCGCTCGGGATCGATCCACAGCGAAGTGCCGGTGTAGCCCAGGTGCCCAAAAGAACGCGCGAGAAAAATATTTCCCTGACTGCGATGGCGAGGAAGGCGTGTCCCAGCCTAATGCCCGGGAAGTGCCAGCCGGCGCGGTTTCCCGGCGAGTGAAGAGCTCGAGAGTTTCGGGGCGAACCAGCGGCTGTCCGCCTTGCACAAGAACGTGAGCGAAAGTCGCAAGATCTTCTGCCGTTCCGAACAAGCCGGCATGTCCCGCAACGCCGCCCAGGACGCTGGCGTTTTCATCCTGCACTTCGCCCTGGATAATGCGTTTTCGAAATGTGTGGTCGTCAGCGGTGGGCGGAATTGCAGCTCGCCACGATGCGGGCGGATTGTACGCAGTGTGCACCATCCCCAGCGGGCCCAATATTTCGCGCTGACAGAAACGGTCAAGGCTTTCGTCGGCCACACGCTCCAGCGCGATCGCGAGAATGATGAAGCCGATGTCGCTGTACTCAGCTCTTGTGCCAGGATCGGCGGTGAGTGCAGTGGTGAATGCTGCCGCAAGGAGTTCATCTCGGGTCTTCGCTTTCAGGAAGAGCTTTTCATACGCGGGCAGCCCTGAGGAGTGTGCCAGCAGCGTGCGCACGGTTACATCGCTGCGTCGCGCATCGCTTCCGGAGAACTCAGGCACGATGCTGACCACGGGCGCTTCCAGGTCGATGAGTCCGCGCTCGTAGAGGATCATCGCCATAGTAGTGGTCGCTACAGCCTTCGAGATTGAAGCCAGATCGAAGACTGTGTTGGTGGTTACTGGAGGAGAATCGGGTTCGTAGGCGAAACGACCAAAGGCTTTCAGCGCAACCAGTTTTCCTCGGAAGGTAACGGCGATCGAAGCGGCGGGGAAGGCCGCTTTGACAATTGCTTCTTGCAGGATGTGAAAAGCATTGCTAAAAGCCGCATCCTGCTGCTCGGAGGCTGGAGCAGGGGAGCGAGACGCAGCTTGGCTGCCAGTCTTCAGCGAAGCAGACCTTTCTGACAAGGGAATCCTGTGTTCAATGTTCGGGTTATAACAAAGTTCCGGGGACGGGTAAAGGTGGCGGTCGGCGAGGCTTTGCCCTGACCAGGTTAGGCCGACGGCAGCAACATTAAATGCGCTGCCAATATTCTAGTTGAAGAGCCATCGTTTGAAGCGCGAGTAGCGGTAGGTCCAGACCGTCAATGCGAACGCCGGGAATGTGATACCCGCAAGTACGATAGGCGCGACTTCATTCTTTACCAGTTCGTCCGGTATCCCCACACAAGACTCATCAGGGTGGGCGAAGACATAGTACACAATCACATTGCCCCCGACAGATAAGTCACCGAACTCGGGGTTCCCAAATCCGGCTCGCCCTGCACCCAAATACTCCTTGTCCGCCACTCTAAATGAGTAACGAACTGCCTGATGGTTGGTTGGTTCAAGCGCCGTGACCATGCCTCTGGTGCGCACGCCGTGTGGGAGGTGTTGATAGTGGGGCAAGTTTACGCGAGAAAGAGGAATTATGACGGCTAGTGCTCCCGCAGTCCAGAGCACAATGACTTTGAGTAAAGTCGTCACCTTGAGCCCTCTCACCACTCTGCAAATTCACCGACAAAGCAGAGTATAACGAGCGTTTCCGTCAATCCAGTTACCGAGGTTCCGCGATGACAGGTACCACACAATCAGACTGATGCCGACAACAGGAGGTGGGCGAGACGCCCACCTGACAGCCGGCGGGACGCCGGCGCTACACAAATCGATACCACAAACGGCACCCCTTACTTCAGTTCCTTGAGCAATCCCGCGCCTCTTATGTAAAGTCAAGGCATTCATTCGATTTTCACAACTCGCCGTCTGCAGACGTGTGGCTATGCCGCATATGTCCTTTGTGTCTTCCTTTCTTCCGTGACTGCTCGAGCTGCCGCGGCTAAGAGCGCCAACGCTCCGAACCTGGCCGTTCTCGACGCCATTGTTCTTGATGCCATCCACGATCACCAGATTCCCGGCGCGGTGCTGCTGGTGGGACACAACGGACAGGTGGTCTACCGAAAGGCTTTCGGCAGTCGTGCACTGGAGCCGCGTCGCGAGCCCATGACGGTTGACACTATTTTTGACATCGCGTCGCTCACCAAGGTCGTGGCTACCACCACGGCAGTGATGCAACTGGTGGAAAAGGGGGAAGTCCGGGTGAATGATCCCGTAACAAAGTACCTCCCGGAGTTCGGCGAGAACGGCAAAGACGATATCACCGTGCGCAACCTGCTGACGCACTTCTCCGGTCTGCGGGAAGACTTTGATCTCGATCCACCATGGCAGGGCAGGGAGGCTGGTTTCCGTCTGGCTTTCGCCGAAAAACCTGTCTACCCGCCCGGCTCCCGCTTCCTCTATAGCGACACGAATTTCATCACGCTGGGTTCCCTGGTGGAACGTGTGACCGGGACTACGCTCGATCAATATTGTGCCCGGAAAATCTTCGCCCCGTTGCAGATGTCACATACTCGATTTCTGCCACCCGCATCCTGGCGGCCCAAGATTGCGCCCACCGAGTACGACGAGCAGGGCAAGATGATGCGCGGGGTGGTGCATGATCCCCGGGCGCGCCGCATGGGTGGCGTAGCCGGGCATGCCGGGGTTTTCTCTACCGCCGACGATCTCTCAAAGTTCGCTCGCGCTCTGCTCAAGGGCAGCCCGATCCTGGCGGGAGACATGGTCGAGAAGATGACTACGCCGCAGCAGCCGCCGACCGCACAGGTCTTACGGGGCTTCGGATGGGACATTGATTCGCCATTTTCCAGCAACCGTGGCGATCTCCTTCCCGTCGGATCGTACGGCCATACCGGCTTCACCGGGACGTCGTTGTGGATCGATCCGACGACTCAGACTTACATTATTTTGTTGACCAATGCCGTTCATCCTCGGGGAAAGGGAAGCGCGGTCGCGCTACGTTCCAAGGTCGCGACCGCCGTGGCTGCCGCCCTGCCGCTCACCGTCGCCGAGAAGGACGAACTGCGCTGGCAGAGCATCACCGGATACAACGAGGCCCAGACCGCGGCCCGCCGCCTGGCCACGCGCAACGGGGCAGTGCAGACTGGAATTGACGTGCTCGAGGCGCACAACTTCGACGTACTCCGGGCTTCTGAAGGCAAAAAGAAAATCGGACTCCTGACCAACCAGACCGGCGTCGATTCGCAGGGACGCCGCACCATTGACGTCCTGGCCCAGGCTCCCGGCGTCTCCCTCGACGCGATCTTCAGTCCCGAGCATGGCGTAACGGGCGAACTGGACACCACCGACATCGCTAACTCGAAGGACGCGGCTACCGGCGTTCCGGTCTACAGCGTCTACGGCGCCAAGGACGCCCAGCGCCGGCCATCGATCGACGTTCTGAAGACTCTCGATGCGGTGGTGTTCGATGTTCATGATGTCGGCAGCCACTTTTATACCTACGAGGCCACGTTGGGATATTTCCTGGAAGGCGCAGCCAAAGCCGGAATCGAAATGATCGTCCTTGACCGCCCGAATCCAATCACTGGCTCGTTCGTGCAGGGCGCCATCCCTGATCCCGGGCGCGAAAGCTTCGTCAACTATTTTCCCGTGCCCGTCCGGCACGGCATGACCATGGGCGAGCTGGCGAAGATGTTCAACACCGAGCGCAACATCAATGCGCGGCTGACCGTCATCCCCATGGATGGATGGATGCGCGGCGACTGGTACGATGCCACCGGCCTGCCGTGGATCAATCCTTCGCCCAACATGCGCAGCCTCACCGAGGCGACCCTCTACCCGGGCGTCGGACTGGTCGAGGGCACTAATGTTTCGGTCGGACGCGGTACCGACACTCCCTTCGAGTTGCTGGGCGCACCCTGGATTAAGGGCAAGGAACTGGCGCAATACCTGAACGCCAGAAACATTTCCGGCGTGCGGTTTGTGCCCATCACCTTCACTCCCAGCGCCAGCAACTACTCCGGCCAGAAGTGCGAAGGGGTCAACATTTTTGTGGTCGAGCGCAATGCTCTCGACTCGGGCGAACTGGGCATCGAACTGGCTTCCGCGCTGCACAAGCTTTATCCCGAGCCCTATCACATGGAGCGCATGATCGAGTTGCTGGGGAACCAGTCGGTGTATGACGCAATCGCCTCGGGCCAGGACCCCCGTCGGATCGCCGAAGACTGGCGCGAGTCCCTGGAAAAGTTTCTCCAGGTGCGCCAGAAGTACCTGATTTACAAGTAGCAGTAACGCCGCCGTTGCGCCTCACTTCCGCTAGAATATCTTTTGACCAATCAGTTCCCCCGGGGAGTTGAGGATGAAAGCTGTCAAACCACCCGCACCCGTAAATCTGATGTATCGCTGTGCCGGTCCCAATTGCGGGACGCTCAAAGGCGCCACCGACCACTGGTGGCTGATGTGGACTTCGTTCGTCGAATTCAACCGGCCGGTGCTTTACCTGTGTCCCTGGGACGACGAGATTGCCCAGCGCGAAGGCACTCTGCACGTTTGCGGCGAGCTCTGCGCCCAGCGCCTGCAGTCGCAGTTCATGGGAAATGTCAGGGAAAACCAGCGCTCGGCCAGCGTTTAGGAAGTAACCTCAAGCGAAGATTCCGACAAACTTTCGATCCTCAATTTGCATCGTACTGGGATAAGGTAGTGCGATCTTGGGCCAGGCTGACTCGGCCCGCGGTTGGCCCGTGCTTTGGGGAGTGCATCGATGCGCACAATCATTGTGATGTTTCTGCTGTGTGGCTTGGCCGCGGCCCAGGCGCCTGCCTCAACTGCTGAGGCCAACCAGCTTTCGATCCCTTCCGGCACCAAAGTCCCGCTGTCACTCAAGCAATCGATTTCGACCAAGAACGCCCGCGAAGGCGATGCCGTCTACGCGGTGACCACGTTTCCGGTAGTCATCAACGATCGCATTGTGATTCCCGCCGGCACCTATGTGCAGGGCCGGATCAGCAATGTAAAACGCGGCGGCCGGATCAAGGGCCGCGCCGAAGTGCTGATGCACTTCAGCACCCTCATCTACCCCAGCGGATATACGGTGGTGCTGCCCGGCGCGGTCGAGAATGTCCCGGGGGCCGAAAAAACTTCGATGAAAGACGAAGAGGGTACCATCCGACAGGACAGCCAGACCGGCGAGAAGGCCAAGACCGTGGCCACAGCGGCGGGGACTGGAGCAGTAGTCGGCGGTCTCAGCAACGGCGTGAAGGGTGGACTGATTGGCGCTGGAATCGGCGGCGGAATCGGCACTGCCATAGGTCTGCTGACCCGCGGCAACGATGTGAGGATGGACGCCGGGACGACTCTGGAAATGGTCATCCAGCGCGAAGTTCCGCTGGACGCCAGCCGAATTCCGAGACAGTAAATGTCACAGCCCGTGTGGGGCGGGCACACCCGCCCGCCGCTTTTGACTTTGATTTTGAGTTGTGCAAGCCGGACTCGATCAAATCCAAAATCAAAGGCGGCGGGCGAGGGCGCCCGCCCCACACACAACCTACTTCAGATTGAACAACGCATTGACATGCGCCGTCACCGAAACGGTTTGCGGCGGTGAACTCTTCCGTGGGCGCCGGCGCAGCTCCGGCCATGTTCATCTTCATCATCGCTCCAACCATGGGCATAGGACGCACGTTGTCAAACGTGTCCACCGACGCATAAGACAATTCTCCCAGCGTGCGTCCCGCGCTTCGCGCCAATGACGCCGCCGACTCATGCGCTCGCCGGTAAGCATCGTCCACAGCCTTCGCCTTGGCCGCGTCCATATCCTCCAGGGTGTAGTTCAGCGATTGCGTGTCCGTAATGTCGGCATCGGCGAGCTGTTGCACGATGGGCGCTACCTTGGAAAAATCCTTCAACTTCAGCGAGACGCTGGCATTCACGCGGTATCCCACCAGCTTCCGCTTCGCCGTCTTGTAGTCGTACACCGGTTGCAGTGAAAGGGCGCCGATCTCAGCCGTCTTGGGATCGATCCCATTCGACCGCAGAATCTGCCGCACCTGCTCGGTGGACTTGGAGGCGTGATCATAGGCCTCGCGCGAGGTCGCTTCCTGCGCGGAGATATTGAACTGCATGAATGCGGTATCGGGATTGGCTTCATACTTCCCGTCAGCGCCGACGAAGACGCTATTGGGCTGGGCGGCAACGGTCGGACGTTCCTGGCTGAACGCGGCGGTGTAAGCTAGCAATAAGAGCAGCAGCGCAACTGCGGTCTTCATAGTCCTCTCCTGACAAGCTACCCATGATGCCACAGGATGGAGAGAGATATCACGTGTAGGGCGGACACTCCTGTCCGCCGGTTTTGACTTGGATTTTGATTTCCGTAGATGCACCAAAATCAGTTCAAAAAGCGGCGGACAAGAGTTATCCACACACCCGGCTCAGCGCCAGGGGACTCGCAGCGGACGATCCAGCCGCACTTCGAGAATCGTGCCTTTGCGCAGCTGCAGTCTGTGGTCGCTGAATAGCGTGCGCATCACGGCTGTCGCCGTTCCTGCCCTGGAACTTGTCCGCTCGGAATCCGGCTCGTGACGCTGGCCGCCGCCTTGCCGTTCGATTGCGCCTTCGTCGCCTATCTCCAGGCCGTGCTCGCCGGGAACGGCAGTGATCGTCGCCATCAGCGGTGTCCATCCGCGTTGCGTTTCAATTTCGTCAAAGCTGAGCAGCAAGCGAGGATGAAACCCACTACCCACAGTACTTATATGTCCCCTGATCCTTGCGCCGTGGAGAATCCTGGTTTCATCGGCTCCCATCATGTCTTCTTCCAGTTTTGCCTTGAATCGCTTGCCCGGCCGGACTCGGCTGACATCAAGCGTCTCCTCGAGGCGGATCAGAAATGTGGTTCCGTCAGCGATGGCGTGGGGAGGAGAAGATTCCTTCTGGTCGTGGTCGCGGTCCTCCGCATGAAGCGGATTGGTTGCGAAAACCAAAACCAGACACCAGAGCCAGCACGAACGAAGCGCAGTCATAGCATGACCTCCGCAGAGACCGTCAGCTGGTTGGATGTGAGCAGAAGAGAAATTGCCGCCTGCTCTAAATGGAATGCTGCTATATGAAGGCCAGCTTAAAATGCTTCCGCCGCGGCGTCATCTGAGGGACTCTGGTCCCGAAGGATCTGGCGCGCATCGGTGCGCTGCAGGCCCGTTGTAAATGCGCTACACGCGAGATGCTTCGCAAGCTCAGCATGACGCCCTTTAAGAGCCTGTGAAGACGTCTCGCCGGAACTAGATCGGCTAGGAGGAACTCTTGGCAGAAGTGGAATACGCGAAGCGTTGCACCTGGGCGTTAACCTCTTTGCGCAGGTCGGGCCAGATGTTCTGGTCCATACTGAGGAACACATCGACCACGCTGGGATCGAACTGCCGTCCCGACCACAGTTTGATCTCATCGCGCGCTGCCGCGAGCGATTGTGCCGGGCGATACGGCCGGTCAGAAGTAATGGCATCGAGCGTATCCGCTACCGAGAACATGCGCGCTCCCAGAGGGATCTGTTCGCCCTTCAACCCGCGGGGGTAACCGGTGCCATCATACTTCTCCTGGTGAGCGTAAACGATCTCTGCCGCCTCGCCGAGAAACGGAATTTTTTTGAGAATTTCGTAACCGTGGAAGCAGTGCTCCTGCATGATCAGGATCTCATCGGGAGTCAGTTTGCCGGGCTTCCTCAAAATGGCATCAGGAATCGCCATCTTGCCGATGTCGTGCAGAAACGCGCCGCGTGCAATCACCGCAATCTGGTCCTTCGACAATCCCATGGCGCGGGCAATCGCGATGGTAAAAGCTGTGACGCGTTTGGAATGACCCTCGGTCTCTGCGTCTTTCTTATCCAGGGCGTCGCCCAGGGCTTCGAGCGTGATGTCGTAAGAGCGCTCCAGATCGACGAGGGCTTTTCGCAGTTGTTCGGTGCGGGCCGCAACCAGGGATTCCAGTCCAGTCTGGTAGGCGCGGTTCTCCTGCTTCAGGCGGCGATTCTCCAGCGCCCGGCGGACGGTGGCCAACAGCTGTTCGCGTTCGAAGGGCTTCAGCAGGTAGTCGTAAGCGCCGTTGCGGATCGCAGCCAGTGCCACGGAAATATCGTGAACCGCGGTGACCATCACCACCGGCATTTCGGGAAAGCGCTCTTTGGTTCTTTCGAGAAGGCCGATGCCATCCAGATTCGCCATCATCAGGTCGGACAGCATGAGCTCGAATTCCTCACCGGATTCAAGCAGCGCGAGCGCTTCCATCCCGGAGGCCGCTTGCCGGCACTTGTAGCCGGCAGCGGTCAGCATGGAGGACACAATCTCGCGGATAGTCTCCTCGTCGTCGACAACCAGGATGCGGTCAACTGGCATGATTTTCTACAGTCTACGGCCAATTCTACCGTAGTTCCGAGATTCCGAAAGTAACCAGAAGGACAGGGAAAGCCCACTGGTCTTCCGGGGAAGCGTGCTATTAAGGGAATGAGCGCTTCAGCCGCTGGTTCCGATGAACCAGTTGCGATGAACCAGCCACGATGAACCTATTGAGTTTCTCTACCTGGCTTGCGTTGGGGGACCTCACTGTCCCCGGTCTGACCTCACAGGAGTCGGCGGCGCTGTTGCTGCTCGCCGCCAGCCTGCTGGTTTTCCGCGCCTTCCGTGAACGTTACCTGCTGATTTGGACCCTGGGCTGGCTGGCCTATTTTGTCTCTCGCTGGACGCTTGCAGGGGCATCCGCGCCCGTCCCTCCCTATCTGACCGCGATTTCGCAGGCGGAGTTCGTTTTGGCCGTGTGTCTGTTTGCGGCTGCGATCTTTGTCTACACCCACGCCCGGGGACTTCTGGCGCCGCTACTGCTCATTACGCTGACCGTAATGGCCTTTGCCGTGACTCGGGTCTGGTTCTGGCCAGAGTCGATCACCCTGCGTGTGGCACTCGAAGTTGCCTACCGACTTGTCGCGGTGACCGCGGCGTTCCTTCTGATTCGATACCGCTGGGCGCGCTGGGAAATTGGTCCCTGGCTGCTAAGCGTCAGCATGCTGCTGCTCCACCTCCACTGGGAGCCGTTTACTTCGCACTTGCCCGCCGGGTCCGGCCTGATGATCAGCCTGCTCGCCGGACTAAGCATGTTGCTGCTGGTATTCGATGACTACAAGTTACACATGCGGCGGCTGGGCGTGGTAAACGCGCTCACGACCAGCATTACTCGCGCTCAACACCACGGGCCAATCATGGCCACCGCCCTCGAAGAACTTAAAGGGCTCATGCGCGCCAAGGCGGCATGGTTCCGCTTGCTGGAAGGCGATCGTATGGTCATAGCCCAGCAGATCGGCTTGTCCAAAGATTTCGTTCAGGATCGCCTGTCGGTCCCCCTGGACGATGACTTTGAACGTACTCTCGGCGCGACTGCGCCGGTAGTGGTGGAGGCGTCGGCTACCTCGGAGATCGTCCGTCCCTATCTCAAGAACGAAGGCTTTCACCATATCGTGATGGTGCCGGTGCTGGGCAAGAAGTCAGTCATCGGGACCCTGGCTCTGGGCAGCCGACATCGCCTGCACTACTCGCCCGATGAAATGGACTTTCTGGTCACCACGGCCCATCAGTTGGGACTGGCGGTCGAAAACCTGCGCCTGGTGGAACAGATTCTGCGCTCGCATCGGCAATGGACTAACACCTTCGACTCCATCCACGACCTGGTCCTGCTGCATGATTCGGAATTCCGCGTGATGAAAGCCAATCACGCTCTGCTCGAGCGACTGCATCTGGCACCCGCCGATGTTGTAGGCCAGCTTTGCGAGAGCGTGCTGCCGCACAATATGGGAGAGTGGAAGGGATGCCCGTACTGTGGACACTCCGAGGAAGGCTTCCACGAAGGGGCCGACCCGGGTTTCGGCGGCTTCTCCATGGTCTCGACTTCCTCCTATGTGGAGCAGGGAAGCAAGCAGAAGGGGACGATCCACGTGGTGCGTGACACCACCGACCGGCGCATCGCGGAAGAGAAATACCACCTCCTCTTCGAGCAGATGCAGGAAGGCGTTTTCGTTGCCACGCCCGAAGGCAAACTGCTGGACTGCAATGACGCCTTCATTCGCATGATGGGTCACACCAGCCGCGAAGAACTGATGGCGCTCAACGTGGACGCCGAGCTTTATGCCTCCCACGAACAGCGCGACGTCTTCCGGCGCGAAGTAGAGCTGCACAATTACGTCCGCAACTTTGAAGTCACCCTGCGTCGCAAGGACGGCACGCTGCTCACCGCTATGGAAAGCAGTTTTGCCACCCGCAACGCCGCCGGAAAGATCGAGCGCTACCAGGGCTTCCTCCTCGACATGACCGAGAAGAAGCGCGCCGAGGACGAAATCCGCCGGCGGAATCGCGAACTCAACGCGTTGAATGCCATGGCGGTCATCGCCACCCAGTCGTTCGATCTGGACGAAATTCTGAACCTCACGCTGCGCCAGGTGATCTCGCTGCTGGGCGCGGAGACCGGGTCCATCTATCTTTGCGATCTGGATGAAACCACATTCCGCCGCCGTGCCGGCTGGGGACAGCGCAGCGCCGAACGCGCCCGCCTCTCTGAAATCAAGTTCACGGAAGGGTTTGGCGAACTGGTGACTCGTTCCCGCACCGAAGTGATCACCGCCGAGTATGTTCCACATCTCCCGTCACAGGTCGCCGAATTCATTCGCGCCGACGGCTTGGCCTCGTGGATATGGGTGTTGCTCTGGGGAAAAGATAAGCCCATCGGCATTATGGGCATCAGCAGCCGTGAAAGTCGCGAATACACCAGCAACGACGAAAGTCTGCTGGTCGCGATTGGCCGGCAACTCTCCACCACCGTGGAGAAAGTCCGCCTCTACGAAGAAACCTGCCGCGCCTACGAAGACCTGCGCCACACCCAGGAACAACTGCTGCAGAGTGAAAAAATGTCGGCGGTAGGACAGCTGATCGCCGGGGTCGCGCACGAACTGAACAACCCGCTGACGGCGATCCTCGGCTATGCCCAGTTGCTCGAGAGCGAAGGTCTGGAAGAACGTGCCGCTGACTTCGTCAGCAAACTTTTCAAGCAGGCCCAGCGCACTCATCGCGTAGTGCAGAACCTGTTGTCGTTTGCCCGCCAGCGCAAACCACAGAAAGAACAGGTTGATATCTGCAAGGTACTGGACGAAACCCTGGCGCTGCGCGACTACGACTTGAAGGTCAACGACATCAAGGTGGAGCGCGACATCGTGTCCGCCATTCCAGCGGTCACCGCCGATCCGCACCAGCTCGAGCAAGTATTTCTGAATATCATCAACAACGGCGTGGACGCCATGCTGGAGTCCGGCCGAGTCGGAACTTTGAAGGTTCGGGTTTTCGCCGAGGAGGGAACTGTCATCACGGAGTTCCAGGATTCCGGTCCCGGCATCAAGGAGCCCAACCGCATCTTCGATCCTTTCTACACCACCAAAAGCGTAGGCAAGGGCACGGGCCTGGGGCTGAGCATTTGCTACGGCATCATCAAGGAACACGGAGGAGACATTTCCGCCCGCAACCTCGAAGCTGGCGGAGCAGCCATCGAAGTCCGCCTTCCGGCCAATGGCAGCGCCGGGGTTCCGCAACCTGCTTTACCGGCTTCGTCGCGCACGTCGGTCATCGAGGGCAGCGTTCTTCTGGTCGAGGATGAAGAGGCAGTGCTCGAATTCGAGCGCGATGTGCTATCCGGCGCGGGCGCCCGAGTTGTGACCCTGATGAACGGTGAGGAAGTGAAGGCCAGACTGCTCCAAGAGTCGTTCGACGCCATGATTATTGACGGAAGGATGGCGAATGGGTGGAACGGGCCCGACGTCTATCGCTGGATTGCCGAAAATCGGCCCGGCCTGGAAAAACATTTGATGTTCACTTTCTCGAGCGCGGTCGAACCCGAAATTCGCGCCTTCCTGCACGATCACAACATACCCTACCTGGTGAAGCCGTTCGAGGTCGGCGACCTGATCTCCCAAGCCCGTCGCCTGCTGCAAAAGACCCAAGCCGCCGTCGCCGGTTGAATGTAGACGCGAGCGCCCGCGTCTCGCCGGCCCTCGATCCACAAAGGCCTCTGACGCAACCGGCGCGACGCCGCTTCGCGGCTTGCCGCAAGCCGCCTGAATTCCGACACGTCCAGGTCGGCAGGATGCCGGCGCTACTAAACCTCAAAGACTCTTCTTGAGCGAGCGACCGAACTCCCGAAGCGCCGCCTCATTCCGCCGATACCACACCCACAACCCCAACTTCTTCGCCTCCACCACTCCCGCCTTGGTCAAAATCGCCATATGATGCGAGATGGTAGGCTGAGACAAATGAATGCGTTGCTCAATATCGGACGCGCACAAACCCACGTCCTTGCCGATCGAACACCCGCCTTGTTCCTTAAGGGCGATCAAGATCCGCCGACGAGTGGGATCGGCCACAGCGTGGAAAATGCGATCCACTTCGTGCTCTGTCATGGGAGCAAGCAATAAACCATGCATCGACAGATGTCAATGTGTAACTCTGGGAGAAGAGAATAGCAATTGTGATCCCGAGCGCGGCCCGAGCCGCGCTGGCGCGGGGAGGGCGAATCGAGGGACCCCTACCCGGCAACGGGTTCATCAGCTCATAGGGGTTCTTCGACTCCGCCAGACGTTTCGCAAGCGAAACGCCTCGCTCCGCTCAGGATGACAGGGACGAAGGATTGTGATGGAAATGAAACTTTTGTGGCGCGATCGTAGTCCAATTTCATAGGCTGAGGTCCGACGCCTGACACGCCCGAGGTCCGATTTTGCTATTCGAAGGCAGTGATCGCAGACAACTCGAGAAGCTGAAGAAAAGCGAGGGACTGCTGCCTCCCGGCCAGTCACTCACGCTCAAGTGGCCTGTGCTGCACTACGGCTCGGTGCCGAGGTTTGACCCTGACACCTGGGACCTGCGCGTCACCGGCTTGGTTGATTCTCCGTTGACGCTGAGTTGGAAAGAATTCAACGCTCTGCCCAAAATCCAGCGCACCAGCGATTTCCATTGCGTGACCCGATGGAGCCGCTTCGACAATCGCTGGGACGGCGTAGCGTTTCAGGAATTGCTGGCTCGCGTCCATCCCAAGCCGGAGGCGGCATATGTCCTCGTGCACGCCGAACAGGGATTCACCGCCAATGTACCCCTGGCCGATCTCGATCGCCCGGAAGTATTGCTCGCTACGCACCACGACGGCGAGCCCCTGACCGCGGAACACGGATACCCGCTGCGTCTGATCGTTCCGCATCTCTATGCCTGGAAGTCGGTAAAGTGGTTGCGCGGCCTGGAATTCCTCGACCACGACGTGGCTGGATTCTGGGAACAGAACGGTTACCACATGTACGGAGATCCATGGAAAGAGCAGAGGTTCAGCAGGTAGGGCGGGCGCCGGACCTCGGACTTCGGACCTCGGACTTCAGACCTCGGACTTCGGGCGTCATCCTGAGTGGCCTTCAGGCCACGAAGGATCTGGCGCGTACCACCCAATTGCTGCTCCGGCACCAGACCCGCTTCACGCCAGATGCTTCGCAAGCTCAGCATGACGCCACGCATAGGAGGCGAGTTTCTTTGCCGAGGTCCGAGGTCCGAGGTCTGACGCCCGAAGTCCGAAGTCCGCTCCATCACTTTTTCAAAATCGGATTGTATCCATCCTTCACCAGTTGGGTGCGGGCGCCCTCGGCGTCCTTAATGTCGGAAAAAGGTCCGACCTGCACATGGAACAGCTTGTCTGCGGGCGTGTTGGCAGCGAAAGCGGCATATTGCTTCTTCTTCAGCGCATCCACCAGAGCTTCTGCATCTTCCTGTTTGCTGACTGCCGCTACCTGCACGAAGTAATTGTTCGGCGCGGCAACCAAGGCAGTCGGATCCGGTGGTGCGTCGTTGTCGGAGGAAGCAGACTTGGCGGCAGTAGTGGCGGGCGCGTCGGCAGCTTTTTCCGTGAGCTCGGCATTCGGATCCTTCTGTCCGACCGCTTTATAGAACGTTAAATCAGAGGGGGCGTGAGGCTCGGCTGCCTTGACTGCCGTGGGTCGTATGCTGCTGGGCGCGCCCGTTACCGTCTGAGCGTCGCCACTGGGTTTGGCGGAATTCTTGCCCAGCGAATATCCCATCCCGAAAAACACTGCGCATAGCGCGACCAGTCCGAAAAAAAGGACCAGCATCTTGCCTGTGCCCAGCGTGATCTCTGTGTCCTCAGAAACTGCCATATTTCATTCCACCTCGCCAGCTTGGCGCTCTGAACACTTTCTCAACTTTTGTTTCCATCTGGTTTGCCCAGGATTTTCTGCAGGCCAGGGAAGAAGTCCACCGGGACCGGAAAGATCACAGTGGTATTTTTCTCCACTCCAATTTCAGTCAACGTCTGCAGATACCGCAACTGTACGCTGACCGGTTCCGTGGCCAGCAAGGCCGCGGCGTCGACCAGCCGTTGCGCCGCGGAGAATTCGCCTTCGGCGTGAATAATCTTCGAGCGCTTTTCCCGTTCCGCCTCGGCTTGTTTGGCCATGGCGCGCAGCATGGACTCCGGCATGTCGACCTGTTTGACTTCCACATTCGTTACCTTCACTCCCCACGGAGCAGTGTGCGTGTCGAGAATGCTTTGCAGGCGCAGGTTGATTTTCTCGCGATGCGAAAGCAGTTCGTCCAGTTCCTGCTCGCCGAGGACAGAACGCAGGGTGGTCTGCGCGAACTGCGAAGTCTGGTAAACATAGTTCGAAACTTCAACCACAGCCTTGCGCGGCTCAATCACCCGGAGAAAGATGACGGCATTTACCTTGAGCGTTACGTTGTCGCGGGTGATGATGTCCTGGGGAGGAACTTCCAGCGCTTCCTGCCGCAGCGACACCCGCACCATGCGATCCAGAGGCGCGAAGACAAAAATGAGTCCCGGTCCCTTCGCGTCGGACAACAGGCGCCCCAGGCGGAAAATTACGCCGCGTTCGTATTCAGCCAGGATCTTGATCGAGCTGAGGAAGTAAAGGACAACAACGATGATTACGATGCCGGTGAACGACAGACCCATCCGAAGCCTCCGCGCCTGAACGTCAGGAACGCTTCTGTGGCGGATTGTACCGCAACATGGTTAAGGATACGGCATCTCCCCGGAGATGGGGGTGCCTCGCAAGATGCCAGGACAATTGCTTAAACCGTGTTGGCTGTGGGAGCGCGTTCCGATGTGGCCGAAGGCTCTACGCGCAACTGCAGTCCGTCCACACCAAGAACCACTACGGCCTGCCCAGCGGACGCGCCGCTCGCGGACACTGCATCCCAAAGCTCGCCATGAACAAAGATTTTCCCGCGCGGTGACAGCGCGGTTTGCGCGATGCCGATTTCTCCCACCAGGCCCTGCGCTCCGGTCACCACTTTATTGGCTCGTGCTTTCAGAGCAATGCTCATCAGGAACACGGTGATCCCGCCCAGCGGAATACTCACCGCCAGCGCGGTCAGCAGATGCACTCGCATTTCCGGGATGGGAGCATCCACCAGCAACAATCCGCCCAATACCATGGTGACCATCCCGCCGATAGCCAGAACGCCGTGGGCGGCAAACTTGGCTTCCAGTGCGAACAGGGCAAATGAAGCGAAGATCAGGACCACCGCCGCAAAACGTACCGGCAAGAGATTGAGCGCGAAAACCGCCAGCAGGATGAACACGACTCCTACCGTCCCGGGCACTACCGCGCCGGGATGGTTGAACTCGGCATAGAGCGCCAACCCTCCGATGGCCAGAAGGATGAACGCAATGTTGGGATCCATTATGAAGGCCAGTATCCGCTGCTTGAGCGTCATATCAAACGGCCTGATGGCTTCATTCTCCAGGTTGAGGGTGATCGTCTTCCCGTCAAAGCGTTTGACGGTTTTGCCTTGCATCTGCTGCAGCAGGTTTTGCTCGCTGGGCGCCACGTAGTCAATCAGCTTCTGGGTGAGGGCTTCCTGGTCGGTAAAGGACTTCGACTGGCGCACCGTACTCTCGGCGACTTCGACATTGCGTCCGCGCTTGGACACCACGGAGCGCATCAGTGCGGCGGCGTCATTCTCCATCTTCTCCTTCATGACATCGTCCACCTTGCCGCCGCCCAGCGTAACTGGATGGGCCGCGCCGGTGTTGGTCCCCGGGGCCATGGCAGCGACGTCCGCGCTTTCCAGGATGAAAAAGCCAGCCGACGCCGCCCGGCTGCCGCCGGGAGTGACGTAAATGATTACCGGTACCGGCGATGCCAGAATCTTCTCGATGATATTGCGGGTGGATTCCAGCAGGCCGCCAGGCGTATTCAACTCGATCAACAACGCCTGGTCCTTGTCGTGGTCGGCTTGCGCCAGAGCGCGTTCGATGTACTCCTCGGTGATGGGATGAATGGCGTCGTTAACGACAATTTTCAACACCTCCGCCGAGCAGGGAAGTGACGCGCCCAACAGCAAGCCGACAACACATGCCCAGCGCAAAAGGAGAGTCGGTTTCATAGCAGCAACCTCTAGCTCCTATTGTCTCTCAAAAAAGTCCACGTAGGGCGGGCGCCCTCGCCCGCCCGGCCGAGCGCAGCTCGGCAAACGTCGCCGGCACCACGCAACCACTTGGCGAGCTCCGCTCGCCCACCCGGACGAGGGCGTCCGGGCCTACGTGGTTCGTGGCTAGCCCCTGAACTTCCACCGGGTGGCGCTCTCCATGAATTTCTTTTCGTACAGTCCGAAGACCAGGCTGGGGCGAACTGCAAACACCGGCTCTTTCATAGAGAGAATGTCCTGCTCCATACCCGACAGGTCAAAGTTGTACTTGGGCTTATATTTCTTGAGAAACACGCGGCGCGCCTGCACTTCGGCGATCTCGGCGACACCTTCGACGACCACCGCTTCCTCCGCTTGCTCAGTACAAACCACGCAGCGTGGATTTTCAGCCAGATTCTTCGCCTTGCGTGACTGACTGCCCGTACTGAACAGAAAAGCTCCATCCAGCCAGAGACCCCAGACCACCATGGTGTGCGGTGAACCGTCCGGCTTCACGGTGGTGATCCAGTAATTGTGACTCTTGCGCAGGCGCTGCTCCGCCCACTTCCAGGGGAGGAGACCTTTTGTACTCTTCGGCATTCCGTAGCCCGGCATTTGCGGGCGGCTGGGTTTGGGATCGGCCTTCTTGCGTTGTTTTGCCATGTCGTTTCGTCCTCCGGGCGACAACATGATCGCAGCGAGTGAGAGCGGCTGTCCCCACGTGGTCCATAGCAGCTACGGCTTCTGCGTCGGACGCAACAGCACTTCACTAACGAACGATTGAGGCGCCTGCGTCACCAGCATGGCCACGACGTGAGCCACGTCGTCCGACTGAAGCATCTTCTTCGGGTCTTTGCCCTCGTGCGGGCTCAGGTCGGTGTTCACCGACCCTGGGCAAACCACTGAGACCCGGATATTGTGCACGCGCAGTTCTTCCGCCGCCGAATAGCTCAAGCCGTTCAACCCCCATTTGGACGCGGCGTAGGCAGCGCCGTTCGGGAGAGCATTCTTTCCGGCGAGGGAAGAAATGTTCACGATGTGTCCGCTGCGGGCGCGAATCATCATGGGAGCAAAGCTGCGCATGCAGTAGTAAACGCCGCGCAGGTTGGTGTTCATGACCCGCTCCCAGGAAGCGGGAGACATCTGGTGCAGCGGACCGGCAAAGCTGCCGACTCCTGCGTTGTTAACCAGGATGTCGACACGGCCCGACTTGCGCTCTACGTGTGCGGCCAGGCGCTTCGACTGAACTTAGGTCGGTCACGTCGCACTCGGCGATTTCGGCCTTACCGCCGGATTTAAGGATGGCTTCAGCTACGCCTTCGAGAGGCGCCCGGCGGCGTCCGCACAGGAAAGTGACGGCTCCCATACGGGCCAACCGACGGGCGATAGCGGCTCCGATGCCCCCGCCCGAGCCGGTTACGATTGCCACCTGTCCCTGCAGGGCGTTTTCGGTTGCATCTGTCATAAGCCAACACGCCTCCCGGGCGTCTTTTGGTCCCCATTTCGAGGGCACGCGAAATGCCCTCGCCCGCATCTTACAAGACCGGGAGATAAACCGTTGTAAAGACAAACTTGCCTTAGACGAGACACATACTTATAATCCGCCTCACCGGAAACGCTGCCTGGGCGTGCTGATAGTCGGCGGTGAAATTTCTGGAGCCCGTCCGAATGGGCACAGCATATTGTGTAAAGACCTGCGCTGTCTGGCTTGGGCGATACCTCGGCGCTGTCGCCGTTTTTCCCGAATATCTAAGGAGCGATTCGAATGAAGACAAGTCTAGTGGCGCTGTTGCTGGTGTTGGCTAACTTGGCATCGGGTCAGGCGCCGGCGCCGCCGGCGGCTCAACCGCAGGCATCTCCAGCACCGGGCCAGGCGCAAAAGAAGGAAATCAAGGACCCCGCCGAATACAACGCTTACGTCGGCGCCGTACAGCAGACCGATCCTGCCGCGAAAATCAGCGGCCTGGAAGCCTTCCTCACTCAGTATCCCAACAGCGTGATGAAAGAAGACGCGCTGGAACTACTGATGGGAACTTACCAGCAGGCCAACAATCAGGCCAAGGTGATTGACACTGCGAACCGTCTCCTGGCAGCTAACCCGGACAATGCCCGGGCGCTGGTGCTGCTGGCTTACAACGAGCGCGCATCCCAGAAGTGGGCCGATGCCAAACAGCACGCCGAGCGCGGCTTACTGGCTGTCGAGAAGATGGCCAAGCCGGATGGCGTTTCTGACGCGGATTTCACCAAGCAGAAGGCGCAGCTGAGCGGATTGCTGAATAGTGTCGCCGGGTTCTCCGCCCTTCAACAGAAGGACTATGCGTCGGCACAAAAGTTTCTCAGGCCCGCCGTGGAAGCTGACCCTAACAACGTCGAGAACGTTTATCCGCTGGCGCTTTCTTATTTGACCGCTACTCCTCCCGATGACGTGAACGGACTCTTTTTCATCGCTCGCGCGGCCAATCTGGTTGCAGATCCGGCAGGGAAGGCGTCAATTATCAAGTTCGGGCACAGCCGGTACGTAAAGTATCACGGCTCCGAGCAGGGGTGGGACGACTTGCTGGCCCAGACCAAAACTACGCCGGTACCTCCGGCCGGATTCACCATCGCCCAATATGTTCCTCCCACCCCACAACAGCAGGCAGCGGATCTGGTAAAAACGAAAAAGCCTGAAGAGATGAGTTTCGCGGAATGGGAACTGGTTCTCTCCGTCGGAACGCAGGAAGACCAGGACAAAGTTTGGAATTCGCTGAAAGGCAAGAATCTCCAGATGGCGCAAGTGCAGGTGATTTCGGCTTCGCCAACCAAGCTCGAACTGGCGGCCAGCGTGGATGATATTGATCAGAAGCGCGCCGACATCGAGCTTGCGTTTCCCGGCCCAATCCCGGCGAGGAGCCTGCCCAAGGTGGGAGACAAGATTAATTTTGAGGGCACACCTGTGTCCTACACTCCCAGCCCGTTCGTCATGGTCATGGAGAAGGGCGCACTCTTGACCAAGGCAGCACCTGCCCCGGCTAGGAAGCCGCCGGTGCGCAAGAAGCCACAGTAAAGCAGGTGTTAGTCAGATGAAAAAGGCAGCCCGGAAGGGCTGCCTTAGTTTTTGGGAATTGGAGTGTACCCTCCGCTTCGGTCGGGATGACTCGGAGTGGAAGACCGCTACCGCGCCGCCTTCTTCTCATACCCGACCGGACGCGCGCTCCGTGGCGGACGTTTCACCCCATCGCGCAGCTGCCGTACGTCAATCTTGAGTTCTGAAATGGTGCGGCTCAGAGTGTTGCGGTGCATGTCAAGCTCGCGCGCGGCGCGGCATTGATTGCCCTTGTTCTCCTGCAGAACGGTCAGGATAAATTTCTTTTTGAATTCGCGCACCGCTTCAGAGTAAAGAATGTTACTCCGGTACATCTGCATAATAAGAGCTTCGAGCTGATCTCTCACGGCATCTCTCTTTCTGCGCGAAGAATCGCTGGCCGGAAAAGCTGCCTGTTTTTCAATAAATTTTGTGCCGACTGCCTACTTCGCCGGAGCTTGAGGCGGTGCGGTACCGGCCGGGACCGCCTGCGGCATACGGCGCAGCAAATCCAGTCCCTGGTAAAACCTGGCCCGCAATTCCGCGGGGGCGACCCAAATAGCTGCCCGCCCCACCGCCTGGAAATACGGAGCCCATTCGGAATCTGCCAGCCACCGCGACGTAGGCGTGAATGCGGTCATGCTCACCACAATCACCGCCACAATCAGGCAGCCCCGCAGCAACCCCAACGCCCCACCCAGAAGCCGGTCGAGAAAGCTGAGACCGGACGTCTTCATGACCCATCGGGCGGTCCGGCCAGCTACACCGGCGGCCACCGCGACGGCAAAGAAAATGATCAGGAAGCCGGCACTCTCAGCCACCCATGCTGACTTCAGATATTTCTCAAACCAACCCGCCAGGCGCTGATACTGCCAAGCCGCCACCAGGTATCCCGCCACCAGGCCCGCCAGGTGAAACGCCTCCTGGAAGAATCCCGAGTAAGCCGCCTGGATGGTTGAAGCCAACACCACCAGGACGATAACCCAATCCGCGCCGTTCATGCCGCCTTCCTGCGCTTCACGGTGCAGCCAAATACGATGCGGCTAAACATCCAGCTCGAGTCCCGTGAGCTGGTGGTAAGCCTCGACATACTTGTCACTAGTCCGGCGCGCCACTTCGGCGGGAAGAGCCGGCGCCGGCGGCTGCTTGTTCCAGTGAATTTCTTCCAGATAATCCCGCACGTACTGTTTATCGAACGACTCTTGCGCCTTCCCGGGAGCGTACTTGTCGGCCGGCCAGAAGCGGGATGAGTCCGGAGTAAGCACCTCGTCCGCGAGCGTGATGCCGCGGGGCGTGCGCCCGAACTCGAACTTGGTGTCGGCGATGATAATCCCTTTTTGCAACGCGTAGTCCGCGGCCTTCAGATAAACCGCCAGAGTGAGATCGCGCAGCTGGCCACTGAGTTCGGCTCCAACTAGCTTGGACATTTCGGCAAACGAAATATTCTCGTCGTGTCCGCTGGTGGCCTTGGTCGAAGGCGTGAAGATCGGCTCCGGCAACCGGTCCGACTCTTGTAGGCCCTTGGGCAGTTCAATACCGCAAACTGTACCCGTGGCTTTGTATTCTTTCCAGGCGGATCCGGAAATGTAGCCACGCACTACACACTCGACCGGAAACATCTCCGCCCGCGCCACGATCATCGAACGCCCGCGCAGCTGGTCGGCGTACTTCTGGAGAGGCGCCGGATACTGGCTGACGTCTGCGGTTAAGAGATGGTTGGGTACCAGGTCGCGAAGAAATTCAAACCAGAAAAGCGAGATTTGCGTCAGCACCCGGCCCTTGTGAGGGATGCCGGTAGCCAGCACGTAGTCGAATGCAGAGATGCGATCCGTGGCCACGAACAACAGCCGGTCAGCGTCCAGGGTGTAGACGTCACGCACTTTGCCGCTGGCGTGCAGTTTCAGTTCGGGGAAGTCGGTCTGCAACAAAACGGAGTCGAGAAGTTCAGGGCTCATGAGTGAAATTCTACAGGCAGAAATCGTCGCGTATTCTAGTCCTAAAGAAATTTTTGTCAACGGCTCGTCTTGCGTTCATTCGCGGGCGCTGCGCGTTACTGAGTGCAATTTCGTTGACACATCCGGCAGGCGGCTGGATCGCCCGCCAGTCAAGGATTCTGGCCGGTCCCGGTTGTGGAAAAACTGAGGAAGCCTGTGCAAGGATGGGGATCGCCGCAGTGCAGTCGCCGCGCTCTCACACAGGACTGCGTTATACTTGAGCTGCGATGTCGGCCGATCCTCAAAAGACGTTTTACCTGGAAATCTTCGGCTGCCAGATGAACGTCCACGATTCGGAGAAGGTCGTCGGCACGCTCCTTTCCCAGGGATACCAGCAAGTTTCCACCGTGGAGGAAGCTGGGCTGATCCTCTACAACACCTGCTCCATTCGCGACAAAGCCGAGCAGAAAGTCTTTCACCGCCTGGCCGACTACAAGAAACTGCAGAAACAGGGCAAGCGTTTCGGAGTGCTGGGCTGCGTGGCGCAACAGGAAGGCGAAAAGATTTTCGAACGCGCTCCTCACGTTTCAATGGTGTGCGGTTCCGCGTCGTATCGCAACCTGCCGCAAATGCTGGTGCAACTCGAGGCAGGGAAGCAGCGCATTACCGGTCTGGACGACCGCGAGACCGACGAGTGCTTTGAAACCGAATTCACCGCGCGTACCAACCCGCACCGGGGCTATCTCACCATCATCGAAGGCTGCGACAAATTCTGCGCCTACTGCGTAGTGCCTTTCACCCGCGGCAAGGAGCGCAGCCGCACCTCAGATTCCGTTTTGGCGGAAGCCCGGCAGATGGCCGATCTCGGCTACACCGAAGTCCAGCTTCTGGGCCAGAACGTGAACTCCTACAAAGACCCGTCGGGAAAGAAGACCTTCGCCGAGCTTCTGGCTGCGGTGGGAGAGCTTTCCGGCATTCGGCGAGTGCGGTTCACCACTTCGCATCCCCGAGATTTTGGCCGCGACATCATCCAAGCTATCGAGTCGGTTCCAACCCTGTGCGATCACGTGCACCTGCCGGTACAGAGCGGGTCCGACCGTGTGCTGGACGCGATGCAGCGCCTCTACACCCGGGAGGAGTACATGGAACGCATCGCCTGGATGAAGGCAGCTAAGCGAGAGATCAGCATCACGTCCGACATGATTGTGGGCTTCCCGGGCGAGACCGAGGCGGATTTTGAGCAAACCCTGTCGCTGATTGACGAAGTCGAGTACGACAGCATTTTCTGCTTTAAGTACTCGCCGCGTCCCAATACCCCGTCGCTGAAACTGGAAGACACGATCCCGGACGAAGAGAAATCCCGCCGGCTGATTGTCTTACAGGAGCGGCAGCGGGAGATCCAAAGACGACGGTACCAGCGGCACGTGGGCCAGATTACTGAAGTGATGGTTGAAGGGAAGAATGAAGCCCGAGGCCAATGGATCGGCCGCACCTCGCAGAACAAGACCCTGAACTTCACGGCGCCGCAGAGTGTAGTTCCAGAAGTAGGCAGCTATATCCCCGTGGTTACCACCGGGAGCTTTCCCAACAGCCTGTTGGGCGAAATGGTGATATAAGGAGCGAAGAAGGGAAGATTTCAGAATGAAGATTTTAGATTGCTGATGTAAATCTCACGGATTTGAAATCTGCAATCTAAAATCTTCAATTTGAAATCGGTGTTCTTCGGGGGCCACGATGGAAGTGGAAATGAAAATTCGCGGGCTCATGATGGATCCCGTTACCAACATGCCCATTGTGATCCTGAAGGACACCAGCGGCGACGCCGTCCTACCCATCTGGGTAGGGATATACGAGGCCAATGCGATCGCCCTCGAGATCGAGAAAGTCAGCACGCCGAGGCCCATGACGCATGATCTGATCAAGAATGTCCTGGTCGGACTCGACACTCAAGTCCACAAAGTCGTGGTCACTGAGCTTAGGGAAGACACGTTTTACGCTGTGATCTGGATGGAGCGGCAGGGAAATGTGATCAGCATCGATTCCCGTCCCTCGGATGCTCTGGCCCTGGCCCTGCGCGTGGACTGCCCCATATTCGTCGAAGACGATGTTTTGAAGAACTCCAGGCTCGCAGCCAACGTTTCTGACCGCGTGACCAGTGAGGAACTGCGAAAGTGGCTCGAAGGCCTGAATGACGAGGACCTGGGCCGATACAAGATGTAAGGCAGCTTTTAGCTCCTAGCCATTAGCTCCTGGCTAAAAGCTGAAGGCTAAGAGCTAAAAGCTTCTTCATGCCTGACCCCGCCGAACAACTTCAGCGTATTTATCTTGCCGGATTCGAACTCCAGACATTTGATCGTTTTCCCAAGTGCATAGGCGTGGTGCGCGATCGCTGTATCGCACTGCTCGTGCCCTCGGTCGGCGGGCTGCAAATGCTGGGCACACCGGGCTGGCGAATCGGAGAAGCCATCGGAGTGCTGACCGAAAAGGAAGGCCGGCAGGTCTTCCAGGCCAAGCAGGAGATTGTGGCCGCCACGCCAGAGAGGCTGGAGGCGCTGCGTAGCTTTAGGACAGATCTGCAGGCCCTTCTAACCGGGCAACTGTAGGGCGGCACTTGGCAGTCGCCGCTCTTTGGATCTTGCTGACGACTGAAGACCGATAACTGACGACTGCAAAACTTCAGCCAACGATGGCAAAATTCCCCATGTGCATGCGGAGCAGCTCGACGCTTTCTCTCTGGGCGTTGTCACGCGCCAGAAACTCCACCCCATAGTGATAACCGGCCCGATTGCAAATCATGGCGTCCACCCGTATAGGTGGCGTTGAGAAAGGGGGAGTAAATTCGACCGCCACCTCGTCGCCCGGCCGCAATTCCGCTCCGGCGAACAGCGCCATTCCGCCCTCGCTCAAAGAAGTTCCTCGGCCGTCAAAAATAGAAGCCCGCATGGCGCGACAAACGATCACTCGAATGGGACATTGACCTTGTATCGCTGCCAGCGACGACCGGAAGTGTAATCTGGCAAGCGGCCGAGTGCAGTGGCTTCGGACATGAGTTGGCCTCAACTGAAACATCGGCAAAGGGGGTAAGGACTTGAACCGCCGTCGAAAATGGGGGCCTCGGGCCGCGGCGTAAAGTTAAGTTTACATAATACTAATTATCGGACATTATATATTCTGCACTCTCCTTGACAGCCTGCCGCGGCCGTCGCACTATCTCAGTCCATGAAACCTACGGTGTTGGCCCTAACCTCCTGCATTTGCCTCGCTGCCCTCCTGAGCAGTCCCTGTTTGGCCCAGAATCCGGCGGCTCCAGTGGCGCGTCCCCCGATCGTCGGAGTTGCCCACATTGGATTGAGAACGGACGATCTGGCGGCTGCTCGCAAGTTCTATAGCGGAGTTCTTGGCTTTCAGGAGCCCTTCACCCTGGACAAAGAGCCCGGCCACGGCACCGGCCTGCTGCTGACCTATTTCAAGGTCAACGACCATCAATACATTGAAGTGTTCCCCGAGCTTACTGATCCCCAGATGGACCGGCTATCCCATATATCTTTTGAAACGACTGATGCCGAGCAGCTACGCGCCTACCTGGCCAGCCGCGGCGTAAGAGTACCGGAACACCTCCCGTCCCGGCGGGACGGCAGCCTCGGCTTCAACGTTAAAGATCCCGACGGCCACGATGTCGAGTTTATGCAATATCTTCCCGACTCTCTGCACGGTCGCAGCTTCGGCAAGTTTCTTCCTGACACCCGCATTTCGACGCGCATCATCCACGTGGGTGTAGTGGTGAAAGACCGCGCTGCAGCGGACCATTTCTACAAGGACATTCTGGGATTCAAACTGCAGTGGCAAGGCGGCATGAAAGACACCGACACAGATTGGGTCGCCATGCGAGTTCCCGACGGAACCGACTGGCTGGAATACATGTTGAATGTGAACAATCCGGACCCTCACCGGTTGGGAGTGATGCACCACCTTTCCTTGGGCGTGCCCGACATACAGGCCGGATACAAGCTTGCGGTCGAGCGTGGATACAAAACTCCCGAGACACCGAAGATCGGCCGCGACGGCAAGTTTCAGTACAACATGTACGATCCCAACTTCACCCGGGTTGAGTTGATGGAGCCGAAGCCGGTCCAGAAGCCGTGCTGCTCGCCGATTATGGAGTAGGTCCGACTTCAAAACCCGGCGAGATTCGCTCGCCTGCCCGGACGGAGCGTCCGGACCTACGTGGTTCGTCGGAACCGCATCCCGAGACTGTCATCCTGAGCGCAACGGGATCATTCGCTTGCGAATGATCCTGCGGAGTCGAAGGACCCCTATGATTGGCACAGAAGTGGGAGATCTGAGTTTTTGCTTCTAGTTAGAAGAAATCCCCGCTCCCCGAATGCACTCTCGCTGCTAGGGGTTCTTCGACTGCGTAACGGCTTCGCGAAGCGAAGCCGTCACCGCTCAGGATGACATCATTTTTTTGCAGCAAGCTGCCGCACCGGCTCCGCCAGCACGATCCTGGGATGAAAAAGCGTCCCGGCAATCCGGGTTGCGATGGCGATCAGTTCCTTTTGCCCGGCGAACACTTTCACCTGCCGGGCCTGGGATAGCTCCGGCAAATTCACTGCGCGCCCATTGCGAATGAGTGCAGCAGCACCCTCGCCGGCGGTGACGCAAGGAAACTCGGGCAACAGCTGGCGCGGGTGAATGAATACGTCATCAACCTTGCCGGCCTTGCAGGCGATTTCCAATTCCTCCAGAGTGTGGGCCTGGCTGAGCGCGAACTCGCCCAGCATGGTACGGCGCAGCGACTGCAGGTGCGCACCGCAACCCAGCTGCTGGCCCATGTCGTGAGCGATCGAGCGCATGTAGGTGCCGGATGCTACGCGGGCCCGAAAACTGGCCTGATCGCCCTCTACGCCCAGTATCTCGAATTCCTTGATCTCGACCTGCACCGATTTTAGTGCAACTTCCTGGTGCCTGCGGGCCAGTTTGTAGGCCGGCACTCCCTGGATCTTCTTGGCCGAAAACGGAGGCGGCATTTGCTCGATCAACCCAACAAATTGTGTTGCGAGTGTGCGCAACTGTTCAAGTGACACATTAACGATATGCACTGGGCTTTGTGCCTCGCCGTCAGAATCATAGGTGTCGGTGGCGAAGCCAAAGCGGATCACGCCCTCATAGGTCTTGCCGGACGCGCCGTAGAACTGTGCCAGGCGGGTCAGATTGCCTGTAACCAGCGGCAGCACTCCTGTCGCCAGCGGATCGAGCGTGCCGAGATGCCCTACCGAAGGCTCCTGCAGTATGCGGCGTACCTGGTTGACCACGTCGTGCGAGGTCAGGCCGGCAGGCTTATCGATGATGAGAACGCCGTTCAAAAGTGGGAAATTGAGTAATTTGGTAATTTAGTAATTGAGTAATTGAGAACCTTGGTTGGCCGCTTTGTCTCGTTTGAAACTTAGGCGGTCCCAATTACTCAATTACCAAATTACCAGATTGCCCGACCTCCCATGATTCCGATTCGCGACGACCAGCCCCGGTTCAGTACACCCTACGTCACGTACTTCCTGATCGGTCTCAACCTGGTAATTTTCCTTTTTGAGGCGACCCTTGCTCCGCAGAGCTTCAGGCTACTGCTCTATCAGTTGGGCATGGTGCCCGCCAACATCACGGCATTCCTGGGCGGAAGCGGCCGGCTTGGAGCGGTGGCGGCTTTTCTCCCTATGCTGACTTCCATGTTCCTGCACGGCTCCTGGATGCACGTGATCGGCAACATGTGGTTCTTGTGGATTTTCGGCGACAATATTGAAGACTACCTGGGGCACTTCAAGTATCTGCTGTTCTACCTGCTGAGTGGATTGGGGGCCGCGTTTGCGCAGCTCGCCCTCAATCCGCATTCCATCGTCCCAACGGTCGGCGCCAGCGGGGCGATTGCCGGGGTACTGGGCGCATACTTCCTCTTATATCCACGCGCGAAAGTATTGATCTGGTTCCCTATTCTGTTTCTCTTTTATTTGCCGGCATGGGTGACGCTGGGATACTGGTTCGCCATGCAATTCGTGAGCGGAGCCGCGACATCACTCGCCAGCTACAGCGAAACCAGCGGCGGGGTGGCGTTCTGGGCCCACGTGGGAGGCTTTCTCGCGGGCATCATTCTGATCAAAATCTTCCCCGAGCGTCCGCGACGCTATCGCTACGGAACCTGGTAACAGCCTCGGGGTCAGACCTCGGACCCCGGAAAACGGGCTTCCCGCCCGTCTTGCCTCGAACCCCGCGGAACGTTGGCCCATGCGCCGAGGGCAAAGATGACGCCGGCGTTACCATGGCGAAGGGCTGAAGTCCGACGCCCGAGGTCCGCCTTTAGATACCGTTTGCGCGGTTCCGAATCAGCGAGAGAAATTCCGTGCGCGTTTCCTGTTCATTGCGGAAGCAGCCCAGCATGGAGGAGGTCACGGCGGCAGAATGTTGTTTCTCGACGCCACGCATCATCATGCACAGATGGCGCGCCTCGATGACCACTCCCACACCCTGCGGCTCGATTGCCTTCTGAATGGTCTCTGCAATCTGAGTGGTCAGGCGCTCCTGAATCTGCAACCGACGCGAAAAGATTTCGATCAGGCGCGGAATCTTGCTCAGCCCGATTACTTTGCCTTTGGGGATGTAAGCCACGTGCACTTTGCCGAAGAACGGCAGCATGTGATGTTCGCACAGGCTGAATATTTCGATGTCTTTAACAATCACCATCTCGTCATAGGTGACGGTGAAGAGCGCTTTCTGCAACATCGCGTCGGGATCTTCCTTGTAGCCGCGCGAGAGAAATTCCCAGGAGCGGCGCACGCGGTCCGGCGTGCGGATCAGGCCTTCGCGGTTGGGATCTTCGCCGATGCGGACAATCATTTCCCGCACCAACTCTTCGAAGGTTGCGCTGGTCAGCGTGGCTGGTTCGACGGATGGATTCATGGGTCCCGTTTCCTCACCGCCGGGCCTTGCCCGGCCGGACAGCCGAGGACGGCTGTCCCCACGTGTTCCTTCTCAGCGACCGATCTCTGCGGCCCCTGCGTACTCGAAGGAATTCATCATGGTTTCTTCTATGCGCACCTTCTCCAGATGAGCCTGGGTGAAGCCGCGCTGCAAAATATCGTAGATGGCAGTGCAAAGATTTTCCGTTGTCGGAACCGTCTGCATGAATTCAGCCCGGGTATTCAGATTCTCCAGGTCGAAGCGGTGCAGAATCTCTCGCTGCACAAAACCGTCCAGATCCATCAGGTTACAGACCATGCCTGTGCTTTCATCCACCGGGCCGCTGACCGTAACCTCGAGAGTGTAGTTGTGACCGTGGCCAAACGGGTTGTTGCACTTGCCGTATGTAGCCGCATTCTCGGCGTCAGACATGGCATCGCTGTGCAGGCGGTGCGACGCGGAAAATACGTAGCGGCGGGTCAAATGCGCCTTCATGCTTCACCGTAAAAATCGACAAACAGGTCGAGCGTTTCATATACCCGGACGCGGTGCAACTGCGCCTTGTCGAGCTTCGAGATCAGACGTTGCCAGATGGCGATGGCCAGGTTCTCCGTTGTAGGAATCCGGGTGAGAAATTCCGGCACTTCCTTGTTCAGGAAACGATGGTCCATGGCGTCCAGCACTTCGCGGTGCAAAACTTCTTTCAATTGCTTGAGGTCAACCACGAAACCGGAGCGGGGATCCACTTCGCCTTTGACCGTGACCTCGAGCGTGTAGTTGTGGCCGTGGCCATTCGGGTTATTGCATTTGCCGAAGATTCGCTGGTTCTCTTCCGGCGAGAGATCCGGATTGTGATAGTAGTGCGATGCGGCGAATTCGGCTTTGCGCGTGAGATAGACCATTCGTTCTCTTTCTTATACCGACCCGTGCTGGGCTGGGCGCGTCCGTTTTATGATGACGGAATCCGCACCTGGGTGGTTCGTGCTGCTTCCGTAGGCCCGTCCCTTCCAGCGTACGCTTCCCCTCCTATGAGAGCGTCTGGACCGCAGCAAAAGATACGCAAAGAGGAGTAAGCCGGCCGGCGACAACGCGTTCGCCTGCCAGGAAAAATGCGCCCTGCGAACGCGATTGAGAAGAAAACCGTAGACCGCCAACGCGAGGATCGCCGCGACTGCCGCGGGCTTGTAGTGGCCTCGCATCGTGGCCATAAGCGCGGCTGCGAGTCCTCCTGCAATCAGCAGAGATTCCGTTAATCTAAGTAAGGCGAGGCGTGCAGGCGATGGAAATAGCAACGCGAGATTCTTGGTCCAGCCTTCGCGCAGTTGCGCAAAACTTCGGTACATCCGGGTGCGGACAGCGTCTCCGCCAAAGCGGAAGAAAATCCCGCGGCCTGAAGCTTTCACCGCCTTTGCCAGCGCGACATCTTCCAGCAGGCTATTGCTGACCGCTCCATGCCCACCGATTGCGTCGTAAGCTTCGCGCGTGATCAGGATATACTGGCCGTTCGCAGCAGCGGCCGGCGACCTGGGGTCGCTCACCAGCGAGGGCCAATAGGTCGCAGCCAGTTCGGCGAAAATGACGGGCATTACCGCCTCTTCCCAAAATCCGTGAACTTCTTGCTCGGGAGAGTAGGAGAGCAATGCGGCACCGTGCTGTTTCGCTTCGACGACGGCCCGAGCGAGAGAGCCAGGAACATGAACAGTGTCGGCATCCGTGAACAGCAGCCACTCTCCGCACGCCTCGCTTGCTCCCGTTGCCATGGCGTTATTCTTCCCGGTCCACCCTGAAGGCGGCGGGCTGGCATCCACTACGCGCACTCGGTCAAATGACTGGGCAATCTCGCGAGTTCGGTCGGTCGAGGCGTCATTAACAACGATGATTTCGGAGCTGACGCCCGTCTGTGCTACCAGCGATTCCAGGCAGGCCCCCAGGCAAGGCTCTTCGTTGCGCGCCGGCACGATCACCGACACGGTTGGCGTGCTCGACACTGTCTCTGGCGCCACCATAAGCCGAATTAGGTATTATAACTTTGTGCGACGTGCTTCGGTTTTGCCCGGTACCCTGGTTCTTCTTCTGGCGCTGAGCGGCTGTTATGGCGGATCGCGGCCTGCCAATATAGGCGCCGCAGCCCCTACTTTCACGGTCCAGGACAGCGACCGCAAGGTCAGCCTCGACCAGCTCCGCGGCAAGGTGGTGGTGCTGAATTTCTGGGCTACTTGGTGTCCACCCTGCATTGAAGAAATGCCCTCGTTGGTGCAGATGCAGCAGAAGATGAAAGCCAGAGGCGTTGAAGTCCTGGCGATCAGCGTCGATGCCGACCAGGGCGCATACCGGGACTTCCTGAAGACGCACAAAGTTGACTTGCTCACCGTGCGTGATGCCGACCAGAAGAGCAACAACCTCTACGGGACGTTCAAGTTCCCCGAAACCTACATCATCGACCGCAATGGAGTCTTGCGCCGCAAGTTCGTCGGCGCCATCGATTGGGGCACACCTGAGATTCAGGATTACCTGGGCAAGCTTTAGTTCCGCCTGGTAGGGATCGGTTTGAATCCGGGCAGTCACGCTGTCATCCTTGAGGAAGAGGAGTCCTTCGCTGCGCGAAGGATTCCCGACGTAGGACCCATGCATTGCGAACGATAGCGGTGCCCAAACTGCCCCAAGGCTGTTGATGCGCTCCCAGTCTGAATTTGAGCAGAACCTGTGCAAGGGTGGCGCGGAATGCAGAGGTCCTTCGCTTGCTGTCGCCCCGCAACCGACTGCGCTCAGGATGACAATCCCTGTAGGGGCGATGATGAGTTCTCGCATTTTGGAGCGCTGTACTAGCTCGAAGACCGTCGGTGAATTAGGGCAAAGTCAGGGCAAGGGCTTCCTGTACCGCAGAATCCGGATTCTGTTTCAGCGCCGCCGGCTGAGCGGCAAGTTTCTTCTCCATGTCTTCACGAGCCTGGGCGACGGACCTGTATTCCGGCGCGTCCTTGAACTGCTGCATCAAGGACTGCGCCTTCAGAATGCAGGCATAGGCCAAGCGGGGAGAGACGCCTGAATCCCGCAAGAAAATTCCGTAACTGTAGAGATCGCTGGCAGTGGCCTGTGAGTCGTCCAGTTTGCGGTCGAGCTCGAGGGCATGCTGATAGAGCGGAAGAGCCTGCGCGATTTTTCCCTGCCCGGATTTGACTTCCGCTTCGGCGAGGCTGGCGGCGCTTTCCATCCTTGGATCTCCGGACTGGACGGCGATTTTCTGTGCCAGTTCGTAACTCTTGGCGGCCTGATCCAGATGATTCGCCAGGATCTGGCATTGCGCCAGCCGCATGACGATCGCGATCAAGTCATGTGCGGGTGGGCGGCTGCTTGCCCCGGCTTGCGCCACTTTGTTCAGAAACATCATGTAGTAGGGAATTGCGGCATCGGGCTTCCCTTCCCGGTCTAATTCGCCCGCGGTGTATAAATACGCGGCGACTTGTGAACCATCCAGGGCGATGGCCTGCTTCCAACTTTGGATGGCCTCGTCGCCGTGTCCCAGTTGGTTGGCGAGGATGCCATGGTTGACCAGCAGATTCACATCCTTCGGCGTGTGCCGCAGCGACTCGGTCGTTAACGCATAGGCTTCGTCATATCGATTCTTCTGCGTTAGGTAGTTGAGGAGCGCATCCCGCGGAGCGGCGTTGGTGGGGTTTACCTGCAGCGCCTGATTCCACGCGGCCGCCGCTTCCTCGAGGTTTCCCTCTTTCAGTTCCTTCCATCCGAGGTGAGTTTGCAGAGAACTGTCGTAGGCATCGAGCGCCGCGGCGCGCTTCAGGTCGGGCAAGCTTTCCTGATGAAGCGCCAGATAATAGTGCACCTGGTCAACACTGCCCCAGATCAGCAGAACTACCGCCACTGCAATGCGCAGCTTGCGGGCCGGACGGGAGTTCCCCGCGACCCAGCGCAATCTGCTTCCCCAGCGGCTTCCGGCCTCAGCTGTCGCATCAGACAAGCGCTCACGCGAATTCAGCAATAGCGCCGCGATGCGATTGTCCCGCAATTTCCAGATCGCGCCATCGAGAATGAAGTGATGAATATTCACTAGCGCCGTGAAAATCAGAAAGCTGGCGGCGAAATCAGAGTGGAAGATCCGACTGGCCAGCCAGGGTCCGGGGACGAAGAGTGCGATGCCACCTGCCACCAACACAGCGAAGTATGCCAAGGGGCGCCAGCCGCCCGCGCCTTTCGCACCGGCTTCACGTCGCGCATAATAGCTGGTGATCCAGAGATATTGGGCTGAGTGCATGACCGCGAACACTCCACTGCTGTAGCGGCTTTGCGGAAGGCGCAATCCTCCGGCAATGGACAACACAGTCGGCAAGAGAAACCAAAGGCATTGCGTGGAGAAAAGTGTCAACGCCGGCAGCAAGGACCGCCAACCCACCTGTTTTGCGAGTCCCGACCAGCCGTAGGCCGAACAGCCGATGAAGGCAACACCGAGCGCCAGCACCGCGACGTAGCTGATCCGTTCCGGAATTCCGGGCGAGACGAATAAAGGATCGTTCGAGGCACCGGTCATGAAGCTCAGAAACAAGATCAAGTAAGAGATCAGAAATGCCGAGTACAATGCCTGTCTGCGTGCGGCCGATGGAGTTGCGCCCCCTCGCCGCGCGAACATCATGAACAGGCCATAATTCTGGCCGCTGTAGTGCCAAGGGCTCCAGACGAGGTAAAGCGTGAAAATCCATGGAATCGCGCGGAGCCAGAAGTGCGACAAGATCAACGTCAGCCCAATGAGGGCAGTGATGTGAACCGTAAAAATACGGTACTTCTGAAAGTCCGCTTCGCTGTGATAGGCGCGATAAATCGTCGCCATGTAATGGGGGTAGTTGAAGACCAGGGCCAGTCCATAAAACGCAATTGACCAGCCCAGTGCGCTCGACCGCGAAGCATAGTAAGCCAGCAGGAGCAGGGGCGCCGACCAGGCACCGCATCCGACGATCAGATCGAGCCATGGATTGTAGACCCAGACGGCTGGGGCGGACTCGACTCGCGGTCCGGCAGTAGATGTCTTCATCGCGCTTGCAGGACCCGGCGTCGCGGGTCCGATCCTGCGCGGATTATAAGTTGCGATGGAGACAGGCGACGTGCACAGAAGGGTTCCGCTAACCGTAACCAAAGTCACTTCCGACAATGGAGGTCGGGCGCCTCGCCCGGCTGGACGGGCGGGACGCCTGTCCTCCATTCCTCAACGTCGGGCCGTTTCTGCACCCTGCTTTACAATCAACACGTGAAGACGTGGGACGTCATCATAATCGGCGGCGGAATTATCGGGCTCTCACTCTCGATCGCGCTGCGCAAGCGCGGCGCCACTGTCCTCATCGTGGAACGCGGAGAGCCCGGTCGCGAAGCATCCCACGCCGCCGCGGGAATGCTGGCCGACTTTCCGCTCGAAATGCCGCCGGTGCTTCAACCCCTCGCGGCCGCGAGCGCGCGCATGTACCCCGAATTTGTGCATGAACTGCAGGATGAGTCTGGCATCAACGCTGATCTGCGCAACCAGGGCACGATTTTCTTTGCCACTCCGGAGCACGTCCGTGAACATCCCAGCCTGGCGACAGACTGTCAGCTTCCCGCACCTCTGGATGAACTCGAACCTGCGCTCGGCCAGGTAAATCTGCCGGCGATGTATCTGAAGGAGCGCAGTGTGGATCCCCGAGCGCTCACCGCGGCCGCACTCAAAGCCGCCCGGCATCGCGGCGTGGACATCTCCTCCGGGACGACCGTCAGCCATGTGCTTCTGGCCAGTGGACGCGCCACTGGCGTCGCCACTGGCAAGACGGAATACTGCGCTCCCGTGATCGTCAATTGTGCAGGGGCATGGGCCGGGCAACTAGCTCCGCATCAGTTTCCGACTCGCCCCGTCAAAGGGCAGATGCTGTCCCTGGCTGCGGCATCGCGCAGCTTGCTACGGCACGTCATTCGCGCTCCTGACATTTATTTGGTCCCACGCAGTGACGGCCGCGTTCTGGCGGGAGCTACAGTCGAAGAAGCGGGTTACGACAAACGAACCGACGCGAACACGATTCAGCGCATGCACCAGGCGGCGATCCGCCTGGTTCCGGCCCTTGCCCAGGCTCGCATGCTGGAAGCGTGGGCCGGACTGCGGCCAGGGTCTCCCGACAACCTGCCGATTCTCGGTGCCACCCGGACCCCGGGCTACTTCGTAGCGACGGGTCACTTCCGCGACGGCATTCTCCTCACCCCTGTCACCGCGCATGTGATGGCGCAGATGATCACCGGCGCCGATCCGGAATATGATGTCTCCGCATTTTCGCCAGAGCGCTTTGAGAACTGATGACTACCATACCCATCACGGCCGATCAGATCAGGGACCACTACGATTCTCTGGCCTTCATCTATCGTACTTTCTGGGGCGACCACATCCATCACGGACTTTTTCTGGACAAGCAGGATGCGCCGGAAGATGCGCAGGTGAGAATGGTCGAGTATTGCGTTGACCTCCTCGGCCTCTCCGCTGGAGCTCAGGTGTTGGACGTGGGTTGCGGGCACGGCGGCACTCTGATCTATCTGGCGCGAATGTCGTGCACGGGAAAGGGACTTACCCTCAGTCCCAAGCAGGCCCGACTGGCGCGCGAGCATTCGTCCCGGGCAGGAGTGGACCGGCGAGTGAGCTTTGAAGTTGCGAATGCCGACCACTTCCAGTTCCCTGCCTCGGCGTTCGACCTGGTGTGGACGATGGAATCTTCCGAACACTTCGCTGACAAATCGCGGTACTTCGTCAACGTCGCACACACCCTGCGGCCGCGCGGCCAACTCCTGCTGGCGGCGTGGACGGGCGCCATGGATCGTCCGCTGGTGCGCGAAGTCGGGCGGGCATTTTTATGTCCGGAGCTGTGGACGGCGGAACACTATCAGTCCGCGATCGAGTTAACCGGAATGAGAGTGCGCAAGCGCGAGAATCTGACCTCCAGAATTCTAAGCACGTGGGAGATCTGTCAGGAACGCGCCCGCGCCGCCAGCGTTGCCGTCAAGTTGTTGCCGCAAGCGGCGCGGGAATTCGTGGAAGGTATTGACATCATCCTGGATGCCTACCGCTCCGGCGATCTCACCTACACAGTAATCGTCGCCGACCGTCCTGGTTAGCGCATTTGTAGCGCCGGCGTCCCCCGGCAGTCCTGAGGGCATCCTGCCCTCAGCGCGGAAAATCTCGATGCAGGCGGTATCTGTGCAATCATCGATCTTTCAACAGATGGGTCCTTCCTGGTGGGGGCGAGACGCCCCCACGACAGCCGGCGGGACGCCGGCGCTACGTTAGATCGGGCCCGGCGCACAGCCGCGAAGCGGCGTCAGAATGTAGCCCACGGCGCAAGCCGTGGGTAGCGTGCATCCGACGGCCAGCCCTGAAAGGGCGAAAGAAACACCCTCCCCGTCGTCGGATATACTAAAGTGTTTTCTCCCTAGAAAGGCACTAACCATGGCCTCTCCCGCAGTTGACTATGCCCGCAACAACCAGCAGCGCTTCCTCAACGAATTGAAGGATCTGCTGCGCATTCCCAGCGTCAGCACGCTCCAGGAGCACAAATCGGACGTCCAGAGGGCTGCCGAGTTTGTGGCCAGCGACCTCCGCCGCATCGGACTTGAACATGTTGAGATCATTCCCACCAAGGGTCATCCCCTGATCTACGCCGACTGGCTTCACGCTCCGGGGAAGCCGACTGCGCTGTGTTACGCGCACTACGACGTGCAGCCTCCCGATCCGCTCAACGAATGGACTACTCCGCCGTTTGAGCCCACGGAGCGCAACAACAATATTTACGCTCGCGGCGCCGTTGACGACAAAGGCCAGCTCTGGATGGAAGTCAAAGCCATCGAGGCCCTGATGAAGGGACACAACGGCACGTTGCCGCTGAATGTGAAATTCATCATCGAGGGAGAAGAAGAGGTTGGCGGCGAATCCATCGCAGCGTATGTGCGTAAGGAGAAAGCGAAGCTGAAAGCTGATTTCGCGCTGGTCTGTGACACTGAGCTTTTTGCCCCCGATCTCCCAACGTTATGCGTGGGACTGCGCGGCCTTATCTACACCGAGATTGAAGCGATAGGAGCGAAGACCGACTTGCACTCCGGCATGTACGGCGGCGCGGCCCCCAATCCTTTCTTTGGTCTGATTGAAATCATCAGCAAATTGAAAGATGGGAAAGGCAAAGTCCTGATCCCCGGCTTTTACAAAAACGTAAAAGCTCCCAGCAAAGATGAATTGAAGGCGTGGAAGAAGCTCCCTTTCAATGAGGAACACTATCGAAGGGATGAAGTAGGCTCGACCGTGCTCACGGGTGAACCCGGCTACTCCGTGATGTATCGAACCTGGGCGCGACCCACGCTCGAAGTTCACGGCATGCCCGGCGGGTTCGTCGCTCCCGGCGCCAAGACCGTGATTCCAGCTAAGGCCTCCGCCAAGGTCTCCATGCGGCTGGTGCCGAACCAGAATCCCGAAGACATCCTCAAGCGCTACAAAGCATACGTAACGAAGCTCACGCCCAAAGGCATCAAGACCAGTGTTAAGGTTTGGAGCAAAGGCCCGGCGTGTGTGGTAGGCACCGACAACAAATTCATCAAGGCGGCGACCGAAGCTCTGCACGATGTATTCAAGAAAGAGACGGTATTTATTCGCTCCGGCGGTTCGATTCCGATCGTTACCGATTTTCAGGACGTGCTCAAGATTCCGTCCGTGATGATGGGCTTTGGACTCCCCGACGACAATCTGCATGCGCCAAATGAGAAGTTCCACATTCCGAATTTCTATCGCGGAATCGAATCGATCTGTTTGTTCTTCGAAAAGCTCGGCCAGTAATCGGAACAAACTGTGAATGGGCAAGGACTGTGTGGGGACGGGCGCCCTCGCCCATCCAGGCCGAGCGGAACTCGGCTGGACTTTGAGATAAAGTCAAAAGCGGCGGACATGAGTGCCCACCCCACACTTTGATTGCCTTTACCCGCCAGTTGGATTAGGCTTGTCTTGCTCTCGCGCTTCTCCCCTCCTTCGTCACTCCCACACCCGATTTGCAGACACATGCTGCATTGTGTGTTCAATCTGGCGCGGTCGAGCGTAAGGCCATACCAGATATAGTGTTTTCGTCCTTGACCCGGGCATGATTTGGCCGTTACAGTAGCTGTAATTTGTGCCTCGCCGAATCCAGCCTGGGCGGCGCTCACCAGAGCGATGTATTGGAGGAATCCAATTAATCAACCCGGCTGATGCATGGTTCAATTTCCCTGACAGAGGGCTGAATTACGGAGACAGTTCGCGGGCGAGTTGCCCGCGGCCACATCAAAGCCACATCTTCGGCGAAACTAAGGAGTAGAAGTTGCTCAAACTGAAAAGGCTCCAGATTCTCGGATTCAAATCGTTCTGCGACCGCACCGAGCTCAAGTTTCACGGGGACGGCGTGGCCGCCATCATTGGCCCTAACGGTTGCGGCAAGTCCAATATCGCGGACGCCATCTCCTGGGTGCTGGGCGAGCAGTCGGCCAAAACCCTCCGCGGCTCGCGCATGGAAGACGTTATCTTTGCCGGCACTCGCGATCGCAAACCCACGGGCATGGCCGAGGTGTCGCTCACACTGATTGACCCGGAAGTCTACGACGGAGCCGATGCGCACGAGCCCACCGAAGTAGAAATCCAAGACGAAATGCCGCGGGTTGCCGACGACTGGGATGAAGCTGAAATACGAGCCGAGGCTGCGGAAGAGACCGAACGTTTGACCGAAGAGGCGCGTCCCGGGAAGGTGGAAGAAATTGAAGCTGTAGTGACAGCGTCGGATGGAGAGACGGGCGTCCCGCCCGTCGGGCCAGGCGAGAACGGCCCGCGCTCCGTGGAATCAGGAGTCGCCACCGGCGGACCGCAAGTGGTTCTTAAGATTCGCCGCCGACAGTTCAAGCAACAGTTTAAGGCCGGAGAGATTGTTGTAAACCGGCGGCTCTTCCGCAGCGGTGAAAGTGAATATCTGCTGAACGGAAAGCTCTGCCGCCTGCGCGATATCCAGGAATTATTCATGGGCACCGGCCTGGGTCCGGAATCGTATGCCCTGATCGAGCAGGGACGCATCGGGCAGATCCTGAGCAGCCGTCCCACCGATCGCCGGGCCATCATTGAAGAAGCGGCCGGCATCACCAAGTTCAAAACCAAGAAACGGCTGGCGGAAGCGCGTCTGGAAGACGCCAAGATTAATCTGGCCCGCGTGAATGACATTTTCGAGGAAGTCACGCGGCAGATGAATTCGCTCAAGCGCCAGGCTTCGAAGGCGGAACGCTACGCCAAACTGCGCGAGGAGATGCGGGCGAAATTGCGCCTGGTGCTGGCCAGCAAATTTGCTCAACTGGAGCTAGACAGTGCCGCGCTCGACGCGCAGATCCGCGCCATCTCGGAAGAGATGCGTCTGCAGGCTGAAACCGTTCAGCAATCAGAATCCGAGCACGGTGAGCGCACGCAACGGGGATACGCGATCGAAATCGAAGTTCGGGAGAACCGCGAACGGCTAAGCCAGCTCAAGCTGGAGTCCGACCGTGCTCTCGCCCAGCGTCGTCACAACGAGGAACGTTGTGCGGAACTGGTGGAGCGTGCCGCCGCGTTCGAGGCCGAGCTTGCCCAGGCCCAGCAGCGGCTGGCCGCGCTGGCGGCGGAACGCGACGCCAATCGCCAGATTCTGGACTCGGCAGCGGGCGACTTGGCCGCGGCGCAGCAGGAGCTGTCCCAAAGCCAGCACGAAGCGGCAGCGGCAGCGGCGGCTTTGGCGGAACTCGAACATCAGCAGGAACAATCGCGGGTCATGATTGTGGAAGCAGTGGCGGCCGCTTCCATGTTACGAAACCAGCACACCCAGGTGGGAGAGCGGCTGGCAGGAGTGGATCGCGAGGCGCAGCGTCTGCAGTCGGAAATGTCCGCGGCAACCTCCCAGATGGAAGCCTTCGGCGGACAGCGCGGCCAGTTGGGATTGGAATTTGAAACCGTCTCGCAGCGGGTTTCCGGACTGACCGAGGAGTTGCGCCAGACGCGGCAGGCGCTCGACGCCCGTCGCCACGAAGAGTCGGAAGCCAAGAACCACCTCGACAGCCTGCGTGCCGAGTATGCCTCCGCCATCGGCAAAAAAGGTTCGCTCGAAGCCGTCATTGCCGAGCATGGGTACTCCACCGAGTCAGTGCGGCGGCTCTTTCAATCGGGAGTCATGCAGGGCGGGATGGCTCCGGCGGGAGTGCTCGCCGATTTCCTTGAAGTCGAGACGCGCTACGAAGGCGTGGTCGAAGATTTCCTGCGCGACGAACTCAACTACATCGTGGTCAAGTCGTGGGACGCTGCGGACGAGGGCCTGCGTCTTCTCCGCACTGACGTAGACGGCCGGGCGACATTCCTGGTGCATCCCGAGGACTCGCAAGCCAAGTTTTCTTTTGCGATTAACGAGAATGCGCACCAGGTGCAGCCCGAACGCCCAATTGTCCCCCTGAAGAATGCCATTCGCGTGCTCAACGGGTTTGGGCGATCGCTCGAAGTCATTTTGCCCAAGCTGCGGGATGGCTACATCGTTCCCGATCCCACCTTCGCCCGCGAACTGGCGCTGGAAAACCCCGATGCGTTTTTCCTTTCTCAATCCGGTGAATGCTTCCACAACGTGACTGTGACCGGCGGCAAGCAGCGCGCGGAAGGGCCGCTGTCGATGAAGCGCGAACTGCGTGACGTACTGCGCCAGCTCGGAGAACTGGAACAGGCGCTCCGCCACGAAGAATTGCGGGTCCTGACTCTCGGCCGCGATATCAAAGAGCTTACTTCCCTGCTGGATCGCCTCGAAGGCGAAAAGCGCGAAGCGGAAAAGCAGGCCATGACGTCCGGTCACCTGCTGCAGCAGTTGGAATCCGAATTTTCGCGGGTCAGCGAACGCCTGCAGACGTCGCATCAGGAACTGCAACGGCTGGAAGTTGAGCGCAGCGAGAAAGGGACTCTGCTCGACCAGCTGCAAACCCAGATTGCTGTGTCTGAGCAAAAGCGCATCGAGCTGGAGCACTTGGCAGCAGCCGGCCACGAACAACTGTCCGGGGTTCGCACGCGCCGCGATCAAGCCGCGCACGACGCTTCGCAGTGTCTCGCCCGGGTAGCCACACTCGAAGAACGTCATCGCAGCGCGACGGTTGGGCTGGAGCGAATCGAATCCTTGGTTACCGAAATGATCGAGCGCGTAGTAGCGCTACGGATGCACATCGAGTCTTCCGCCGCCGAGAAATTGCGGCGCGAAACCGAGAACCAGGAGTTGGCCGTCAGCCTGGTGGACCTTGACGCCGAGCGCAATGCCTGCGAGACCCGCGATGGCCTGCTCCAGGTCGAATCGGAACAGGTGCGCTCGCGCCTGGCTGAGATCGATCAGGCACTGCACCAGGCGCGCCTACTGCTCGACCAGTCCCGCGACCGCCGTGCCGAGCTCTCGGCCAGTGCCGCCAAATTGCAGTCAGACGCGCAGTACATGGCCGAGAGCTGCTTGAACGACCTCGGCATCCAGCGCGACGAATTGATGGCGGACACGACCATCCCAATCGCTCGCGGCGAACAGCTCACGGTCGAGGATCAGACCTACCGTGATATGCGCACCCGGCTCGATGCCATGGGCCCAGTCAACATGATGGCGCTGGAGGAATACAAAGAGACCGCCGAGCGTCATGCATTTCTCGAGACGCAGAGAAAAGATCTCTACGATTCCATCGAGAACACTCAGGCCACGATCAAGGAGATTGATACCTTCTCACGCCAGAAATTCGAAGAAGCCTTCCACAAGATCAACGAAAACTTCCAGGCCACCTTCCGCAAGCTCTTTGGCGGAGGTCAAGGATTCATGCGGCTCACTGACGAGGAAAACAGCGCAGAGAGCGGCATTGACGTGGTGGCCTCGCCTCCGGGAAAGAGGCTGCAAAGCGTGTTACTGCTCTCCGGCGGCGAAAAGGCGCTGACCGCGCTGGCGCTACTGGTTGGAATCTTCCAGTATCAGCCAAGCCCGTTCTGCATTCTCGACGAAGTGGACGCGCCGCTCGACGAGGCCAACATCGGGCGCTTCACCGAACTGGTGAAAGAGATGAGCCTTCAAACCCAATTTGTGCTCATCACGCACAGCAAGAAGACCATGAGTATCGCCCCGGTGCTCTATGGCGTGACTATGCAGGAGCCGGGCGTTTCCAAGCTGGTGTCAGTAAGATTCGGCGCCACGGCATAGTCAAATCCTGTCATGCTGAGCGGAGCCAGCGTGGTCGCGTGCGACCGCGCTGGCGCAGTCGAAGCATCCCTACCATCTTCCCTGCCGCTGGTCGGCCAAATTCCCTGGATCGAAAACGTCCAGTCCCACGGTAGGGGTCCTTCGACTGCGCTGACCCGCGCCAGCGCAGGGCCAGCTACGCTCAGGATGACATTGCCCTCGAAGTATCGCCGCTACGAAACCACTTTGGCTTCGCGCGTGTCGACCGTCTTGCCCTCTTCGACAAAAGTCTGCATCCAGCCGAGCACTCGAATCCACCCGTCGCCGTGGCTCTTGGCTTGGGCGAAATTGCCGGCAAACCCGTCATGCCGGATTTTCACGAACGTGCCAGTGCCGACCTTGTTCGGTCCTTTGGACTGCAAGCCATGAACCTCGCGGCGCTCCAATTCCCAGCGCACCACGGTTTTCATCGTGGCCGCGTAGCTTGCAATCCAGGTATGAACCAGTAGCCGGGGAGGATCAACCTCCAGATACTCGCCCTCCACCCGGAAGTTTGTGCCATCGGCTCCGACGCCATCACTTTGCCACTTGCCGCCAGGGCGCAGATCGGCTTTCCACTCGGTAACGCGATACAGACCCTGCTGCCCCCACCATAAAGGCATCTGCTTAGGATCGGTGATTGCCTGGAACACACGCTCCGGCGGTGCCGCAATGAAGACTTCTGCCACAACCGCGTCGTTGTCGGGAGTAACTGCACTGGTCGCCATGGACTTTCTCCTCTTTCTTTAATCGCAATATTTTCGAAGCAATTCGAGCTCCCTCGCGCGCTCACGAACTATTTCTTGCGCCACAGGTCGAAGACTTCCTTCATCTCCTTACCGTGGTCGGTGTAGATCCATTCCTCGGTGTGGTGATTTGCCTCCGGCATCGATAGGACCATTCGAGTCATGTGGCCAGCATCCGAAGTGGCAAGATTGGTGGCGTCGAGAAAATCAAAGGTAAAGGTCTTCCGGTCAGGCGAACTGCTTGCCACCATCCGGGGCTGGTTGCCGGCGGCGCAATAGTGCGTCATAACCACGCGGTCGCCGTCCAGGTTGAACATGCTGATCATGTCTTCCTTGCCTTTGATTTCGCTCATCAGCGCGGAGCCGTTCGCGGTAACACGATATGTGACCTGGGCCGTCTGGCCGTCCGGAGTCTTTCCTTCCCACGTCCCATCCAACGACTTGAGTCTTTCGAAAGACTGGTTAGCGGCGGACGCGGCGAACGCCAGTGTCGCGGCGAAAACCAGCAAAGAGATTGAAATGTAACGAGACTTCATAACGTTCTCCTTGTCTAAGTAGTTGCATACGCGGCCCAGCCCACGCAGATCGCCACAAGGGCGGAAAGCGTAGCCGGCACCGCCGAAAAATAGACCCAGCTCAGAACCAGTGAAACCACTTGAGCCGCGCACAGAGCCCAGCCCAAAGTGGCGCTCGCCCGGGGATTGCTGCCAGCCAGGGCACCGAGGTACCAGGATAGAAAAGCCAGGAAAAGCATATTGACTGTGATGGACAGACCAAATCCACGATAGAAGCCACCGTAGCTGAAGCTTGATCCCCGAACCTGAAAATGAACGCTGTTCATGGCTTCGTATACCGCGCGGCCCTCCACGGAAGGCGGCCTGAAGCGCAGAAAACCGAAGGTATGACCGGCTGCAAAAAGAAGGAGCAGCAGCGAAGCGATTTTATAGAGTACGGCAGGCTTCATATGGATCCCCAACCTCCGCGGGGTTGATCGAACGTAATCAGATTGAACGTCACTACTCCCGGCGCTTTGACGCCTTTTCCTTCGCATACTCCGCCTCTACAAAGGTCTTCAGGTTCGTTAGGTTGACCTGCCAGAAGACACGATATTGCTGCAACCACGAATCCACGGCCTTCAGCGGTTCCGGATTGAGCTGGTACAGGCGATGTCGACCTTCACGCTTCTCCTGCACCAGATGGGCGCGGCGCAGCAAACGCAGGTGTTTGGAAATCGCCGGCCGCGAAACCGGAAACGCCCGCGCAATCTGCCCCGCGGGCTGAACTCCCTGCCGCAACAGGTCGAGTACGGCCCGGCGCGTTGGATCGGAGAGGGCGTGGAAGGCAGCCTCGGTCGAATATGTAACCGAACGGTTCCGCATAATGCGTAACCATAGCGTTACATATGGGAGCTGTCAAGAGGAAAAAGCGAGACTACTTCTGGAGATGTCGCGGGTCTATTTCTAATCGCCGTTGTTGATCAAGTCTAGAAAGGCTTTGTGTACGCGCGTATCTTCGGAAAGCTCGGGGTGAAATGTCGCTGCCATGGCTCTTCCCTGCCGTACAGCCACGGGGTCCTTGCCTTCGGTCGCGATGACTTCGACTCCGGGTCCGACGCGTTCGATCTTTGGGGCGCGGATGAACACCATTTCAATGGGTGAGCCGGCTAATCGGCCTTCCCGGATCGAGCTGTCGAGTTGGCGCCCGTAGGCATTGCGGCGGATACCGATATCCAACACTCCCAGTCCCGCCTGCTTCGGATTGTCCACTTCACTCGCTAGCAGGATAGCTCCGGCACAAGTTCCGAAGGTGGGTTTGGCGCGCGCGAATTGTTTCAGCTTCTCGAAACCGGCTTCGCCCAGCAGCTTGAGAAATGTGCCGGACTCGCCTCCGGGGATTACCAGGCCGTCGATGTCGTCCAACTGTTCGGGCTTTTTAACCAGCACGACTTCAGCGCCCAGTTCCTCCAAACGGCGGCGGTGAGCATCGAAATCACCCTGCAGGGCCAAGACACCAATTTTCATGCGAGCCCGGGTCCGCGAAGTCCAAGGAGTTCTGAATCGAGTACTTGAGACACAGAGACCGGCAGGGAGCCTTGGGAACCCACATGCTCCGCGTCGCGCGATGGAATCGTCAGATACCTACACGCATATCGGGACTCTGCTCTAGTCAATACTAACGGCCGAAAGCAGAATGTGTACCCGTCCTTCGATGGAAACATTTCAGCGAGGAAGCAGTTGTGTTTCTCTCGTGCGTAACCGTCGAGAACGGTGAAGGAAATCTTCTCGTCAGGTGTCATTCCGGCAAGCGCTACCAACCCCGCGTCTGCAGCATCTGTGCGTCATTCAGGCCGGACACTGCCAAGCCCTTCATCGCGCCTACGAGGTCCTCACTAACTTCAAGTAATACTTTAGGATCATTGAAATGCGTGGCCGCCAGGACGATTGCTTTGGCGCGTTTTTCGGCTTCTTCGGGATCCGCGAACGTGGTCGAATCCTGCATGAAAATGCCGGAGCCGACGAACACGGATTCTGCACCCAGCTGCATGACCAGAGCCGCGTCCGCCGGGGTGGCGATGCCGCCGGCTGAAAAGTTTGGCACCGGCAGCTTCCCTGCTTTGGCCACCATGCGGACCAGTTCGTAGGGCGCCTGGTGCTCTTTGGCCTTTGCGTACAGTTCCTCTTCGCCCAGGACAGTGAGAATCCGCATCTCCTGCACGATCTGCCGCATGTGTTTCACGGCGTGGACAACGTCCCCGGTGCCGGCCTCTCCCTTGGTGCGGATCATAGCTGCGCCCTCGGCAATGCGTCGCAGGGCTTCGCCCAGGTTGCGCGCGCCGCAGACGAACGGCACTTTGAAAGCATGCTTGTCCACGTGGTGGGCTTCGTCGGCCGGGGTCAGAACCTCGGATTCGTCAATGTAGTCGACACCCAGTTCCTGCAATATTTGGGCTTCCGCAAAATGCCCGATGCGGCACTTGGCCATCACGGGGATGGACACCGCGGCCATGATCTCGCGAATCTTCCTGGGAGACGCCATGCGCGCCACGCCGCCTTCCGCGCGAATCTGCGCCGGCACGCGTTCCAGGGCCATCACCGAGACTGCGCCCGCCTTTTCGGCAATCACTGCCTGTTCGGCGTTGGTGACGTCCATGATAACGCCGCCCTTCAGCATTTCCGCCAGTCCGGTTTTCAGACGCAAGCTGGTCGGACTTCCATTGTTCTGCGACATGAGGCTTCTCCTCTTTTCTAATCTATCTCGAACCGCATAGGCCCGGACGCTTCGTCCGGGTGGCCTTCACATTACTCAACCTTAGACTAACGTTAAATTGGACTTGTCATAAGGTCCATTTACGCTATTCTGTACATACCACTTAGGACGTCGGTCCTTGGCCGTTGGCCGAGATCAACAACCGAGGCCGGCAAGAAAGGCCAACGACCAACGGCCAAGGACCAACGACTCGATCTCATGCCTAAACACGCCACATCCCTTCCTTTGAGCCTTCCCGCTCCTCCTTCGGAAACTCCCCTATACCGCTGGTTCTACGACGAACTGCGGTCTGCCATTCTCGAAGGCCGGATCGTGCCCGGCGCGCGCCTGCCGGCCACCCGCGACCTGGCTCGCGAATATAAGCTATCGCGCGCCACCGTGGTCACTGCTTTCGAGCAACTTAAGTCCGAGGGCTACGTGGAGGGACGGGTCGGGGCCGGCACCTATGTCAGCGAGGTGTTGCCTGACGATTTTCTGCAGGTGGGGCGCACTAGTGTGGCGAAGACCGCGGGGCCGCGGCGCGTGGGATGGTCGTCCTACGCCCGCCGCCTGCAGCTTTTTCACGGCGGCGGCGACCCGCGGGTTACGCGAGCGTTTCGCGCCAATCAGGCCGCGCTCGATGTTTTTCCTACCACGCTCTGGGCCCAGGTGGTCGCGCGCCGCTTGCGTCGAGCTTCAGCGCAGTTACTGTCCGGCGGCGAGGCGTTAGGATACCGTCCGCTGCGCCAGGCCGTTGCTGCATATCTGAATGCATCGCGCGGCGTGAAGTGTTCCGCCGACCAGGTGCTGATCATTTCTGGCGTGCAGGAGGCGCTGGAGCGCGCTGCGCACCTGCTGATCGATCCGGGCGATCCGGTATGGGTGGAGGACCCGGGCTATCCCGGCGCGGACATTGTTTTCCGCGCTGTCGGCGCCATGGTCCGACCGGTCCCTGTCGATGCTGAGGGCTTGGATCTCGAATCGGGCCGGCGACGCTGGGCCGACGCCAAGCTGATCTACGTGACGCCCGCGCACCAGTTTCCGCTGGGCGTCACCATGACCCTGCGCCGCAGGCTGGCCCTGCTGGAATGGGCGCGGCGTTCACGTACGTTGATCTTCGAGGACGACTACGACAGCGAATATCGCTACCAGGGACGGCCGATCCCCGCCCTGCAAGGACTGGATCGTGCCGGCGCGGTCATCTACGCCGGCACCTTCAACGAGGTTTTATTTCCCGCACTGCGCCTCGCTTATCTGGTGGTGCCGCCCGGCATGGTGGACCGTTTTGCCGCGGCCCAGTCGGTCAGCATGCGTCATGCTCCACTGCTGGACCAGGCCGCGCTCTGCGATTTCATCACCGAGGGGCATTTTGCGCGGCACATTCGACGTATGCGCGAACTTTATTCCGAAAGGTTGGCGGTGTTCCTGGAAGCGTCGCGCTCCCGGCTGGGAGGGTTGATGGAGATCCCTGATGTCGAAGCTGGATTGCAGACCGTGGGCTGGCTGTCGCGGGGAATCCCGGCCGAGCGCGCCGCGGAGGAGGCAGCGAGGCATGAGGTCGAAGTCGTTCCACTAAGCCGCTACTCCTCCCGTCGCTTTGGGCGGCAAGGGCTGCTGTTGGGCTTTGCCGCGGTGGACACGCGAGAGTTGCGGCGGGGTGTGGAGCAACTGGCGCAGGCGCTGGAGGCGTGCCGGCGCGGGTGAGGGCGATCTGCGCAAGAAAGCCAAGCGGAGCTTTGCTCGGCCGCACGGGGCGGGGCGCTCGTGCCCACATTTTCGTGCTTAGTTTTTCACGAACTTGGCAAACCTGCTGGGATCAATGGCGATGAATACAGCCCGGCCGCGGGCCAGCACTTCGCCTTTCTGATTCAGAATCTCGCCCATGTTCACGTGCCTCCTTCCGCGGACGCTCACTTCGCGTGATTCGACGCGTAAGGGTTTCTTCAGAGGCACGGGCCGCAAGTAGTCCACGGTCATCTGCGAAGTCAGTGCGATCACCTCGTGCAGCTTATTCATTTTGCCCATGGCTTCATCGAGAATTGTTGCAATGATGCCTCCGTGGCAATGTCCAGGAGGGCCGGTGTAGCGCTCACCCAGGCGAAAGCGGCAGACAAACATCCGGCGTTTCTTGTCGAAACTAAATTTCAGATGCATGCCGGCCAGATTGTCGGGACCGCAAACGAAGCACTGGTTTTTGCTGAGGCGCACGCCGTGACCGCGGCCGTGATGCTTCGTCGGCATAGGCGAGAGATTCTATACCGTCCACGAGAATGTAGGCGCGAGCGCCCCGCTCGTGCGGCAGCGCCCGCGGCTGGACACCACAGGCTGTCATCCTGAGCGCAGTCTTTCGTCGCGCGAAGCGCGATGAAAGCAAGCGAAGACCTATGTATTCCGCGCCGCCTCCACATACTGTCGGCTCAACTCCAGGGTGGAAGAGCATCGACAGATCTGGCGGAGGTTTGGGCGCCGGGAGCGCCCGGAATGCATGGGTCCTTCGTCGGGAGCCCTTCGCGCAACGAAGGACCCCGCTTCCTCAGGATGACAACCGGGTGAAATCACACGGCATTACTCAGAGCGCCCCGCTCGTCCGGCAGCGCCCGCGGCCTTGCCCTTCGTGGTTATCTTCTTTCGATCTAACTCTTGCGCCCCTCACGTATAGCTGTGATAGACTTCCGGGCGATCCACGAATTTGTTTTTGATTTACGGTCTTTGTCGGTGCAGGTGTCCGAATTCCACGACCCTTAGGAGGTCTGGTAGATGGGCCTCGCTCTGCTCGCGATTATCTGGCTGATCACCTTCTTTAGCACTTACTTCTTCGTAGCAAACACTTGGTGGCCTCATGGGGCGTCAACGTCTGCGGCCTTTATCGACAGTCAGTTCAACCTGACCTTGGTGCTGATGGGTATTGTGTTTGTAGCCGCCCAGGGAGCGCTAGGGCTGTTCGTGTGGCAGTACCGTGAACGGCCGGACGCAAAGAAGGTGGAATATTCTCACGGCAATACCAAGCTTGAAGTGCTCTGGACCGTTCTCACTGCCGTTCTCTTCGTTGGCCTGAACCTCATGGGAAGCAACGTGTGGGCTCACGAGCGCTTTGCGGCAGCCGACGCGGGTTCGGTCCCGGTTGAAGTGACCGGCATGCAGTTTGCCTGGTACTTCCGCTATCCCGGTGCGGACGGCAAGTTCGGCGCCACTAGCCCCAAGTTGATGGATCCTTCGGCCGGCAACGAAGCCGCGGTCGGACTCGATACTTCGGACCCGGCCTCGAAAGATGATGTGGTTACCGGCACCATGTATCTGCCCGTCAATCGCCAGGTGGATCTGAGACTGCGCGCCGTCGACGTCATTCACAGCTTCTTCGTTCCCAACATGCGCTTCAAGCAGGACGCGGTTCCCGGCCTCGAAATCCACATGCACTTCACCCCTACCGAAGTCGGGGATTACGAAATTGCCTGTGCCGAGCTTTGCGGTCTCGGCCACTACAAAATGCACGGCATTCTGAAAGTTGTCAGCCAGGAAGACTTTGACAAGTGGCTGGCCGCGCGGGAGGCGGATAAACAATAATGGTTGCCCAGGGTGCACACGACAACGACGCTCACGGCCACGATGCCCACGCGATTCACGCTCACGCGGCCCCGACCAGCTTCATTCGCAAATACATCTTCAGTCTCGATCACAAAGTCATCGGGCTTCAATATTACTTTCTGGCGCTGACCGCGGTGTTTGTCGGTATGTTCCTGTCGCTGCTGATGCGCATCCACATGATTTGGCCGACGGCGAACTTGCCTCTGCTGGGCGAACTCAAACCGGAAACCTATCTCAGCCTGTTGACCATGCACGGCACCATCATGGTCTTCTTCGTGCTGACCACGGCGCCTCAGGGCGGATTCGGAAACTATTTTCTGCCTATACAGATCGGCGCGCCGGACATGGCGTTTCCCGTCCTGAACATGCTCTCGTTCTGGACAACATTTATCGCGTTCGTGGTTATTCTCGCGGCGTTCTTTGTGACTGGCGGTGCCCCACTCCATGGCTGGACCGGCTACGCTCCGCTGAGTGCGTTGCCCAGCGCCGGCCCCGGCGAGCAACTGGGCGCTGATTTGTGGATCACCAGCATCGCGATCTTCTGCGTCGCCTCGCTCATGGGTGCTCTGAACTTCATCACGACAGTTCTCGACCTGCGCGCCAAGGGCATGACCATGATGCGCATGCCGCTGACGGTGTGGTCGTGGTTCATCACCGCGATCCTGGGATTGCTGGCGTTCGGCGTTTTGCTCTCAGCGGGAATTTTGTTACTGCTCGATCGCAATCTCGGCACCAGCTTCTACGTTCCCCTGGTGGTGGTGAACGGGCAGATCATGGGACACAAGGGCGGCTCGCCGCTGCTCTGGCAACACCTGTTCTGGTTCTTCGGACACCCTGAGGTTTACATCGCCATACTGCCGGGCATGGGCGTGGCGTCGCAGCTGCTGTCGACGTTCTCACGCAAACCTATCTTCGGATACAAGGCAATGGTCTACGCCATCATGGGCATTGGCTTCCTCGGTTTCATGGTCTGGGGCCATCACATGTTCATGAGCGGCATGAGCCCGTACTCGGCCTTTGCTTTCTCGATCATGACCATGGCGATCGGTGTACCGTCGGCCATCAAGACCTTTAACTGGTTGGGAACGATTCGCGGCGGGCGGGTGCGCTTCCAGACTCCCATGCTCTACGCCATCGGATTCGTTTCGCTCTTCGTCTCCGGCGGATTGAGCGGCCCGTTCCTGGCGCAACCGGTTCTCGACATTCCGCTGCATGACACGGCCTTCGTGGTCGGCCACTTCCATCTGATCATGGGCGTGGCCGCGATCTTCGGCATGTTCGCCGGAACCTACTATTGGTTCCCCAAAATGTTCGGCCGCATGATGAACGAAAAGTGGGGCCGGGTGCACTTCTTCCTTACGCTGGCCGGAACCTACGCCATCTTCATGCCCATGCACTATCTGGGTATGGCGGCGCAGCCTCGTCGCTATTCGCAATTCACCGAACTGGCCTATCTGAAACATCTGATTCCGCTGAACACGTTCATCACTTACGCAGCGATTGTCACCATCGCCGCGCAGTTTATTTTTGTGATCAATTTGTTCTGGAGCATGTTCAAGGGACCAAAGGCCAGCGACAATCCGTGGGAGGCAACTACGCTGGAGTGGACGACTTCGACGCCGCCTCCGCATGACAACTTTGGCGGCAAGACGCCGGTGGTTTATCACGGACCATATGAGTACAGCGTTCCGGGTGCGCCCAAAGACTATGTTATGCAGACGGACCCGGCGACGGTGACGTCACATTAGAAAGAACCGCGGGCGAGCCGCCCGCGGCCACACATTCCAGATATGGCCACGCTCAGTTCAACAGTTACGATTACGGATCCTGTCGTCAAGGATCCCAAGACCGGCCGCGGCAGCGGTGGAACGCGTCCTCCCTTGCCGGGAGGCGGCGGTGGCGATCGTGGCGGCAACGGGTCTTCCGACCACGGCGAGCGTCTGCGCCGTACCCGGCTGGGGCTGATCGTCGGGCTGGTGTCCAGCACCATGCTGTTTGTGTCGTTCACCAGCGTTTATGTCATGCGCCGCGGCCTGCCGACTCTGGACGACCGCACCGGCAGCTACGTCCACGACTGGCTGCAAGTCAGTCTGCCCACCACGCTGCTCCTGGTAAATACTCTCCTTCTGCTGCTTAGCAGCATCACGGTGGAGCTGGCGCGGAGGCAGATTACTCGCCAGGCGGCTCTGGCTCCGGTTCGATCGATCCCAGGGGTTTCGATCGGCAAAGAACGGAACTTTCCCTGGCTTGGCATAACCGTACTTCTAGGACTGGCCTTTCTGACAGGACAATGGATGGCGTGGCGTGAGCTGGGGAATCGCGGATTCTATCTGGCCACCAGCCCCAGCAGCTCCATGATTTATGTGCTCACCGGGGCCCATGCCCTTCACCTGATGGGAGGTCTGCTGGTGTTGTTGTACGCAGGCGCCACGGCGCTGCGGCACAAGCCGGTGGAAGACCGGCGCATCGTTGTGGATGTGACCGCCTGGTACTGGCACTTCATGGCTTTGGTTTGGCTTTACATTTTCGGGCTGTTGGAATTTGTTCGCTAACTAAAACACAAGGTCCCTCCACTGCGCTTGGCTTCGCCGCGCTTCGGTCGGGATGACAGGATTGGGCGTTTGAACATTACCAGCACCGGGAGACGAACACATGTCTGATGTGGCGCTTCAGCAGGTCCCAGGGGTTTACGAGCCTTCCCTGTTTGGTACCTATTCCAAGAAAATCGGGATGTGGTTGTTCCTGCTCTCCGACTCGCTGACGTTCGGAGCCCTGTTGTACGCCTACACCTACGGCCGCATCTCCACCCCCAACTGGCCGACGCCATTCCATTCTGAAAGCATCCGGAACGCGACTTTCATGACTGCGTTCCTGCTCACCAGCTCGCTGACCATGGTTTTTGCGGTGCGCTCGGCAGTGATGGGGAATCAGAAAGCGCAGCGCCTGTGGCTGTTCGCCACCATGGCGTGCGGTCTGGGATTCGTCGTGCTGCACGGCCGCGAGTGGACCAATCTCATCGCGGAAGGACTGACCTTGCCGGTCTTTCCCACTCCTCCCGGCGAAGCCGGCAATGCGGAGTTTGTAAATGTCACCAAGACCGCGCCACAATTTGCCGCCACTTTCTTCGGACTGACCGGCATGCACATGCTGCACGTCACCTTGGGTGTGGTCTATCTCGGCGTGGTGGCTCTGCGAAGGTGGTTTATCCCGGTCCTGCTGGGACTATGGCTGGTAGCATGGCTGGGAACACCCGCCTATAGCCCGTTTCACTATGGCGCTCACGTATTGCTGGTGGCAGCGATCGTGATCTCGATCATTCTGTGGCTGAAGCCCAAGGTATACGACGCATCGGATGTCGAAGTCGCGGGTCTCTACTGGCACTTCGTAGATCTGGTCTGGATGTTTATTTTTCCGCTGGTGTACCTGATGTCAACCAGGATTGTTTAACGCGAAACTCTTAGGCCAAAATTTTCGAGGAGCTCTACTTCCGATGATGGACGAAACCCAATTAGTGTTGGAACACCGAGCCGCCGAAGAGCAACGGCACCATTCCAAGGGACAATTCCTATGGGTCTGGGCCGCCTTGCTGGTGATGACCGGTATCGAAGTCTGGCTGGCCTATCAGAACATGGAACTGGTCCGGATGTTGTCGATCCTCATGGGCCTGTCACTCTTGAAGGCCGGCCTGATCATCGGTTACTTCATGCACCTGAAGTTTGAGATCTCGGCCATGAAGTGGGTTACCATGAGTTCGCTGGTATTCTGTCTGGCCATGATGCTGGTCTTTCTGCCCGACGCATATCGGATTCTGCATCTGGGGGTAGGAATTACAACAGGTCCGAAATGAAGCTGCGCTTTCTCACGCTCGCAGTATTTCTGTTGCTGTGGGCCACGCCTGCCTTCAGCCAGGGCTGCGCCATGTGCTACACCTCCGCCAAAGGCACCAGCAAAGAGGGCCAAAACGCCATCAGCCGAGCCGTGCTGGTGCTGCTGCTTCCGCCTGTCGCCTTCATGACGTTGGGTGCGGGCATGGCAGTCCGCTACAGCAAAAAGCGCGACCAGGAAAACCAGTAGCCCTCACGCTCGGCTATTTTATTTTCGCAACCTTGTCATCCTGAGCGCAGTCTTTCGTCCCGCGAAGCGGGGCGAAAACAGGCGAAGGACCTGTGCATTCCTCGCCAGCGTCCCTTCTGCGTGCGCACGCCCACAGCCCATAAGGTTTGGAGCCGCCGCCAACGCAGAGGTCCTTCGTCGGGAGCCTTTCGCGGCGCGAAAAGGCTCCGCTTCCTCAGGATGACAGTGCTGTGCGTGAGCTGCGTGCGCTCAAGATGTCACGATCCGCACATTCCCCAACTGCCTTATAATAGAAAGATTCGCACCCGCCCCTGAAGCCCTCTGAGCACGCTCGGAAGAGCCAAAAGCGGCTACGACGGTCCTTTTTAACTGATGTCCACGGAAACGATAGTGGTTCGCGGTGCCCGGGTTCACAACCTCAAGAACGTGGACTTCGAAATCCCGCACAATTCATTGACGGTTGTGACCGGTGTGTCCGGTTCCGGCAAATCGTCGCTCGCCTTCGATACCATCTACGCCGAAGGGCAGCGCCGCTACGTCGAGTCCCTCTCGGCCTATGCACGCCAGTTCCTGGAGCGCATCGAAAAGCCGGATGCGGACTCCATCGACGGCATCGCTCCGGCCGTCGCCATCCGGCAGAAAAATACCACCCGCAACCCCCGTTCGACGGTAGGGACGGCCACTGAGATTTACGACTACCTCAGGCTTCTGTTTGCCCGGGTCGGCCGAACTTTCTGCCTGCAGTGCGGCCAGGGGGTCAAGAAAGACACCGTAGACGAAGTAACCCAGTCGGTCCTCACACTGGGCGAAGGTACGCGCCTGAACGCGCTCTTTCCGTTGCAGACCGGAGCTGTCCCAACTAAAGACAAAGAACCACGCCCCAAGAAACGGACCACTGAGAGTAGCGCCGGCGTTCCGCCGGCTGTCACGGGGGCGTCCCGCCCGCGCAGCCGCAAAAGCAATCCCGAAGCCGCCCTTTCCGATCAGCTGCGAGCCCGCCTGTTCGAACTCCGCCAGCGCGGTTTTAACCGCCTCTACCAGAACGGTCAGATTTTCGAATTCTCCACCCCGGAATCCTTGCTCGACGTGAACTTCAGCCAGCCAGTCTTCCTCTTGGTGGATCGCCTGGTCGTGTCCCCAGAGGCCCGGGCCCGCATCGTAGACGCCATCGAAATCAGCTATCGCGAATCGGGCGAGGTTATCTTCGAAACCGCCCCGCGCGACGACCAGCCCGCACAACGGCTGCGTTTCTCCCAACGCTTCGAGTGCAAGACCTGCAATTTGCGCTACGAGGAGCCCGAGCCGCGCCTGTTCTCGTTCAACAATCCGTACGGCGCCTGCCCGCGCTGCCAGGGTTTTGGCAATACCATTGACTTCGATCTCAACCTGGTCATTCCTGACAAGTCGAAGTCGCTCGACCAGGGCGCGATTGATCCATGGACCAAGCCGAAATATCGAACGCTCTTCAACGAGCTTAAGCGCTTCGCCAAGCAGGCCAACATTCCGCTCTACGCCCCGTGGGCCGAGCTTGACCCCGAGCAGCGCCGGATGGTGGTGGAGGGCGAAGGCAAATTCCTCGGCATACGCGGATTTTTCAATTATCTCGAGCGCAAAAAATACAAGCTGCACGTGCGCGTGTTTCTCAGCCGCTACCGCGGATACTCGACTTGCTCAGCCTGCGGCGGCGCCCGGCTGCGCATCGAAGCCCAACAGGTCAGAATCAACGGCAAGAACATCTGCCAGGTCACCGGCATGACCGTCGAAGCGGCCTCGAAGTTTTTCTCCGGCGTGAAACTGAGCGATCAGGAGTCGGCCATTGCCGACAAGTTGCTGGAGGAAATCCACGAACGTTTGCAGTTTCTGATTGATGTCGGGCTGGAATACCTGACGCTGGACCGGCTGGCTTCGACTCTGTCGGGGGGCGAGGCGCAGCGCATCCAGCTGGCAACCTCGCTGGGCTCGCGTCTTGTCGGAACGCTTTATGTCCTGGACGAACCGTCCATCGGATTGCACAGCCGCGACACTCATCGCCTCATCAAGATTCTGCACGACCTCCGCGACTTGGGAAATACCATCCTGGTGGTCGAGCACGATCCTGATGTCATGCGCGCCTCCGATCGTATTCTCGATCTCGGCCCTGGCGCCGGAGAGAGCGGCGGACAGTTGATCGCGGAGGGAACGTACGCCGAAATACTCAAGGCTCCCGCTTCGTTGACCGGACGCTATCTCTCCGGCGAATTACGCATCCAGCTCCCGCAGGTGCGGCGCATGCCAGGCTCGCGGCAGATCAAAATCTCCGGGGCGCGGGCACACAATCTTAAAAATATCGACTTCGCAGTCCCTCTTGGAATGCTGGTCGCAATAACGGGCGTGTCGGGGTCGGGGAAATCGACGCTTCTGCATGACGTGTTGTTTCAGGCTTTGTCTGCCTCCAAGAAGCAGACCAACGGGGAGCCACTTCCTTCTCCCGACTGGAGCGGGGTGGAGGGCGACGATCTCATTGACGACGTCATATTGGTTGACCAGTCTCCGATTGGCCGAACGCCGCGCTCTAATCCAGTTACCTACATCAAGGCCTTCGACGGAATTCGCGATCTGTTTGCCTCGCTACCCGAAGCCAAGAAGCGCGGCTTCACCGCCGGACACTTTTCCTTCAACATCCCCGGAGGCCGCTGCGAGACCTGCCAGGGTGACGGCACGGTCACGGTTGAAATGCAGTTCCTTGCCGACGTCGAACTCATCTGCGAGGAGTGCAAGGGAGCCCGCTACAAGCCGCAGGTTCTGGATGTACGTTATCGCGGCAAGAACATTCACGAAGTCCTGAATCTGACCGTGCGCGAGGCTTTGCATTTCTTCGCCGGTGTGCCCAAAGTCGTCGAGAAGTTGCGGGTGCTGGAGGAAGTTGGGTTAGGCTATCTGCGTCTGGGGCAATCCGCGACCACGCTTTCCGGCGGCGAAGCGCAGCGCATGAAGCTGGCAGCCCACCTGCAACCGGCGTCGCGGGACATTGGACGTCCCTCGAGTTCCGCGGGCCCGACCCGCCGCCGCAATCGCATGCTTTATATCTTTGACGAGCCCACCACCGGCCTGCATTTTGATGATGTCAGCAAACTACTCTCTGCTTTCCGCCGTCTAATTGAAGCAGGGGGCTCGATTCTGGTGATCGAGCACAATCTGGAAGTCATCAAGACAGCAGACTGGGTCATTGACCTGGGCCCGGAGGGCGGCGAGCGCGGCGGATACGTGGTCGGCGCCGGTCCGCCCGAGGTCATCGCAAAGCTGCCGAATTCGTACACAGGAAAGTTTCTGGCAAGAGTCCTGAATGGAAACGGACAACCCACCAACGGCCGCAAGTAGCACAGCCGACGTAGGGGCGGGCGCCCCCGCCCGCCCAGCCGAGCACAGCTCGGCAAACGCGGCGAGCGCCTCACTCTTCGAGGTGATCCCAAGCCAGGCGAGCTCCGCTCGCCCGCCCGGACGAGGGCGTCCGGGCCTACGTGTAATTGCACTCTTCACGCTATTTGCCCTCACCGCCTTTGCGCAAACCCAAAGCCCCGGCAAGACCGTCCGTCATCACAAAGTCGCAGTCGACGATCCCACTTCCCCACCAGAACTCATACAGGCCGAGAGCGCGATCGAAAAGCAGGATTACGGCACCGCTGAGCCTCTGCTCAAAAAAGTTGTCGGACAGGATCCCGATAGCTACGCCGCCTGGTTTGACCTGGGATTCCTGTACAACGCGCAAGGCAAGACCGACGAATCGATTGCCGCCTACCGCAAGTCCGTCACCGCCAAGCCCAGTGTGTTCGAATCCAATCTGAATCTCGGCCTGATGCTGGTGAAGGCGCATCAGCCGGACGCCGAACAGTTTCTACGCGCCGCCACTAAACTGAAACCCACGGCACACGCAGCTCGGGGGCAAGCCCGGGCATGGCTCTCCCTGGGCCACCTGCTCGAGACCACCAATCCCGAAGGGGCTCTCGAGGCCTTCAAGCAAGCCACTTTGCTAGATCCCAAAGATACCGAGCCGCACCTTTCATCAGGCCTGATTTTGGAAGGCCTGAACCGTTTTGCCGATGCGGAAGATGAGTACAAGCAGGCTTTTACGATTGATCCTTCGTCCGCCGATGCGCTGACCGGCATGGCCAACATCTACATGCGCGGCCATCGCTACACCGAAGCCGAGGAGGTTCTGCGCAAGTTGGTGGTGCTCCATCCCGATGACGCGGGAGCGCACATGCAGCTGGGCCGCATGTTGGCCGCGGATGGCCAGAACGACCCGGCCATCGCCGAGTTGCAGGTGGCGTTGAAGCTGGCCCCGTCCGATCCTTCCGTGCAGCTGGATTTGGCAGACTTGTACGTCAGAGCGAAGAAATACGATTTGGCAGAAGTCCAGTACCGGTCTCTGCTCGCGGCCAAACCCAACGATCCAGATTTGCGCTTCGGGTTAGGCCGAGTTTTCCTGATGCAACGCAAGTTTCCCGAGGCGCAGAGCGAACTGCTGGCCGCGCTCGAGCTCAAGCCGAGCATGGGAGCCGCCTACGGCGATCTGGCCGCGGCCGCCAACGAGAACAAGAATTATGAACTGGTGATCAAAGCCCTGGATGCCCGCGCCAAGCTTCTGCCCGAGCTCCCCATTGGCTACTTTTTGCGGGCCACGGCCTATGACCACTTGCGTGCAAACGAACAGGCAGCGGAGAATTACCATCGCTTCCTGGATACGGCCGGGGGAAACTATCCCGACCAGGAATGGCAGGCTCGCCATCGGCTGATTGCGATCGAGCGCAAAAAGTAAACCCATGATGGATAATCCAAGATGCGTACTCGGGTAGCGATTCTCACGCTTCAGGTTGCGGTTGCCCTGGCCACCTTCGCCGTGACCGCGCTACCCGCATGCGCTGCGAAAGACGAGAGCCTTGAGGAGCTCATTTCTCGAGCTGAATCCGCCCGGCGAGAGGACCGTCCGGCGCTTTACCTCGAGATCGCCCGCCAGAAGGCAGACATAGCCGATCAGTTCTACCGCGCTGGCGACGCGGAAGCAGGCACTGCCACCCTGCGCGAAGTCGTGAATTTCTCCAAGAAAGCTACGGACGCGTCCATCGAAACCGGCAAGAGATTGAAGAACACGGAAATCGCGCTGCGCAAGATGGTCGCGAAGTTTGGCGATGTCAAACGTACCGTTGCTTTTGAGGACCAGGCTCCCATTCAACAAACCCTGGACGAACTGGAGAAGATGCGGACTGATCTGCTCGCCGCCATGTTCGGAAAAAAGAAGGCGAAATGACGCGCCTGAACAGAAGCCTCAAAGTTGCCCCATTCTTTTCGCCCATGTTGCGGAAAGGGTGGGTGATGGAGATTGCTCGAGCACTCGAGAATCGCTCCCTTCAGGACGCCATGAGTGGGGTTGCGCTCGCGTGCTGCGCGTTCTTTCTCCTGCTTTCCCCGGCCCTGGCCGAACAAAAATCCGATCCCCTTACACCTCTTGAAGTTGACCAGTTGCGCGATACCGCGATGGAACCGGACTTGCGCCTCAAACTGTACGTCGCCTTTGCCCGGGCTCGACTGATGGCACTCGATAAGGCACGCTCCGATCCCAAGACGGCCGACCGCGGCCTGGCCACGCACGACGGCCTGCAGGATTTCCTCGACGTCTACGACGAGCTCAATGAGAACATCGACACCTACGTAGGCCGCAAATCAGACCTGCGCAAGGCGCTCAAGACGGTCATCGACGGAGACACGGAGTTCCAGGCCAAGCTTCGTGCCCTGAGAGACGACGCCACGGCCAAAAAAGAAGAGCAGGAGCACTACGAGTTCCTGCTTACGAATGCGCTCGAGACGCTGGATAGCAGCGTGCAGGACCACCGCCAACTCTTGAGCGAGCAGGAAGAAGCCGCCAAGCACAAAAAGAAGCCGGTGAAACCCTAGAATTTGATTTTCTTGCGCCTGGCGCTATCGACACCACCAGCGCTGTCATCCTGAGCGCAGTCTTTCGCCTCGCGCAGCGGGACGAAAGCAAGCGAAGGACCTGTGCATTCCGCGCCACCTTCCAATAATGTTTGCTCAAATCCAGAATGGAAGCGCATCAGCAGATCTGGCGGGGTTTTGGGCACTGCAATCGCCGGGCAAATGCATGGGTCCTTCGTCGGGAGTCCTTCGCGCAGCGAAGGACTCCACTTCCTCAGGATGAGAGGCGTGCGAGAAATTCCCATGCTAATCTAGCCGGACGTGAGGAAAAATCTTCTCCAAATCTTTGAGGAGGCCTATCGCGAACTCCGGCCTGACGCCTCCATCCCCGAATTGAAGATTGAGTTCTTCGCTTTCACCAGCATCAAGAACACCATCCGGATGCGCCAGGGCAAGCTGCTGGTGCGGCTCTCGGACCTGCTCGAAGCCGCCCCTGCGACCGTCCTCGAAGCCATCGCCCATATTCTGCTGGCAAAGATGTACCGCAGACCGGTTGACCGCGAAGCTGCGGCCCGCTATCGCCGCTACGTTTCCAGCCATCACGTCAGCCGGAAGGCCCACCTGGTCCGCCAGATGCGCGGACGTAAACGTCTCGACTCGCCCCAGGGCCGCAGCTATGATCTGGAGGCTGTATTCGAAGACCTCAACACCCGATTTTTTCATGGCCTGCTGGCCCGTCCGCAGATGACCTGGAGCCGCGACCGGGCCCGCAACAGCCTCGGCCACTACGATCCCGCCCACAATGCCATCGTGGTTAGCCGTATCTTCGACCATCCCCGCGTTCCTCGTTCTGCCGTCGAGTACATCGTGTATCACGAGATGCTCCATCTCAAGCACCCGGTAAGATTGCGCGGCAGCCGCAGGTGCGTCCACTCAGCCGAGTTTCAGGCGGAAGAGAAACTGTTTCCGCACTTGGAAGAAGCCAAGCAATTCCTGAAACAGCTATAGCAACAGCGAAGTGGCCCATCCTCGTGAAACCATAGCTTCGTTGACGCCTGTACCAGGGGGGGACTATTCTTAGTGGTGCGGCGATCCCGCCGTTAGTTGCAACCGAGTTGCAATAATAGAGTTTTCCACAAGATGCTGCAAGCCTTCATCATAACGTTGCGCGAGGGAGTCGAAGCCGCCCTTATCGTCGGCATCACCCTGGCCTATTTGACGAAAATCGGCCGTCCCGAACTGCGCAAATCGGTCTTCGCGGCCCTGATCGCCGCCTTTGTCGGCAGCATCGGCATTGCCATTCTGCTGTCGCGCACCCAGTGGAATCAGGACATTTTCGAAGGCTGGATCATGCTGGTCGCCGCTTTCTTCGTCGTCACCATGATCATTTTCATGATGAAGACAGGACGAGCGCTTAAGGGACAGATCGAAGGCAAAGTCAGCCTCCTCGCCGGCCGCAATGCCCGGTTTGGTCTCTTTCTATTTGTCTTCCTGATGGTCTTGCGCGAAGGAGTCGAAACCGTCCTTATCCTCGGAGCAGTCTCGCTGAACTCCACTGAACTGCTCAGCTTTCTGGGCACTTTGTCGGGTGTGATCGTGGCCATCGCATTCGGCATGATGTTCGTCAAGGGCAGCGTGCGAATCAATCTGCAGAAGTTCTTCCGGGTCACCACTGCGATTCTGTTCTTCGTGGCGGCGCAACTGATCATTTCCGGCCTGCACGAACTCTCTGAAAACGGCGTCCTGCCCTCTTCGCGCGAGGAGATGGCACTGATCGGTCCCATTGTCCGTAACGACCTGTTCTTTTTCATCACCATCGTTGCCTTGGCGGCCCTGATGGTGCTGTTCGAGGTCAAGCGCCGCCAACCCGATTCCCTGCCCGATTCTCCGGCCGAACGCCGCAAGGCCTTGTGGAGCGCCCGCCGCGAACGCTTGTGGATGGTCTCGGTGTACGCCAGTTCGTTCTTATTTATCGTGATGGTCACCGCGGAATTCATCTACGCCAAGAGCGTGAGCGCGCTGTCACCCGCGACGGAAGTAACATTCCAGGGCGGACAGGTAAGCATTCCCCTCTCCCAGGTCGCCGACGGCGATCTCCATCGTTTCGAGGCCAAGGAAAATGGGACTGCCGTCCGCTTCTGGCTCTACCAAAAGCCCGACGGTAAGGTAGCCAGCGTATTCGACGCCTGCCAGATTTGCGGGCCCGTAGGTTTCTACAAAGGGCCGAACGGCGTGGTTTGCAAGAACTGCGCCGCACCGATCAACGGACAGTCGGTGGGGACGGCGGGGGGCTGCAATCCGATCCCGCTGCGCGCCGAGCAGACCGCCAACGCCGTCATCATACGAGAGACCGATATCGCGGCGGGCGCTCACATTTTCCAACCATAAACATGTTCCTGCGCCTACTCTACGAATCCTTCCGGCGGCAGAAGCGGCGCAAACTCCTCGCCGGGATCGCCATCATGCTGGGAGTGGGTGTTGCTACAGCCATGATCGCAGTCGCCACCGATATCGGCGACAAGATCAGCCGCGAGTTGCGCACCTACGGCGCCAACCTGATCGTCACTCCCCAAGAAGACACTTTGGACGTCGAGATTGGCGGGGTAAATCTGAAGCCCCCCAGCGACGGCGCCTACCTCAGTGAGGCGGACCTGCCAAAGATCAAAGGCATGTTCTGGCGCAACAACATCGTAGGTTTCGCTCCCATGTTGCCGGTGCGTGTTGCCGTGGGTGACGAAAGCACCCTCGACGAAAAAAAGCTCAGCGAAAACAAGCTCACGCTGCTCGGGACATACTTCGCCCAGCACGTGGTATTTGGAAAACAGGATTTCGTCACCGGCGTTCGTACCACGCATCCCTGGTGGAGGGTACAGGGCGCGTGGCCGGACGATGGCTCGGAGGACGTCCTGCTCGGTGAACATCTGGCCGCAAGACTGAAGCGGACGCCCGGTCAGCAAATCGAAATCGCCGGCCACGCGCGACGGATTGCCGGCATTCTCTCAACCGGCGGAGCCGAAGACGATCAGATCATCGCTCCTCTCGGGCTGGCGCAGCAGATTCTCGGAAAGCCCGGAGCCGTCCGCCGCATCTACGTCAGCGCCGTAACCAAGCCCGAAGATGACTTTGCCCGGCGCGATCCGAAAAGCATGTCGCCCGCCATGTATGACCGCTGGTACTGCTCTCCGTATGCGCAGTCCATCGCGTTCCAGTTGCAGGAGGCGATTCCGCACTCCCACGCCGAGCAGATCCGCCAGGTAGCGCAAAACGAAGGCAGAGTGCTGTCACGCATCCAGGGACTTATGCTCCTGATTACTCTGGCGGCCCTTCTGGCCTCGGCGCTAGCAGTCTCGGCGTCCATGGCAACTTCGGTGATCGAGCGTCGTCAGGAAGTTGGCCTGATGAAGGCTCTGGGCGCCGGCAATCTGGCAGTGGCAGTTTTGTTTTTCGCCGAGGCTACTTTGCTGGCCTTGCTGTCTGGCGCAGTAGGCTTTGCCGGAGGCGCGCTGCTGGCCCGCCAGATCGGGCACACCATTTTTGCTTCGCAGATCACCGTCCAGCCCGTGCTGTTGCCTGTCATTCTGACCATCGCCGTGCTGGTGACGTTTATCGGTAGCGCGGCTGCAATCCGGCGCGCGGTAAAGTTCGATCCGGTGTTCGCGTTGCGAGGTGACGCGTGAACGCGCCCGACACGAGTCAAGTCGCGCGGCGCCGCGCCGCCGCGCCTCACACTTCGATGTTCCTGCGCATGCTGGTTCGTGCCGCAGTTCTGCGGCGTGGCCGCGCTGCCTCTGCTCTGTTGGCCATGGTGGTCGCTGCAGCCGTGGCCACAGCCATGCTCAACCTCTATGTGGACGTCCAAGCCAAGCTAAGCCGCGAGTTTCGCAAATACGGCGCCAATGTCGTGGTGATCGCGAAGGACGGACAGAACTTGCCGGCCGATACCCTCTCGACCGTCAGATCTGTTCTCGGTACGAACGGAATCGCAGTTCCCTTCGCGTATGCCGTAGCCCGCACCGCCAATGGCCACTCCGTGGTCGTCGCTGGCACTGATCTCGAACAGGTGCAGAAGCTAAACAGCACGTGGTGGTCAGTCAGCGACTGGCCGAAGGCTTCTCTCGATGCCCTGGTCGGCACTCGCGCCCGCAGCGTCGTCGGACCAGCAGGCAAACCGTTCGACCTCAGCTTCCACGGTCGGACGATTCAACTGAATCCGGTTGGCACTTTGCAGACGGGCGCCGCCGAAGATAGTCGCATCTACATATCCCTCGCTGATTTTACCGAGTGGACCAACGTACCGTATTCCACCGTTGAGATATCGGCTTCAGGCTCATCGCAAGACATCAGCACCATCATCCAGCGACTCGGGGAGGCTCTCCCCTTGGCCGATGTGCACCCAGTCCGCCAGGTCACGGAGGGCGAGGCCAATGTATTGAGCAAAATGCGGTCCACGCTTCTTGTGGCTGCCATCCTGATTATCCTTACCGCTGCAGTGTGCGTGCTTTCCACCTTAACGGGATGGGTCTCCGATCGTCGCCGCGATTTTGCCCTGATGAAGGCCCTGGGCGCCTCCGGCAGGATGCTGCAAAGTTTTTTCGCTGCTGAAGCCGCCGCTTTGGGCGCGATTGGCTCGATCATAGGATTTGTGATCGGAATCGGAGTCGCCATCTGGATCGGCCGCGCGAATTTTCATGCCCCAGTGAGTCCGCGCCTGAACGTGCTGCCGGTGGTTCTGGCGGGCGGAATCGTCATCGCCCTGGTCGCCGCGATTGTGCCAATATCTCTACTCCGGCGGGTTCAACCTGCTAACATCCTGAGGGGAGAATGACATGATTAAACTCAGCCATGTCAGCCGCCTGTATCCGGCTCGTGCCGAGAGCAATGGCGGCGTCATCCGTGCCCTGGATGACATTTCTCTCGAGGTAGCACCCGGCGAATGGCTGGCGGTCATGGGCCCGTCCGGCTCCGGCAAATCCACCCTGGTCAACCTGATCGGCTGTCTGGATCGTCCCAATTCAGGCGAAATCTGGCTCGACAATGAAGACGTCGCCAGGATTTCCACCCAAGACTTGAACCGGGCCCGCGCGGAAAAGGTCGGTTTCATCTTCCAGCAGTTTCACCTGATACCCTATCTCACGGCTCTCGAGAACGTGATGCTGGCGCAATACTTCCACAGCATGACCGACGAGCAGGAAGCGCTTGCAGCCCTGGCCCACGTGGGCTTGAAAGATCGCGCCCACCATCTGCCGGCCCAGTTATCCGGCGGAGAGCAGCAGCGAGTCTGCATCGCGCGCGCCCTGATCAACGATCCCAAAATCGTTCTTGCCGACGAGCCCACCGGAAACCTGGATGCGGTCAACGAAGAAATTGTTCTGCGCCTGCTGCGCGAATTGCACCGCCAGGGACGCACCATCGTGATGGTCACGCACGACCCGGTCGTCGCCCGCCTGGCGGATCGCCGCATCGAGCTGCATCACGGCAAGATTGCCGACCAGGAAGTTTTCGCCATGGCCGACGAAGAGCAGTTCGACGAAGTCCTCGAAGAATTATGGGCGGTCGAGGAGCACGGCGAGATCGCTGAAATCGAGCGCATGGAGGTTCACGGCGCGTTGCCGGTCAGCATCGCGGTCGAGAAGATGACTGCTCTCGGACTGCTCATCACCCGGCCGCATCCGCCCGAGGTACACAATCACAAGCCGTTCGTGAATCCGTGTCACGATGCGCTCAAGCCGTCTGGCGTGTCCACCGGCGACGGCAGCATGATCGTGGAGTTCACGCCGCGCGGCCGTTTGCGGGCTGCCGACATTATCCGCAGGCATCGCCTGGCCGAGAGGCTATTCACCGACAGCCTGGCCCTCGACAGCGAATCAGAAATTGAGCAGCAGGCCTGCAAGTTTGAGCACATCCTCTCGCCTGAAGCCACGGACAAGATCTGCAGCTTTCTCGGCCATCCCCGCACCTGCCCTCACGGCGCGCCCATTCCCCTTGGGCCTTGCTGTGAGCGGGATCTGGCGGCCCCGGCCCAGGGGCAGACACAGGCGTCGCGCTTCAAGTGAGCCTCAGAATCATCCAGCAGACCGTCGGAGTGATCTCAGTGTCCCCTACGTCCTCCGTGGTTTCCTTCTTTTTGTCGCGCCGATTCCAAGCGCAAAACCGTTATGATCTTTCTTCGCATTTTTTTTCGCGTCCCTGAATGAAGAACACTCGACGACTCTGCATCGGCGTATTCGACTCCGGCTTCGGCGGACTGACCGTCCTCAAAGAACTGATCGCACTCGCGCCCGAGGCCGACTACATTTATTTCGGGGACACGGCGCGCTTGCCTTACGGTTCGAAGTCAGCCGAAACTGTTGCCCGGTACGCCATCGGCGCAGCGCAATATCTCGAACAACACGGCGCCCAGATGCTGGTGATTGCCTGCAACACGGCTACCGCTCTGGCTCTCGACAGGATCAGGCAAGCGTCCGGCGTTCCTGTGGTGGGTGTGGTCGAGCCCGGCGCAGCCCGCGCCGCAGCGGTCAGCCAGGTCCGGCGCGTCGTGGTGATCGGCACAGAGGCCACGGTAACCAGCCATGCTTATGCGAAAGCCCTGCAGGCCCAGGGCATCGAGGCCACAGAAAAGGCCTGCCCGCTATTTGTGCCGCTGGTGGAAGAAGGGTGGTCGGAGCACTCGGTTGCCGAACAGGTGGCCCAGATCTATCTCGACCAGGCCTTCACCGGCGACTTCCAATCTGCGGACGTTCTGGTGCTGGGCTGCACTCACTATCCGTTGCTAAAGCCCCTGCTGCAGAAGCTGGTGCCAGGCCACGTCACGATCGTGGATTCTGCCGACTCTACAGCCCGCGTCGTCAGTGATTTACTCCGCAAAGGACTGCCAAAGCATTCTTCCGACGCCGAACGCCGCGAAGTACCCCGCCTGAAATTCTTCGTGACCGATTCAGTGGAGAAGTTCCGCCGCATGGGGACGCAGTTTCTGGGCAGTCCCATCGAAGATGTGGAGCATGTGGAGTTGAAAGAGTAGAGCATTAACCACTGAGGACACAGAGAAGCACGAAGGAATTGCACTTCGTTCTCTGTGTCCTCTGTGGTTAATGCCTTGCTACGCTGGAACTCTCAATACAGCCGGAAGCTGACTTCGACGTTGATCTGCACTGCCACCGGCTTCCCATCTTTCATCGCCGGCTCAAACTTCCAGGTCTTGACCGCTTCAATGGCTTTCTCGTCCAGGCCCAAACCCAGGCTGCGGGCTACGCGAATATCTCGCGGCCTGCCATCGGGTCCCACCACCAGCCACAGGACGCATGTGCCCTGGTACTTCGCCTTGCGAGCTTCTTCCGAATACTCAGGATCGGGTTGATACGTCACTCGCGGTGCGCTCACTCCACCGCCGACGCGGAAGACGCCGCCGCCCACGCCACCGCCACGCCCCTCGCCCACACCGGGACCTGTGCCCACTCCCACGCCGCCGCCTGAGCCTGAACCAATACCGCCGCCCGAACCAGTTCCGTTCGAGGGAGGTCCGGAGGGCAGACGCGACATTGGGTCGCCAAGGTTTGGAAGATTGTTCGAAGCCAGCTTGACTTGCGGAGGAACGACGACCGTAGGTTCAGCCGTCAGCTTGGGATTATCGTTTCGCACCACCACCATCGGAGGCGTGATCTGCTCCATGGACTGCTTGGGCAACTTGCCCTTGGGCGCCTGGAACTTGTCGCGGTCGCCGCCGCCACCGCCGCCGCCGGAGACTGTCTTCGCCGGCTCCAACGGAGGAATATCGTCGGGAGAGACCAACGTGATGGCCTCATGTGGTTTTGCAATCGCCGGCACAATGCGCCGTCCCAGCAGCGTCAGCCCAATGATGGCCAGGATGGCGAGCAAATGCAGCGCCGTAGTTCCCCAGAACCCGTTTTTTTTGTAGTCGTAGAAGCCCCAGATATCCTTGACGGGGACGGGTTTCGAAGTCAGCACCAGCGGGGGCAGTTTTTTAGGAAAGAAAAACTCGTCCAGATTCTGAAACAGGGACTTCCACAGCGGCTCTTCGAGGACGCTCTTCGACAGCAATAAATTCAGCTCGGGTTCGGCGTCGCCGCGGGGTTTGACGTCAAGTGTTGGCATAGTTACCCGAATCGATTTCTCTAGCGCGTCAGACTATCTTAAACTGATCTATCTTAAACTTGATGAGCACTCTAGCTGCTTAGTTGCTCGAACCTTCCGAATACTTTGGTACTCGATCGGGCACAACCTGTCGGAACACGCGTGTCTAGCTTTTTAGATGCCTCGTTAAGGCAAACGTTACCCTGCCAAAATTGTACACGTTTCCGCGGTCTTTCTGACAGTGCTTTTGCAGGCCCAACCTGTGCCTAAACCGGGTTCACAGACAGCCGATTCCGGCGAGCATTTTCGCGGCCTTTGCCCCCGGCCAATGGACGTTCGTTCAGCCGCTCCCTATAATGAAAAAAATCAATCATTTGGGAGAAACCAACCGAGTGCCGCTGGAGCTGAAATCCACCATCAATCTGCCTAAGACCGCCTTTCCCATGAAGGCCAACCTGCCCCAGAATGAGCCCAAGGCACTGGCCCGCTGGGAGCAGATGCGGATTTACGAGCGTATTCGCGAGGCGAGACGCGGCGCCAAACTCTATGTCCTCCACGATGGGCCGCCCTACACCAGCGGACCGATCCATCTGGGTACCGCGCTCAATAAGTGTCTGAAGGACTTCGTGGTCAAGTCCAAGACGATGGCCGGATTTGACGCACCCTATGTCCCGGGTTGGGACTGCCATGGCCTTCCGATCGAGATCAAAGTGGATCAAATGCTCGGGGGCAAGAAGCTGCAGATGCGGCCGCTGGATGTGCGCCGCGAGTGCCGCAAGTTTGCCGAGAAGTTTCTCGACTTGCAACGCGAGCAGTTCAAGAGGATCGGCGTCTTCGGACGCTTTGACCGACCCTATGCCACCATGACTCCGCAGTACGAATCGGTGGTGCTCAAAACCTTTTTCAGTTTTTACGAAAACAACTTCGTGTACAAGGGGCTGCGGGCTGTGTATTGGTGCATGCACGACGAGACCGCACTTGCTGAAGCCGAAGTTGAATATGAGAACGACACGACGCCGAGTATCTGGGTAAAGTACGCCTTGCTCGACGATCCGGGGAAAGTTGATCCTGCTCTCGCGGGCAAGAAAGTTTCCACCATCATCTGGACGACTACTCCCTGGACGCTGCCCGCTTCCCTGGCTGTGGCGTTTCATCCGCATGAAGAGTACGTTGCGCTTGAATCCGCCGGCGAAGTCTACATCATCGCCGACAGGCTGTCTGCCGATGTGGTAACGAAATGCAATCTGCTAAACCCAAAGGAACTGGCGCGCTTCTCCGGCAGCAAGATGGAGCGGCTGAACTTTCAGCATCCGTTTCTCGATCGCAAAATCCTCGGCGTGCTGGCCGACTACGTCACCATGGACACGGGCACCGGCGTGGTGCACACCGCGCCCTCGCACGGCGCGGAGGACTTTGCCACCGGCGTCAAGTACGGCCTCGACGCCACCAGCAACGTGGATGAAAAAGGCATCATGCGCAACGGCCTTCCTGAGTACAACGGGCTGAAGGTTTGGGACGCCAACGCGCCGATCATCGAGCTGCTCAAGAAACGGGGCGCGCTGCTGCATAGGGAAAAGCTGGAGCATTCTTATCCGCACTGCTGGCGCTGCCACAATCCCATCATTTTTCGCGCAACGGAACAGTGGTTCATCTCAATGGAAGCGGCCATGCCGGGCGGCGGAACTCTGCGCAGCCGCACCCTCGAAGACGTCGAAAAAGTGAAGTGGGACCCCGCCTGGGGCAAAGAGCGCATGCACAACATGATTGCCACGCGCCCCGACTGGTGCATCTCGCGCCAGCGCGTGTGGGGCGTTCCCATCGCGGTTTTTCTCTGCAAAGAATGCGGCAAGCCGCTGAACGATCCCGCGATCAATGCCAAGGTGGCGGAGCTTTTCGCGCGCTCCGGCGCCGACGCCTGGTACACACCCGAAGCCGATACGATTCTTCCAGCCGGCACCAAGTGTCCGCACTGCAGCGCAACAAGTTTCGAGCGCGAGACCGATATTTTCGACGTATGGCTCGAATCCGGAACCAGTTATCTCGCCCTCATTGACGACGAACCCAGTTATCCCTGGCCTTCTGATCTCTATCTCGAAGGCGGCGACCAGTACCGCGGATGGTTTCAGTCTTCCCTGCTCTGCGCCATGGGCACGCGCGGCAGTCCGCCCTACCGCGGCGTCGTAACCCCAGGTTGGACGCTCGACGAGAAGGGACAAGCCATGTCCAAGTCTCGCGGCAACGACGTCGATCCGGTCGACATCGCCAGCCGTCTGGGCGGCGAGATCGTGCGCCTCTGGGTAGCCTCAGTCGATTTTCGCGAGGACGTAGTGGGCTCCGAGCAGCTGATGCAGAGGGTGGCAGAAAGCTATCGCAAGATCCGCAACAGCCTGTTTCGCTACGTGCTCAGCAACCTCAGCGATTTTGATCCGCAGAAAAATGCCGTCCCATTCGATGAGATGGATATCCTCGATCAGTACATGCTGCGCCAGACCGTAGCCATGTCCGCGGATGTCCTGCGCTGGTACGACGAGTTCGCATTTCACAAGATCTACCATCGCATAAATGATTTTTGTGTGGTGGAGTTAAGCGCCTTCTATTTCGACGTGCTGAAAGACCGGCTCTACACCTACGCACCAAACTCGCGCGCCCGCCGCGCAGCGCAGACGGCGATCTGGCGCATCGGCGAGGCCTTGGTCCGACTGTTGGCGCCTATAACCAGTTTTACCTGCGACGAAGTGTGGCAGTACCTGCCGGCGTTGCCGGACCGTCCGGCGAGCGTACATCTGGCGATCTTCCCCAGCGCATCAGACATACTGGGTGCCTCAGTCCCGGTGGACGATCCCACGCAACGCGAGGATTGGAACGTCCTGCTGGCAGTGCGCACCGAGGTCTTGAAGGCCCTGGAAGAAGCGCGGCAAAGCAAGCTGATCGGCGGTGCCAACCTGGAAGCGCAAGTCACGGTCACGGCCGCCGAGCCGGTGTACTCGGTTCTCGCGCGCTACCAGGACCGGTTGCGCTATCTGTTCATCGTGTCAGAAGTCACGCTGCAGCAAGGCAAGTCAGGAAACGGGACCGGCAGCGTCAGTGTGCAGGTTAGTAAAGCCGACGGCCAGAAGTGCGAGCGTTGCTGGAATTACTCGACCGGCGTGGGTGAGGACGCCGTTTATCCCACCGTCTGCGAACGCTGCAGTGCCGTGTTGAAAGAGATCGGCGGATAAATTCCATAAGGTTGCCGAACAGGGTTGGCTTTGCGTCCTTTGCGGATTCTTCGCGACCTTTGCGGTTCAGGCTTGAAGCGAAACGAATGACGAATAGCTCCGCACGTAGCTTCCACTTCCTCATCGCCGCGCTGGTGGTGGTCCTCGACCGCGCGGCGAAGTGGGCTGTGGCCAGGAATATTTCGCTGCACGATAGCATTCAGATCATCCCCGGATGTTTCCGCCTCACACATGTGGAGAATCGTGGCGCCGCCTTCGGCATCTTCGCCGACTCGCCTTCCGAATGGAAAATCGCGGCCCTGGTCATGTTTTCGATTGTGGCGCTGGCCATTGTCGCGGTCCTGTTGTGGCGAAACAACCACTCGATGAACAGCACAGGGATTGGATTGGCGCTGATTCTCGGCGGGGCGGTGGGCAATCTTTGGGACCGTCTGCTCAGCGGCCGGGTCGTGGACTTCCTGCTATTTTACGTCGGCCAATATCAGTGGCCCGCTTTCAACGTGGCAGATAGCGCGATCGTTATCGGCGCCGGGTTGCTGGTGATCGAAATTCTATTCGGAAAATCTCCTGCGCCGGAGAAGTCGGCTTAAAAGCGTAACCGCAAAGAGCGCAAAGAAATACCGCAAAGGTCGCTAAGAAAATCCTTTGCGGCCTTTGCGGTTCTCTTTGTGGCCTTTGCGGTTTAAGGGTTTCCCGTAAGCTAGGCCGACTTCCTCTCGGCCATCGAAGCGTAGAAGGCCTCGGCTCCTTTTTCCATTTCCTCTTCGGTCAGGTCCGCCACGTGCGTAGCGACTGTCCAAGCGTGGCCGAAGGGATCGACAAAGTGACCCAGGCGGTCTCCCCAGAACATGTCGTTGACGCCCCCGTTGGGCTTGCCTCCCGCAGCGACTGCCTGGGCGAACACCGCGTCCACATCGGGCACGTAGAGATACATGCCGCCCGTATACGCCCCCACGGATTGCGGTGACCTGCCGCCCATGCCGGGGATTTCATCGGACAAAAAGATGATCGAATCGCCGATTTTGATTTCGGCATGGATGATTTTTCCACCCGGACCCGGCATTTGCATTCGCTCCTCGGCGCCGAATGCTTTCTTGTAGAACTCGATAGCCTTGGCGGCGTCGTTGACGACCAGGGACGGGGTTGCAGTGTGGAAGCCCTCAGGAACCGGTTTTACAGAATTTGCCATAAGACTGTCTCCTTCGTGTTTTGTACTGCTGGCTGGATAGAAAGTAATTCTCGCGGTCCGCCCGTCATCTTAGTCCTCCTCCGGCTGTGAAGAACAACAAAAGATTGTAAAAAGAAGTAACGGAGGCCTGGGGGGCCACCAGCCCCTCCTTGTCATCCTGAGCGGAGTTGGCCGATTCGCTCGCGAATCGGCCAACGGAGTCGAAGGACCCCTATGGGCTGATCGAACGTCGCAGCCCGGCCTGTTCCACTGGCTGCACACGTAAGCAACGACGAGAAGAGTAGAGATCCTTCGACTGCGCGTTGGCTTCGCTTTGCCAAGCCAACACTCCGCTCAGGATGACAGGGTGGCAAGAAGCTTTAAGGCGCCCCGTACAACTGCCGATAAACGTTGGCGTTGCGGAGAATGGCCTGTACATACTCCCGGGTCTCGGTAAATGGGATGGACTCCACAAACTCCTGGGGATCGCGGTATTTGCCCTGTCCCAGCCAGTCATCCACGCGGTTTGTACCCGCGTTATAGGCGGCCAACGCGTATTCGAAGGCGCCGAACTTGTCCACCATCTCGCGGAAATAGCGGGTGCCCAATTGCAGATTTACCTCAGGAGTAAACAGTTGGTCGGAGGAAAAATGCCTGAGCTTTTCCTGCTTTGCGACCGCGCTTCCGACCTTGGGCAGCAGTTGCATCAGGCCCAATGCATTGGCTCGCGAGACAGCACTCGGATTAAATTCCGACTCCTGCCGTATCAGCGACGCCACCAGGTAGGGATCGAGAGCATTCTGGGATGAAAACTTTTTCAGGTCCGGCCAATAGGGCTTGGGGAACAAAGCCTCCCAGTAAGGCCGCGGCAGCGTGGGCAGATCCACGGCAAAATAGTTGGGCACGGCGCGTTTGAAGACACGGATCGCTCCGTCGTAGCGTCCTGCATCCTCGTAGAGTTTCGCGGTCTCGGCCGCCAGCCAGTTTCCCTGGTCTTCGGTAGCCGCAGCCTGCAACTCGGAGACGGCGAAATCCAACAGGCCGCCATTCTCCAGCACCTGCGCCTTCTGGTAGCGCAGGTTGTCGGTCGGCGGATCGGTGGTGGTGATGTTGGTCCCGGCATCAATCCCCGGAACCCGGTCCAGCAAAGCGTAGTGTGCAGGATCGCCATCGGACGGAATCTCGCGCAGACGGCGGCGCGCCAGTTCGCCATAGTAGAAATTGCGGAAACGCTCGGAAAGCTTCTGATAGTAGGCCCGCGCCATGGCGGTGTCTTTGTCCTCTTCCGCCAGTCGGGCCCGCCAGTAAAGGGCCGCGGGGATCTCCGCCGAAGTGGGATACAATGCGATCTGCTGCTCAAATCCGGCTTTTCCTTCCGCGTTTCTTCCCTGCCGCAGGCTCAGCCAAGCCACCTTCCAATGTGCATACGAAGCCCGGCCTGCGTTGGGAAAGCGCTGCTGTAACTCCCGATACGCATCAATCGCCTTGTCGTAATCTGGTTTGAGGAGATAGAAATTGCCGGCTGCCAGCAACGCCTGCTGCAGCCACAGGCTGGTAGGCGCGCTTTGGCGAAGTTCACCCAGGTAACGCACGAAGCCATCTTCGTCACCGCTGCCGCGCGCGATCTCTCCCAGGTTGTAAAGCCGTTGTGTGTTGATGTCCGGCGAACTGTCCAGCGTTTCGAGGATCTTCTTCGCTTCTTTATCTTGCCCCGACTTGTGCAAAGCGATTGCCAACGCCAGTTGGATATCGGGACGGTCACTCGGACTCGCCACCGGGATGAGATCACGATACTCATCGGCGGCATCGCTGTAGCGCTTGCCTTTGGCCAGCAGGTCGGCGCGCGCTCTGCGTCCGTTCAATCCCAGAGGTGGCAACTGTGTGGTCGAAGCCAGCTTCTTCAGTTCAACGTCAGCCTGGGTCGCCTCCGCGCTCAGCGGCATGGTGATGTACACATTGCGCAGAATCTCTGCGGCTTTGGCCGGCTGACCCGCTGCCGCATAGGCGCGTCCCAGCGCCAGCTCCAGATCGGCCCGTGGCGGCTGCCGATCTTTCTCCAGAATCGTAATCGCCTCCGGTGAATGATTCTCGGCTAGCATCGCCGTGCCATACAAAATGTGCGCGGCACGCGACAGCAGCGAGTCCGGATATTGCTTATCGAAATCAGTCAGAGTGGTGACTGCTTCCGCCGTTTTGCCGCTTTGGAAGTATGAGGTGCCTAGATAAAAGCTGACGTAGTCTCCCAGGTCTCCGGCCTTGGCTTTGGCGCGAATGAGAGGGTCGACGGCCTTGGCGTAGTCCTTATCGAGGACGCGCGCGTATCCCAGCACCAGCCAGGCCAGCGCGCCCGCATCTTCCTGGCTGTGATGCCGAGCATAGGCTTCAACGCCAGCGTAAGCCGCGGGCGTGCGGTCCTGAAGCAGTTGCCGCGCCATGGGCTTCAGACTGGCGGAGGCATTAAAGGCTGCGTGCATCCGGCGCGAGCGCGGGGTCGGATGACTGCGGCGACGGGCAATGACCTTGCCCTTTTTCTTCCGTGGCGTCTGGGCTTTTTTAGTAGAGGACTGCGCGGCAGCCGGCGATACGTAGGAAGGAACGCACAAGACTGCGACGATCAAAGAAAATCTAATCAGAACCGATTGCCAACGATGAAGGACCACTCTGATTAATTTCGCCGAAAATTGGCGCCCATGATGGAAGTATCGTCTTCGGCCAGGCTGCGGACCAGTTCCTGGCTGAAATAATCGGCTCCGCCGGCCGCGGTATTCCCGTATCGCTTCTGGTAAGTGGCCCGGCTTTTTTCGATGTCTTCCTTGAGCCGGTCGTACAAGTCTTTGTGCTTGCGCCCCTCGCTGACTTTCACCTGGTTGTAGAGTTTGATCTCATCCACCAGCAGGCGCGCGAAACGGTGCGCCTTGCGGTGCACGTCGGCGTCCTCGGGCGAGAGGTTCGCGTAAGGATCGGCGGCAGGAGCCGGCGCGGCTGCTGCGGCCGAGACCACGGGCTCGGACTGGGCTACCGCGACTGGCTGCTCCACTTCAACCGGCGGAGCTATAACCGGTTCGGCAACGGGTTCAACATGCTTTGGCGCATGCGCCGCGAAAGGATCGGAATGAGCCGGAGCGCTAGGCACCGGCGGCGGGGCGCTTTCAGCCTTCTCCCCGGGCGCCTCTGCTGATTCTTCTTTCAGAGCCTGCTTGCGCAGGGACGCTACTTCGAGCCATGCGCTGGTCGCCAGCACCAGCAACTCGACGGCGGCGGCGTCCAGCTTTCCCCCGCCTTCTACCCCGGAATCGGCATACACCAGTGCCGCAACTTTTTCCTTTAGCAACAGTGGCAGGACTAGAACCTGATCGTCGGCCGGCGCTCCGAATTTTGCGACAAATTCCGGATCGACATCGCGGGCGGCGCCACTGAACGGCATGCGCGACCGCAGGGCCTGCTCCGGCACCCCCGTACTCACGTTGAGGGCAAAATCCTTTATGGTATCGTCGCCGTCTTTGGTGAAGCCGCGTCCCTGCCAACCGGTGGCCGCACCTGCCTTGACCACAAATAGCGCCCCGCGACCGCTATAGCGAACCGTGTTATCGAGGAGCGCGCGCAAGATCTCGCGCTGGGTCGTGCCCGACTGGATGGCCGAAATCGCCTTTAGCAGGTTGGCCGAACCACCATCTCCACTAACGCCGGACGCTACCCCGCCTGTCGCGTGAGGAAGCTCGTCCAGGACCCGGCGTACCAGATCGTTACGCAACTCCGGGACGTGGTTGTCCAGGACCTGCGACACGACTCTCTCGACGATTTGTTCGACTTCGCTTCGCTCCGACATTGTCAGGTCAGCAGTTCGGCCGCTGGATCCGGCTTTTTTGCCCTTCATCTCGGTTAAACCCTGATTATAGGGTCACTTGACCCGTGTTTTCCGGTCACCTAAGGACGTGTTCTAATGCGGAATGGCCGCTCCTTGGAATTTATCGCAAACCGCCCAGTTATAGATACGTCAAAACAAGTAAGCCGAAACTTGGGTTACCAAGTAAAATAACATTTCTGCCGCGGCCTTAAAGGCGTGAAAATTGTTGCATCGGAAGGAAGATGACAGCCATCCAACCTAATGTAAGCGAACCGGTCAGTGATGAGCTCGCACTGGTTCAGGCCGCTAAGGGCGGCGATGTAAGCTCTTTCGAGGAACTGGTCCGGCGTTACGACCGGAATGTATTTCGGATCGCACAGCACATCACGCAAAACCGTGAAGACGCGGAAGATGTGGTGCAGGATGCATTCCTCAAGGCTTACACCAATCTAGCCCAGTTCCAGGGTCAGTCGAAGTTTTATACCTGGCTGGTGCGCATTGCGGTCAACGAAGCGCTGATGAAGTTGCGGCGCCGCCGGCCGGAGCGCATGGTTTCGCTGGACGAAGATGTAAAGACCGAGGAGGATTCAGTCCCGCGCGAAGTTGCGGACTGGAGTCCGAACCCGGAGCAGCAGTACAACCAGGCGGAATTGAAGGAAATCCTGAGCAAAACCATTCAGGGGCTGCCTCCAAGTTTTCGCACGGTTTTTGTGCTGCGCGACGTAGAAGGACTTTCGACCGAGGAAACCGCTGAAGCTTTGGAGCTCAGCATTCCGGCGGTAAAATCGCGACTCCTGCGAGCCAGATTGCAGTTGCGGGAACGGCTCAGCCGTTACTTCCAGAAACGTGAGAGTGGAGATGGCAAACCGTGAAGTGTGCTGAGTTTCTGCAGGAACTGACAAACTACCTGGACGGCGTCCTGGACGACCGCACCAAGGCCGAACTGGAAGACCATCTGGCTTGGTGCCACAACTGCTACGTGGTTTGCGACACCACCAAGAAGACCATCGAGATTTACCGTGATTCCCAGCTGTACGAGCTTCCCGACGACCTCCGCAACCGTCTCCGTTCCGCCATCGTTGCCAAGTGCGAAGCCCACAAGAAAACCGGTCCGCGGGAAGCCTGACCGCCTCAATAATTCAACAGCCTGACAATGTAGGCGCGAGCGCCCTCGCTCGTGCGGAGTCGTTTGGGACGCTGCCGCACGAGCGGGGCGCTCGCGCCTGCATTGGATTTGCTTGTCCGCAATCATTTGCAGACTGCCTTCATGTACTAGTGGAACCTTTTTTAACCAGACTGAATCTAATAATTTGTTAGCGGTTGGCCGGCTCATTGGCAGGGTCGGTGTGGAGGAAGCATGATCGCCGAGTTATTTGATAGCTTCTTTGGTTGCAGACATTCTCATTATACTTTTCCAATTTCGGTTCGGCCCGCTTCGCGGCGCGGTTCGGCGTCCAAGCTGACGGGCACCTATGTGGCCTGCCTGGATTGCGGCAGAGAATTTCCCTATGATTGGCAGGAGATGAAGGTCATCACTTCGCCGTCACAGCAGCGCAATTACGTGGCATCGCTGGTGCACCGGGCCGCCGCCTGAGACGTTCTAGGCTTAGATGGAAAAAGCCGCGAGTCTCTCGCGGCTTTTTTTTATTTGAGATGTGGGCGCAAGCGTCCCGCTCGTGCAGCAGCACTCCCAGGCCATGTGGGGACAGGTTTCAGTTGCTACTGCTGTCGTCGCGGCGCTTCAACGTGGGCCGATCATCATCGGTCGTTCCCTTGTCGTCGCTGCCGTTCTTATCAGGCGTCGAAGTTCGCCGCAGGGTCGGCTTGTTCTTGTCTTCCTTTTTGTCCAGAATCTTGTGGCGGTTCTCGATCGCCGCCAGCCGTGCTTTTACATCATCGAACTCGGAAGTCGAAACCGTGTACTGCGCCCGCGCCGGCAGGATGGTCGCAATCTCTTCCTGGGACTTGGCAATCCGGTCGGGCGTCTGGGGATGGGTGGAAAAAGCCTTGGCCAGCGTCCCAGGCTTCTTTTTCTCCTGGGCCTGCACCTTTTCGAAGAAGGCGATGAAAGCCTGCGGATCGTAGCCTGACTTGTACATGTACTGCAGTCCCAGATAGTCAGCCTCGGATTCGAAGCCTCGCGAAAAATGCAGGAAGGTCATGGGCAGCGCCAATCCAGCCGCCTCGTAACCGGCATAGCCGATCGCTCCGCCTACGAAAATCAGAGGAATCGAAGCCATCTGCATCAGATTGCCGCGGGTATTTTCGCGCGCCGCATGACAGGCCGCCACGTGGGCAATTTCGTGCGCCATCACCCCGGCCAGTTCGGCTTCTTCGTCGGCCGCCAGGATCAGTCCGGAATTCACATAGAAAAATCCGCCGGGCAGCGCGAAGGCGTTGATATCGTCGGAGTCAATGACCTTGATAGTAAACGGCACCTGGGCATCGGAATTGCGCACCAGGTTCTGGCCCACCCGGTTTACATATTCCGTCACCACCGGGTCCTGGATCAGCTTGACGCTCGACTCTACCTGCTGGGCGTACTGCTTGCCCATGGCGATCTGCTTTTCCACGCCATACCAGTTGCCCATGCCGGTCTTGCAACCCACATTCCGGTTGCCGACGGCATCGACATCTCCTTTGCCGCCCTCATGTTTGACCTTGTCAGGGTCGGCAGGGTTCACGGGCGCGGGAGCCGTGCTTTTGGGTGCGCTATCGGCGGAAGCAGCGGACGTGCCCTGATCTTCCGCCCAACTCCGTGGAGCCGCATAGCTCAGCGTTAACAACACAGCCGATAGTGCGATGAGCCGTAACTTCATGATGGACTCCCTTATTCCGTCCCGCCCCGGGAGGGGACTCTGGCTCGATTATACGCCCGCCGGGAAACACCTATACCGGGGATTTAACTGTACAGAGTTGGACGCAGGATTCGCCACCGGGGTTACCTGAGCGCCCGGTTGCTAGGAGTAGCGCCGGCTGTCCGCCGGGGGCATCTTGCCCCCGCCGCCGGGACGGCGGCGCTATAGGGGTCTGTTACGGTTTTGCCGCGATGTCGAACTCGACGCGCACTTCGTTCTTAACCTTCACCGCCCCGCCGCCAACGACAATAGGTTCGATTCCAAAGTCCTTTTGCCTGAGTTCGGCCGTGCCTTGATAGTGCCCACTCAGCGCCCGAACTTCCAGCTTCAGCGGGCGAGTTTGCCCGTGCAGCGTCAGATCTCCAGTGACCGACCATCCGCCTTTGCCGGCGGGTTCGACTGCGGTGGAACGAAAATGTATTTCGGGAAAGCGGGCGGTATCGAGCACCTTCGGCCCCAGCATAGTTTCCTGTATCTCGGCCCGGTCCTTGTCCGATACTTCCTTGTCCATGACCCGCATCTGGCGGGCATCAACGGTCAGATCAACCGACCGGTCAGTTTCGCTGAATTTTCCAGCCTTGATGGGGGCGCTGATCTCGTGCTCGTGTCCGAATGCAGAAAACAGCCCCGCCTTGAGCACGCGCACAGTCATCACCGATTTCTGGGTGTCAACATCGCTGGCCGCGGCCCACAGGGCGGCGAGGAAAAGCAGCGCAGCAACCCGTATCGCCAGATCTCTCATTCGCCGCCCCACACACACTTGGTAGAATCCTTGCCACTAGGATGCGCCTTTCGAGCGTGACGCGGCAGGAATTATGGACTGGAGAATTCTGCGGTGAGCGAGAACGGGACTGAACGCTTCGCCCCCGGCTGGCCCGGAATTGCACCGCGTTGGACTTCGAGCGCCAAAAGCGGTATTGGGACGGCGCTCAACCTGCACAGCCGTGTTTGGTTCACGCTCAGCCACGGCATCCTGAACGAAGTCTATTATCCGCGTGTGGACCAGGCCTGCACCCGCGACCTGGGACTGATTGTCACCGACGGCTCCAGTTATTTTTCTGAAGAAAAGCGCCACTGCAAGTTTGAAAACCATGCGCTCGAGCCGGGCGTTCCGGTTTACAAACTCACTAACACAGAATTGCAAGGACGTTACCGCATGGAGAAAGAAGTCTTCTCCGACCCGTACCGCAATGTCGTGCTTCAGCGCATCCGCTTCGTGCCGTTGCAGGGCACGCTGGCCGATTATCGCGTCTACGCACTGTTGGCGCCCCACCTGGCGAATTGCGGCCGGGAGAACACCGGCTGGGTCGGGGACTACAAAGGCTCGCCGACGCTCTATGCGCACCGCGAATCAACCGCCCTCGCCTTCACCTGCTCGGTCCCATGGCGGAAGATGTCGGTGGGCTTTGCCGGATTCTCCGACGGCTGGCAGGACCTCTCGCAGCATTTCCAGATGACCTGGGACTACACCCACGCTGAAAACGGGAATGTCGCGCTTACCGGCGAAATTGACCTGGTGGCATGTGACGGAGAGTTCACCCTGGCGTTGGGGTTCGGCGGTATCTGGTCCGAAGCCGGACAGGAAGCGCGCTCCAGCCTGCTCGAGTCCTGCGACGAACTGCGCAAGCACTACGTCTGGCACTGGAAGCATTGGCAGGATGGGCTCTTGAAACTGGATGAGCCGCGCCGCGAGGTTGACCTCTATCGCTCCAGCGTGGCCGTGATGCGCTCGCACGAGTCGAAAGACTTCCTCGGCGGGGTAATCGCCAGCCTTTCCATCCCATGGGGATTCAACAAGGGTGACGAAGACCTTGGCGGATACCACCTCGTCTGGCCTAGGGACCTGGTGGAAACTGCGTTCGGACTGCTGGCGGCAGGCGCTGAACCCGACGCCCTTCGTATCCTGACCTATCTGGAAGTTACTCAGGAACCGGACGGACATTGGGCCCAGAACATGTGGCTGGACGGGCGCCCGTACTGGAACGGCATGCAGATGGATGAGGCCGCCTTCCCCATTCTGCTGTTCGACATGCTGCGGCGGCATTCTCCGTTTGTACTGGGAGAGCTGTCGCGCTGGTGGGCACTGGTCAGCCGGGCTGCCGGCTTCATCCTGCGCAATGGTCCGGTTACTCAACAAGACCGCTGGGAAGAGGACGCTGGCTATTCGCCATTTACGTTGGCCGTAGAAATATCCGGACTGCTCGCCGCGGCTGATCTGGCCGACGCGGTGGGACAGAAAGATATCGCAAACCATCTGCGCGAAACTGCCGACTGCTGGAACGACAACATTGAACGTTGGGTCTACGCGAAAGACAGCGACCTGGCTCGGGAGCTCGGAGTGGAAGGCTACTACGTTCGGATCGCGCCTCCGGAGTCGGACTGCGCGCCCTCGCCGCTGGAGGGTTTTGTCCCTATTAAGAACCGGCCGCCGGGAGAGAACCTTGCTCAAGCGGTGCACCTGATCAGTCCCGACTCGCTCGCCCTGGTGCGATTTGGCCTGCGGGCGCCGGACGATCCACGAATCCTGAACACCGTGAAAGTCATTGACGCGCGGCTGAAAGCAAACCTGCCCCAGGGCCCCTGCTGGTACCGCTACAACGGCGATGGCTACGGCGAGCACGAAGACGGCTCGCCCTTTGACGGGACCGGCATCGGGCGGCCATGGCCGTTGCTGGCGGGCGAGCGGGCACACTACGAACTGGCGGCAGGACGTCCCCAGGTTGCCACAGAGTTGCTCAAGGTGATGGAGCTTTCAACTGAAGGCGGCCGTCTGATTCCAGAGCAAGTCTGGGATGCCGACGATATTCCAGCGCTGGAGTTGTTTCGTGGAAAGCCCACGGGTTCGGCGTGTCCGCTGGTATGGGCCCATTCTGAGTACGTCAAGCTGCGAAGATCATTGCGGGACGGCAAGATCTTCGACCAGCCGCCACAAACCGTGCAGCGCTACCAGGTGGAGAAACAAAAAGCCGCATACTTCGAGTGGCGATTCAATAACAAATGCCGGACTATTCCTCAGGGAAAAAAACTGCGAATGCTGCTGCCGTCGCCGGCATCGGTGCACTGGAGCTTCGATGGATGGCAGACCACGCAGGACACGACCACCCGCGACCCGTTAGGAGTCTTTGTCGCAGACCTGCCCGCTGATCAACTCGCGGCAGGACGCGAGATCGTGTTCACCTTTTACTGGCCGCAGGAGCAGCGCTGGGAGGGTGAGAACTACACGATAAGAGTCGAGTGAGCAAAAACCCTGTCGTCCTGAGCGGAAGCCCTGTCATACCCCGGAAGCCTTGTCATCCTGAGCGACCCTTGTCATCCTGAGCGGAGAGTTTGCTTCGCTTCGCGAAGCAAACTCGCAGTCGAAGGATCTCTACTCTTCCCAAACTCGCTTACGTGCGCAGCCGTCGGAACAGGCCGCTCCGGTCAATCACAGTCAATAAGCTCATAGGGGTCCTTCGACTCCGCTCAGGATGACAAGGCACCCAAGCTGCGAGATATATTCGAATACAGCGCGCCCGCGCAAACCGCAGAAACTGCCAGCAGCCCCACTCCCTCCCAGAAAGGCCCGATCAACACATGTCCCAAACCAAATAGCGCCAGGTAGACCATCAGGCAGCCGAGCACCCACGAGAGTAGATTCCGACCCAGATCACGGGTCGCCGACACCTCGGGAGCCAGGCGAGCAACTGGCTGCCAGCCCGTTACTTGCGGCCGAACACTGCGGTAGAACTTTAGCAGTACCGCCTCGGGTTCCGCCTTGGTCATGTAAGTGGCCACGAGCCAGACCAGGGTGGTGACGACGGTCGTCGTCAAAGCCGTCTTGGCAAAGACGACCGGATTCGTCCCGGAAAAGGGCTCTGTCCAGCGCAGCCAGATGGTCACGGCCAGCGCCGTCGCCATGGCTGAAATCTCGCTCCAGGCATTGATCCGCCACCAGTACCAGCGCAGCAAGTAAACACCGCCGGTGCCAGCGCCCACTTCCAGCACCACCTGCCACCCCGAACGAATGTCAGACAGCAACACCGAAATTCCGGCAGAGGCGATCACCAGCAGCACTGTCGCCAGGCGGGAGATCAGCACGTAGTGTTTGTCGTCGGCATCACGCTTGACGAAGCGGCGATAGAAATCCGAAACCAGGTACGAGGCGCCCCAATTCAGCTGGGTTGCGATCGTCGACATAAACGCGGCCATGAAGCCGGCAATCACGATGCCGCGCAGCGCCGGCGGCACGTGCTGGCTTACTACCAGCATGTATCCGGTTTCGGGATGTTCCAGGTGCGGATACAGAACCGCCGCCGCCAGCGCGGTGAGAATCCAAGGCCAGGGGCGCAAAGCGTAGTGCGCGACGTTAAACCAGAGGACGGCAAGCAGACCGTTTTTCTCGTCCTTGGCGCTGAAGATGCGCTGCGCGATATAGCCGCCACCGCCCGGTTCTGCTCCCGGATACCAAAAGGCCCACCACTGCAATCCAATGTTCACCACAAAAGTTATTACTGGCAGAAGCCACAAACCTTCCTGTGAGAACGGACGGGAGAAATCCGGAAAGAAAGCCGTCGCATCACCCGTGGCCGGGCCTGCGGCAGTCCGCATTTCTGCGAGGCGGGCCAGCAGCGCGTTCATACCACCGGCAGCGGCAACCGCGTACCAAGCGACTCCGATCACGATCGCCATCTTCAACGCGAACTGAAACAGATCGGTCCAGAGCACGCCCCACAATCCGCCGAGCGCGACATAGAGGCCGGTGAATGGAATCAAAAACAGAACACAGATGGCCAAGGCGTTACGATCGCTCACGCCCAGGGTCACCGCGACGATGCTGGTCATGGCCTTGGTCACCCATCCCAGAATCAGGCAATTCATGAGCAGGCCCAGGTAGATGGCGCGAAAGCCGCGCAGAAACGCAGCCGGCTTTCCGGAATAACGCATCTCGGCGAACTGTACGTCGGTGAGCAGTCCGGAGCGACGCCACAGGCGGGCAAACAGGAACACCGTCATCATCCCGGATAGCAAGAATGCCCACCACAGCCAGTTGCCGGCTATGCCCTGCGTATAAACCAGGCCGGTAACAACCAGCGGCGTGTCGGCGGCGAAAGTGGTCGCCACCATGGACGTGCCAGCCAGCCACCAGGAAACGTTGCGCCCGGAGACAAAGTAATCGTCCACACTCTTGCCCGAGCGCGAGCGGAAGTACAGGCCGAGCGCCAATGTGATACCCAGATAGAGAACGATGGCCGACCAGTCGAGCAAGGTAAAGTTCATGGCGGGAAAGAATATAACCCGAGTCGCAACGGGAAGCGGGAGAAAAACGCGGCGTTATCATACTAAAACGCGTTGTCATCCTGAGCGGAGTGGCTGCTTCGCGCAGCGAAGCCGCCGCGCAGTCGAAGGACCTCTATTCTTCCCAAACTTGCTTACGAGCGCAGCCAGCGGAACCGCCCACGCTGCGACGTTCGATACGCTGCTAGGGGTCCTTCGACTCCGCAGGTCGATTCGCTCCGCGAATTGACCCACTCCGCTCAGGATGACAGCCACTAATGTCCTGCCAGGTAGAGCTCAGCCACGTGCTCCGCAATCTTCCCCGGATTAGCCTCGGCGAGATTCGCCAGCACCACGACGGTCAACTTATCGTCCACGTAACGGGAAAGCTGCGTCTTGAATCCCTGCCATGATCCGCTGTGGCCGACGACCCGATGTCCATGCGAGTTGGTTATTTCCCAGCCAAATCCGTAGTCGCCGGAATTGGGTTTTCCGTTGTTGAGCTTCACCACGGTCCACGGCGGATGGCGTCGCGTGGCAGCCGCACCGCCGGCCTCACCGTGGCGGTCACCGGCCCTACGGGGGAGATGGGGCGCGCGGTGGTGCGCGCGCTCGAGCGCTCGCGTGATGTGGCGCGAATCGTGGGCATGGCGCGCAAACCCTTCGACCCGGCCTCCGCGGGCTGGAAGAAGATGGCCTACGAGCAGGGCGACGTGCGCGACGGCAAAGCTGTGGCGCGGGTGCTGGCGGACGTGGACGTGGTGGTGCACCTTGCGTTCATGATCATGGGCGGCGCGAGCGAGAGCCGCCGGGTCAACCTGATCGGCTCGCGCAACGTGTTCCATGCGGCGGCAAAGGCCGGCGTGAAACGCGTCATCTACGCGTCATCGGTGGCCGCGTACGGCTTTCACAAGGACAACCCGCAGCCGCTCACCGAGGACGCGCCCGCGCGGGGCTCGCGCCGGCATTACGTACTCGGCGCAGAAGGCCGAGGTCGAGAGCCTGCTGGCGGACGCGCTGTACGGGACGAAAACCGCCGCATACGTGTTCCGCCCATGCATCGTCGCGGGCCCCGAAGCGCCGCTGCTGCTCGACAGCCTCCCCTACACCCAGATCTCAGAGCGCCTCCCGGGGCCGGTGATGCGGCTGCTCGACGGCGTGCCGATCCTGCGCCCGGTGCTGCCGGACCCCGGCGTGCCCTTCCAGCTGGTGCACCACGACGACGTGGCCAGCGCGATGCGAGCGGCGGTGGTGGGCCGCGGAAAGCCCGGCACCTACAACCTGGCGGGGCCGGGGCAGCTGACGGTGAAAGAGCTCGCGGAGGAGCTCGGCTGGTACTCGCTGCCGGTCCCCGAGCTCGCGGTGGACGTCTCCGCCGAGATGATCGGCCGCCTCGGCTTCCTGCCGGCGCAGGCGCAGTGGATAGCGGCCTTCCGCGAGCCGGTCCTGATGAGCACCGCCAAGGCGCGCCGCGAGCTCGGCTGGCGCCCCCGCCACGACGCTATCCACACACTGCGCGAAACGATCACCGCGGCGCGCACGGACCCGCTGATCCGATAGCCAGCTGATAGGTCTGTGACAACGGCTTGGGATTGACCCTCGCGGCGGTTGCCGGGGAGGGTCTTTCTTTTCCTTTGTTTGGGGGTGTCTCTTGGAGTTGCTGCGCAGGGAGCTGCCGGCGTCCGCGCTTGTTGTTGCGATCGATCCGGGGAAGGCGTTCAACCGGGTATGGCTGACGAGCGGTGAGCGGGGTTTGATCGGGGAGCCGGTCTCGTTGCCGGTGCTGCGGGACGGGATCGAGGAGCTCGAGCGGCTGATCTCAGCGAGCGGCGTTGATGGACCGCCGGTGATCGGTATCGAGGCGACGGGTGCGTTGCATCGGGCGTGGGCGGCGGAGATCGAGCAGCGCTGGCCGGGGTCGTTGCGGTTGTTCGCGCCGTCGGAGACGACGGCTGCTCGGGGCCAGCTGGGCTCGCGTCGTTTCAAGACCGATGACCGTGACTGTGCGGCGCTGGTGTGGTTGATGCGCCAGGGCGCAGGGCGCCCGGCTGAGCCCGAAGTGGTCCAGGCGATGCTGGGCACAGTTCGCTACCGAGCGCAGCTCGTCGACGCTCGAAGGGTTCTCCAGCAGCGTCTGCATGACCAGCTGAACATGCTGTGTCCTGGCCTGTCGGCTCCTGCTAGACATGGCCGCGCGTTGAAGATCGAGTCTCCGACGGGCCAGGCGGTCCTCGAGTGCGCGGCGGCGTTCGCGGGACGCCCCGCGAACAAGCGGTCGCTGATCACGAGGGCCCCGGGCCGCATGACCAACGCGACCGCAGCGTTCTGGGCAGAGCGATGGAAGCACCTGCTCGCCCCGCCGGCAGACGCTGAGCTGCGCGCGGTCCGTCTGGGCCAGGATCTGCGGCGCTGGAAGCAGCTGAGCCTCGACATCCAACTGGCCGACGATCAGCTCACCGGACTGCTGGCCCAAAGTGATGGGCAGATCCTGACGACGCTGCCCGGCGTCGCCGTTGTCAGAGCCGCAGCGTTCAGCGCCTACACCTTGCCGATCGATCGTTGGCCCACGCCCGAACACCTCTACTCGGCGACCGGGCTGGCTCCGGCGAGCTATCAGTCCTCGACGATCAACCGCCGCGGACGCATCAGCCGCCAGGGCCTGGCCGAGCACCGCGACGCGCTGATGGGCATCGCCTGGGGGCTGAGCCAAAACAGCGACGGCGTTCCGGGCACGCGACAGCGAACTGCGCGCTCGCGGGCTGCGACCCGATCCAGGCACGCGTCGCGCTCGCACGCCACGCCTGCCGCCTGTGCTGGCGACTACTTCAAACCCAACAACCCTTCGACGATCGAGCGCTACGCTCGCGCTCGGCGGCGCGGGCGGTGACGGCCTGACAGCTATGCCGCACGACGGCGCAACCTAGCTTGCCGCCCGCTCGCGCGGCCACTCCTCACGGCGCACACGAAAGCCTGCCGCACGACGGCGCCTAATCAGCCTGCCGGCCTGAGTGGCCTACCGGGAGCCCAACGCGCTTCCCCGCAAATACCGCAGTCACCAACCGCGGCGAGTCACCCCGCGCCCTCAACGCCCTTGACTACCAGCGCGAAAG
>CAWEZS010000003.1:0-32363 GCA_963813645.1 Terriglobia bacterium
TTCAGCAACTCGACCAGCGATACCGGATCGAGCTTCATACCGTTCACCGAGACTGGAGTTCCGTTTTCAAAACCGATGACAACTTGTTCTTCGCGGTCAGGGGCTTCCTGCGGCGAACGGGTCAATTGCCAGGTGCTGGGGAGCGGAGCGTTGCCGGCGTCTTCCAGTTCCCCGCCCTCGTGGCTGATGTGCCAGAGATTACGATCACGGCTGTGAATCTTTTCGCGGCTGGCGCTGACGGAGATCCCCCGCTTTTCGGCGTAGTCGAGGCAGTCTTCGCGCGACTTCAAAGTCCACTCGCGCCAGGGCGCGATTACTTTTAGTTCCGGAGCCAGCGCCTGATACGCGAGTTCGAAACGGACCTGATCGTTGCCTTTCCCGGTGCATCCATGCGCGACCGCAGTCGCTCCTTCGCGGAGGGCCACCTCGATCTGGTGCTTGGCGATCACTGGACGTGCCAGCGACGTGCCCAGCAAGTATTTATGTTCATATACCGCGCCGGCTCGCAACGCCGGGAAGACATATCCGGTGAGAAATTCCTCACGCATGTCTTCGACCACGACTTTGCTGGCGCCGGTCTTATATGCTTTTTCGACGACGGCTTCGATGTCATCGCCCTGGCCCACATCTCCGACCATGGCAATCACGTCGTAGGCGTAGTTTTCCTTCAGCCAGGGAATGATGATGGAGGTGTCTAGGCCTCCGGAGTATGCGAGCACAACTTTTTCAGCCATTGGAATTCCTCGAATTCGTGCGGCCCACCTTGCCGCCAAGCAGTAACAACAGGATGGCCTTCTGCACGTGCAGGCGGCTTTCGGCCTGGTCGAAGACGACGGAGCGGTCGCAATCCATGATGGCGTCCGTGATCTCCATTCCGCGGTGCGCGGGCAAGCAGTGCATGAAGACGGCGTGAGGCGCCGCGCCGGCCACGAGCGTTTCGTTCACCTGGTAGGGCGGGAAAATCTGGTTCCGCTCCTGCTCTTCGTGCTCGTGACCCATGCTGGTCCAGGCATCAGTATAGACCGCGTCTACGCCGTCCACAGCCTGTTTGGGGTCGTTGAGGATCTCGATGACCGAGCCCGTCTGTTGTGCAAGATCGCGGGCGTCGGCCACGATTTGGGCGTCGCAAGCATAGCCTTCAGGCGTAGCGATGCGAATGTTGGAGCCGAGAGTGGCGGCTGTCAGCAGCAGCGAGTGGGCCACGTTGTTGCCATCGCCCACATAGGCGAGGCAGATTTTCTTGAGCTCGCCGAAGCGCTCGAGCAAGGTGAAGTAATCGGCCAGAGCCTGGCAGGGGTGTTCCAGATCGCTCAAGGCGTTGATCACTGGAATGCAGGCGTGCTCGGCCATGCCTTCGACTGTGCCATGCGAGTAGGTGCGCAGTACGACAGCGTCCACCCAGCGCTCGACGTTGTGCGCGATGTCGCTTAACTTTTCGCGGGCGTCGAGGCGGCCCGCAGTCTGGTCCATGAAGAACGCGTTGCCGCCCATGCTGGCCATCCCGGCTTCAAAGGTGAGGCGGGTGCGCAGGGACGCCTTTTCGAAGAACATCACCATCTGCTTGCCAGCCAGTGCGGTGCGGAAATTCGACGGGCGCGCCTTTAACAGTCCCGCGAGATGGAAAATGGTTTCAATCTCGATGGGGCTGAGATCGCGGATCGAAATAAGGTCGCGTCCCGGAAACGTCGTGGTTGCCGGGGGAGTTGCGACCTGTGTGGACTGAAATGGCTGGCTGCTCACTGTGATTGGCTCCTTCTGCTGGGCTTTTTGTTACCGATTAAATTCTTTTTCGGCTGAGTGGATGTGAGGGCCGCGTCGAGGGCACGGGCCACCAGATCCACGTGGGTTTTCTGAATGATGTAAGGCGGCAGGAAACGCAACACCGTGTCCTGCGTGCGGTTGATGAGGATGCCGCGATCCAGCAACTGGGCGACGACAGCTTTGGCCCGGTCGGCCGAATCCAGATTCATGCCCAGCATCAGACCTATGCCGCGAATTTCGTTAACGCCTTCGTGCTTGGCTTTGAGGGCTCCCAGCTTGGCGTGGAAGTAGTCTCCGGTCTGACGGATGTGTCCCAGCATACGATCGAGCACGCGCAGGAATTCAATGGCCACGGCACAGGCCAGCGGTCCGCCGCCGAAAGTCGTGCCGTGCATTCCGGGATGCATGCCGCCGGCCACCCGATCGGTGGTCAGCAGCGCTCCCAGTGGAAGGCCGGCCGCCAGCGGCTTGGCGACAGTGACGATGTCGGGTTGAATTCCGTAATGCTGGTAGGCGAAATACTTTCCGGTACGGCCCAGACCACATTGGATTTCGTCGAGAATCAGCAGCGCGCCGGTGCGATCACAGAGCTGCCGCGCGGTCTGCAGAAATTCAGGACTCAGCGGACGGATGCCGCCTTCCCCCTGAATGGTCTCCAGACAAATGGCACAGACGCTGCCATCAAACTGGCGCTTAAGATCGTCAACGTCGTTGAAGGCTACAAACCCAACTCCAGGCACCAGGGGCGCGAAGGGATGCCGATACTTCTCCTGCCCCGTGGTGGCTAGCGAGCCAAAGGTTCGGCCATGGAAAGAGTTCTCCAGCGCCAGCAGCCGCCACTTGGCTTTGTGGCCGTTGCTATTCTGGGTGCGGGCAAAGGCGCGGGCCATCTTGAGCGCGCCTTCCCAGGCCTCGGTGCCGCTGTTGCAGAAGAAAGCCTTGTCCAATCCCGAGATTTTGGTCAAGCGCTTCGCCAGCTCGGCCTGGAACTCGTGGAAGAACAGATTCGACACGTGAATTAAGCGGCCAGCCTGCCGCTTCAACGTGGACTGAATCACGGGGTGCGCGTGGCCCAGCGCATTGACCCCGATCCCGCTAAGGAAGTCGAGATAGCGCTTGCCTCGCGAATCCCAAAGATAGACGCCGCGCCCGCGCTCAAAGAGCACGCGTTGGCGATCGTAAGTGGGGAGCAGCAGCTTGGCTTCGGAACGGACGACGGTGGCGAGGCTCATGCGCAGATGACCTCCGTGCCACCATCGAGCTTGGTCTGATAGAACTGCGGCAGTGCGTCCGCCTGCGCCGCTGGAAGAATACGGACGCGGCCAACACCTTTGCGCAGCGCCTGTCCGCAGGCTTCGAGCTTGGGCAACATTCCGCCCGCAATCACCGCGTTCTCGACCATGCCCGGTATCTGCTTGGTGTTCAGCCAGGGCATGACTGTGCCTTCGGCGTCTTTCACCCCGGCAACATCGGTGAGAAAAATGAGCGTGTCAGCATGGCAGGCCACGGCGCAGGCGGACGCCATCTGGTCCGCGTTCACGTTGTAATATTCGCCGTCCGAACCCAGCGCGACCGAGGACAACACCGGCAAACCTCCGAGTCCCCAGATGGCTTCCAGCCATCGCGGCTCGACGAAACAGATTTCTCCCACGTATCCCAGGTCGTAGCCCGGCGTTTGCTTTTTGCGGGCGCGGAAGGCCATGCCGTCTCCGCCGCAGAGGCCGATGGCCGGGCGTCCTGCCGCCACGATGGCGGCGACCAGGCTCTTGTTTACAATTCCGGCCAGCACCATCAGAGCAACATCGCGAGTCTCAGCGTCGGTGATACGCAGGCCATTTACGAAATCGCTTTCCTTGCCCAGCAGTTTGAGGGTGCGAGTAAGCGCGGCGCCGCCGCCGTGCACGACCGTGACCTTGTGGCCGTCCTCGGCCAGCTCAACGATGGCGCGGGCGCACTTGTGCAATGTGTTTTTGTCTTCGAGGGCAGCGCCGCCGAGCTTGATCACAATCTTCACAGCAGACCTTCCTGTTCCTTAAACCCGTACATGAGGTTCATGTTTTGAACTGCTTGTCCGGCTGCGCCCTTGAGCAAGTTGTCGATGCAGGACACCAGCACCAGGCGGCGTCCGTCTTTGGCCAGGCAAAAGCCCAGGTCGCAGTAGTTGGTGTGAAGCGAAAATTGAATTTGCGGCAGCTTTGGGGTCGCGAAAACGCGGACCCAAGGCTTGCCCGCATAGAAATCGTGAAAGCAACTTTCTACTTCGCCTGGCTTCATCTCCTGCTTCAGATGAACGTAGATGGTGGAAAGGATTCCTCGCGGAATCGGCAGGAGGTGGGGAGTGAAAATGAGCTCGCCAGAATCCAGCTTCAACTGCTCGAGGATTTCTCCCACATGACGATGTCCGAAGACCGAGTACGCAGACAAGTTGTCCGCGACCGCAACGAAGTGGGTGCGCGCCGTAGCTTCCTTGCCCGCGCCCGAGACGCCGGACTTCGAATCGGAAATGATTCCCTTCTCACGATCCACGATGTCCGCAACCAACAGCGGAGCCAATGCAAGAATCACCGACGTGGCATAGCAACCCGGATTGGCCACCAGCGCGGCATTTGGCAGTTTGTCGCCATTCAGTTCGGGAAGACCGTAGACCGCTTTCTCCATGAGGTCGGCTGCGGTGACTGCATTCTCGTCGTGGAAGGCATAGACGGCGCGGTTTTGCGCCTCTCGCAAGCGCCAGGCTCCGCTCAGGTCAACCACTCGCATGCCGTGGGCAATCGCTTCCGGCACCAGCGCGCGCGACACTTCGTGAGGAGTGGCCAAAAACAGCAGTTCGATTCCGCGACGTTTCAGTTCAGCCCATGACCAACTCTGCAGCGGATATCCGCCGTTGCCGGAGATAGCGGGATACATGTCGGCGAGATTGACCTCCCCAGCCGATTCGCCGGAACGCTGAAGCATCACCGGAGTTTCTACGCCGGGGTGGCGCAACAAAATGCGAGCCAGCTCGAAGCCGGAGTATCCGGTCGCACCGAGGATCGCGGTCTTGAGTTTGGACGCCATCAGGCGAGCATCTCCTGAATGCGGGTGGCCAGCAGCTTGGCGCCCCGGTTGTCGGAACAGACCATCAATATTGTGTCGTCGCCCGCGATGGTTCCGATGGCTTCCTCCCAATCCTGGCCGTCGAGTGCGGCGGCCACGGGCTGCGCGCTGCCTACGGTGGTCTTGATGACCAGCAGGTTTTGCGCAGTTTTCACTTCCAATACAAACTCTCTTACCAGCCGCGAAACTGGCGGAAGGGCTGGCTCCGCCTCGGCCGGCAGCACGTACCCAGATCCGGTCTTGACCAGTCCAAGTTCGTGAATATCGCGCGAAAGCGTTGCCTGCCCTACTTTCAAACCACGCTTGCCCAGCGCCCGCTGTAGACCCTCCTGGCTGCTTACGGAACCTTGATCCAGTAATTCCAGGATCACCTTTTGTCGCAACGGCTTGCTCATGAATGACTATTCATCATAGTGAATAATTATTCATTTATGATAATTGGTATGTGGTGGGTGTCAAGTAGAAATTTCGATACGGGCAATCGAAAATGTGGGCGCGAGCGTCCTCGCCCGTGCAGGGTCACCACGGAATGCGTGGGGACAGCCGCCCTCGGCTGTCCGGTCGAGCGGGGCTCGACCGGTTTTGCCGGATCAGCATTAGCGGAGCTTCGCTCCGCGGGACAGCCGAGGGCGGCTGTCCCCACGTGGCTCGTGGTGGCCCCGCACGAGCGAGGGCGCTCGCCCCTACATTAATCGGCTCCGTGCCACGTGACTTCCGATTGGCACATGGAGCGCGAACTGGTTCGTGCCACGAAAGGCTCCGGCCTTGGGAAGAACGACTGATGCAGGCGTTCCACCGCTTCCACCACGCGCGATTCGTCTAGCAAGAAACTGATGTTGCGCTCGGACGCACCCTGGCAGATCATGCGGACGTCAATATCGCCGATGGCGCGAAAGGCTTGGCTGGCGAGTTCGGGGCGGCGGCGCACTTGCTCTCCTACCAGGCAGACCAGGGCTTTGTGGTTCTCCCAGCGGACGTTGGCCATCCCTTTCAGTTCTTCTGCGATCGCGGGCAGCGCCGAGACAGAACTCACCAGGAGCGCCAGGCTGGCGCGTGAGGCGGACAGCAAGTCCAGACTGTGTTGATGGCGTTCGAAAACGTCGAAGACCTCACGCAGCAGTTCGGGCGCGAACCAGCGGACTGGTTCGACGTCGACGATGGCAACGCCGCGCTTGGCAGTGATGGCCTTCACTCCATCGCCTTCGCAGTGCGCCACGATTTCGGTCCCGGGACACTCCGGATGGCGCGAATTAAGCACCCAGACCGGAATATTGCTGCGCATGGCCGGCACCAGCGTCGCCGGATGCAATACCTTGGCGCCGAAGTAGGCCAGATCGGCAGCTTCATCGAAGCTCATGCGGGGGACGCGGCAGGCGTCGGGACAAAGATTCGGGTCGGTGGTCATGATGCCGTCTACGTCGGTCCAGATTTCGATCCGCCGGGCATGCACACCCGCGCCTACGATCGAGGCGGTGAAATCCGAGCCTCCGCGGCCCAGCGTAGTGGGAATGCCATCGCGGGTTGAGCCGACAAATCCGCCCATTACCGGGACCTGTCCCGATTCCAACATCGGCCATAGAACCGTTTGCAGGCGTGCATTAGTTTCTTCCCAGAGCGGAGTTGCGCGGGCATGAGCCGCGTCCGTGATGATGCATTCACGGGGATCTACCAGTGCCGCGTCTACTCCGTCGGACTGCAATGCCGATTGCACCAGCCTGGAAGAAAGCGATTCGCCGACACCCAGAAGCTTGTCCTGGGAGCATGGCGCAAACGTCCTTTCCGATGCGATCGCTGCCAGCATCTTGTCAGCAGCCTTGAATTCACTCGCGAACTCGCGGGAGAGACGGCGGCGTTCATCGCCCTTGGCCAGGCCGTTCGCAACCGTTTCATGGCGCTGGCGGAGAACCTGAAGAATTTCCCGGGCAGGGTCGAGGTTTCCGGCGGCCGCTGCCCATCCCGCATTCATCAACTGGTCGGTGACCTTGGCCAGAGCGCTGACCACGACTATGGGGCGCAGAGACGAGGGCCGCTGGACGAGTTGAGACAGGCGCCGGATGGCGGTGGCGTCCTCCACCGAAGTGCCGCCGAATTTCATCACCACGTAATCCCGAGGACCTTGTGATGCTTCATTACTCGCTTCTGACGGATCGTTCATTTTGTCTCCCTTGTGAGCTCTGGTTGATGTGGGTTAGGCAAATAAAAAACCCACCGGCCAGTTGCTTCTGGCGGTGGGTTTTTTGAGCCCTAAAGCTTTGTATTTCTCAGCTCACCAGGCGCCCTCCCCCAGAAGACACGCGAATTCGTGTCGATGTAATGCTCATCGATGTAATTCGCTTAGCCTTAGCCTTTAGGGAAATTGCTTTCATGGTTGCTGTTCGAGCCTGATCCTAGTTGTGTTGTTCGCGGCCCAGTCTCGGGTCCGGTTGCTCCGGTTTGAATTCCTCAAAGAATTGCATCAGCCGATCAACCAGTCTGCGCCTGCCTCCGATGACGTGGAGTCCGCTCTCATGCTGATGCTCTTCCAGGATTTTGTTTAATCCGCTTTCCAGTTCTTTCATACTGCACCCCCTCAGCTGGGTTCGAGTCTCGTTGGTGACCGCGAGTAACCGCGATCAAAGCTTCTGAGGCTTCTGCTGAAGATTAGCAACTTTTGCCGGAAAAGAGGAAATTGGAAATTTTGATGACCTGTATCGACAAATTCGATAAGTCGCTTCGGAGCAGGAATCCGGCCTGAAGGCTTATTTGGAGGCGGTAGCCAGTTGCCGCACTGTACTGATGAAGGTCGTCGTGGCGCGAGTGTGGGTGCGGTCGCGACGGTAGGCAATCCCCAGTTCCCGCCATAGTTCCTGGTCGCGGATGGGGATCAGTTTGACCCGTCCAGCCAGCACCTGGTCTTTGGCGAAGCTGGAGCTGATCAACGAGACTCCCAGCCCGGCCGCCACGAAGCTTTTGATCATGCCTACGCTGGGCAGTTCCATCCGGACTTGAAGATGAGCGGCATAAGGACGGAACAGTTTATCCATCACGCGGCGGCTGTAACCGGTCTTGGGTAGCAGCAGGGGTTGCTTGGCCACTTCGCTCACCGGCACCACGTCGAGTTTGGCCAGCGCGTTCTGGGGACTGACCATCAGCATCAGCTGATCGCGAAAAATCGAATGGGTCTTCAGGCTGGCCGACTTCACCGGCAGGGTCACAATGCCGACGTCGATGGTGCCGTTCTCCAGCTTTTCGACAATCTTGTAACTAAAGTTGCGATAGATGCTGATCTGCACCCCGGGATAAAGGTGACAGTACTTGGCGAAGACGTCGGGCAGCACATACAGGCAAGTGGCCTCATTGGCGCCGATGACCAGCGTGCCGCGCGGACTGGTGCCCTGGTCGGCCACCGCGAGCAGCGACTCGTCCCGCATTTGCAGCAGGCGCTCGGCGTAGGCGAACAGTACCCGTCCAGCGGGCGTGAGGGTCACATCTTTGCCGGAACGATCGAGCAGCCGGTCTCCGTACTCCTGCTCCAGTTGACGGATCTGGGCGCTGACAGCGGACTGGGAGCGAAAGACTTTCTGGCCCGCGCGGGAGAAACTTCCCAGCTTGGCCACTTCCAGGAAAGTTACTAGCTGATCGAAGTCCATGAGTAGGGCAAGATTATAGCGGAGAATCTAGGGGATTGATAAGTTTTGCGGAAGCTGGAAGCGACTTGGCTTGGCACAAAATCTTTCGACTGGCGTCATCCTGAGAGACTTTAGTCTCGAAGGATCTGGCGCGTACCGTCACGGTCGCCCAATCACTGCATGGCCGCTTCACGCCAGATGCTTCGCAAGCTCAGCATGACGCCTCTCAGAAACGGGGAGACAGTTTGAACTCCACCGCTGAGGTCAGAAGTTCTTTGTTACACCACCGCGATGGCGCGGGGATCGGTTGAATGCGGAACGTACACTCCGGTCGGTGCTTCCACGGAAGCGGGTTGCCGCTTGAACCTGGCGAGAATAGGGGCCCAGGTGTCTGCGACCGAACATGGAAGGACCAGCGGCTCGACGCGCAGAAATGGCAGAGGAGTGTCGGCACTCAACAGATTTGCGGCATGCGGGCTGCCGGTGAGGCGCAAATGTTTACGCAGTACACGGCGCAACCACAGTTCTTCACGCACTTCGACTGGAGCGAGACGGACCGACTGCTGGTTGTATCCATAGCCTCCAATGGAATCGCGCAAGGCGTAGGCCAGGCCGCCGGTCATGCCGGCGCCGAAGTTCATCCCGGCCGGACCCAGAATCACAGCGACGCCGGCGGTCATATATTCGCAGCCGTGCTGGCCGACGCCTTCGACCACGGCAAGCGCGCCGCTATTTCGGACTGCGAATCTTTCGCCCACCCGGCCTGCGATGTAGAGTTCCCCGCTGGTTGCGCCGTATAGCAGCGTGTTGCCCGCAAGGACGTCGCCGCGCAGCGAGGCTTCTTCCCCGCCGGTAATGGCAATCGTGCCTCCGGACAGACTCTTGCCCACATAATCGTTGGCCTCGCCGACCAATCGGAAGTTCAATCCTTTGGTCAGAAATCCACCGAAGGTCTGGCCCGCGCTGCCGACAAATTCATACTTGGCGGGTGCATCAGCATTTGGTCCCGGCTGACGCAAAATTTCTCCGCTGAGATGAGCTCCGATGGAACGATCGGAGTTGGTGATCTGGAAGCGACGACGGCGAGCCGCCCGAGCGCCGGTGTCATCCACCGCACTACCGACAGTGAGATTCAGTTCGCGATAGAGAGTGCTCGAATCTTCCTTGACCGAAGCCGGGAGGCAGGAAGAGACAATCGGCTCCAGCAATCCGGCGAGGGCGCGTGCTGCCGGCGCATTCCGCGGCCGCAACCGTTCCGCATGGCCTACGATCTCTGCCATAGAATGCGCGCCCATGGACGCCAGCAGCTCCCGCACATCGGCAGCGACGGCACGGAAGTAGGTTTCGACCATCTCCGGCTTGCCGGTAAAGCGGGTGCGAAGTTTTTCGTCCTGAGTGGCGATGCCGACCGGACAAGTATTGAGATGGCATTGCCGCGCCATGACGCAGCCCAGCGCCAGCAGCGACGCGGTGCCAAAACCGAATTCGTCCGCGCCCAGAAGTGCGCCGATAATGACATCGCGAGCAAACTTGAATCCGCCGTCCACGCGCAGACGAACGCGGCCGCGCAGCCCGGTTTTTACCAGGGCATCGTGAGCATCGCGCAAGCCTACTTCCCAGGGCAGGCCTGTGTTCTTGATGGAAGTAATGGGAGATGCGCCTGTGCCGCCATCGTGGCCGCTGATGGTGATGACGTCGGCTCCGGCCTTGGCCACACCAGTCGCGATAATTCCCACGCCGGCGCTGGCCACCAGTTTCACGCCGATGCGCGCGTTTGGATTGATGGCTCGCAGATCGTAGATCAGTTGCGCCAGGTCTTCGATGCTGTAGATGTCATGATGCGGCGGCGGAGAAATCAGCATCATGCCGGGAACCGCGTGCCGCAAACGCGCGATGTAGACGGAAACCTTGCTGGCCGGAAGTTGGCCGCCTTCGCCGGGCTTCGCGCCCTGGGCGATCTTGATTTCAAGTTCGTCGGCGTGGACGAGATATTCCGCTGTGACTCCGAAGCGCGCTGAAGCCACCTGCTTAACGCGGTTGTTATCCTCTCGACCGGGGCCATAGGCGCCGGGATCTTCTCCACCCTCGCCGGTGTTGCTGCGTCCGCCAAGACGGTTCATGGCGATGGCGAGAGTGGTGTGGGTCTCCGGCGAAATTGCTCCCAGCGACATGGCCTGCGTACTGAAGCGGCCTAGAATGGCAGCGTCGGTTTCAACTTCTTCGACCGGCAACGGCGTGTGAGGGACAATTTCCATCAGGTCGCGGACCGACACTGCCTCGCGCTGCTGTCCCAGTTCTTTGAAGGCACGATGATTTTCCTCGGTAGGAAACTTGATGTAGCGGTGCATTCGCCGCACCAGTTCGGGCGAAACACCGTGCAGTTCCCCCTGATGGCGGAAACGATAGAGACCCTGGTCCTGCAACTGCGTGGTCATCGTCATGGTCGGGAAGGTGATGGAAAACACCGAATCGTGACGATCGAGAAAATCCTGCAGGAGCTCGGTCAGGCCTTTGCCTGCGAGAGAGTGGCTGGCATCTTCGAAAAACCGGCTGCATACATCGGAGTCGACACCGATGATTTCGAACAGATGACTGTTGCGGTAGCTGGCAATGGTTGAGATACCCATTCGCGCGATGACTTTGCGCAGACCTTTTTCGACCGCGGTGCGGTAGGCGACTGCGCCGCCGAGCTTCATATGCGAGGCTTGCTCGAGCGCGAGATACGGAAACACAGCGCTTGCACCAGCGGCAACCAGCAGGGCCACGTGATGGGTGTCAATGACCTGTCCGCTCTCGATGACCAGCGGAATGTGCTGCGCTCCTGCCTCGACCATGGACTTCCAAGCCGCGGCCAGAGCGAGCAAAGCCGGTAGCGCCGCACGTTTTGGGTCAACACCGCGATCGGTCAGCAGAATCATTCCCGGAGCTTTAGCCGAAGCAGTATTTACGTCTGCCTGCAGACGCGCCAGCGCAGCTTTCGCTGCCTCCACACCATCCTCGGCAAGAAAAGTGAACGCGATGCGCTCCGTAGTGCCCAGTTCTTTTTTCAGCAACTGCAATTGCCCGCCATCGAGCAGCGGAGAGTTGATCGCCGCCCGGCCGAGAAATACTTTCAGCGACATCACGTGCGTTTCCCGCAGCGAGTCGATGGGCGGATTTGTGACTTGCGCGAAGCGCTGTTTGCAGTAGTCCCACAGCGGACGCTTGAAAGTGGACATCGAAGCCGGCGGCGCATCGTCGCCCATGCTCCAGACCGCTTCCTGTCCCTGTTCGACCAGCGGTTGGAAGAGCAGGCGGAATTGATCTTCGCTCCAGCCCAACGCAGCCATCGTCGGCTTGGGATCGGGCGTCCGGTCGAGAAATGCTTTGTCCGTGGGTTCGACCAGGACAGCCGGCACCGAATTGATGGCGCGAATTCCATCGCGAATGCGCAGCGAATCCTTGGGGCGGATAAACTCGCCGCTCTCGGCATTGACCAGCAGAACTTCTCCAGGACCCAGGCGCTGCCGTTCGGCGATCTCTTTGCCGTGAAGATCGGCGATTCCCACCTCGGAGCCAACCACCAGCAAGCCATCCGTGGTCAGTGTGTAACGCAGAGGACGCAGACCATTGCGGTCGAGCTTCGCACCGATGGTGCAACCGTCGGTGAAAACCAGCGCCGCCGGGCCATCCCATGCTTCCTGCACGCGGGCCTGTTCTTCAAGAAAATTGCGCAACTCGGGCGTGGCTTCGGGTGAACGCTCCCACGCCGGAGGCACCATCGAGAGCATGGCTTCCGCCGGGTTGTAGCCGCGGCGCAGAGAAAGTTCCAGGCCGTTGTCGAAACTCGCCGAGTCGCTGACCCGCTCTTCGAGCAAGCGGACTTGATCGGAGAAGTTGAGCTCCTGACGCAGCGCCGGGCCGCGGGCGCGCATCCAGCGGCGGTTGGAGCTGATGGTGTTGATCTCGCCGTTGTGAGCGACAAAGCGGAAGGGTTGCGCCATGGACCAGCTGGGTTGGGTGTTGGTGGAGTAGCGCTGATGGAAGATGGCGAAGAGAGTTTCGAAATCCGGGTCGCGCAGATCGGTGTAAAACGCCGGGAGCTGGGAAGGAGTCAGCAGACCTTTGTAAACGACGGTTCGACAGGATAGTGAACAGAAATAAGTTCCGGCGGGAGCGACAGCCTCAGCTTCCTTGCGGAAATGGAAAAGCTTGAATTCCAAATCTTGAGTTTCTGATTCCGCAGCGAAGAAACATCGCTCGATGACGGGCAGGGCGCCTCGTAGGCCCGGGGGCCCACAACTTCCGGATTGGTCGGGACGGTACGCCAACCCAGGCACTTCAGACCGCTTCGTCGAGCTTGCGCCTCGATGGCGTCGCGCGTCGCCTCTGCCTGAGCGGGCGGCAAAAAAACCATGCCAAGGCCGTAGACCGCGGGCAGCTTGATGCCGGACGTAGCCGCCTGCTTGCGAATTAATTTGTCGGGGATGCGAGTGAGCAGACCGGCGCCGTCACCGCTTCGTCCGTCGGCGTCCACACCTCCACGATGCGCCAACCGGATCAGAGCTTCCAGCGCGCGGTCAACTATTTCGCGCGAAGCAACTCCGCCGATTTTGGCGACCAGGCCGACACCGCAGGCGTCGTGGTCTGTGGTCAGGGGACTCGGACTCATCTTTACATTGTGTATCGTCAATGAAGGTTGGAAGTACAATCGAGAATTTCGATGAGCCGGATGGATTTTTTGGGCAGGGGAAGGTTAAGGCTAAGGGCTTTAACCACTGAGGACACGACGGTACCAGAAGGAAAACATTGGGCTTAGGATGGGTCTCCTTCCTGGTCCTTCGTCTCCTTGGTAGTTGACGGTAGTTTACGACTTTGGTCTTTTAGCTTTCCTCGACGCCGAATGAGCTTTTTACTTTGATCTCCACCAGAGGCGCTAGGGCCGCGGGTGCGCCGACGTGCAGTCCGCATTCGACCTTATCGGACCCGGACCAGCGTCCCGCGCGCGCACTTTCTCCCGGGCGAACGGCGCGGGTGCAATGGGTGCAGCCGATACTGGGATAGTTCTTGTCGTGCAGCGGGTTGTAAGGGACGTTGTGCTTGAGTGCGTAGCTCCAGACCATTGGCGATGTCCAGTCGGCGATGGGGTTGATCTTCAGCAACTGAAACTTGGCATCCCACTCCACCTTGCGAGCCGAGGCACGCGCGGAGGTCTGGTCGCGGCGGATCGCGGTAATCCAGGCGCGCAGTTCGGTCAGCTTCGTTTTGAGAGGTTCGACTTTGCGCAGGCTGCAGCACTTGTCGGGATCGCGGCTCCAGAGCGCTGCCCCGTATTCACGCTCCTGCTCTTCGGGAGTCAGGGTGCTCAATACTTTCTCGACCTTGATGCCATAGCGCTTTTCGACCCGATCCATCAGATCGTAGGTTTCAGGGAACAGGAATTCGGTGTCCAGCGTGAAGACGCGAAAATTGGAGCGCACCCGCGAGGCCAGGTCGAGCAATACCATTCCCTCAATCCCGAATCCTGACGCGATCGCAACGTCCTTTCCGTAGGTCGAGAATGCCCAGCTCAACACTTCTTCCGGTCGCCACTGTTCCGCTTCGGCGAGTATCAGCTCTGCGATGGTCCTTCACTCCGCACGCTCCTGACTCGCTGACAAGGCCGAACCCGCCGATGCCAACTCACCCGGCCAACTGAACTGCTTACTTAACGTTGACGGTTCGGCGAATCTCACCACTTCTCCTACTACCAGCAATGTGGGAGAAGGCAGTCGTGGCGATGTGTGGAGATCTTCAACCGTCGTGATGTGGACCTGTTCGTTGGACGACGTCGCCTGCGAGACGATGGCGCATGGCGTCGTGCGCGGCACCCCGGCATGCAAGAGTTGTTCCGTTGTGTTGCGATAATCGTAGCCGGGCATATAGACGACTACGGTCGCGTCGGTAGGAATCTTTGCGGGCCAATCGGCAAATTCGTCGCTGGCAGCGTGATGGCCGGTCACCAGCACTAGGGCAGATGAAACCTGGCGATGGGTGAGCGGAATTTTCGCGTTAGCCGCTGCGCCGAATGCTGCCGTCACGCCGGGCACAATTTCGAACTCGATTCCAGCCTTGCGCAGGGCTTCCATCTCTTCTCCGGCGCGGCCGAAGATCAACGGGTCGCCGCTCTTCAGACGGACCACCTGCAAGCCGAGCATCGCGTTCTGCACCATCAGGGCATTGATCTCCGCCTGGCTGATGCGCTTTTGCCCAAAACGCTTGCCGACATTCTGGATTTCAGTCGAGGACGGAATGAACGCAAGAATCTCAGGACTGATGAGGTCGTCGTGCAACACGACATCGGCTGACTTAAGAAGTTTGAGGGCTTTGAGCGTGAGCAGTTCGGGATCGCCCGGACCCGCTCCCACCAGGTACACCTTACCAGTCATGAAATTTTCTCCAGACTTCTCTCTTCGGTATTGAATTCCGCTGCCTGTGCTTTTTGGAAGGCTTCGCGGCTGGCCAGTTCGTGCAACAGGCGGCGCCGTTGCTCAGGGTCTATCTCGGTGGCAAACAGTTGCTGCCTTATCTGTCCCAATTCCCTGAGCCATTCGCCGTATTCCGGGCCAAATTGGATTTCGAGTTCGCGCCTGATCCGTTGGGCAAGCGCGGGGCTTTGGCCGTTGGTCGAAATTGCAATCTGAAAGTCTCCGCGCCGAACAAGTGCGGGATAGTAAAAATCGCAGTGTTCGGGATCATCCACCACGTTGCACAAGATGTTCCGCTGGCGGGCTTCATGGAAGATGGCGGCGTTCAGATCGCGCGAGTTGGTTGCAGCGATCACCAGGAAAGCGCCGTCGAGATCGGTGCTCTTGAAGGCTCGTGCTTCCCAGGTAATTGCTCCGGCTTCGGCCCATTCTGTAACTGCGGCCGTAGCGTGAAGGGCGACCACGCGGACCGATGCGCCGGCCTCGATCAGGCTGCTGACCTTGGGTTCACCGATGGTGCCGGCGCCGACCACCAGGCAGGAGCGGCCTTCGAGTTTTATGAACATGGGAAACAGAGTCATAGCGTTTGGACCGATTGCGGAGACCGTGCAAAAACCTGAACCATGTCATCCTGAGCGGAGTGGCCGCTTCGCGTAGCGAAGGGGCCACGCAGTCGAAGGACCCCTACCCGCTCCACGCTCTCTCCCTCGAACTTCATAAAACAATCCCTTCGCTCTCCAACTGCGGCGACGCTGCTACGGGTCCTTCGACTCCACCCGCCATTCGCAAGCGAAGGGGCGGCTTGCGCTCAGGATGACAGCGCTTTCAACCCTCGACTGCATGTGGCACCTTCCCCGGCGAGGGATCACGCTCCACCGCCGCCAGGAACTTCCCTGCCAGGCACTCGCGCAATTCTTCGTCGGTGCGGCGGGCAAAGTAATGACGCAGATTTTCATCTGGCGATCTTTCGTCCAGATACCGACGCAGCAGGCGTTCGATGGCATCGGGCACTTCGCTGGCCAGGCAGCGATAGCCGATGGTGCGAGCCACTGACTGATGCAATCCGACGGCGCCGCCCACGCAGAAGTAGTAGGCGTCCTGCTGGCGCCCATCCACCTTGATCTTCTTGCCCTCAATGCCGATGTCAGCGATCCAGTGCTGGCCGCAGCTGTTGGGGCATCCGGTGACGTGCAGCTTCAGGTGCTGCTCGAAGCCCGGCAGCCGCTCTTCCAACTCTTCGACCAGCCAGCGCGAGAAACTCTTAGTCTCAGTGATTGCGATCTTGCAGAACTCCGAGCCGCTGCAGGCCACCACGCCGCGCCAGAAGGGCGAACCGCCGACCGGCATCTTGTTGGTCTCGAGCTCGCCCGCCAGGGCCTCGGCATTGCGATCGGGCACGTTGACGATCAGCAGGTTCTGCATGTTGGTGGTGCGAAGCTCGCCGGCTCCATAGCGGTCTGCAGCATCGGCCGCGGCGCGCATCTGCTGAGCTGAGATTCGACCCCGCAGCACGGCGGCGCCAACGTACGAATATCCCGCTTGTTTCTGCGGATGGATCCCCACGTGATCGCGATAGATGTCTGCAGGTGGCTTTTCTTCGACCGCCAGATCGAGATGAAAGCCGATGCGCCGTTCCAGTTCTTCCTGAAAGCTCTCGGCTGTCCAACCATGTTTGAGAAACAGAAATTTGAGCCGTGCCCGCTCACGGTTCTCGCGCAGCTTTTCACTTTCGCGGAAAATTTCGGCGACGCCCTTGAGAACCGGGATCACCTGGTGCCGCTGCACAAAAGCATTGAGGCGAACCGCGAGATGCGGATCAGCCGAGAGGCCGCCGCCGATCCGCAGTGAGAAACCGACTTCGGAGTCCCGGCGACGAATTGCCGTGAGGCCTACGTCGTTGATTTCGGGGTAGGCGCACCAGACGTTACATCCGGTGATGCAGATTTTGAACTTGCGCGGCAGGTTATAGAAGTCACCGTTGCCGACGAAGAAGCGGTTGGCTTCGAGCGCCAGGGCTGAAGCATCGTAAATCTCGTCGGCATCCACACCGGCGAGGGGGCAACCTGTGATGTTGCGGGTGTCGTCTCCGCATGAGCCCATAGTGGTGAGGCCAGCGCGCCACAATCCATCGAGCAGTTCGGGCAGATCTTGAATCGTCACCCAATGGAGCTGGATGTTTTGCCGCACCGTAAGGTCAGCGATGCCGCGGGCATATTTCTCGGTAACGTTGGCAATGGTTCGCAGCTGATGAGATTGCAGCAGGCCGTTGGGGATGCGAATGCGCACCATGAAGAACGGCAGCGCTTTCCCTTCTCCGTTCTTGCCGCCGATGACGCCAACGCCGTCGCCTTGAGTGTAAACGCCCCACCACCGGAAGTATGTTCCCAGCCATTCGGGCGTGATGGAATCGAAGCCTTCGCGGGCAAACTTGCGGATGTCGTCGAGGCCTTCCCAGGGATTCTTCTCCCGCTTGAGGCGCTCGACCCGCTGTGCCTTCGTTTCTGTAACTGTTGTTTCCGTAACTGCGTTTGCCATAAGATTTGGGCCACAAAAAAACCCACCGCCAGTGGGTTGCACTGGCGGTGGGTATGATTGCCGATTTCTAAATGAGTCTTAGGTCAGCGGCCCCCTGGCGCCAGTGAACACACCCGTACAACAACAAGTACAACACTGGCAGCGCGTTAAGCCGGAAGCTGACATGAACCTACTGATCGTAGTGAGCGTTGCGGAGCCTGTCAATCTGCTTCTGGGTTCATTGGATGAAAGTTTTGAATCGAAAGCATCAATAAAGTTGCATCGATCCCGTGGCGGCAATGTCTGACCGGCGGAAATCTCCTATCGTTCATGATGTCCGGACTGGTTGTATCCTCACATTCTTGGCGTCGCTTAGTTGTGTAATTCTGTCATTTAGATGAAGGAGAACCCTTGACCGCAGCAACTTTTCGACGTATCGCTCTAAGCTTGCCCGAGGCAGTCGAAGGCTCGCACTTCGGGAACGCTGACTTTCGGGTGGGCGGGAAGATCTTCGCCACGCTCTCGCTCGCGTCCGAGGGTTACGGGGTACTGATGCTTACGCCGGAGCAGCAGGCTGGAATGGTTGAGGACGAACCAAAGATTTTTTCGCCAGTTCCGGGAGGATGGGGACGCATGGGCGCGACCCGTGTGCTCCTGGCCAAGGTGCCGCCGGACATACTAAAAGCTGCATTGCGGACTGCCTGGCTACGAAGGGCGCCCAAGCGCCTTCTGCGGGCAGCGCCCGAATTGTAGCGACTCATCAACGCTTCGCCGGCTCGGAATCGATTTCAACTCCAGATCGCTTGAAGCCGAAGTGCAAAATCCATGCACTCGGAGCGGCCCGGCCATTCACTTGAGGCGGGGCAAATTTCCACTTTTGTGCCGCTTCCATCGCCTGACGCGCAAAATACTTGCTCGGCCCTTCGGTGATGAACGTCGCCCGTTCTACATTGCCCGCGGCATCTACTTCCGCCCTCACGCGAATTCTGATCGTACCCGAGATTGTGTTCCGCGCCGACTTGGACACGACGGGCTCAACTTGCTGCAGGACCTCGCCGTGCTCGCCTCCAGCAGGTGCCGGGCTTGAAGAAGCAGGCGCGGGCGCGGGAGTGACCGCCTTCGACGCTTGCGGCTCTCCACGCCGCTTCACTGCCGAAGGTTTGCTGTCAACCGCAGCCGGGGCGGCCGGCGCTTCCTGCTTTGGGGGAGCGCTCTGAGCGGCGGGCGAAGCCGGCGGTTGGGTCGAGACTGTACTCGCGGGCTGATCCGGACGGGGATTGAACAGCTTGGGTCCAATCAACAGGGCGGCCGCTCCCAGTGCCACGATGGCGATGGGAAGCAGATAACGCCACTTGGCGGACGCCGCAGGTATTCGGACCGTGGAAGGCTGCGGAGCGCCAGCCGAAGCCACCTGCAGCCGGGTGGCGATGTCGGAAACCGTACAGCGGCGTTGCGGATCGCGCCGCAAACAGCAATGCGCAATCCCCATGAACGGCGCGGGCACGGTCTCCGGCAATGGTTCCGTCATGCCCTCGACCGCGGGTAGCCGCTGGGTGAGTGCCTCCATCACCGTCATACCCAGCGACCAGGTATCGGATGCCGGCAGAATATTCCCGCTCGCAATCTCGGGCGCGTCGTACACGCTCGGCTGGCCGAGCCTGCCCGCCGGATCGCCACTGCGAAACAGGCTGTCACTTGAAATTTTCAATTGGTCTTGCGCGGCCATGACATTTGATGGCTTAAGCCGTCCGTGGACCAGCGACTTGCCGTGAATGAAAGTAAGAGCATCCAGCGCCGGTTCCAGCAGGTCGCGCACTTCTTCCGGGGCCAGCGCACGGTGAGGAAGAATCTGCGCCAGGTTGTCTTCGGCGTACTCCATCACGACGTAGAGCAGCACCAGTTTGTCGAGCTGGCAACTTCCCGTCTCGAAGAGGCGGAGCAAATGTGGATGGGCCAATTTTGCGGTGGCTTCCCAGCGTGAAAGCTGGACTCCGGCGGTCGCCGGATCCGACATAACAAGTTTGATCGCGGCCCGCTGCGGTTCGCGTCCACGGCGTTCAGTAAGGAACACCGCGCTGTGTTCTGAGCCGCCCAGGTACTGGCGGAGCGGAAAGGTGCCATTTACGATCTGGCCCTCCCACTGTTTCCAGTCCCGGGTCATCCTGGTTCCCTGTCCGCTGGTCTGCATTCCCGCTATTGTAAGCGAGAGCGTACCCGGAGCGGGCTGGGCTATGAGACAAAATTAACTAAAAGTAACTTCGGTGGGCGGGATAACCCCGTGACAGCGGCGCTAAAAAGCTTAATCACCGGAGCGTTCGCTCTGCCATCTTTCATCCTGTTGCCGCATGATGGCGTAGCACTCACAACAGGCGCCTTCGAGGCGCTCCCGATCCACAATGTTAACGTGTCCGCGAGAATAGGTGATCAGCCCTGCCTTCTGCAGCATCCCCGCGGCGACCGTAACACTGGCGCGGCGAGTCCCCAGCATGTGGGCCAGAAATTCCTGGGTCAAAGGCACAAAGTTGGAGCCGATGCGGTCCTGGCACATGAGCAGCCAGCGGGCCAGCCGTTCGTCCACCTCGTGCAGCCGATTGCAGGCAGCAACCTGGGTACCTTGCATGGCGAGGGTCTGTACGTAGCGTTGCAAACGGTTGGCCAGAATTGGAAAATGCCGCACGGCTTGCGCGATCCCACGCGCGCCGATTCTAAAAGCGCCGCCGGCAATCTGGACCACGGCTTGGGTCGGGCCGCTGCTGAAACCCACAATCAGGGGCAAGCCGACGAAACCGTCCTTGCCCGTCAAGCCCACTTCAACACTCTTTCCCTCGGCCAGCACCGTCAGTATGGAAACCATCCCGCTGTTCACGAAGTAGCCGAATTTGATGGCGTCGCCGGGTTCGTGCAGCACATCGTGCGTTCTAAGTTCGACCCAGGTCAGCTGGGGAAATAGCGCTTCACGTTCTTTCGCCGCCAAGCCAAGCAGTATCTCGTTCTCCACGGTCTGACCATCGATTGCGGGCGAGGCGGGACGATCGGGCTTGGGACGGGCACGGGCAGTTTTGTCAGGCATTGCGGCTCCTTGCGAACGGAAAGTACCGTCTGATTTCGCAGGGAACCGTCACCGTGAGGCGCGGCGGGAAGATGCGTTAAAAAGACTACTCAAGGCTACGCGCTAACCCGAGTGTTTACTAGGAAATAATCAGCCCGGCGAGGACTGAGAAAATTCTCCGGAATCGGTTTCAGCCGGGAAGTGGGGTCCAGGCCGAATTGCGCTTGGACGATTCAATCACGGCGGAGATGAAGCGCATGCCGGCCACGCCGTCCTCAACGGTGGGTACGAGGAGAGAGGATGCGGCTGGAGGGCGATTTTCCAGACGGGCGCTGATCTGTTCCGCCATGTCGGCATAGAGTTGCGCGAAGGCTTCGAGATACCCCTCGGGATGTCCCGCCGGTATGCGACTGGCGTGCGCCGCCACCGGGGTCGCGCCCGGTCCCGCGCGGTAGATCAGAGTCGGAGTCTTGCCCAGTGGGGCAAACCACAGGCAATTGGGATTTTCCTGCCGCCATTCGATGCCCGCTTTTTCTCCGTAGACCCGCAGGCGCAGATTGTTCTGGTTTCCTGTCGCAACCTGGCTCGCCCATAGCGAACCGCGGGCGCCTTCCGCAAAGCGCAACATGATTTGTACGTCGTCGTCGAGACGGCGGCCGGGCACGAAGGTGTGGAGTTCAGCCGCAAGCTCGCTGCAATTGAGGCCGGTAACAAAGCTGGCGAGATTGAACGCATGCGTGCCGATATCGCCCAGCGAACCCGCGGGGCCGCTCTGCGCCGGATCGGTACGCCATGCAGCCTGCTTCTGGCCTGTCTGCTCAAGCGGCGTGGCCAACCAGTCCTGCGGGTATTCGACCTGGACCACGCGGATCGGACCCAACTCGCCCTCGGCCACCATCTGGCGAGCCTGCCGTACCAGGGGATAGCCGGTATAGTTGTGCGTCACGGCAAAGAGAAGGCCGGTGCGGCGCACCATCTGGGCTAGTTCGCGAGCATCTTCCAGAGTCGTGGTCAGCGGCTTGTCGCAAATGATGTGGATGCCGGCTTCGAGAAATGCCTTCGCCGGCGCGTAGTGCAAATGGTTTGGAGTGACGATGGCAACCGCATCGATGCGATCTTTTCTCTTGGATTCCATCGAGGCCATTTCGGCGAAACTGCCGTAAGCCCGATCAGATGCGATGTGAAGGTCCAGAGCCGCCGCCCGGGCGCGTGCGGGATCTGAAGATAAGGCCGCGGCCACTAGCTCGAAACGATCGTCCAGCCGCGCCGCGATGCGATGCACTGCTCCGATGAAGCCGCCGGGGCCGCCTCCCACCATTCCCAGCCGCAGGCGGCGTCCTTTTTTTTCTTCGGATTTTATCTCCAGGCTCACGGGTTTTTCCTCACCAGATGTCAGATCTCAGTTCTCGTTCTCAGCTCTATTCCAATCCCATCATTTTTCGATTCGCTGCCTGATCGGCGCCGGAGCCGGCAAAGTCGTCAAACGACTGCTGGGCCGCATGAATGATATGGCGAGCGATGAAAGGGGCCCCCTCAGCGGCACCCTGATCGCCACTCTTTATACAGCATTCCCACTCCATCACCGCCCAACCGTCGAAGCCGTATTGCGTAAGTTTGGAGAAAATGCCGGCGAAATCAACCTGCCCGTCACCCAGCGAGCGGAAGCGACCGGCGCGCTCGATCCAAGGCTGGTAGCCGCCGTAGACACCTTGCCGGCCTGACGGGTGGAATTCCGCATCCTTCACGTGGAACATTTTGATACGACCGTGATAGAGATCGATGAACTGCAAATAGTCGAGTTGTTGCAATACAAAGTGGCTGGGATCAAACAGCATGTTGCATCGCGGATGATCTTTGACCCGCTCCAGGAACATCTCGAAGGTGACGCCGTCGTGCAGGTCCTCACCGGGATGGATCTCGAAACATATATCCACGCCCACTTCATCAAATGCATGCAAGATCGGAAGCCAGCGCGCGGACAACTCATCGAAAGCGGCCTCGACGAGTCCTGCAGGACGTTGCGGCCAGGGGTAAACGTACGGCCAGGCCAGCGCACCGGAAAAAGTCGCATGGGCCTTCAGCCCCAGGTTGGCGGATGCCTTCGCCGCGAACCGAAGTTGCTCCACCGCCCACTGCTGCCGCGCCTTCCGGTTGCCGCGGAATTCTTCAGGCGCGAAGCCGTCGAACATCAAATCGTAAGCGGGATGCACGGCGACCAACTGCCCCTGCAGATGGGTGGAAAGCTCAGTCAGATGCAGGCCGTGGGTGGTCAGGGTACCGAGCACCTCTTCACAATACGTCTTGCTCTCTGCCGCCAGTTTGAGGTTGAAGAGACGGCCATCCCACGAGGGAATCTGCACTCCCTTGTAGCCCAGGCTGCTCGCCCAATGCGCGATATTCTGCAGATTGTTGAAGGGGGCCGTGTCACCGGCAAACTGGGCCAGAAAAATTGCCGGGCCCTGAATGGTTTTCATGGTCATCGCGAGTTCCCTCTCCCAGATATTCGCCAGCTAATTTACACCACTCTCAAGATGAATGTCGGCGCGAGCGTCCGCGCGCGTGCGGCAATCAGCAAATAGCAATTAGCACTTGGCGAATGACCCGTGCAACGAGGTAGTGTGCCAAATTGCCAAGGGCTGCTGTCCGCACGCGCACGCGCGCGGGCGCTCGCGCCCACATTTACAGCCTTGTGTGATTGGGCGGGGTGGGTGAGACTTGTGTTCACCCGTATATTTGCGTCCTCGTAACCGTTCGAAGGGGGTTCTACATGCGCGGCAGTCTGCCTGCACTTATTTTCCTTTTGTTGCTCTCGTCTTTTTGCCCGGCGCAAGAGACGCCTGCGACCGCCGGGCAAGCGGCACCGGCCTCCAAGCCGAGGTTGAAAATTGGAGTCGCACTGGAAGGCGGAGGCGCGCTCGGGCTGGCGCACATCGGTGTGCTGCAGTGGTTTGAAGAGCACCATATTCCCATCGACTACCTCGCAGGCACCAGCATGGGAGGCCTGGTAGGAGGCCTCTACTCCACGGGAAAAAATCCGCAACAGCTTCGCCAGCTGGTTGAGGCACAGAATTGGGATGTAATTCTGGGCGGAGCGCTCCCCTACGAAGACCTTTCTTTTCGGAGAAAGGAAGATCAGGTCGCATTTCCCAACTCGATCCTGCTGGGCTTGCGTCGAGGGCTGGTGCTACCCGGCGGCTTGAATGCCGGTCAACAGATCAGCCTTCTGATCGACCGGGAAACGTTGGCTTACTCGGGCGTGCAATCGTTTGATGATCTGCCCATTCCCTTCCGCTGCGTCGCCACCGACCTGGTTACGGGGAAACAAGCGGTGTTCAAGGATGGAGCGCTTTCCCGGGCTATGCGTGCCACCATGGCGATTCCCGGCCTTTTCTCTCCCATACGCGACGGCGAGCACATTTACGTTGACGGCGGGCTGGTCGGGAACCTGCCCACCGACGTGGTGCGAGACATGGGCGCGGACATCGTAATCGGCGTACACCTGCAAACCTCGCCAGCCGAAGCCGACAAAATCCAATCGCTCTTCGCCATTCTGGGGCGCTCGATTGACGTGGTGGTTGCCGGAAATGAAATCCGCGGGCTGGCGGGTGCCGACCTGGTGGTGAACGTCGGGCTGCAGGATTTCAATTCACTGGAGTACACGAAATCGAAAGAGATCATTGCGCGAGGGAGCGAAGCCGCCGCTCAGAAATCTCGTCTGCTGGACGCTTACGCGCTGGATGATGACGCCTGGGCGGAATACATGGGACAGCGGAAAGCGCACCAACTGCACAACATTCCAGTCCCGCAATTTGTGAAGGTGCAGGGCGCAAATCCGGTTGCGGAGGAAAACATCGGGCGCTTCCTCAGCTCACAGGCGGGAAAGCCGATCGACACGGACCGGCTGGAAGGTTTGCTCACCCGGCTGACCGGAATCGGGCGCTACGATACGGCGGGCTACCAGATTACGAATCAGAACGGGCGGGACGGCCTGCTGGTGACGCTGCACGAAAAGCTGTACGCTCCGCCCACCCTGCAATTGGGATTTGAGGTGGACGGATCGGAGAGCAGCGACGTAGATTTCACGCTCGCCACCCGCCTGACGTTTCTGGATGTAGCCGGATACCGCTCGGAGTGGCGCACCGATTTTATATTTGGCAACACCTACGGAGTAGAAAGCGAGCTCTACCGTCCATTCACGCCGGCCAGCAAATGGTTCTTCTCGCCCCACGCGGGCGCCAGCAGCTCTGCGTTCAAGATCTACCGCAAGAGCGATCCGTGGGCGGAGTACCGGCTGAACCGGGCCGCCCTGGGCGCGGATATTGGTTACGGATTCAGCCGCTTCAGTGAGATCCGTTTTGGCTACGAGGTGGGCTCGCTCGACGCGAGGCTGCGTCTGGGCACGCCCGAATTCGCCTCCCTGGCCGGACGCACCGGCGCGTCGCGCTTTCGCTGGCTGTTTGATCATACCGACGACCCTATCGTCCCCCGCAGCGGAGTGAACGCCGAGTCCAACTTCCGCTGGTATGACACCAGCCCCGGCGGGAGTAACAGTTTTCCAGTGGCGGATTTGCGCATCGGATTGTTCAAGCCCATTACCCGGCCGGCATCTTTGTTTCTGATCAGCGAAGGTGGAACCACGTTCGGTTCCTCCACCAGCGGCTTCCCGCAATTTTTCCTCGGCGGTGCGAACCGTCTCAGCGGGTATGGCACCAACGAACTATTCGGCAATCAGTTCTATTTCTTCCGGGCGGGATACCTGCACGATCTGTGGACCCTGCCTCCACTGGCGGGAAAGAAGGTTTATGCCATCGCCGGCTACGAGTTTGGCAAGATGTATGGCTTCACCAGCGCCAGCAGGTTCCCCAATGATTTCGCTCTCGGCGTTTTGGCCGAAACCGCGGTTGGACCTTTGGTCTTCGGTGGAAGCGTGGGCGATAGCGGACATCGTAAGTGGTTCTTCCAACTCGGCAGGGTATTTTGATCTCACGGCGTCTGGTGGAGGTCAGCCCCGATCTCCCCGCCGTCATCCTGAGGAGGCGGAGGTCTTCCCACGCGAAGGGCTCCCGACGGACCTATGCATTCCCTGGCGATGGCAGCGCCAAAACCCTGCCCGCATTGTCATTCCGGAAACGGCACGCCGGAGGTTGCGCGAATGGGCACAGCACCTTGAATTATCTTGAGTTCCCGATATACGCCAGCATAAAATTTTATCCTTCGAAGTTGCACTAGCTCCGCATAGAACAAGGTCAGAGTCGAACTCGGCCAGTTGGCCGATGCCTATGGCGTGCAACCTCCCAACTCCTCTCAGCCTCAATAAGGTGTCAAGAAAGGAACAATAAAGATGTCGAAGAATCGCATTAGATGGGCGATTAGTTTCGTGTTCATCCTCGCGTTGTGTACCTCCCTCCATGCCAGGAGGGAACGGTGGGAATACCTTGGGAATGCGCACGTGGATGGTTCCCAGGACCATGACAGCATCAAGGTGGGCCGGTCGGCTGGAAAGTACCGCGGCATCCAGTTGCGAATCAGTGGCGGCGCGATTAATTTTGAGCGGGTCGTTGTCCGCTATGGAAACGGCACCCAGGAAGAGATTGCGATACGCTCTCGCATTCCCGACGGCGGGCAAACGCGCGTCATCGATCTGCCGGGTGAGCGGCGCATCATCCAGAACCTGGACCTCTGGTACAGCCGGGACAAGTGGGGCAAGCGCCCCAAAGTGAGCCTGTACGGACTGAGGGATTGACCGATTGGCCTGGGTGTCATCCTGAGCGGAGTAGCGCATTCGCGTAGCGAATACGCTACGCAGTCGAAGGACCCCTAGCAGCTCAACAAATGCGCTGCTCGACCATGCAGGGTTAGTGCCTTGTCCGCCTCACCAACGAACGCACTCCCGCTAAGCTATAGGGGTCCTTCGACTCCGCAGCTGCTTCGCTGCGCGAAGCAGCCACTCCGCTCAGGATGACACTGCTCTCTCTTCTCGTAAGCTGAGTACGACTGCCTTAGTTCTTTGACGTGTTCTTGGGAGATTTCTTGGTCAACGTCGAAAGCAAGAGTCTCGCCGACTTGGGAGCGGGTACGGCCTTGTTAAACACAATCGCCTTCGCGCTCACCTCTTTACCGTAAAGTTTCTTGTTGGCGTCATTGTCGGGACGAAGCGTTGAGCCGGCCAGCGATATTCCGGCGAAAAGTCCCCGGGCGCGAGAGTACGACAGGATTTCGGCCCGCAACGTGACGTCAGTCTCGGCTGAAGCATTCCGTCCCACCGGTCCGGCAGCCGCCGAAACGTCACCACCCAGCTTCACCTTGCTCTCCAAAATACTGGATGCTGATTTTGAACTCATCAGTAACAGCACGAAGTCCGTGGCTTGCCCGCCCAACTGCAATCCGAAGCTGGCGCCTTCCAGCGCCATCATAGTGGGGGCGCTCCAGGGGCCGTGGAAACTCTTGCCGCCACGGCAGGTCATCACACCGCGGCCATAGCTGCCTCCAAGTCCGAAGGCAAATTTCAGGACGGAAGGTAGAACGACAACACAATCGGCTCTGTCAATTACGTCCTGCGGGATGTCATCCGGGATGTCCATGATCTCCTTGATGACGGTTCCCGCTTTCGCAACCCGGTCCTCTTCCTTGTCTTGACCCAGCGCCGGCAACACCAGCAAGGCCAATACAGTGATAACTAGAGTGATCTTCTTCATATTGTTTCCTCAAGCTCAGAAATTTTGCTATTGAACCCGGAGATTTCCATGACCAGCAGTGATTTTGTGGCCGAGAGTGCGCCGCCATGATAACAAATTTGGATTACAAACTTCGCGTCGGAAGGAGGTTAAGTGGTGAGCGCGGATGGACTCGAACCATCGACCCATGCCTTAAAAGGGCATTGCTCTGCCAGCTGAGCTACGCGCCCACTTTCTTCCAATTTAACATAGCTGAACGGCGGTCGCCGCCATCCGCCACGAACTACGTGGGGACAGCCGCCCCCGGCTGTCCGGTCGAGCGAAGCTCGACAACTCTGCCACACAGCTGAACCGTGCGGAGCTTCGCTCCGCCGGACAGCCGAGGGCGGCTGTCCCCACGTGGTTCGTGGCGCCACCAACCTGATCCCCACCGGGTGAACCTCAAGTCCATCTGTGTTACAAAGTTGGACACTCCGGAGCTTTGATGAATCGCCGATCGACGAACCGATGTTCCACGATCAAGTCCGCTCTGTTATTCAGCGCCGTGCTGCTGATTTCGTCTGTCGCGCCGGCCCAGTCCGGGACGGTTTCGACCGCGAACGGGCTGCAACAGCTCTCTTCGGATTTCTGGGAATGGCGTGCCTCGGAGCAACCGTTCACGTTCGACGATATTCCCCGGCTCGATCGTCCTGCGGGATGGGTCGCAGATTGGTCCTCTTCCACCATCGCAAGCCGCCGTGGCGAATTGTCCGGGTTCGAAAATCGTTGGAAGGCCCTGGGAACTAGTGTTAACGGTCGCTCCCGGACCGAAACCGTGGACTATCTTCTGGTTGGCTCCGCCATCGCGCGCGCACGATGGGAGCTGGACTACGTCCGCGGGTGGGAACGTAATCCCTGGTTCTATCTGGATCAGACTCTGGCCTCGGTGTTTGTCAGCCTGACCCAGCCGCCACCCTTCGACCAGGCTCGCAGTGCTGAAGTCGTTCGTCGTCTTCAGGCAATCCCGCAGATTATTTCCGATGGGGAGACGAACCTGAAAGACCCGGCCGGACCGCTGGCACAGTTATCGATCCGGGAGCTGAAGGACATTCGTCCCCGACTGGACGAAATGGCACGCGCCCTAAAGCCTTTTCTACACAATGCAAGCGCCGTCCAGCTTGATGCGGCAGTTCGATCCGCCACAACGGCCTTAGAAGGCTATCGGGCATGGCTCGAACAGCGACTTCCTGGCATGTCGAGCAACGTGGCCGTCGGGCGAGATAACTATGTCTTCTTCCTGAAGCATGTTGCTTTGATCCCATACAGTCCTGAACAACTTCGGGCCATGGGTCGTCAGGAGTGGGAACGCGCAGTCACCTTTGAAGCCTACGAGAAAAATCGCAATGCCAAGCTACCGGAATTGGCTCTGGCCAAGGACCAGGCGGCGCAGATGGGCCGCGAGCAACTCCAGGAGCAGGAGATTCGTGATTTCCTGGAGGAGAAGAATATCCTCACTGTCCCGGCCTGGGTGCAGCACTATCACAATCTTCCCTTTCCTGCTTATCTGGCGCCGCTGGCTGCGTTCGGGGTGGCCGACGATCTTACAGGCCCTACCCGCCTGAAAGATGGGGCGATCAGTTACATCAAGACACCTTCTCCCGACCGGGGATATTTCGATTTATCCACCGCGCGCGATCCGCGAGGGATCGTCGTGCATGAAGGTATGCCCGGACACTACTTCCAGAAAGTGATGTCGTGGACGAATGAGGACCCGATCCGCCGTCACTACTATGACTCAGGCGCCAATGAAGGCATCGGTTTCTACGCGGAAGAGATGATGCTGCAGGCTGGCCTGTTTGAAGACAGCCCGCGCACCCGCGAAATCATTTACAACTTCATGCGCTTTCGCGCCCTGCGCGTGGAGGTCGAGGTGAAGTTGTCGACAGGAGAGTTCACCATCGAGCAGGCAGCCGACTACTTCATGAAGACCGTTCCCCTCGACCGGGCTACCGCGATGGAGGACGCGACGTTTTACGCATCAGTGCCCGGAGTGGGCATCTCATATCAGACCGGCAAATTGCAGATCATGAAATTGCTGGCCGAGGCCCGGCTGGCGCTAGGCGACAAATTCAACCTGCGCGAGTTTCATGACTTCGTGTGGAAGAACGGCAACGTACCCATAGCCCTGCTGCGCTACGAGTACCTGGGCACGACGGACGAGATCGACGCGCTGCAACATTGAAGTACTCTTGTCCACGGCGTCATGCTGAGCTTGCGAAGCATCTGGCGTGAAGCGCTACACGGCCGGCGACTGTAAAGCTGCGCGCCAGATCCTTCGGGACTGAAGTCCCTCAGGATGACGCCGATGCTGGAAGCGCGCAAGAGCGGGGCCGCTGCTAGGGTTCTGTATTCAGGGACGCTGGTCTTTGGCTAGCGCCGCCAACTCCCGCACGATTTCCTGCAGGCGGGTCCGCCGCTCCTCGTTGGCGCGGGAGGCGAGGGGCGCGGGATCCTCCTGACTGGCATAGCGGTCATTCAGGTCGCGGAGGTTTGCGATCTCACTTCTGAGGGCCACAACATTTCTCAACACATCGGCGGTATACATAGTCATAGGATACTCTAGTTGACCGCAACCGCGGCGAGCCACTCCCTGGATTCCTGTTTCTGGAAAATCGGCGAGCCTGATGCGCACATGGAACCGTTACCCCGGCTTGTTTCTTGTGTTCGCCACAAGCCTGCTTTGGTCGGCGCAGGAATGGAAGATCGGTACCTGGCTCAGAGCTTCGAACGATCCCATTATTTCTCCTCGTGGCGATTCCTGGGAGTCAGCGGGGACATTTAACCCAGCCGTCATCCTGCATAACGGCAAACTGGTAATGCTTTACCGTGCCCAGGACAAACTCGGCACCTCGCGCCTGGGCTATGCGGAGAGTGCCGACGGTGTCCACTTTACCCGCGCTTCCCAACCCGTGCTCTCTCCCCAGGCGGACTATGAAAAAGATGGCGGCGTGGAAGATCCTCGCCTGGTGAAATTCGGGGCGACCTACTATCTGACTTACACCGGTTACAACAAGAAGGATGCACAGCTGTGTCTCGCGACTTCCCGGGACTTGCTCCACTGGCAGCGCCGGGGCGTGATTGTGCCGGCCTACAAAGGCAACTGGAACGTGGGCTGGACAAAATCCGGAGCCATGGTGCCGGAAAAGATTAACGGCAAATACTGGATGTACTTTCTTGGCACCAGCTCCGACAAAACAGACCAGATGGGTCTGGCCTATTCTCCCGACCTGCTCCATTGGATCGAAGCAACGAAAACTCCGGTTCTTCCGCGGCGCGCCGGCCGTTTCGATTCCAGGGTGGTCGAGCCCGGGCCGCCGCCGATCGTGACGAAAGACGGCATCGTCCTTCTTTACAACGCCGCCGATGACAACCTCGTTTACCGTACCGCGATCGCCGTGTTTGACCGCAAGGATCCGCGCAAACTTGTCTGGCGTTCGGAGCAGCCCATGTTCGTTCCAGAAAAAGATTGGGAGAAGGTCGGCCAGGTTCCGAACGTGGTTTTTGTGGAGGGCATGATCAGGCAGCGCGGCCGCTATTTGCTCTACTACGGTGCCGCGGATAAGTACATTGGCGTAGCCGAGGTCCCCATCATTCCGTGATCATGAACCCCGTGGTCTGTTGCTCATAAAATTGGGAAGGGCACGACTTCACTCGTGCCGCGGCTGTGTATCGGCACTACGGCTTCCAGCCGCTGAGGTGTGCTATGACGGCGGCTCGATTGCGGAAAGTCTTCGTTGTCGAGCCGCGCGGTTGGCGCCGGGAAAGCGAGCCTCGGCGGCTGAAACCGACCTCGCTAAAGCTCTTGCGCGAGACTCAAGTCGTGCACTTCCCGTTGCGTCTGCTGCTAGCCGGCGATGCGGCGCTGCTCGGCTTCCTTCAGGGAGATGTAGCGCAAGAGAATGTCGCGCGAAGAAACCAGGCCCTTCAGTTCCTTGCCGTCAACGATGGGCAGATGGCGGAAACCAAATTCCCGCATCAGGTATAGACAGTTCTCAACCGTTTCGTCGACGCTAACCGACTTGGGGTTGGCGGTCATCACTTCCGAAATCCTGGTCGTGCCGGGCAGGCGGCCGAGGGCCACGACGCGGTTCATGATGTCCCGTTCGGAGAAGATACCCACCAACTCGCCATTGCGCAGCACAGGCAGAGCGCCAATGCGATTTTCCATCATGAAACGGGCACCTTCGAGAACGGTGCGGTCGGCTTCGATGGACAAAACCCGGCGATCCTTCACAAGATCGTAGATCGGCGACATGGACGACTCCTTTTGGAATCAGCTTTGGAAGCCTGTTTGGGACGATGAAGTGCAACACTCTACCACGGGTGCGTCGCGGTATCCATGGCTGGACACTCCGGGTAGCGATGGTCTCCGGCCGGCCCGATGGAGTGGGCGGGACGCCCACTCGACAGCCGGCGGGACGCCGGCGCTACTGTGAGCGTGCAAAAAAAAGCGGCAGCCTGGGGAGGCTGCCGCCGGAAATGGTCGAGCTCCCGTCTAGAACCGGAAAGCTGGACCGAAGGTTACTTTGAAGTTATTATGCGTGCCGTTATCGAAGTAGATCTCGTCGCCAGCCTCCAGCCGCAAGCCGATAGGACCCCAGAACCCCTCAACTCCGCCACCCGGATACATGGCAAAACGGGTGTCCCCGGTCTGAATTCCGCCCAGGGCTCCCACGAAGCCTGCGGGTGCGTTCTGATCGCTGACGCTGAAATTAACGAAACCGAGTTTGCCAGTGACATAGGCTCGAAACGGTCCCGAGCTGGTCTGGAATTTGGGTCCAAACAAGCCGGTCAGAGGACGAAGATCGGTGTTTACAAACTGCGTCGTGACACCGTTCGAGAAGACGCTGGTGAAGTTCCGCTTGAAATCATAGGACATTTCGGCTTCCAGCTGAACGTTGGGATGTACGTTGAACGCGGCGCGCCCGCCGACGCCGACGAAGTTGATGTGAGGATCCGTGGCACTGAAGTTCATATAGTCGGCGAATACCCCGACTTCCACATGATCAGAGCTTTGCGCCATGAGCGCCGACGGCAAAGCCAAACCGCAAATTAATACGAACAGAAAAATAAGACGTTTCATCCGTTATGTCTCCTCCTGAGTTCGGTCTTTATTCTTGCTTACACACTTCCCCCGGAATCGAGTGGTCAGGGGAAAGATTTGCTGCAGGAGCGG
>CAWEZS010000004.1:0-130009 GCA_963813645.1 Terriglobia bacterium
GACAGCTTGCAGCTCTCAGCCCAAGCGTTGGGATTGTCCTTTTGCTTCTGAGCGGGTTGATGCTGGTTGCAGGTATTGGCTGGTTCCGACGACGCCCCTGGGGATGGGGGCTGGCCGTCGCAATCATTGCCGTGCAAGTCCTAGGAGACCTGGTGAACTTTCTTCGCGGAGACTCTATCCGAGGCGGGATTGGCGCCATAATCGCCGGTACACTGTTGTTGTATCTGTTCTCAGGCAATGTCAGGAAGAATTTTGCTGGCAGCCCGGGCGGTTAATTATCTGCATCCGCCTACGCATCTGACACTATCCGCTTGTAGAGTCGCTCGCTGAATCCTTCAGGCAGTTCGATAACTTTCTCGTTGCCCAACAATCGCACGACATTCCTCATGCCGTCGTACACAACCGTGCAGTGATCACATTCCTTAAGGTGTCTCTCGATTTGCAAGCGGAGCTGAGGTGACAGATCGGCCTCGAGATAGTCGGATAACTCTCTGAGGACCTGCGAGCAATCGACTTTTTTAACACGGGGTTTGTGCGACACGGATACCACCGTCCCTTAGATGCTCGAGAGCAACGAAGGTGACAATCACGAATTCGTGCCGCATTCGAGCTCAAGGTGAGGTCGACCCGTGAAACCTTCGTGAGACTTCTGAATCCCATCGCCACGTGAGCAGTTCAGCACAGCACATGAGCCCACCTCAATCGGGTTCGCGAATCGTTAACGATTCATCGCTGAGTGCGTGAGCCGGCCCACGAATCAATCTCAAGCAGAAGGAATGAACATGAACAAGGCAATGCAGTTTGTTCTCCGAGGGCTGGTGATGGCGACGATGATGTTCGCCATCTCAGCCGTGGCTCAGGACATGCACACTTCGAGCCAATTTCAGGGTCCGAAAGCCAATAAAGGACACGTCACCCACAGTACGCAGGGCGGCAAGAGCGTACTTACCCTGTCGGACGACTTTGTCGTGCCGGACACGCCGGACCCGCACTGGCAACTGGTGGACTCCGACGGCAACGTTTATCTGGTCGACAAGCTGAAGACCAAGGCGTTCATCGGAACCAACTACAAGAAGGAAATCATCGTGCCCAGCTATGTGAAGAACGTGTCGAAGGTTGTGATCTGGTGCGCGTTTGCCGAGGTCAATTTGGGCGAGGCCAGCTTCAGCTCGCCTGTGAAGTAAATAGCCGCTCAGCCGAGGGGCGCAAGCCGGCTCGAACCTGGACGGATCGCCCCTCGAATTCAGAGAGAAGAAAACTATGACTAGCCAAATGAACTCATCTCGCCGGGGATTCGCAGCGATGATTTTGTGCCTTGCGAGCTTCGCGAATGCTCAAACCGTAGAAAAAAAGACGCTGACCTTGCAGGGCGCGGAGCGTGTCATTAGCGCAGCGAAGTCTGAAGCGCGGAAATTGCAAGCTCCGGGAGCCGTAATCGCCGTCGTGGACGATGGCGGCAACCTGATGGCTCTGGAGCGGTTGGACGGCACATTCTCAGCCGGCGCAAACATTTCCATCGGGAAAGCCAAGACTGCCGTCATGTTTAAGAAGCCGACGCGAGTGTTTGAAGAACTCATCAACTCCAGCGGCAAAGGCCGCACGGTGATGACGGCTTTGGACAATTTCACGCCATTGATCGGTGGCATTCCCATTGTCGTGGACGGTCAGATTGTGGGTGGGGTAGGCGTGAGCGGCGCGGCCACTGCCGATCAGGATGAACAATTGGCGATCGCCGGATCGAAAGCTTTCGATACCGGTGCCATGAGCATGACCGCAGACCCGGCGCCAGCCGTGTCTTATTGGGAGAAAAGTAAAGTGGACGAAGCCTTCTCCAAGGGTGCGGTGCTGTTCGACGGAAGTGATGGGCGCAACTACATGGTTCATGCCAGCCGGCGCGAGAAGCCCGGGCAGGCTGAGATTCACACCAAAGACGCCGACATCATTTATGTGTTGCAAGGATCCGCGACAGTCATCACCGGGGGCGAGGCTGTTGACGCCAAGAACACCGGGCCAGACGAACTACGCGGGAGCAGCATCCGCGATGGGCAAAGCCGCCAAATTGCCAAAGGGGACGTCGTCATCGTGCCTCATGGCGTGCCGCACCAGTTCGTGGAGGTCACCAATCCGTTCCTCTACTACGTCGTGAAAGTTCGCTAAGCGAGAACTCCAATGAGACACCAACTCAATAACGATTGGCGATTGACCGCGACCGCAGCGCTTCTAACGACGATCATCTCGCTGGCGGTCCTGCGGGCAACAGGCCAGTCCATACAGGATCCGCCTTCAGGACGTCCGGATGCGGTAGTCGATCTGGCATCGCGGGAGGGAGTCGACCTGGTGCGGGGCCAGTGGCGTTACCACGATGTAAAGGTCGTGGACGCCGATTCCCGCTCCGTTGGCCCCGATCTGAAACCGAGCGGAGCTGCTACCAGGACCTACGACTACGAGCCTCACGCCGGTGTCGCTGAGTTCGACGATTCGCAGTGGGAGACAATCGACGCCGCGTCGCTCGACCAGCGCCGTTCTACGGCCAAAGTCTGCTTCAACTGGTATCGCATCAACATCACGCTTCCGGAAAAAGTCGGAGGATTCAGCACGGCGGGTTCAACTGTCGCCTTCGAAGTCGTGATTGACGATTATGCCGAGGTCTGGGTCAACGGCAAAATGCCTCGGGTTCTCGGGCAGCCCGGAGGACCAGTCATCAAAGGCTTCAACGCCCCGAATCGCGTCATTCTCACTCGAAACGCGCAGCCCGGCCAGCGCATTCAGCTTGCGGTCTTCGGCATCAATGGCCCGATTTCTTACAGCCCGCAGAACTTTATCTGGATCAAATCGGCAACCCTCGACTTCTACAAGTCGCCGAAAGTTGCGATCAGCGAGACCCCGGCGCAGATCACACAGAAAGACCCGTCACTGGACGAGATTGTTCCGGCCGGCGCGAAGATCGAGAAACTGGCCGGAGGGTTCCTGTTTACTGAAGGTCCAATCTGGGTGCCGCGCAGTGAAGAGAGCGAAGGCTACCTTTTGTTCAGCGATCCCAACAATAACGTGATCTATCGCTGGACGCAGGATGGCCAGCTCTCCATCTTTATGACGAAGTCTGGCTATCGCGGCATGGACATCGGCGAATACGGTCAACCCGGTTCGAACGGTCTCACGCTCGACAGGCAGGGCCGTCTCACTATCAATCAGCATGGCAATCGCCGCGTAGTTCGTATGGAAAAGAACGGCCAGCTTACGGTGCTGGCTGACCACTATGAAGGCAAGCGGCTCAACAGCCCCAACGACCTCGTCTACAAGTCAGATGGGGCGCTATATTTCACCGATCCGCCCTTCGGATTGCCGAAGTTTTTCGACGATCCGCGCAAAGAGCTAGCGTACAGCGGAGTCTTCCGCGTCTCACCCGACGGCAAGAGCGTACAACTCCTGACCAAGGAACTCAGCGGTCCGAACGGTCTGGCATTCTCTCCTGATGAGAAGTATTTCTATGTGGATAATTGGGACGACAAGAAGAAGATCATCATGCGGTACGAAGTGAATGCGGATGGAACCGTGTCGAATGGGAAAGTTTTCTTTGACATGACTTCCGCCGATGGAAAGGACGCGCTCGACGGGTTGAAGGTTGACACTAAGGGCAATCTTTACGTCTCGGGGCCCGGTGGCCTTTGGATCATTTCATCGGAAGGAAGACACCTAGGCACGATCGCTGGGCCGGAACATCCGCACAACTTCGCCTGGGGAGATGACGATGGCAAGACGCTGTATCTGTGCGCGAAGACTGGACTGTATCGAATCCGTCTGAATGTTCCAGGGATTCGGCCGTAAGCCGTATCAAGGTCGGGACGCCACAGGTGTTTCTTGAGCAGCGCCTTGCCCGGCGCCCTCACCTTCGCCAAGTGCGGCCTTAATTTTCGCGTTGTGGAAGTCAGGAACCGTGCCCAGTCCGAACGCGACGGTATTGGCAAATTGCGCGAAGCCCACGATCACAACGGCCTCTACAATCTGCTGTTCGGTGAATCCATAGGTTCGCAAGGTCTCGATGTCGTTCGCCGAAATCTTGGATGGCTGCTTGTTGAACTTGGCGCAAAAGTTGAGCAGGGCTTTGTCGGACATCGCGATCTTGGCGTGAACATGATCGATCGCGATCTGTTCTGGATCAGGTCCTTCAATCTTGAGCATGCGAACCATTTCGCAGTGCGCCGTCACGCAATACGTGCTGAGGTTTGCCGCGGAAGCGACCAGGAAGATGTACTCCTTCTGCTTGCGCGAGAGTCCGCCATCTTTCAGCAGGATGGCGCCCATCAGAGCGACCTCGGCTTCAATCAGGTCGGGCCGCGAAGTCTGCGCGACGTAAAAATTGGGCAAGAAGCCGATCTGTTCCCGCATGGCAGCAAAGGCAGGAAAATCCTTCTCATCGAACGGAGGGTTGCGCAGGTAGGACATGGTGTTTCCCCCAAGCGAAAGCGTGGAGGCATTATAAGGCAAAGCTCAAACTGCGCATGACGGGGTTGGCTGGTTGCCGGATTCCGATGAGCACGACTGCGGGCGGGCTTCTGAGATAACCTAGATCGCCTCTGCTATGAGCGCATCCTCCCTAATCCGGAACGACTTCGAAGCCAGCCGCGAACTCGCTGACGCTTACGGTTTTGTGCCGAATCTGTTCCGGGTCCAGGGCGACCTGCCTCGCGCCGTCGTGGCCGAGACGCAACTCATTGCAGCCATTGTACTTACAGATGGCAGATTAACGCGACGACAAAAAGAAGGTCTGCTCCACGCCGTAGCTGGCGTGCGCCAAAGCGACTATTGTCTGGCGCTGTATGCACAAACTCCTCCCGGTGACGACAGAGCAAGTCGTGCCCTGCTTAACTTCGTGCTGAAGCTTGCCTGCCACGGCCCGTGGATTTCGGCAAAGGATGTTGAAGTCCTTGCCCGGGCGGGATTCGATGATCTGGCAATTCTTGAAGCTGTGGCCACGAGTGCGTTGGGGCAAATGCTTTGCACTTTGGCTGCACCCCTTCAGCCACCTCCCGATTCGGAGCGTCCTGAATCCACCTCCGTCAAAGTAGAAAAGCCGGTCCAACCCTCCGGCGAATGGGAACAACCCGCCGGACCCTACTTGAAATCGCAACTTCAGCCGCCGCCAGAGTTCGAGCCTTTTTCCGTTCTTCGGGATCAACTCGGCTTCATTCCCGGACTATTCCGCGCTCAGATGTTGCGTCCTGATCTCGTTGCTGCCGAAGTCCATTTTCTCGAGCAGGTTCTGCTTTCGGAAGGCGGGCTCAGCCGCGTCCAGAAGGAAAAAATAGTACTGGTGGTTTCAGCGTCGAACTTGAACCCTTACGGCGTCGCGCTGCAAAGGCAGATACTGGAGGGTCTCGGTGTCGCTGTCGAAGAGTCCGACGAGATCGCGAACGCCCTTCACTCAACAACCATCGCCCCGGGAGACAAGGCGTTGCTGGATGAAGTTCGCAAGTTGAATTGCACCAGCCCGGGAAATGAAGACCGTTTCCGAGCCGCGGCTCTCGAAGGTCATGGATTTACCCAGCCGCAAATTGTCGAGGCTAGCGTCGTGGCGGCTTTCGCCAATTTCCTCAATACTTTACAGTTCGGCCTTGGAGTTGTCTCCGACTTCCCGCCGGCCCGAATCTTTACGGCAAAAAATTTGTATCTCCAGGCGGCCGAAGTCCGTCCTACATCAGACGAAGCTCCCGATCCCGACGCCGAACTTGTCAAGCAAGTGCAGGGGGGCAACGTGGATGTTTTTGAGGAACTCGTCCGCCGCCACTCAAGGCGCGTGTTCGGGACTCTGGGTGGCCTTTTGGGGAACCTCGACGACGCGCGCGATGCCACTCAGGATGTGTTTTTGAAGGCATTCGAGAACATTTCGAAATTTGAAGGGCGCGCTAAGTTTTCCACCTGGTTGATCAGCATTGCCATCAACACCGGAACGGAGATACTGCGGTACCGCAAACCGTCCGAGCCGATCGAAGGGATTGATGACGATGACGACTTTCGTCCTCGGCAGATTCAGAGGTGGGCGGATGATCCCGAGCACATTTTTTCTACCGCTCAACGGAACGAACTGGTGCGCGACGGGATCTTGCAGTTGCCGGAAAAGTATCGGGTTGCACTGATTTTGCGAGACATCAATCAGTTGTCCACCGAAGAAGCCGCCGCAGCGCTTGACCTGAGCGTAGCCGCGCTCAAGGCGCGTGTGCTGCGCGGACGATTAATGTTGCGCGAAAGGCTGGCTCGTCACTTTACGCGCGACCGGGAGCCTGACGATGCTTAGCTGCGCCGAGTTCCTCACCGAATTCGGAGAGTATCTGGAGGAATCGGCCGATCCTCAGTTGCGGATGCGTCTCGAAGCACACCTGCACGAGTGCAAAACCTGCCGGGTCATTCTGGACAGTACTCGCAAGACCATCCGCTTTGTGACCGAAAGCGATTCTTTCACGCTTCCCGACAATGCCGTCGAGCCAATCGTCGGACAGGTTATGGCTCGCATCCGCACTAAAAATACTCAGAGGACCGCCCAGGCCGCTGCCGAGGTCAGCCAGGCGGTCATCATGGGTGCGGCCCAGGGCATCATCCTTTATGACAGCGAACTGCGCTATCAACTCTTCAATCCGTTCATGGAGCGGTTGACCGGAAAGAGCGCGGACGAAGTCTTGGGACGCGTGGCCGTGGAAGTCTTTCCGAGACTGCGGACTAGTGGCATTGAAGACACGCTGAAGCGAGCTCTGGGCGGTGAAACCGTGGATGTCCGGGACTTCCTGGTGCCGAAGCATTCAGCGGGCGGGCGGGATGTATGGGAGTCTTGCATCTTTGCTCCTCATCGAGCCGCCGACGGCATGATCACGGGGGTCGTGGGCCTGGTGCGCGACGTCACGGATCGCCACCTCGAAGAAGAGCGATTCAAATCGATTGTGGTGGGCACTGCGTCGGCCACTGGAAAAGATTTTTTCCCGACTCTGGTGCGCCACATGGCCTCGGCATTGGGGACGCGATACGCGTTCATCACAGATTGCGCCGACCAGAAGCGCGCAAAAGTTCTAGCTGTGTGGACCGGGGACCGCTTCGGCGATCTCTTTGAATTCGATATTGCCGACACACCGTGCATGAAGGTGCTCAACGGCGAAGTCTGTCATTACAAGGAGGGTCTGCAAGCTCTATTCCCGCTCGACACGGGACTGGTGGATTGGGGAGCGCAAAGCTATCTCGGCGTACCCATGCTCGATAGCGAAAGCCGCGTGATGGGCCACATCGCCATCCTCGACGATAAGCCGATGGAGCGGGATCCTCACGCCATCGATCTGGTCAAAATTTTCGCGTCCAGAGCTGCGGCCGAACTGAAGCGGCAGAAGGCCGAAGTGAATTTGCAGGCAGCCCTGGTCCGCGTTCAGAGACTTGAGCAGAAGAACCGCACGCTACTTGAGATTACTAATACGATCATTACCAGCCTAAGGCGCGAGGAGCTGCTCTCGGCGATTTGCCGGGTTTTGAAGGACGTTGCGACTTTTGATTGTGCTGGTCTTGCACTTTATGACCCGGAAGTGCGAGATTTGCGTGTCTTCGCGCTGGAAGGCCTTTTTCGTCCTGAGGACTTGTCCATCGGCCAGTTGATTGATTGCGAAGGCCGGCAATCGGGACACCGCTGGGACTTCTCCCAACCGGTTCTGCGAAATAACCTGGAGCTCGAGCGGCAGTACACGGTTGAGCACGGCCTCTTTGCAGCGGGAATGCTGTCCCATTGCGTTGTTCCTCTCATGGTCCGCGGAACGACGATCGGAGTTATGGGCTTTGGCAGCCGCGCCTTGAGCGCGTATACGCAGGATGACTTGCTCTTCTTTCAGGAAGTGGCCAATCAGATTGCGATGTCAGTCGCAAATATGCAGGCCTACGAAGAGATTGCCGCGCTCAAGACACGGTTGCAGGAGGAGAACGTCTACCTGCAGGAAGAAATCAGCAGGGAGCACAACTTCCAGGAGATTGTCGGCAACAGCCGAGCGCTGGTGGAGGTTCTGCGCAACGTCGAAACCGTAGCGCCGACAGATTCAACCGTCCTGATCATGGGCGAGACCGGCTGTGGCAAAGAGTTGATCGCCCGCGCCATCCACAGCCGCAGTGGACGAAGGAATCGTCCGCTGGTGAAGCTGAACTGCGGTGCGATTCCGACCGGCCTGGTGGAGAGCGAACTCTTTGGCCACATGAAGGGCGCGTTCACCGGAGCGCTCGAGCGTCGTATTGGGCGGTTCGAACTGGCGGACGGCGGCACCTTGTTTCTCGACGAGATAAGCGAGTTGCCCATGGACACACAGGTCAAGTTGTTGCGTGTTCTGCAGGAGCAGGAATTTGAACCGCTCGGCAGCAGCAAGACGATTCGCGTCAACGTACGAATCATTGCGGCCAGCAATCGGAATCTGGATAAGGCGATTCACGAAGGGCGATTCCGCGCTGATTTGTACTATCGGCTGAACGTGCTACCTATAGTGTTGCCTCCGTTGCGTCAACGCCGGTCGGACATTCCGTTACTGACCGCGTTTTTTGTGGAGCGCTACTGTCGCCAACTGGGCAAGCAAGTCATGGGCGTGGCGCAAGACACCATGGAGGCTCTCAGCCGTTACGACTGGCCGGGAAACATCCGGGAGTTGCAGAACGTAATCGAGCGGGCGGTGGTGCTTTCGCGAGGATCGATCCTGAAATTGGGTCGCGATTTGCTCCCGCTGTCCGCCGAAGCAGTGACCGACGGGGAGACCGAGGTCGCATCTGGCGGACAGTCTTCGGATGGGGAAACTCATTCTCTGGAGCAAGTAGAAAAGCGACACATTCTTGAGGTGCTGACACAGACCAAATGGGTGATCGAAGGCGCGAATGGCGCGGCCAAGATCCTTGATCTTCATCCCAACACCCTGCGAAGCCGCATGAAGAAATTGGGCTTGGATCGAAGTTCAATGAAGGCATCGTCTCCCGCTTACTCTTCTTAGACCGCAAATTTCCATCAGGACAATCTTCATACCTGCAGTTGAGACGCCTTAACTCCCTCCAGGCATCGTTCCGACCGCACCCAACTGGAAAAAGAATCCCAGATCCCGCAGTGCTTCCTCTTCAACTCGATTTCTGTTCCCCCACGATATTTCGTGGCCACGAAGCGTGCGGTCCTCAAGACCACGAACCATCGTGGCCGCAGCGAGCGTCACGCTTGGCTCTGAATCGCTAACTCGCTGCAACTCAGTCACATAGATTTTCCCAAGGCCAATCCCGAGATTGGTACGGCGAGTGCTTTAGTCATGGTGTCTCGGAGGAACACAAGCAGTGCTCAAGATTTCAATGACGAATCAATCGAGCGAGGCCACGAATTTTCAACTCGAGGGCAAGCTTGTGGGCCCGTGGGTCGAGGAACTTCGGCGCCTGAGCGATGCAGCTTTGGTGAGGAGCGAAGCGGTGAGCCTGGACCTCGAAAAGGTGTGGTTCGTGGATTCGCAGGGGATCGCCCTGCTAAGAGACTTGGCAAAAAAACAGGTCGCACAGATCAATTGTTCCCAGTTCATTAGTCAGCAACTGAAGGAGAGAACGTATGACGAGCGCAATGGCTGAAACCATGATGTTGCAGGGCGGCACGGCTGTCGCGGACGATCGACAGCCTGCGTCCCCGGCGCAGGGAAACGTGTTCGAGCAGGTCCTTATACGCCGGGTGATCGCCGGTGATGCCGAAGCCTTCTACCAATTGGTCCGGCCGCACGAGCGCGCGGTGTTTCTTGCCGCGGTAGCGATCGTGAAAAACGATGCTGACGCCGAAGAAGTCGCGCAAGAGGCGATCCTGAAGGCATTCAAGGCTCTGGGGCGGTTTCGCCGGGAGGCCAAGTTCAGCACCTGGCTCATCCAAATCGCGATCAATGAAGCGAAAATGCGGCTACGCAAGGACAGGCGGCATTTGTACGAATCGATCGAGCAGGGACAGCAAAGTGACGATGGCGATTACATCCCAAAGGATTTCGCGGACTGGCGGGAAATTCCCTCGCAGGCTTTGGAGCGACGCGAGCTTCGTGATGCACTGACCAAGGCACTGGAGTCACTCCCGGATAAATACCGCGAGATCCTGATCCTGCGCGATGTAAACCACCTCAGCATCACGGAAACCGCCCAGATCCTCAGACTCTCCGAGGCGAACGTGAAGACGAGGCTCTCACGAGCCCGCCTTCAGATGCGTGATGCATTAGCCTCCGGCTTCGGCGGGCTGTGGAGCGGCAGAAGCTGCGAAAAAGTGCAGACGTCCTGAAGAAAATATCGTCCGAATCACACGTCGAGATCGTCGATATCCGGCGTTTGGGGAAGCCCGGATAGTCTGGGCGAATCATAAGGGCAACGCAAGGGCAATCAAAATTACGGTCCGTTCTTTCTGAGAACAATGCGTTACTCTTTGCGCCGCGCATTGTCGCTTACGAACAGCTGTGAACGATACGGACGATTCCAAGACTCTCCAGAGTGTAACCGACCCACGACCGCGGAGTGCTGGATCTCGCAGGCCGTAGAGATTTTGCGAACGGACGTTGCCATTCAGCCTTGATCCCCTCGCACGCGCCTACGGTCCCGCCCCTCCGCTGTGGCAATCACTGCAATTCACCTGGGTTAGATCGCCGAGGTCCACTGGATGTTGGAAGCTTAGTTTGGGCGCCGCCGCCATGCTGATCCCGCCCTCTTCTTGGTCCAGGAGCGTGTGACAGATGTTGCATTCCTTGCTGACCACTTTTCCTTCCGGACTTACATGCTGCCCGTCGTGGCAACGAAAACAGCCATTGAAATAGAAATGCCCTAGATTGTTGGGGTGGGTCTGCCAGTTCAACTTCATTTCCGGGAAGGTGGTTCGACGGAAGACCTGCTGAACCTCTTCAATCGCATTGCGGATCTCAAGCTGCTTGTTCTTAGCAACCTCAGGGTATTTGCTTTCGTAAAATCCCTCAATGTCGTGGGCAATCGCCTGTATCGCCGTTTCAGTCGTGTCGTATTTGCCGGTCAGCGCCGCGACCGCCTGCTGCTTGATGTAGGGCAGGGATGCGTCCAATTTGTGCGCTATGAGTGCCTGGTCCACGGCTTGATCGGGAGGGATATAAATATGGGTTGGGCGGTTATGGCAATCTACGCAGTCCATGCGATGCCTGCTGGCCTTTGCGACCTGCTCCTTACTCAAGGTGGAATCCTGTGCGTAGTATTCGGTCACGCGGCCTTGCGGATCTTTAACGTGGATGTAAGGAATGACCTGCCGTTTTTCATCCGCTGCGACGTAATCAATCTCATTGGAGATATTCATGTGCCAGTGGATGCCCTCGGGCGCACCCGTTGCCGGATCACCTCCCCCAGTCTTGATCAGCATTCGGATCTGGCGTGGAGTATTTTTTTCGTCGCTGGCGTAGTGGGTGAAAACCTTGAGTTGCGCTCCATAAAACTTTTTTGGCCAGTGGCATTCTTCGCAGGTTTCCTGCGCCGGACGCAGATTGTGCACCGGGGTGGGGATGGGCCGCGGGAAGGTATTGAACATGACGGCAAATAATTGCCGCGTTCCTGACAGCTTCGATTTCACGTACCAGGTCGCGCCTGAGCCGACATGGCACTCCACACATCCCACACGCGCGTGCGGGGAGAGTTGGTACGCGGTGAATTCCGGCTTCATCACGGAGTGGCAGGTTTGCCCGCAGAACTGTACAGAATCTGTGAACTCGTAGGCTTTGTAGCTGCCCGCCCCGCTGAGCATGACAAACACCACTAAGAACGCCCCGAAAGAAATCACAGCACTGCGCTGGCCGGGATCGTTGAGATCAATACGGGGGTACAACGGCACTTCGCCGGCTTTCTTCCGCCGCTCCCGCCAGGCGCCTACAGCGACAAGCAATAGTCCGCCGATCAAGAAGGCCGGCGCGACCATATACGCCAGGATCCCGATGTACGGGCTGGGTCGTGCCGCAATCAACCCGACCAAAGAGAACAGGAAAATGTTGCCCAGGCTGACTAGCGCCAGCGCGACTCCCGCCAGACTGATAGGGTTGCGCAGGAGCAGGCGCAACTTGTGCCAATGCTCTTTGGGGGGAGACGTTTGTTTTTCAGGCGCCATGGTTCCTTTCGACCAGAATCTAGAGGCCTATTTTTCTTGCAGGACAAATCCGTGAGCCAGCCTCAGTTCGGCCGCCTTTCGATTTGCCGAACATAAAGACCCAGCCCAATCACCACCAGCACAATTGCGAGCAACGACCAAGCCAGGCCCTTGCGTCGATAATCTCGTTCCTTGAGTGCTCTTGCGCCTTCCTGGTGCGTTTTCGCGGCGATCTGCAGGCCTGCGTCCACGTCCTGCTGCACCCGGGCTGTGTTGAAGCTGTGGATGGCAACGCGTGACTTAGTGAGCGAGTCATGCGCCTGGTCTTGTTCCAGTTGCGCATCGCTGACTTCCATGCCGGCCGACTCGGCACGATCCAGAATCTCAGCGGCGTCTCTTACCGACGTGTCCAGACGACCGAGTTGTTGTGCGATCTGCGCAGCGGCCTGGTACCCCGCGTCGCCCTCAGTATGACAGTTGGTGCAAACCGACTGCGGCCCAGTGCCCAGCATCGCGTCCCTGGGATGCGCGATCCGGTGGTTGCTGTGGCAGGAAACGCACCCGGGAAGCGCGGCCGCTTCAAAGGCCGCCTTGTGTGGGCTGGATTCAAACAATTGCGCCTGGAAGACGTGGCATGTTGAACACACATTCTGCACCGTGCTGACGCCTGGCGGCGCCGCGCCGTGGTTGCCGTGACAAGTGGTACAGGTGGGAGCACTCAGGTCTCCGCGCACCGTCAGGGCTTCATGGTGGACGCTGGCGCTGTAGCCCGCGAACTGGTCGGTCGGGATGGAGTATCCCTTCATGTAAGCCGCATCAGCATGGCAGCGGGCGCAGGTCTGAGCAACGTTCAAAGGGTGGACTTTCGAACGTGTATCGCTCGCCGGCCGCAGATCATGAACACCATGGCAATCCGTGCAGACGGCGACTTTCTCATCACCTTTCGCGCGCAGCTTGCCGTGTACGCTGGTCAGGTACTGGGCAAACTGATCGGTGCGCAGCGACGGGTTGTATTGACGCATATAAGCACCGTCGGAGTGGCACCGCCCGCACAGTGCCGGGACATCCTTCCGCGCGATCTTGCCACGGAAGCCCGCTTTCCTGCTCATTGCGTCCTGATCACCCTTGCTCGGATCACCACCGTGGCAACTGGCGCAGGTCAGACCTTTCTGAGCGTGAATATCCTGGGAAAACTGGTCCTCGGTAACCTTATAAGGCGGATCGAGCGCGGAGTGGCAGTCCAGGCAACTGTTCGGCGTCTGGGCGCGAACAACTGAGCCCAGCAACAGCGCCGCCAAGAGCGACGAGAACAGTCTCATCGCGTATTTATTTCGCGAGGTATCCATAGACAGTCATCGATGCCATATACGCCAGAGCAAAAATACCCGCTCCCAGAATCCAGCGCTGGCTGCGGCCCTTGCCATTGCGCTCCAGGAAAGGAAGCAGCGTCCAGATGACTCCCGCCGCTCCGAACACCAGAATGCCGATCACTTCGCCGTCTAGTGGCCCGATCTTGGCCGGAATCAGTTTCAGCGTCTGAAACATGAACATGAAGTACCATTCCGGCCTGATTCCTGCCGGCGCCGGAGCAAAGGGATCCGCCTTTGTGCCCAGTCCCCAGGGTGAAAGAGCGGCCAACGCGCCCAGCACGCCCAACGCGATGTACCAAGCCATCAGTTCACGCAGGAGGAAGTTCGGAAAGAAGTGCATCTCCCGCGACTGTTCGGGGTGGGCTGTCCGCTCGGCTTCCACCCCAGGGGGAACACTCATGCCGAGTCGCTGGATCAGTGCCAGGTGGAGAAGGATCAGTAAGGTAGTGATTCCGGGCAGGACAGCCACGTGGAATCCGAAAAAGCGAGTCAGCGTGGCGCCGGTGACTTCTTCCCCGCCACGCAGGAAAATCATTAACGGCTTGCCGATGAGCGGTACCTGGCCGGCAATGTCCGTACCCACCTTGGTGGCAAAGAACGCCAGCGTGTTCCAGGGCAGAAGATATCCGCTGAAGCCAAAGCCCATAGCGAGGAACAGCAGGATCATCCCGCTGACCCAGGTAAGTTCTCGCGGCTTGCGGTAGGCGCGCAGGAACAACACGCTGAACATGTGGCAGAAGGCAGTGAAGATCATCAGGTTGGCTGCCCAGGAGTGGATGGACCGCACCAGCCATCCGAATTGCACCCGAGTCATGATGTACTGCACGCTCTCGAAGGCTTCGTTTGAGCTGGGGCGGTAGTAGAGAAGCAGCAGAATGCCAGTGCAGACCTGGATGCCGAACAAGAACAATGTAATGCCGCCCAGGAAGTACCAGTGCGAGAGCTTGTGGACTGGGACAGTCTTCTTGCGCAAGGGCGCCGTCAGAGCAACCCAGTCAAAACGCGCATCCAGCCACTTGCGGACACTGGCGAGCAAATTCAGGCCTCCCGCTTCCGGCTTACGACGAGGTCGTCACCACGCACGTGGACCTGATAGTTCTCCAGCGGGCGCGGTGGCGGACCCGAAACATTGCGTCCGTTGAGGTCGTACACGCCGTTATGGCAGGCGCACCAGATTTCGTGAAGATCGGTGCGGTACTGAACGGTGCAGCTCAAATGGGTACAGGTGGCAGAGAAGGCCCGGTACTCGCCTTCTCCTATGCGCAGCAGGAGCCCTGGACGGTTGCCGAAGCGGAAGATTTTCGCACTATTCAGTTTCAGGTCTCCCACCTTGGCGGCTATTACTTCGTCGCCACCCAGGTCCGCCACCGGCGGCGGGACCAGATAGCGGAGCACCGGGTAGACGAACGCGACGAGAGATGCGAACAGGCCGCTGCCCAGAAATAGTTCCACCAGACGCCGCCGCGTGGGTTTCTGCTCAGGAACTACTGCGTTCTCCATGTTCGTCCTCACATCCAGTTCGTGCCGATCTACTTCTTCTTGCCAAGTTCCCGGATGTGGGCCAGAACCTGCCCAATCTGCTCAGCCGTCAGTTTGCCTTCGAACGGTGGCATCTTACCCTTGCCTTTCGAGATGATGGTGGTCAGTTCCGCGTCGGTCTGCTTCTGTACCTCCGGGGAACTCAAATCGCGGATGCTCAGCTTCTTGCCCATAGGTGTTTCGCCCTTGCCATCGCCACCGTGGCACATGGCGCACTTTGTCTTGAACAAGGTTGGACCCTCCTGTGCAGACAGGGGCGTGCTCGCAGTGACCGCCACCAATACAAGTACGATTGCTGTCAGCAGGGTAATCAGCGCGTTCTCTTTCTCACCTTTCATGATTTCCTCCTCCCGAGTGTCTTACGTTGTCAGCAGGAACTGCCCCGTTATGTTCCCGCCCCTAATCCACCAAGCCGTGTAATGCAGCGAGATTGGCAATTCGCCGCCACTGCGTGCCTCGTCTTCAAGACTCATGCTCGGACTCCGTGGTTTTGGTCCTGGTGTCTGTGTCTTCTGTTTCCTTCGGCGCCGGCTCTTGCGTCTCCGGTCCCGGGCCTGGAACATGGCCGGCCTCCAGCAGGGCTTCCAAATCCAAGGGATGTTCCGCCTGGTAATGCTCGAGGGGCAGTTGCCCGTCCCACCACGCCCAGTTCATGGGGTAGGCGTCCGGGTCAAAGAAGACCTGGTAGAAGTGCCACACCACAATCGCCAGACTGGCCAGGACGGCTTCGTAGAAATGGATCGCCGTGGCGACATCCAGCCACCAGCGTGGCCCCATATTTCCGACTGTGATCGCGGCCCAGAGCATGACTCCAGTAACGGCCATGATCAGAGTGCCCCACACCAGCGCCCAGTATTCCACCTTTTCCGCGTAGTTAAAACGCCCAAAGCTAGGTTTGTTCGGGATCAGGCCGAGGTGATAGCGGAGATTGTTCCAGAATTCGGCAGCGTCGCCGGCCGCCGGCCGAATGTCCCGCAGCAACCGGTGGCCGTCGCGGTAGAACGCCAGATAGACTACGTGGTAGAAGGCGGCCGCGATCAACACCGCGCCTGCGATGCGGTGAACGATGCTGCGCAGATTTTCGTTCATTCCCAGTACCAGGTACTTGAACCAGGAGTCAGGAAACTTTAGGGCGAAACCGGTAAAAACCAGCACGGTAAAGCTGCCAAACAGAACGGCGTGCTGGATGCGCTGCCCCCGATTCATCCGAGTGACGGTGCGCCCGGCCCGCCTCCTGCGGAGGGCAATGGCCTTGAACCTCCAGATAATAAAGTTGTGGGCTAACATGCCACTGATCAGGATCACAATCAGACTCACATAGAACCGCCGCACCCAGCGGACCGCAATGCTGCCGGTGTCGCTCGAGAGCGGAGCGTTAACATGCACTCTCGCGGCGACAAATTGTTCGGTCACGCCGCGATGACACTGGCCGCAGGTCTTGACCAGGTTGGCTGGGTTGACGCTGGAGCGCGAATCGCTAGAGGGCAAAATGTTGTGCACGCCATGGCAACTGGCGCAGTTGGCCACCAGCGTCGAGCCTCGCCGCGAGGCCAGACCGTGGTAGCTCGCCAGATATGTGGTAACCCGGTTCCCCTCGAAACCGAATTCCTGCGTGAGTTGCACGCCTTCGTGGCAATGAGCGCACGCCAGATTCTGTGTCGATACCTGCGAAGCGGGGTCCTTATGCGATTTGATGGAATGAATGCCATGGCAATCGGTGCAAATCGGCGCCTGCCAGTCTCCGCGCGCGATAGCTTGGCCGTGAATGCTCTGTTCGAACTCCCGTTCGACCGGGCCATGGCACTTGCCGCAAGTACGGGGAACGTTGAATTTGAATATCGGCGACTTGGGGTCAGCCGCGGTCATGATGTCGTGCGCGCCGTGGCAATCCGTACAAACGGCTGCCTTCTCCACGCCTTTGGCCACGGCCTGGCCATGCACGCTCTCCTGATAGGAAATAAAGGGCTGGGTGGTCTGGCCGGTAGCTTCCATCACAAACTTCACACTATGGCAGACGCCACAGGTGGCGGGGATATTCGCGTGGTTGGTCCGTGATTTGGGATCGGTCGAAGGCAGTAGCTCATGAGGGCTGCCGTGGCAATCGGTGCATGTGGCCGCGGGCCGAGTGTCACCCTGACGGGACTTGGCGTGCAAGCTGGAGTCGAAGGCTGCCTGTTGCTCGCCGTGGCAATTGCCGCAGGAGACTTTGGCTGGGAGACCCTCGTGGGGAGTAGTCTTGACGTCGGAATGGCAATCTACGCAGGCAAACATACCACCGTGCATCGAGGCTTTGAACTTAACCGGATCGACATACAGAGTCGCACGCTTGCCGTTGACGTCATGGGCGAGGCCGGCGTCACTGTGGCAGGCAAGGCAGTCTTCGTTCGTGGGCTTCTGCGCAGCCGCCGGGCCGGCTCTAAACATCAGGGCCAAGATCAGGAATCCAACCGTGGCTGCTGCGCGCATCATCGCAGCGCAGTTCACTTACCTTTAGCGAGCTGGCGGATATAAGCGACGATATCCTTGATCTGCGCAGCGCTCAGTTTGTTCTCATAGCCGGGCATTTTGTTCTTGCCTTTGGTGGTGATGGTGATCAATTCCTCATCGCTCGCTTTTTGCACATCGGCGGAGGTGAGATCCCGTATCCCCATCTTCTTTCCGACCGGCGTGTCACCTTTGCCGTCCGCGCCGTGACACATGGCGCACTTTGCCTTGTAGGTGGCAGCGGCATCATCCGCTGCGGCGGGGGTGCTGAGTGCCAAGCCGGCCGCCAGCATGGCTAAGATCGGAGCTCGATACAGATTAATTCTTGCGCTTCCCATCGTGATCTTCCTCCTCATGTGTCCAGCTTTCCAGTGACCCGAGTTTGAACCGTCAAGCCAATATTCACACAGCAGACGGTGAGTAAGACGGTCGAGAGTCCTTAAAAATGGTACTCGACCGTGGCTGCCAGATAATGTGCGCGGTACGACGGTTGATCAGCCCCCAGGAACAGGTATCTGGTGGCGCTGGTGTCGCCCACCAGGAAGTAAGGATAGAACGGACTGGGTGTGCCCAGCAGCGGACTGGTGCATCCGGGAACCGGAGCTCCCGGCGGCAGGGGGCTCACGCATCCCATGTACGGCGTCATGGCGCTGGTCTGATAGTCCTTGGAATCAAACTGCTGGTAGCGATACTCGACCTTGGACGTCAGATTCTTGGTCAGCTTGTACCTGAAAACGGCGACGACCTGGTGGTTTCTGCTGACCGTTTCTGGGTAATCCACGGCGGCGTTGGTGCCGGTCAGCAGGAATTTGTCGGGACCAGTGAGTAGGGTGGGATCGCCAAACGGCCGGCTGCCCACATTGCCTTTCGCCGCCGACAGTGTGTAGTAGGTGTTGAGATTAGCTTTCTTGTTGAAGTGCACATCGACACCACCGGCAAGAATGTGGACGAATTCGCGCGCAGTGCTTCCCCAGTCGTTATTGGCGCTGTCGCAACCACGTCCAGAAATGCTGCAGTCCAGAGGCGTGGGAGTAGCCCCGCCCGGCACCCGGTACCTGGAGGTCATGGCCTTGTAGTAGCGCTCATAGGAGTATTCGGCAAACATCGTTACCGAGTTGGTCAGGGTGAAGTCGCTATCGAAGCCGGTGTTATACGAGAGATCTTTCAGCACTCCATACAAGTAGTAGGGATACATCGTGCCCGCAATGAAGTTCAGCGGTGCGGCGCTGTTGACCCCGCCCCGGTGGTTGAAATCGTCCTGTATTGTGCCGCCGAACCCGGAGAAACTGAGCCGGTCAGTGGGGCTGTACTGAATCTGGGCATCTCCGCGGTTGCGGGTTCTGGTCGATTCGTCAAAGCGCCGGCTGAAAATCTGGTCGTTGGTAATCCCGCCTCCCGTCTCCAGTGCCTGGTCATCTTCGTAATGTTCCGGATTGCGAGATGAATAGCGGTAGGACACCCGGAAAGACAGGTCTTTGCGGGGCGCCGAGTCGATCGCGGCCACGAATCCATTCTCGGTGGAATGCTCGACGTCGCGGTTCGAGCGGTCCATGATCTCGCCTTCATAACCCACTTTCACCGAGCTTTTCTTGGCGTAGTACCAGTTGCCGGTCACCTCGACATTCTTCTTGTTGTATCCAAACGGGGTGTTTTCCTCCGGGCTGGCGAGATTCGCCGGAGCAAAATCGCCCTGCACGGGTGTGAAACTGCGCACCGGAGTGTCGTTGTTGTAGTCGTAATGCCGGTAACCTGCCTTGATGTCGAATTTCTTGCCCAGGCCCTGGATCAATTTGAAATTCATCGCCAGCGTCTGCTTCTCTCCGTGCAGACTCGAAGCCGGAAGCGGGCCGGTGCCTGCCAGCAATATCGCATTCGTGGTGTAGGGCAAAAAGGAATCATTCTGCCGCAGCCATCCCGCGTTGATGCTGGCCAGGAGGCGGAGATGCTTCATCAACAAGAACGAACCGGCAAAGTTGATGTAGTGGGCATGATTGTCTGGGTAGAGGTCTACCCGGCCTGTCGCCGGGCCTTGGGTTGCGGCGGTGCAGCCGTTGGGCGCGACACAATCGGTGGTGCGAAAGGGATTGTCGAAAAGCAGCGCACTGGTATTGTTCTGAAAGAAGGACCCCGTATACCCGATTTGCACACCCCACTTTTTCCGGACGTATTCTGCCCTCACCCTCACCGTATTGTTGAAGTAGTTAATTGGTTCGGGCACTTCTGCCCCGTAGCCCCCCGTCAGCGCGGCACTGGGGCTGGAGTTGAAAACCAAACCGATGGGGCGCGTGCCCGATTCATGCTCGCGCGAATAAGAACCCAGCAGGTCCCAATGTGAACTGATGTTGTATGCGAGCAGAACGGTTCCTGCGCGGCGCTCGATGGCAGGAACGATGAAGTTCATGCTCGGCACCAACTGCGTCTGGATAGTGCTCGGGAGCAAAGTGGACGCCGCCAGACCCTGCAGAGCGTTCCGGGTAACCAAGGGGATGGTGAGAACCGCCCAAGTCGTGCTCTTTCCCCCCGTGTCGGTGTAGAAGGTGCGGGCGGTATTCGAATAGGTGTGAGGAATTTCGTCGTAGCGGAACTGTATCTTGAACCGGTTCCACGCGCCAAAAGTCGCCAGGTAGCTTTGGTCGCGATAGATCGCATTATTCGATTGCACATCCAGGAAATACTTCGACCCGGCGATGTCATCCATACTCAGCCTTACCTTGGGAACGAAGAATCCGTCGCGCAGATCGCGGTATTCGTTGTACTTCGATGTTTTCAGCGAGGGGTCAAACGGCAAGTCAGGGCGGCCATACACGTCTCCCCAGCTCCAGCGGCTGCCCGCTTCGACCACCCCGGCCACAGCAGGGGACTGGTCGTTGTCCTTGTTCTGGCTGAACAAAGCAACCGGGGTTAACAGGAGGGTCAGCATCAGGGGCAGGCATTTCGTTCTGACGGTCTTCATCGCTCTCTCCTGGCTAACGCAAAAAGAAATTACCCGAGGGGTGATTCGAACCGTGAATCAGAGAGTGGCAGTTGGTGCAGCCCCGGTTGAAGTTCTTGATAGAACCCAGGGGCTGCGGCTGCGTGGGGTGACGGCTCGAATCGTGGCAAGAGTCGCAAACCCGCGGCATCCGCACCTTCAGCAATTGCGGATTGCTGCTGCCGTGTGGCTCGTGGCAGTTAGCGCAGTTCTCCATGACCGGGGGATGCTCCCACAGAAACGGGCCCCGGCGTTCGGTATGGCAGCTGAGGCAATTTTCGTTGATCGTACTTTGCAGCAGTTGGCTCGGATTCGGGCTGCCATGCGGGTTGTGGCAGCTGGTGCACGTGACCTTGCCCTCGCGATAGGGCATGTGCGAAGAGCGCTGCAACTGCGCCCGCCGCATCTGGTGGCACTGCAGGCACAGTTCCGGTTGCGGCAATTTGGTGCCTACGTGTTCGGTTAGAGGCGTTCCGTAGCGCGAGTCTGTAGAAGCTAGCGCGGAATATCGTTCGGCCGGGCTGCCATAGTGAACCTGGTGGCAATCCACGCAAGCCATGGCCCGCGACTCGTGCGGGCTGCCCCTCCAAAACATCTGATTGCCCTTGGTATGACAGGAAAGGCAAGCCGCGTTTCGCTCCTCCACCGGAGTGTTGGAATCCTTGGTGAAGCGGACAGGAATCGTCTCCTTACCGCCCCCCGCTTCCACGTGTGCCTTGCCAGGTCCGTGGCAACCTTCACAGCCAAGCTTCTCCAGGGGAGTCTTGGCATGCGCCATGGCATTGCCCATAATGGTGTGAACGAAACTCTTCTCCTGGTCGGCATGGCAGGTGACGCACACCTCAGCGCCGACGTAATCGCCCTCAGGTCTGGCCGCAGATTGCGCGGCGGCGGATGAAGCCCCTGCGGCAACGGGCTTGTTATCCACTTGCGCGGCAACTCGCGAAACGGTCACAGCCGCGGCGCCTGCGAGCGTAAAAACAAACAGAATCCGCCCCAACGATTTGGTTGGCTTCATCGTTCTCTCCTAAACGCAGGTCGTGCCGCAAAATGGTCTACGTCTTGCCCTCAATCCGTCGCGCTAACGATCGAATCGCTCCGCTTCTTCTCGAAAAGTCTGCCCCTATGCGCGGGGACCGTCCTGTCCCCAGGCGGCGAGTTGACAAAATCTGCAGACAGTCCTCTACCCTTGCCATCTTTGGCTAATGGCAAACGACACCACCGCTGACAAACATTTCTTGCCCGGACCTGTTTGGTTTCGGTATACCCAGCCGCCGTGGGAGGCAGGTTGGTTTCATCGTCAGCCCTGAGATGATCGGCCGGACTGAAAACCACCGGAAAACCACCGGACATGGTGCGATCCGAGGCACCGCCACCTGCTTGGGCATCCTTCGCTGCGTCATCGATCTCTCTCCACGCACCTAAGAGGTGAAACTCTTCCGGCTTAGCCCCGGGACTAACGGCGATACAGAGATTGTGGTTTTGTTGGCGGCCCCACTTTCGCTGCACGGTAACCTAATAGGGCTCCCCAAACTGGTCAAAATTGACCACTTTTTCGCACCGGGACTCTTTGCCGGTACGCCGTGTGGCCTTGCCGCGAATGTTCCTCCGTCGTTTTCGCGGTCAAGACCCTGAAGTCGCCGCTCGCTCGTGTTCAATCCGGCTGATCTCGGCTCGCAACCAAGCGCCGAGGGCTTCCTCCATCTGTAGCTGGTTACCATGCCGATAAAAATCATCCAGAGTTTCCCCCTTTTTCGTCAGCGGAACAAAACGGCATGGGGCATCGCGGCTCTTCTCGGCCTCAGGAACGAAATCAATCAACCAGCATTCGCTGCAGGGATGTGGCCTGTCCGGCTCGCGGAAATTCAGACAGCTGGGCGAATCCTGCAATATCTGAGGTTCCCGCCGAGGGGCATGAGGAGAACGCCCGTAGCCTCCGTCTTCCAGGAACTTAAGCTCGAACTTCAGTAACTCGAGCACATCGCCTTTATCTTGTGCCATGGACCACCTCGATGCTATTACCGCCGCAGGTCTAAGCAGCGACCGGTCTCTGCTCTGACTCCAGGATTTCTGCTTCCGCCTGAACCCAATCTTCCTGCGCATGCCCATCTACTCTGCCGCGCTGTTCGTAAAGCTTATAGGCGCGAAGCCGGATTTCAGTTGCGCGTTCGACCTGAGTGAGCCCTTCGTTCCTGGCCTTTTCCTGAGTCGGGACAGTAAGGTTCTTCATGGGATCATGCCTCCAAATTCGTAGAATCGATCTCCTTCTTTTCTCGCCGCGAGAGCTGCCGTGAATGGAATGGTAAGCACCGGGCAATGGGCGTGGGCGATCACCTTGTGTGCGGTTGCCCAAGGCAGATGCGTGGCGGCTCCCAGGTGACGGTCCGCGCGCCGTACTCCGAGCACGATAAGATCGGCTCTGGAGTCCTGAGCCTCCTGCAGGATGCACTCAGCGGGCAGACCAAATTGGACCACAGGCCGGGGTGAGCACCACAGGCGGGCTTCCTCCGGCACCAGTTTTTCCAGCCTTTGCAATGCCAGCTCGATGGGTCGAGGCCGGCGGTCCAGTTCCGTGTGCTTCCCAAGCACGTGCAGCAAAGTCAACCTGGACTGGAATTCCTGTGCCAGAGATGTAGCAAAGGGAGCCGCGGCCAGGGATTCCGCGCTGAAATCCGTGGAGTAAACGATCTGCCGCAGGGAAATCTCTACCGGCGGAACATTCGCGTCCGCACTCTTTATTGCGGTCAACTTAGCCCTGCCAGCGATGTTCGGGCCAACGATAAGAACTGGACAGGGCGCCTGGCGCAAAATCTCTTCAGCCTTGGACCCGAGCACCAGCTTCTCCACGCCGGTGCGCGCGTGCGTTCCCACGACCAGCAAGTCAATTTCTTGCGTCCGGATAATGTCAGACAGCCTGTCCCACAGTCCTCCTTCGCGAACGTAAGTCTGATGGGGAATATGCTTCAGGCGGGACGCAATGGATTGCATCCGCTGACGGGCGTCCTGCAGAGCTGCCTGGTGCAGTGATTCGATCGTAATCTCCCCGCCAGGTTCAAAAGGAACCATGTAACCGAGTGGCAACATCGCATGAACGATGTGCAATCGACTCTCATAGCGGCGGCTGATGGCCGCGGCGTACGGCATAGCCGCTTCGGAGGCTTCGGAAAAATCCGTGGCAAGAAGGATGTTCCTCAAAGAAATACCAGAGTGACTCGATATTTCGAGTGTCTCCATCTTCATAAAGCCCCTCCTCGAAATTCCTTATCGCCCTCAGTTTGGTCCCTTTTTTCCCTCCAACTCTGTGCCCCGTATCACCTCAAGTTGTGATTACGATCACTGATAGGTGCCATCTCCTTTGCGGGTGCGGCGATGTCTTTTGGAGGGGATGCGCCCGAGACGGGTGGTAGCGATAGCCCATCTACACCTGTGGAAATACCTTTGTGACCGTGCCGCTTTGGCCACCGTGGTCGCTTGCCATGCAAGACAGGGTCGAAACCAGGATTATGTAACCGAAGAGCGTGCCTATTTCCCCGAGATTGCGGAAGTAAATGTGATTTCGACCGAGCACTACGAGGTAGGGCCTTCCGCTTGCAGATCCCAGTACGCTTCAAACGTGTACTCATAATGAATCGCGGACATTACGCCAAAGGACATTACGCCAAAATTGTGCTATAGGATGTGCATGAGACCCTGGCGGGAAGTCTTTAAGACAAGCGTGATTATCGCGCTGGGTGCTATCTTCGTTCTGGTCGGGATCCTGGTCTGGGCTTTCCTGTTCTTTAGGAAAACCTTCTAGCATTTTTAGCAGAAAGCTTCTTGAGTTTTCTCGACAGCGACAAACCCTCGCCGCCTTGGGAGGGAATGCGGAAGGCATGAGCCGGAACGAAACGACTGCGCTGACCACTATTGGGACGACGAGGTTGACCAGCACCCGCGAAAATGAAGATCGACTCGGACGCCGACGCCCAGAGCTTTGATGTCTCTCCCCGCACGATCCTTCGTCCCGGCTCGGGTACATCATTCCTTTTACGGCATCACTGAGCGCTTCCCCCTTCTCATGTTCTTCGGTCCAGCCGAGGGTTCGGCGCACCGGGCTGCCTGGAAAACACCGAGCGCGAGAAACTTCCGGTTGAAACTAGGGTTCCGGCTGAAACTATTGACGCCTATCGCCGCATTTTTAGGAGCCTTGGATGACGACATGTGCCGGAAGAACCGCCGGCGTTCGAAATCGAAAGGAATCTCATCACGCTTGCAATAGGTGTCTGCGTCCCGCCGTTCGCTTTTCAGAATTGCAAGTTCAAATGGAATGCGGACGCCAGTCTCGAACTTGCTGTTGACATAGGCCAGTCAGAGGACGGTCGGATGGGTGGCCCAGTTAATCCACTGACGAATCCAGGACCATTTCTCCGGTCAGCGTACCCCGTCTTGTCGCAGAACACGTCAATGCTGCCGAAATTCTGAATGGCAGGCAGATGCTTAAGAAATGACCTCTCTCCTGTCCGCATGTGACTGGAGTATGATTTCGTCGAAGATGAGCAATCCTCGTGTTACTTCGGTGAAGACGCTGAACGAGGTATTCTCCTCACTGTCTACTCGCCGCCGTTATGAAGTCTGGTTCGTTCGCTTGGGTCTGGCGGATGGTGGTGGGGCCTGGTGGTTTCGATATTTGCTGATGAATCCGGGGCGAGGGGGTTGTCCTGGAGACCCGGGGGGAATGCCGCTCCAATTGTGGGCCACCTGGTTTCCAAAGGATGGAAAGCCACAAAGCTTCATTCAGGGATTTCCGTTGGCGGATCTGGAACTGAGCGCTAGGCGAGATCCGTTCCATCTCCGCATCGGCAACAATGAGATTCAGGAGAACTCCTGCCGAGGAGCGTTGGAAGTACGGGGACACTCGATTTCCTGGGACCTGCGGTTTCATTCCACGTTTCGTGTCACGTTGAGTAGCAAGGGCTGGATTGGTTTCTCGCGAACGCCGCATTCGGACGCACTTTTTTCAGGGCAAATTACCCTGGATGGCCGCCGCTTTCAAGGGAACCCGCTGGGGTTTGGGGTTCAAGGGCATAACTGCGGGTATCGGCATCGTAAGTACTGGCGTTGGGCACACGCGTATTTTCCTCGTCCTGATGGAGCGCCAAGCACGTTCGAAGTCCTGGTTTACGAAATGCCGTTTGGACTGGTCTTTCGCAAAGCAGTGCTATGGCATAACGCTGAGCAGCGCGTCTTCCGTAATTTGAGTGAGACTAAAAAAGACCAGGAAACCTTGCGGTGGGATTTTGCTTGCTCCATGCGCAACGGATTCGAACTGGAAATTGCACTCGACGGCAGCGGCGCTGCCCTGCATCGTTTGCCTTATGTAAGAACCGATTGTCAGGGCAGCTTGGAAGTGATGAACAACAGCCTGGCGAAAGCGACCCTGTGCCTGAAGCCGCGCGGCGGATCGGTGGAGAAATTAGAAACAGAGACCGGGGCGGTGGTGGAGATGGGCGGCCACCCCTGATCTCACTCAGAGTCATGAGCCATCGCCAGGCGCTCGGCAACGATGCCGTATGCCGACGGATTAAACGCCATCCCGATGTGCGTGCCCGGAACTTCAAAGTCGGACCCGGGGTCGCCGGTCATGCAATACCGCCAATTTACGATGCCATCGCTGCGAGTGTAAATCGCGGTCTGGAGCATGGAGTCCGGAATATCACGCTTCAATGAATCAACAAAATTGCAGGTGCAACGCCCGGTGTAACAATCCGGCAGCACTCCATGGCCATGCTCCTGCAGAATACGCAGGCGGACGGCTTCAGCGGCGTGGAGAACGGTTCGACTGGTCACGGTGCCTCGAATTGGAGACGCCAGCGTAATAACCGAAGCAATGTCCCGGGGCCTTTGGCGCGCCACCGAGCGCGCAATCACTCCTCCCAGACTATGACCGATCAGGTGAATTTTTCGCCCTGTCTCCGCCCGGGCTTTTTCTATGGTCTCATTCAAATGGCGCTGGATGAGGATGTTCGGGCAATCAGCGTTGATCCCGATGCCCGAAAAATATGGCCGGTAACCGATGCGCCCCAGCCAACCATGGAGCTCCATCAAATAAAGGTCGGTGCCAAGAAAACCTGGAATGATGACGATCCCAGAGTCATCCCCATGCGGCACGCCAAAGCCGTAGTAAATGGGAGTTGCGTGCAGCAGGAGAATCTCAGCCGCGAAGAGCGCTTCCGTCCACGGTGAAAAGTCAATATCCGAATGGGCCTGTGGAGTGTGTTCGCGGTCCTTAGCCCGCGATCGGACTGTTGCCCTTTTTTCTTGGCGCAATTTTATCCCGGCTTCGGCCTGGCATCCGACTGTATTCACCGCCGCGTGGTTGCAACCGGCCGACGCTTGACCACTCCGAATTATACCTTGATGTCCTGGCGGGCCCCATAGCACGTTTGAGCCATGACATGTATTGGGGCGGCGAGACTGGCGGCCCAGCCTGGAGCCCCTCGAGTTTGTCAAACTCTGCATTTCGCGATGTCATCGCCCCCTTGCACAGCCTGCAAGGTGATGAGTTTGCCCCTAGCGCTTTCGCTTGGATGGTCTTCGTCGCGTGGGCTTGTCCAGGCGGGCCTCTAGCTCTGCCAGCCGAGCGCGCAACTTATCAAGTTCCGGCTCGGCCTGAGCTTGCGGCTGTGCTGCTGGCGCATCGCCCAGAAACTTTTTCATCATGTCCAACGGGGAAACAATGGCGGACTGGACCTCGCCCAGGCGGCTCTGTACCGCGTCCTGCACTTTCTGGTAAGCGTCAAAGGCGGATTTTAGATACCACATGACGAACTCCTGCCGGACCTCGTCAGAGGCGATGACGAGCTGGCGAAGCAGCTCGAGCGGCAGGCCGGTGGGCTTATCTTTGGCGTCTTCCATGATCACCTGGGTCAGAATGACCCGGGTAAGGTCCTGTCCGGTCTTTGCGTCCACCACCTGGACGTCCTTGCCTTGGCGAACGAATCCGGCGATATCGTCGAGATTCACGTAGCGGCTTTCGGCGGTATCGTACAGCCTGCGGTTGCCATACTTCTTGATGACGACAGTGCCCGGTTTCATCCCGCCTCCTCGATGTTGCAGTGCACAAATGACAAATACATATTGACATAAATCCAGCAGCGACGTATATTTAATTCGATGCTGCAGTGCAGCATAAGAAATAGAAAATATAAATGGAGGTAGCAAAATGCCGGCAACGGTAAAATCAGAGTCCTCCCGAACTCATCCTCGGGAACCGTCCTTTGTAACTCTTCTTTCCAGCTGGGCCCAACAGGGCGTACAGAGCTTCTTTGCTACGCAACGGATCCTCCTGGATCTCGCCATGCGGCAGAATGCCAGCGTCATGCATTCTGTCCGGCAACAACTGACCGATCCTCAACACTCGCCGACGGCCATTCTTGGCGAAGCAGCTGGGGAAGGCGTAACCAATTTCATTGAGGGACAGAAGGTACTGCTTGAACTCGGACTACGGCAACATGAAATCCTGATGGAAGGCGTGAAAGAGCGCATTGGTGATCAGCGCGCCACCCAGGCAGTTACTGACTTGCTGCAACGGAGTGTGAAGACATTTATCCACATGCAGCAGGAATTCCTGAAGATCGCCGGAAAGCAGACTCATACCTGGGTGGAGGCAGCCAAGGCGGGGAAGCCGTACCAGAGTGAACTCCTGGCAGAGCTGGCCCGCGAAGGTATGGAGAACTTTGTCACAGCCCAGAAACAATTCATGGATGTCGTTGCCGAGGAGACAGCCAAGGCCACCGGCGCCAAGCACAGCCACGCCGCCAAGAAAATGAAGAAGACCGAGTTGGCTGCATTGGCGCGACAGGCAACCGAATCGTTCATTGATGCCCAAAGGAAGCTGGTCGACCTGGCCGGGAAGCAGATGAACGCCAGCGTGAAAACCGCAGGCAAGGTTCCGGAACTCCTGAAGCCATTTCCCTTTGTGTCATTCACTGATTTGACGCAGGAAGGTGTGAATAGCTACGTCGATGCCCAGAAGGCGCTGATCGAGGTAATGGTAAAGCCGGCTGGAGAACACAAACACGCCGGCAAGACCAGGCGCCATGCGAAGGCCAAGAGGCATGCAGCCGCTGCCTGATTTGATGAGCGAATCTAGGTCGGTCCATGGTGACCGGACTGCGCCGCGCCCAGCGCGCGCAAGGCAAAAGACACTGCGGGGCCGAGTTTCCACCGGCCCTGCAGGAATTCCTTTTGAACCCAAGATAATGGACAGAAACTATCTCCCTGCGGCCTGCAACGCCTGACGCGTAGCCGCAAGAGTATTGATCAGCGATTCCTTGGGGAGTTTTTGGATGATTGGCTGAATCATCCATCCTAGTCCCAGTGGCACATCTCGGGTCAGTGAAATGGCCCGACACTCAATGTACACCCCACCCTTAATTTCCTGGAATTTCCAGTAGGAATACAGGCGCCATAGAAAACCGTTCCCTGTATCAGGCGGCAGGACTCGTTCCTTGGTGGTTCCGGCATACTCTACTTCAGCAATCCGCGTGGTGTAGGAGCGACAAGTCCACCGTGTTGGATCCAGGGAACGATAGCGAACCTTGTGATCCGTATCGAGGACCACTGTTACAATTTTCTTCTTGAGAAGTCGTAAGTAGATTCGAAAATCGTTGCCCCGACGGCTGACCAGCCTCGAGGCGATCACCTCGGGCTTGTAGATATTCTTGTGATCGTCGTAATCCTGGATTAGCTCCAACGTTTGTTTTAGGTTCGTAGCCAGAATGAGTACTGCGCCGATCCAGTCATGGATCAGACCATTGGGCACCTTGACCGGTCCTTGACCGGCCCAGAATTCCGCCACAACCTGTCCTCCGCGGACCAGACTGGCTCTCTCCGAACTGACATCAGACCACAGGAATGGGCCCCTGCCCCGCAACGTCTGCTCCATTCCCGCCTCCGCCTCACTAATATATTTATCAAAAGCGTCCAAGGTTTGAGGCTTCAAACGCTCCAGCTTTGCAGTTTGCGGCATAGCACGTGTCTTTTTGCGAATTGAGCCGCCCACATCAGAAACCGAGTGGTGAGCAGCGGCTATTTTGTCGTGTATGTCTCTTCGCTGGCTTCAGCAGACCCGGCGATTCTGGAATGATGACCTTGGCCCTCAGGAGTGCATCATTTTCTCCAGGGCAGGTTTGTTGCGGATGATCAGGGTAGCGCCCTTCATTTGCAGCAGTTGCTTCTTCCTGAACTCGGAAAACAGGCGGCTGACCGTCTCGCGTGTGGTCCCGATTATCTCGGCAATTTCTTCGTGGGTGAGAGTCATTCTGATGTGCGAAGGATCAGCTGACTTTGCCGCGTTTGCCGACCAGGAGAGAAGCAGCTTGGCCAGTTTCTCTGATGGTGAACTCGCCAGTCCCAACATGCGGACTTCCTCGATGGCCGAGTAGTAATTGCGGCTGAGCTGTTCTGCCAGTCGCACGGCAATTTCTCCGTTCTCACGCAGGAATTGTAGCAACGCATCACGGGCAATGAAGTTTGCCTGGCCCGGTTCCACCATTTCAGCGGTCAGCTCATAAGGCCTATTGGAGATCGTAGCGTTGAGTCCGAGAACGTCACCCGCTTCGGCGATTTTGAGGATAACCGTCTTGCCTTCCCTGGAAGAGGTGAAGAGCTTCGCCTTTCCCGTACACAGCACAAATACGCCACGCGGCAGTTGGCCCTCGAGGAACAACATCGCCGACTTCGGATAAAGGGCTGTGGACTTGATTTCGTTGAGCTTTTGCAAAGCAGGCAGAGACAAATTACAGAAAAGATGATCTTCGCGCACCGGGCAGGTAGCGCAGTTGTCAATGATATTCAAGCCGTACGGTGCACGCATTGGAGCCCCGCTGCTGGGATTGTAGCATCTTGTGATTGCAGTCACCAACTACCGTGACCTTACTCATCGCGTTCGTAGGGTTCCTTCGAGACAATCCGATGAGGCTACGGAACAAGTTCGAAACCGAACTAGCAAGTGCGGTTTTTAGATCCTTGGCACAAGGGGAGTAACGAAATGGACACAACACACAAATACCATGCGCTGGCTTGGTGGACTTCCGGGCAGACTGGTCTTGCAAAGTCCGATTCTGCGCCTAGTGCAATTCATTTCAGTGCGCCACCGCAATTCGGTGGGCTTGAGGGCCGCTGGACACCCGAAGATCTATTGCTGGCTGCGCTCGCCGGGTGTTTTGTGACCACCTTCCGGGTCATCGCGGGATATTCAAAATTCGAGTACATCGACTTGCTTGTCGAGGCCGAAGGCACGGTCGGTAAAGCAGAGTCGGGGTATAGCTTCAGCAATATCACCCTCCGTCCAACTCTAACCATTCACGATGAAGAAAAGCGGGACTGGGCACTCAAGCTTTTGCAGAAGACCAGAGCGGCGTGCCTGGTTTCAAAGACGCTGGCGACCTCCCCGGCGTTGGAGCCTCATGTGGAGGTGGGTACGGCTGTGTGTGTGGGCTGACTTGGAATGGTGTGGTGCGAACTTCGATCCTGAATCGTGAACAGCCATGAAGAGTGCTGCCAACGTTGTTGCCGGCAGAAATTGCCCACTTGTGATTGCCATCACGATGAGGTGTGCTGCCGGTCATGGGCGGCACGGACCGTCCGTGCCGAAACTAACAGTTGAAGTAAGGTAGTTGAGGACAGGAGGAAATCCCGTGATGATGCTATATCGGCTTGTCCGTCTGATCGAAACCCATTCGAAGGCTCTTGCCGCTTGCCTTCTCACCAGAGTAGAGATTTCAGAGGCGACCCCGGACTATCGGAACGTACCACCGGAAGAGTTGAAAGCGCGCGTGTACGAGATCTATAGCCACTTGGGCGAGTGGCTCGTAAACAGAGATGAATTCGATCTGGAGCAGCGATACCTGAGAATCGGTGCGCGCCGGGCCCAGCAGAACGTTCCTCTTAGCCAGGTCGCGTGGGCAATCACCTTGACCAAAGACAATCTGTGGGAGTTCCTGAAAAGAGAGTCGGAAGTGGAACGCCCCGTCGAAATACTCGGCGAACTGGAGATGCTGCAAATGTTGAACCGCTTCTTCGATCGCGCGATCTACTATGCGGCCGTGGGTTACGAGCGGGCGGTTGCCGAAGCTGACGCAGTCGATACGTGCGCGATGGCCGGCACCTAATCAGGAATTAAGATATTCGCGAAGACCCACTGTCAACTCTCCGGATTTGCCTGAGCTGGCACCGCATTGCCCGCGAAATCGTGGCCCGTCATTGCGGTGCCTTGTCCGGCGCTTTTTCCGGGGCTTTGTTCTCCGGCGCGGCGGTCGGCTTCGCCAAAGAACGAACGTAGTTCACCAGGTTCCAGAGCCCCTCCGGTTTCATACGCGTGCCTTCGGGTGGCATATCACCTTTGCCAGTCTTGATCACATAGAAGAGTTCTCCGTCTGTCCTTTCCTTGAGCGTCGCCGGGTTGGTAAAGTCGCTGACCTTCAGTTTCATATCGGCCCCGACATCGCCCTTGCCATCCCCGTCCTTTCCATGGCACATAGCGCAGTCATATCCCCACCATTTCTTGCCCTGCGCAAGCGACTCTGGAGTCGGCTTCACCGGGTTGGCCTGACGTACCGCATCGTCAGGAATCACGTAAGGCGCGTTCGGCGCCGTTTTCGGTGATGGTTGGCTTTGCTGGGCCGGGGCAGAGAGCCCCAGCGAGAGTAACAGAGAAGCAATCAGTAAGGTCTTCAACACGGCAGCCTCCTGCCTTCTATGTTCGACGGCACCCTGGCCGTGGAACCGAAGTGTGAAAAGCTTTGGAAAAAAGACTGGTGCGTAAGGTCTCTGCGCGAGCAGTCAGCAGTTCGAGGTCAGTGGTGGTCATTGACATTTCGAAAAGTTGGATGATGTCACAGAACCCCACAACGCTGTGACCGTGGAACATTGTACACTTCGAATCAAGCTCCACCAGTGGCATTGTCTAACCACACCTCGGACAGGATATTTCCAGGCGATTCCGCTTTCCTCACAGAGTCATATGGACACCACGAAACGCGTACAATATTTCGTGTGCAGGCTACCCGAGAAGCGCTGGTCACATCACTCGAGACGCAGCGCCGGGCATTCCGGCATTCCGTCCCCTGTTATCGAGCGCGAATCCAGGCATTACAGAAGCTCGAAGAGGCCCTTCTGCGGCACAAGAACGACTTCATCCGCTCGATAGCAGACGATTTCGGGGGACGCGCCGCCGCGGAGACTGTAGCGCTCGAGCTGTTCCCCGTGGTGAACGAGATCCGCCATGCCCGGCGGCGTCTGCGGCGTTGGATGGCCCCGCGCCGCGCCTCGGTGCCGTGGCAGTTCTGGCCGGCCAGGGCTCGGGTGGAGTACCAGCCCCTCGGTGTCGCCGGCATTCTCTCGGCCTGGAACTACCCTCTTTTCCTTACTCTCGGACCTCTGGTGGGTGCAGTCGCTGCGGGGAACCACGTCATGCTCAAGCCCTCCGAACTGGCACCCAGGTCGGCAGAGCTGATGGGCAACCTCATCGCCGGGTTGTATCCGCCCGAATACGTCACGGTGGTTCTCGGCGACTCCGAGGTCGCCGCCGAATTCTCTGGGCTGCCCTTCGATCACTTGCTGTTTACCGGATCGGGACGGGTTGGCAAACTCGTCATGCGAGCCGCCAGCGAAAATCTGACCCCAGTCACCCTCGAACTCGGCGGCAAGAGCCCTGCCCTCATACACGCCACCTACCCGCTGCGCCGCGCAACCGAAAGGATTCTCAACGGCAAACTCTACAACTCCGGCCAGACGTGTGTTGCGCCCGACTACGTCTTGCTGCCCATCGAACGCAAGGATGAATTCGTCCGCCTGGCGCGGGAGGAGATCGCGGCGCTTTATCCCCGACTCGTCGACAATCCGGACTACACGCGGGTTCTGAACGTGCAACATTACCGCCGGCTCTCCGAACTAGTTGAGGAGGCGCGGGAAACCGGCGCCGAGGTGGTCGAGATCAACCCCGCAGGCGAGACTTGCGACGAACGGAATCGGGTGTTTCCGCCAACACTGCTATTTGGCGCCAGCGAGACGATTGCCGCGATGCGCGAGGAGGTCTTCGGACCGGTGCTGCCGGTGGTGCTTTACGACCGGCTGGATCAGGCGATCGAGTACATCAATGCCCGCCCTCATCCCCTGGCGCTCTACTACTTTGATGAAAACGGGAAACGCATCCGCGACGTGCTCGCCCGGACGATCTCGGGCGGTGTTACGGTGAATGACTGCGTCTATCATCTGGGCCAGCCTGACCTGCCGTTCGGCGGAGTCGGGCCGAGCGGGATGGGGCAGTATCACGGCTTCGACGGTTTCGAAACCTTTTCGAAAAAGAAAGGCATCTTCCTGCAAAGCCGCTGGACGCCCCTCAAATATCTGCAGCCGCCGTATGGTGAGAGGACTCGCCGTATTCTCCGCTTCATTCTCGGCGCCTGAGCACGTCCGGCACACCAGTAGGGAAAATATTGGCTGCGGGGTATGTGCCCAAAGTGATCCATCCTCCCAGCGAAATTAGGTTGCTTGATCTCGACGGCGGCCAACTCGCGACTGATTGACACCCCAAAGCAATCAGCGTAGCGTCGAAGGATGAGGAGTACGCCCGTACCTCTTTCAGGTTCTCTGACCTAAGACAGTCCATCTGAAGTACCTTCCCCCCTTAGCAAAGAACGAACCAGGAGGTTCAGCATGTTGGATTCCCACGTGTCCGCACCACAAGCAAAGCCCAAGACTCTCACCCTTCCGAAAAAAACTGTTGCAGGAGTGCTGCAGGTCTCCGCAGCAGCAGGGATAGAAGACAAGGTTAGAGAACGCGCCTACCAACTCTACGAAGGCCGTGGCTGTGAGCCTGGGCAGGACAAGCAGGATTGGCTCCAAGCCGAGCACGAGATCTTGAGGCTGTGACCCTAGTTAAGGAACGAGTTCCGACGGCCTCCGGGGTTCTTCCAGGAATCGTTCCCAGTAGGTGGCCTATGACAAGATGCCCGGAATGCGAGAGTCTCAACCGGATCTTCGAATCCAAGCTAAGTGGGTATCTTGCGGCCCGTTCCGCGGTGCTTCATCGAATCAGTACGGAATTTGCGGCCAGGCAGCAGGTCGATATGGAACGCGCCAAGAGCGCCATGGAAGATCACCAGTCGATTTGCTCTCTTACCCAGTTGCGGGCCTAGGGATGGGATCTACGATTCGGTCGCCACGAAGAGCACTGCTTCCTGGCATCAACTAGGGGATCTCTAACACGTTTTGATTCTCATTGCCTCACTCCACTGAAGTCGTACCCCTTTCCGGCTGTGGAGCCGTTCACACGGCAATGTCAAATTCGGCGAGAGCCTGCCTTGCGGCAATGTGAAGCGCGTCCGTCCCTGCACACTCCGCGGCTGGAAAAGGTTCGTTTTCTCTATTGTGATTACGCTCACAGTCAGCGGTGATGTGTGCCACGGACTGAACTTACCTCCGGTGGTGTACTTGAACACGTTAACCCGGATCAGCGAGAAAGTGAGGCAACCGCGATGGAACTACACAACTGGTCGAAGTCCGAGTTTGAATACGGACGAAAGGTTCTGAATTCCGCTCTGCAGGGAGCGCGCAGCGGTCGAGAAACATTCCTCAAAGGAAGATCCCTCACTCCATTTATTGGCGAAGAAGTTCGAAATGCCCTGAAGCCTGCCGCGGTCGGAGCGTTCATTGGCCTGTTGGGCAGTTATCCAGGGAACCACCGCAGCCCTATCGGCAGAGCGTTGGCGTTCGGCTTGGTGGGCTGGGCTATCGGGCTTGGTGCAGGTGTCGCATGGCAGACCCGCGGATTGACTGAGTGCGCCGCCAGTAACGCTTTCAGGAACATTGGCAAGCTGCGTGACGAACACTGGCTGGAGAGGCATCCGATCGACTACGCGTAGAAACTGACGATGGCCGGTAACCGGGAGTCAAAGGAGGCGGCGATGAATACGGCGGCGATGAATACGGCGGCGATGAATACGGCGGCGATGAATAAGAGTGATGCAGTCCAGGAGCGGGTCCATATCCCGCTTCCCGCAGATAGCCTCAGTGAAGAACGGATCGCCTACCTGGAGAAACTGGTCAGTCAAGCCAGAACCGCCGCCGCCGTTTTTACCCAATTCACGCAAGAGGACGTCGATCGCATTGTCAAGCCGATGGTGTTGGCTGGGCTGGAACAAGCTCATCATCTCGCATGCATGGCGGTAGAAGAAACCAAGCTCGGAGTTATGGAAGACAAGGTCCTTAAGAACATGGTGGCGACCGAGTTTGCCTACGACTACATCAAGGACAAGCGTACCGTCGGCATCATCCGCGAGTTTCCGGAACGCAACCTGGTGGAGATGGCGGAACCGATCGGGGTCATCTTCTCGCTGACGCCGATCACTAACCCAACTTCCACAGTGCTTTTCAAATGCATCATGGCCATCAAGACGCGGAATGCGGTCATTTTCAGTCCGCACCCCAGCGCCTGGCGCTGCTGCTCTGAGGCGGTACGGGTCATGTACGAGGCCGCAATCAAACACGGCGCACCGGAAGGGGTTTTTAGTTGCCTGGAGTCGCACACCCTGCAGGACAACGCGTACCTGATGCGCCACAAGGACGTGGCCTTGATTGATGCTACCGGCGGACCGGGCGCGGTCAAAGCCGCTTACAGCTCGGGAAAACCAGCGCTGGGCGTGGGAGCCGGCAACACGCCGGTTTACATGGAAAAAACGGCGGACCTGAGTACAGCCGTGGTGGACATCATCGTGTCAAAGACGTTCGACAACGGAACCATTTGTGCCTCCGAGCAAACCGTGGTGATTGACGATGAGGTTTATGACGTTGTGTTGAAGAAGTTTGCCGACCTGGGCGCGCACATTTGCAATGAAAAGGAGACGGAACTGCTGGGGCGCACGGTAATCGATCCCAAGACCGGGTTCATGCAAGGCATGGCCGTCGGCCAGAAGGCCACCGATATCGCCCGCTTTGCCGGTATTTCCGTGAAGCCGGATACCAAACTCCTGATTGCGCCCATTCAAGGCGTAGGCCGCCAATATCCACTGTCAGCCGAGACCTTGTTCCCGGTGCTCGCCGTCTATCGAGCAAAGTCTGTCGATGAAGCGCTGAAGGTATGCGTGGACGTCAATCATGCCGGCGGCCTCGGACACACGGCGGTTATCTTCTCGCGCAACGATGAAGTCATCCGCAAGTTCGGCGAGGTGATGAACGCGGGCCGGATCATTGTGAATTCGCCAGGTTCGGTGGGAGCGTTGGGCGGGGTTTACAACGACCTGGTGCCCACCTTCTCCTTCGGATGCGGGACCGGCGGCGGCAACAGCACAACCGATAACACCAATATCTATCACTACCTCAACATCAAGCGCGTGGCGCGGCGGACACAAGCCCATATGTGGTTCCGGGTTCCCAATCAGATTTACTTCAACATGAATGCAGTTGAGAATGTCCGCGACTTCCCGTCGCGCTGCACCATCATTATTACCAATCCGTCTTTGGAGAAGTTCGGCCACGTGGACATCGTCCGGCGCTACATTCCAAAGCAAACTCACGTTCATGTCTCGGTGATCCCCGATGCCGAGCCCGAGATCAAGGTGGTCATGGCGGGAGTGGAAGCACTCAATTTCTACAAGGCGGATCAGATCATCGCGCTGGGTGGCGGGTCGGTGATCGACGCGGCCAAGATCATGAAACTCAAATACGAGTCGCCCGAAGCTGACCTGGAAGAACTGGCCGCGCCTTTCCTGGATCTGCGCAAACGGGTGGTCGAGTACCCGACCGAGAAACTTAATCGGGTGCGCTTGGTTGCCATCCCCACCACGAGCGGAACCGGCAGCGAAGTCACTCCCTTTGCGGTCCTGACTGACAAAGAGCGCAAACGCAAAGTGACCCTGGCCGATTACTCGCTGACCCCGGATGTGGCCATCGTTGATCCGCAGTTTGTTTTGTCCATGCCGAAGGGCCTCACCGCGGATACCGGTATCGACTGCCTGACCCATGCGCTCGAAGCTGCCGTCTCCAGTTACGCTTCGCCCTATACCGACTGCAACGCCATGCAGGCGATTCGGATGGCGTTCAAATACCTGCCCATCGCGTACGAGCATCCCGGCGACGAAGAGGCGCGCTGCATGATGCACAACGCAGCCTGCATCGCGGCCATGGCATTTTCCAACGCGTCGGTGGGAGTGAATCACGCCCTGGCGCATGCCTTTGGGGCGCGTTTCGGAGTGGCGCACGGACGCGCCAACGCGCTCATGTTGCCGCATGTCATTGCTTATAACGCGGCAGTGCCCACCAAGTTTGTGCCGTCGCCCTACCAGAAGGGGCACGTCGCACACAACAAATACGCGACCATCGCCGACCTGCTGGGTCTGGGCGGCAATACGGTTGACGAAAAAGTAAAGAATCTGATTGCGGCCGTAGAGCAGCTACTCAACCAATTGGAATTTCCTCGTTCGATCGCCGACTTGGGGATCTCGAAGGAGGATTTCGAGAAGGCGCTGCCCGACTTGACCAGGCTTGCCTTTGACGATCCCTCCGGACGGTCGAACCCCAGGATGCCGCTAATGACCGAATTGGCGGATCTGTTCTGGAGCGCTTATAAAGGGCGGGGCCTGGCGAATGAAGCCAGGAAATCTCAGCGAAAAACCGCGTAGCGGACGGGAGTGTTATGGCAATGATCGCCGTGTGGCTGAAGGTTGATGAAGAGCGGTTTGCACAAGCCTTGCAAGAAGCCGGCGAAACCCTGGACAGCGCCGGGGGCGAAGTGCTCTTGGATTTCTCTTCCGTGCGCAGGATCGTTCCGAATGCGCTCAGGGTCATGGAAGAGTTCGTCGGCATCGCGGACAACAAAGGGGTCAAGGTCGTGTTGCGTGGCGTCAACGTCGATGTCTACAGAGTGTTCAAACTGGTGAAGCTGGCGTCGCGATTTTCGTTCGTGAACTGAGATGCGCGATGGTTGGGCAACCGAATAGGAGAGCTGGTATGGATAACCATCAGAAGAGTGACCGACTTTCCTGGGGCGATACCGTCTTCCTCAATCTCGAGCGCGACGGCATGCCGCTCAATGTGGGCAGTGTCAGCCTGCTGGAGGGCAAGGTTCCGTTCCGCGATTTTCTCCGGTTCGTTGAGTCGAAGTTGCCGCTGATTCCCCGCTACCTCAAGCGGCTCGTGGCCCCGCCGTTCAATCTTGGCCTGCCCACCTGGGATTACGATCCCGAGTTTGATCTTCGCAACCACATCCGCTTGGTGACGCTCAAGAACGGCACCGATAGAGAGCTGAAGGCCCTGGCGGGAAAACTTTTCGGCCAGGTAATGGACCGGCGCCACCCGTTATGGGACCTGACCCTAGTCCACGGGCTGAAACATAATCACACCGGTCTCATCGTCCGCATGCACCATTGTCTGGTCGATGGCATTGGCGGAGTGGGCATGGTAAGCGCGCTCCTGGACGCCAGTGAACTAACCCCACGCCTGCCCAGGAAGAAGCTCCGTGTCCCCGCGCCGGGCGACTCCGCGACCTCACTGGTAGAAGGATTGACCAGCTCCTATTCCGATTTCGTCAATCGAATTCTTTCGGCATGGTCGGGAGCACTGAACATGGCGGAGGGAACAATCGCGACCCGGGGGAACCTGGCTACCGAAGAGTTTTCCCAACTGCTGCCGGAACTCACCGCCACCACCGAGCGGCTGCGCTTTAACGTGATCTATCGCGGACCTCAGAAGTTCGCCTGGACCGAAATTCCGCTGGCAGAAGTCAAGGCCATACGGCACGCCTGCGGAACCAGCGTCAATGACGTCCTGCTCGCGCTGGTGACTGCCACCATTCGGCGCTATTCGGAACACCATGGCGATCGCGTGAAGGGGCGGCTGCTTCGCATCATGGTTCCGGTCAATCTGCGCGGCAACGATAGTCCTGCGAATCCGGGGAACCACATTTCGCTGGTTCCGGTCACGCTTCCCCTTGATATTCGCTCTCCGAAAAAGCTGCTCGCGGCCGTACACAAGAGAACGGAGTTTCTCAAGCGCGCTCATGCCGCCGAGTTGGTCAGTTTGTTCGGTGGTTTGATCGGCGTGTTTCCAGGCCCAATGCAGGCGTTTGCCGGACCGATGATAAGCCAGGTACCGTTTACACCCTTCAACATGGTATGCACCAGCGTGCCCGGGCCGCAGTTCCCTCTGTATCTACTCGGCCACAAAATGCTGCACTGGTACCCCTATGTCCCGATCGGGGGCGAGATGGCAGTGAACTGCGCCATCCTGAGCTACAACGGCATGGTGTATTTCGGCTTTAGCGGAGATGTGCATGCAGCACCTGATCTATGGCGTTTGGAGAAATTGTTGAAACAGAATTTCGCAGAGCTGCGGGACGCCGCCGGAGTCACAGCGCCACGAAAGAAGCCGGAGCGGAAGAAACGGGTAAGCACGAAGAAGCCGGTGGCGAAGCCGGCGCAACCTTCGGCGAAAGCAGTTGACGTAGCCACTCCATTTCCAGCCGCTCGTCCCTTGTCTGAATCGACAGCGGCACACGGAGCCATGGCTGGAGAGGAGAAAGTTCTGACTCAGATGATTGCCTAGGGTTGCTGGGCTGGAACGCGTCGATCATGGAAAGTATTCAACTAGCTGCGCAAGTGACACCCTGGTTGGCCTCGGGGCGAACCCTGTTCCTGATCATTCATTTTCTGGGGATCGCATCTTTCGGCTATATCGTGGCAATGCGCCTGGTACCGCTCCTGCGGGCCGAACGAGATTTTCGCTTCGACCGGCCACTGGACCGCCTGGGCAAGGTTCTGAAATTCGGGCTGGCACAGTGGAAACACCCGCGTTACCGCACCGCCGGTATCCTTCATATTTTCATTTTTGCCGGTTTTCTTTGCCTGGTGATGCGCGCTTTCTACGTGCTGATTGTCGGTGTCTCGGAAAATTTTGTGATCCCGGGCCTGTCGGGACATGCTGGGCATATCTACAACATCATCACTGACTACGCTGCGACGGTTGTTTTTTTCTGCATGATCTTTGCAATCGTGCGCCGCCTGGCCTTCAAGCCAGCGCGTTATGCGGTGCCGGAAAAATTCGGCAAAGCGCACACCGCTGATGCCGTCTTTCTGCTGGCGCTGATCGCAATTCTTATGCTGGCCGACAGCCTGTTCGCCGCGGCCAGAGCTGCCGGTCAGCTACAGCAGGGCCAAGCCGTTGAATTGCTGGCAACCGGTTCGTTGCCGTGGATGCTGAAGAGCCTTCTCGGTTCAAGTTCCTTCTCCACTCTCCGGGAGTTTTACTTCGGCGCCTATCTTCTACACGAGGTGACCTTCTATTTCCTGCTGTGCTATCGCCCGTTCGGAATTCAGTTCCACGTAGAAACGTCGCTGTTCAATCTCTACTTCGCGAAGCTGGAGCGAGGCACGGTGAAGCCGGTGAAATACGGCGTTAGCGAGGAGCAATTGGCCCAGGCGAAATCGATCGGAGTCAAGACATTCGAGGACTTCACCTGGAAGCACATGCTTGATTTCTATAGCTGTGCGGATTGCGGGCGCTGCTCGGACAACTGCCCGGCCAATGCCGTGGGAAGGCCGTTGTCACCAAGGTTTATCACTATCAAGGCGAGAGACTACGCTTTCCAGCATTACCCGATGTTCGGCAAATCGAACAACCACCAGCCCTTGATTGGCAACCTTTATTCAGAAGATGAAATCTGGTCCTGCACCACCTGCGGCGCTTGCGAAGAAGAGTGCCCTCTGCTGGTGGAGTATATCGACAAGGTTGTCGATCTGCGCCGGGGCATGATCGATGACGGGAACGTGCCTCAGTCCCTGCAGAAACCGCTCAAAGCGCTGGAGAGTCGCGGCAATCCCTACGGCAAGATGGAAAAGAAGAGAGCCGACTGGGCCAACGCCAAGGAATTCCGGCAAACCTGCCCGGTGAAAACCCTGGACGGGAAGAACCACGCCGACACTTTGTATTTCGTCGATAGCGTTACTTCTTACGATGATCGGATCCAATCCATTGGGCGCGCCACGGCGAAGATCCTCCACCACGTAGGTGAGAATTTCGGAATCCTGGGCGCCGCGGAAAAAGATAGCGGGCATGAAGTCCGCCGCTTCGGCGAAGAGACGCTGTTCACGGCTCTGCGCGACCACAACGCGGAGGCCATCAAAGCATCCGGAGTCAAGCGGATCGTCACGGCCGATCCGCACGCCTTAAACGCTTTGAAGCATGACTATAAGGATATGCCGCCGGTCGAACACATCAGCCAGGTGATCGCCAGCGAACTGAAGTCCGGCAAGATCAAGTTCGATGCAGTGGAAAACGGCAAAGATGTTTACACCTACCACGATCCCTGCTATCTGGGACGGCACAACCAGGTTTATGACGACCCGCGAACTGTGCTCGATGCCATTCCCGGCCTGAAGCGAGTCGAGATGAGCCGTTCGCGCGACCGCTCGTTTTGCTGCGGTGGCGGCGGACTGGCGATGTTCTACGAGCCGAAAGAAGAAGAACGGATGGGCGTGAAGCGAGTCCGGATGGCTGCCGAGGCCGGGGCGAATGTGATCGTGACCGCGTGCCCATTTTGCATGGTGAATATAGAAGATGCAATCAAGGTAGCCGGCATGGAAGGGAAGATGACCGCCATCGATCTGGCGGAGCTGGCGGAGAAACAGATGGTGCGTGAAAGCCCGGTTGCGGAGGCCAAGGGGACTGTCGAAATCCAGCACGAGAGCGTCGCAGGGAGGTAACTGTGGAAATTCTAGTTTGTGCAAGAAGAGTGCCTGACACCTCGGAAAACGAGATCACGCTTAACAGCGCGGGAAACGATATCGAGCGCGACGAGTTGGTCTATTCGGTGAACGAACCCGACAACTACGCGGTCGAAGAAGCGCTGCAAATTGTCGCCAAGGTCGGTGGAAACGTGACTGTGGTTACAGTGGGCGGCGAAGACGACGAGGAAATCCTCCGCCGGGAGATGGCCATGGGTGCGCACCATGGCGTGCTGATCTCCGACGAGGCCTTCAGCGGATCGGATGGCAGGGGTATCGCCACCATCCTGAAAGCGTTTGTCCAAAAAGGCAACTACGACCTGGTTTTGACCGGCGTGCAGGCCGAGGATGGCGGGGCGCAGGTCGGCGGTATGCTGGCGGCGATGCTCGACTACCCCTTTGCTTCGCTGGTTAACTCGATCGAAGTCCTGGAAGGACGAAAGCTGAAAATCGGGCGGGAGATCGCAGGCGGCAACAAAGAGATCAGTGAAATCGATCTGCCCTGCGTGCTCTCGATTCAGACCGGCATTAACGAGCCGCGCTATGTCGGCATGCGAGGCATCCGTGCTGTGGCCTCGGTACCCATTCCGACTTACGGCGTGTCTGAGCTGGGTATTGCCACTGGCGCTGTTGGCGAAGCCGCGGCAAAAGTGAAGCGGGTGGATTATTTTCTGCCTGCGCTGGGCAAGGGAGCCGAGATGCTTGAAGGCAGCCGGGAAGAAATTATCGACAAATTGGTGGAATTGGTTGCAGCCAAAGGAGGGCTAAAGTAATGGCTCGAATTTTTTCTTACATCCTGCACAAAGGTGGCGTGGTCGATGACTCCGCCGCTGAACTGGCGGCTGCGGCCAGGAAGATTGATGCTGCCGGGTCACCGATTGCCGTGGTGACAGGTTGGGGCGCGGAGCTCGATTCCGTCTGCAACGCTCTCCGTAGTTCTTACGCTGAGGTATGGAAGATTGCGAATGAGGCGCTTGCATACCCCAATGCGGAACTGGTGCGGAAATCGCTGGTCAAGGTCCTGCCCCAGGGCAGTGTTGTGCTCGTTTCCCACGAGCATTTCGGAATCGATCTGGCACCCGGCCTGTCCGTCAAGATGAACGCGGCTTTTGTTTCGGACGTGTTGGGGATCGACGGAGTGGATGCTGCCCAACTCAAGGTAGTCCGCCAGGAATTTGGTGGACAGGTTAGCGCTCATGTCGGTTGCGATATTTCATCGGGTGCAGTGGTCACCATACGTCCCGGCGCATTCAAGGCGCTGGAAGGCAGCTCGGTTGGTGGATCGGTGATCGACAAATCCGCCGAGGTCGGTGCATTGACAGCAGGGCGCCGATATTTGCAGACGGTGGTCGCAGAATCCGGCGATGTCGATATCACCCAGCACAGTGTTTTGGTTTCCATCGGACGTGGCATCCAGGAAAAAGATAACGTCGCAATGGCGCAGGAACTTGCCGATGCGATGGGCGCGGCACTGAGCTGCTCGCGACCCGTGGTCGACGCGAAGTGGCTGGATAAGTCCCGTCAGGTCGGCTCGTCGGGAAAAACCGTTAAGCCCAAGGTTTACCTGGCGTGCGGCATCAGCGGCGCCTTCCAGCACCTGGTCGGCATTAAAGGCAATCCGTTCATCGTCGCGATTAACAAGAACCCCAAAGCCCCGATCTTTCAGGTGGCAGACGTCGGTATTGTGGACGACCTTCTGGAGTTCTTGCCCGAGCTGACGAATAAGATCCGCGAGATGCATAGCGTTTCGGCAAAGAGGACAGCATGATTACCAACAAGACACTCAAACTAAGTTTGAAATCGCTCCGGGAATTCGCCAAGAAACGTCTTCCCGATGAAACCCTGATCGAGCTGGACGCACGTGACGAATGTCCGCTGGAGATCGTGCGCCACATGTGCAGTCCGGACAAACTGGGAATTCAACTGCTGTTCATTCCCGAAGAGTTTGGCGGCATGGGCGGAGGCGCGTTCGATGTGTACTGCGTTTGTGAAGAGATGGCACGCATCGATCTGGGCATCGCGACCGCGGTGTTGGCCACCTTTCTGGGCAGCGACCCAATCACGGTGGGAGCCACTCCGGAGCAAAAGAAGCTCTGGCTGGGGCGCATTGCGGAAGAAGGATTGTTGTTTGCCTACGGTGCCACCGAGCCGGAAGCGGGCAGTGATCTGGGAGCTCTACGCACAATCGCAGATCGTGTGAACGAGAACGGCCGCGTCATCGGCTACAAGATCACGGGCAACAAACAATGGATCAGCAATGGCGGAATCGCCGATGCTTGCACGATTCTGGCCAATACCCCCACGGGTCCGAGCTGGTTCATCGTGGAAAAAGGTGCGAAGGGCTTCAGCCACGACAAGCCGGAAGACAAGCACGGCATTCGGCTTAGCAACACTGCGGCTCTCGCGCTCGACAACGTCTATGTTGATGTCGACCGACTGGTCGGAGGTGTGGAAGGCCAGGGTCTGAATCAGGCGCAGGCTGTATTCGGTTACACCCGCCTGATGGTTGCGGCATTTGGCCTGGGAGGGGGATGGGCTGCGCTCGATCGCGCGATTCCTTATTCCACCAAGCGCATTCAGGCTGGCGCGCCGTTGTCGGAAAAGCAGGGATACACGCACAAACTTATCGTGCCGCACGTGGCCCGGCTGGAAGCGGCTCGCTCCTACATCGAAGAGACCGCGGAGCGCATCGACGCCGGGGCAGAAGGAAGCCTGAACACCGAAGGCGCCATCGCCAAATACATGGCAACCGAAGCTGGAAATGCAGCCGCCGAGGCCAGCATCCAGGCTCTGGGCGGATACGGCTACACCCACGAATACATGGTGGAGAAAATCAAGCGCGACGTTCGCATCACCACGATTTACGAAGGCACCTCCGAGATCATGGAGATGACCATCAGCCGCGACCGCTGGCAGCTTCACCTGAAGACACGCGGACAGCACTATCACGAACAAGCGAAAAAGTTCGAAGCGCTGCACGCCAGCCATGCGGACGTGGGCGCTGACAGCGCGGCCCTGGCTTTGCACGCCTTGGCCGAAGTGATGGAGAGATGCCGGGTAGCGCGCCTGACTCGCTACCAGCACATTCTTCTGCGCCTGGGCGAGTTGATCGCATATGCAGAGTGTGCAGGCAGCCTGGCTCGCCGCGCTTCTCTGCTGGCAGACAACAAGCTGAACGAAAAGGCCAGCCGGCGGTTCGACGCGACGGGGCTGGCGGCGGTGAGCCGGATCTTCGCGCGCGAAGCCGCGCTCAAGGTGGCCGAAGATGGTTTGCGCTGGGTCATCGGAGCCGGGGGAGTCAGCGACGCCGAGCTGGCCAGCTTTTGAAACGACTTTGGGCAATGCCTGCCATTCACCGCGCGCAGGCGGGACTGATTTCGGACATGGATTACGTAGCAGACGTACTGTACAGCCGCGCACCGAAGCGCAAGGAACTGGCTGCATAGCGTTGGAAGGAGGATGGCCGTCATATGGACCGAACTCTTCACAGTCCACTGTCCTCTCTTCTTTATAGAGGAGCGCAGTCATGGAAAACACTTCATACCGAGCCATAGCAATTGTAGGGGCGGGAGCTATCCTGCCCGATGCACCGAACGTCCCGGCTTTCTGGGAAAACGTGAAGAACGGCCGTTACAGCATCACCGAAGTCAATCCCGACCGTTGGGACCCGGCGCTGTATTTCGACTCCGACCACAGCGCGCCAGACAAGACCTATTCCAAGATCGGCGGCTGGGTGCGCGACTACCCATGGGACCCGATGAAATGGCACCTGCCCATCCCTCCCAAAGTGGCCGACTCCATGGATGGGTCGCAAAAATGGGCGATCGCCTGCACCCGCGAAGCCCTGGAAGACTACGGTTACCCCAAGCGTCCGCTGGACCTGGACCGGACCGCCGTGATCCTGGGCAATGCCTTGGGCGGGGAAAAGCACTATCTCACCGCGTTGCGCGTGTTTTTTCCTGAATACGCGCACGAGTTGGCCGAAAGCGCCAGCTTCGCCACATTGCCGGAAGCGCTGCGCCGCGACATCACCCGCGAATTGCGCGAGGGGATCGGCAAGCATCTGCCCCCGATTACCGAAGACAGCATGCCTGGCGAACTGGCCAATTGCATTGCCGGCCGGGTTGCGAATATCTACAACTTTCACGGCCCGAACTACGTTTGCGACGCGGCGTGCGCCTCGGCGATGGCGGCGATTAGCGCCGCAGCCGAGGGATTGATCCACAACGACTATGACCTGGCAGTCAGCGGCGGCATCGATCGCAACATGGGCGTCACAAGTTTCGTGAAGTTCTGCAAGATTGGTGCGCTCTCCGCGACCGGAACTCGTCCTTACGCCGAGGGAGCAGATGGTTTCGTGATGGGCGAAGGCGCAGCGATCTTTTTGCTAAAGCGCCTGGCCGATGCCGAGCGCGATGGAGACAAGATCTATGCCGTGCTGCGCGGTATGGGCGGATCCAGCGATGGCAAGGGAAAGGGCATCACCGCGCCCAATCCGATTGGCCAAAAATTCGCCATTGAACGCGCCTGGCAGAATGCCGGATTACCACTCGCGACCGCTTCTTATATTGAAGGTCACGGCACCTCCACACGAGTCGGGGATGTAGTGGAAGTCCAAAGTATGGCTGACGCCCTGGGCAGTTTCCATCTGCCTACTCACTCGGTGGCACTGGGCTCCGTCAAGTCGAACTTCGGCCATCTCAAAGGGGCGGCTGGGGCCGCCGGGCTCTTGAAGACCATTCTGGCGCTTAGGGACAAGGTGCTGCCGCCCAGCCTGCATTGCGGGCATACCAGCCCGGACATCGATTTCGCCCACTCTCCGCTCTACGTCAACACCGAGTTGAAGCCGTGGACGGTTCCGCAAGATGGCGTACGGCGGGCCGGATTGAGCGCGTTTGGTTTTGGCGGCACCAACTTCCACGCCGTCCTCGAAGAATACATTCCCCACAGATTGAACGGAAACGGCAAGCGATCGGTGGCGGTAAGTGAAATGCCACCGAAGACAGAGACTGAGACAATGACAACGACAACAACGAGACGAATGCGAAGGATGTGGCCGTAAGTTCCCCGGCCGGGTTCACGGCGAAGGCGCCACTGCGCGGCGCCTTGCTCATCGGCGCCGCGTTCAGAAGCCGCGCTGGCAGAACGTTTGCGAGCAGTAGAGAAAGAGGCGAAGGCAGGACACGCACCTGCTCCCGCCGCGCCGGCTGAGTCGGACCTGCGCGCGCCTGAACGCCTGGCCATCGATTACGCCAATGCCGCCGAACTGGCGGAGAAAGCAGCCAACGCTCTTAAAGCGCTTGCGGCAAATCAACCGGCAGTGTGGAAGGCTCTCCGCGCGCAAGGCATCTTCCGCGGTCATGGCCCCGCGCCCAAGGTTGCGTTCCTGTATCCGGGCCAGGGTTCTCAATATGTGAATATGCTCAAGCCGCTACGCGCCGCTGAGCCGATTGTGGCCGAGACTTTTGCGGAAGCGGATCGCGTGATGACGCCCCTGCTGGGCAAGCCGCTTAGCGAGTACATCTTCGTAGACAAAGCTGACGGCGACGCGGTCGCGAAGGCCGAAGACGATCTGCGCCAGACCGCGATCACTCAACCGGCCGTGTTGGCCGTTGACCTTGCGCTGACGCGGCTACTGGCCGCTTACGGCATCGAACCCGACTTCGCCATGGGGCACAGCCTGGGTGAATACGGAGCGCTGGTTGCGGCCGGCGGGCTTCCCTTCGCCGACGCATTGGAAGCGGTTAGCGCCCGCGGCCGCGAGATGACCCGCTTTGCGCCGGAAGACAAGGGCCGCATGGCCGCGGTGTTTGCTCCGATTAACGAAATCGAGCGCATCCTGAAGACCGTGACCGGGTACGTGGTGATCGCCAACGTCAACAGCAATCATCAGGCGGTCATTGGTGGCGCCAGCAAACCCGTCGAGCAGGCCATGGAAGCTTTCCAGAAAGCTGGCTATGACGTGTCGCCGTTATCGGTCAGCCATGCCTTCCACACCACGATTGTGGCGTCGGCCAGCGAGCCGTTGCGGCGAGTGCTGGCGCGCTTGCATCTGCAATCCCCACGCCTGCCGGTTGTGGCCAACACCAACGGCGAGTTTTATCCCGCCGGGCCGGATGTAGTGCCGCAGATGCTGGACATTCTTGCCCAGCAAGTGGCTGCTCCTGTGCAATTCATCAAAGGTCTCCGCACCCTCTATCAGGCGGGTGCGCGCATGTTTGTGGAAGTTGGGCCGAAGAAAGCGCTGCAAGGATTTGCCGAGGACGTACTCGGTGAAGGTGGCGACATCATCTCACTGTTCACCAATCACCCGAAGGTCGGTGATATCGTCTCGTTCAACCAGGCTTTGTGCGGCCTTTACGCGGCAGGATTGGGCCGCGCCGCTGCGGAAACTCTGCCTGCGTCAACAGCGGTATCCGTTCCTGCAGTTTCCGTGCGGTCGGAAACGGTAAAACCGATTTCGTCGGCAGCTGCGGACGGCATATCCCCACCAACCCCGCCGGTTAACGGAGATCACTACACTGAGCTGGGGCGCTTGTTCGCCGATGTCCTCGAGCGCGGCTACGAGATTTATCACGGCCAGAAGGCCGCTCCCGCCGATCTTCCGGTGGCCATCACCGGAGCGGCTCTGGGCCTGCCTGGAACCGATCACGTGTTTGATGATGCCAACATTGGCCGCATCCTGCGAGGAGATCAGTTTATCGATTCCATTCCGGCGCGCCTGCGCCGCGACATGCTCGACAAACACATCACACGCCTGGTGAAGAGCGACAACGGCGGAAGATTCGAGACCATAACTAATGTAGCGGACGTTATCAAGCTGGCAGGCCGCGGTGGCGCATTCGATCTGGAAAGCGAGTTCGGCATTTCCGCAGATCGCAAGGCGGCGCTCGACCGGGTTACTCAGTTGGCGATCGCCGTGGGGCTTGACGCACTGCGCGACGCCGGCATCCCGCTGGTTCTGCGTTATAAGACAACCACTAGAGGCACCCAGCTGCCGGACCGCTGGGTTCTGCCCGACACTCTGCGCGACGATACGGGCGTGATTTTTGCATCGGCTTTCCCGGGCCTGGATTCCTTCGCTGATGAGACGTCCCGGTATCACGCGGACCGCGCTCGCCGCGAGCAGTTAGCCACGCTGGAGAGCTTACAAGCTCGGGCAGCGGAAACAAATGGCCATTCCATCCTGGGACAGGAGATTGACCAGCGCGCTGCGGAGCTACGCGCCACTATCGAGAAAGAGCCCTATGTATTCGACCGGCGTTATCTGTTCAGGGTGTTGCCGATGGGGCACTCCCAGTTTGCTGAATTCATTGGTGCGCGTGGGCCGAACACGGCGATCAATGCCGCCTGCGCGAGTACCACCCAAGGAGTGGCCCTGGCCGAGGATTGGATCCGCGCCGGACGGTGCCGCCGCGTGATCGTGGTCTCAGCCGACGACATCACGACGGACAATCTGATCGGTTGGATGGGCGCCGGCTTTCTGGCCAGCGGAGCCGCAGCCACGGACGAAGTGGTTGAAGAGGCTGCTACCCCCTTTGACCGCCGCCGGCACGGCATGATCATCGGCATGGGCGCCGCGGGACTTGTGGTCGAGAGCGCGGAGGCTGCACGCGAACGGGGCATCCAGCCCATTTGCGAAGTGTTGAGCGCGGTGACTGCCAACAGCGCTTTTCATGGCACTCGCCTTGACGTGCAGCACATCAGCCAGATCATGGAAGGCCTGGTGGCCAAGGCGGAAACGCACAGCGGCATTCAACGCCGCCAGATCGCGCCGCGGATGGTCTTTGTTTCCCACGAAACCTACACACCTGCACGCGGCGGCAGCGCGGCCGCGGAGATTCACGCTCTACGTCACGTCTTCGGCGACACCGCCGATCAAATTGTGATCGCCAACACGAAAGGCTTTACCGGTCACGCCATGGGAGCGGGCGTCGAAGATGTTGTAGCCGTGAAGGCGCTGGAAACGGGAGTGGTACCGCCGGTGGCCAACTTCAAAGAGGTCGACCCTGACCTGGGTGCGTTGAACCTGTCGAAAGGCGGGGCTTATCCCGTCGAGTACGCGTTGCGCTTGGGGGCCGGGTTCGGTTCGCAGATCGCCATGACGCTCCTGCACTGGGTGACGACCAAAGACGGGGTTCATCAGAGGCCCGATGCGCTCGGTTATGCGTACCGGATTGCCGACACCGCCGCGTGGAAGGCGTGGCTTACCCGGATCGCGGGCCATCCGTCCGCAGATTTGGAAGTAGTTTCCCGCACCCTGCGCGTACGCGATCAAGCGTCAGCAGCGCGAGTTGCAGAGACCGCTCAGGCATCCCGAACGTTGCCAGTGCCAGCGCCAGTGCCCGTGTCGTTGTCCGCACACCAGGCACTGCCTTCGGTCATGAAAACAGTAGCGGCGCCGGTAGCCATTGCTCCCGAGCCAAAAGTGAAACCGCAAGCCGCCGCGCCTGTGCCTGCGACAGCTCCCGCGCCGCCCAGACCGCCAATATCCAGGGTCGAGGGCGATCCAGTGAAAGCGCGCATTCTGACGCTGGCCGTAGAGAAGACCGGCTATCCCCAGGACATGCTGGATCTGGATCTCGATCTCGAGGCGGATCTCGGGGTTGACACGGTGAAGCAGGCGGAAATGTTTGCGGCCATTCGCGAGATCTACAACATTCCGCGCGACGAGAACCGCAAGCTGCGTGACTACCCAACCCTGGCGCATGTCATTCGATTCGTTTATGAGAAGCGTCCCGATCTGGTTAGCGCGGCCCCGCCCGCAACGGCAGCAAAGGAAAAGGAAGACGTCAAAGTTAAAACATCAGCACCAGCTGCAGTCCCGGCCAGCAGCGATGCGGTGAAAGATCGCATCCTGACTTTGGCTGTAGAGAAGACTGGCTATCCGCGAGACATGCTGGACCTGGATCTCGACCTCGAAGCGGATCTCGGGGTTGACACGGTGAAGCAGGCGGAAATGTTTGCGGCCATTCGCGAGATCTACAACATTCCGCGTGACGAGAACCGGAAGCTCCGTGACTACCCTACGCTGGCGCATGTCATCCGCTTCGTGTATGAGAAGCGCCCCGATTTGGCCAGCGCTGCTCCGCCCGCAGCGGCACCACACGTAAAGGAAGAAGTCAGAGTTACGACACCAGCACCATCTGCAGTTCCGGAACAGAGCAGCGCCGGCGATGCGGTGAAAGAACGCATTCTTGCTTTAGCGGTAGAGAAGACTGGCTACCCGAAGGACATGCTGGACCTGGATCTCGATCTCGAAGCCGATCTCGGGGTTGACACTGTGAAACAGGCAGAGATGTTCGCGGCTATCCGCGAAATCTACAACATTCCGCGCGACGAGAACCGGAAGCTGCGAGATTACCCCACGCTGGCGCATGTCATCCGGTTTGTCTATGAGAAGCGTCCGGACCTGGCGAGTGCGCCTCCAGCCACGGCGACTGAAAAGGTAACGACAGAGGTCAAGCCTGCTGCGGCACCAGTTGTGGTGAAGGCCGAGAGTACCGAGGCCGTGAAGGAACGCATCCTCGCCCTAGCTGTGGAGAAGACAGGCTACCCAAAAGATATGTTGGATCTGGATCTCGATCTCGAAGCGGACCTGGGGGTTGACACTGTGAAACAGGCAGAGATGTTCGCCGCCATTCGCGAAATTTACAACATTCCGCGCGACGAGAACCGCAAGCTGCGAGATTACCCCACACTGGCGCATGTCATCCGGTTTGTGTATGAGAAGCGTCCGGACCTGGCGGCACCTGCTCCGCCAGTAGCTCCGCCATCACCGGTGACGGCCAACGAGCCCGCGCCAGCTCCGGTCGCAGCTCAAGCTCTGACGGATGACGCTATTAGAAACAAAGTTCTGGACATTGTGGCCGCGCAAACCGGCTATCCAAAAGAAATGTTGGACCTGGATCTCGATCTCGAAGCCGACCTCGGCGTCGATACCGTCAAGCAGGCAGAGATGTTTGCTGCCATCCGAGCGGCATACAACATACCGCGCGATCCAAATCTCAAGTTGCGTGATTTTCCAACCCTGACCCATGTGATCAAGTTCGCGCACGACAGGGCGGGCTTGGCAGCGGCCGCTCCCGATGAGAAACAGGAATCAACGAACCAGGCAGCGAAGTCCTCAGTTCCAGCTGTGGCCGGAACGCCGGCTAAGATCGCTCGCCCTGTGCTCGCCAATCTGGACGCCGCAAATCGCATTCCGCGCCGGGTTCCGCAGCCGATCCTGCGCCCGCCACTCAACACTTGCAAGCCAACGGGTGTCACGCTCGGCCCCGGCTGCCGCGTGATCATCATGCCCGACAGAGGTGGGGTCGCTGATGCCCTAGTGCGAGAGCTGCAAGCCAAGGGCGTCGAAGTCCTTGGCATCGAAGGCACACCCGATGCGGAGGCGCTTACCATCCGCCTCAAGAATTGGATGACGTCCAGTCCGGTACACGGAGTCTACTGGCTGCCCGCGTTGGACAGCGAGGGGCCTCTTGGCAAGATGGATCTCGCCACGTGGCACGAGGCCATGCACGTACGACTGAAATCGCTTTACACCGCCATGCGCACTCTGTTCGAACAAGTTGCGAAGCCGGGTACGTTCCTCGTCTCGGCAACGCGGCTGGGTGGACAACACGGCTACGACGAGGCTGGAGCGGTCGCTCCGCTCGGTGGCGCCGTGGTGGGTTTCACCAAGACCTACAAGCGGGAGCGCGTTGACGCTCTGGTCAAAGCGGTCGATTTCGAACCTGAGGGCAAGCCATCGGAAGTCGCCGAACTGCTGATCGAGGAAACCCTCCGCGATCCCGGCGCAATCGAGATCGGCTACAAGGCGGGTCTGCGCTGGACAATTGGGCTCCAGGAAAAGCCCGCAGCCGACGGCCAACCCGGTCTCACACTGGATCAGAACACTGTTTTCCTGATCACGGGCGCTGCCGGCAGCATCGTCACCGCCATTACCGCGGACCTGGCAGCCGCGTCCGGAGGTACCTTCTATCTGCTCGATTTGGTGCCAGAGCCTGACCCGGAGAATACCGATCTCAAACGCTTCGTGAGCGACAAAGAAGGCCTCAAGCGCGATCTGTTTGCGCGTATTCAGGCTCGCGGGGAGCGAGCTACGCCGGCCCTGGTGGAAAAAGAACTCGCAGCCCTCGAGCGGGCACAAGCTGCGCGTGCTGCGATCGACGCCGTGCGCGCCGCTGGGGGTACGCCGCACTATTTCAGCGTAAACCTCACCGATGCGGATGCCGTGGCCAAGGTGATCCGTCAGGTGCGCGACCGCAGCGGACGCATTGACGTGCTCTTGCACGCCGCCGGCATCGAACGCAGTCGTTCTTTGGCGGACAAAGATGCGCGCGAGTTCGACTTGGTCTTTGATGTCAAGAGCGACGGATTCTTCCACCTGTTGCATGCGATCGGCGATATGCCGCTCGGAGCAACCGTGGCGTTCAGTTCAATTGCGGGCCGGTTCGGCAATCCTGGACAAACCGACTACAGCTCTGCCAACGATCTGCTGTGCAAGATCACATCCAGCTTCCGCACAACTCGTCCGGCTACGCGTGGAATTGCCATCGATTGGACGGCGTGGGGCGGCATCGGCATGGCCACACGCGGATCTATCCCGAAGGTGATGGAAATGGCGGGCATCGACATGCTGCCGCCGGAAGCGGGGGTTCCTTTGATTCGCCGGGAACTGACGGTGGGAGGAACGCGTGGCGAAATCGTGATTGGCCAGCGCCTGGGTGCGCTGCTCAAGGAATGGGATCCCAGTGGGGGACTCGATACCAGCGCTCCGGAAGCTTCCGGAGAAAAGCGGTCGCCCACCGGAGGACCGATGAGTGGCAAAATCACCAGCACTGGACTTTACAGCCCCATCACGGTTGAGACTACCCTGGATCCAAAGATCCAACCGTTCCTGCACGACCACCAGATTGACGACACCCCGGTGCTGCCGGGCGTCATGGGCATTGAGGGGTTTGCCGAAACCGCCCTGCGCATGCTGCCGGGTTGGCACGTGGCACAGGTTGAAAACGTCAATTTTCTGGCTCCGTTCAAGTTTTATCGGAGTGAGCCTCGCACCCTGACCATCGAAGCGCCAATTCATCCAGACGGGGATGGCCTTGTGGCAGATTGCCAATTGATCGGCATCCGGCCACTCCCAAATCAGACCGAACCGCAACGCACGACGCATTTCACCGCACGGGTGCGGCTGACGAATCGGCCACCTGAAGTTTCGACCACACTGAGCCCCCCTGCGCCCGGCGGCCACATCATCGAAGCTGCCGATATCTATCGCCTCTACTTCCACGGTCCGGCGTACCAGGTCCTGGAGCGCGCGTGGTGGGACGGGAAACAGCTTGTGGGGTTGATGGCGAAGGACCTTCCGAGCAATCACCATCCCTCCGAACTCCCGACCCTGATGGCGCCGCGCCTGATCGAGCTTTGTTTCCAAACCGCCGGCATCTGGGAGATGGGAGTGCAGAGCCGTATGGGTTTGCCGCAGCACATTGATCGAGTCTCCTTATTACGATCTCCGGATTTGGCAGAAGGGAGGCTATATTCCGTGGTCACTCCCAATCAGGCTCACGGAAGCTTCGACGCTGAGGTTGTGGATGCGGCCGGAAACCGCTACGTGAAACTCAGCGGTTATCGCACGGTGGCGGTTCCGAACAGTATCGATGGCGAATCGTTGAAGGCACTTCAGGTGGCAATGTCATCGGACGCCGTCGCGGCATGATCGACCAGGCGGCTACCCATGTTTGACTGTCGATCGAGGAATCTATGAACCACGAATTCCAACGCGTAGCGATCGTGAACCGCGGTGAGGCGGCTATGCGCTTCATCCACGCGGTCCGGGAGTTCAATCAGGAACACGGCACAGCTCTGCGCACAATCGCACTCTTCACTGAGCCTGACCGCCATGCCATGTTCGTGCGCGAAGCGGACGAGGCAGTGTGTCTCGGTTCCGCCCAAACCCTTGATCCAGGCACGCTGCAGCCCAAGAGCAGTTACGTCGATTATGGGCGTCTGGAACGGGCATTGACAGCCGCACGTGCGGAAGCGGTTTGGGTGGGGTGGGGTTTTGTAGCTGAGCACGCCGCATTCGCCGACCTTTGCCACGAGCTGGGCATCGTCTTCATAGGTCCCGATGGTGACGTGATGCGGCGGCTGGGCGACAAGATTTCCTCGAAGCTCTTGGCCGAGAAAGTACAAATCGAGGTGGCCTCCTGGAGCGGTGGGCCGGTCGAGACACTCGATGACGCCTGGCGCCATGCGGAACGGCTGGGCTATCCCCTCCTTATTAAAGGGACGGCCGGAGGAGGCGGTCACGGGATTCGAACAGTGCGCTCGGCAGGTGAACTTCCGCAGGCCTTTGAGAGCGCCCGCACCGAAGCCTTCAAAGCCTTCGGCGATCCCACGGTTTTCATGGAGCAAATGGTAGAGGAGGCGCGCCACGTCGAGGTGCAGGTCATTGCCGATCAACACGGAACCACCTGGGCAGTAGGGGTGCGCGACTGTACGATTCAGCGTCGCCACCAGAAGATCCTGGAAGAAGCGCCGTCTCCGGCACTTACTCTGGATCAGGATCGGGAGTTGCGCGAGGCCGCAGTGCGCCTGAGCCGGGCGGCCGGATATCACAACGCCGGCACGGTGGAATTTCTCTACGAACCAAAAAGCCGCCGCTTCTTGTTTATGGAGATGAATACCCGGTTGCAGGTCGAACATCCGGTCACGGAATGCACCACCGGGGTTGATCTGGTCAAACTTCAAATTCGCGTCGCGCGCGGTGACCGCCTGGAAGGACAACCTCCGCGCACCACCGGTCACGCCATCGAGGTGCGGCTGAATGCTGAAGATCCGGACAACGGTTTTGCTCCTGCCCCGGGTACGGTCGAGCGGTTCCGGATTCTGACCGGGCCCGGAGTCCGGGTTGACACGGGTGTGGCGGAAGGGGATTCCGTTCCCGCGGAATTCGACTCCATGATCGCGAAGATCATCGCCTACGGTCAAAATCGCAACGAAGCGCTTTCCCGGCTGCAACGAGTGTTGCGCGATAGTGTTGTCGTCATCAAGGGCGGCGCCAGTAACAAAGCATTTCTTCTGGAACTGTTGAGCCGTCCCGAAGTGCAGCGTGGAGATGTACATAATGGATGGCTCGATCGCCTGGCGGCGACCGGTGATCACGTCTCCCGGCAGTATGCCGATGTCGCGCTGGTTCAGGCCGCGATCGAGGCTTACGACGAGCAATTAGCGGTGGAGCAGACCCAGTTCTACGCGTCAGCCGTGCGGGGACGGCCCCAGGTCCGGACGGAGGTGGGCCGGTCCACCGACCTGCGCTATCGAGGGCATTCTTACTCGCCTAAGACCTACCGCCTCGGCCCTCAGCAGTACCGCGTCGAATTCAATGGATCGCGGATCGAAGCTCAAATCGAACGTCGAGATCAGTTTGAATATTGGCTCACCACCTTCGGGCGCCGCTTTCATATCACTTCCGTGCGCCAGGGGCTGAGCTACAGAATCGAGGTCGACGGTGTCTCGCACCGGATCGATCGCGATGATGGTGGCATTGTGCACGCGTCCTCCCCGGCGGTCGTGGTTTCCGTCGCCGTGAAGGCGGGTGACACCGTATCGGTGGGCGATCGCCTGCTGGTGTTGGAAGCTATGAAAATGGAAATGCAGGTCGTGGCGCCATTTTCCGGGAAGATCCGGCAACTGATGACCATACCAAACGTACAGGTGGACACGGGTGCCCCCCTCCTCCAGATCGAGCCCGACGCAAGCGCTGAAACGGTGAGCTCGGCGGAGTCAGTGGTTTTTGGCGCGTCGCTCGCCCCCGGCGGAGATGCCGAAGGTGACGATTCCAGCCACCGTCAGAGCCTGGAAGAGCTGCGCCAGCTCATGCTCGGTTTTGATGTGGATCCGAAGCAGAGTGCGCGACTGCTCGCCGAATGGAGCAAGAATGGTTCGGTTGAGAACGATGAAACCAGAGAGAGTGAGGATGCGGTCCTCAATATCTTTGTCGATATCTGCTCTTTATTTCAGCGCGTGCCGCAGGTCAATCATCGAGCGAGTGGTGAAGAGCCCAGCGCCGAGGCTTACCTGTTCTCCTATTTGCGCCTGCTGGATACCCGCGGTGAAGGCCTCCCGCCCGCCTTCGTCAGTGCGCTGCAGCGCGCGCTGGCCTACTACGGCGTGCGCTCTCTGGATCGCTCGCCGGAACTGGAAGAGAGTCTGCTCTGGATCTACAAGTCGCATCAACGGGTCGAGCAGCAAATTGCGCTTGTTCTGGGCGTGCTCGAACGGCGTCTGCACCGCGCCGACGCGCCGGCGTTTCAGGCCCAGGATTCATTTCGCCTGCTTCTCGACCGCATGATCTCGATAACCAGCGGACTTTTTCCAGCGGTGAGCGATCTGGCGCGGGAAGTGCGCTATCGCTACTTCGATCAGCCGCTATTTGAGCGGGCGCGGAAACAAGTTTACGACCAGCTGGAAGATCATCTTGCCTACATGGCTGCGAATCCCAATGCAGCCGATCGTTCGGAGAGATTGCGAGCCCTGGTGGAGTGCCCGCAGCCCCTGGTCAGTCTGTTCTCTGGCCGGTTCGCCACCGCGGATCCTGCGATGCGCAGGTTGATGCTGGAGGCGATCACCTGGAGGTACTATCGGATTCGCTCCCTCGAAGACCAGCGCTCCCTGACCTTCGACGGGCACTGCTATGCAGCGGCGGAATACGATCATGAAGGCAAGCGTATCCACGTCTTCACCACCCACGCTGAATATTCACGCCTGTCCGAGGCAATGCAGGCCATGCTTCCTTTAGTCGCAAACGTCCCGGCAGATCATGACGTCGTCGCCGATTTTTACAGCTGGAATCCAGGCCAACTCGGAGATGCGGAAGTTACGCAACGGGAAGTCCAATCGCTGCTCAATAAGGCCGGTTTTTCTCGGCCCATCCGGCGCATCGCGATAGCCGTAGCCGGCCCCGGCCATGGTGAAGGCATGGGTGGTATGCAGCATTTCACTTATCGCTACAACGGCAATGCCTACGAAGAGGAGAAAATCTATCGTGGGCTGCATCCGATGATGGGAAAACGGCTTCACCTCTGGCGGCTCGGCAATTTCAATATTGAGCGGCTGCCATCGGTTGAAGATGTCTACCTTCTGCGCGGCGTAGCTCGCGATAATCCGAAGGATGAGCGGCTGTTTGCCTGTGCCGAGGTCCGCGACGTGACCCCGGTGCGTGACGAGGCGGGCCGCGTGGTGCAACTGCCGCATTTGGAGCGCATGTTGACCGAAGCTCTCGCAGGGATCCGGCTATTTCAATCGCGCCGCGGTCCCCAGGATCGTCTCTACTGGAACCGGATATTCCTGTACGTGTGGCCACCGCTCACTCTGGAGCGCGATGAATTGCGTGATATCGTGCGCAAACTCTCTCCCGCCACCGAAGGCCTGGGATTGGAACAGGTAGTCGTCCGCGCCCGCATTCCTAATCCGGCAACCGGGGAACTGCGCGAGATGGTGGTGCGCATTTCAAGCCCGGCCGGCACTGAGTCGCTCATAACCTTCCGGCCTGCGGACAAACTGCAGGTAATCAAGCCGCTGACCGAATATGAACGGAAAGTCGTCCGTATGCGCCAGCGCGGACTCATCTACCCTTACGAAATTATCAAAATGATCACACCCGCCCCGGAAGACACGCGGGCCGAATATCCATCAGGTGATTTTGTCGAGCACGATCTTGATGCTGCAAGCGATCTGGTTCCGGTGGATCGGCCCTACGGTCAAAACAAATCCAACATCATTGTCGGCTTGATCCGAAATTTCACACCCCAGTATCCCGAGGGTATGACCCGGGTTGTGTTGCTGGGAGATCCGAGCAAGGATCTGGGAGCCATCGCTGAGCCAGAATGCCGGCGCATCCTGGCCGCCCTGGACTTGGCTAAGAAGAAACGTATCCCCCTGGAGTGGTTCACTCTTTCGGCCGGGGCAAAGATCTCGATGGAGTGCGGGGTCGAAGGCATGGATTGGATCGCCCGCGTACTCCGCCGCTTGATTGAGTTCACGCAGGCAGGCGGCGAAGTGAATCTGGTCGTCAACGGAATCAATGTCGGTGCGCAACCCTACTGGAACGCCGAGGCCACCATGCTCATGCACACCCGCGGCATTCTGGTCATGACACCGAAAGCAGCTATGGTGCTCACGGGTAAGCGCGCTCTCGATTACTCCGGCAGCGTCTCCGCCGAGGACAATCAAGGCATCGGCGGCTACGATCGCATTATGGGACCGAACGGTCAGGCGCAATACTGGGCGCGAGATATTGATGAAGCCTGCCACATCCTGTTCCGTCACTATGACCACACCTACGTCGCTCCTGGCGAGCGCTTTCCCCGCCGCGCCGCGACCAATGATCCCATCGACCGGGATGTGCGGGTTCATGCCCACAGTCAGAATGGCGAGGAGGGCTTCGCGTCGGTTGGCGAGATTCTTTCCGACGAAACTAACCCAGGGCGCAAGAAATCCTTCGACATTCGGAAAGTGATGAGGGCGGTCGCCGACCAGGACCACGCGCCGCTCGAGCGCTGGGCGGGCATGCGCGCCGCCGAGACCGCGGTGGTCTGGGACGCTCATCTTGGCGGTTATCCCGTTTGCCTGATCGGAATCGAGTCCCAGCCGGTGCCGCGCTTGGGATTTGTCCCCGCCGACGGACCAGACCAGTGGACTGCCGGGACTCTGTTTCCACAATCCTCTAAGAAAGTGGCCCGCGCCATCAATGCGGCAAGTAACAACCGGCCATTGGTGCTTCTAGCCAATCTGTCAGGTTTCGATGGCTCGCCTGAATCAATGCGCAGGTTGCAGCTCGAATATGGCGCTGAGATTGGCAGAGCCGTGGTGAATTTCAAAGGCCCCATCGTATTCTGCGTGATCTCCCGCTACCACGGTGGCGCCTATGTGGTTTTCTCCCGAGCTCTGAACGAACAGCTCGAAGTGGCAGCCTTGGAGGGGACGTATGCCTCGGTGATTGGAGGTGCTCCAGCTGCGGCGGTTGTGTTCGCGGGTGAAGTGGAGACCAGGGCTCGTAAAGACCCGCGGCTGCAGGCGCTGAGCCAGGCCATGGCGCAAGCCGAGGGCGCGGAGAAGGGCCGCTTGCGCGCCCAGTGGGAAGAACTCTTCAAGATAGTGCACTCGGAGAAGTTAGGTGAGATGGCCGCCGAGTTTGATCGCGTGCACAGCGTGCAGAGGGCGCTTGAGGTGGGCGCGCTGAATCACATTCTTCCCCCCGCAGAACTGCGACCGTATCTCATCCATGCGGTCGAACGAGGGATTGAAAAAGAGCAACATTCCGCCGGGTCAGAGGCGATGCTGAGTGACGCCGCAGCCTAGAACCGGTTCCTGGCGACGAGGCATAGACGTGAAACCAGTGTATTGGCTCGAACAGGCCGAAGCTGACGTACCACCGGAGAATGATTGGCTAAGTGCCAGGGAATCCGCCTGCCTGAGCGGCTTGCGCTTTGCCAAGCGGCGCGCCGACTGGCGGCTGGGACGATGGACGGCAAAATGCGCAGTGGCTTCGTTCTTGGATTTGCCAACCGATGCCCAAGGCCTGGCGCAGATCGAAATACGCCCGGCATCATCGGGCGCCCCTGAGGTTTTCCTGGCGAACGAACCAGCCGCCGTTGCGGTTTCCATCAGCCACAGTTCCGGAGTCGCCGCCTGTGCCGTCGCAGCGCCTGGAGTGGAATTGGGCTGTGATGAGGAAGTGATCGAGTCGCGAAGCGACGCTTTTATTGCGGACTATTTTACCGAGAGCGAGCAAGCGCTGGTAGCGCGAGTCGGCGCGGCCGAGCGCTCCCGTCTGGTGACCCTGCTTTGGAGCGCGAAAGAGAGTGCGCTGAAAGCGCTACGGGAGGGACTGCGGCTCGATACCCGGAGTGTGACCGTGAGTCCCATTAAGGGTGCGTTCAATCTCAAGGGCTGGAGCCCGCTGCAGGTTCGCTGTGCCAATGGCCGTAGCTTCCATGGCTGGTGGCAGCAGGGACATGGCATGGTGCGAACACTGGTGGCTCACCCACCGCCGGACTCGCCGATTCTCCTCCCCGCGCCAACTCGCTTTTCTGACTGTGCGTCCCGCAGTGGATAGAGGATTGATTTATGGTTGCACGCCTACATTTCGCTGGCCCGATTCGATACCGAGTACAAACCGCGGCAGAGATCGGCCAATCAATCGTGAAGGTCTCTGCCCGCCGGATGCTTAAGGGCCCGCGCCAACCCAGCTGGAGTTGGCTCGTGGAGTTGAACACCGAAGTACTGAAGAAACACGTGACCACCGCATTCACGATGCGTGATGTGGAGGAAGCGCGCTCCTATCTGGATTCGGTCGCGATCAGTTCGCCCGCGCTATCAGAAGTGGACATCACACCGATTGTGCAAGAGAAGTTCCGAGGAAGCTGGTTTACGCAAAAGAACGCTGAGGGCGCGGTGACGGTCTTGTATTTTCATGGTGGCGGATATTCTTTCTACCCTCGCGCCTACGCCAACTTCATTGCGCTGATTACGCTGGCGGCGAAATCCAGAACGTTCGCCCTCGATTACCGGCTTTCGCCGGAACACCGTTTCCCGGCGCAACTTGAAGATGCGCTCAATGCTTACCGCTGGCTACTCGAAACTGGCATTGCGTCTGACAAACTGATTTTTGCCGGTGACTCGGCAGGTGGCAACCTGGCATTGACTTCACTATTGGCAGCGCGAGATTCCAGGCTGCCTCTGCCGGCACTTGCTATTGCTCTCTCTCCTGCAACGGACATCGAAGGTAAGCACGCCAGCATCGTTGGCGATCCAGCGTCTGACTGGATTGACAAACACATGATCGAGCAGTGGGCGGATTGGTTCTGCGACTCTTCCCAGCGCCGCCAGTCGTTGGTATCGCCACTTTGGGGCGATTTGCGCGGTCTTCCTCCGATTTACATTCAGGCCGGGCGCAGCGAGATTCTGTACGACAGCATCCAAGCTTTCGCCGCCCGCGCCCGAAGCCAGGGAGCCGAGGTTGTTCTGGAGACCTGGGAGGACATGAATCATGTCTTCCAGATGTTTGGGCCCGATGTGCCTCAGAGCGCTGAAGCACTGAGGAGAATTACGCAGGTAATCGATAGCAGGGTTCGAGGACAAAAAGAAGCGGAAGCTATTTCGTCTTGAATCACCGGAAGGTGGGGAGGTGCATATGGCAACCTTGACCATAGAAAAGCTTTCGATCGCGGCGGCTCATGGTACAGATGCATCATGGAGTGGCCTCTTTCGAGCTGGTGGCATTGCAGCCATCCTCTTTGCTCTTCTTAGCATCGCAGGCGCGGTCGTTGGCTTGTTTCTGCCGCCTCCGCCCAGTTCGGGCGGCATTGCCACGCTCGAATACATAATTGCAAACAGGCCAGGCTACATAGTCTTTCAAGCACTGCTGGTGGGGCCCGTTGGGTTGAGCTTGATTACTTTTCCGGCGCTCTATATCGCGCTCAGGCATCTGAACCGCAGCTACGCCGCAATCGGCAGCGTAATCGGTGTCGCGTCCGTGGTCCTCTGCCTGGCTCCGTTTTCGTGCGTGAACGGCCTGGTCTACCTGAGCTACCGGTACGCAGCTGCCAACGACGCGCAACACGCTACCTTCGGCTCCGCGGCTGAGGCTCTTCTCGCTCAGAATAATTCGGTGAGCGCCGGCGGTGTCTTGTTCGCGCTCAGCATTCTGGTGATCTCCATCGTCATGCTGAAGGGCGTTTTCTCGAAGTGGGTTGCCTGGTTGGGCATACTGAGCGGCGGAATAGGCATTATTTGTGAGAGCCTGCGCCCCATGATAGGCGCCGCCTTCAGCATCTATGGCGTTGTCCTGATTTGGCTGATCGCGGTTGGCTGGAAACTTTACCGGTTGGCCTAGGAGACTCGTATGGAGGCCCGCGACAAGCAATTCGATTTCGACTTTATCATCATCGGATCGGGCTTCGGCGGTAGTGTTTCGGCCCATCGATTGGTCGAGAAGGGGTATCGAGTAGCAGTGATGGAAATGGGCCGGCGTTGGACGCCCGACAAGTTGCCGCATACCAGTTGGTCCATCCATCGGTGGTTCTGGCGTCCCAAACTCGGCTTGCGTGGCTTTTTCAACATGCGTTTCTTCAAGCATGTGACTATTCTCCATGGTTGTGCCGTCGGTGGTGGATCCGTCACCTACGCGTGTACTCTGCTTTCTTCCCCGGAAAGAGTGTGGAAAACCGGCTCGTGGACGGGGTTGGCCGACTGGAAAGCGGAGATGCACCAGCACTATGAAACTGCCTCGCGGATGCTCGGAGTCACTGAAAACACGATCCTCGGACCTGCCGACCATCTCTTGAAGAAAGCCGCTGAGGCTGCAGGTTGTGGGCATACCTTCTATCGCACGAAAGTGGGCATCTTCCAGCCCAAGCCGGGAGAACCCGGCAACCAGGCTTTCCCTGATCCATTCTTCGGGGGCGAAGGTCCCGAGCGAACCACCTGTATTGCCTGCGGCGGTTGCATGATGGGTTGCCGCTTCGGCGCGAAAAATACTCTGGACCTCACCTACCTGTATCTGGCGGAAAAGCACGGCGCACGGATCTTTCCCGAAACACAGGTCGTGAAGGTTACACCGCTTGCGGGCTCGAGAGACGGCAGTGACGGCTACGAAGTGTGCACCGTTAGTTCCACGGCGCGGATTTGGCGACAGCCGCGGCGCTTCACTTGCCGTGGCGTGGTCTTCTCCGCGTCCTCGCTGGGCACAATGGAACTGCTCTTTCGGCTCAAAGAGAATGGCTCCTTGCCGGCCATAAGTCCGCAGCTGGGTAAACACGTGCGCACCAATTCCGAATCGCTGATCGGGGTGCGCATGCCCGGTTACCGGGAAGATTTATCGCAGGGCATCGCCATCGGCTCTGGTATCTATATTGACCAGCACACCCACATTGAAGCCGTCCGCTATCCACGGGGCTCCGATGCCATGGGCCTCCTGACCACGATCCTGACCAACGGCCGCCCTGGGCCTCGGCGAATTGCGCTCTGGCTGAAGAATCTCATCAGCTCTCTGCTGCTCCACCCGATCAGGACCGTGCGCGTGCTGCAACCTCTGGGTTGGGCGCGAGAATTTCTGATTCTGCTTTGCATGCAGGCGCTCGATGGCGAGATCGAGATGCACTGGCAACGCCCCTGGTTCTGGCCGTTCAGGAAATTTCTTGTCAGCCGGGGTGAGAAAGTGCCTACCTACATCCCTCGAGCAAACGAGTTTGCCCAGAAACTCGCGCACCTTACCGGCGGGGTTCCCATGAGCATGGTTCCCGAGATCCTCTTCAATGTTCCGAGCACGGCCCACTGCATTGGAGGTTGCGTCATTGCCGATTCAAGCACCCACGGCGTGGTAGATTCGCGCCATCGCGTCTTCAACTACAGGAACATGTACATCTGCGATGGGTCGGTGGTGGCGGCCAATCTCGGGGTTAATCCCAGCCTGACCATCACCGCTCTTGCCGAGCGAGCGATGAGTTTCATCCCACCCGCGGCGGAAACCGCTTGGGACGATACAAGCGTGGCTTCCTGATCAGGCGGGTGCGGGGGCTGAGCTCGCCCAGCGGGCAACAACAAACGATTCTTTCGATCAAGACCTCGGGAGCTTTATCTCGCCCATAGATTGTTTCTTGATGAATTTCGGCGGGCGCTGGTATTTCCAGTTTTCGCACATCTCCGCGTGCAGGAAGTATTGGTTGATGGCCGTTAGCTACTCGCGGGGTGCCTTGTTCAGCTCAGCAATGACCTTCGGATTTCCCTTCATGGCGCACCGTGAATAACAAGAATCAGCCTGGCGGGAAACCATGTTGAGCGAGACCGCCGTGTGCGTCCTCGACGCGTGACCGGGATTACGACCTGATGTGATGCTGGTCACGGTAAATCCATCGGGTGCGCGCTCTAATGAACTGTCGTAAGGCTTGGAAAATTTTCAAACGAAAGAAGCGATTATGAATAGCCAACCAAGCATCGAAATGCCGGTCGACCCGGCGCGCGAACCATTTTCTACATCGGAGCTGCGCAAGCTGTCCAGCGATCCAGCGATTACCAAACACCCTGACCCCAAGTTTCACTTCAGGTTTAGCGATCCCGACGAACTGGGCGAAGAGGAGCCGGTCGGGTGTGTGATCAATTTCACAACTCCTCCCAGCAGGGCCTATCCGACACGTACCGATGGGCTATTGCGCAGGAGCCCAAAGGAATAGGGACTCCGAACCCTTCAGGTTCTGGAGCCACTGTAATGATCTGCCGGCGCAATTGGAATTTGCTGGCAAGAAAAAAAGGAGGATTACTCTATGAGCGCCTGTACTCTTACAAGGCCCGAGATTAGAACTCCGGGCGACTATATCGACGATGTCATGTCCACGGTAAAGGTGAAGAATCCCGCTGAGCCTGAGTTCCACCAGGCGGTGCAGGAAGTACTTGAGTCTCTGCGTATTGTTTTCCAGAGGCATCCGGAATATCGTGAAGGCCGAATTCTGGAACGCATGGTTGAACCCGAGCGCGTAATCATGTTCCGCGTTCCCTGGGTCGATGACGAGGGAAACATCCAGGTTAATCGTGGTTTCCGCATTGAGATGAATAGCGCGATCGGCCCCTACAAGGGCGGGTTGCGATTCCATCCTTCAGTCAATCTTGGAATCCTGAAGTTCCTGGCGTTCGAGCAGGTCCTCAAGAACTCCCTGACCACATTGCCCATGGGGGGAGGCAAGGGCGGTTCCGATTTCGATCCCAAGGGGAAGAGCAATAATGAGGTCATGAAGTTCTGCCAGAGCTTTATGACGGAGCTGGCCCGGCACATAGGACCCCACACCGATATTCCGGCGGGCGACATCGGAGTTGGCGGCCGCGAGATCGGCTTCCTCTTTGGCCAATATAAACGTATGCGTGACGAGTTCACTGGAGTGTTGACGGGCAAGGGCCTGAATTGGGGCGGTTCGCTCATCCGTCCGGAGGCAACCGGATACGGCTGCGTATACTTTGCCCACGAGATGCTAAAGACCCGCAACGACTCACTGGAAGGCAAGCTGTGCCTGGTTTCCGGCAGTGGAAACGTGGCTCAGTATACGGTTGAAAAGCTGCTTGATCTTGGAGCCAAACCGATTACGATGTCCGACTCCAACGGCGTCATCTTCGATCCGGATGGTTTCGATCGCGCGAAGCTGGCCTGGATCATGGAACTCAAGAACGTTCGCCGTGGTCGCATCGTTGAATATGCGGACCAATTCAAGAAGGCAGTTTTCATCCCTGCGGATGTCAAGCTGGGCTATAACCCGCTCTGGAATATCAACGCGGACTGCGCCTTTCCAAGCGCCACGCAGAACGAAATCGCGGCCAGAGATGCAGCGAACCTGATCAAGAATGGGGTCAAACTGGTGGCAGAAGGTGCGAATATGCCGAGCACGCTTGAAGCTACCAAAATATTCCTGGACGCGGGGATCCTCTACGGACCGGCCAAAGCGGCCAACGCCGGCGGAGTGGCTACCTCAGGTCTGGAAATGGCCCAGAACAGCGCTCGCTTGAGCTGGACACGTGAAGAAGTGGATGACCGGCTGCACAAAATTATGATCGCAATCCACCGCAACAGTTATGAAACCGCGGAGCTCTATGGAACTCCGGGGAATCTCGTCAACGGAGCCAATATCGCGGGCTTCCTCAAGGTCGCTAACGCCATGTTGGACCAGGGAGCGGTTTGAGTTATCGCTTGCCGGATCAGTGGTTATAAGGCGGGGTGGACCACTTCCACCCCGCCTTAATTTTGCGCAGTTAACGCTCGGGAAGTTGCAGACTATTTGAAACACACTCGATTGTGACAGGAATCACAGCACCGTTTCCAACGCGCTGAAACAATAGACTTGCAGTTGGAACTGGAGCCACATGTTCAGGATCGCACACGCTGAGTTCATCGCGCCCGGCATCAAGCGGTTTGTAATCGAGGCACCTCGCATCGCACGGAAACATCAGGCCGGGCAGTTCGTAATTCTGCGGCTCCACGACCGGGGCGAGCGAATCCCTATAACCATCGAGAACTCGAATCCTGTGGGCGGCACTATCAGCATTGTGGTGCAGTCAGTGGGCAAGACCACGCACCTGCTCAATGCCCTGACTGCGGGCGACAGCATTCTGGATGTAGTCGGGCCGCTGGGAAAGCCGTCGGAAATAAAACTGTTCGGCACCGTGGTGGTAGTGGGTGGCGGCGTAGGAGTAGCGATGGCCTACCCTACCGCTATGGCAATGAAGCACGCTGGCAATCGCGTGATCTCCATCATCGGCGCACGTGAGCGGGAGTTGATCCTCCTGGAGCGCGAGATGCAGCAGGTCAGCGATGAACTGATGATCACGACAGACGATGGCAGCTATGCGGAGAAGGGTCTGGTCACCGACAAACTGCGGCAACTGCTCGACAACCACACCCGAATCGACCTGGTGCTGGCAGTGGGTCCAATTCCTATGATGCGTGCGGTCGCGGAGCTAACGCGGAAGGACCACATCCGCACCATAGTGAGCCTCAATCCGATCATGATCGACGGCACCGGTATGTGTGGAGGTTGCCGCGTGTTGGTGGACGGCAGGAGCCAGTTCGCCTGTGTCGACGGGCCGGAGTTCGATGGACATCTAGTCGATTTCGCAGTACTGACACAGCGTAACTCGACTTATCGCGATGCGGAAAACAGATCGATGGAGGAATTCCGGCAGGAACTGGAGCCAAGTGTCACCGGCATTCCCGAAGAAACCGGGTGCGCCCATGGAGGCAGGTGATGACCCCAGTCGCGCGACACTCGCCGAATCCGCTCCGGCTAAAGGAACGGATCAAAATGCCCAGGCAGCGGATGCCCGAACAGCCTGCGGATGAGCGTGCCCACAACTTTACGGAAGTAAACCTGGGATACTCAGTCGAGCTTGCACGACAGGAAGCGCTGCGCTGCCTGGAGTGTGAGAAGCCCACCTGCATGGACAAGTGCCCGGTCGGTGTTAAGGTTCGCGAATTCGTTCGGTTGATTGTAGCTGGCGATTTCCTGGGTGCGGCCGCGAAGATCCGCGAAGACAACGTTCTGCCCGCGATTACCGGGCGCGTCTGCCCCCAGGAAGACCATTGCGAAGGCGCTTGCAAGTTGTGCAAGAAGGGTGAGTCATTGGGTATCGGCTACCTTGAGCGCTTCGTTGCGGATTACGAACAGCGTACTGGAATTATCACCCTGCCGGCCGCGCCGCCTACGGGGAAACGGGTAGCAATCGTGGGCAGCGGCCCTTCTGGATTGTCCGTGGCGGGTGATCTCGTACAGAAAGGGCACAAGGTGCGAGTGTTCGAGGCCCTCCACGAACTAGGTGGCGTGCTTGTCTATGGCATTCCCGAGTTCCGGCTGCCCAAAGAAATAGTTCGCCAGCAGATCGATCAGTTGCGCACTATGGGGGTTGAGTTCGAAACCAATGTGGTGGTCGGCAAGACTGTCACCATCGACGAACTTATGGACGAAGAACATTACGATGCTGTCTTCATTGGAACGGGCGCCGGGCTGCCCCTCTTCATGAATATTCCTGGTGAGCATCTGAACGGCGTTTATTCAGCCAACGAATTCTTGACCCGGATCAACTTGATGAAAGCCTACCAGTTCCCCAAGTATGACCAGCCAATGGTAAACCTGCGCGGGAAGGATGCAGCGGTGATCGGCGGCGGCAATACGGCACTGGATGCCATCCGCTCAGCCCTGCGCCTGGGAGCGCGAAAAGCATACGTGATTTATCGCCGCAGCGAAGCTGAAATGCCGGCGCGGGCGGAAGAAGTCCGGCACGCCCGTCATGAAGGGATTGAGTTTCGGATGCTCACCAGCCCGATGGAGTTCCTCTCCGACGGCAAGGGTTGGCTTGGCGGCCTTCGCTGCATGTGCATGCAACTCGGCGAACCAGATGCATCGGGACGGCGACGTCCCATCCCGATTCCCGGCTCAGAGTTCGAGCTGCCGCTGTCGGTCGCAGTCATCGCGATCGGGACCAGCGCCAACCCCGTGATTCAAAGCACTACCACCGGCCTGGCTACCGATGCCCGAGGTTACATCCAGGCCGATACTCTCACTCAGCGCACTTCCCGCAAAGGCGTGTTTGCCGGCGGCGACATCGTCACTGGCAGTGCCACTGTAATCCTGGCCATGGCCGCCGGGCGGCGCTCAGCGAAGTCCATTCATGAATACCTCACCACAGGTCAGTGGTAAGAAATCCTTGTTTTCTTCCCCTTCGTACGTGTGAGCCTGATCACAAACCAGTGCGACCGTTATCACGGTCTGCAATTGGGAGAGAAGGTGTAATAGAGCTGTATTGCGCCGCTCGGCCAAAGGTACCGCTGAAGAGGAAGCCAGCATGGGCGCGAGTGCGGCGCGTGCATTATTACGAGGTGCGTCATGAAACCAAGCGTGTTTTTCTCTGCTTTTGAGCCTTTGCACGAAGTGCCACAGGCATGCGACGCCTGCCATCTGGAATTTCCGGTACTCAACTATGAGTTCAACACAACCACGGCAACCGGAGAACCGGTGGAGGAGAAGGGATTCTGCTGCCGTTGGTGCGCTGCAGAACTCTTGCAGAAGCTGGTGCGCGCCGACGCTCAGAGGCGAGTGGAGGAGCGGGCTGCCCTGAAAGTGGACGAGTTCGACATCATCAATTTCGAGGAGCCCGAGCCCGCTGCTACGATTCATTAAGAAGCAGGCATTGCGCCTGCAGAGACCTTCGAGGCGCAGCCGAACCGGTCCGCGGCTGGCCGCTGCGTAACGACTCAGGAGGTGTAATCTCGTGTCCACTTTATGGGAGTCTCGTTACTCGCTTCGTGCGCGGGAGACCAAGAGTTCCGCGATCCGGGAACTGCTGAAGATCAGCAAACGGCCAGGATTGATTTCTTTCGCCGGCGGGCTACCCGCCGCCGGGGTTTTCCCGGTGCAACGGTTCCAGGAAGCTTGCCAGAAAGTATTAGCGACCCAGGCCGAATCTGCCCTGCAGTATGGCGCGACTGAAGGCTATGAGCCACTCCGCGAGATGATCGCCCGCCATATGGCGCGTTACGCCATCCTGGCCAAGGTCGAGAATGTGCTTATCACTTCCGGCTCGCAGCAGGCGCTCGATCTAATTGGAAAGTTGCTGATCAACTCCGGCGACCGGGTGCTGGTCGAGGCGCCGACTTATCTCGGGGCATTGCAAGCGTTCAACGGCTATGGCGCGCAATACCTTTCCGTTCCCGTCGATGATGACGGACTACGCACTGAGTTGCTGGAGACGTCGCTCCGCCTGGGCCCAAAATTCATGTACATCCTGCCCAACTTCCAGAATCCGGCAGGCGTCACGCTATCCGAGGGGCGCCGCCATCAACTGATTCTGCTGGCGGACAAGTACGGAATCCCAATCGTCGAAGACGATCCCTATGGCCAGTTGCGCTATGAAGGCGACCACATCGCGCCCCTGGTTGTGTTGGACCGCGAGAACCTGCGTCGCGACAACGGATTTTCCATCGGCAATGTCATCTATCTCAGCACCTTCTCCAAGACCCTGGCTCCCGGTCTTCGTCTGGGCTGGATCGTGGCCCCACCCAAGATCATTAGCAAGCTGGTTCAATTGAAGCAGGGCGCCGACCTCCACACCTCTACCTTCACCCAACAGGTGACGTTCGAGGTGGCACGCGGGGGATTCCTCGATCAGCATGTCAAGCTGATTCGTAGAGTCTACCGCGAGCGGCGCGATGTCATGCTCCAGGCTCTGCAGGAGTTCTTCCCACCTGAAGTGACCTGGACTTGTCCCCAGGGCGGCCTCTTTCTATGGGTAACTCTGCCGGAGGGGATGGATTCCCAGTCACTGTTCCAGTCGGCGCTGGCGGAGAACGTAGCCTTTGTTCCCGGGGATTGCTTTTACGCCGGCACAGGTCCGGAAAGCTGTCGTCATTTGCGACTGAATTTTTCGCATCCCAACCCGGACCAAATACGCGAGGGCATCCGCCGCCTTTCCCTGGCAGTGAAGAGGCAACTTCCAGCGTCAGCGTGTCAGCTGGTCTGAAACTCCCCTCTGGCGTGGGTCTCTGCGGCGCTTGGGCGCGTTGCTTGGTGACTCCGGTCACGGTCTTCCGTGATGCAGCACACAGAACCATAATCGCCCACACGTCAAACTGAGTATGCACTTAGGCCGGAGCCCTGGAAGGGCTTGAGGACTCCGGGGAAGTTTGGTGGGGGGGAATTTATGACGATAACAAGTCTATTCGCTATCGCAGTAATAGCCGTACTGGCCGGAGCCGTACTGTTCCGCATCTTTCCGGTCGTGCGCACTTACTTCCTGTATCGCGGCAAACGGATCGTAACCTGCCCGGAAACGCTCATGCCCGCAGCGGTTGATGTGGCAGCAGGAAAGGCCGCCATGGCCGCGTTTAGCGGGGAGCCTGAACCTCGTCTCGAACAGTGCTCTCGCTGGCCCGAGCGTCGCGAGTGCGGTCAGGAGTGCCTCAAACAGATTGAAGCCGATCCTGACAACTGCCTGGTCCGGAACATCGTATCCAATTGGTATGCAGGACAGAGCTGCGTCCTTTGCCACACGCCTTTCGGACGACTCCATCATATGGAACCCCCGGCCCTGATGGCCCCTGATGAGAGGACGATCGGGTGGGACGAGGTGCCGCCCCAGCAACTTCCCGAGATTTTCTCCCGCTACAAACCCGTCTGCTGGAACTGCCACGTCACCGAGACATTCCGGAGAGTACACCCTGAGGTCATCACGGGCTGGAAAGTATGAACTGGGGGTTGTGTTGGTTTTGGCCTGACTGCAACGCTTGCGAATTTGAGGGCCTCACGAAACGGAAACCCATGGTGAGGTCCTCGGCGCGTATTGCCTCATCGCACTAAAGGCCCGCTCTTACCCGAAAACCCTCCAGCAGCGACCCCCATGGTGTGATCCAGGTCACACTCAATTGTGCTTTAGATCATGGCTGGAAACGCCTGCTGGTTCCATAGTGTTCTGTGAGCGAGAAGCAGCTGGGAGGTTATCACAATGCTCTCAAACAGACTTGTACGGTTAATCGAGACCCACGCTAACGCACTGGCGTTGAATCTTGCCGAGAAAGTCCAAGCCTCGGAGGAACTTCGCGACTACCGCAACATTGTAAGTTACGAACTGAACGCCCGGGTGTATGAGATCTACCATCAATTGGGCAATTGGCTGCTGGAACGAAAAGAGCAAGACATCGAGCATCGTTACAAGGCAATTGGGAGCCGTCGCGCCGCTCAGGGAGTGCCTCTCAGCCAGTTGATCCGGGCCATTGTTCTCACCAAGCAAAACCTCTGGGAGTTCCTGAAGCGAGAGTCAACCGTCGATAATCCCATCGAGCTATTTGGCCAACACGAACTGTTGGAGTTGTTGGATCAGTTTTTCGATTCCGCAATTTACTACGCCGCCGTGGGCTATGAACAGATGCCCAATGAGCACGCCCAGCATAAAGCTGTCGCAGCTGGGAAGGCACATTGATGGAGAGAGAACATGTCCTGGGAAACGGAATACAAGAGGAAACTCCAGACCGCGGATGAAGCGTTGCGCTGCGTTCGCCCCGGCACGCGAGTTTACATTCAGCCGGGTTGTGCCGAACCGGAGGCGCTGGTGGAAGCCCTCATGCGCCGCGCGCCCGAGCTGTACGATGTGGAAATCGTACACATGATGACGATGGGCTGCGCGCCCTATGTGGCGCCGGAAATGGCAGGACATTTCCGGCACAACGCGATGTTTATCGGCGGCAACGTGCGCCAAGCCGTCAACGACGGGCGCGCCGACTACACCCCGATTTATCTGAGTGAGATTGAAGCCCTCTTCGAAAGCGGCGCTATGCCACTTGATGTGGCGTTAATCGAAGTCTCGCCTCCCGATTCCCACGGTTTTTGCAGTTTTGGCGTCGGCGTAGACACGACGCTGACCGCCGCCAAGTGTGCCCGCTACGTCGTCGCCCAGGTCAACGACAATATGCCGCGAACCTATGGCGACAGCTTCATTCATGTCAGTGACATAGATGCGGTGGTGGAATCGTCACGGCCGCTATGCGAACTCAAGAAGCCAGAGGTCACTGGCATGCACGTCGCCATCGCGCGCAACGTAGCGGGCCTTATCGAGGATGGGGCAGTACTGCAAACGGGTGTTGGAGGCATCCCGGACGCGGTTCTGCCCTTCCTCAGCGATCGCAAGGATTTGGCTGTGCACAGCGAACTGGTTTCCGAGGGCGTGATTCCCCTAATCGAGAACGGCGTGATCACCGGAGCACGCAAGAATTTCAAGCCGCGCAAGATCATCGTCGGGTTCGCCCTGGGCACGAAGCGTTTTTTCGAATTCGTAGACAATAATCCGATCTTCGAATTTCATCCAACAGCCTATACGAACGATCCCTCGCTGATTGCGCGCAATGACAACATGATCGCGATAAATTCAGCTTTGCAGGTCGATCTTACCGGCCAAGTCTGCTCCGATTCGATTGGCAATCAGTTTTACAGCGGCATTGGCGGGCAAGTGGACTTTCTGCGTGGCGCCTCGCGCTCCAAAGGCGGCAAGCCCATCATCGCGATCTCATCGACGGCAAAGAATGGGACCATCTCGCGCATTGTGCCCATGCTGAGCCCCGGCGCCGGGGTGGTTACGTCGCGCGGACTCGTTCGCTATGTCGTGACCGAGCATGGAGTCGCTTATCTGCACGGAAAGACAATCCGGGAGCGGGCCAGAGCCTTGATTCAGATCGCCGATCCAAAATTTCGAGCTGAGCTGTACGAATACTGCGAAAGAACCAAATGGTTGCAACACCCGGAAGTACTAAAGGCTGTCTCGAGGTGACTCATGCCGGGTCCCGCGCGCGGTAACGTCGAAATCGATATCGAGGAGTGTAAAGGATGCGGGCTCTGTGTGGAATCGTGTCCGCCGAAGTGCCTGGAACTCGCCGCCGAGCTTAGCGCCTACGGCGTTCATCCGGCCCAGTATTCTGGTCAGGGCTGCACCGGATGCGGCATCTGCTTTTACTGCTGCCCGGAGCCGGGAGCGATCACGGTTTTCCGGCTGGTGCCGCCCAAAGTGGCTGCGGAATCGCAAGGAGGGCAACATGCGGCGGCTTTGTAAGGGCAACGTAGCCGTGATCAAGGGCGCAATCCTCGCCGGTTGCCGGGCTTTCTACGGATATCCCATTACTCCCGCCAGTGAGATCACCGAGGCTGCAGCATTGTATCTGCCGCAGATTGGAGGGACTTTCCTCCAGGCGGAGAGTGAAGTCGCTGCGATCAACATGGTCTACGGCGCCGCTGCGGCCGGGGTTCGTGTCATGAGCGCCTCCTCGGGCCCCGGCCTCAGCCTGATGCAGGAGGGCCTGTCCTATCTCGCAGGCGCCGAGCTTCCCTGCGTAATCGTCGACGTGATGCGCGGCGGTCCTGGCCTGGGAAACATCGCTCCCGAACAAAGCGACTATTTCGCGACCGTAAAGGGGGGCGGGCACGGCAACTACCGCAATTTCGTGCTGGCGCCGGCTTCCGTGCAGGAAATGGCCGAACTCACTATGTTGGCCTTTGATCTTGCCGACAAGTATCGCAATCCGGCAATCGTGCTGGCCGATGGCTTCGTCGGGCAAATGATGGAATCGCTGGACCTTGAATGTCGGGAGGCGATTGTTCCGGAGAAACCTTGGGCAGTGAAGGGGACTCCAGAGACGCGTAAGAATTTGGTCTCTTCGATCTACCTGGAACCTGACGACCTGGAAGAGCACCAGCGACGCATGGAGGCGAAATATATCCGGGCCCAGCAATGCGAGAGTCGATTTGAACAATACGAGACCGACGATGCAGAGCTGTTGCTGGTTGGGTACGGCATCGTGTCACGCGTTCTGCGTTCCGCCGTGGAGCAGGCGCGAAAGGAAGGTTTGAAAGTGGGACTGTTCCGTCCGATTACGCTTTGGCCGTACCCATCGAAGGAATTGGCAAAGGCAGCCTCCGGAGCGGAAAGCGTGCTGGTTGCGGAATTGAGTAACGGACAGATGCTCGAAGACGTGCAACTTGCGGTGGGAAGCAAGAAGACCGTCGCGTTCTATGGCCGGGTCGGCGGCAATGTGCCATCGGTCGAAGAGATACTCGAACAGATTGAACAGCGGATCACGGCGCGTGTGTGACTGGAAGGTACCTATATGGATGCAGTCATGGAAACCGAAGCGCTTAAGGTGGACGAAAATAAGAGCGGTCCGGCGGAGCAGGATGCCGGCCGCCTTCCTTACCAGATGGTCCATTCGAAGTCGCCGGTGTTCTACGACACCTACGACCGCAAATCAGAACTGAAACAACAGACACACTACTGTCCGGGATGCGGGCACGGCGTCGCGCATAAGCTGATCGCTGAAGCCATTGAAGAACTGGGCCTGCAGGATAAGACTATCTTCGTGAGTCCGGTGGGCTGTTCGGTGTTTGCCTACTATTATTTTGATGTCGGAAATGTGCAGGTGGCTCACGGACGCGCTCCCGCCGCGGCTACAGGATTAAAGCGCTCTTGCCCCGAAAAGCTGGTGATCGCATACCAGGGGGACGGCGATCTGGCTGCCATCGGCACCGCCGAGATCATTCATGCCGCCAACCGGGGCGAAAAAATCACAGTCTTCTTCGTGAACAATGCAATCTATGGCATGACCGGCGGCCAGATGGCTCCCACCACGCTGGTGGGGCAGAAAAGCACAACTTCGCCTTGGGGACGCCGACCCGCCAACGAGGGCTTCCCCTTGCATATGTCGGAACTGCTGTCCACGCTTGAAGCTCCCGTTTATATCGAGCGCGTGGCGCTTTCGGACAACAAGAACATCATGCGAGCCCGACGCGCGATTCGCAAAGCTATCGAAAACCAGCGCGACAACCTGGGCTTCTCGTTTGTCGAGATTCTTTCCCCTTGCCCGACGATCTGGGGGAAGGATCCCGTGGATGCGCGCCGTTGGGTGGCGGAACAAATGATTCCCTCGTTTCCGCTGAATGTTTTTCGGGACCGGAAGCTGGAACTTCCTCCCGACTCAGCTCCCCCGCAGCGCCCGGTCGCGGAGGTGCTCCAGATTCGGGGAGGAGAACTACCTGGCCTCCTAACGCCACACCCACATGGATTTGAGCAGCTCGCTATCAAACTGGCCGGCTTTGGCGGACAAGGCGTCCTCCTGCTCGGCCAGTTGTTGGCCGAAATGGGCATGCGCGAAGGTCTGGAAGTCAGCTGGCTTCCTTCCTACGGGCCGGAGATGCGTTCCGGCAGCGCCAATTGTCATGTATGCCTGTCGAAGCAACGTATTGGCTCACCTCTTGTCTCGTGTCCCCAGGTGCTGATTGCAATGAGCGAAATTGCCCTGCGCAAGTTCGCGCCGCAGGTGGCTCCCGGAGGACTTATTCTTTACTCCAGCGACAGAGTGCCAGAAGACTTTGCCGTTCCCGCGGCGAATGTGATCTGCGTTCCTGCTTCGCAAATCGCGGACAAACTCGGTTCAGCGAAGGCCACAAACATCGTGATGTTGGGCGCGATGTTGGCCGAGAGCAACTGCCTGACTCGCGAATCTGCTCTGAAAGTCCTCGAAGCCAAGGTAAAGGACTGCGCCTTGCTTGAAATCGACCGTCAGGCGCTCGCCGCCGGTTGGGAGTTCGTCAACCATCAAGCCTATGCCGGTGCAGTCGCGCAGGCTGACGGCTTTGCCGATTGAGACCACCCGGCAGCGTCACACGACAGCTCGGCCCCCCTCAATCTGTTGTGACCTACCTCACCAGACTTCGTGACGCGGCACACTGTTATCCTGGTTAGGACCTCGTAGTCTCGCCTTTAAGGATCGGAAGTACGATCTGGGAAAACTCCGATTTGAACCCACGGCCAAGGAGAACTTTATGTCCCTCACCAGGGAGCAAGTACTCGATTATCATTTTGGCGCGCGTCCGGGAAAGATCGAAGTCACGCCGACGAAGCCATGTCGTACCCAACGCGATCTCAGCTTGGCCTACACCCCTGGGGTTGCGGTGCCTTGTCTGGAGATCAAGCAGAACCCGCACGATGCTTTCAAATACACCGCCCGCGGTAACCTCGTGGCGGTCGTCACCAACGGTACCGCAGTGCTCGGCTTGGGCGATATCGGAGCGCTTGCCGGCAAACCGGTGATGGAAGGCAAGGCCGTCCTGTTCAAGCGCTTTGCTGATGTGGACGTCTTCGATATCGAACTGGATACGCACGACCCTGACGAGATCATCAGAGTCTGCCAGCTCATGGAGCCCACCTTCGGTGGCATCAACCTGGAGGACATCAAGGCGCCGGAGTGCTTCTACATCGAAGAAATTTTGCGCCAGACCATGAAGATCCCGGTGTTCCACGATGATCAGCACGGCACCGCCATCATCTCCGGAGCGGCGCTGCTGAACGCTCTCGAAATCGTGGGCAAAGATATCGAGCAAGTGCGGGTGGTGTTCAACGGCGCGGGAGCGGCGGGCATCGCCTGTGCTGAGCACTATGTTCGACTGGGCGCGAAGCGGGACAATATCATTTTGTGCGACACCAAGGGAGTCATTTACAAAGGCCGCGAAGAAGGCATGAATCGCCATAAGGCCCGCTTCGCGTCTGAGACCAAGCTGCGCACACTGCCCGAGGCAATGAACGGTGCCGATGTATTCGTTGGTTGTTCCGTGAAAGGTGCGGTTACGCGAGATATGGTGCGATCCATGGCGGCCCGGCCTATTGTTTTCGCCATGGCGAACCCCGATCCGGAGATTTCTTATGAAGAAGTGAAGGCCAGCAGGAATGATGCCATTGTCGCAACTGGGCGTTCCGACTATCCCAACCAGGTGAACAACGTGCTCGGCTTCCCATCCATTTTCCGTGGCGCCTTAGACGTGCGCGCCACGGCAATCAATGAAGAAATGAAGCTTGCCGCCACGCGAGCCCTGGCGGCCCTTGCGAAAGAGGATGTACCCGACTCGGTCTGTCGTGCTTACGGAGTGGAGCGCTTGAAGTTTGGTCCTGACTATCTGATTCCCAAGCCGTTCGATCCGCGCGTGCTGGTGTGGGAGGCGTCTGCGGTCGCCGAAGCCGCCATGCGGAGCGGAGTCGCGAGAGAACCGGTGAATATCGAAGCTTATCGCGAACAACTGGAGTGCCGACTCGGCAAAGCCCATGAAATCTCTCGCCTCATGATCCACAAGGCTCAGGTTAAACCCAAGCAGGTGGTCTTTCCGGAGGGGGACAATGACAAGATCCTGCGCGCTGCGCACTGCCTATTGGAAGAGGGAATCGCAATTCCGATGCTGCTCGGCGACCCTGCCATCATTCACACTCGGGCAGCCGAGTTAGGGCTGACCCTGGGAGACGTGAGGATCATAGATCCGGCGAGGTCGCTAGTGCGCGAAGACTATGTACAGGAACTCTTCCGTTTGCGCCAACGTCGAGGTGTCACCCTTGTCGAAGCGCGTAGTCTGCTCCAGGATCGGAATGTCCTGGCTTCCATGATGGTCCACATGGGGGACGCCGACGCCCTGGTAGCGGGAGTTACCCAGCACTTCGCAGATACCATCCGTCCTGCGCTGCAAATTGTGCGTATGCGCGAGGGTCTGCACCGGGTTTCAGGCTGCTACCCAATCGTGACCCGAACGGGCAGCCTGTACTTCCTAGCAGACACCAGCGTTAACATCGAGCCGACCGCCGAGGATCTGGCGGAAATCGCCTTGTGCACCGCGGAAATTGCAAGGCGTTTTGACGTGGTGCCACGTGTGGCCATGCTTTCGTTTTCCAGCTTTGGCAGCACCAGGCATCCCTTGTGTGACAAGGTACGCAAGGCGGTAGAGTTACTGCACAAAGCCGATCCCACGCTGCTGGTGGACGGCGAAATCATGGCAGACGCCGCGGTGTCTCCCGCGATTCTGGAGCAGATGTATCCCTTCAGTTCACTAAAGGGCGGGGCCAACGTGCTGATCTTTCCCGATCTCAACTCTGCCAACATCGCTTGCAAGCTGCTGTCGAAAATCGGCGGAGCCGAAACCCTCGGCCCCGTCCTCATGGGTATGAGCAAGCCCGTTCACGTAGTGCCACGCGGGGCTGAGGTGGAGGAGATCGTAAGCGCCGCCGCGATTGCGGTCGTAGACGCTCAAGAAATAGAAGTATCAGCCACAAGAGTTGATCTAACGCTCGCAGCCAAGTGAAACTGCGTAGGGGCGGGTGTCTTCACCCGCCCGGCCCGACTAGAAGCACAGGTAGGCCCGGACGCCCCGTCCGGGTGGGCGTGCGAAGCTCGCCAGTGAACTCGCCACACCTCTTTAATCACTGGTCATGATGAACAGCGGCTTCGTATCGAAGCTCGTGTAGTGTGGGCGGAGTCGCTCGATGTTGTAATGCTCTTTTACATTCACTACTTTTTTCGACGCCACCACAGCGTCGATTGGAATGTTGCCATAGCGGCCATTGTTCAGAACCACAAGCCGTCCGTGGATCTTGCCCAGGAGCAGGTCGAACGCAAGATTTCCGTAAGCCATAGGCACAATCGAGTCGATCGCATCGGGATCGCCGCAACGGACGAGATAACCCAGCTTCTGATTCACCACCTCTACCGTTTTGCCGCTGTTGTACTTGGGAGACAGCTCTTTCAGTTTGTCGGAAACCAGGTCGCCTATGCCACCCAGTTTCTTGTGACCGAAAGCATCGGTGGTTTCGCCCTCGAATACCATCTCGCCCCCTTGAAATGTTGCGCCCTCGGAGACAAGCACCACGGAATAACGGCTCGAATTCTTGCGCCGGTCGGAAGCCATCAGCTCTGCCAGGCGTTCGATGTCGAACTTGTATTCCGGAATCACGCAGCGATTGGCCGCGCCCGCCATCGTAGGCAGCATGGCGGTAAAGCCGGCATACCTCCCGAAAACTTCGAGCACGAGAAACCGTTCATGCGAACCGGCGGAGGTGCGCAAGCTATTGGCCATCGAGATGGTGCGAGTCACGCACGTGCTGAAACCAATGCAGTAATCGGTTCCGGGTACGTCGTTGTCCATGGTCTTGGGAATCGCGACCACCTTCACTCCTTCCTTATGCATACGCACGGCATAACTCAAGGTGTCGTCGCCACCAATCGGAATGAGATACTCCACTCCCAGCCAGGCGAGATTCTTCAGGACTTCGGGGGTGAGATCGTTCAGTTCGCCTTTGTAGGCATCTTTCAAATGTGGTGGAACAGCAGCCTTCTTCACTTTGCTGGGGTTGGTGCGTGCGCTATGCAGGAAAGTCCCACCAGTGCGTCCCATCCGATTGACCAGTTCTTCGGACAGAATTTGAAAGTTGTCGCTGTTGTCGTAGTCCTTCTCGCGCACGATTTCGACCAGGCCGGCCCACCCCCGACGCAATCCCACCACGTCATAGCCTTCTCGAAGGGCGCGAATGGTTACGGCCCGGATAGCGGGGTTCAAGCCGGGCACATCGCCGCCACCAGTCAGGATTCCAATCACTCCTCTTCTCACATTGACGTTCGCCACGTTCCACCTTCCTCGTTTCGGAGCCAGAATCCACTATTAAACCAGGCATTGGCCGCCTGCAAGTGCGCTCGATCACATCGCGCTGTGATCTCATCAGCCCACGGTGCCTGCATACGCGGATCGGCGTCTTGCAGCCAATTAAATGACATCGACGACGATGAGCATGATGTCGTCCTGGCCGTCCCCGCTCGTTTACGATTCGAATGAATTGAGGCTACCGCATGCTTTCGTGCCTTTTGCCAAGGGTGGGATCACGAACGCTTGCATCGTACGGGTCCGCAATGTCGACGCACCTACACCTTGCGGCATCGAAGCGACCGTTGCTGTGTGTGGAGGCGGTTCCGAAGAAAAAGAGCGTTAATCCCACGCGCCCACCCTCGCAAAAGACGCATGGGTCAGGTAGCCTCAGCGTACAATCGGCGGGATAAGAGCGAGACAGCCCGCCCTGTGCACGGACTTGTTACAAATCCAATCGGACGGGATGTGAACATACGAGACCTGAACCTCGCCCCGTAGGTTGCGGGAATCACGATCCGCAAAGCCAGCTAGTCTCCAGAGGGCAGGAGCGATCACCGCGCGAAACACGCGACGCCAAGGGGCCGGCATAAATCCCCTTACACTGGCAAGTCTTGCGACTCTATTCGCAAAGGGGACGACCACCCCATTCATACATCGATGGCGGATTCACATCCGGCACCCGTGGTTATTGGGACTGTAGAGACTTGACATAGCTGACCAGGTTCGCAACCCGCTGGTCAACTTCAGTTTGATGGCCCCCACTGATCGCCCGGAACAGGTCTCCCCAGACCGGCATTTCTTTGCTGCCGTGCGCTCCTACTGCGGATTCACCGCGAATGGCAGAAGCGACCTTGAACGCGGGATACTTTCCTCCGTTGTTCTTGCTCAATGCTGTGAGGTCGGAGGGCGGCGTCTTCAGTGCCTCGGCCGCGGGACCGTTGCCTTTTCCTTCCGCGCCATGGCACGCGGCGCAATAGTTGGTGAACATCCCTTTCCCCGAAGCCGGTGACGTAGGCTTCATGGGCACGGTATTGATCGTCTTCTTAGGTTCTTCTTGCGCTCCTGAAGCGAGCGCGAACGCGGCCACAACTATCAGCACCTGGATGACTCTTCTCACGAACATTGGGTCTCTCCTTGCACGTCCATGACGTGGAGTGAATCGCAATGACTTCTTCACTTCGAAGGCGGCAACGATTGTATACCGACCACGCTTGTTAGTGACACTGATAGTTCTTTTCGCTGGGGGAACGGTGTTATCAGCTCTTCGAGCAGAAATCGACAATCCTGCAGCTCCAGCAATCAGTGATATATACTGCATCGCAGCCAGCAACCCCTCCCTTGCCAGACCTCACGGAGGGGCCCCAAAGCTGACGATGCAAGCCAGTTCAAAGAGTCGAATGCGGGTTGCGGTCGCAGTTCGAGGTCTGCCGCGTCTACGCATAGACTTCTGCTTTTTCTTTGGAAGGTGCGCGAGTGTCAAGACCCAGTGATCCTGGGTACTCCACGATTCCCTCCGCAATAGGATAGGTCCCGTTATGACCCAAATGCGCAAAGACATCTTAACTGACCGCTGGGTCATCGTGGGGCAGAATGACAGCGTGCATCCCGAAGACTTTCATTTCGAGAAATTCGCGCCTGGCCCGGGCGTTTGCCCATTCTGCGAGGGCAACGAGGCTGCTACGCCCCCGGAAGTCTTCGCAATCCGGAATCGAGGATCTTCTCCTAACGGCCCGGGATGGTCGGTCCGCGTTGTGCCCAATTCCCATCCACGGCTGCGGATAGAAGGCGATCTGGGACGGCGTGCCGAAGCGCTACATGATCTGATGAATGGTGTGGGTGCGCACGAGATCATTGCGGAAACTGCGCGGCATGACCGTAGTCTGCACGAGCTGGAAATCAGAGAAATTTCTGACATCATCAGAGCCTATATCGCCCGCATCGTCGATCTTGAAGGGGACAAGCGTATGCGCTATGTGTTGATCTTCAAGAATTACGGTGCCGGAGCGGGTGCGCAGACCATCAGTCATTCCATCTCGCAGCTGATGGCTCTTCCGGTAACGCCGCGCGCAGTCAGGACGAAACTCATGATCGCTCGTGACTACTTTGCTCTTAAAGAGCGCTGCATCTACTGCGATGTGCTACAGCAAGAGCTGAAATCGCGAAAGCGATTGATTGCTGAAAATGAAGATTTCGTCGCTTTTGCTCCCTTTGCGTCGCGCTTTGCCTTCGAGATGTGCGTGCTCCCAAAAGTTCATAGCAGCACCTTCAGCCGGATGGGAGAATCTCAAATTGGAAACCTGGCTCAGATCCTGCGCGATGTACTGCAGAAATTGGATCAGCGCCTGGACGGGCCGCCCTACAACCTGGCCCTCCATGACCGTCCCTTTCTACGCCCAAGAGAGGGCTATTGGGAGACAATCGAGGAGGACTTTCATTGGCATATCGAAATCTTGCCCCAAGTCTTTCACATCACTGGCTTCGAGTGGGCTTCGGGGTTTTTCTACAATCCGGTCTCCCCGGAAACGGCTGCGCGCTACCTTTTGCTTGGCCCCTCCGCCTGACCTCATCGCTGCCAAGACAAGCCCGATTGGCGGCTCTGGCACGCCGTTCGGCCCAACCGCGGCAAGTGAGTCCAATCACATCTCTCGGTGACGAAGAGCACCGCACTTACTTCACCAGAACGCTGACAATACGTTTAGGAGAGAAGCCCGGGGCCTTCTGATATGGCTTGAAGCTGAGCCCCCGGGGAGGAGGTATTTATGACAATACTGACTCTTCTCGCTATTACGCTCTTGGCTGTGGTGGCCGGTCTTTTTCTTTCCCGTATCATCCCGGCACTGCAGGCCTATTTCATTTACCGCGGCAAACGACTCATAACCTGCCCGGAGACGCTTACCAAAGAAGCGGTGGACGTGGCAGCAAAGAACGCCGCAGCATCGGTTTTTGTCGGTGACTCAACTCTCCGCCTGGATCAATGCTCGCGCTGGCCGGAGCGTCGTGATTGCGGCCAGGAGTGTCTGCGGCAGGTTGAGGCCGATCCGGAGAACTGCCTGGTCTGGAACATTGTGTCCAATTGGTATGAAGGACAAAAATGTGTGTATTGCCACAAGCGCTTTGGACGGCTCCATCATTTTGATCATGCCCCGGCCCTCCTGGGACCTGATCGCGAGACGCTTGAGTGGAACCACGTCCGACCTGAGGAGCTTCCAAAGTTGTTTTCGACGCATAAGCCCGTCTGCTGGAGTTGCCATGTTACCCAGACGTTCCGGCGAGAATTTCCGGAACTGGTCGTGTATCGCAATCGGTGAAGACGTAACCATTGAAGAAGGAGGTAACTTCACATGTTTGAACAGGAACTGGAAATGGAAGAAAGCGAAGCTTCCGCAATCCCACTGCTGCTGATCGTGGCCTTCATTGTGGCGATCGTTGGTGTGGCGGGCTACTTTCTTTGGCAGAACATGCAAGTCCTCTCTCCACAAGAGGCGGCTACGGTGATCAACTCTGCAGATGCACAGATGCCAGCCGTGATTAGTGTTCACGTCGGGAAAGTGACCCCTAGCGTGGCGGTGAAGCCGCACGATCCAAATTATCGTCTATTGGAGAAGGCCGGAGTGTTGAAGGTGGGGAAAGACCAGGGCCGTATTATTCCGGTGACGCTGACTCCCCAGGGTGAAAGGCAATTTCAGGAGATCGTCGGCGTGAGGAAGACGAAAGAAGAAGACGGTACTGAAAGCTACGCGGTACCAATTGCCGAGCGCAAGCTCGTCGAGATCTCCAAAGTCACGATGGCCAATCCGAGCCATGCGACCGTAGAGTTCACTTGGAAGTGGGAGCCGAATCAGTTAGGCGAGGCTTTTGATGCGTCCGGGCCCCTGGTCAAGAGCTTTAACACCTGGGAGCGTGGAACTCTGATTCAAAAGTACGCCGCCGATTTTTATCACGCTAACCCGGTCAGGACAACAGTGACCTTGGCGAAGGTCGGGAAGGGCTGGCAGATTGCAGCCGAGTGAGCACGGGGCAGCTCGAGTCTGTGTCCAGCTCCGGCTGCACTCCCGTAACCTGATGGCGCAGGAATAGCAGAGCGTAAGAATAGACTTGCTCTTCCATTCGCACGAAGCGCCTTCATCCGACTACTTTGGCGGCTGGCGGGTTTGTTTCAGGTTGCGTGATCCACACCCGCAATTCGTCCATATCTCGTGACACCGTGCGCGTTGCGGCGAAAAGGACGATGGAGAGAATGAAGCTGCACACCGGTATCACATACATGGCGTCATGCAGGCCGATGGCTCGGAAGGCATCGGTAGTGGAGCTTTCCCCAGCCCTGATCATCGAAAGCCGAGCGAAGTGGTCGCTAAGTTTACCCGTTAGCACAGGACCGACGCCTCCGCCGAGCAGATACATCGCAAAGAAATAGATAGCCATTGCAGTGGCCCGCAGACTTGGCTGAACCACGTCTTGGATTGTCGCGTAAACACCCGAGTAGTACACATAACAAAACAGGCAGCCAGTTCCCATCAGCAAGCTGAAGCTAACCAGGCTTCCCGCTGGCCGGGTCAGCGCCAAGCAAATGCAAAGCGCCGCAAGAAGCAGGGACACGGAAGCCGGCAGCAAACGGCCATTCGACCTGTTCCTGAGAACGTGATCTGCTGCCCACCCTCCCAGCAGCAAACCGGGAATCCCCACAGCCCCCAGCACAATCGCAGCGACGGCATTCGCCTCCTTCAGATTGAGCCCGTGGTAACGACTCAACAGAGCTGGCAAGAAGGTGCTGATGGTGTACATGTTGAAGTTAAAGAGGGCCCCGGAAATGATCAACCAACGGATTGTCGGGATTCTCAGTACGCGCCCATAGGGTGAACCTGCCTCTGGACGCCCTGCGAGTGGTATTGCTTCCGCTGCCCCACGAGGTGGCTCAGGTATCCGCAGAGCGAGAAGGGCCAGAACCAGGCCGGGAACGCAGGCAACATAGAAGGGAACGCGCCATCCATAGGCCGCCGCAAGACGTCCGCTCACCAAATTTCCAAAAAAAGTGCCGAGCGGGAGTCCCAGCATAAGAAATGAAAAGGCACGCGCTCGCTGGGCTGCAGGATAGAGGTCACCGATGAGTGAACTGGATGCGGGTGCGCAGCTTGCCTCGCCGATGCCCACGCCCACTCTCGCCGCGAATAGTGTCGCGTAGCTCCACGCCATTCCGGATGCCGCCGTTAGCAGGCTCCACACCGCGACCCCGATGGCGAGGATTCTGGGTCGATTCCAACGATCTGAGAGTCGCCCGAAGGGCACCCCGACAAATGCATAGAGAAGAATAAACGCGGTCGCCAGCCACCCAATCTGCGAATCGTTCAATGCCCATTCGTTGCGAATGAGCTCGGCTACAGCGCCGAACATGTTTCGGTCGAAAAAATTAAGCAGGTTAATCGAGAATAGGATGACCAGCGCCGATTTGGCCCCATGTCCGGGATCCTTCACATCGTTCCTTTCAGGAAGGTGCCGATTTATTCTATCGAAATCGCCTCTCTCTGAGGCGCGTTTGCGTCCAAGTGGCAAGCAGAAGGCACCAGTACCGGGCCTGTGATTCCCATCACGAAAAGCCGTGACCCTACGCACCGCACCTATGCAGCCCCAGGATGGAGAATCTCAGGGTAGGGCGACTTATTTGGAGGGCATCATGCCAACAGCAGCTAAGGTTCAAGAGCTCCAAATTGAGAATCCGGTCGAGGTCCAGGAGCTGGTCAGAGATACAGAGAAACAGGCAATGCCAGAGATTCCTGCCTTGCTGCCAGAGCGGCCGCTGTTTGCCGATAGCCTTTTGGACTCGGGCGCACAGGAAAGAAAACGCCGCAAATTTGCAGCGATCATCTCCTTCACGGTTCAGTGCCTGGTGATCGGCACCCTGATAATCGTGCCTCTCATGTTCACCGACGTGCTCCCGAAACAGCAGTTGCTGACCTACCTGATAGCGCCACCACCGCCTCCGCCACCCCCGCCTGCGGCGGAGGCGATGGCCAAAGTCGTCAAGCTGGTCCAGAGCGAACTGTTGAATGGCCAGCTACGAACTCCCAGCCGGATACCTGAGAAGGTGCAGATGATCCGTGAAGAAGAAGCACCTCCACCGGTGTCCGCAGTGGGCGGCGTGGTGGGAGGAGTGGCGGGTGGTATCCCCGGTGGACAACTTGGTGGGGTTATAGGCGGCATTGTCAACCAGACTTCGAACTTGGCGGCGGTTCCGAAGCTTGTCCTGGCACCGCCCAAACGAATCCGTGTTTCTCAGGGAGTGACTCGGGGATTGCTAATTCAGAAGATCGAACCCACCTATCCGCCTCTGGCGCGGCAGGCGCGAGTACAAGGCGAGGTCGTATTGAAAGCCATTATCAGCAAAGAAGGTAATATCAAAGAACTCGAGCTTGTAAGCGGTCATCCCATGCTGGCGCCCGCTGCCATTCAAGCCGTCCAACAATGGCGCTACCGGCCGTTCCTGTTGAGCGGAGAGCCAATCGAAGTGGAAACGCAGGTTACCGTTGTATTTCGTATCTCCTAGGAGCGGGCCGCGGTCTATTTGGGCGGCGTACTCGGATTGCTCGGTCACAAGGAAAGGACGTTTGACCACTCACCGCGCCACATGAGTGTGGCGGCCACGAAGGCAAGTGGACACACGAAGACTTGCTGCTCAGTGCTGTCGCGAGTTGCAATACCACCACCTTTAACGCCCTGGCAAGCAATCCGTGCGAAGCGGACGATTTTCAGCGGATTTTGGGGCGGACGACGTTTGCGGGGTTTTGCCATGATCAAACCATGTGACAAACAGTTAGTCATTTGTGAAAGGCTTCGAGAACTGGGATATGCTAGCGAACGACACGTTAGGCTGTATGGCGAGGAATTTTATCTGGTTTCGGATCCTATTCCTGAGGGCGACGGATTTGCCGTCGAAGGAATCGCTCGTGGGTCTGGGAAATCGAGATGCATTCGCATTCCGTTGTCGATCTTGCATACACTGAGGCGGGAACTAATGTTCAAGACGCAGCCTGACGTCGCGGCTTGATCGTGGTTCCTTACAGCACCGTCCGGAAAGGCTCATGGTAACGGATACGTAGTGTTGCACACTTTCGAACTCGAAATCGTCACTCCACAGAGACTGGTCGTTCGGGAGAAGGTCGAAGAGATGCAGATTCCGGGAAAGAACGGATATCTTGGCATACTACCCGGTCACGCACCGCTGATTACTGAACTGGGAATCGGCGAGATCAGCTATCGGGGGAACGAACAATCGCGCCGCCTTGCGGTTGCCTGGGGTTTTGCGGAAGTGCTGCCCGATCGGGTGAGCATCCTGGCACAGACGGCGGAGCGGGCTGAAGAAATCGACGTGAGACGGGCAGAAAAAGCCAGGCAGCGCGCCCTGCAACGGCTGAAGAGCGAAGACCCAAATGTCGATTGCGCCCGCGCTCAACATGCACTATCTCGCGCCGAAACCCGACTCGAAGTAGCGGCTGAAACCGATCAGAGGCGCCCACAGACCGAATAAGTTGCAACACTCCAGTACCCTACACTCAGCAACATGGCCGCGCCATCATCTCTCGCGTCAGGTTTTCCACCAGTGCAGTCAGCTTCGGAAGGCCGGCTTCCACATTCGCGGAAAGGGTCGAACCGTGATCGAAACACTCGCCACACAGGGAAACAGCGAAAGCCCGCGGAGTAGCGCCGTAGAGTTGCTGAGCCAGGGCGAGAAGACGCGGGGGCGAAAGCTGGTGGGAATCGATGATCCCCCGCTGCAAAGTGAGAGGTTCACATGTCAGCTCTCCGGGTTGGCCATCACGAGCAGCATCAATGAAGAAGGCCAAATCGGCATATCTCAGGTTGTCAGCCAGTTCCGGAGCGAGTTGATGGCGGATGAGAATTTCAATTTCCGGAAATGGCAAGCTTCGCGAAAGTGCCTCCGCTGCCCGCCAACCTACGCCATCGTCGCAGCGCAGAGGGTTACCGTAGCCGACGATGAGGATCTGGGTCATACCCGATGATCCGATTCTTTCGCGCGAGTTCTCACGAGCGAACGATTTCATCCAGCACTTCGCCGCCGGGGCTCAACAGCTGGATGCGTAATGCCATTTGTCCCACCGCATGCGTCGAGCAGCTCAGGCAGGGATCGTAAGCCCGGATGACTGCTTCAACTCGATTCAGGGCGCCCGGTGTCAAGCGCTCGCCGTGTACGAAGTGCTTCGCAACCTGCAGGACGCTGCGGTTCATTGCCAGGTTATTTTGACCGGTTGCGATAATGAGATTGGCCCAGCGGACTAACCCCTGTTCGTCGATCTTGTAGTGATGGAACAGCGTGCCCCGCGGCGCCTCAGCCACCCCTACACCTTCCAACGCATTCGGGCGGGCGATGGCGCGCACGTGCGTATCGAGGATCTCAGGATGGGTGAGCAGTTGTTCCATGCGCTCAATACAGTAAAGAATTTCAATCAGTCGCGCGTGGTGATAGTGGAATGAACTCAGCACTGCGGTGCGTTGCAGTTCGTGGAATTCCGCCAGTTCCTGGTCGGCACGGAGCGTACCACAACGGTCGGCCACGTTCATGCGGGCCAGCGCCCCTACGCGATAGATGCCATCGGGGAACCCCTTGGGTTTGTAATAGGCCGATTTCAGGTAGCTCCAGGGTTCAACCTTTTCACCGATGAAATCGAAATAGCGCGTGGGATCAAGGCCGTCCGCCAAGATTTTGCCGGAGGCATCCGTAATTCGGATGTCGCCGTCGTAGAATGTTAAGCCACCGTCCTTCTTCACGATGCCCATGAAAAGCGTAGGGAAGTTGCCAAAGGTCGCGATCTCCTCGCGGAAACGCTCCATGGTCCCCTTGAACCACTCAATGGTGCGAAGAGCAATGGCGAGTGCTTCGGGGACCGATCGCAGGATCTCATCGCGGTTTCCTGCGCTCAATGGCTCGCTTACACCGCCCGGCACGACCCAGGCAGGGTGAATGCGCTTGCCTCCCAGGCGCTCAATGATCTGCTGGCCAAACTTACGCAACCCGATTCCGTCGCGCGCCAGGGCTGGATTCTTTTCCAGGACGCCCATCAAATTGCTCTGCGCCGGATCGGCGTCCATACCCAGCAGCAGGTCTGGCGAAGACAGATGAAAAAGGCTCAAGGCATGCGATTGCACCACCTGGGCCAGGTTGAAGATGCGGCGCAATTTGTCGGCGGTGGGCGGAATTCTCACCGCCAGAAGCGCGTCGCAAGCCTTGGCCGACGCGATGAGGTGGCTGACCGGACAAATGCCGCAAATGCGCGCCATCAGAGACGGCATCTCGGAAAACGGACGGCCTTCACAAAACTTCTCGAAGCCGCGAAACTGTGTAACATGAAAACGGGCGTCTTCCACGCGACCCTGATCGTCGAGATGCAACGTAATCTTGGAGTGCCCCTCGATTCGGGTTACCGGGTCAATGACAATGGTTCTGCGCTGTTCCAATTCTGCTCCTACGCTCCAAATCGCGTCTTTGAACTCAAATCCGGCTTCCGGCCATCCAGCAATTCGCTCAAAGCGTAAAAAATCACGTCGGCAGAGGGCGGACAGCCCGGAACGTACACATCCACGGCGACAACCTCGTGTACCGGACGCGCATAGGGCAAGAGGCGGGGCACCACTTGATCAGGAATTCCCGGGTTAAGAGTCACATTCTCACAGTACGCTCGATCATAAACCGATTTTGTCGTGAAAGGATTGCGCATCCCGGGGACATTCGCCGTAACCGCGCAGTCACCCAGCGAAACCAGCGTCTTTGTCCGCGCTCGCACCGTCTGAATCTTGTGCAAGTCTTCCTCACTGCTGACCGCACCCTCAACCAGGGTGATGTCCACGTTCTCGGGGAAGATTTTGGCGTCTACCAATGGGCTGTACACAAGATCCGCCATTTGGAAGATCGCGATCAGACGCTCGTCCATGTCGAGAAACGACATGTGACATCCGGAACAGCCATCGAGCCAGACTGTGGCCAGACGTTTCTTGCTCACTCGTGTTCCTTCCGCATCAGCGTCAGGTAGGGGAGGAAGTTCCGGCGTTTTTCCATTTCGGCGACGGAACGGCCCTGCTCAAACAAAGCGCCGGTGGGACAAACCTGGACACACTTGCCGCAACCGGTACAGGTTTCTGACGATCCCCAGGGTTGATTGAGATCCGTGATCACCCGCGACTCAATCCCGCGGCCCATGATGTCCAAGGTATGCGCGCCCTCAATTTCATCACATGCTCGAACACAGCGCGTACACAGGATGCATCGATTGTGGTCAATCACGAAACGGTCATGCGAGGCGTCTACCTCCGCCTGCGGGTAGCGATAGGGAAAGCGAACGTGTGTGATATTGAGGGTTTGGGCCATGGTCTGCAGTTCGCAATGGCCGTTGGAAACGCAGACCGCGCAGACGTGGTTACGCTCGGTGAACATCAACTCGACGATCATCTTGCGATAGTGATCGAGCCGTTCCGAAGTGGTTGTAACCTCCATGCCCTCTTCGACGTGAGTCACACACGCCGGCAGCAGCTTGTTCGATCCCTTCACCTCCACCAGGCACAGCCGGCACGCGCCTACAGTGGACAGGCCCTCCAGTTCACACATCTGGGGGATTGGAATCTTATTCTCGCGGGCAACGTACAAAATGGTTTCTTCTGGACGGGCGCTGCAGTCGCGGCCATCTATCTTCAGCGTTTTTACCCCAGGAGCCAGCGTCATATGCTGGCTCCAACGGGCTGCTTGCCGCACACCCCGGCTGGACACATGTGATCTTCAATGTGAGCTTTGTACTCCGCTGCGAAAGATTTCAGTGTACTCACCACCGGGTTGGGCGCAGACTGTCCCAACCCGCACAGACTGGTGTGCTTCAGCAGATCGCACAACTGTTCGAGCATGGCAAGGTCCTGGGGCGTGGCAGTCATATCTGTAATGGCGCTGAGAATCCGGTGCATCTGATAGGTGCCGACGCGACAGGGGACGCACTTACCGCAGGATTCGGTCATGCAGAAATCCATGAAGTACTTGGCTACGTCGACCATGCAGGAACTTTCATCCATCACGATCATCCCACCCGATCCCATGATCGATCCCAGGCGCGCCAACGACTCGTAGTCCACGGGTATATCCAGGGTTTCAGCGGGCAGGCAACCGCCGGAGGGGCCGCCGGTTTGCACCGCTTTGAATTTCCGGCCTTCAGGTATTCCGCCGCCGATCTCAAAAACCATTTCGCGCAAGGTGATCCCCATGGGCACTTCGACCAGTCCGGTATTTTGCACACGGCCGGCCAGCGCAAATACTTTTGTGCCTTTGCTGCTCTCCGTCCCGATCTGTGCATACCAATCGCCGCCGTTGCGGATGATAGGCGGAACGTTGGCGAAGGTTTCGACGTTGTTGATCAGGGTAGGCTCTCCCAGAAGTCCTTCCATCGCGGGATAAGGCGGCCGCGGACGTGGCGTTCCGCGTTTTCCTTCGACTGATGCGATCAGTGCGGTCTCCTCGCCGCAGACGAATGCCCCAGCCCCGAGCCGCAAGTCGATCTTGAAATTGAAACGGGTTCCGCAGATATTGGCTCCCAGCAGCCCGGCTCGCTCCGCTTGACGAATCGCATTCCGCAAGCGCTTGATCGCAAGCGGATACTCGGCGCGGATGTAGATGTAGCCCTCGGTGGAACCAACGGCGTATGCGGCAATCAACATCCCTTCGAGCACGCGATGGGGATCGCTCTCCAGCACACTGCGGTCCATAAACGCGCCGGGATCGCCTTCGTCGGCATTGCAGATTACAAACTTCTGAGTACCCACCGATTTTGCGACCGTACTCCATTTCAAACCGGTGGGATATCCGGCGCCGCCACGCCCACGCAGACCGCTCTTCATTACTTGTTCGATGACTTCCCGCGGTGCCATCTCTGTCAAGGCTTGGATAAGAGCCTGGTATCCCGCCGCGGCGATGTACTCCTCAATACGCTCGGGATCGATCACACCAGAATTTTCCAGCACGATTTTTTGCTGCCGCTGAAAGAACGGAACGTCGGTCGGACAATGCAGACGGGACACAGGCGGGCCTTCCAGGCTATCGAGGATTTCAGCGGCATCTGCGGCGGCAACCCCTTTGTACAACCGCTCACTTCCAGCAGAAACCAGTGGCCCGTCGGCACATAATCCCATGCAACCGGTGCCCTTCACCTGGCAGTGATCTCCCCACCCGCGCCGCGAAACGTCCTGCTCAAGGGCGTCCTTGACGGTTTGACTCTGGCATGAAAGGCATCCCGCAGCAACGCATATGTTCACTCGATGACGAAAACTCGCCAGTGACTCCCGTTCTGTTTCTGCGATTTGCTTCAGTTCGTCAGGCGTCATGGCGAGTCCATTGCGAGAGGTGTTCGCGCAGGGCATCCGGGTTAACTTTGCCTGCGACTTCCTGGTCGTATACCACGGCGGGAGCGAGTCCACAAGAACCGAGACAGCGCGCGGTCAGCAACGAAACCTTTCCATCCATCGTCGTCTCGCCGGGAGACAGGCCCAAGTCCCGCTTTACGCCTTCGAGCAGTTGAGGAGCGCCCTTGATGTAGCAGGCTGTTCCCATGCATATCACGCAGGTGTGCTCCCCTGCAGGCTTGAGCGTAAAAAAATGATAGAAGGTGGCAACGCCGTAGGCTCGGCTGAGCGGGACTCGCAGCGCTGCGGCTACGTATCGTAGCGCCTGCTCGTCAAGGTAGCCAAACGCTTCCTGCACAGTGTGCAGAACCTCAATCAAGCCTCGGGACTGCTGGCCCTGGCGGCGCATGGTGGCATCCACCAAACGCCAGCGCTTGTCCGTGTTGGGAGGGGCGGATTTGGCAAGAGTCACCAAGGTTTTCTCCTCTCGGGCTTCGTCTGCAGGCTCTGCGTCCCGCTCCGGCGGCAAAAGAGAACGCGAATAACATAACAGGTTATAGGTATGCCTACATTAATTGCAGCGAGCGAAGTTGTGCAAGAGTGCTGTGGGGGGCTTGCAGGAATGGCCCAATTCTCAGGTTGTGCTCTTTGCGGTGCATGCGGTTCGCTCGCATTGGGAAGAGAGAGGTCTGCTATTTTCGGGGCCGTTCTCGGGCTCACTGATGTAGACGTTCTCACCATCTCCATGGAGAAGAGTGGGACGGACAAATACCAACTCCGGTTGCAGCGCAAGCCATCGCCATCGGGATATTGTCCAACGATTCTGAAGCTTCTCCTGGTGGCCGCGATTCTAGCCGCGTACCGTCAGTACCGGACACTGCGCCTGAGCAACCACCTGAGAAGCGATGGGCCACGGCATGTGCTCTGGCATGGTGGTCTCGCCCGATTTTCTCACTCCCATCACGATCAGATTCACATCACGTTCCCTGGCCAGGCGCAGGATGCCCTCAACGGGGAATTCAAAGCGCGCTACGAACTCAGGTTTACACCAGGCTTCTGCTTCTGCAGGCACCAGGGCCCGCAGCGTCTCCCGAGCGCTGGCTTCGTCAGATTCTTGATACTCATAAGGAACCAGAGGCATTAGCCGCAAAAAAATCAGCTTGGCCTCATTCTCTTCGGCCAGAGACAAGGCGTATGGAAGAGCTTGCAGAGAAGTCTCCGAGCCATCAGTAGGGAAGAGGATTGTCTTGAGCTTCCAGTTCGTGCCGCTTAGTGGTGGAACCTGGGGGCCGAGAGTCAGTACGGGACAAGCTGCCCTCCGGTAGATCCTCTCCGCCTCCGATCCCAACACCAGTTTTTTCAGTCCCTGGCGACCATGAGTGCCCGCCACCACAAGGTCGATCTCTTTGTTCTGAATGATGTCGGAAATTACACTCCATACATCACCGCGCTCTACGAGCATTTCGGCGGGTCTCGCTCCCAGAGAGTTGCCCAGAGCAAATTCTGCGAGCTTTCCCTCCGCTTCCAGCCAGGCCGGATCGGCTTCAACCGGGACAGGATCCATCGGCACGCTGAGGCGGGGGTCAGGGCTGATCGCGTGCGCAACCACAATCTTTGCCTCATATTGCCCGGCTAAAGCTGTCGCATACTGCAAGGCGGTTTGCGAAACCTGCGAGAAATCAGTTGTAACCAGAATATTGCCAAATAAGATGCGTGTTTTCGTGCTGAGGGCTTCCACGGATTGCCTCCTCTCATGATGGCAGGACACCTAAACAACCAGATATTTACACGCGTCTCGACAATCCGGGCTGTGACGCCGATCACTCCTTCGGGTGATGCCAACCACTGGCGTTTCCGAACCTAACGCCGTACAAAGGTATTGTCGATGCGAAAACGGGGAGAGAGAGACATGGCTTACAACACAGACATTCTGGATGGCAACGAAGCAGCAGCCTCGGTAGCGTACCGACTCAATGAAGTGATTGCCATCTACCCCATCACTCCGGCTTCGCCGATGGGAGAGTGGGCGGACCAGTGGAAAGAGGAGGGGCGCAAGAACATCTGGGGTACTGTCCCCACCGTCATCGAAATGCAAAGTGAGGGAGGCGCCGCCGGGACTCTGCATGGTGCGCTTCAGGCCGGATCGCTTGGGACCACATTCACCGCGTCTCAAGGTCTGCTGCTCATGATCCCCAATATGTATAAGATCGCGGGTGAGCTGACGCCAACCGTGATTCATGTAGCCGCCCGGGCGCTGGCTACCCATGCTCTGTCAATCTTCGGCGACCACAGCGACGTGATGGCCGCGCGCGCCACCGGTTTCGCGCTGCTCTGTTCGAATTCCGTGCAGGAAGCAGCTGATTTCGCCGTGATTGCCCAGGCGGCCGCGCTCGAGTCACGGATACCTTTCTTGCATTTCTTTGACGGCTTCCGGACGTCTCACGAAGTCAACAAGATCATGCTGCCTGATGATGGCGATCTGCGTGAACTGATCGATGACACCTTGGTCCGCCAGCATCGGCAGCGGGCGTTGTCGCCCGATCACCCTTTGCTGCGCGGGACAGCACAAAATCCCGATGTGTTCTTCCAGGCCCGCGAGGCAATTAATCCTTTCTACCGTGCGTGTCCGACGATTGTGCAGAACGCGATGGATCGGTTTGCACGGCGTACCGGCAGGACCTACCACCTTTTCGACTACGCCGGGGCTCCCGATGCTGAACGGGTGATTGTGATTATGGGATCCGGGGCAGGGGCAGTGGAGGAAACGATAGAGCATCTGTCGGAGCAAGGCGAAAAGATCGGGCTTCTGAAGGTACGGCTTTTCCGCCCTTTCGAGATAGAAGCGTTTGTTTCCGCTCTTCCGAAAACGGTGCGAAGTATTGCCGTCCTGGATCGCACCAAAGAGCCGGGAAGTCTGGGCGAGCCCCTATATCTGGATGTGGTTACCGCGTTAAGCGAATCGAGGGTCGCGACTGCCTCCGTGCCACAGACTATCCCGCGGGTAATTGGCGGCCGCTATGGGCTAGCTTCGAAGGAGTTTACCCCAGCAATGGCGAAAGGTATTTTCGATGAGCTGAAGAAATCCACCCCGAAGAATCATTTTACGGTCGGGATTCACGACGATGTAACACTCACCAGCCTGGATTACGACCCTGAGTTTTCCACCGAGGATCCCAAGACTGTCCGGGCGCTGTTTTACGGACTGGGGTCTGACGGAACGGTGGGTGCAAACAAGAATTCGATCAAGATTATTGGAAAGAATACGGACAATCATGCCCAAGGGTACTTCGTGTATGACTCGAAGAAGGCGGGATCGGTCACGGTTTCACATCTGCGGTTCGGTCCTCGTCCGATCCGGTCATCCTATTTGATCACCAAGGCCAGCTTTGTCGCCTGCCACCAGTTTCAATTTATCGACCGCATGGATCTCTTGGGTTGTGCCGCACCCGGTGCAACGTTTCTGTTGAATGCCCCTTTTGGAGCCGACGAGATATGGGATCACCTCCCGCTGTCAGTACAGGAAACCATTATCCAGAAGAGACTCGTGTTCTATCTGATCGATGCTTACAAGGTCGCGCGCGAAACCGAGATGGGCAGCCGAATTAATACGATCATGCAGACCTGCTTCTTTGCCATCAGCGGAGTTCTGCCGCGCGAGCAAGCGATCGAAGCCATAAAAAACGCCATTCGCGAAACTTACGGCAAACGTGGTGAGGCCGTCGTAACCAAGAATTTTGCCGCCGTGGACCACACCCTGAGTCATCTCTACCCGGTCACTGTGCCGTCTGCGGCGAGCAGCCGGTTGAGGGTTCTGCCAGCGGTTCCGGAGCGAGCGCCGGCGTTCGTGCGGGATGTGATTGGCCCCATGATCGCGGGTAACGGAGATGCTCTGCCCGTGAGCGCAATGCCCTTGGACGGCACCTTCCCGACGGGCACGGCAATGTGGGAAAAGCGAAATATCGCACAACAGATTCCGGTCTGGGACGAACATCTCTGCATTCAGTGCGGCAAGTGCGTATTGGTATGTCCGCATGCGGTGATCCGCGCCAAGGTCTATGACGCCCCACTGCTGGCGAATGCGCCGGCGGGGTTCAAGTCGGAAACGCCGCGGTGGCTTGAATTCAAGAGTCAGCGTTACACACTGCAGGTTTCTCCCGAAGACTGTACCGGGTGCGAGCTTTGCGTCGAGGTTTGCCCCGCCAAGAGCAAGAGCGAAGCGAAACACAAGGCCATCAATATGCAGCCCCAGGCGCCGCTTCGCGAGTCCGAGAGCGCGAACTGGGATTTCTTCAGCAAACTTCCGGATGCGAACCGAGACCTGCTTTCCCACACTCAGGTGAAGGATGTGCAGCTGCTGGAGCCGCTTTTCGAGTTTTCCGGAGCATGCGCCGGCTGCGGTGAAACGCCTTACATCAAACTGCTCACCCAGCTTTTTGGCGACCGGCTGATGATCGCTAACGCGACCGGTTGCTCGTCGATTTACGGCGCCAACCTGCCGACGACTCCCTACACCGTCAATGCTCAAGGGCGGGGTCCGACCTGGTCCAACTCGCTTTTTGAAGACAATGCTGAGTTCGGTCTGGGGATGCGGTTGGCGGTCGACAAACAGGCAGACTATGCCCGCGAACTGGTGGCGCGGCTTGCCTCACACCTCGGTGATGCCTTGGTGAACGAGGTTATCCACGCGGACCAATCGACCGAGGCTGGAACCGCGGCTCAGAGGGAACGGGTAGCCGAAATAAAGAAGAAGATAGTCGCGCTGGACGAGCCGGCAGCGCGCGATCTGCTGGTGCTGGCTGACGCACTCGTACGCAAGAGCGTCTGGCTGGTGGGCGGCGACGGCTGGGCCTATGACATAGGGGCTGGCGGTCTCGACCACGTCCTGGGTTCGGGGATGAACGTCAACGTTCTGGTGCTGGATACGGAAGTTTATTCGAATACCGGCGGCCAGATGTCCAAGGCGACACCGCGCGGCGCGGTGGCAAAATTCGCCGCGGGAGGAAAACACGCCGGCAAGAAAGACCTGGCAATGGAGGCCATCAGTTACGGATCGGTTTACGTTGCTCGCGTAGCCATGGGAGGCAGCGATACCCACACCGTGAAGGCATTCCTCGAAGCCGAGGCCTACAACGGGCCGTCACTGATCATCGCGTACAGCCACTGCATTGCCCACGGCTATGACATGAGCCAGGGCATCGCACAGCAGAAAGCCGCCGTGCTTTCCGGTTATTGGCCCTTGATCCGCTACAACCCCGAACTCCGTCTCGAGGGCAAGAATCCATTCCAGCTCGATTCCCGGGCGCCCAGTATTCCGTTCAAGCAATACGCCTACCAGGAAGCGCGTTACACCATGCTGGCGCGAAGTAATCCTGAAGTCGCTCGCGAACTGCTCCAGCTTGCCCAGGAAGATGTTCACCGGCAATGGCGGGTTTACGCCAATCGCGCCGCCATGCCTGGAGATGGGGAAACCCCCAGCAGCGCTCGCCCGCAGCCAGCCGTGTCCACAACCCAACCCGTGACCGCCGGAGAACAAAAATGATCGATATCACGACCACCTATCTTGGTTTGCCGTTGAAGTCTCCGATTGTGGCCTCCGCTTCTCCGCTCTGCGAGTCGCTGGAGAACATACGGCATCTGGAAGACGCCGGTGCCGGCGCGGTCGTGCTGCCCTCACTCTTTGAAGAACAACTCGTGCTGGAGAGCCAGTCAGTGGACTCCGATCTTTCGCGGGGCAGCGAAAGTTTTGCGGAGTCGCTGAACTATTTGCCCGACCTGAGCACTTATAACCTCGGCGCCGATGGTTATCTGGAACTCATTCGAAAGGCCCGGCAACGCGTCAACATTCCGGTGATCGCCAGCTTGAATGGGGTCTCGCCCGGCGGCTGGGCGCGGTACGCCGGCATGATGGAGCAAGCCGGGGCGGACGCGATCGAATTGAATATCTACGCGATTATTACCGACCCCAATATCATCGGCTCCGACGTCGAGCGGAACTATTGCGATCTGGTACGCCAGGTCAAAGCCAACGTCAGTATTCCCGTCGCGGTGAAGTTTTCGCATTTTTTCAGCGCAGTGGCAAACTTTGGCAAACAGCTGGACGCTGCCGGCGCCAATGGGCTGGTTCTTTTCAATCGCTTCTACCAGCCAGATTTCGATATTGAATCTCTCGAGGTGGTGCCCAGCCTGACCCTGAGCCGTCCGCAGGAACTGCTACTGCGGCTGCACTGGGTCGCCATTCTCTATGGATGGGTGCACGCCAACCTCGCGGTCACGGGCGGAGTGCACAGCGCTCAGGACGTCCTGAAATCCATGATGGCGGGAGCGCATGTCGCGATGATGACTTCCGCGCTGTTACAGAACGGGATTGGCCACGTGTCGACTGTTCTCAACGACCTGGTCCGCTGGATGGAGGAGCACGAATACGAATCTATCCAGCAAATGCGTGGCAGCATGAGCCAGCGCTCCGTATCCGATCCGGCCGCTTTCGAACGAGGCAACTACATGCGTGTCCTCAGCTCCTACGTAACAAGAAGGGCAGGTAGAGATGTTTTTGCTCGAACCCGGGCCAGTCTGGGGTGAATCGGTCACCACGAGCGGTGCGGCCCATCACAGACAGGCCCGCGAATCGAAGCGAGAGTGAGTTTGGAACATCGCACAGAATTGCGAAGGAGAACGCATGGCAGACACGGGAGAAGATCGAGAAATAATCGAGAAATAAAGGCACGCACTGACGCGAAGGAAGCCGAAATCATGGCGGAGTCAAAGAAGCTGCTGCAAGAGTCAATAGCAGCGACAGACAAGGCATTGAGCAAACGCCGCCGCCTCACGAGGAAGGAAATTGTGACGCCCAGCCGATAGAGACTTGGAGCGTACTCCAGTCACCGAGTCGTAAGCCCTGTCGCATCGGCCTGGGCGTTGTTAAGGGAGGAAGCTGCTATGACAGAATCGCAAAAGAAACGGATCCTCATCGTGGACAACGATGAACAGGAATCCAGCAGGCTGGGAGCAACGGTACAGCGAGCGGGCTATGATCCGATCACCACATGGAGCGGACTGGAGGCCCTGGAACTTCTGACATCCCAGAAATTCGACGTACTTGTGGTAAGTAGTTACCTGCCCGATATGTACATCGGAGACTTTCTTGCCAGGCTAGGCAACTTGCCGGTCCAGCCCTGCTCAATTGTGATGCAGGAAGGGCACAACCCGAATGCGACCTTACTGAAGGTCCAAGGCGTGATCGGAGAGGAACACTTGCAGGAAAAATAAGGCAGACGGGCGCCTTGGCGAACGTGCCCCTAGACGGTCTAGAGCGATCAATGGCATTCCCGCAGCTTGCCAGGTTGGCTGCGAAACCGACGTCTGCCGCCACACGCCACTCCCAGGAACAATCCATGAGCCTCATGATCGGGCGTGAGCCCTATCACCTTGCCGGGTGACGCGAATCACATCGCTGGAGCCGATTTGGGAACAGACTAGGGGCCATCTCTCCGGAGCATACGCATGGGCAAATAAAGAACGCGATCTCCTGGACGCGGGACTGAAGAAACCTTACTCCGAATGTGTCCTGATGCAACTAGTGCCGGCGGAATTTCGTGACAAACAAACCGCGTGTCGCTACATTCCGCTGAACGAACAGCACGAAACCGTCTAGTCCCTGCTCCAAGCGGTGGTGATCGAGTGGCTTATGAATACGATCCAGAAGCTGACGATGGAACGAGGTCAGGTGCGTTCCGATGCGGATGGTATGAAGCCCGAGACAGGTACCGGTGGGGTCTAGAAGAAAACCGCGTAAGAAGGCATGTTCTTGAAGTGTTCAAATCCAGATTGCGAGAAAACCTTCGACTATCGTCGGGGGCGACTGTTTCGCTTTGACAACAGTCAATCGTGTGAGACTGCGGTCTCCTGCGTCAGGCATTTTTGGCTTTGCGAGGGATGCTCTCTAACTCACCAACTGGAATGCCTAGGCATGGGAGTGATGATCAGTTCGCGAGAAAGGGCCGAGGCACCTCGTCCTGTCTGTTGTTGCACGAACGCAAGACTAAGGCTGTGTCTTGCGAAGCTAAGAGTTTCGGGAGGCTTGCTCTGAGGCTGGGGCAGTGTTAAGTTTCCCACCTGATGGGCCAGCCAAACCCTAACTACAATAAGATTGAGCCAAGGGCACGAAAAATTTCGCCGTCTGCTGGAAGCAGCGCCTGACGACTCGCCATAGGGCGGAAGATAGACGTAACGCCCGCCCCAACCTCTCCCCATGCCGGCCTTGCGTCCCACTACGCTCAAGATCCTGGGCTGACAACAAGAATGTAGCTCTACAAGAAGTCTTTCGCATGTGTCTGAAAGGCAGTCCTGGTTGACCTCTCGGTGACACGTACAGAACCGCGCTCGATGTCAACAGCGGCGACACCCTTGAAGGTTTCCGGAACGTCCAGCAGAACGACCATATATCGCCTTCTAACGATGCTCTTTGCCGACAGCCATATGTAGGTGAATTCGTCGAACAGCTTTCCTTGTGCGACGGTCTCCCGTCGAGGGATGGGAAAAGGAGTGGTACTAAACTCAAACCCTCGACAGAATTCGCGACCATTCCACGGTACGTGAGTGCGGCAATAGGATTCTTCCCAGTTGCCGACCCAAGGAAATTCAGATCGATTGAAAACATACAGAACCAACAGTCGCAGACGTGGATTGCAGACTGCAATAAACGCGGTTTGAAGGGCGGGATCCAACAGGTGCGCGGTGTAATGACCGAATCGGCCCGTTTCCGTGGTGCGCAGATTTAGCAGGCCTCCTTTTTGTTTTGGTGCCTTAGGCCATCGAAACTCCGCATCTGGCTTGATCGACATTCGCTTGCTGAAGGTTGCGGGACAGACTCTGCTGCGTGTGGCAGGCATGTCAAAAAGGGTCACGCCCGATTCCAAAAAGGGTGGGCCGAATGTAACGTGATGATTCCAGGAAATTGGCCGGTCGAACGTTGCCAGGTTGATAGCAGTTTCTTCGCAATAGACAACCGGCTGAACGAGATCGAGAGAAATCGCGCGCCGCAACCGCATTTCGGCCTGCGGCAGATTAGCGTCATAAATAAGTGTTGGCGTCGATCGCTCAGAGCGCGGCTGTCTATGCCAATCCACCACGGGAGCTTCACCATGTGTACTGTGGCCTGCGGCAATCTCTTCTGGAGACGGCGGGCCAAAATAGTCAAAGCTGATACTGTGCCCTGCGATGCCTGCCAACAATCTGCCTTCAGGCGGCGGGCCATAGACTCGGGCGTGCTTGGCTCGCTGTGTACGTCGACGGGTCTATGGTTTTCCACGTCGGCTTCCACAAGGGATTGACGGCGCCGTGCTTGTTTGAAACCAGTTCGCAAATATGTCCGCCACCTTCAAGGACGGAAACGTGTCCCCATGCACTCTCGATGCGGAACCCGGGCCGCCCGTCCAAAATGTTCGAACGACGAACCAGGGAAGAGGTACGTTTGGGTACCCGACGTGCCATTGGCCATCCTTGAACGAGATGAAGAGGGATTTATAGCAGGCCGAGCGCGATTGCACAAAGCCACTCGTCGCAGACTTAGCAGATGGTGCAGGTCGTTTCCGCCGTGCGTCGATACGCCATCTTCTTATTACTCGGAAATGACGTCATACTCAGTGCGGTCCAGACTCTTGCAGAAGACTGCCGGCAGGATTGAAGATCCAGTTGAATAGCAGGCCAACAAAAAGGAGGCCTGCAAAACCAGTGGCCAGGATAAAACCATATTTTGGACCGCCCAATGCATCACTGATGGCGCCCATGGCCAATGGCCCCAAGGCGGCCGCCCCACAGGTGAAAAAAAGAATCACGCCCGCCACAGCGCCATGCTCCGTCTTTCGGAAGCAGCTGATGCCTTTGGAGTTGATCGTGGGATAAATGACGGACATGAAGAGTCCCGAGAATGGCAGAAGGAAGACCGCGGTTCCAATTCCCCCGGCCACGCTACCCATGAAGCAGGCAAAAATCGCGAGGCTGAAAATGGTAACGACGGCGGTCCAGTTTAGGCGGCCGAGTATCCATGATCCGATGAATCTGCCGGCTGCCCGAAGGACGAAGAAAATCGATATTGCATAAGCTGCCATGAAGGTTGCCGAGCCATGATAGGTGGCGAGGAGAGTGGGCATCCAGACATAGACTGCGCATTCGACCGCGACATAGAGAAATATTGCCGCAGAAAAACCAAGAGCGTATGGGTTCTTCATCATGCCGAGCGTGCGTTTCAGGTCAATCGGTTGTTCGGCAGTTCTTGTGGTCTGCGGATATCTGACAAACGAAGCGGTAACAATGAGGACAACGCAGATTGTCGCCGCGATGACATAAAGCCACTTCCATGACGTGCCCGCTGCCAGGAGGCGGGCGACAATAGCAGGCCCGATGATCGCACCGACTGCAAAGAAGCCTTCCACAGTGTTCATGGTTGCAGTGTGTTCAGTGGTCGATCGTGTGATGTCCCCGATCAGAGCCAGCGCCCCGGTCTTGAAAATTCCGATTGCCGTGCCCGAAATCACCAGAAGAACAAGAAAGAACTGGAAGGACTTGCCCACAGAAAATAGGTAGGAATTGAGTGCGAACAGTACCAGTCCCAGAATGATCGTTTTCTTCCTGCCAAGTTTATCCGCGAGGTAGCCAAGGAAAATGCCCGCGAACGCGATTCCGGCCATGGTGGCATAGTGAAACGCGCCCGCGACCGTCATGCTGAGATGGAATTCTTTGATGACTTCAGGAATGATGACGCCCACCGAATCGGTTGTCATCGCGAACATCATGAACATGAAAAACGTGAGCCACTTGATGACTGCTAGACTTCGCTGGCCCTCCACAACATTGTTCATCGGCCTTCCTCAGAACTGGCAGTCCTGGGTAGCGACACCCACGTCTTTACGATTCGTTCCTGTGCAGCGTTGGTTGCGGAGTACGTAACCAACGCTCGTGGCGCGGCGAAATCCACGTCGAGCTTCGCCCAGTGGCCATCGCTTTTCCACGTGATCGCCAGCGCCTGACTGGGATGGAGTCTCAACTTGTACCTGCCCCGCAAAAGCAGGATGGCGTATTGCGTAGGCGAATGAGATCAAGAAGTTGTCGTACTACGGGGTCTGCGAGAGCGCCTTGCAGTTCTGAAGAAGTGTAGTAGTGCCGGTTAATGTCCCGACCGACTTGTGTCCGAGCCAGGAGTTCCATGTCGTTCGTACCCGCGAGCAATCCCACGTAATAAACTTGCGGAATACCAGGAACAAAGAATTGGATCGCGCGGGCGATCAGGTACTCATTTCCACGGCGTCCCAGAGCGTCGTAGAAAGTGCAATTCACCTGATAGAGGTCAAGGTTGTTCGCAGCCGCACCCGTAGCCTGTCGGCTTTGGTCGTTACTGCGGGAGTGGATCGTTTCTACAAGTCTGTCGATTTCGTCCGGAGCAAGGAGACCGGGTTCGCCTTTCCCGTCCGCGCCCACATCAATGACACCGATGCCATCGTGGGTATCGAGTACGGTGATGGAATTATGTGGTCGAATTGCAAGCCAGTGGGCAAGGGATCTGGCATCGCCCGTGAAAAGCGAATGCAATACCAGCGGCGGAAGTGCGAAATCGTAGACCCAATCGACCTGGCGCGCGATTTCCATCTGTTGCAAATGGTGGCTGTGAATTTCGACCAGGACTTCCATCCCGAGCCCATGGGCTTTCTGCGTAAGAGACTCAATAAAGCGAAAGGTCTCCGGAATCATGAAACAGCTGGTTCCGGCTTTCTTGATGGCATAGCCGACAGCATCGAGCCGAATCAGACGGACGCCGGCGGCTTGAAACCGGCCGAGGATGGCTATCCAGATACGCTTCGCCCTGCGGATGGGTTACGTCGATATCGATCTGCTGCGAAGTAAAGGTGGTCCAGAGTAATCGTTTCTCGCCCGATTCGAGGACAGCACTTGTAAATGGCAGCCCGGGGCGTGGACGATAGATTCGCAGGAGGTCCGCTTCGCTCGCGCCCGCCGGAAAAATGCGATCGTAGGTGAGAAACATTCCAGCGAAGGGCGAGTCCGCGCCCCGGCGGGAAAAGTCCTTGAATTGTGGTGAGGCACTGGATATGTGGTTGACGATAAGGTCCGCCACTATTTCATGCGTTTTACCGAGGGCTCGTACATCATTCCAATCACCAAGGCGGGAGTCGACTTCCGTGTGATCTGCCGGGTCGAAGCCAGCATCGGCTCCGTCGATGGGATGAAAAAAGGGAAGCAGGTGCACGCCGCCAAACACGCCGGCGAGGGAGCCGCTGAGCAGGGCTTCCAGTTTAGTCGAGATCCCCGGACAGGCGGTCGACGTAAGTGATGAGTTGGACTTGATTTTTCAATGGCGCACACTATATCGAGTGATGGGGCCGCGCTTCGGGAATGGAAACTCCAAGACGAACCTGCGGTTCAGCCTCAACACTTTTAGGGGGTATGGCTGGAGATGTCAAGGATATTGCCGCAGATTGATACATAAGTTGTATATGGTAATATTTCGGGCGCACCAGGTTTTGAGGTTGAGCGGCAAGCGTTGAGCGGACGCGGTGCAATGGAAACGAACTTTCGATGGCAAATCACAAATACCGCCAGATTTTCGACAAACTTCAGGAAGATATTTCCTCCGGTCATTACAAGCCCGGCCAGCGTTTACCGAGTGAGGCTGAACTGGTCAGGCGTTTTGGCGCTTCGCGAATGACGGTGTTCAGGGCCATGCGGGAGCTCCAGTCACTTGGTATGGTCACTCGCCGTGTCGGTTCAGGCACTTTTGTGTCTTCGACTTCAAATACCGGAAGTCACGTGTTTGGACTCTTGATTCCGGAGTTAGGGCAGACCGAGATTTTCGAAGCGATCTGCCAGGGCATGATGGAAGCGCAGCAAGCCATGCATCACTCACTGCTCTGGGGAAATACCGTGTCGCAGGAGAAAGAGAAAGAACAAGCCGCTGAGCAACTATGCCGGCATTACATATCCCGAAAGGTGTCGGGCGTATTTTTCGCCCCGGTTGAATTTAGTGAAAATAGATTTCAGGCGAACCACCGGATCGTCGCCGCTCTTGACCGGGCCCGCATCCCGGTTGTTCTTCTTGATCGGTGCCTGGAGCCCTATCCCCAGCGTAGCAAGTATGACTTGGTCGGTATCGACAATCGCCGGATAGGCTACTTGGCGACTGAGCATTTGATCAAAGCGGGCGCGAAGCGAATCGCTTTCTTCGCACGGCCGAATTCTGCACCTACGGTGGATGCCCGCATCGCGGGTTATCGCGAAGCTCTCACGTCGCGATCAGCGCGGCCAGAGCGTGATCTGGTCAGGCTCGGAGACGCGTCTGATACAAAGTTCATCAAGTCCATACTGAAGAAAGATCGACCGGATGCTTTCCTTTGCGCCAATGACCATACTGCCGGAAACCTCATGCACACGCTGATATCACTCGGCCAGCGTATCCCGGAAGACATCCGCATGGTGGGCATCGACGATGTGAAATATGCGCGGCTGTTGCCGGTGCCTCTTACGACTCAACATCAGCCATGCCGTGATATCGGAAGAATAGCTTTGGCGGTCATGCTTGACAGGATTGCGAATCCCGATTTGCCTCCGCGCGATGTGCTTTTAGGATGCAAACTCATGGTTCGTCAGTCTTGTGGCTCGCTCTCAAAATAGAAGTATCCTGCCGTCCTGCTTACACCTGACTTTCTGGTCACTCCGCGGCAGCAACACTCTCACATCAGCACCCCCGCTGGCATGCTGTAATCTCAAGTGGTATAGGCAGGTTTTTGTAAGTTGTCTGCAAATGATCTTGACAACTTTAAAGCTTCAAAGCTACAAGTCAATCCGTGGGTGGTCGATCGGAGTTGATCTGACCGCGTGATCCCAAAGGCAGTTTCATCCCGAATTCAGATGTTTGTCTTTTCCGCGTCGAAGAGGCGAAAAATATGACGAATGCTCGGTTGTTGCTTTCAGGTCAGCTCTCGAAGTTTGCAGCCACGTTCCTCCTCCCCCAAACCAGATCAGTCGGTCAGACTGGTATCGCGTCCACAAAGCGACACCCTTTCAAGCTAATGACGCTGGTTCTTGGTGTTGTCGTCATAGCTATGACGTGTTTGCCGGTGTCTGCCCAGGTCAGATTCGGAACCGTCCTGGGAACTGTTGTTGATGCCAGCGGTGCCACCGTCTCGGGAGCCACCGTAAAGCTGACCAACCTGGGCACCAGCGAGACCCGCTCAACCCAGACCGGCAGCGCGGGAACATTTACTTTTCCGAACCTGACCGCGGGGCTGTACCGGGTCGAGGTCGAGATGGCGGGGTTCAAGCACTTCACGCGAGAGAACGTGGAGGTCCAGGTTGACGTTAGCACCCGCGTGGACGCCGCGTTGCAGGTCGGCAATGTGACGGAGAGTGTCATAGTCACCAGCGAAGCGCCGCCCTTGCAAACTGACAACGCCTCTTTGGGGACCACCATAAGTCAGCAAGAGGTGGAGAGCATCCCCCTAAGCGGCAGGAATGTGAACAACATGCTGACTCTGGTACCAGGCGTCGTCGCTCAAGGCGGGACTTACGGTAACGCGGTGTCCAATCAATCGGGCGGCGCCAGGACGAACGCGATCGGGTTCGGGAACTACGCAATCGGCGGAGGTTTTGGCAATCAGAGCTCGTTCTACATCGATGGCGTCGCCTCGAACGCCCCGGCCGGCAATCTCAACTCGCTCATTCCCTCTCAGGATGCAGTGCAAGAGTTCCGCGTCGTCACCAACAATGTCGCCGCTGAGTACGGGAACTACGCCGGAGGCATCATTAACCTAACCACCAAATCGGGAACCAACACTTTTCACGGTACGGCTTACGAGTATCTGCGCAATAAGGTGCTGAATGCGAATGACTACTTCTCGAACCAGGCCGGACTGGCTCGGGTGCCTCTGATCCAAAACCAGTTTGGCGGGACAATCGGTGGACCGATACGGAAGGACAAGACGTTCTTTTTCTTCGGTTACGAATATGAAAAGCTGAAAACCGGCACCCTGGTCACCAACGACAGTTCCTACTACAGCCGAATTAGGAGGTGACTTTACGGCACCGGGCCTGCCTGTGATCACCGATCCAACCACAGGAACTCAATTTCAATGCAACGGAGTGCTTAACAAAATCTGTCCGAATAGGCTTGACCCCTCCGCGCTGGCACTTTTTGCGAAGTCGTATCCCGCCCCAAACCGGCCCGGCTTACTGACTAACAACTTCATCGTTCAAGAGGCCACGGGTGGTGTCAACGAGCAATACAATGCGCGGGTCGATCACCGTATTTCCGAAAAGAACAACTTGTTTGCCCGCTATTCGTACTGGAAGGCAGACAGCGATCCCTATGATGCCTGGGGGACGTTAACCGCCGGCCAGGGTCACACGGGGCTCTATACTCACTCCGCCATCCTCGGGGATACTCACGCCTTTAACTCTTCGACGATTCTCGATCTGCGCCTTTCTTACCTCCGGGTTTTTCAACATGAATTTCCCAACAGCCAGGGCGTCGATCTGTCTCAATTCGGCGCCGGCTGGGGAAGCCTTGCAAGCCAGCTTGTAGCCCCCGCGAACTATCCCGCAATGAATTTCAACGACAGCCTCGGGGTCTCTGGAAGCAACGGCATTGGTTCGGAGCTCTTTTGGCATCAGAATGTATACGGTCTCTCGGGAACTCTCACCAAGATTGTGGGTCGCCACCAGCTTAAGTTTGGGGGCGTAGTGCGCCACGTGCAATGGATTTCCGATCCAGAAAACGGAGTACTCACCCTGAACTTCGACCAAACGGCTACCGCGGATGCGTCCGGCGCGGGCGGCAGCGCAGTTGCGTCGGCACTGCTTGGAATCATCGGCGCACAAGGCACACAGGTGGCGCCCGGTATGATTGGCGGCTCCAGAGCGTACTTCAACTCCTACGGTTTCTTTGTTGACGATACCTTCCAGGCCACCAGAAAGCTCACCGTCACAGCCGGTCTCCGCTGGGATCAGCCCAGTGTCTTTTCGGAAGCGAACAACAACGACACGGTGTTTCTGCCGAATCAGGCCAGTCCGCTGGGATCGTTCTTGAATCCGGTCACGGGACAGACGCAGCAACTTAAAGGAAACGTCGCTTTAGTTAACACTCCGGCGTGGCCTTCCCAGAGAGAGGACAATTTGCACTGGAAGTTGTTTTCGCCGCGGCTTGGGTTAGCCTACCGCCTCACCGATAAAACTGTGTTGCGCGGGGCGTACGGCATTTCCTATCCGCCCAGCACGCTCAGCCAGGACGGACCAAACCTCTCCCCTGTCAATCTAGCTCCGGTTTCGGGTGGTCCCACTGCCACAGTGGCAAACCCGTTTCCTAACGGTCTTCCCACAGCCGCTACGGCGAAATGCAACCCCCGGTGACTTCTACGGACAGGGTATCTTCGCCATGCGCACGCCTGGCGACAAAATGCCATATGTGCAGCAGTGGAACGCGGCCGTCGAACGGCAGATCGGCAAGGATGCCTCCCTTACGGTGGCCTACGCGGGATCGAGGGGAACCCACCTTCTTTTGCAGGGGTGGGCTACCGTTTCGAATTTCAACCAGAATCAGTTGCCCGATCAGTATTTTTCCATGACACCGGCTGCGTTGCAGGCTCAGGTTCCGAATCCGTTCTTTGGACTCATTACGACTCCGGGACCTCTTTCAGGACCAACGGTTGCCACCGGACAGCTTTTGCTGCCCTTCCCGCAATACCAGCGAGTTCTATTCCTGGATCCGCACAGAGGCACCTCAAACTACCGGTCGCTACAGGCATCGTTCATGAAACGGTTCGGGGGTAAAGGCATCCTGAGCGTCGCTTATACCTGGTCGCGACTGATGTCTAACACCGACAGCACCAGCGCATTCCTGGACGAGGGATTTATTTTCGGCGGAGCGACTCAGGACAACAACCATCTGGAGCGAGAGTATTCAGTGAGTTCTTACGACATTCCTCAAAACCTTTCCGTCGGGTACGGTCTTGACTTGCCTTTCGGCCGCAACAAGCACTACATGAGTGATGCTCACGGAGTACTGAACGCGGTCATCGGGGGGTGGCGGGTCAACGGCATCACCACCATACGGAGCGGTGTCCCCATTAGTTCGTACCAATTTTTCCCCGGGTCAGCTCTCAGCCAGTTTGGCGGTGGTCAAGGTTACTTCGGAGCTCAAGGCCTCTGGATGCGGCCCGATCTTGTATCGGGGTGCAACCTGAAGGCGTCGGGCTCGCGTGAATCCCGGGCAGCCAACGGCTGGTTCAACACGGCCTGCTTCCAGCCCGTAGATACTGCCACCGAGGTCAGATTCGGCGACGCGCCCCGGAACATCGATACCGTTCGCATGGATCATATGAACAATTGGGACTTCTCCATCGCAAAACGCAACGACATCACCGAGCGCGTGTATCTGCAATTCACCGCGGAATTCTTTAATGCGTTCAATCATGTGCGATTCGGCACGCCCAACGAGCAGGTCGGCACTCCAACCTTCGGAATTGTGACTTCGCAGGTGAACCCGCCTCGCGCAATTCAGTTCGGCCTGCGAGTTGGCTTCTGATAACCCTTGGTCGGCACCGCCCAGAAATGGGGGGTGCCGCCACCCCAATCAGCGCCATATTCCTAACGCATACTACGAAGAGGCCCGTGCTCATGATGAACCAGCGTCTTTTCCTCATTCTGGGGCTAGCTTCGGCTGGTCTGCTGATTCACCCGCCAGGCTTTGCGCAGGAACGGCCGGCGGCGCCCAAGGTGATGGTGCAAAGTGACGGTACTGTCGAAGTTCCTGCCCAGACTGTGCCGATGTCGCCCTTCCTCAGCCCCGAAGCCAAGGCCTACGTTACGCAGCATTTGAGGGATATGCAGGATCCCGAGATTCTGAAGCAGGACGCTGGCGTTCCCCGCTTCATGAAGGGATACCTGGCGCGCGACTACCAACTCTTTGCGGTTGAGAAGAAGGACCAGAAGGTCGGGGGCGTGCACGCGTTTGTCTACACGCCCAAATCTGGTGTCTCGACGAAGAATAAAGACAGGGTCCTGATCAATCTTCATGGAGGTGGATTTTCGGGCTGCTGGCCCGGTTGCGCGGAACTCGAATCGATTCCCGTTTCTGCGTTGGCACAGATTGAAGTAGTCAGTGTCGATTATCGGGAGGGTCCGGATAACAAATTTCCCGCAGCGAGCGAAGACGTCGCAGCGGTTTATCAAGAACTGCTGAAGACGCACAAACCCCAAAACATCGGCATATACGGCTGCTCGGCGGGTGGAATGCAGACTGCGATGTCCCTGGCATGGTTTCAGAAGCACTCGTTGCCTGTCCCCGGGGCGGTCGGAATCTTTTGCGCGTCGGCCGGCGGCATCTTCGGAGGCGATGCGCTGTACACGGCTGTTCCACTCGGCGAAGCGCGCTTATCCCAGCCCATTGCTCCAGGAGCGCGACCACCGTTGAGTTACTTCAGCGACACCGATCCGAAGGATCCACTTGTGTCACCCATTGACTCGCCGGAGGTTCTCGCGAAGTTTCCTCCGACGTTGATCATTACCGGTACGCGGGGTTTTGAGCTGAGCTCCGCTCTCTATACTCACGAGCAGTTGGTCAAGCTAGGCGTTGAAACCGATTTGCATGTTTGGGAGGGACTCTTTCACGGGTTCTTCTACAACGTGGATGTTCCTGAGTCCCGGGATGCTTTGAATGTCATCGTCAAGTTCTTCGATCGCCACTTGGGCCGGGAGTGATCTGTTTGGCAGAGTAGCGGATAGTTGTGCGGGAAAAAGAGAATGCTGAAAACGAGATCTCGTGCTGTTTTGATTTTCATTGTCATCGTTGCGAGTCTAACCGCCGCAGCTTCGCCCCCTAACGTCCACGAGCACTGGGTAAGCGCGTGGAGCGCTGCCATGCATGCTCCGTTACCCTTCCCAGGGCTTCCCCCCTCCCCCGTGTTCGAAAACCAGACTATTCGCATGATTGTGCGCCCGACGATCGGCGGTGAACGCGTCCGCATCAGACTTTCCAATGCGTTCGGGACCTCGGCTCTGAAAATTGGCGCAGCTCACATCGCGATCGCTGCGCAAGACTCGAAGATTGTCCCGGAGTCTGATCACGCCCTGACCTTCGGCGGAGCTTCGTCCATCAGCATTCCACCGGGAGCACCAGCCTTGAGCGACGCTGTGGACTTGCATGTTTCGCAGTCCAGCGAGATCGCGGTGAGCCTTTTCCTGCCAGATAAGACACCTTCGTCTACCGTTCATTTCTGGGGACAACACAAAAGCTACATTTCAGAGACCGGCGACTTCAGTGGCAAAGCAGAGATGCCGAACGCCACAGCAAATGGGTCATGGTACTGGCTGGCGGATGTCGAATTATCGGGTTCCGACCAAGCCGGGGCAATCGTGACTTTCGGCGATTCCATCACGGATGGAGTGGGGGCGAACCAGGGCGATTACACCGATTGGCCCGACCTTCTGGCGAATCGCGTGGCGGGCGAGAAAGGAGCCCCGCCTCTGGCCGTTATAAATGAAGGCATCGGAGGGAATCGTATTCTGCGCGACGGCGCTGGCGTAAGCGCGCTGGCACGCTTGGACCGCGACGTCCTGGCACAGCCGGGGGTGGTCAGCATGATCGTGCTCGAAGGAATTAACGACATCGGCTGGCCCCACATGAAGCCGAGGTTACCCAATGGCGCCACCGTGAAAGAGCCTCCGTTTGCCACCGAACTGGTGACCACGCATGAGCTGATCGTGGGCCTGCAGCAGATCATTGACCGCGCGCATCAGCATGGGATCAGGGTGTTCGGCGCCACATTGACGCCTTACGAAGGCGCTGAGTACTACAGCGAGGACGGAGAAGCTACACGCCAGGCCGTGAATCAGTGGATTCGCACCAGCGGTGCATTCGACGGCGTTTTTGATTTCGATGCTGCTGTGCGCGATCCAAGCCATCCGGGGCAGTTTCGCGAAGGCTATCACTCCGGCGACCATCTGCATCCCAGTGCAACGGGTTACAAGGCAATGGCGGACGCAGTGGACCTCACGATGTTAAGGAGCGCGGTGACTTCGAGTACGAAGAAATAGCCTCGCATGGGCGCCGGCTGAAAGGGCAGAACGGAGTGAAGCTCAGGCAAATCGCGCTGGTTAACCTGTTGTTCTGGGGCGTTTGCCTGGGGCAGAGTGGATCCGTACGGCCTACCACGAACCTTCCTGATGCGGAATTTCCTCGAATCAACAGTGACTTGAGCGCAACCTTCCGTGTCCAGGCAGACCAAGCGCTTAAAGTACAACTCCTGATGGAGTTGGGCCAGTCCACCTACGACATGGTCAAGGGCGACGATGGTTATTGGAGCGTAACGACAAAGCCGTTGTTGCCGGGCTTCCATTATTACGGAGTTTCGGTCGACGGATTCGTGGCCAACGATCCGGGAAGCAGAGTGTTTTTCGCTGCGCGCAAGGAAGTCAGCGGCCTGGAGGTTCCGAGTTCAGAGTCAGAATTCTTTGCGATCAAAGATGTGCCGCACGGCACTTTGCGCACCGAATGGTATTTCTCGAAAACCACTGGTAAAACAAGGCGCGTCTTTATTTATACCCCGCCGGGATACGACCTGAGCACTTCGCGTTTTCCGGTCTTGTACCTTCAGCACGGTTACGGCGAGGACGAAGCCGGTTGGAGTGATCAGGGCCATGAGAACTTCATTCTGGATAATCTGATCGCCGCTCGCAAAGCCACGCCCATGATCATTGTGAATGAGAATGGACTGCCGGGGCCAAGTTTTCAACCGCCTGCGCCGCCCCGGACGGGTTCAAAGCCGCCTCCAGTAGGGCAGGTGGCGAGCTACTTCATGAATGAACCTTACGAGACCTTCGACCGGGTGGTTTCCCGCGATCTGATTTCCTTTGTTGACGCAAATTTCCGTACCCTGGCGGACCGTGAACATCGGGCGATTGCCGGCCTTTCCATGGGTGGGGCCCAGGCCCTTCGCATCGGACTCAACCATCTGGATCAATTCGCCTACATCGGAGCATTCAGTCCGGCGATTGACATCACCGATACCACAAAAGACTATGACGGGCATTTGGCGAATTCGGCAAAGGTCAACCAGCAGCTGCGGTTGTTATGGATTGGAATCGGTAGTGAAGATTTTCTGCTCGCGCCGGTGCAGGAGTCTCATGCGACTTTGGAAAAAGCAGGGATCCGACACGTGTGGGTCGAGAGTTCCGGGGCCCACGTGTGGACCGTCTGGCGAAAATACCTCGCTGACTTTGCGCCGAGGTTGTTTCAATGAAGCGCTAGGCCTACTCAATGTACAGGACGACTGATACAAGGTTATGACGAAGCCAGCGCTCATGGTCGGGTTGGGCGAGGTGTTGTGGGACATATTGCCCTCCGGTAAGGTGCTGGGTGGCGCGCCCGCTAACTTCGCATACATGACGAACGTATTGGGGGACGAAGGAATCGTCGCCAGCCGGATCGGCAATGATGAATTAGGGCGCGAGGCCTGCCGGGTGATGCAAAGCCTCGGATTGAACACGTCGTACCTGCAGCAGGACAACGAGCACGAGACCGGTACTGCGGCGGTATCAATCGATCCCGCGGGCCAGCCGAATTTTACGATCAAAGAACGGGCTGCGTGGGATTTCCTGCAATGGACGGCAGAGTGGGAAGACTTATCCAGTAAGGCTGACGTGATCTGCTTCGGTTCACTGGCGCAGCGTTCGCACGCATCTGCAGTTGCAGTGGAATCTTTTCTGCAAAACGCACCGCCAAAAAGCCTGCGAATATTTGACGTCAATCTACGGCAGTCGTTCTACGACCAGGATGTCTTGAGGAAATCGCTTCGGCGCGCGCATATTGTCAAACTCAATGACCAGGAATTGCATCAGGTATCCCGGTTGCTCAACCTGGGCGCCGGGACTGAAGAAACACTGGCCAAGCGATTGCTCAACGAGTATGGCCTGCTGCTGGTTTCCGTAACGCGCGGGGCTCAGGGCAGTATTCTGGTCTCACAATCTCAGACAGTTGAGCATAGCGGCTTTCACGTGAAGATCGCCGATGCGATTGGCGCCGGGGATGCCTTTACGGCCTGCCTTGCTCATTATTACTTGCGAGGGCATTCTCTTGAAGACCTCAGCGACCTTGCGAACCGCTTTGCGTCGTGGGTTGCGACTCAGAGGGGTGCAACTCCTCTGGTAAGCGCCGGCCAGTTACAAGGCATCTTAGCTGGAGCGATTCGCTGAACGTCGAGCGCTTGAGTTTTGGGTAGTGGGTCAGTTTGGACGAATCCACATACAGGGGCGTCATCCTGAGGGACTTCAGTCCTGAAGGATCTCGCGCGCACCGTCACAATTGCCGTGAGGGTACAGATACGCCGCGCGCTAGATCCTTCGCAAGCTCAGGATGAACCCGTCAGGAGAAGAGGAGGATTCAAACTGACCCACCACCAGGTTTTGGAGGTGATATGTTTTCGCAATTCTCCCGAAAGTTGGTGTGCTTCGTATTCGGACTGGCTACGTGGGCGTCGGCGCAGCCGACAGACTCATGCACAGGGACTGGTGAACTTCAAAGTGCCGGGCGTCGAAATCACCAAAGCTACACTGATTGCTGCTGGAACCACCGAACCCAATCCTTACGGACCGGGCCACAGTGCTCCCCTTCCAGCCTACTGCCGCGTTGAAGGAGTTATCAATCGCCGCATCGGTGTGGGCGGCGAAGAGTTTGGAATCAACTTTGCACTGGCGATGCCGGAGCACTGGAACAGCGATTTTCTAATGCAAGGCGGAGGCGGCGGAAATGGCGTTGTACTACCGCCGCTGGGCCTGGTCGCTGCCGCAGATACGCCCGGACTCATGCGCGGCTTCGCAGTTGTCAGTACAGACACGGGCCATAAAAGTCATGGGGGCGCTTTTGATTTCGGCTTCATGAAAGACGAGCAGGCCTATCTGGACTTTGCATACCTCGCTAATGCCCAAGTGGCGGCGCTCGCCAAACAACTCATTGCGCAGTACTACGCAAAGCCGGCGGCTCATTCCTACTTCTCCGGATGCTCCACCGGCGGGCGCGAAGGCATGATTCTCTCGCAGCGCTATCCCACGGTTTTCGACGGTATCATCTCCGGTGATCCGGCCATGCGTACCGGGCTTTCGAATCTGGCCATCGGAAGGTGGATACCCATTGCCTTCAACCAGGTCGCGCCGAAGGACGCGAATGGGAAACCAATCATTGAGCAGTCCATCACAGACAATGACCGCAAGCTGATCAAGGACGGGCTCTTGAACCGGTGCGACGCGAAAGACGGAGTCGCTGATGGAATGATCTCCGATCCTCTTGCTTGTGATTTCGATCCGGAGATGCTGGCCTGCAAGGGCGCGAACAGCGACTCCTGTTTGGCCGCGGACAAAGCCGTTGCCATAAAAAAAGCCATGGCTGGTCCGAAGACCTCAAACGGAACCCCGGTCTATCCTGGGTTCCTCTACGACACAGGCATCACGGACGTCCCGCCGTTCCGAGGATTGCTGTCGCCCGGCCCCGGCCTCTTCGGACCTGCGCCGACTCAGTTGACGTTTGATGTTGATAGGGAAGCTCTGGCGGACATCCAGCCGCTGGTGGACTCGATGTCCACTAACCTCACGACGTTCTCCGCTCATGGCGGAAAGCTGATCTTCTACCATGGCGACAGCGATCCGTGGTTCTCCCCGCTCGACACTTTCACTTACTACAAGGATATGGCTGGTGCGAACGGCGGTCTCGAAGCAGTGTCAAAGTGGAGCCAGTTCTATTTTGTTCCCGGGATGAGCCACTGCGCCGGCGGCCAGTCGCTTGACCAGTTTGATTTGTTAGGTGCAATGGTGAGCTGGGTAGAGAAGGGAACCGCGCCGACATCCGTGACTGCGACCGGCAAAGCGTTTCCGGGCCGCAGCCGCCCACTCTGCGCTTATCCCAGGCATGCTCAATACAAGGGACAGGGCGACACCGAAGACGCCAGCAACTTTGAATGTCGTTGATCACGCTCCTGCGACTTCGTATTTCAGTATGGCCGATGGGCCTCGGTCATCCCCGTCCAGGTGTCCGTTCTGAAAGGAGCGGCTGGTAAACCTGCACCGTTGAACAGTGTTGCCGCCGGATTCGACTGCCAGGCATAGCGGACCTCTTTCGGGTTCGACACCGAAGGTGATGAGACAACGACTGTGTTGCCTTCGACGTGAGCTTCGGCCCAATACCACTTGTGATCTTCTCCGGCGATTTCAAACTCCGCTAAAGTTCCGCCTTTCACCACCAAGCCGTCATCTGTGTGTTTGAAGCGCAGTCGAATCGAGCCGGACAGGCGTTTGACCGAGGCGAGAGTTGGCCCGGAGTAAGGCACTTTCTTGCCGTAATGTTTGGCCAACGCACAGAGAGCGAGACGCTCGCCTACCGGCTGCTTGTCCTTGGGATGGATGTTATCGGGATCGCCGGTGTCGATGGTCACTGCCAGGCACGAATTGCGAACGCTGGCGGAGGTGAGCGCCTGTGACTCCCGCGTTTCTGCCCAGGTGTCGTCGGTCGGCGTCTCGCTGCGATGACGGAACGCCGGCAAGCTGACGATGTAGAACGGGAAGTCGCCCTGCCCGAAGAGCTTTCGCCAGTCCGCAATCATAACTGGGAGAATTTTGCGATATTGAAATCCACGGTCTGAGTTCTGTTCGCCCTGGTACCACAAGGCGCCCGTAATCGAAAGCGGCGCAATGGGCGCCAGCATGCCCTCGTAAAGCACCGAAGGCATGACTGGCCAATTCTCGTAGCCGATGGGTAAGGCTTGTGGCGGACGGGCATCGACACTCAGTCGCCCTTCCCATTTTCCGGCCAGCGGAATGCTTGTCTTGTCTCCAAGCACGAGATGCAACTCTTCTGGTTTGCCGAGAAATCCGCCTTGCGGTTTTGTTTTCAGAACACGAATTGCCACAACGTTCCTAGCCGCCTTCAGCACACCGTCGGGAATGAAATAGACTCGCGGGTTCTCGACCCAGGCACTGGCGCCGACTTGCGTCCCGTTGATGTACACGGTATCCATGCGCTCAATCGAACCCAGATGGATCGACGCACGTCCCGCGGGCAGCGGATCAGGCAGCACAATTTCTCTCCGGAACCATACCACCGCTGGAATGTCAGGCACGCCCAATTCAGCGAAACCGCCGGGAATTTCGACGGTCTTCCAGGTCGAATCATCGAGATCCGGAGCCGCCCAGCTTCCCTTGAGTCCGACGTCGTACTGGTCATACCAGTGCATCACGTAGTTTCCATATTCAGGCGCGCCGGCCGCGGCCAGTCTCTGCAGTTCTGCTAGTGGAACATCGAAGTCCTTGAGCGGACGGAGCGCCTCGGCGCTCGTCCAGGCCTCCGCGGGCGTTCCACCCAGGGCATCCACGACCAGACCGACCGGAACATGGATCTGCTGTTGGATCTTGCGGGCAAAGTAGTACGCGACAGCCGAAACTTGATCTGCTGTTTCGGGCGACACAACTTTCCAGGTGCCTTCCGGAATATCCGTGTGATGGTACGCGGAGTGAGCTGCAACCGAGAAGAAGCGAATCTGCGGGTAGTTGGCGGTCTTAACTTCCTCTTCCCCATTGCGTGCGCGGCCGAGCCCCACCTGCATATTGGATTGGCCGCCACACAGCCAGACATCCCCGACCAGCACGTTGTGGAGTTCCACCGTCTGAGCACCTTTGATGTTGAGGGTGTAGGGTCCACCAGCAGCGGGGGGCCGAATCTTCACCTGCCAGCGGCGATCTACTCCCGCAACCGCAGATGCATTTTTGCCCCCAATTTCAACCCGGATTTTGTCGCCCGGCTCCGACCAGCCCCAGATGGTATTCACCTTGCCGCGCTGCAACACCATATTGTCGCCGAAGATCGGACTGACTAATGGCAGCGACTTCCCCGGAGCTCGAGGAGTAGTTTGGGCAGAGGCACCTGGTCGCGATGCAAGCAGAAATGCAAACGCAGCGATAAAAATGAGAGCGTTCTTGTGAATCATGTGGGAAAGGACCACAATTACTGGCAACTTGCCTGAAAGCAAAGATTCTGGCTGAAAAACGGCATCACATGATTCTGGAAGCGATCAGCCACCTTACTTGTGTGAGTGCCGGCATAAACTTCGAACCCGTTCGCGATCCCATACTTATCAAGAGCATCGTGCAGTTTGCCGGTATCAACTCGCAAACCGTCCTGGTCCCCGACGTCGATCGCGATTCCGCGATAGCTGCGCAGATTTCCGATGTACTGATCGATGAATGCCAGCGGCGCATTCGCAGTCCATTTGGCGAGGACATCCGGTTGAGGCAGGCCGTCCTTCGTGGGCAGATCGAGATAGAGCGGAGGATTCTTCGGATCCGGTGACCATGCCGCTGCCGTGGCAAGTTGGGCGCGGGGAAAGAATGACAGCTTGGCCGAATCTTCGGGCGTTTTCACCGCCTCCAGCGCCTTCTCGATTTCCGGATTCGCCGGTCCACGCGGCGACAAGCAACACGGACTCATGATGTACAGGCTGCCAAACACATCGGCATGCTTCATGCCGATGCGGGTCGCGCCATAGCCTCCCATCGAGTGGCCTACCAGGCCGCGGCTCAGCCGATTTGGGATGGTCCGGTAGTGCGCGTCGATGTAAGCGACCAGATCGTGCGCAATGAACTGCTCGAAATCTCCCGTCGTGACTGAACTCGAATACATGGAACCATTGTGCAGCGTCTTCGAGTCAGGCAGCACGACGATCATCTCTTTTGCGCCCTGAGCGAAAGCGCCTTCGATGGTTTGCGGAACGTGTATCTCGTGGCTCCATTGCTCGGCGCCAATGGAATAACCGTGCAAGGCATATACGACGGCATAGCGCCGGGATTTTTCTTGCGCGTAACTGGGTGGCAAAAACACGAGCACGTCGCGGTCCACGGCGTCCCCTTCCAGGTTGCCTTCGAGCGCGGTCCCGTGGACTTTAATGTGTTCTACGGTCACGGGCTTCGCACCCGGAATGACGGCAGGCACATCGGTCTGCACTTGTGCCACGACCTGCACCGGGTCCCAGAGACAACGCTTATCGCCAACGTCATCAGGCAGAAGAATTTCATATTGATCATGCGTGTCCTCTTCCGGCGTGTGATCCCCATCAGGAGTTGCTCCCATCGATCTCGTGGTACATGGAGAACCGTTCATGCAGAATGCTCGACAAAGGCACAAACGCCACGGTTTGATTTTGCGAAACCGCACGGAATGCCAGCTTTCCGCCCGCCGGTTCGAGCCAACTCGCCGGGTCGTTGAGCTTGCCCTTGAATTGCAGTGTGGGTGAAGGTTTTTCCTCCTTCGCCGCGGTAAAGTGCCGGTACCACCTCTCCCGCGGTTCTTCTTCGAAGCGTGCGGCCAATACCAGGGGGCCGTACATCGCCGCCTGAAGAGTTTCCTTATCGGGCATGGGGGCTGTGTGCAAGTACATGGGCAGGCTCAGTTCGATGCGATCCCCGTTCTTCCAGGGTCCACGCAGAACGAGATAGCTGCTCGGGTCCGCGAAGGCGGAAAGGGGACGTCCATTTACTTTGACGCTGCCGTTCTTCGCCCAGTACGGAACGCGCAGTTTCAGATCAACCTCAACTGGTTTTGCCGCCGAGATCGTGAGAGTGGTCCCTTGCTCTTCGGGGAAGGAGGTCTGCTGTGTAATGCGTATGCCCTTGTCTGTCCAGTTCACATCCGAAGCGATGTAAAGGTTGACGAATATGGAATTGTCATCATGGAAGTAGATCGTGTCGGGCAGTTTGGCAAATTCCTCCGCGCCCGTACCGCTGCAGCACCAGAAGGAGTCGAAGGGCTTGGCAAAGATCTTGGAGTATCCGTTCCCGTGCGGCAGATGATACACGGTCGTGCCTGTCTCCGGATCGATCGTTCCCATGCGATGGTTGAACAGCACGCGTTCGTAATAGTCCATGTAGCTGGCTCGCGGCGACCACGCGAACACGTGCCGTGTCAGCTTCAGCATGTTATAGACGCAGCAATCCTCTGCTGTGAGCGGGCTGAGTTCGGTCGAGAGCACGCCCGGCTCCGATGTCCAATGCTCGAAATTGCTGGTGCCGCCGGTGCAATAGGAGCGCTCGCTGGTCACTTCGTCCCAGAAATAGCTGGCAATGTTCCAGTAACGCTTGTCTCCCGTGAGTTCGTACAGGCGGGCAGCGGCAATCACCTGCGGGACGTGCGTGTTCACGTGCAGCCCTTTGAGTTCATCGCGGTGCGCGGCGAGCGGATCGAAGAACCCCTTCTTGTCGAAGCGTTGCGCCAGCCCAAGATACTGTTGCTTGCCCGTGATGCCGTAGAGGTTGGCGAGCACTTCGCCCATCCCGCCGTATTCCTCCTGAAGCACGCGCTGCATTTGTGTGGTCGCTCAGCGGATCGGACCAGTTCCATACCCAGCGCGCCATTTTCTCCGCTGTCTCCAGCGACTGCTCGTTGCCGGCCAGGGTGTACATGTCAAGATGCCCGGCCATGATTTTGTGATAGGTGTAGAACGGAGCCCAAACCTTCACTCCATCGCGCAGGCGGTCGAACAACTCCGGCGGGAACGCACTGAGATAGCCATTCCTGTGCTGCGCCTGGCATTTGGCCAGTTCAGCGACCATCAGATCGCCGTTGTGCTTTAGCTCTTCGTCTCCGGAACTGGCGAAGGCGAGCGCACAAGCTGAAAGGTAGTGTCCGCCAGCGAAGTGGCCCCGCAGTTCGCAATCGGGTTTTTCCCACTCCCCGAGCGGTTCGGCAGAAGACGGCAGGCCGGCGGTCAGACGGAACGTGTGAAGCAGGCGGTCGGGAGGAAGAGTCTTCAAATATTTCCGATTGGCCTCGGCCGCGGCGCTAAAGGCTCCAGGCTGGAGTTTCACATTCTTCATGGGAAACGGACTCGCTTGCGGCGCGATTACTTCGTGGCCAGCCGGTTTCGACGACAGCGGCACCGGCGCCGGGCCCTTGATTCTCAAAGGCGAACGCAGGTGGACGAAGAACAGCAGCGGCTCCGGCCACGGCGGCAGTTGCGACAAACTTACGACGGCTGACTTTCTCCATGAGAAGCTCCTTTTATTTAGGGTTTGTCGGCGCTTGCAATCGCTATTGAAATAATCTCGGCGCGAAATCCTTTAGATCGCGGCGCCAGGTCTGCCACTCGTGATCTGTCCCAGGCGATTCGTAAAAGACATGCTGAATCTTCGCTTCGTCGAGTGAGGCATGCAGTCTCTGAAGTCCTGCGCGCATTCTCTCGGGTTCATTGGTTCCGACGCCAATCCAGAGCAAATGCACCTTCTTGGCGAACGCGGCCGGATCGGCAAATACACCGTTGTAATCGTTCTTAGGATCCAGTTTCCGGTCCCCCAGCACCAGCATCCCGCCCGCTCCGCTGAATCCTCCGATGTAGGAAAAAAGGTCGAGATGATCCAGTGTGACCTGGAAGGTCTGCATGCCTCCCATGGAAAGGCCGGCCATGGCACGGTGATCGCGGTCCGAAAGCGTTCTGAAGGTCGAATCAATGAAGGGGATCAGGGCTTGCGTCACATCGTCTTCGAACGCCGAGGTCATGTCCTTCATCGCCTTCAGCATTTCGGGAGAGCCAAAGGGTTTGCCGGCGAGGTCGGGAGCGGTCTGGCCGGCGCGGCGGGTGTAGCCATACGCCATGACGACGATCATCGGCTTGCAGCTTCCGGCGGCAATCAGATTGTCGAGGATGAAGTTGGCATGCGCCTGCCGAATCCATCCCGTCTCATCCTCGCCTCCGCCATGCTGGAGATACAGCACCGGATAGCGAACCTTGGTTTGGGTATCGTAATTCGGAGGCAGATAGACCAGCGCGTGACGCCAGGTTCCCGTCACCTTCGAGTTATACCAAACCTCACGAACCTGGCCGTGGGGCACATCCTGCGGAGAATAATACGTGGAGCCCGGCTCGGGAACTTCCACCGCGCTTACCGGCCGGCCTCCACCAAAGTACGCCTGCGTGCTGGGGTCACTGACATCTGCACCGTCAATGTTCAAGATGTAATAGTGAAAGCCTGGAACAAGGGGGGCGGTAGTGACGGTCCAAAATCCGTCCGTCTGCTTCTCCATGTCCACTTTGGGCCCGCTCCAGAAATTCAGCTTGACCTTGGTTGCATCGGGGGCTTTCACGCGAATCTGGACCCGCCCATTGCTGTCAACGCGAGGGTACTCTGCTCCCCAAACGTTCGTGGAAGAGGGTTGGAAATCTCCCGACCCTTGCGCCCAGCAAAAACTCGATAATAAGAAGATCAATACTGCGAGTTGCCGCATATGTTCTCCCCTTCACTGACATCGAAAGTGCATTGACATCGAACGTGGACATCGAATTTCCAGTCATTCGATGTCTAAGAATGCAACATGATTCTAGCCGGATACCAGGCACGCCATGCGTGTTCTCGGGAACTCAACATGCAGAGTTCCATCATTAGCGCTGATTTTGATGCCCAGATCACTGGGATAAAGGAGTTTGGCTTCCCGGGTCGCCCAAGGAATTTTGGTTATGGCGGGACCGTCGATCCTCCAGACCGCGACCAAGGACTGCTGCGGCGATTGCATGCCCAAAGCGACCGGCGTCTTGAAATCGGTAACGTCAGAGGTGCCAAGCGGATAAAAGGGCACAGCCGTGGGAATGTGCATTACGGAGAAACTCTTTGTAAACCCGAATGCCCTCGATTACCTGAGCTGATGCTTCCGGGGTAAGTGAATCGAGACGGCCGCTCTGGTGAATGCGGCACATCATGCTTGTGACCATGTTGAAGCTGGCTTGATCGGCATCCGCCTTTGCCAGCGGGTAAGACCATATTGCGAGTTGTTCGGGCAAAACGGCGGCTGACGCACCGACCAGGATCATCGGAAGCTTCAGATAATCTTCCTGGTCGGTCATGGACTGTAGCTGGAGACGGCTGAGCATGGCGTAGTCCATACGCCCACCTCCGCTGCCGCAGTTTTCAATCACCAGGTCAGGATAACGCTTGAGGATTTCCTCCAACCAGGCCAGGTGGGCTCGGTTATGCTCGAGCAAGCCCTGGCCGAAGCTGTCGGCACCGGTCTCAGTCCCTTGCAGCGAGTCGACGTTGTAGTCCATCTTGATGTAGCCGACGCCATAATCATTGACCAGTCTTGCGATCACCTGATCCAGGTAAGCTCGTACCTCCGGATTGCGGAAATCGAGCAGAAACCGCGAATTCTTCAACACTCGTTTGCCGTGACGCATGAAGAACCAGTGGTCCGGCTTTTGCGCGAGCAGCGACTTGGCTCCGGCAACCTCGGGCTCAAGCCACAGTCCCGGAACCATTCCAGCTTGCCTGATCTGATCCAGAAGAAACTTCAGGCCGTGGGGAAATCGTGTCGACGAAGGCTGCCATGCCCCGATGGTCGGACTCCAGTCCTCGTGCAGGTCCGCGTACCATCCGGCATCGATTACGAAGTATTCGCAACCCGCTTTTGCAGCGGCAGCGACCAACGGCAACTCTTTCGCTTCGGTCGGGTCGCCCCAAAGGCAATTCATGTAATCGTTGAAAATCACCGGGCATCGCGCATTATCCTTGTGGGGCGTCAGGCACGCGAGGCGACGGTAGTGTGTCAATGACTCGACTGCTTCGCTGAATCCGCCGCGCACACATCCTACCGCCACAGGAACAGTCTGGTAGGTTTCGCCAGGTTTCAAACTCTTCCACGCCGCAGCGTGAAGATCGTCGGGACCCCCGAGATATGCGTAGACGTCGTCGGCGTAGTTATCGCGAGCCGAGACATTGGAGATTTCCCAATACCATGATCCGTTATGTTCAATCTGCCAGAACCAGGTCAGCCCTAGCCTTGTGTTTTCTGCCATGGCCATGGGCAGATAGCGCTCCGTGGACCAACTGCCGACGCTTCCTGCCTGCGCTTGCGACCAACTTGTCCGCTCGTTTTCGACAAAGCCCATTTCTGAAGGCCGGAAGGTATGCCACTGTCCCTCAGCCATCCAGCTATTCTGGGAAAGATGGATGCGAAGTTCGCGGTCGTATTCCTGCGGAGCCGCCAGCCCATGAAGCATGGCTGAACTCAAGAACTCGAGACCGACAGGGGAACCCCCGCCATTGGTGATCCGCGAATAGCGCCGGACTACTGGAACGCCGTCAAAGGCCTCATAGACGGATTCCACGCTTAACTTCAAGACCGGGTCCGTATGCATGCAGACTAGGCGCTTGCCGCGGTGCGTGGCCTCCTCCCGCCTTCCGGCAAAAAGCAACCGGAAGCCTGGCTGCCCCATGCCGGATTTCATGCCTTGATCGGGAGAATTTTCTCCGCTGCATTGCAGTGCGATTTCGACACCGGAGGAATTGTCAGGTCCCGACGTCGCAATACCTGCCGGGGCAACACGCTTTGAGCGCAATTTTCCAGCCGTTACTTCGAACGAGAAGATGAGATCATTCGCTTCCCACGCAAACGGCTCGGAAGTATTTGGAGCGGGAAAAAAACGCGAGATGCGCGGCACGAGAGTGCCGAATGCCGCGGCCCCACTGGACGTCAGGAAGGTTCTACGATCCATGCAGATAGTCGGCGATTTCACTCACCAGCCGAAAGGCGGAAGAAAATGTCCGGCACACATCATGACAGCGCGCCCAATACCGTGATTGTCGGGAGTCGGCGTCTTTGGTCAACGATCGGCAAAGTCAACGATCGGCAAACCGTTAACGGCCGGTAAAACCAAATCACGCTGACTGTATCGAAATTAGCCCCGAAATGCTAGATGGCCCAGCAACAAATTTTTGCGCACCGCAGCCACCGCGCACACCAGGCGCGCGATGGTTTGGTTAAGCAGCTTTTAGAGTCGAGGCAAGTCGTCCGCCACAGAGCGAAGGAAGCTTTCAATCTCCAGGCGCTGTGTGCTTATGCTAGGCTCGTCGCTTTGCTTTTGAAGACGCCGGTTTCGCTGCGTGGCGTTGAGTCGAGCTGCGCACTATTAATTCTGGCTGCAGCACGACCGTTTCGGACTTGAGGGGTACTTTCGAGTTCAGAATTCTGAGTGCAAGACGCGCGGCTTCCTCTCCGATTTTTCGGCTATGCTGGTCGACGCTGGAAAGTGGAACGCGGAGAGAATCGTCATAGTGAAGATTCCCGCAGCCAATGACCGCAATGTCTTCTGGGATGCGTATTCCATGATCAAGCGCGTAATTCATAGCGCCCATCGCCAGCGGATCATTGAAGCAGAACACCCCGTCAGGTCTCTGCTTCAAACTCAAGAGCTGGCCCATGGCCTCGGCACCGCGCTGTTTCGTTCCCACATCCCCCTTCCGTTCGGCGATGATGTAGTTATCAGTGACTTTAAGACCTGCTCGTACCAAGGCGCGTTTGTATCCGTCCATGCGACGAATACCGGTACTGGTTTCCGGCCCACGAATGTGCGCGATGTTTTTGCAGCCGACGTCGATCAAGTGCCCTGTAGCAAGCATGCCGACCGCTTCGTCATCCACTCCTACGAAGTTTGCCGAAAGTCCCGGCAGACTTCGATCGATCAGGACGTAAGGCGTTTGTTGCTTTTCAATTCGGAAGAAGAGATCGACAGTCGAACGGCACGAGGCGATGATCAACGTATCCAGCCTACGTGCCAGCAGATGATTGATCTCCTGCTCCTCAAGATTAGGGTCTTCCTCGGAGGAGGAGATAATCAGATAGTAGCCGCTCTCTCGTAGGACATCGGAAAGAGACTTGGCGATTTCTGCAAAGAAGGGATGAAGCAGGTCCGGAACAACCAGCCCGACCAGATACGTGCGTCCCGTAACCAGGCTGCGTGCTGCCAGGTTGGGCCGATAATCAAGCTCTTTAACGCGGGCTAGAACTCGCTCGCGAGTCTCGTCTCCTACATCAGGATGATTGCGGAGCACCTTGGAGATGGTGATCACCGATACCCCAAGGTCTCTGGCAATGTCCTTCATTCGCGTGCTCATGATCGTTATTTAGTATATCGAACCCCCGAGCAGCGATCCCTATTGACGATGACTTTAGCGAAAGAGTGCAACGGATTTTCCCTAAACTGCGAGCTTCTCTATTCTCCAAGCAATTCCTTTGGCCGAGCGCTATCTCCCTGTTGACATCGGTAACTTTACCGATTATCGTCCTTTGTTTGAGTACCGATCCCCGTGTTTCGTGCCTCGGGGGAACTGCTGACACAGCTCGGAAGACTCTAGATTCCGATCACGGAATCATGAGGAGTTCAGGATGAAAGTTCAAGGCGCGTCAGGACCATTGATTAACGGGTATGTCGATCCAGCTCTCGTGCCCCAGCGGACTCTGTATACCGGTGCCCGGATGCCAGGAATCGGTTTGGGAACCTTCGGCTCGGACCATGTCACGGCAGGTCAAGTTGCGGCGGCGGTGGAAGATGCGGCGACGGTTGGGTATCGGCACTTCGATTGTGCATCGGTCTACGCCAACGAACACGAGATTGGATATGCACTCGAGCAGGTGATGAGAAGGCATCTTGAACGCGGGGAACTGTGGATCACTTCGAAGTTGTGGAATGACAAACATGGCGAAAATGACGTAATCGCTTCCTGTCGGAAGTCGCTTACGGATCTCAGACTCAGTTACCTGGATCTCTATCTGGTGCATTGGCCGTTCCCGAATTTCCATCCACCCGGATGCGACGTATCGTCGCGCAGCAAGGACGCGAAACCTTATATCCACGCTGAATTCATGAAGACCTGGCGAAAGATGGAGGAATTAGTCGACCTGGGCCTGGTTCGTCACATAGGGACTTCGAACATGACGGTCCCCAAACTCAAGCTTCTCCTGCGCGACGCTCGCATTCAACCCGCTGTCAATGAGATGGAACTGCACCCGCATTTTCAGCAACCCCAGCTATTTGATTATGTTCGATCCAACGGCATGGTGCCGGTCGGATATTGCCCCGTCGGGTCGCCAGGACGGCCCGAGCGAGATCGTACAGCCGAGGATACTGCGCCGACTCAGGACCCGGTGATTGTCAAGATTGCCAATCGCTTGAGAGTGCATCCGGCTGTCGTCTGCATAAAATGGGCGGTCCAGCGCGGACAGGTACCCATTCCATTTTCGACCAACCGAAGCCATTATCTCGCCAATCTCGAAGGCGTTTTGAGCGAGCCATTAACCGAAGGGGAAATGCAAGAGATCAGTACAATCGACCGCAATTGCCGGCTGATCAAGGGTCAGGTGTTTCTCTGGAAGGATGGACAATCCTGGGAGGACCTCTGGGACTTGAATGGGGAGATAACCCCGCCTTGAGCTCAGGTTGGAAGACCTCGAGTGGGAAGACCATGGAACAAAGCATGCGAGCCGCGTTTCTTCCCGGCAACCGTAGAGTCGATCTCCGCACGCTGCCGACGCCTCGCCCCGGTCACGGCGAGGTTCTGCTCAGGGTGAAGGCCTCAACTATCTGTGGTTCCGATATCCGTTGCATCTACCACGAGCACCTCGGGAAAGGACCTGAGGGTTATCAAGGAGTGATTGCCGGCCACGAGCCCAGCGGTCAGATCGTGGAGGTTGGCCCAGGCTGTCGGCGCTTTGCTGTGGGCGACCGGGTGATTGTTTATCACATCTCCGGCTGCGGAGTTTGCAACGATTGCCGGCGTGGATACATGATCTCCTGCACCAACGAGAAATACCGGCGGGCCTACGGTTGGCAGCGCGATGGCGGAATGGCCGACTACATGATTGCGGAAGAGAAGGACCTCATCGCCCTTCCAGACGAGCTTTCTTACGCAGACGGCGCCCAGGTTGCGTGCGGCTTCGGAACCGTGTACGAAGCCATTGAAAAGGTTGGAGTGAATGGCAACCATTCCGTGCTCATCGCTGGACTCGGCCCAGTAGGGCTGGCAGCGGCTGCCTTGTGCCGCAAACTCGGCGCTCAGATGATTATTGGAATTGACATTGTCCAGGAGCGCCTGGAGTTGGCAGAGTCTCTAAGACTATGTGACGTCGTTCGATCCGCTGGCCCAGATAACGTCACTCAGATCAGGCAACTGACTCGGGGTTCCGGCGTGGAACGCGCGTTCGATTGCTCGGCCAACTCGGCTGCGCGTGCCACAGCGATACGAGCCACTCGGAAATGGGGAAAAATCGCTTTCGTGGGTGAAGGGGGAACCGTCGAGTTCAATCCGTCCCCCGATATCATTCACGATCAGAAGACCATCTACGGGTCGTGGGTAACATCCACCTGGCTTATGGAGGAATTGGTCGAGCGCCTCGTACGCTGGAATCTGCATCCCGCCGACATCATCACGCACCGATTTGGCCTTGAGGATGCCGCAGACGCCTATGCCCTGATGGCTTCCGGTAAGTGTGGCAAAGTTGCCGTCTGCTCAGATGAGGAATTGATCCCGAAATGAAAGCAAACTGGGAAGAGATTCTGAAGGATCGCCTGCAACTCTACGGTCATCGCAACTGGTTCGTCATCGCCGACTCGGCGTATCCGGCGCAGTCCAGGCCAGCCATCGAAACCATTGTGGCCGATGAGGAACAAACCACGGTATTGGAACGCACTTCCGGTATTCTCGGCGGATGCCAGCATATCAAACCTAACATTTATACCGACGAGGAATTGGCCTTCGTTCGTGAGGAAGACGCCCCGGGCATCAGTTCCTACCGGGAAAAGGTAGGAAGCCTGCTGACCGGATCCGAGATACGCGTCCTTCCCCACGAAGAGATCATCGCGAAGCTCGATCGCGCTGGCGAATTGTTTCGAGTGCTAGTAATCAAAACTAACATGCGAATTCCGTACACATCCGTGTTCTTCGAACTGGACTGCGGATATTGGAATGCTCAGAGCGAGAAGCGGCTTCGGGCGGCGATGAAGTCGAGGGGTCCTCGCCGGAAAGCTTCAAAACACCTG
>CAWEZS010000005.1:0-307177 GCA_963813645.1 Terriglobia bacterium
TGAGCGGTCGATGATGGAGCAGGTTGTGCCGTTGCAGAGCCCGCATTCGGCGGTGCAGATGTAACTGCCTTCTGTCTAGCGATCACCAGCGCCGCGATTTTCCTGTACGTGGCCTGAGGTAATACCTTCTTCCTAACGAGATCTGTCCTTGCCTTGTACGGTCGATGGTCAATGATCTTTTGCGAGTAGGCATCGCCGATGCCCGGCAGAACTGAAAGCTGTTCCTTTGTGGCGGAGTTGAGGTCAACCAGTTCTTCGTTGGCATCAGCTTTTGCGGTCTGTGCAGCTGCTGGTTTGTAGCTGTTGCTGGTGCGTTCGGCCTGAGCAACTGCTTCACCAGCCAGCAGCAACAGCGAACAGAATACGATGAAAACAACAGACAAAAGTGTATTACGCTTCATCTTCATTTCTCCGAAGACTTCACAGCTTCCCATATAGCTTTTCGTCACACGCGAGAGCACCCTACCGGGTGGGATCGTGACCCTGATTTGAGGGACCCAATCTCTCAGTTAGCTCACGGGGGCATTCTCCAAAAGGGCACGTCACCCCTTTTTTCAAGATCGACTACAGGTATGTGGGGCGGCTATCTCATGGCCTGCAAGCCGATCCATAACCTAGCGCCGGGGACTGGAAAGCGAAAGTTATTTCCTGCCAAACACTTCCTTCAGCAACGAAGTAGTCTGCGCCGCGGGATCCTTGCGAATCTTCTTCTCTTGTTCTCCCAGCATCAGGAACAGGCCGTCGAGCGTCTTGCCGACGCACGTATTTGTTCAGATCGAACTGTCCCGCCAGGGCACTGCCCCCCGGAGCGCTGGCCAGCACATTGTTGTACTGTTGCACCACGCCGACCCGCTCCATGGAGCGTTGCACGATCGGCGAGAATGCCGTGGTCAGGTCGGCCGAACTGGTCCGCTTGAAGTATTCCGTGGCCGCCGTATCGCTGCCCGTCAGAATCTTGCGCGCGTCGTCGAAACTCATCTTCTTCACGGCCGCGATGAAAATCGCTTCGCTTGCGGCGTCGCCTGCTCGGCAGCGCGGTTCATGCCGACTTCCAACTCGTCCACCTGCGCCCCCATGCCCAGCATCCGCATGCCCTTCCCAACGGTCTGCAGCTTGGGTGGCAACAGGATCTTGATAGCCTCGTTCTTCAGAAAGCCATCCGGTTTCCCGGTGAGCGCAACCGCCTTGCCGCTACTGACCTGCAACGCTTCTTTGAGCCCCGCGATAATCTTGTCGTTACTGAGACCTGCGGTGTTGCGCTGGTTCAGAGTTTCATCGGCCTTCTTAAGGATGTCGCTCAACTGCGCCTGCGCCAGGCAGGAAAGAAATAGAACGGCGGTAAGAAATGCAGCCTTCATGGGTTCCCCCGTGACCGAACTACTGGTCCTGGACAATGACACTCAAGCGACTACTGCCCAACGAAGCATAGAAACTCCCCCAAGGCCCCAAAGTCTGTGCGCCCGAGGTCCACAGATTCAACCTGCCGCAGTTCGCCGCCTTATGAGGTGGTATATGGCCAGAAGAATAATTGCTCCGATGAGTGACATAATGAAGCCCGCCGATTGTCCTTCCCCATACCACCCAACCGCACGGCCAATCCACGTGGCAGCGACCGATCCTGCGATGCCAAGCAGGGCCGTAACAATCCACCCTCCAGGATCCTTCCCGGGCACAATGAGCTTGGCCAAAGCTCCAGCCACAAGACCTATCAGCACAACCCATAGCCAATGCAACATGTCACCTGAAATGACCAGCATCACAATTTGGCACTAACAAGAGCTGTTACCGCCCCCTCCCCGAACACCGCGCGATAGAATCCGCCCGCCAGGACTCCACCCACAATCGGAGCCAGCCAGAACAGCCACAATTGCGAAAGCGCCCATCCACCCACAAAAACCGCAGGTCCCGTACTCCGCGCCGGGTTCACCGACAGATTCGTCACCGGAATCCCAATGAGGTGAATCAGCGTTAGTCCGAGTCCGATCGCGATCGGCGCAAACCCCGCCGGAGCCCGCTTGTCCGTCGAGCCCATAATGATCATCAGAAAGAAGAATGTCAGCACCACTTCCGCCACCAGGCACGACAACAGAGGATAACCGCCCGGAGAGTGCGCCCCGTACCCATTCGAAGCAAACCCGCCGCTCACATCAAAGCCCGACTTGCCGCTGGCAATCACGTAGAGCGTGCCCGCACCAGCCATTCCGCCGAGCACCTGCGCCACCACGTAGGGCAAGAATTCCGACGCTGGAAATCGCTTCCCTACCACCAGTCCTGCTGAAACCGCAGGATTCAGATGACATCCCGAAATGTGTCCAATGGCGAAGGCCATCGTCAGGACCGTCAATCCGAACGCCAGAGCTACACCCGCGAATCCGATGCCCAGTTGAGGAAATGCCGCCGCCAGCACTGCGGCCCCGCATCCCCCGAATACCAGCCAGAAGGTTCCGAAAAATTCTGCAACGGCTCGTTTGGATAAGCTCATACCGCCTCCTCACTTTTCTTTGTCCGGATTCCCTTGATCGCCTTCCAGTCGGAATTCCAAAGGACGCGCTGGCGTCGGAGATTTGCTCATCTGCTAACGGTCCGGCTTTCATCCAGTTCGCCTTGGCAGCTTTCAGGCCCGGCGATTTCCCCTGCCCGTTCTCTCTGAATCGCCCCGAATCATCCCGAGATTCCTTTTCGACCTGGAACAACGACACCATTGCTTTTAGACGGCCCTCTTGATGGCGTGATAGGCAAACAGGACCACGATTGCGCCGATGACGGCCACGCAGAGGCTGTAGATGTTGACGCCGGTTACGCCGTGGGCTCCGAAGAAACTGAAAAGCCATCCTCCGACGACTGCACCGACGATACCCAGGATGATGTCGAGGAAGAAACCCTCTCCCGACTTGTTGACGATCTTGCTGCCGATGAAACCAGCGATCAGACCCAGCACAATCCACGCCAGGATTGACATAGTTTGTTCTCCTTAGAAATTGGAATGTACGCTAAAGTTCATAAGCATTTCGCCCATGGGGACCCAAGGTGCCCGGTGAGTCCTGCCCCGGCTCGGATAGCCTTGTGCGTCCGCGGACCAGAGTGTCCGCGCCACCACAAAACTATGCTGCGGGTTTCATTCCGAGCATCGTTTGCAGTTCGGTGAGTTTTGCTTTGGCCGCGGAAGCTTTCGCCATCGCGTCGGAAAGCTGTCCGGACTGAAATGCGGTTGAGGCATCGGTCCAGGTCTGCTTCACGGATGTGAGACTGTCGGCGGCGCCCGGCGGAAGTCTGTGGCTCTTGGCGAGCGCGGCGACTTTCGTCTGAACGGCTGTTACTAACCCGGGCATCGAGCTGCTCATTTCGGTCCACTTAGCCGTCAATTCGTCTTTCTTGGCGGCAGCCGCTGCAGCAAGGTCCTTTACCTTGTCGGGAAGAGCCTTGGAGGCTTCAAGAGCGCCCGCGTAATCGCCTTTATCGAAAGCGTCCTTGGCGGACTGGATAGCCGTCTGAACGTCCTTGGCCTGGTCGGGCACGTACTGGTTAGCTTGGTCGGCCACGGCCGCGTACGCCGTTTGGGCACTCTTGATTGCGGCGTCAGCGCCGGTCTTCTGAGCATTTTCGCAAGCGGTGAAGAACATCATTCCCGCCAGGATGGCTGCGAATACAAACTTGGTTTTCATGAAACGCTCCTGAAATTTGGTTTGAGTATTTGAGACACACCAATTCTGGGAAACAGACTTCGACACAATCCGTGTCGACTGAGATCGCGACGCACTACTGTCCCGTCGTGTCGTCGACTCGCGCCACAGGTGCATTCTTCTTCACCGAGGCGATGCCACCCTCCATAGCCGCCAAGGAAGAATACATCTCACTCTTCCCAATGATTTCTCCGTTAGCGGCCTTGAGAACAAAATAGGGCGCTCCGCCTTTTGAGTTCTTCCGCTCGTAACGACCATCTTCGGGGGCGTTCGTCTTGACCGATCCGATCCCGTGTTCCGCGCTGCCCCTTTCCGCGTACAACTCGCTTGTAAGAATCACTTCACCATTTGCCGACTTGAGATTAAACATGAATTGCCCGTTGTTTGCCCTCTTCAGCTCAAACTTTGCTGCCATATAGATCCTCCGTTATATCCGTTTTTCTCGGCACGAACCGCATCACCAGCCAATATCCGGCCTCTTACGTCTCCTCAGATTTCATGCCGATCTGCGATTTTCGTCATTGGCTTGTCCACGGATAGCGTTCTGGGTAGCTTTCTTTTTTGCTGTGTATTGCTCTATCCGAATAAAGATCGGTGTGAAATGACGACGCATGCATCCATGACATCTTGCCGAACGAAGGAGAAAAACGAGCGCGAGTCGGTCCCAGATACTGTGCGCGCCAGACTGGTAGACTTCCTCGCTAGCGCAATACGGACATCGGCCCAACCCTACACGTCGCATCGCCGCCCTCAATGTCCCGCCGCAGTCTGCGCACTCTTTCTGCGTACGCAGGTATACGCGGGCCGAAATTACGCCGCCCGATTTGACGTTTTCGACATCGCAATCGTTAGTGGTGTAGCGCCCAGTGCCTTTAACAGCGTCGCATGCTGCAGGCACGTCCTGAGGAAACCGTTCCCGCCCGTTGAACTCTGGAGCAAGCTGTCCGTGACTTACTAGCCTTTCCCTAGGTTCTGCAACAGGCCGCCGACCATGTCCATCACGCTGTTGTGAGCGGGAACCTGCCCATTCGGTGTCAGCTTGTCCACGATCCCAGGCAGCAACTGGGCGATCGCCGAACTGGCCATGTCTGGAGAAATTCCAGCCTTGGCCGCGAGCGCCTTCACCTGATCGCTGCCGAGGACCTGATGAACCTGATCACCAGAAATCGGCGGATTCGGTCCCGAACTGATCCACGAGGATACCAGTCCGCCCATCCCTTTATCGTGGAACGACTGCACCAGTCCCTGCAAACCACCGGGCTGATTTTGAATCATCTGCAAAAGTCCCGATGCCAACGAATTGGAACCGCCACCTAACACGCTACCTAGTGCCTGGTTTTCTAGATTGTCGAGCAAACCCATATCTGCCTCCAATACGGCGGTGAGTAATTTTAGTTCTGTTTCGCGATGATCTTGTTCTTGATCTTGTTGTAGGTGGCTTGGGGAAGAACCTTCTTCCTCACCAAGTCGGTCTTCTTCGCGTAGGGACGCCCATCGATGATTTTTTGCGAGTAGGCCACTCCGATGCCCGGCAGCGCGTCGAGTTGGTCCTTACTCGCCGAATTGATGTCGAGCACGGCGGCATTGGCAGCCGTGGCGGTTGAAGTCTTGGACGGTGTCTTGGCCGTTTGCCCCACCGCCATTCCGCTGATCAGGCTTAGCGCGAAAAGTGCGACGAGAATTCTAGTCACGAGCTGTTTGGTCATCATCGTTTCGCCTCATCCCTTCTGAGCTTCTTGTAGCCAACCTTGGCATTGGCTTTCGTTCGTGAGCCTCTATTCCTTACGCTTCTCTTAGAGTCAGTGGTCTTACGTTACGAGCCCACGGTCGCAGGTGTTCTGCAATAAGGCCGGCAGAAGATCAATTACATGCCTTGCCGTGGTCAGCATGTGCGCCTTTGGCTTTCGCCTCGGCTTCGGTCATGTAGGCACCAGCTTTAGGCTTGCCGTACCTCGACCAACGTCTACCACTGGGAAGGCACGAAGTGTCAACCGTGGTCTGGCTTTCCTTCGGCAACGTTTCCAAACCCGCGGACTGCGCCGTCTTGCTGGCTTCGTTTCGGCGAGAGTTCACTTCGAACCATACGAGAAGAGCTAGAACGCCAGCGCACAGGACCAATACCATGATCATTGCCGGCTCCATAAGGACCCCCTTCAGCTATTCGTTCTCAGTATTCTGCACGTGGCCGACGGTTAGCACCGGACACGTGGAGAGAGATACAACTGTATGTGCGATCGATCCAAAATGACTTGCCGTTTGCGCAAAAGCTCCCGCTCCCCGCACACCCATGACAATGATGTCGGCCAACAATTCGGCCTCAACAGCCAGGATCCGTTTTGCCACTGGTCCGATTTCCACCATCACTTGCGGTTCGTGCAAGAGCTCGGGCTCGAGTGGGATCATTTCGCGTAAGCGCTTCTCGGTTAGCTGTATTGCGAGATGCGGTGAATCTCTGAGGACTCCTTCGACGACGTGTACCAGCGTCAGGTGTGCTTGATATTCATGCGCCAGCAAAACAGCGATTTCTTCCGCTCGCAGTGACCCGGGTGAGAAATCAGTGGCGCAAACAATGCTCTGAATTCCGGCTGAGGGGTCCGCCACAACGTGCGGTCCAACCGTCAGCACCGGACAGGGCGCCTCACGAATTATCTCCTCGGCTATCGAACCCAGAAGCACTTTGCCTAATCCGGCCCGACTACTCGTACCCACCACAACCAAGTCAGCGGCATGATTGTGCACGAATTCCGTGAGCACGTCGGCAACGTCGCCATGGCCCAATAGCGTCTCGCAAGGTTGCCCCTGACGTCTCAAGGGATCGATGATCTGATTTAGCGCGTACCTCGCATAGTCTTGGGCTTCATTCAATACCCGCTCTATGGCCTCAGGATGAGCAAGGGCATAGGCCTCCGGGGGTATGACATGGGCGGCATAGAGCTTCGCTCCGCAGTGGTCTGCCAGTGCCACCGCAAAGGGCAAGGCTCGACGTGCTGAAATATCCAGATCGGTGGCAAACAGAATGTTCTTGAATGCAATGTGCTGCTTTGCCTCCAGTGCCTTCATGTCACACCTCCTCCTTTCGCCAGGCTGCTCTCGCGGAACCAACTTCCTCGGGAACCAACGCCTCTAGTCGTTTTCCACTCGCAGATTGTTCACGACCGAGAACACACCGGACACGCTATTCGCTTGCATTCCGGCGACTTGTTTCTCCATTTGGCGAGCCACGACGCCTTCCAGCGTCACGTGGCCGTTGTCGACAACGATGTGAATCGGCGGCACCGCACGTAACTGATACTGCGAGAGCACGTCGTGCCCATAGATCTTGCGATACGTCGCTCGCCGAATACGATCATCGTTGGGCGATACGGGCAACACTTTGATTTGGTTATCCACGCGCTCAACACCTTCAATCTCTCTCACTGCCCTTTCTGCGTCTGACTTCAGCGTCGGACGGCTTACTTCGCCGAGCAGGGTCAACGTGCCATCCGGCGAAACTTTGTACAGCAGATTGTCGAACACGCCATAGAACGGAAGCATCACCAGTTCGTGATGCGCTTCTTTGACAATGCGGTCAACTCCCTTTTGGCTCAAATCTGTGCTGCGAGTTGGTTGCGCGCTATCTTTCGTTGATTCTTGCGAAGTGCGGTTGTCTGCGTAGGCTGCCACACTCAAGAACAAGACTGCCAGGATCACTGTGGTTTTCATTGCATCCTCCAAACTCATTCTGATTCAGGTTCCAACGCTACGTTCTCAGATCCATTTCGAGCGGGAGAGGGCTGCCGTTGCACAGTTGCGATTTAGCGCGAACAGCCCTAACTCCCTTTGTTCGTTTCTGCAATCGTGCCGCATCAAATGCCCGATCCACTATGTGAAGCCTCCAGATTGTCCAGGACCTCCTCAACAGAGCAAAACATCGCCCAGATGCTGCGGGATTGCCTGTATGCTGATTTGTCTGGCTTGTCCGCTCCGCAGAATTTCGGCCATGCACGGACCTGCCACCTCAGGGCTGAGGACTCCCCTAGCGACAGCCCCCTCCAGCAAATCCATTGAGTCTTTTCCGGTCTCAACCAGGAAGGCTCTGCGCGAGCATACGCAGGCTGGGATCGGAGAATTGCAAGGCTTCTACCAACTCCCAACCTGCTTCCGGATCAGCCGTCTTCCGCCATACAATTCCGCACGCGAGTATGTAGTTGGCATCCATGGCAAACCTCCAATACGGCTCCATCGTTTCAAGCAACCGCAAGGACCTTCTTGTCACAAACCAGACACTCACTCACAATCTCGACGACTTGCCGATAGGCGTGCTTGCAGACAATGTCGCGGGCTCCTAGCGCCTGGAGACGCGAAAAGTCCGTAGTCTCCGGTGCGCTCGGCTGCATGACAACGCAAGGCATTTGTGCACCTCTCTTACGCAATGCCTTCAGCAAATCCTCGCAGTCCGCATCCGGCAGGTATTCGTTTACCAGCACGAGATCGAAGACCTCTGAATCCAGTCGCTTCAGTGCGTCATTTGCGGTCCAAACGGTTGTCGTGTCAAATCCCGCATCCTCCAGCATCTTCTCCAGCGCGATAAGCGATTTCCTCGTGGCAATCAGCGACTAAAATCTTCTTTCGTAACGTCTTCATAGCTTCGCTCCCTTCCGCCGCTCGCCTGGTCCGACTGCAACCCCTCTGTTCCTAGGAGAGCAACTCAGAGATTCTTGCGTCCTGACCACGACCCTTACCTCGCTTGAGCCGGCGGCCGATACACGTTCCAGCTCTGTCGCCAATGCGGTCAATTGCTACGTAAATGTTTGAATCCCGTTCCTCGATCACGATCGTTTTCGACGGTATCAGCACAATCGCCACTCGACAGCGTTTATCAACCCCACCCCGAGGACCATTCAGGTCACCGACGCTTACACGCACTTTTCTGATCCGCGCGGCAAAGCGTTCCAGCGCGAAACTGAGCCGCCGCTGAATGTGGCCGCGCAACTGTTCGGTGATGGGTATGTCCTTTCCGTGAATTTCGAATTGCATCTTGTCTCCTAGTCAGAGCGGTTATCGCGGCGTTTGAGTGTCGGCCGATCGTCTTCCGTGTTGGGATCCTCGGCCGTCTTCGGTGCTCGGCGCAAAGTAGGTTTGTCGTCTTTCGTGTCATCCGCGACCCGGTGCCTATTCTCTAAGGTGGCGAGACGCGTCCTCACATCATCAAACTCGGATCTAGTGACGATGTATTGGGGGGAGGGCGGGAGTTTGGTCTCGATTTGCTTCTGGGTCTTCGCGATCCGGCTCTCGATGGGCGGGTGTGAGGCGAAGATCTTGGATAGGGTGCCCGGCTTGATCTTCTCTTTCGCCTGGATTTTCTCAAAGAAGCTCATGAACGATTGCGGGTCATAACCGGTTTTGTATAGGTATTGCAGGCCGAGATAGTCCGCCTCCTCTTCGAATCCGCGAGAGAATTTCATGAAGCCCATCGGTACGCCGATGCCAGCTGCTGACCGAGCTGCATATCCCACCCCGCCACCCACAAAAATCAAGGGAATCGAAGCAATATTCGCCAAGTTGGCGCGCGTCATTTGCCGGACAGCATGACGGGCAGCCACATGAGCGACCTCGTGTGCCATGACTCCGGCCAGTTCGGCTTCTTCGTCCGTGGCAAGGAGCAGTCCGGAATTTACATAGAAGAATCCTCCAGGCAAGGCAAAGGCGTTTATTTCACTGGCGTCAATTACTTTGATCGTAAAGGGCACCTGCGAATCGGAGTTACGCACGATGTTCTGTCCGATCCGGTTCACGTACTCGGTGATGACGGGGTCCTGAACCAGTTTCACGGTGCTGTCGATCATCTGGGCATATTCCCTGCCCATGCGGATCTCGGTTTCCAGCGAGTACCAGTTTCCTAGCCCGCGGCCTCCAATCTCGCGGTTGCCGATGGCATCGATGTCATCCTTACTGCCCGGTTTCACCTTGGGTTCTTGTTGTGCAGTACGCTGCGACTCGTCGTTCCGGACTTCATCGTCAGGAAGCGCAAGGATAGGTTGCGCAAGACTCAAGAAGAGGGCCAGGGCGCTTGCCAGTGCTGCGTTGGTGTGTTTCATCGCCCACCTCCCTCGATGTTGTGCGTCACAGGCCACCTAGATCTGACTCTATGAGACCTGTCTCTTCTGGAGACTTGCAGTGCTTCTCGCACCTCGGCGCCCTCAACGAACTTCCGTGCATGTTGAGTGCCGGGGCGCCACGAGAAGAAGACGGTTACGAATCTTTACTCGCCAGCGTTTTCAATCGGCGAAAGGAAAAGCCAAGCGACAGAGAACAAAGGCAACAGACCGTTCGGAGTCTGGTCGCCCGTCGTCCTCCACCTAGTCATAAAGGGCAACCTGAACTGTCATGACGTCCGATACTTCGGACATTCCCGGTCCGATTCCTTTGACGCGTGCGGGCTTGTAGGTGAGACCGGTGGGTGTCCTTGGTGTGTGTTTTGTGTTACTTGGCGCCTGTCAATGCCTGGCACACGCCGTGCCCTATGTTCGGAGTGTGGAGGACGCTGCCGGGCATGAAACTCACGAGGCACGAGAAGAGCAATGACGACAGAGGGACTCTGTATCTCGGTCCACAGCGATCTCGTTCAACACTCCGGGGTGGTAGCGCGCAGAAACCGTGCGGCAATCGCATCTTTGAGTTTGCTAAAGCGTAGTCGGAAGCAGCTAGAGAAATCATCTAAAGGAGAAAATCGAAATGAAATCTTCCCAGGTAGTCCCCTCTGTGCCGATCAAAACAGACCTCCAAAAGACGGACGGTGGCGGTGAATTGCAGGACCAAATTCGTGCGCGTGCCTATCAACTCTACGAGCAGCGTGGAAGAGATGATGGACACGACCTGGACGATTGGTTTCAGGCTGAGGCTGAATTTTCCCAAGTCCAGAAGGCGGCCTAAGTAGTTCTTGCGAGCAGAGTGGAAGGAGGCAGGGCCGGGAGTACACCTCCTCGAAGAGGTTGACGAACCGCTTTCGTTTCACCCGAGCACACCTCAGTGCAAACGCACCGGAGCGCCACCCGTGTCAGCCAGCGAGAGGCAGGGCTCAGGACGGATTCGGGAGTAGCTATGAAAACACCAGCGCGCGTGAACGACAACGTATCTCTCAGAAATGTTCTCTTCGCTACAGATTTCTCCGCTGCGTCTATGAAAGCCCTGCCATACGTAACGTCTATCGCGAGGAGGTTCGATTCCAAAGTGTGCGTAGCTCATGTTGTCCCTCCTGAAGACTATCCCTCTGGTTTGAACTCATTAGACGAGGCAGCGCAAATAGCCCGTGGTGAAGCAGAGCTCAAAATGAGCAGTCTTCTAAACTCTGCCCCGTGCCGAGATCTTGCCTGTGAGGGAGTGGTTGGCAATGGTGACATATGGATTGGATTGAGCGACTTCATGCGCCGCAACGCTACCGACTTGTTGGTTATGGGAACGATCGGGCGCACGGGCGTTAGAAAGTTCCTGCTTGGGTCCGTAGCGGAAGAGGCCATGCGTGAGTCACCATGTCCAGTCTTAACGGTAGGTCCGGAATGCCACGCCGCCGAAGAAATCGAGTTTCGGAATATCCTCTACGCTACTGATTTCTCCGCGGACTCGCTCGCTGCGGCACCATATGCTTTGGCTTTCTCGAAGAATTACCGGCTCTCGTCTAACCTTGCTGCACGTGTCTGGAAGGCCTCCCGGAATCGCCTTATCTCGATGCGCAAATGGCTAAAGTGCGCTTGCGCGAACTGGTTCCTCAGCGAGTTGATCTCGGGCCCGAGCCCGAAGTCATGGTTGAGATGGGGTCGCCGGCGAAGGTCATCCTAAAAGCAGCTGACGATACCGCATCCGACCTGATTGTCATTGGGGCACGCGGGGCCGGAGCGTTGGCACGATTAGCCAGCCATTTCGGATCGGTCGCACACAAGATTGTGTGCCGAGCCGTTTGCCCGGTGCTCACCGTGCGACCATTGACCCGACACGAGATAGGGAGGGATAAGAATGTTCTTGGCGGTCGTCCTTTTGGTTTGGACCGGGATGCATATCTACGTCTTCTGGCGAGCGTCGTCGGTGCCCGTGATCGCTCGCCACCTGCCCCGAGGTGTTCTCTGGGCAGTGGCATGCATTCTGTTGAGCGCAGGCTGTGACTGAGTGGGACTAGCGCTGCACAGAGCCGACACTTGGCAGAACCGAAGATAGCAGCGATTTTCGTATGCGCTTTTCCTTACCGTACACTGCCGTTATGGACACGGGCCATCCGCACACCATAAGTCTGAAGCTCCGCGACATGAACCAGCTCTTCAATTCGATGGACCCTTCTCCATTCATTGAAAAGGATCTCGACGACGACGCGGAAGAATTCATCGTGAGCTGGGCACAGGAATTCTCCCCTAAGGCTCCGCTCAAATTGCGCATCTACTTGGACCAGTGGCCGGCTGAAGACCCCAAAGAACTGATCAGGACAGCCATCCACAACCACTTTGCTCACAGCGCCCAAATTGCTGACTTGGAGTTCAAGCGACTCCTCAGGCAAGGCCGCACAAGTCTTTTCATCGGGCTGCTGTTCTTGGCTGGTTGTCTACTCCTCAGCGAGATTCTGTTGGGGCATCAGGAGAGCGCTTGGGCTGCCGTCGTACGAGAGAGCCTTACGATTGCCGGATGGGTCGCCATGTGGCGACCGATGCAGATCTATCTTTACGATTGGTGGCCTCTCCTGCGACGGAGCCGGATTTATAGACAAGCTGAGCCACATGCCGGTGGAACTCGTCCCCAAAAAGGCAAAAGCTGAGTAGCCTCCTGCGAAGAAGCCCGTCCTTCACCGTTCCGATGACGCGAACAATACCGGGCCTCTGCTGGAATAATGGGCACAGCGCTCGCCTGCTAGGCTCTAGAAAAATACCAGTGCAGCGCGATAATCGAAATCGCAGTGGCGATTGCAATAACGGTTAGCCAAGCCGACACTAATTTCCGAAACCTCGCCTTTCCGAGGAATAGTCCCAGGAGCAGCTTTAGTACGGTGTTCGAGAGAATTCCGATGGCGATCGCTTCAGCTGCGACCGCAATCGGTATCTGTCCCTCGGCACTCTTCGCCATGGAGATCGTAAGGGCGTCCACATCGGTCAACCCAAGAACGGCGCCGGACAACAGGAGTCCGATATCGCCCCATTGGGACCGGACCGCATACACCGCGAACAACACCATCTGAAACAGCACGGTCATCTGCAGCGCTGACACGACTTGAAGGGGGTTTGATGGGGCCTCAACAGAGGTCTTTTCCTCCTGGCGCCTGAGGCCGATCAAGACTATGACCGTCCCCACGAGTAGCGGCGCTACCAAATAGGGAATCAAAGCAAGGGCGAGCAGATGGCCTAAGAATAGCGGTAGCAACCAACACCCTTAGGTTCATTACCGTGCATGCCGCGACGACTCCCAGAGCGAGGGGGAATGATGCGGCCTCATTCTGGCGGCTGGTGCGCGCAAATGTGAAGGCGATAGCCGTTGAGGAAATAAATCCTCCGAGCATGCCAGTGACCGAATAACCCCGCTGGCTGCCGATGATCCTTCTTGCCAGGTAACCAGCGAAACTCAGCCCGGAAAACAGCAGGACGAAGAGCCAGAGTTGTCGCGGCCGGATTCCGCCAAGTGGGCCATAGGGACCTGTTGGCAAAATGGGAAGTATGACGACCGCCATGATCGCGAATCGAACCCCAGCCCGCAAACCGGCGTCATCAATTCGAGCTACGATTGCATGGAGGCGTGATTTTTCGACGAGAAGGAACGTTGTGATGGCGAACAAGGAACTGGCCAGCACAAGGTGACCGGCTCCAGCTATTAGACCCGCGGCCAGAACAACGAAGGCGGCGACTTCGGTGGTGCCGTCCACATCACGTCGGCTGGCGGCGACGTAGGCTGCCACGACCAGGGCCGTCGCGCCGGCTAGCAGAACGATCGCGGCCGACTGGAAGTTATGAGTCCACAGCCAACCTGTAACACCTGCCAACCCGCTGAGCAATGTGAAGGTACGAATCCCGGCAAAGTGCGCCACTGGCCCGCTGGCGTGCCCCGACCACTCACGTTCCAGGCCTACCGCAGCACCTCCCAACCCTGCGATGACAATACCTACCGCGCTTTGAGGATCGAGGGGCATGATGAACGCATCCAGTCACGTCTCACGACTTTCTGTCCGGTATTGAAAACACCCTGCTGCGAAGAATTACAAGTGAACTACCAAGCCCTTTCTCTAGCTCACTACCTCATTGGCTGGTCCCGTACGACGAAAGATCTTTGCCATCAATTTATGGGCCGTTTACGCGGGAATTGAAGTCCACGTACAGACGAGAGACGGTCCCCGAAACCTGAGAGCCGACCTGGACGGTGGTTACGGCATTGATGGTGCCGGTGGCCTCGACTACCTGGCTGATGTCACCGCGGTCGACCTTAGCCGTGAAATATTGCGGGTTGTCGTTCCCCTTCAATTGGAATGCGGCAATGGCAGCGACTGCCAGCGTGGCCAGGATCACGATCAGCCAATGGCGCTTAAGAATCTTCATAATGTGTCCTTGAACAACACAAGCACCCTCTACCCTCGGTGCATGCCGAGTGCCGAGCAGGAGTGGAGTAGGGGAGAATTACAAGTCTTTACTCTCGGAATTCCGTCAAGAAAGGAAGATGCTAACTGACAGACAACAAACTCGATAGGATCCGTTCCCAGTCTGATGCTGTGGTTCGCCAACTTGGGCGCCACGATGAATGAATGACCGAACGGACACCAGACGCGCTGTTATGTCTGACGCTTCGGACGTCCTCTGTCCGATTCTTCTGACATGGGGCGGACTGCGGCTGAAATCGTCGTGGCTTTCGCTGTTTGTTCTGTGCAACTTAGCGCAAGTCGATGCTTGGCCCATGCCGTGCCCTTCTCTAAGGCGAGCGATCTGCATAAAGGTCGCGAAAGTTGAAATTGAAATGGAGAATACTGAGTATGGAGAAGTTCATTTATAGTGTGCTCGCTCTGACGCTCGCCTTGATTGCCCTGCCAGGCGGGGCGACCGCCGCAACAACAACACTCGACAACTTGCAGGCCGGATTCAACGGCGAAAGCAATGCCCATTCGCGCTACCTCGCGTTCGCAGAAAAAGCCGACCAGGAAGGGTACGGTGAAGTTGCGAGTCTGTTCCGCGCTGCAGCCAAGGCTGAGGAAGTTCACGCCGCTAACCACGCCGCTGTGATCAAGAAGATGGGCGGTACGCCCGAGGCAAAGATCGAGACTCCGGTCGTCAAGTCGACCAAGGAAAACCTCGAAGCCGCGATCAAGGGAGAGTCTTACGAGCGCGACACCATGTATCCGGAATTCCTCAAGCAGGCTCGCGCCGAGGGGAACAGAGACGCTGTCCAGACCTTCAACTACGCAAAGACAGCGGAAGGCGAACACGCCAAGCTGTATTCCGAAGCTTTGAACAACCTCCCCAAACTCAAAGGGTCCAAAGCGAAGGACTACTTCGTGTGCATCGGTTTGTGGTTACACGACGCCGCAACTGGATTTCTCGAAGTGTCCGTCGTGTTTCACGTCACAAAGACAAGTACGAGAAAGTCAGCTAGCAACCGGGCCGTCGAAGAGGGCGTCCCGATTCTTCGGATTAAGGAGTTCCTATGCTTCAATTTCCGGCGATTCCGAGTTGGGATGCCTTGCACCCATTAATCATTCATTTTCCGATTGCTCTTTTGCTAATTGCCCCGATCTTCATAGTCGTTGGTGCTGTGCTGACGCCGGCCAAGGGCCGTTCTTACCTGATTGCCGCGATGGTCTTGCTGTTGGTTGGAACAGCGGCAATCTTCGTGGCGGTCGAGACAGGGGAAGCTGCAGGCAAGCTCGCCGAACGGACCCCGGGGATGGAACTAGTCCTCGAAACCCACGAATCCCTTGCCGAGCGCACGCAAGCCGTTTTCAGTGTGCTGTCGGTGATATTCCTTGCGCTGTTGGCGGTGCCGTGGTTGCTGAAAAGAGCAGACACTCGCCTGACGACAACCATTCTGCCGCTGGCTTTCCTGGTTCTGTACAGCGCGGGCGCCTTGCTGCTGGTCAATACCGCCCACAACGGAGGCAGGCTCGTGCACGAATTCGGCGTGCGGGCAATGGTGACTTCGGCTCCCGCAGACGCCAACGCTACGCTTCCGACGGAGACACAGGATAAGGACTAAGCCGAAATGAAGGCTGGCTCAAAAGCGCTTCGAATCCTTGAAGGCGGATTGCTTTGTTGGGTTTGCTGCTGCTGGTTGTGTTCGCATTCGCCCACATTCATAGGTTCATCATGTTCCGCGCAGAGATGGCGAAATTCGAAACCCGGCAACTTGAGTCCACCAAGGAAGGCGCCGCGGGAATAGAAGCGACCGATGGGGCTAACCACAACGCTGACCTTCATCAGGCGCAAAACCCGGACTATTCGCTCTGGTCAATTCAGCGTACTAAGTTGTATCAGGCGAGTCTTCGGTAAGCCTGTTGAATCGCTTGCTGTTTTACGGATTCCCGCGTTGCATTTGGAGGTTCCGGTATTAGAGGGCACGATGAGGTCACATTGAACCGCGGGGTCGGGCGAATTGCCGGCACTTCACTTCCAGGACAGGGCGGCAACATCGGCATCGCCGGACACCGGGACGGGTTCTTCCGCAGATTGAAAGACATCCGAACCGGAGACGCGATTGAGTTGGTCACAATGTCTGGAACAGATGTTTTCGTCGTGGACCGGATCCGAATTACCAGCCCAGCCGACGTCAGCGTCTTGCGGCCAAGAACGAAGCATTCGCTCACGCTGGTGACGTGCTACCCATTTTATTTCGTCGGCCCCGCTCCTAGTCGCTACATCGTCGAAGCTTCTTTGAAGTAACAAGCTGTGCGAGATGAGGAACAACAAGAAAGATCACTTTTTGCTAGAAGGAGAAAACCAATGAAACAATCCAAAAGCACGATAGTCAGCTTGGCGTTTGTGGTACTGGCGTTTCTCTGCGCCATGACTGTGGGCATCGCCGCCCAAGACATAACGCACCCATCAACCACGAAAACAATAGAACCGCCGACGCACGAGGTTCAAACGACTCATGTCCAGAATGCGGAAGTCATCCACGTTTCTGGTCATGAGGTTGTTGTAGAACTTGAGAACGGCAAATTTGAGCTGTTGAATCTGGCCGACGACGTCAGGTTCCAAGTTGATGGCAGGGACCTGACCGTTCATGAACTGACGCCCGGGACGAAGCTGTCTCAGGAGATTCACACGATCACTACACCGCAAGAAGTCACAACGCTGAGAACGGTGAAGGGAAAGGTGTGGCACGTCAACGCACCACATTTGATCTTGTCTTTCCCTGAGGGTGAAAACAAAGCCTACACGGTACCGGATGGAATCGTGTTCCACATCGACGGTCAAGACAAGACGGTATTCGATCTACGGAAAGGAATGGAAATTTCAGCAACGGTGTTGACTGTTGAGCCTGTGCAATCGGTCACCAGGCACACGGTTGTGACCGGTCAAGCGCCTCCACGGCCGGATGTGGCGTTTGAAGGGCCGATGCTCATCGAACGGGCGAGGGAGGCCCCGGCTTTAACGGCCACCCTGGAGGAACCAGCGGCGCAAGAACTCCCCAAGACCGCCAGCCTTGTGCCGTTGGCAGGAATGCTTGGTTTCTTGTCACTAGCCCTGGGCACAGGCCTGAGAATTATCCGCAAGAATACTCGCGACGAGCGATGAGGATATAACATGGCGGCCAGGCTTGCAAAGCTGACCGCCGTCTTTTGCAACCAGAATCTTGTTCTCTTGACTCGACTAACCGGGAGTACTCTAATCGAAAGTGGCACAAGACAGACCAGAGTCGCGAACCGTCGCTCTGTTGGCACGCTTCAATGAATCGTTCCGCCAGCAGGAGATGGTTTTTGCAACTCTGAACCTCTTTGTTCTGGCTGCACTCCTGCTTCTCCACTCCCTGTTTTCTTCTCTACTAGGCGAACCCTCGCCCGTCTTGCTGGTCACCCTGGGGGCTGCCTTTCTGTTCAAGATGCTGGAATTGCTTTGGCTCTGGGGGCGCTCGCGGCCGCTGAGCAAAACCCTAGAGGACGTCGTCGTCTGGGCTTCGATTTCTCTGAACATCGGGTTAAGCCTTCTTCTAACATTTCTCACCAACCGGGAAGACAGTCCATACTTTGTTCTCCTCGCCTTGCCTGTCTTGCAGGCAGCTTACCGCTTCAGCCTTCCCGCTTGCATCGGTGTGATTGCGGTTGCGGATTCCGTGACCTTCTTCTGGGTCTCGCATTTTGCGGCGTTTCATCCGCCAGTCCATGCCAGCGAGTACTTTGAAGCAGGTGTCATTTCCGTTGTGTATGCAATCGTGGGACCGTTGGTCTGGCTGCTCGTCAACCAGCTTCGAAGTGATCAAAGAAAGCTGGCCGATAATCTGCGAGAACTCGAGCGCACGCGTGAGCGACTAGTGGTCGAAGAGAAACTCGCCGTTGTGGGCCGCCTCTCGAGCGCAGTGGCCCATGAAATTCGGAACCCAGTTTCCATCATTGCGAGTTCACTGGTCACCGCCGACCGCCCTGAGGTCGGGGAACAACAACGACGAGAGATGCTCGCTATCGCACGCAGCGAGGCCGCTCGGCTGGAAAAACTGACCAGTGATTTCCTTTCCTATGCACGTCCGAGTCAGCCGAAGCGAACTCTGGCGCCCATGGCGGAAGTGTTGGGCTATATCGCGGAGATTGCCAATGTGCATGCTTCGAAGCAAAGAATCAGGATCTCGGTCGAGAGGTGAAGACGGGCTTGCAGGCGAATGTTGATCGTGAGCAGCTGCAGCGAGCACTCCTGAACCTGCTGCTCAACGCGATCGATGCCACGCCCGTTGGGGGACAGGTTGCGGTTCGCAGTAGCCGTCCATCGGCCCAAAGTGTGGAACTCCAGGTCGAAAATTCGGGTGAGCCGATTTCGGAAGAAGTGCTGTCCAGAATCTTTGAACCTTTCTACACGACCAAACCGCACGGAACAGGTCTCGGACTAGCGATTTCGAGAAACATCGCGAGAGTTCAAGGCGGCGACCTGGTCGTGGCCCGGAATGAACCCGGGCACGTATGCTTCGCAATGACGGTTTCTGACGGAGAGCCAGTCGGCTCTGGAGCAATCAGCCATGGGTAGATTATTGATTGTGGATGACGAGCCTAACTTGCGCCGTGTCCTAAGCTCAGAGCTTCACCTCGACGGTCATACGGTCGACGAGGCGGACGGCGTTATAGCCGCTGTGCCTTTTTTGACGGAGCGAGAATACGACGCGGTCATCACAGACCAGAAAATGCCGGATGGAGATGGACTGAGAGTTCTATCGGTCGCTCAAGAGAACGATCCGTCGTTGCCAGTAATCTTCCTCACCGCGGTTCCGACGATTGAGCTTGCTGTCGAGAGCATGCGGAAGGGAGCCTTTGATTTCATCACGAAACCTTTCAATCCGGAGGTCGTCAGGGCGACCGTGCGGCGCGCCTGTGAGCGCGCGAATCTGGTTCGCGAGAATCAACTCCTCAAGTCCACGGTCGGCAATCTCCTCGGGGCCGATACTATCTACGGAAACAGCGCCGAAATCAAGGAAGTACGCGACCAGATTGCCCACGTTGCCCCCACGGACGCAACTGTTTTGATTGTGGGCGAAACTGGAACGGGCAAGGAACTGGTAGCCAGGGCAATTCATCGGAACAGCCGCAGGGCCCAGAAACCTTTGATTGCAGTCAACTGTGCGGCTTTCACTGAAACTCTCTTGGAGAGCGAACTCTTCGGACACGAACGAGGAGCTTTTACAGGTGCAGATCGAGCCCGGCAGGGTCTGTTTGAGGCGGCCCATGGCGGAACCCTTTTTCTGGACGAAGCTGGCGAAATGTCGGCAGCCGCTCAGGCCAAATTGCTTCGCGTCCTGGTAGATGGCGAAGTACTGCGGGTCGGATCCACGCAGGCCCGCACGGTCGATGTGCGGGTCCTGGTTGCAACCCACCGCAACCTTGAGGAACGAGTGCAGCAGGGACTCTTCCGGCAGGATCTCTACTATCGGCTGGCGGTTGTTCCGATTCGCATTCCCCCGCTCCGCGAACGCAAAGAGGACATTCCCGGCCTCTGCGAGATCTTGTCAGCCCAGATTGCGAAGGACTTGAAGGTCCGGCCCAAGCGCATGAGCCCGGAAGCTCTGCAGAAGATCGCGAACTACACATTTCCCGGAAACATACGGGAGTTGCGGAACCTTTTGGAGCGGGCGCACATCTTGGGGCACCGTGAGGAAATTGCCGCCGATGAACTTCCGGTAGACGATAAAAGCTACACAGCACCTGGGCCCCAGAAGATGGAGATGCGCGATTGGCTTCGAACCTTGCCAGCTAGCGTCGATCTCCGCGAACTGCTCACCGCCTTTGAAAAAGGTCTCATTGAGCGCGCATTGGAACAGGCTAATGGCGTGCAGGCCGAAGCAGCCCGGATGCTGGGAGTCTCGCGCAGCGACATAGGATACAAAGTCGCAAAATTTGCGCTAGGGCGACCAGTGGATGCCACCTAGCAAGTCAGCAACAAAATACTTCTATCGATCTCCGATAGCGACTACAGCTCACTTCGTCCTCATCTCGAATACGACGACCTTTAGCGGAGAATTTCGCAAGTTAGGCCAAAGGAACATAAGCGTCTCTCCGTAACCAGACGGAGTTTTTGCGGAGCACAGTGGAGGGTTTTCGATTGCCAATTGAAATCGAAGAGATTTGTTGTCCACACGCACAAACTGGCGGGTGGTGAAAGCCCCCCTCAATGGGAGTGGGTAAAGGCCGGCGAGTCTTTACGATGCTCTGATCGGAACCCGCAGAGTTCTGCGCGACAAATGGAACGACTCAGCTACCGGCAGGTTGCTAAATATAGGGAGTCTCATGTAGTAGCAAGCCACATCCCGAGGAGAGCTGCCATGACAACTGCGATCAGACCCGGAAGAATTCTTATAGCAAAACGATAACCACCGACCGTGAACGCAACGAGGACCTTCGTCAAGGTGTTTGTTGTGAACCCCAGCAAAATGGGAAATACCGCTGACCTTGGTGCAAGCTTGCCCGCGGAAACCAGCGACGCGATCGAGATTGCGGTTGCGTGGGTATCGGCGAGTCCCGAGAGGGCAGCCCCCAGAAAAAGACCTCGATTGCCGTACCTTTGGTTCAAGAAAGCACAAAGAAACAGAATCACTGTGATCGTCACTGCGAAAAGGAGCGCCAATCGGAGATCGAACGCTCTTCCCGCAGTGGGCTCATTGGCCATCGGGGTCTTTGAGGAGAGTGCAACAAATATCAGTGCGTATCCGATGGCTGCAACTCCTGCGAAAAGCAGCGGCATCGCCAGCGCACGGCATGTCGCCACATTGGTGACAAGCAGAACGATGAACATCTGGACTATGGTTGCAACCGTGGCAAGAATCGCACCTGACGCCGCGGCACTCCGTAGTTCGGGACTGCGTTTCGCGCGGTTCCCCATAGATCCAATGGTTGCGCTGGCGGAAATGAACCCACCGACAAACCCGGCCAGAGCGAGTCCTAGGCGGGATCCCACAACACGCAAGGCAATGTAACTCGCCGCACCAACCACCATCACCAGGACGACGAGCTCCCAAATCTTCCGAGGGTTGAAAGCACCAAACGGGCCAAGTGCGCGATTCGGTGCAAGAGGGAGGATCACCAGGGTAGCGGCCAAGAACACGAGCGCATCGTGGGCTTCTTGTTCCGACAGCAGGTTCTTCAAAGCGCGATGCAAACGATCCCTGGCTGCTAGGAGAATCGTTATGATCACGGAGAGGCCGGCTGCCAGCAGCGGGTTTTGCATTGTCAGTGCGCCGAGAAGCACGGTCACCAGAAGAGCAAATTCGGTGGTCAGCCCGGGGTCTTTTCGGGCCGTTAGGTGGTAAGCAATCGCCGAAAAGAGAACAGCGCCTGCTGCCACCGCAACGAGCAGGGCCTCACTCTTGAGATAGCTGCTGAGTGCGCCAGCAAAGGCGGCTAGGGCGAATGTCCGCACCCCAGCAGCACCCCGCTGTGAGCCGCTACCTTTTCGACGCTCGCGCTCCGAACCAATCAGCAAGCCGATGCCAATCGCGATCGCCAAAGAAATCGGGGAATTTGTTGGGATGGACATTCAGATTCCAGGTTGTTTTGCAGCAACAATACACCAAACTGCGGGATCCATTCCCCGGGCGCGGGGTTGCAAGGAGCGGCGCCGCTAAGTGACCGCACTCGGCGCCGTCGTGCCAAGACAAAGTTCACATCCTACGGTTGCGATGTAAACTCTCTTGTGTCCACTGGTACAAAAACTCAGGCTGGTCACCAAGGGACTTCCCTCGATGGTGATCAAGGCGAGCAGTGTACGAACACGGACAAGAAGCGAATGCACGACGGGGTCCGACGGGTGAATTCCAAAACTCTCCAGGAAATAAGGCATCGGCTTTTGCAGCGCTTAACCGTTCCCGAAGGGCCGCACGGCGAATCCGAAGATACCCATGCCTGGTGGAAAGTGATGTGTCTTACAGGATTGGACTACTTTTCGACCCTGGGATACCAGCTAGGGATTGCAACAGGGCCCATTGAGTACAGTTGGGGTGGCCAGCCACCGCGGGCGAGTGAACAGACGCAGGAACACCCATGATCAAGGCGGCAACTCTGGCCGTTGGCATCTTAATGGGTGCTCTCATTAGCGCCGGGCAGACGACTCGGGAAGCACCTACCTTCCTCAGGGAGCAGGTGGGGTTGAGTGATGGCCAGATCGCGATGATTGCTCGCGGCAAGGCAGTTGCGAAGGTGCTTCCGTCCAAGACACCGGCAGAGATATTTGTCGTTGGTGCCGTGTTCGTGAACGCCACCCCGGAGGAATACGTCAAGCTCGCCTTCGACATGGGCCGGCTGCGGCGATTGCCAAGCTACCTGGGTGTCGGCCGTTTCAGTGATCCACCCGTGCTCTCGGATCTGGAAGGCTTCACGCTGGAACCAGAAGATATCAGGAACCTGAGAATCTGCAGACCAGGCAAATGCGGTGTGCAGTTGCCGGCTGAAGCAATGCAGGAGCTTCAAAAAGCAGTTGACTGGTCCGGCCCCAATGTCGCTGCGCAGGTGAACGACCGGGTCCGGAGGATGGCGCTCGAAATCCTGCGGCGATATCAGGAAGACGGCAATAGTGTTCTCGGGACCTATCGCGATAAGGACCGTCCGTTTGATGTGGACGCGCAGCTTCAGTCGTTGCTGGGCCGGTCGGAGGCCCTGCCCGTCTACCTTCCGGAGTTGAACCGTTATCTGCTGAACTACCCGAACGCTACGCTAGCGAATGTCGAGCCGTTGTTCTACTGGGAAAGGGTCAACTTCGGTTTGAAGCCCACGCTTCGCCTTAATCATGCGATTGCCTACCGGTCGGCAGGTCCAAGGGGTGCGGCACAAGTAGTTGCGGTGAAGCAATTATACGCCAGCCATTACTTTCAGCTTGCGCTGGACCTCACTGCCTGCGTCACGGAGAGTGGTCGCACCAGCGACGCGGGCTTCTACCTCATCAGCTTGAAGGGCTCGACACAGCACGGTCTCACCGGGTTGAAGGGCTCTCTTCTGAGGAGGATAGTCGTGGGCAAGACGCGCTCCGCGCAGGAGAAAGCCTTGATCAACATCAAAAAGGCGTTGGAAGAGAAGCAGTGAATGCCTGGCACGAATCGGCCCGACAGCCAGCGATCATCTCCGGCCGGCAGCGTGGGGAGGCCTAGTCAGGGATTTCGCCGCCTCGGCAATCCACAACACACTGCTCGCGACGGCGATGGAGCGTGCCCCATCCCAACTGTCCAGCCTCACGGTTCCGAACGCAGCCTGCAGGCAAAGGTGCGCCTGTTCAAGACTGCGCAGTCACCATTTTGCGGATGAACTCCCGAAGAACAACGCAATAACCCCCCGTCACGATCTTGAGATTCATCATTAGCCTCCGAGAGTTGAAACTTGCCTCACAGGGGATGATACGACTTGCGCATAATGGCGCGACTGGTCAAACTTGCACACTTTGGAAAGTAGCCTAGGGAGAGTGTTTCAAGATAAGGACTGGGATTCAAGGGAGCGGATTTGGAACTGCTGCGAAACGGAAGCAGGATGGCAGGTGAACAACATGTCAAACTCCATGAAGCTAGTGCTCGGCCCTGATGGTAATTGGAGTTTCCGCTTTTCTTCATTCGCTGGGATCCGGCGGGGGATACGGCGCAACGCTAACGTTCATCGCGGGAGCCGTCGTGTTCATGATTGGATGCGTCAACTATTTCCTGAAGAAACCTCACAAAACACCATAATGCGCAGTGGCGATCAGCACGCACCTCCTGGCAATTTCCAACAAGTCTCTGGAAATGCGAGCAGACCGGAGTTCTTGCGTACTCTTCCGGTTCACCCTGTACCAAAGTTCGAAAAGCGTCCTACCGGGCTTGCCAAATCAGACGATTGCTGAGAACTGCCCATATCACAAATCGTTAGCTGGTGCGATGGGGAATCTCAGGAATCCCGCTACCAAGTCGGAACTCTTGCTGCGAGTAGACCGGCGTGGCTTTATGATCGCTGCGTCGACTCTCAGGACCTGGCACGCGGACGGTCGGCGAGAAGTGGACTGCGGATCCTAGACGTGCGTTCGAAATGGATGTTTGTTTTCCCTATACATCAAGTTAAGAATCAGAAAGCCAGCTCTTCGCAATATGAGCTGCAGAGTTGATCCACCACGGGAGAAGATCGGCCGCATTCGGGATGCTCTCCCGCAAACTGAGCAAGTCGCGTTCTGGGGGCACAAACTGCCACGGCTGACTCGAGAAGGAGACGCCATGTCGTTCGGACTTTACGCGATTGGGTTCGCAATCTTGATCGGCGGCCTGATTTACGCCGCGTACCTAGGTGCATGTGCCCGCGCCCAGGAATCCCATGATTCCCTTCTGGATCCCTTTCGACCGGGTGTGACCGTGTTCACATGCCAACGTGATTGATGTCCTTGAGTATTCTGATGCTCCCTATAAATATGACTAAAGTGCCCGGTCTCTACCCACCAGCAGTTGGGCATCCCTCGAGGGGGCTCTTATGTCAGACCTAAGTTCTCGCCAAGTTAGATGGTTTGCTCTGCTACTCACGCTCGTCCTCATCCCCGTCACCTACCTTCTGTCGGCATCCGGCAAGGTGCAGGTGAACGCCGAGGCATTACAGCTCTTTGCGCCACTTCCTGCGGTGATGAGCTCGCCCGACAATCCGGTTACGGACGCGAAAGTGACGCTGGGGAGAATCCTGTACTACGATCCTCGCCTTTCGGCCAACCAGAAGATTTCCTGCAACACCTGCCATCCGCTCGACGCCTATGGTGCCGAATCCAAGAGCGTCTCCACCGGCTTCAAGAACCAGCAGGGGAAGCGCAACGCGCCAACCGTGTACAACGCCGCCGGGCACTTTGTGCAGTTCTGGGATGGCCGGGCTCCGACTGTCGAGGAGCAGGCGAAAGGCCCAATCACCAACCCAGTTGAGATGGCGATGCCCTCCAATGCCGCGGCCGTCGAAGTGATCAAGTCCATGCCGGACTACGTTGCGCTTTTCCAGGCAGCCTTTCCGAAAGACACGGATCCGATTACCTACAACAACATGGCCTTGGCGATTGGAGCGTTCGAGCGCGGACTCGTGACTCCATCGCGCTTGGGATGCCTTCATCGAAGGGGACCAGTCGGCCCTGACGGACGCCGAAAAATCGGGCTTCAACACATTTGCCGCAACCGGCTGTCAATGGTGCCACGCCGGTCCGTACGTCGGCGGATCGGCGTATCAAAAGCTCGGCGTCGTGAAACCGTGGCCCAACCAATCCGATCAGGGAGTCTACCAGTTGACCAAGGACGACATGGACAAGATGGTTTTCAAGGTTCCCTCGCTGCGGAACATCAAAAAGACGGGACCATACTTCCATGACGGCTCGGTTCCGACGCTGGACCAGGCGATCCGCAACATGGCGGTTCACCAGCGTGGAGTAACACTAACCGACGCCCAGGTGAAGTCGATTGAAATCTGGATGGAATCGCTGACGGGACAGATACCGATGAGCTACATCAAGCCCCCGGAGCTGCCGAAGAGCACATCGCAAACTCCACACCCCAGCGGCGAGTAACCGAACTGGGAGTCTGTGCGTCCATACCGATCAATGCCCCGTGTGATGGACTCTTCCTTAATGATAGGCCCGTCATAGACACAGTGGCGGTGGGCGGAGGTACTTGCTGTAGCCGACACGAATCCGAGTGTGCTTGGGAAGGCAGAATCCGCTCTTGAGGTGAACATCATGTCCGACACGATTTCCTTCAGACTCAATGACAAACCAGTCCGTCTGAATGTCGACGCTAACCGCGTGTTCCTCTGGATTCTGCGAACCGATTTGGGCTTGACCGGTGCCAAATTTGGCTGCGGCGAAGGGCATTGCGGCGCCTGCACTGTGCTGGTGGACAAAGTCGCGGTTCGTTCCTGCCTGTTGACGGCAAGAGATGTCCGCAACAAGGAAGTTGTCACCATCGAAGGCCTGGCTAAAGATGGGCAACTTCATCCGCTGCAGAAGGCGTTTGTGGAACACGACGCTGTGCAGTGCGGATTTTGCACTCCCGGCATAATTCTTTCCGCCTACAGCCTGCTGAACGCAACCCCCCATCCATCCAGAGAGCAAATCATGCAAGGCATGGATGAAATGTTGTGCCGGTGTGGCGCGCACACCCGAATTATCGATGCCGTCCAGACCGCCGCCGCTGAAATGAAGGGAGCCCGTTAAACATGAAAGGCGAAAACCACGAGGATTTCCTCGCGCAGGACTTCAAGGACAATATTGAACTTCTTCCGTCCCCCAGCAGGCGCGAATTTATCAAGCTTCTTGGTGGCGGCATCGTCATTGTGGTGCTGGGTGATTTCGGGGTCGCTCAGGACGCGAGCCGGGAGCGCGGAGCGCGTGGCAGCTTGCCTTCCGACTTCAACGCCTTTCTGAGAATCGGTGAAGACGGCCGAGTGACTTGTTTTACAGGCAAGATTGAGATGGGCCAGGGGACGATGACCTCATTGCCTCAGATGCTCGCCGAAGAGCTGGAAGTGCCTCTAGATTCCGTGGACATCGTCATGGGAGATACCGCGCTGTGTCCATGGGACGGCGGAACCTTTGGGTCATTGTCCACTCGTAGTTTTGGCCCCGCGCTTCGAGCCGCGGCTGCCGAGGCCAGAGGGGTGTTGTTGGAGCTGGCTGCTGAATCCCTCAAAGTTCCTCAGGCACAGTTGCTGGCGAAGGATGGAATGATAATTGACCGACAAAACAAGGAGCGCCGGATCGCTTACGGCACGTTGACCAAAGGGCAAGAAATTGAAAGGCACCTCACAGCAAAGCCAGTCTTGAAAGATCCATCCGAGTTTAAGGTGATGGGCAAGGGGCAAGTGCATCGGGATGCTCGGGAAAAGGTCACGGGCAAGGCCCAATTCGCCGGCGATATCCGCCTGCCTGCAATGCTTTATGCCAAGGTGCTGAAGCCGCCAGCCCATGGAGCGAAGTTGAAAACCGTGGACCCTGAGCCGTGCAAACAAGTCGCCGGTGTCCAGGTCGTTCGGGACGGTGACTTAGTCGCAGTGTTGCATGAGTTGCCGGATATGGCGGAAGCCGCGCTGGCAAAAATCAAAGCCGATTTTGAGCCTTCGCCTTCCGACCTCAGTGACAAGAATATTTTTGACCACATGCTCAAGGTGTCTTCGACATCGCGGGTGGTTGCTGAAGGAGGCAATCTCGAATACGGCAGAAAACTGGCGAAGAAGAAATTCGAGACGACGTACCTTAACAGCTATGTCTCTCATGCACCGATCGAAACCCACACCGCACTCGCCAAAATCGAAGGCGACAAAGCCACTGTTTGGGCTTCAACCCAGACTCCTTTCGCCCTTCAGGACCAGATTGCCCGTGCCATTGGTCTTGACACCAAGAACGTCCGTGTTATTGTCCCGTTTGTCGGTGGCGGTTTCGGCGGGAAAACACGCCACCTGCAGGCGCTCGACGCCGCCCGCCTAGCCAAAGCCGTGGGCAAACCCGTGCAAGTGATGGCCAATCGTGAGGAGGAATTCTATTACGACACGTTCCGGCCAGCGGCGGTGGTCAGAATCAATTCCGGCCTTGATGCGTCGGGGAAAATAGCATTTTGGGATTATGACGTCGCCTGTGCGGGCGAGCGGGGCTCGCAACAGTTCTATGCCATTCCCAATCACCGCACGGTGTCGCGTGATGCCGCTCCAGGAGGACCAGCCGCTCATCCCTTTGCTACCGGTCCATGGCGCGCCCCGGCCAACAATACGAACACCTTTGCCCGCGAATCACAAATTGAAATGATGGCAGCAGCCGCGGGGATTGATCCCGTTGAATTCCGCCTTCAGCACCTGACCGACCCCCATCTGATTGCCGTTCTCAAAGCTGCCGCAGAACGATTCGGTTGGACACCAGCGAAGGGTCCAAGCAAGCGGGGCTACGGTGTGGCTCTCGGCATAGATGCCGGTACTTATGTCGCCACGATCGCCGAAGCCGCAGTTGACGTCGAAAGGGGCGCTGTTCGGGTGAAACGCGTGGTCAGCATTCAAGACATGGGCGTGGTCGTGAACCCGGAGGGCGCAAGAATACAGATGGAAGGGTGCATCACAATGGGCATGGGTTATGCGCTCAGCGAAGAGGTTCGTTTCAAAAACGGAGCAGTCTTGGATAAGAACTTCGACACATACGAAATTCCGCGCTTCTCCTGGGTGCCGAAAATCGAAACCGGCTTCATTGAATCAACAGCGGCGTCGCAAGGCGGCGGTGAGCCGGCCATCATTGTGATGGGTGCAGTCATTGCGAATGCGATCTACGACGCCACCGGCGCCCACGTGCTTCAGTTGCCCATGACTCCCGAGCGAATCAAACAAGCCCTTCGGAAAGCCTGAAATAGGTTTCGAGTGCGGGTACGAGGACTGTCGATTTGTGGGAGTTGGGCGCGATCGGCTTGATGGTGTGGATGGAATTCTCTGTGATGATCGTCTTTCCTGGTGCAGCCTGGAATGCAGAGAGTGCTGCACAGTCCGATTGAGTTTTGGGGAGCACCGAGACGTCAGAACTTAATCTTCTGGTGCCGCAGCTCGTAAGGGTCCGTGATCAGTGGGCGCCCACGCGATGCAGGCGAAGCGCTCCCTCCGCAGAGGCGGCATTCTTAGTGCATAGTGCTGGGTATAACTGGGATCAGTTGTCCAACGAGGTCGTTAAGGTCTAACAAGGTGTGCCGCAGAATGTGCCGTACGCTTCGAGCCGGTATGCGCCAATACGGGCTTTTTCGATACTTCGACAAAGTGCTTCCGTGCGGGCAAGGTTTTTTCGCGGGAAGAGGATTGTGACGCCGGTGTGACGCAAAACCTGCCAACACTGACAAGGTTGACATCATTTTCACTTGACGGCGACTGATTTCAAATAAGTTGCCTGTTTGCAACGCAGCCCGGCGAATTCGGCTTACAGGTCTGGCCGTACGATCTTCCTTACTTTAGGACCACGCATTGCGATGCGCTGATGCGCAGATGTGAAATCTCGAGTCTGGCTTCTAGCCACCAAGAACTTGGGCAAAACTTGGGCAAAGAATCGACCCCGAATAGGGTCGAAATCGTATGTCGAGGGGTGTAAGAGTCGTCGAATCAACAACAAGTTAGATTGACCGCCTGGGCTCATAACCCAAAGGTCGGTGGTTCAAATCCACCCCCCGGAACCAACCTCTTCAATAACTTTAGGGCGGAACGGCCGCCAAGCGATCCTGCGCAACGCGCTGAGTGAGGTTGCCAGCTTCGGGCTGTCCCCAGAGGATGCCGTCGCGAAGGCTCGAGCCATGCAGCAAACTGTGAAGAAGGCGTGGGAGGATCTGTTGCGGGCGCCATGGTTTCACGCCCGCCGAAATCGAGCGGCTGCGTACCTGCTTCATCGCCTGTGACGAGCCGCTTGGGAACGAAAACGACGAAGCGGTCTAGGCTGGTATTTCGGTCCAGCGGTCCACCCAGCGGTGGCGGTGGTCGTGGTTCTCATCGTCGTGGTGCTCGCCGCTATGGTGGTCATGATCATCAGCGTGATGGAAATAAGTTACCAGATGCCTTTTTAGTGGGTCAGTATGGACGAATCCACATGCACTGACGTCATCCTGAGCTTGCGAAGGATCTCGCGCGCGCTGCCACATTGCTGCGAGGAGTGTCTAACCGCTGCGCGCTAGATCCTTCGCAAGCTCAGGATGACCCCATCAGGACGGAGCGGGAGATTCAAACTGAGCCAATTATCAAGAGGGTTTACCCCAGCAAACCGGTCTTCTCTCTCAGTAGATGTCCGCTGCTTCCAGTCTGGGTAGCAGCAACTGAATCGCGGCCAGCGCCAGCAGGTATGCGAAACCGGCCATCAGGAACGGGATCATGTAACTGCCCGTCCACTGCAAGGTATGACCAACGATGGTCGCGATCAACATGCCTCCAATGGCGCCTGCCGTTCCACCCATTCCCACTACCGAGCCCACAGCCTGGGCGGGAAAAGTGTCAGAGGTCAGAGTAAACAGGTTGGCGGAGAACCCCTGGTGGCCTGCCGCGGCGAGGCCGATCAACAGAACCGCTCCCCACATGCTCTGCATGTTATAAGCGAACACAATCGGGACAACGCACACCGCGCAAATCAGCAGCGCGCTCTTTCGCGCCAGGTTGACGCTCTTGCCACGATGGATCAGCCAGGACGAGAACCAGCCTCCGGCGACGCTGCCGACGTCGGCGATGACATAGATCACCACGATGGGCAGACGAATGTTCATCAGCGCCAGTCCATGTCTGCGTTGCAGAAAATCCGGTATCCAAAACAGATAGAACCACCAGATCGGGTCGGTCATGAATTTGGCCACTATGAACGCCCAGGTCTGACGATGGGGGATGAGGCGGGCCCACTCGATTCTCGCCATCGGGGTTTGCGGATCGCTGCGGATGTAGGCCAGTTCCGCCTTGGAGAGACGGGGATGTTCCTCGGGCCGGCGATAAAGCAGCAACCAGAATGCCAGCCAGAGAAAGCCGGAAGCGCCGGTAATCAGGAACGCCCAGCGCCATCCCCAGCGAATCGCGATCGATGGGATTACGAGCGGAGTAACGATGGCTCCGAGGTTTGACCCGGCATTAAAAATTCCTGTCGCCAGAGCCCGCTCCTTCTTGGGAAACCATTCGGCGACAGTTTTGATGCTGGCCGGAAAAACGCCTGACTCCCCGAAACCTAGTGCCGACCTGGCAACTATAAAGCTGGTGAACGAGCTGCCCAGGGCGTGTCCCATCGAAGCCAGGCTCCAGAAGACCATGGACAGCGCGTATCCCAACCGTGTACCGAGCCGATCGATGAACCGGCCAACCAGCAACATGCCGACGGCGTAAGCCCCCTGGAAGGCAAGTACCAGATTGCCGAAGTCGATGTCGTTCCATCCCAGATCGTGTTGCAGTGGGCCCTTGAGGATTCCCAGGACCTGGCGGTCCATGTAGTTTTTTGTGGTGCCGAACAGCAGGAGAGCGCAAATGACCCAACGAAAATAGCCGGCCGGTGACGACGTCTCAGGCTTTAGCGCTGCTGAATCCGCTGCAGGCGCACGGTTCGCGGAGCTAGCGGCTCGGTCCATAGGTGAGCTTGCTGTTTCTCGCCAACGGTAGTGGTGCAGTTTGAAACCCCCAAACGATTGTCATTCCGAAGCGCGGCTTTATCGCGCGAGGAATCTGCTGTTTCGCTGCTGGCAGCAAGCAGATTCCTCGCCGATAAAACTGGCGTCGGAATGACAAGGGGCGTGTTTGTCGTCCAACGATACGATCAACAATGATACGACCAGCGAGACTAGTAGCCTTTTACCTTGATCACGAAGTATGTGAATTCAGGTGACCCGTCGAGCAGGATCTGATGTGGCGTTTGCGGTGGAATGCGAACCACATCGCCCGGCGAAAGCTTGCGCTTGACGCCGCCCTGAATGGTTCCGTTGCGTTTTTCATGCGGCTCGGTGGTTTCACCGCCGACCATGGTGCCGCCCACCAGGAGTGTCGCCGTGCCAGATTGCACAAAGAATACGTCAGCCTGATTCTCGTGCCATTCGGGGACCCCGTCCACGTGGCGCCGGCCGATCATGAACAACTCTTGCGGGAAATCAGCCAGGCGGCGCGCTGCCATGTGATTGGGGCTCGCGTCGGCTTCGGTTTTCAGCGATGGTCCGAGCTCTTTGAGCGATGCGCCTGTCCATTGCTGGAAGCCGTCCGGCGCCTTTTCCTCCGCACTGACCATTAGGAACGTAATCGCGAACAAGCCCAGCAGGGAAAATAGTCTCATCGGATACTCACCTCGAAGTTTGTTGGCGCGAGTCGGAGGCCAGGATTCTCACCCACTCCGGACCATACGACCCGACCAACTATAAACCACGGTGTCAATTCGTAAAGCCAATTGTGCTTTGACTCGAACCAGGAAGATTTCAAGAGCGATCGGCTTATACTCTTGTCGTTCGCCGAACGCTGACCAGGAGACTAGTCTTTATGCGATCAGCTTTTTCGCGGCGTGAGTTTCATCGTGGGCCTGGGAGTACTGGGCGCAGCCAGCCAAACGAAGTTCTCAGCTGCCCCGTTTCAATCACCCTCCAAGTCCGAGACTCCACGCCTCGGCAAGTCGCCGTTCAAGATTGCCGTAATCAACGATGAGATTTCGCAGGATTTCGGCCACGCCTGCGAGGTGGCTTCCCAGCAATTTGGTATGGAGTGGATGGAACTGCGCGGCATGTGGAACAAGAACATCGTCAATCTCGATGCCAACGAAATTGCCGAAGCCCAGCGGCTCTTGAAGAAGAACAACCTGCGGGTGACCGACATTGCCAGTCCACTCTTCAAGGTGGATTGGCCGGGCGCGCCGAAATCAAAGTTCAGTCCGGCTCACGATCAGTTCAACGCGAACTTCACTTATGACCAGCAGGGCGAAGTGCTCGATCGCGCCATCGAGCTGGCCAGGAAGTTCTCCACCGATCGCATCCGCTGCTTCGATTTCTGGCGGCTTGAGGACCAGAGTCCCTATCGCAAGGCGATGAATGACCAATTGCAGCAGGCGGCGGAAAAACTCCGCAAGATGCGGAATGATTCTGATTCTTGAGAACGAATTGCCTGCAACACCGCGACCGGAGCCGAATCCGCCAAGGTCCTCAGCGCCGTGCCGTCGCCCGCCTTCATGCTCAACTGGGATCCCGGCAACGCCGCGATGTCCGGCGAGATACCGTATCCGGACGGCTACGACCTGTTGCCTAAGAATCGCATCGGTCACTGTCACTGCAAGGACGCAATCAAAACCGCCAAGGGCGTGGAATGGGCCGCCATGGGCAAAGGCATGATTGACTGGGTGGGCCAATTTAAAGCTCTAAAACGCGACGGTTATCATCACGTTGTGAGCCTCGAAACTCATTGGCACGGTGCCGGCACGCCCGAGGCCTCCACCATTCAGAGTTGGGCAGGAATGAAGGATGCGCTGGAGAAAGCAGGAGCGCTCCAGCCTGGAGCACCGATCTAAGTGGAGCAGCGCTTTCGCGCTGCATGAAGCAAGTCAACTTCAGGAGGCTCTAGGCGCTGAGGTGCATGAACCAATTTCAGCATCGGAGTCGTACATCTTCAGCTCGGAGGTCATGTGATGTCCACAAACACAAGACGCGATTTCATCAAGCAGGCCGCGGCGGGCGCCGCTGCTTTCCTCGCCTACCCCACCGCAAGCGTGCTGGGCGCCAACGACCGCGTGCGGCTGGCGATGATCGGGGTTGGGTCCCGTGGTCAGGAGCTTCTCAAACAAACGCTGGAACTGCCCAACGCCCAGGTGGTTGCGGTTGCGGATGTCTATACCCGGCGCTTTGACGAAGCCAGAAAGATATCGCCCGGCCTTCAGACGGTCAACGACTATCGCCGCATTCTCGATATGAAAGACATCGACGGCGTTCTGGTGGCCAGTCCGCTGCACATTCACGCGCGGCATTTCCTCGATACTCTCGCGGCCGGAAAAGACCTGTACTCCGAAAAGACGCTGGCCTGGTCCATCGCGGAAGCGGAGCAGTGCCTGCAGGCTTCGAAGAATTCGGATCGCGTGGTCCAGATCGGATTGCAGCACGAGAGCGAGGGCCAGCTGGCCGATGCCAGAAAATGGATCGCGGCGGGAATGGTAGGTAAGGTCACCATGGTCGAATCGTGGATGAGCCGAAACAGCCCGCATGGCAAAGGCCAATGGGTGCGCCCCGTCCCCGGCGATTGCACCGTCCAGAATGTAGACTGGAAAGCCTTCCTGAACGGCAGGCCTGACGCGCCTTTCGATCCCTTCAAGTTTCTCAACTGGCGGCTGTACTGGATGTTCTCGGGAGGAAACATAACCGAAAACATGGTCCACCAGATGGCATGGATCATGAGCGCTCTCGATCTCCCACTGCCCACGGCAGCCTACATGTCCGGCGGCGTGTTTTCGGAGAAAGACGGGCGCCAGGTGCCGGACACCATCGCTGTCACGGTCGATTTCCCCAATGACATGGTGGTGACCTTCCAATCCACCTTCAGCAACCGTCGCTATGGACTGGGCCAGCGCATCCTGGGCAGCGACGGAACCATCGAGTATGTCGCCGCCGCAAACGATATGGTCACGGGCCGATCGGAAGAAGAGGTCCACTACTATCCGGAAGCTGTGAATCGCTCGAACGGCGCTTCCATCAAGGGCGAGAGTCCGTCGCAGAACCACATCGCAAACTGGATCGATTGCATGCGCAGCCGGAAGAGTCCAAATGCGCCGGTTGAGCTCGGATATCGTTCAGCCGTGGTGTGCCACATGGCGAACTTGTCGTATCGGCATAAGCGTCGATTAACGTTGGAGGAGGCGAAAGGGATTCCGGTTGAATTTTAGGAGAGGCGACGGGTTGGCCCATTCAAGCCGTCCTTTGGCTTGAGTGGGGCAGTTTCACTGCTGGACAGAGTTTGCGCTCGATTCGGACTCGATCTTCATCGTTTCTGATAGCTGAGTGACATCACAACACAAGGTCCCTCCACTCCGCAGATCATCGCTTTGCGATGATCTGCTGCGGTCGGGATGACAGAATTGAGAAGGTCTGAACGTTCCCACTCAAGCCAAAGATGGCTTGAGTGGGCCACTGGTTTCGCGTACTAGCTGCTGCGTGACAGCTCTTTTACGCCGTACATGGAAGCGTCGGCACGCTCGGTGATCTGGACAGCGGTTTCACCGGGTTGCCATTGGGCTACGCCGATGGAGGCACCCAGATTGATTTTTATTGTGCTGGTTCCGACCGGCAGGGTGTAGTCGCCCAGGACCCACTTCTTCATGCGCTCAACCTGGGCGCGGGCCCCGGCAAGATCGCAGTCCAGGACCATGATGAACTCGTCGCCACCCCAGCGTCCGACGATGTCACTGGGCCTGACGTTTGATTTCAACTCCTCACCAAATTGCCGCAGAAGGCTATCGCCCGCAATGTGTCCGTGGGTGTCGTTCACGTGTTTGAACTTGTCCAGGTCCACCACGACCACACAAAACATTTGCTCACGTGAGATGCGCCATTCGATCCGCTCCTCTACGCTGCGGCGATTGGCAAGCCCCGTCAACGGGTCTTTGAATGCCAACTGTTCCACGGTTTTGAGTTTGGTCTCGTAGGTGGTTACTTCCGCTCGCAATTGCGCCAGCGACTTGTTGCTGTCTTGCGCCATTTCGTCAACGCAACTCTTCAGTTCGGCGGCCCGCTTCACCAGGGTCGCGCGCATCAGGGCCAGGTCGTCGAGGTCGGCGATGGTCTGCAACTGGGTGGTGAAGTCGCCCAGTCGTTTCGCGTAGCGCTGGTCCTGTTTGCCCATTGACTCTGCGGTGCTCGCCAGGGCGATCAAGAGTTCCTTGACATCATTGGTTTTTGCTTTGAAGTATTCGGCGGAACGCCCTGCCCACTGCTGCAACTGCTCTTCGACTTGCCTTCCGGTCACCTTCACGAGGGAAGGTGAAACGTCGCAGGACAGGCGACGGTGCAAGCCTTCGAGGGCCTGTTGCAGATCCGAACCGAGGGCGGGACACGCCCGGACTCCGTTCTTTGCCACGGCCAGCAATGTCGAGCCATAGGACTCCAGCGTCGCCGAGAGTAGCTCGCCGGGATCGGGCTCATTCTTCCGTGGCTTATCTGGATCCATGTCCAGATACTTCTTCAGGGAAATCACTTTCAGCTCCAGTTAAGCGTTACACAAAAGTGTCTACGAATGACGAAAGCAATGAACCCCTTAACCGCAAAGGACGCAAAGGAAACCGCAAAGAACGCAAAGAGCTGCAAAATCATGCCCGAAATCAAATGCGAAATGGGGAGCGGCAGATCTTCAGGGATGCACAGTTCGCCGATCGCAACCCGAATATCGCAGCCGTGAGAGATATCGGTACTTGCTTATAAAATCTTTACAATTGTCGAGCGAGACGTCGTTACTCTTCTCCGGCCGGAGGCGACGCACCCCGGGCCAGCTTGTCTTTTTCAGGTACCTGGCCCACCACGACCAGATCCACCCTGCGATTGGCCGCCCGTCCCTGGACGGTGTTATTGGGTTGCACGGGATGATATTCCGAGTATCCGGCGGCCGCGACCAGCGAGGGATCGAAGCCGTGGCGCTCGACCAGCAGTGCCACGACCGCGGTGGCGCGGGCGGTCGAGAGTTCCCAGTTGGATTTGAAGCGGGAGTTGTGGATGGGCGTGTTGTCAGTGTGGCCTTCCACCCGGATCTGGAAGCCCCGTCCTCCAAGGATGGTTGCGATTCGGGTGAGGGTTGCGTGTCCGCTCTCCAGGAGTTCGGCTTGGCCGCTGGGGAAGAATCCGACCTCACGCATGCTGACTACGAGGCCTTCCGGAGTGACTCGCATCTGGATTTCGTGCTGACGGATTTCGTCTCCGAGGGCGGATTCGAGCTGCCGCCTCAGTTCGTCGACGTCAACCCCGAAGCCGGTTCCTCCGGGATTCTTGCCGGCAGCGCCGGCGATTTTGATGGTCCTGATCGGTGCTTCCATCAGATCGGGCCGCGGGGTGCCGGGGCTTCCCGGTATACCGACGCCCTCGGTTGCGGAGCCTGTGAACACGCCCAATTGTTGAAAGGCTCCTTTAATGGAAGCTGCGACTTGGGCGGCCTTTTTCTTATCGGCTTGGGAGGAGGCGTAGAGAACTACAAAGAATGCAAACAGGAGCGTAATGAAGTCGGCGTAGGAAACCAGCCAGCGCTCATGGTTGGCGTGCGCCTTATGTCTCTTCTTCCGGCTCACGCGCTTGCCCCTGCTGCTTTCTCAGCCGGCTCTTGCTTGTGTTCCGGCAGGTAGCCCATCAACATGGTCTCAAGCATGCGCGGATTCATTCCCTCGAGGATGGAGATCACGCCTTCCAGCTTCATCTCGCGCAGAACCTGTTCTTTACGAAATTTGATCTTCAGCTTGCCGGCCCAGGGAAGAAAAAGAATGTTGGCCATGCCAACTCCGTAGATGGTCGCGACGAAGGCGACCGCAATGCCTTTGCCGACTTCGGCGATGTCCTCGAGATGCTGCATGACCTGGATCAGGCCGAGTACGGCGCCGATGATGCCGACCGTGGGAGCGTAGCCGCCGGCAGCTTCGAATACTTGCGAGAGCTTCTCGCCATGCTCTTCCTGATTGTCGAGCTCCAGTTCCATCATCTTGCGCAACTCTTCGGGTTCGGCGCCGTCGATGGCGAGCATCAATGCTTTCTTGAGGAACGGATCGGTGATTGCGGCCAGCTGTCCGTCGAGGGAAACGATGCCGTCCTTGCGGGCTTTATTGGCGTAGCCGACGAGTTCCTTGATCAGGCTGTTGGGTTCCTGGGCGCGATCGAGAAACACGTTGATCAGTCCTTTGGCGGCGCCGAGAACCACGGACAGCGGAAACTGGATCATGACGGCGCCGATCGTGCCACCCAGCACGATCATGGCGGCCGTAGGCTGGAGGACCTGGGAAATCTTTCCCCCTTCGATGATCAGCCCTGCAAGAATTCCGGCCAGAGCAAGAATGATTCCACCAATCGTGCTCTTATCCACGGCGGAAGGCCTCCGAAGTACGGTTGGGATGGTTTTCCTGAGGGTGCAGGGTTGCGGAGTTCACGTCCGAGCCACCCCAAGAAGGCAGTCCGGCCATGACGGCCCGCCGGAAATCCAGAATCCGGTGAATGACGTCATCGGAGGTCTCGCGAACGATGATTTTCTCCCCATTAATAAGGGTGATGACAGTGTCCGGCGCATTCTCCACGAACTTGATCAGGTCGGAGTTCAAGGCGATGGGGTTGCCGTTCAATCGGGTCAGCTGAATCACGACGATGCCTTTCCAGTCCGGAGGGAAATCTGGCAGGGCATTTATCGGCACTTGGAGGATGAACCATCAAGGGCAGTCCCAACGCGGCCCGGTAACCATTACCAGCGTCACCGATACCAAGGTCACCGCCTTCGAATTGATGCGGCGAATAGGAAATGCCGATAGACAGGCCCGCACCAAAACAGCACCACCTGATCAACCGAAGCGGTGATATGGGCAGTCAGAAAGGCCGCAGGGTTCGGTACCAGGCGAAAACTCTAGGCAAAGGAGCTTTGAAATGTCACTTAGCATTTTGAATAACGTTTCGTCCCTTGCGGCGCAGAACCAGTTGTCCATGACACAGGCGTCGCTGCAAAAAACCCTCTTACAGCTGTCGTCCGGTTCGCGTCTGAACACGGGCGCGGATGATGCCGCCGGTCTGGCTATTGCAGACGGACTGCATGCCAACATCACGGCCCTCACTCAGTCAGCGCGCAACGCCAGCGATGGCGTGGGTTCGCTGCAGGTGGCGGACGGCGCGTTGGCCCAGGTCACCGCTCTTCTGAACCGCGCTGTGACGCTGGCTACGGAAGCCGCCACGGGTACCGTGAGCGATCCGCAGCGGGCGACAATCAACGCCGAATTCGTCGCGATCAAGGCTGAAATCGACCGCATCGGCAGCAGCACCAACTACAACGGTGGACAGGTATTTACGGCCACCGCAACCGCCATCTACCTCAGCGACGGTACGGGCGGCGGATCCAGCTCCATCACTGTCACGACCGGCGCGTTGTCCAGCGCTGCGATCGGTTTCAGCGGAACTCCGACCAACATCAGCGCAGATGTGCTGACCAGCGCCACCGCCGCGCAGACGGCACTGGGCCACCTGACGACCGCCATCGCTGGCGTCGCCGCAGACCGTGGTGCACTGGGAGCGGAAACCAACCGCTTGCAGAGCGCTTCCAGCGTCATCACCAACCAGGTGCAGAACCTGACCAACGCAGAAGATGGCATTCGCGCCGCAGACATCCCGTCGGCTGTGGCGAATATGTCCCGGCTGACCATTCTGCAGCAGACCGGTATGGCCGCACTGCAGCAATCCAACCAGATGCAGCAGTCGGTTCTGAAGCTGTTGCAATAACCTCGCGCCTCGCCACCGGCGGGGCGCAACAAGCCCCGCCGGGCGAGGTTTCACGGTAATCCTCCATGCGTATTGACGGTGTCAGTCCGATTGTTCCTGCGGGCTCGCGGCCCGAGCCGCGCGTGGTCAAGCCGGTCCCTGCGCCGGCGGCAGCGGCTCCAGAGGTCAAAGATCACGTGGAGACGCAGCCCAAGCCTGAGGTTAGTTCGACCAACGTTGTAGTCGAAATGCAGCCCGGAAACATTGTGATTTACAAGTTCATTGACGAGGCCAGCGGTCGCCTGATCCAGCAGATTCCCGCAGAAGAGATGCTCAACCTTTCACAGCCCGTCGAATCGGCGAAAGACAAGAAGAGAAGCTAAGACATGGCAACTTCCGACATTCTGAATGCGCTGAGTTCCTCGCTCGGGACAGGGCAGGGAATTGACGTTACCTCGACGGTCAACCAGCTGATTACCAACCTGCGCGGGCCAGAGCAGGTGTGGCAGACCCAGCAGCAGATATTGCAGGGGCAGAGTTCCGCGCTTACGCAGTTAAATACAGAAGTGACAGCCCTCTCCAATGCAGTGGACACTCTGAATGATCCCGCCGGAGCGCTCAGCGCGCGTGCCGTCAGTTCGTCGGCAGCCGGCGATCGCGACCGCTACCGCCTCGAACTCCACACCGGTGGGCAGCCACACCGTGGTGGTAAACAACCTGGCTACCAGTTCCTCGTACTACTCGGGCGCGGTGGCGAGCAGCACAACGGCACTGGCAGCTGGAACGTTTACGATCCAGGTGGGCAGCCAGCCCGCTGCCACCATTACGATTGACGCGACCAACAATACTCTGGATGGATTGGCTGCGGCGATCACCAACGCGAACCTGGGCGTGACCGCCAGCGTGGTGAATGATTCCAACGGCGCCAGGCTCGCAATTGTCAGCAACACATCCGGCGCGGCCAGCGATTTGACCGTTACCAACGGAAGCAGTGGTCTGACCTTTACCAAGGGAGCGACGGGCACGGATGCCACTCTGACGGTGGACGGCGTGCCCCTCAGCAGCGCCAGCAACACGATCGCGAACAGCGTCGCTGGCCTGACCTTGAACCTGGTGGGAGCGGCTCCGAATACGCAGGTGCAGATCGCGGTCAGCCCCGACACCGACAAGGTGACCCAGGCCATCAAGGATTTTGTCACTGCCTACAACGCCATCATTCAAGACCTGAGCAGCCAGTTCGCGTTCAACACTTCGACCAACAGCGCCGGGCCTTTGGCAGCCGATGCCGGGGCGCGCCTGGTGCAGACGGAATTGCTCTCAGCGGTCACCTATACCGGAACCGGAAACTCGTTTAACACGCTGGCCCAGCTCGGAGTGTCCATGAACAACGACGGCACGCTAACCGTTGACGACGCCAAGCTGAGCTCGGCTGTGAACTCCGATTTTGCGGGTGTGCAGAATTTCTTTCATCCGGCTAATGGAACCGGTTTCGGGGCATCGCTGAGGGCGCAGCTGGACCCGCTGACCGATCCCACGCAGGGCGCCTTCTCGATCGAACTCAAGGGCATGAGCGATGGGCAGAAGAGCTTCCAGGACCAGATTGACAACTACGAGATCTACCTGGCCACCCAGAAGACCCTTTTGACCCAGCAGTACACGCAGGTCGATCTGGCGCTGCGCCAGCTACCGTTGCTGCAGCAGCAGATCAACTCAGAACTGAACTTTAGCGGGAATTCGAATTCCAATTCGAACAACGGATAGAGCTTCGATTTTGGGTTGAACATTAAAAGAAAAAATGATCGGCAACCGGAACCAACTCGCGTATCAGGAAGCTGCTGTAGGCAACGCCAATGCCATCGAGCTGGTCATCATGCTCTACGATATTCTGGCGCGGGATCTGCACGGCGCGATTGAAGCCATGGAGGCCGGCAACATCGAGCTTCGCTCAGCGAAGCTGAAGCATGGCTTCCTGGCCTTGCAGCAGCTCGAAGGGTCGCTCAACATGGACGAGGGCGGAGAGCTGGCGGCGAACATGTCCCGCTACTATTCCATGTTGCGCGCGCAGATGATGAAGGCCCAGATTGAGCAGGATGCCGGGGTGCTGCAGGGAACTGGTCCAGTTGCTGTTCAGCGTGCGGGAGGCCTGGGTTGAGCTGAACGGGCGGCTGGCGGTGTCTGCGACACAGACTGTCTCGCAAACCGCGAGCTGGAAGGCTTGAATCCGGACTGTGTGGGGCGGGGCCATCGCCCGCCGCTTTTGAGTTGAGTTCTGAGAGTTCACTGCCCCTCTGACTACGTTCCAAATGCAAATCTAAAGTCAAAGGCGGCGGGCGAGGGTGCCCGCCCCACACTCTCCAGAGCTACCTCAGGTAGTCGAGTAGGCTTGTGGGCAGGATCTTGGCTGCCGCCGCCAGGGCAGCGTCGTGGGCTGTTGTGGCCTTAGTTAAGTCGGTCGCGGCTTTGGTGAGGTCTGCACCCACCAGGTTGTTGGCCTGCGATTTCAGAGTGACCTGTTCCTGCTGCAGAAAGTTCTGCGTCGAGTTGAGCTGGTTGACGGCGTTGCCGTAGAAAATGCGTTGACCGGTCAGCGAGTCGAACGCGGTGCGCAAGGTCGTTGGTCGCGCTTTCGGCGTTGGATATGGTGCCAGTCTGCAAAGCTGTGATCAGCTTTTGCAGCGAGCCGAAGACGTCTCCCGCCGAATTCTGGAACAGCTGGCTGCCCGGCAGGTTGGTTTGCAGGTTCAGGCCATCTGCTATCTGCACGGTGTTGGTTCCGGCGTTGCCGTTGTAGGTGACGCCCGACGGGCTGGTGGAATCGAGAACGTAGGGAGGAGTCGTGGTCTCCGTGCCTCCGAATAAATAGCTGCCGCCCACCGACGTATTGGCCAATTGCACCAGCTGACTTTGAATCCCCAGAAGATTTTGCACGATCTGCTGACGGTTTGCGTCTGACAAGGTTCCCGTCGAGCCCTGCACGCCCAGGGTGATGGCCTGAGTGACGGCTGTTACCGCGGAGCCGAGCGCGGTGTCGGCGGTCTGCAACTGGCTGGTCAGGGTGTCGATGTTCTGCAGGTATTGATCGGAGCGGCTGGTTTGCGCCTGGTTCCCGACCATCTGCGCGGCGGCCAGCGGATCGTCCGACGGCACGTTGACGCGCTTGCCGGTGGACATCTGCTGCAACGCCGTATTTTCCTGGCTCTGTGTTTCCCAGATTGCGGCCAGAACGTCATTGGACATGTCGGGATTTACGCGCATTTTAGGTGATCACTCCCATTGCCATAAGCGTGTCAAACATTGAGTCGACGGTGGTGACCACGCGGGCTCCGGCCTCGTAGGCCCGTTGATAGCGGATCATGTTGGTAGTTTCTTCGTCGAGCGAGACCCCGGAGACCGCGGAACGCTGGTCCGTGAGTTGTTGCACGCTTAGGTTGCTGGCGGTAACGTTCGTCTTCGCGTTGGCGCCGAGATTGCCGACTTGCAGCACCAGGTTGGAATACATGTCGATCGGGTTGGCGCCGGAAGGCAACTGCTGATTCTGTAGTGCGATCAGTTGCTCAAGGTTTCCGTTGCTGCCGGCGGATCCGTCGGAGCTGGCGGCGATCAGGCTGGGATCGGTGATGGCAACGCCGAAGTTGGCGGCTGCATTCGGTGGTCGTCGGCAGGGGAGTGAAGAAATTCTGGCCGGCGTTGCCCGAAGTATCAAATCCCGCGACGTGCTGCGTGTTGAAGCTGGTGGCAAACTGGCTGGCCAGGGTATTCAGCTGCAGTGAACAGTTGCGGGATGACCTGATCGCGGATCTGAATCGTTCCCCCCAGCTGTCCGCCCTGAATCTGGCTGGTGATGTCTTGGCCCTGGGCGCTGTAGACATGCTCGAGCACGCTGTTGTTCGCATTCGATTGCAGCGCGAAACTCTGGTTGGCTACGACCAGGGGAACGCCGTTTGCTGTGGTCAGGGTCAGACCATGTTCGGTTTGCGTCACTGAGATGTTGACCAGTGCCTGAGAGCTGGCGAATTAATTCGTCGCGTTGATCCTGAATCGTGCCGGGATCTTTGCCCAGGCCCTGCATTTGCGCCACCTGACCGTTCAGGGTCGCAATCTGGCTGGTCAGGCGGTTGATCTGGCTGACGGTTTGCGGCACTGCCTGGTCGAGGCCGGTTCCGATGGAGTTCAGGCTTGATACTGCCTGATGAAATGAAATGGCAAGGTTATTGGCAGAGGTCAGGACCGCCTGGCGAGCATTGCAGTCGGTGGGATTGGTCGACAGCCGGCTCATGCTGTTGAAGAAATCTGAGAGCGCGCCGCCTACTCCCTGCGTAGGATCGGAAAAAATGCCTTCGATCTGGTTCAGCGAATTGAGCTGAGTCTGCGAATTGCCCTGTTGCTGAGTTTCTTCATAGATTCTCAGTTGCAGCAGTTCATCGCGAACGCTCTGAAATTGCTCGCAGGGTTACCCCGCCGCCAAAAGTTACGCCGGATTCTTGGAAAGTCGGCGCTTCATTCAGAATCGCGACCTGGCGGGTATAGCCGGGCGTGTTCACGTTGGCGATGTTGTTGGTGGTGACGTCGAGCGCTCCCTGATTGGCGTCGAGCGCCTGGACCGCGATCGAGAGAGAAGTGTTGAGACCGGACATGGGTTCAGACCTCGCAGGACCAGCCGGTGGCGGGCGCCGGCTCCGACTCGGCTGGGAAAGTTCTGTTTGTAGGTCTGGCACAAGGCCGCCCGCAGCCGGGTGGTGCGCAACGCCTTGTGCAGCAGAGAGGAGTACACCTGCGTCAGGTTCGCGCAGTTCCCGGAAATCTGACGGCGAGACTTTGACGGAAGGCTGCTGGTCTGACGGCTGTCCGCGGAACCAGTTCTTAAGTTTGTCGACCAGAGAGTCCTGGGCGGCGGTTGCGGTTTCAAGCTCGGTGATGTCGTTTGCGGCCAGGGCTGCGATGGCGCGCTGGAACTGAACACACAGCTCCCGGATCTCGGCCACGCAGCCCGAGGTGGAGACTTCGCGTTCTTCTTCCTCGTTGCTTTCGGATTAGCAAGAAAACTCACCTTATTAATGGTGTGCCCGAAACGTCGCGCCCTAGTTTTGATTCAGGATCGCGTGTGCGATCTGGTCAGGCTCCAATTTGTATTGACCCTGTTGGATCGCCTGACGCAGGGCCTCGACCTTGTCCTGCCGGATCGCCGGCGTCGCCATCGCCTGGGCTTGCAGCGAGGAAATGCTCTGGCTATCGGCCGAGAGGCTGGTCTTGTCCTCGACACTGGGCGAAATTGGGTTCTTAAGGCCGGCTTTCCGTGTCTTCTCCTCGCGAGCCAGGTCCTGGAGCGAGATATGGTTCAGGTCGATTCTCATATGTAGTCTCCTGCAATTCCGCGCAACTGCTTTATCGGCAATTTCAGAAAAAACTTTAGTCCAATCATCACTTCTTCACCTTTGGGGTAACCAGTGGCGTTACCGGAGAGGGGGCGGCGTGTAAGTCCATTTATTTCCATAGTGAAGTCGCGGTTATCCTTGTGCGCCGCTTGAGCCTGCAAGTGCTTGGCGACCATGGCCGCGATGCCCAGACCTCCGTGGCCTCCGGTTAAGGCGCTGCCTACGGCTTGCATGGCAATGGCGTGAAACTGGTCTTTGCCAGGGTCCTGATCAGGGTCCTGGTCGGAGCCGGGGACCGAGGCGAAAGACTGCTCGGCCTGTTCCAGCCAGTGCGAAAGCAGGACGGCTTCAAACTCTCGCGCCGATTTCTGGATCTTGGCCACATTGGCGGGATCGGTATTCTTCAAGCTTCTCCGCTGCCTGGGTGCCGCGCAGATCGGAGAGACTGACTGCGGGGGTGATCAAGCTGGTCGAGCTCATAGGATCTCCAATTCTGCCTGCAGACCACCCGCCGCTTTGATGGCCTGCAGGATGGCGACAATATCGCGCGCGGTTGCGCCCATGGTTTGCAGTCCGTTGATCAGTTCTTCTACGCTTGCGCCCTCGGCGAGACGGATCGACTTGGCGGAAGTTTCTTTCGCCTGCACATCCTGCTCCGGCGTGACCACGGTTTGACCTTCCTTGGAGAACGGGGCGGGCTGTGAAACCGTGAAAGTGGTCGTGACTTGCACCGACAAGCTGCCATGCAGGACCGATACCGCGGAAAGCTTGACGTCTCCGCCCATGACAATCGTGCCGGTGCGCTCGTTGATCACGACTTTGGCCGGCGGATGGATGCTGATCGAGAGATTCTGAATTTGAGAAATCAAGTCTGGAACCGATGACGCACCTGCGCTGCCGATGTTCACGTTGATCTGGCGGCTGTCTACGACGGTGGAAATCGGTTTGTTGAACTGACGATTGATCACGTTCGAGATTTGTTTTGCCGCAGTGAAGTCGGCGTCGCGCAGCACGAACGAAATTGTGCTGAGCTGGTTCAGGTCGACTGCGGTATCGCGCTCCACCGTTCCGCCGTTCGGTATGCGGCCGACGGTCGGATGATTGACCTGTTTGCTATTGCTGGCTCCACCCGCGGAATAGCCACCCAAAGTGAGTGGTCCCTGGGCTTCGGCATAGACCTGGCCATCCGGCCCGTGCAAAGGGGCCAGGAGCAGCACTCCACCTTCGAGGCTCTTGGCGTCGCCGATGGAGGAAACCGTAACGTCGAGCTGCATGCCCGGCCGAGCAAACGAAGGAAGAGATGCGGTGACGAACACGGCGGCAATATTGTTGACGCGGATCTGATTGGCGGGAATCTGCACGCCCATGCGCTGCATGATGTTGGCCAGGGTCTGGGTGGTGAACAGAGTCTGGCGGCGGTCGCCGGTTCCATTCAGTCCAACCACCAGGCTGTAGCCCACCAGCGGATTGTCGCGTACACCAGCGATGGTGGTGATGTCGCGCACCAGGACCATCTTCTCCTCAGTGATGGCAGGTGAAACTCTTGCCAGAACGAGAAGACAGGCGAACAGCGCGAATTTTAGAAGCCCGAATTTTAGAAACCAATGACCCATAGTATTGCCCGCATCAGCGGATTGGGAGAGCGGATCGCATCCGATACGACTCCCTTACCCTTCAGCTCTACTTCCAGGCTCGAAAGCGCCGTGGAAGGCGCGGAGTTGTCCGGCCCGATGTCACCTGGCCGCAACACACCGCGCACCAGCATGGTTTCCTTCTGATTGTTGATCGTGACCAGGCGCTCGGCTTCGACTACCAGGTTCCCGTTGGGAAGCACGGCAATTACCTGTCCGGCGAGGCTGGTATTCATGGTGGTGCTGGCGTCGGTTGAACCCGCGCCCTTCAGCTTCGTTGATGATTGCGCTGTGAGCAGGTTGTTCAGTCCACTGACGTTGATGTGACCGGCCAATCCCGAAATTCCGGATGACGTATTGAAATCGCGTTGAGCGCCGACATTGCCGCTGGCTTGCGCAGTGGTGCGCTGCACCACCAGAATCGTGACCAGATCATTCAGGCGGCTGGCTTTGTAATCGGCCTGCAGATTAGTCATGATACCGTTCGACGTCCATAGACTTCCCAGGGTCATTTCGGCGGGCGGTGGCACGGCCTGTTGCTGCATGCGAGCCACGTAATCCGCGCGAGTTTTTTGCGGATCACGAGTGATTTTGACTTTCGAGAGTACGCTCGCGGACAAGGCAAAGTGCGACAACACCGCGAGGATGAGTGCCAGTCGAGTCGCACGAATTGTGAGAGCGGTCTTCATAAGTGCATTTAGTCCGGCAGCACAGAAGTCACAACACCCAATGCGGTCACCCGAGCCCAGTAGGTCTTTTTTGTCTCTTTGTTAAGCACTCGTACTTGTTGCCCGAGGCCTCCATTTTGGAGGCACATGACCGGCAACGTCATGCGGAGGAAGTCTCCCTCGAATACCAGGACTGCCGCTTTCCCGCTGCGGACCAGCATGCTCTCCGGCAGCAGGCTGGGCTGTCTTCTTCCACTTTGCCGGCCGGGTTGTCCCCAGTGCACCAGCACATAAAAAGGAAGACAGCTGGCTTGTTCGCATTGCAGGCGGACCTTGTCGGATTCTCCATCGAGCACGTCCACGCTGATTACTTTCAATCGCGGCTTCGGTTCGGATGCGGTAACAATGGACAGTTGCTCGATCTGGTCGGGCGTGATGTGGATCCCAGACGTATCGAGGACAGTTAGTATTTGCTCCCGGCTGATGGGCGTTCGGGAATTGTCGGCGGCGCGGACGGGCGCGACCGCCCCGGCCAGCAGGAGGGCCACGAGAATCGCGAACGTCTTAGACAATCCTGACGTCATACGTTGTCCTTACCGGGTGAGACTGTTCAGATCCTGGAACATTTCGTCGGCTGCTTTCACCACTCGTGAGTTCGATTCGTAAGAGCGTTGCGAAAGAATCATATCTACGAATTCCTGCACGACATCCACGTTCGACTGTTCCACAAAACCTTGTTGCAGCTTGCCGATTCCCTCGGCCCCGCCGGGCGTGCCGACGATGGGATCTCCGGAAGCGGTGGTGGCGAGCATCAAATTGTTGCCGACGCTGTTGAGTCCGCCGGGATTGGGAAACAGGGCCAGCTGAATTGTGCCAACCTGGGTCGCCTGGGTCTGGCTGGGTTGCGTAACCGAGACTGTGCCGTCAGATCCGATGGTGACCGAAAGCGCGTCGGCCGGCAGAGTGATGGCGGGCTCGATGGGATTTCCATCCGCGGTCACGATATTTCCTTGCGCGTCTAAATGGAAAGTTCCGGCGCGGGTGTAGGCGATTTGCCCGTCAGGCATGGTGACCTGAAAGAATCCCTGGCCTTGAATCGCGAGATCGAGCGGGTTACCGGTCTGGCTGAAGTCTCCCTGCAGCTGAAGAACTTCAGAGGCGCCCGGCTTGGTGCCCAATCCAACCTGCAAACCGGCGGCATTGGTGGTCTGCTGCGTGGCCGCGGATCCGGGCATGACCATGTTCTGATACAGCAGGTCGGTAAACTGCACGCGCCGCCTGCGGAATCCCGCGGTGCTGGTGTTGGCGAGGTTATTGGCCACGTTGTCGAGGTTCATCTGCTGCGCGTTCATGCCGCTTGCGGCGGTGTACAGTGCGCGGAACATAGGGCTCCTTTACGGGTTGACCTTGGGTAAATCTTCGGTTGCGATGCGATTGAATTCCGAATGAAACATCCCGAGGGCGCGCTGCATCATCTCCGCGTAGCGCTGCACGGCGACGAGTTCGACCGCGCCTGCGACGGGATTCACGTTCGAACTCTCCAGTGATCCTTGCGCTATGGTGGACTGCTTTGCCGGGGCGCCGCTCTGCGCGGGGGCACTGTAATAGGTTTTGCCAATGCTCTCAAAGTTTGTTCCCGGAGGAAATTCCACCAGCTTGACTTTTCCGGCGACAGCGCCGTTGACTGAAATCGTGCCATCGGGACTCACGGTTACCGGACCTCCTACAATCCTGATTGGACCCTGGTCGCCCATGACCGGATCACCCTGCGCGGTAGTCAACTGCTTCTGGGGTGAGACCTGGAAATTTCCGTTGCGGGTGTAGGCCAATCCGCTTGCGGTCTTCACCTCGAAGAACCCGGGCCCCTGAACCGCGAAATCCAGGTCGTTGCCGGTGTGTTCCAGATTGCCCTGGGTCAGGTCCATCTGGCTGCCGCCTGAGATTCCGAAATCGTTGACTGCCTGGTTCAGCTTGGAGCCATGATGCCCGGCGGCGGTTGCGAGGAATGACCGGAAGATGTTCGCCTGACCGCGGTAACCCGGCGTGCTGGTATTAGCGAGGTTGTTGGCGACGAGATCCAGGGCCTGGCTCCGCGCCATTAATGCCGCGCATGCTGCGTAGAATCCGCTGTCCATAGAAGTTCCCGATACCCACAAAGCACGGCGACTGCCATCAGAGAATCTCGCGCCCGGGCGGTAACTCGTTGAAAATTGGCTGGCCTGAAGAAGTAAATGAGAAGTAGATGAGAGACGCGGAAGTAGCACGGCCGGCTGCGACACAGACGGGCGACGAATTCTAACCTCACATTAGTTTTGTGAGCCTAGTTTGCTTTGAGCCAGAACCGGGTTTGCCGTAAGGATTCGCGAAGGCGCTCGATGCCTATTTCAACAATGCACTCGTCCACGTTGACGTCGGTCTCGTCGCTGGGTGCGCAATCGCGGGCCAGTTGAAGAACGTGGGTCTTCAAACCGGCGTCCTGACTGACGATGTCTGAGATGACGCTGAGGGTTACTACCCGCTCGCCCAGCAGAAGCTCCAGGCGGAGCAGGGCTTCTGCGCTGACGGCAGTGAGTCCGAGGCTTTGAATAGGGATCATGTCGCTTTGACCAACCCATACATCGGCCAAAGCGGGCGGGAACTTTACTTCGGGCTAGACGACCTCGGTAATTCGCAAACCATAGTTGCCGTCCACAACCACGACTTCGCCTCTGGCCACGACGCGGTCTCCGAGCCGGAGTTCGGCCGGGTCGTGAACATATTTGTCCAACTCGACCACCGATCCGGACCTTAGCTCGCCAATTTCGCGCAAGGGAAGCCGCCGCTCGCCGAATTGGAGAGTGACTTCAATTTCCACGTTTTCGAGCAGTGAAGCGGCGACACCCTTTGCCGTTTGCACCGACTGTGGTGGTACGACCGGAGCGCCTGCGTTTTTCGGCCAGTCTGCCGTAAGGAGCAATTGAAATTGGATACTCTTCGAAGCGCCATCGCTTCCGGCGAAAGAAATCTGCGTGGCCGGAGTCCAAGTTATCGCTTTGGCAAGTTGCAGCTTGACGTGCGTCCCTGCCAGAACCTCGACGGCTTTTTCGCAGGCCTCTGCCAATAGGGCCCGCACCGCCTCGGCGTGTTCTGCCTGGAACTGCTTGGGGGGAGCCGCTGCTCCGCTCAAGGCCGCAGCCAGGGAGAGGGCACTCTCCGCGCTGATTTGGATTGCCGCCTCTGCCTTCGAAGGTTCCGCCACTACGAGAATCGTCAACAGCTGAGTGCCGGGGGGAACTGGCTTCGGCTTGTCGTCCGCGGTGACAGTCCAGGCCGCGGATGTTTTCTTGGAGAGCGCCTGAGCGGCGGCGGTTGACAGTGCTTCGATAAATAGATCGATTGGAGTGCTCATATTAGTGTGTCTCCATTTCTGCTTGAGTCTGCTGCAGGCGGTCGAGTAGTTGGGCCCCGCGATGCTGTCCGGTGCGGACCGGCACTGCTTCAAATGAAGCATGGCCTTCAATTTGCAGGACAGCGGGAGTCCGGACTGAAAGTCCAAGTGGGAGTACTTTGCCGACCGTCAAATTCAACAAGTCCGCGGCCGGTACCTTGCCACCCGGCAGGGTCAGTTCGATGCCGAAAGTGGTGTTCAGGATCTTGCCGGCAAACCTGGCGCTCATTGTGCCTTTACTGGCGAAGTCTGTGGTCACAGTACCCGCCACAAGGAACGATCCCAGGCTGGCCATGGGTAACATCAATTGGAAATCCCCGCCGGCGGTTTGCATATTGACCGAGAAGCTGAAAACCATTGCGCTGTCGCTGGTGGCAAACAATCTTTGCAATGGAGCGGACGATTGCCGTGCTCCGAGAGAAACCGACACGCCGAAGCTTTGCCAGGTGGCCTGCAGTTGCTGGCAAATCAAGCGTACGAACTCCTTTGCGATCTGGTCTTCGATGTCGGTAGGCTCGCGCGACAGTTCGCTGGGGTCTCCGCTGCCTCCCAGCAGACGATCCACGATTGGAAACAGCAGCATGGAATCAACCTGCAACAATGCGATATCGCCGTGGTTTCCGATCTTCAACGAAACCAGATATGAGCTGCCTGCCTTTTCGAGAAACGTCCGGCAGAGCGTCTGCTCGGATGATCGCAATGCGGTTTCCGACGCCACACCGAGCCGGTCGCGTAGCGCTTCGCTGAGCGCACCCGGGAATCCCTCGATGGCTGATACCAACGGGGCAAGCCGCGCCTTGTCGATCCCGCCGACCGTGCGAAAATCGCAGGGCAGCACCTGTTCGGGCTTAATGTCGCTGGCCGCCAGAACCACGCGTTGCTGTTGTGTGGAGGATGTTTGAGTCAGGGTTTCCATTTGGGTTACCGGAAGGTGTCCTCTTCGAGTTGCATCTTCGCGATCGCTGAGCGAAGTTTCGTGATGGCGAGCGAATGAATCTGCGAAACGCGCGATTCCGCCAGGTCCATGACCGACGCGACCTCTCGCATGGTCAGTTCTTCACGGTAATAGAGCGAAATGACCATCTGCTCTTTTTCTGAAAGCGTTTTGATCGCCTGCACCAGGTAGTCGCTTCTTTCAGAGCGGAGACAGAGTTCGAATGGGCTTTCGTTTTCATTAGCCGGAGCGTTTTCGATGAGATCCTGAGTTTCGGAGTCGTCGAATCGCGACCCAACCATCTGCCCTACGATGTGCAGGCCGTCCAGTCGCCGCAACAACAGATGCAGCTCCGGTATTTCCAGATCGAGGTCCGCGGCCAGTTCATCTTCCGTGGGCTGACGCCCCAGTTTGTTGGCCAGTTTCGCAATGCTCTCGGCGAGGTTGCGGCCTTTCTTGCGCAGCGGCCGTGATCCCCAGTCGAGCGCGCGCAGGCTGTCGAGGATGGCTCCGCGAATGCGGAATGACGCAAACGATTTCAGGGAAGCATTCTTGTTCGGATTGTATTTACGCACCGCTTCGATCAGCCCGAGCACACCCGCATGCACCAGGTCCTCAAGCGGAACGTGTTGCGGCAGGCGCTCGTGAATTCGTCGCGCCAGGTAGTACACCTGCGAGAGCTCAGAGAGAATGAGCTCGTTGCGCGCTTCATTTTCCGAAAGGAGATCGGTATAACCCGCTTGTGACGTTGTCATCGTATCCTCAGTTTGTTACCGTAACGAACCCACCGACTGCACCGGCACCAGCGGCGGAATCTCGGTTGGCGCCAGCACGACGATCTTGGGTAAAAACGGTTCCAGCAATCTGCGTAAATAAAAGCGTCCGGGGGAGGAACAGAGCAAGACGGGAGGTGCGCTCAGCGCCTGCTCGCCGAACAGAGTTCGTAAGCCTTCAAGAACTCGGCGAGCCGTCGAAGGTTGAAGAGCCGCACTGGCCGCGTTGCTGGATTGGGCGGCCACCGCGCGATTGCACTCCTCTTCAATGGCGCGATCGAGCGTGACCACCTTGAGGTCACCGTGCTCATCCAACAGGGGCCGCACCAGCGCCCGTCCCAGGGAGTGCCTGATGGCTTCGTGCAGCAGAACCGGGTTCTTGTTTACGCCCGCAGTTTCGATCATGGTTTCGAGAATCGTGCCTAGATCGCGGATCGATACTTGTTCGCGCAGCAGTTGCTGCAGGACTTTCTGTACTTCGCCCAGGGTCATGAGCTTGGGTACGAGCTCTTCCACCAACTTGGGATGTGAATCGCTCAGCCGGTCAATCAGGCGTTTGGTTTCCTGGCGGGTGAGTAGTTCGTGCGCATTCTGACGAATAATTTCGCCAAGGTGAGTGGCGAGCGCCGCGGTCTGATCAACGACCGCGTAACCTGCCGCCAGCGCCTGAGCCTGCTGATCTTTTGTGATCCACTTCGCGGGGGCGCCGAAGGCGGGATCGCGAGTATCGACACCGGGTAAGGCGGGCGGAGTCGGCTGGGAGCTGATGGCCAGCAGGCAATCGCGGCGCATCTCCCAGCGCGTGAGTTCGACGCCGCGGAGATAGACGACATATTCCAAATCCTTGATGGTCAGGTTGTCGGTGATGTGAATGGAAGGAACCAGGAAGCCAAGTTGTGTCGCAAGGTGTTTGCGGAGGGCTCGGACTTTCGTCAGCAACTGCCCGCCCTTGCCGGCGTCTACCAGCGGCACCAGACCCACGCCTACTTCGAGCATCAGGTCGTCCAGCTTTAATGCAGCGTCGAGCGGATCCAGGGTCGAGGCCGCAGCGCCTTGTGATTTACCAACGGCTGTGCCGGCTGCTGGTTTGTCAGCTTCAGGCTCTGGTTTAGCGCGGCGAGCGAGCGCGGCCATGATGACGGCCATGAGAATAAAAGATAGCTTCGGTAGCCCCGGGATCAGAGCGAGTCCGGTCATCGCTGCGGCAGCAATCCACAACGGGCGACTGGTACTGAATAGCTGTTTGCCTAAATCGGTGGAAAGCGTGCTGTCAGACGAGGCTCGCGTGACCACCATGCCGCCCGCGACTGAAACCAGCAGCGACGGAATCATGGTGACCAGGCCGTCGCCGACCGTGAGCACCGTGTAGGTCTTCAGCGCCTCCATGAATGGAACGCCCTGCTGGAGGACGCCAATCAGGAAGCCGGCAATGATGTTGATAGCGGTAATGAGAATCGTGGCCAGGGCATCGCGCTGATTGAAGCGAGCAGCGCCGTCCATGGCGCCATAGAATTCTGCTTCGTGAGCGATCTGTTCGCGGCGGGCGCGCGCTTGTACTTCGTCAATCAAGCCGGCGTTCAGATCGGCGTCAATCGCCATCTGCTTGCCGGGCATGGCATCGAGAGTGAAGCGGGCGGTGACTTCCGCGGTCCGCACCGCGCCGTGACTGACCACGATGTACTGGATCGCGATCAATGCCAGGAACAGGACGAAGCCGACAACATAGTTGCCGCCCACGACGAATTGCCCGAAGGCTTCAATCACTCGTCCTGCTGCCGAAGCGCCTTCGGCTCCGTGCAGCAGGATTCGCCGGCTGCTGGCCAGATTGAGTGAGAGGCGGAACAGCGTCATCAACAGGAGCAAGCTGGGGAAGACAGAAAATTGTGCAGGGCGAAGAATCTGGACCGCGGTCAAGAGTACGAGAACCGATGCGGTCATGCTGAAGGCCAGCATGATGTCGAGCAGAAAACTCGGCATCGGTACCAGCATGACGAAGACCATGCTGACGGCCGCGGCGGGAACGATCCAATCAATTTTTGATTGTCCGGGCAGCTTCGGTTTGGTGATGGCAGCCATTAACGTGTTTCAACCTTTCCCTGTCGCCTGACCTGCGCCTGCGCGCGGTAGACGAATGCCAGGACTTCCGCGACGGCGGTGTAAAGTTTCGCGGGAATGCTTTGTCCGACGTCTACGGTCTTGTAGAGCGCCTGGGCCAGCGGAGGATTCTCCAACACGGGAATATCTTTCCAGCGGGCAATCTGCTTCATCTTTTGCGCCAGAAGATTCCGGCCCTTCGCTATGACGACCGGCGCGCCCATATCCATTGAGTAGAGAATGGCTACCGCAAAGTGGGTCGGGTTGGTGACCACCACGGTCGCTTTTTCCGTTTCACGCAACATCAACTGCCTGCGCATCTGGCGTTGCAGACGCCGGACCCGCATCTTGATCTGCGGGTTGCCGTCCAAGTCCTTGGTCTCCTGCCGCATTTCTTCGCGCGACATCCGCAGATCGCTCTCGGATTTTCGCCAGGTAAGGAAGTAATCCACGAGCGCCCATACCAGCAGCACCAGAGCGGACTTCCAAGTTACTTCGAAGAGCACGGTGAGCACGAAGCGGGCGAAGGTCGCTACGCTGGTGTTGGAGGCAATTACGATCGCGATCCAGTGGTCGCGGATGGTGGCGAAGCCGACGTAGCAGATGGCCGCGAACGGCAGCAGGGACTTCAGAAGCCCGCTTAACCCAGTCAAGGAGAACATCTGTTTCAATTTCGTTCCCGGACTGAGCCGCTCAACTTTGGGAATCAAAGCCTCTGGCGCGAACACAACGCCGCCCTGGGCCAGACCTCCCAGCAAAGACATGGTCCACGCGGTTGCCATCACCGGCACGACACATTTCACGAGCGTCCAACCGGTCCATATAAATAATGGAGCCGTGGGCGAAAGCGAATCTGCGCCGGAGAATTCAAGGGCCTGCCGCACCAGACTTCTCCAGGCTTCGATTCCGGAATAGCCCATCCATGCGATGACGCCGAACGCGCCTGACAAAGCCAGAATGCCTGACAAATCGCGGGAGCGGGCGACCTGGCCTTGCTCGCGCGCCTTTTGCCGCCGCCGCGGTGTGGGCTTTTCTGTCTTGTTCTCGCTCATGATCGTGCCGCCAGATGAAGAAGTCGCTCAGAAAATCCCACGGATTCGGTAAAGTACCGCTGAAACAGTCCCGGCCAATAGTGGATGACCGTGATGAGCAGTCCCACGCCCAACATGCTTTTGAGCGCGGGCCCCAATAACATCAGAGGCATTTGCGGCGAAGCTTTCCCGAGAAATCCCAGAATCACGTCTGCCACCAGGGTTGCCGCCAGTACGGGCGCTGCAATCTGCAACCCGGTTACCAGCACCCCTGCTACTCCGTGCAGCAATTCGGCGGTCAGGCCTCGATTCAAATGGATGGCACCGGGCGAAAGGTATTCAAAGCTGTGGGCGATGCCGCGAAGTATCCAGTGATGAACGTCCAGTTGCAGGAAAAGAAGAAAGGCGACTGACTGATGGAAGAGAGCGACGACCGTCGTGTCCACCTGGGTTTGTGGATCGAGAATGTTGACCAGCGAATATCCCATCTGCACGCCCAGGATCGCTCCCGCCATTTGGGCAGCTTCAAACACAAAATTGGTAGCCACTCCGATGGCTATGCCGAGCACCAGCTCCCGCACGATCACGCCTGGCCACTGCGCCAGGGTGACGATGCCCACCTGCGCCGAGTAGGCGGGGTACAGGACCGCCGTGATCAGGATGACCAGGATGGCCTTGATGCGCGGTGGAATGGCGGCGTTTCCGAAGAACGGGGCAAACAACATCAAGCCCGAAATTCGGATGCCGATCACCAGCGGCCCGGTCAACAATTCAGTCAGCGAGAGTTCCATTAAATTTGCCTACTTCACGTACGGATGAAAATCGGAAAACAATTTCACGGTGTATTGACCCATCTGCCGCCACATCCACGGCATCATGAAAAACGCAGCGGCAGCGACCGCCAGAAGGCGCGGCACCGCGGAAAGCGTGGCTTCCTGGAGTGAAGTCAATACCTGAACCACGTTCACGGTCAGGCTGACCGCCACTGCGATCGCCAAGATGGGCGCCGCAAGCATCAGCACTTCGAGCAACGTATGACGGCAAATATCTACCACCTGTGCATCCGGCATCAGCTAAAGCTCCTCATCAGAGAACCAATCAACAGACCCCACCCGTCCACCATCACGAACAGCAGCAACTTGAGCGGCGTCGAGATCACGACCGGCGGCAGCTGCAACATGCCGACCGAAGTGGTGATGGAGGCCACAACCATGTCAATCACCATGAAGGGCAGAAAGAGGATGGCGCCAATCTGGAATCCCGCTTTCAGTTCGGACAAAATGTAGGCAGGCGCCAGCACGCGCATCGAGAGATCGTTGGGATCGTGCGGGCGCTGCTGTTTGGCCAGATCAACAAAGAGCGCCACGTCCTTTTCCCGAACGTAGTGCATCATGAACTGGTGGATCGGACCGGCCCCGCGCTGGACAGCATCCATGGCGTTGATCTGCCCGTCCTGCAGTGGCTGCACCGCCTCGGTGTAGATGGAAGCGCCCACCGGCTGCATCAGGAAAAATGTCAGAACCAAAGCCAGGCCGATCAGAGTCTGATTGCTCGGCGTGGACTGCAGGCCGAGCGCCTGCCGCAGAAAGTGGAAAACAATCAGCAGGCGCGCGAACGGCGTCATGCACAGCAGCAGGGACGGAATGAGGGTAAGAAATGTCAGCAGCGCTACGATCGTCCACGAAGAGGAGGCAGAGCCTGCCGCGCCCGGGATGGTGAGGCGGATTTCGTTAGGCTGAGGAGTTGCTGGAGCTGCCGGAGTCGCCTTGGTGGCGGCCGACGCCGACACAGGACCCAGCAGAACGGCCATCAGACCGATACGGAAAAAACTGAGCGAGACGGTCATGAAATCTTTTCCGCCTCCCGGCCCAGGACCGTGGCAAAGTTTTTTGCTTCCTGCAAGCGACTGAGCAGCGACACTGAACCCGAACTTCCGCCGATCAGAAATCTTTCGTCATCTACCTGAACCACCGCGACAAAGCGTTTTTCGCCGAGCGAAACGTTTTCGCAGATCCGCAAACTCTTGCGTGCTTGCTGCACTTTGACGCGGCGAGTAACCCATTTGAGAGCGCTCCACATTTTGATCAGGAGCAGGTGTGCCCAATCTCCCACGGCTGGGCGGAGGTGGATACAGTCCGCGACCGGCTGCAGTTCGAGCTGAGGGGCAGCACTCATGCCAGCTCAGTGATGCGTACAGCCAGGCGGTCATTTACGACTTCGAATCGTCCCCAGCCCAACAGGATCTTGTTAACGCGAAGAGGGACATCGTTGGCAACCGGCGTCGTGGTCAGAACCACACTTCCTTTGCGAAGATTTAGCAAATCGCCCACCGTGAACTTCGGCACCGCGAGTTCCGCCGTCGTCCTGCAGCGGAGCCAGTGGTAAGCCTCGATGGGATTGTTTGCGCTTTCCTGCGTGGGCGGAGCATCCGTCCGGGCGGGTGCAACTTGGGCTGTGGCCATTTACTTTTTTCGTCCCGTTGATTGGAGTCGTGCGAAGTCGGAACTCCGCGACAATGAAAGTGCAATCGCGCTGCCAGTGAGGTGGGCTGAGAAGAGGGATGAACGGATAGTTCTGGTTGGCTGTTTAAATAACAGAAAAGGAAGGCGTTAGTGTGCCCTGGAGTTCGCGTGCGATCGTCGGCGGCGAGCGTAATTTGGTTAGAGCAAGAATAGAAGACGAGGTTTTCCGGCGCGACGTGAGGGCGCGCCGGATCCCCTCTAATTTTCGCCTAACTTCTAGCGACTGGTCCAGTCTTACAACTGCTTCATGTTGATCGTGTCCTGCGTCAGCTGATCGAACGTGGTGACCACTCGAGCGTTGGCCTGATAGCCCCGCTGGGTGATGATCATGTTCGAGAACTCGGTCGCAATGTCCACGTTCGACTGTTCCAGCGAGCCGCCCGTGATGGTCCCACGGCCGCCGCTGCCGGCGGTGCCGATTGCCGGAGCTCCGGATGAAAGGGTGGTCTGGAAACTGTTTTCGCCGAGTCGCAGCAGACCTTGCGGATTGGCAAAGTTCGCCAGCACAATCTGACCCAAAGCCAGCGTCTGATTGTTGGTGAACGAACCTTCAATGGTTCCGTCCGACGTGATGCTGAAGTCGGAGAGAGTTCCGCTGCCGTAGCCGTTCTGGAAAGTATTGGCAGTTGCGCTAGGCGCCGACGATTGGGTAAGCAAGGAGTTTCCGTTCGCGTCCTGCAGATTCCAGGTCACGTTTAAGTTAGCAGCGCCGTCGACCAAGCCGGTGATAGCGATGCCAGTGACTGGTGCGGCGGGCGTCGCCAAGGTTCCGTCTGGATTAAAAGTAACGTTCCCGGTGCTAATCACCGTAGGCGCACCGGCCCCGCCGGTATCGGCTGCCGGTAGAGTAATGTTGTAGCTCCAGGCATTGGACGCGGTTTTGGTGAACGCATAGGTCAGGACGTGAGAGGTTCCCAGTGAATCGAAAACCGTGATGGGCGTGGAAAAACTCGTGCCCACGGCCGCGCTCGCGTCCAGATTAGTCTGGGTCTGGATGGCGGTAGTCGGGTTGGCCGGGATGAGCTGGCCATGGTTGATCACGAGCGGCGCCAGGCTCTGGGAAGGGCTGACGACGCCATTGACGGCGGGATACCCCATGACCAGCTGTCCATCCTGCGTGGTGAGCTGACCCTGCGAATCAACCGTGAAGTTGCCCGCGCGGGTGAATGACTGGACGCCGTTTTGTTCGGTCACAAAAAAACCGTTGCCAGTAATCGCAGCGTCCGTGGGCACGCCGGTGCCCTCGAGATTGCCACCGGTGAATGTAGGCGTCACCGAGCCCAGGGCCACGCCTTCGCCAACCTGGATCGGGTCATTGGCTCCGTTGGTGCCAAAGGCCTGGTAGAAAAGGTCGCGGAAGGAAGCCCGGCTTTCCTTGAATCCTACGGTATTGAGGTTGGCCAGATTGTTGGAGATGACAGACAGGGCTTGTGATGCGGCTGTCAGTCCGGAAAGTGGAATTGAAAAATTAGGCATGGCTCTAGGCTCCTGTCGGCGTCGTCGTAGGTTGTGACGGCGTGGTGGTGGGGCTGGTCCCCTGCATGAGTTGGCGGATCTGGATCAGCTCGTTGAGCTGATTCATGGACAACATCTGTCCCACCATCTGAGTGGGGTCCATGGGCGAAGTCGGATCCTGGGTCTTGAGTTGCGCGACCAGAAGCTGGAGAAATAAATCACTCGAGCTGTTGGCCAGCGAATCTGAAGTCGGGCTGTTGTTGCCGGTCGAACTGGTCGAGCCCGTTTGTGATGTACTCGACGTTTGGTCGAAGGGCATCGCGATGGGATTGATCATCATTGTTCTCTCTCCTTCACACTCTTTCTCACTGCGATTTTTGACTGCTAAATGCGAATGTCCAATCTGCCGGCGCAATCGATCCCTTCGGTCATCACCGGAAGAACCGGATCAGCATTCAACGTTGCTGTGCTGGCACCGGCGCTTTGGCCCTGCGGCTGCCAGCTTTGACGCTGCGCATCCTGCGCGAGCCCCGACGATGTCCCCAGGCTTTGCCCATGGATGACGATGTTTCCCACCGCAACCTGCTGGTCGGCCAGCCGGTGGTAAAGGCCGGGCAGCTGTGCGGTCAGAGACTTGGCAACGTCTCCGTGCTCCACGGAAATCTGGGCGCTGAACATATGACGCGCGACCGAGGTGCGAATATCAATGTTGCCGAACTCCTGACTCTGCATTCCGACGCGAAATTCTGACTGACTCATGCCCTGCACGAGTCTTGCCGTCACCGGCGACGACGCGGATGTTGGAAGAGTTTCATCGGGTCCGTCGGCATCGGCCAGGCTTGCAGGAGAGGATGGAGGGTCGACGGTTAGTTTCAAAGGAGCCGGCTTGGCGTGAGCGCCGGAATGACCGGAAAGGGGGAAACCGGGGGAATCCTTCCCATTGCCCGCTGCGTTCTGCGATCCTCCCGGGACTTGTCCCGTCTGAATGAATCCTGGCTTCCCACTCGGAGCTGGCGTTGTGCGTGAATCTTTAATGTCGCGGCCTTTGATCCTCGGCGGACTATTTGAAGCGTTGCGGCCCGCTGCGTTCTTGGGAACCGCTGCTGTAGTGGGGTTCGCCAATCCGGATTGCGAAGCAGCGTTTGTGTCGGCCACACTCTCGAGATTCTGGTTAGCCGATGCGTTGAGATTTAGTTCGGTCGGCGCAGTCGGAGGTAAGGCATCGATTGCGACCCGAGGCTTCTCCTGACCTCTTGTGAAGTTCGAATCAGTGGGCTGTTTTGCGTGGTCAGTGGTAGCCAGAGAAGGCGCCGGCTGCTTGGCGCTTTGCAGAACGGCCGGTTGAGGGTGATCAGCGGGCGACCTGGCCGGCTCGACATCCTTCTTCCGAGCTGTACCACTTGCGGACACAGCAATCGGCGTCGCGAGCTGCTTCCTCGATCCAGGCGCATTCTCGGTAGCCGGCTGGATCATAGGCGTGCCCTTTTCGCCAAGGTCGGATGGAAGAACGCGATCATCGGGCGTAGCCTCTGCCAGGTTCGTGGTTTTCGCGTCATTGTTGACTCGCGCCTGTCCAGGTAATCCGGCGAGACTGAGTTGAGTCGATCCATCACTCGCAATGAAGTTGAGCTGTCTCTCGTCTCCCCCGTTTGGCTTAACCGAAACCTGGATCGGCGCCACGGGGATGTTCTCCAGCGGGACGAGCAATTCCGCATTTGCGCCAGAAGACGCTGGGTCAGAGATTTCTTTCAGTTTGCGGGTGTCGGTCTTATCTGCAGATATGCCAGCAACAAACTTCTTCGCGCTGGTCGCAAAGTTTGCCGGCGATTGAGTCTGCGTGGAACTGTCGACGCCAAACAATTGTGCTGCGATCGCCCTGAAATCCGAGGCCGCATTGGACGAAGAGTCGGCGAACAACAGGTCAGCCAATGACAGATTCTTGGGAAGCGCCGGGGAAGCGCCGTGCGCGGTTGCTGCAGCGAAAATTGGTGGCGTACTGTTCACAATGCGGTCTCGATCACGAGACAAACATGCACGCGGGAGGCCAAAGCTTTTTGTTTTAGAAGTGATTCTGGAGGACGCGTATTGGTTGTGGACTAAAGACTTCGAGACCGTGTGCCGATAAGATGCGCGAACGACCCGCCGTCGAAGTGTCAGCTAGGCAAGGCTTGCCTATCGTTACTAGGCAAGGTCTGCCTAGTCGCCGTCTTTCCACCGCGCCAGAAACATGTCATCCAGCATCTTTTGTTCCTGCCGCCGTTGATCCAGTCCGTAAGAACGTTGTTGTTGCTCGCGTAGTTCACTAAGAACCTGGCGGTCCTGATGCGCGCTTTGATAGATGGCCAGCTGCTTGACACGCTGAGAATCCAATTGCTGTAGTTGCTCGCGAAGTCGATCGGCCGCCTGACTAAGCTTCTGTTCGCGCTCTGCAATCTCCAGGAGATGGACGGCGGGCAGCTTGTGTGCGAGGTCACGTTCGCGCTGCTCTCGAAGCTGAGCCTGTTTCAGGCTGACCTGTTGCAGTTCTATTTGCGCCTCTGCAATATCCCGCACGATCCGGTGTAAGGCGGCCTCTTCGGTCAGTTCCACGCTTTCCCGAAAACGTAGAACCGCGTCGAGTCTGAAGCGGAATGGCATGTCTAGGCGGGCAGCGCGAGGACGCGTTGCAAAGTTTCGGCGGGTGACGGGATTTCAGATGGATTCTGTTGCAGGAATGCGTTGATCGCGGGCAGGGAAGCGATGGCCTTGTCGAGCACGGCATCGGTGCCGGGTTTGTACGCTCCAATTCGGATCAGGTCTTCAGCCTTGGCAAATGCAGCCATCAACATTCGCACCCTGCCGGCTTTCTCCAGTTGCTGCGGGCTGCTGATTGCCGGCATCAGACGGCTCAGGCTGTCCAGCACTGAAATTGCCGGATAGTGATTGTGCAAAGCCAGATTGCGGCTCAGGACAACGTGTCCGTCCAGAAGCGAGCGCGCCGTATCCACGAGTGGATCTTGCTGGTCGTCGCCTTCCATCAATACGGTGTAAAAGCCGGTGATGCTTCCCGTTGAAAACCGTCCGGCGCGCTCGACGAGCCGCGCCAGCATGGCCAGCACCGACGGAGTGTAGCCCTTGGCTGTGGGAGGCTCTCCGGCGGCCAGTCCGATTTCGCGTTGCGCCATCGCGAATCGAGTGAGCGAATCAAGCACGAGCAGGACGTTCTTTCCGCGAGCAGAGAAATATTCAGCCACAGCGGTTGCCGCCAGGGCCGCACGAATGCGTAATAGCGGTGACTGGTCGGAGGTTGAAACCACAACCACCGACCGGCGCCGTCCCTCCTCGCCCAATGCTTTCAGAAAGTCTCCGACTTCGCGGCCGCGTTCGCCGACCAGCGCGAGCACGGTCAGATCAGCGGCGGTGGCTCGAGTCATCATGCCGACCAGAGTGGTCTTGCCCACGCCGCTGCCGCCAAATATGCCTACACGCTGGCCGCGGCCGCAGGCTACGAAACCGTCAATGGCGCGGATACCGCAGGTCAGCGGCTCGCTGATGGCCACGCGACTCATGGGAAGCGGCACCGTGCCGTCGATCGGGACGGTTCTGGTGGCGCGATACTCGCCGAGGGAATCCAGCGGATTGCCGCGCGCGTCGATGACGCGTCCCAGCAACTCCGGCCCAACGCGCAGCGACGGTCTTGCCCCCCAGGTCACGATGTGGTCGCCGAAGCGTATGCCCTGAGGCTTGTCGAGCGGCATGGAAAGCACCGTCGAGCCGCGAAATCCGACAACCTCGCCGGGGAACAGGTTTCCGTTCGAGTCTTCCATTTCGCACGATTCGCCCACCGAACAGAACGGCCCGACGGACTCGACCAGATTGCCGACAACGTGCGTGACCCGGCCCTTCCATCGCAGCGTGGATGAGTGGTGCAGCCACTGGGAGTATGCGCCGAGAATTGCCTCGCTCATTTGTTGTCAGGCCTTTGGGCCAGCAGGTCGAAAAAGCCCTGTTCAATTTCTTTCAACTGCGCATCCAGGCCAAGCTCGGTAGTCCCCAATTCTGTTTCGAGAATGCAGTTGTGAACTTCGAGCGAGGGATCGGCTGTCACTTCGACCCGAATGTCCGCGCTGCTATTGCCTTCGAAATATCGGTTCCAGTCGGCCACTTCCTCCGGATGCACGCGGACCGTCGCCGCGGTTCCGCGCTGCAGCTTTTCCATGGCAACCTTCACCAGCGCAGCCACCAGCATGCGATCCACCTGCGCCTCGCGGTGCAATATCTTGGCGGCGATGGCCAGCGACAAGTGAACCATTTCGACTTCGGCGCGCGCATAGTAGTCGTTGGTCTTCTGTCCAAAGAGGCGGAGAGCCTCGGCTATCTTCGCGCGTTCATCGGCCAGTTCTTTCTCCAGCGATCTGCTGCGCTTGTTGCAGTCCCTCGCGAATCCCTTCGGCGTGAGCGGCAGCCAGTTGCAGCTCCAGGTCTTCGGGAGTGTGGCTCACCGCTTGGAGCGGCCACGCGATCCTCAATCGGATCGTGCCGCTCTTGGCGGCGGCCGTAAATGACCCGGGAGTCGTGATACTCGAAGGCCTGCACCTGCGCCAGTTTAGGCGACGAACTCATCGTCTGACTCCGCTCTCAACACGATTTTTCCTTCTGCTTCCAGTTGGCGCGCGCTGGCAATAGCTTCCTGCTGGGCCTTGGCGACGTCTTTGGCCCGCACCCGGCCGAGGACTTCCATGTCTTCCTTGAGCATTTCGACTGCGCGCGACGACATCGCCTTGAAAATGTGTGTCCTTCACGGCCTCACTCGCGCCTTTGAGGGCCAACGCCAGGGTCTTCTTGTCGACCGCGCCTAACAAGTCCCGCAGCGCGGTCTCCGGAACACCGACCAGGTCTTCGAAAGTGAACATCAGGTTGCGAATATTGTTGGCGAGCTCGGCATTCTCTTTCTCGATCGCCTCCAGGATGGCGCTGAGACGTGGCCGGGCGCCAGATGATTCATCAGGCCAGGCACGCTATCCAGACGCGAGGTCGCTTGCTTCTTTTCAACCGCCGCTCTGTTTCAACTTCTGGGTCAGAACATTGCTGATGGTCTCTGCCGCTTCCGGCGAGAACTGCTGCAACTGCGCGATGCGCTTCACCACGTCAATCTGAAGTTCGCTGGGGAGGAGTGAAAGGATGGGCGACGCGTGTTGCGGCTCCAGGTGAGCAACAATAAGCGCAATGGTCTGAGGGTGTTCCTTCTCCAGGACAGCCGCGAGCTGCTTGGGATCGGTATTTCGCAGCCAATCGAGCTTGCCGGCCGCGCTCTGCTTTGTCTGGGTGAACTTCTCTGCAAGGTCTTTGCCGCTCTCCTCGCCAAACGCCTTTTTCAGCAGACGAGTCGTATAGTCGGAGCCACCCTGAATCACGAATCGCTGCGCAGTGGCCTGTTGCTGATATTCCTCGAGCACCTGCTGCGCCAACTCCGGCGGGATAGCATCGAGAGATGCGAGTTCGGCCGCGATCTGCTGCATGTCGGACGAAGAAAGCTGGCGGCAGATCACGGCAGCCGCTTCCTCACCGATCACGGTAAGCAAGGATCGCCGCTTTTCGCGGGCCGCTCAGAGCCGATTTGGCGTGCGCTCCGCTCATGTTTACTGGGCTCCCTCACGCAGCCAGGCCTGCACCAGGCGTCCCGTAACCGCCGGTTCGCTCTTGGCCCTGTCGGCAAGCTGTTTTTGCAATCCCAGGGACTGCCGGTCGGCGTCGTTGAGGGCGATAACTTCCGCGGAGCCCGGGGCTACGGTTGCCATTTCGGCTTTGAGCTGTGCGGCTGACCGGTCGGGCAGTTGACTGAAAGCCGTAATCGCCTGCTTCTTGATGGGGCGCAACAGAAGCAAATAGATCAGCAGGAACAATATGAAAATGCCGATGTACCGAATGAGCGAAGACCAGTCATTCACAACCAGGCGAACCCGCTCCACCTTGCTGGGCGGAGCCGGCGTCTGGTGCGGGCAATTGCTGAAACGAGAGGTTCTGGACCGCCAGCGTGTCGCCACGTTTCTCATCGAGCCCAATCGCGGCTGCTGCCAGGACTTCAATTTGTTTGAGTTCGTCCGGAGTTCGTTTGCGGCGGGTCTCGGTGTTTTTTCCATTGGCCTGCTGGATCTCGACCGCATCGTCAACCAGCAGGGCGGCCGTGATCCGGCGGATCCGGCCCACCGGTTGCACCGTATGCCGGACCACCTTGTCTACGGCATAGGTCGCATTCTGGGTCTTCGAGGATTGAACTGTATCGTCAACCTCGTCTTCAGACTTCGCCGGAGTGTTGGCGCTGGGAACGTTGCTCGCGGTTCCGGGAACGCCGCCGGTAGTTTCGCCACCCGACGTCTTTTCCTCCGAGGTCTGCATAGTAACCGCAACCGCGCTCTTGGGATCGTAGGTTTCCTGGTTTTCTTCGCTGCTGCTGTTGTCGTAATCCACATTCACGCTGGCGCGTATGCGTTGCGCACCCACCACGGGCTCTAATGTGGAGACCAGGCGCTTGGAGAGTTCGTCCGCCAGTTCAGCGTCGGAGGCGGATCCCGGCCGATGCGAGATGAAGGGCTGATTGGTATCGGCATCCGTGATGGTCACGTTCTGCGGGCTCAACTTATCCACGGCGCCCTGAAACCAGGCTGGCAATCGAACGCTGCGTATCTTCTGAAAGTTGTCTTGAACGGAGCCGCAGGATCACCGACGCCTTGGCCTCGCGCTCGCGATCGAGGAAGACCGAATCGGTCGGCATGACCAGGTGGACGCGGGCGCTCTCCACGTCACGCAGCGTCTGAATGGTGCGTTCGAGCTCGCCTTCCAGCGCCCGCTGGTAGTTCACTTTCTCGTCGAATTCCGTCTGCCCCCAATTCAGCTTGTCGAAGAGTTCGAAGCCCAGTCGTCCGCTGTGCGGCATGCCTTCGCTGGCAACTTCCAGGCGGCTGGAGTCCACCTTGTCGGCTGGAACGCTGACCGTCTTTCCGTCCGGACTGATCTGATAGTCAATGTTCTTGGCAGCCAGCCGGCTGGCCAACGCCTGCGCGTCCGCCGGTTCCATCCCGGTCATAAGGGGCTTGTAATCTGGCGTGATAATCAGGTGCCCGAAGAAAATGACGACACCTACGACCAGCGCGGCTCCTCCCAGCAGCAGCACGAGCTGCTTGGTGTCGAACGCCGCGATGGCGTTCTTTCCCTGGTTCGCAATCTGATTGAAGGAGGCCATGATTTATGAGTCGCTAGAACTGCATGCGCGAGACTTCCTGATACGCGCTTACGATCTTGTTTCGTACCTGCATCATGAGTTGAAACGCAATGTCCGCCTTTTCGACCGCGATCATTACGTTGTGCACGTCGCTGCGGTCGCCCTTCAGCAGGTCGGTGACCTGTTGTTCGGCGCTTCCGTGAAGTTGTTCCACCTGGTTGATGGCGTTGGTAAGCACCGAACCAAAGTCTCCCTCGCCGTCATTGGCGCCCGAAGCAGGCGTGGAACCTGGCTGATCGAGGTTGGGGACCGCCGGAAGATTTGAGATCAAGTTGTTCATGAGAACTCCTATTTAAGGATGTCCATCGCTCCCTGGATCATCTGCTTGGTGGCGCTCACCGCGGCGGCGTTGAGTTGATAGGCCCGCACAGCGCCCATAAGATCGACCATTTCCTCGATCGGGTTGATGGCGGGATATGCCACGTAGCCGGACTTGTCGGCATCCGGATGACCCGGTTCGTAGCGCATCACCGGCGGCGAAGGATCATTCACGACTTTGGATACGTGGACCGCCGACCGTCCGGTAAGACGCCGAAAACCGGCGAGCATCAGTTGAAAGGGTGAGTTGCTGGCGCCGGAAAAAACTACTTCTTTCCGGCGATAGGGCCCGCCCGACGGCGTGCGGGTGGTTTCCGCATTGGCCATGTTGGTGGCAACAACTTCGGCCCGCTGACGTTCCGCGCCCATCGCGGCGCCGCTGATTTCAAGTGCTGAGAACATGCTCATGAGTCTTTCCCTTCGTTGATCGCCATCACCAGGCGATGAAATTCACTACGGATGAATTGCACGCCGATCCGGAACTGCATCTGGGTTTCGGCCAGCAGCAGGCCTTCGCGGTCCATGCTTACGTCGTTTCCGTCGGGGCGCTGCAACAGTCCCGATACCTTGTGTGCGACCGGCGCCATGCTGGCTTGCTCCGGAGATCCCACTGCCCGGTCCAGTTCGGCGCGAAAGTTAACGTCCCGTGTCCGATAGCCGGGCGTGTCGATGTTGGCCATGTTGTTGATGACCAGCGACTGGCGGTCTGACGTGACGTTCAGGAAGCGTTCCAGAAATTGAATAATGGGCATCGAACTCATCAGGCAAACCTCCGTGGTGGCAGTCCGAATTCGCGGATCTTGTTGCGAATCGTCCGCAAACTTATTCCCAGCATCTCGGCGGCATGCGTGCGATTGCCACCGGTGAGTTGCAAAGTCGTTTCCAGAAGCTGCCGCTCGAGCTCTCGTATCGGCGTCCCCGGCTGTAACCCGTTGTGGCCGGGAAAAGTCTTCACGACCGGCGGCCGGGAAAACTCGGCCAACAGATGTTCAGATCCAATGGTCGCCGTGTTGCTCATCATGACCACCCGCCGCATGAAGTTGGAAAGTTCGCGGGCATTTCCTGGCCACGCGTGCCGCTTCAGGCCGTTCAGAAAGTCAGGATGCAAGTAGGGCGTGGGCCGTCCGCTCTGCTTCGCGAACTTCGCCGCGAAATATTCACCAAGGACCGGAATGTCATCCAGCCGCTCCCGCAGCGGAGGCAGGCTCAGCGGGATCACGTTGAGGCGGTAATACAAGGTCGGCGCGGAAGCGTCCTTGCTCCACCATGGTTTGAAGTGAGACGTTGGTGGTCGCGATGATCCTGATGTTTACCGGGACCGTGCGTGTGTCCCCCACTCGTTCAATTTCGCGTTCCTGTAGCACTCGCAGAAGCTTTCGGCTGCAATTCGAGAGGCATTTCGCCGATTTCATCCAGGAGGAGGGTCCCGTGATTGGCCAGCTCAAACTTGCCGGGTTTAGCCACGGTAGCGCCGGTGAAGGCACCACGCACATGTCCGAACAATTCGCTTTCCAACAGCGCTTCGGGCACGGCTGCACAGTTGACCGCGATAAAAGGCTTTTCACGGCGGCGGCTGGCTTCGTGGATGAAGCGAGCCAGTAATTCTTTGCCGGTACCGCTTTCGGCCTCGACCAGAATGTCAGCGTCAGTTTGTGCCGCCAGGCGAGCGCGATCCAGTACGCGCAGCAGCGCCGGAGAATTTCCCACAATTTCTGTACGGGCCTGTCCGGATACCGTGTTCCGGGGCGAACTCCGCATCACCCGCTCCACGGTTGACTGCAACTGATCGAAGGAAAACGGCTTGGTCAGGTAATCGCATGCGCCGTTTCGCATGGCGTGAACTGCTTGGGCCACTGTACCGAATGCGGTCAGCACGATCACGGCCGTGGACGAGTCCGCAGCTCTCAAGCGGCGCATCAGTTCTAATCCGTCGCCATCCGGCATGCAGACATCAGTCACGACGAGGGGAAAGTGCGTCTGCTCGCACTTGTGTACTGCTTCCACTGCGCCGGACGCAGTTTCCACGCGCCAGCCGTCACGCTCGAAGTTGGCCTTCAGCGCCATGCGCATTCCGGGCTCGTCATCGACCACCAGCACTGATCTTGATTGCGTGGTCATAGGATGGGGAACTCCAGCGAAAACCGCGTGCCTTGGCAGGCGCGGCTTTGAACACGAATCGCGCCTCGGTGTTGGCCCATGATTCGCTGACAGATGGTGAGGCCGAGTCCCGGGCGTTGATTGCTACCGCTGAAACCTGCAGTGAAGATATTCGGGAGATTCTGCTCGGCGATGCCCTCTCCGGTATCCGCAAAGTCCACAATCACGAGGTTGTCTCGCAGGCGGGCCGAGATATTCAACGAACCGCCCGCAGGAGTGTGCCGAAAGGCATTGATCGCAAGATTTAGAATCACCTGCTGCAAGCCGTTGGGATCGCCTTCGATTTCTTCATTGTCAATCTCCAGACCGATGGCCAGTTTGACGCCGGCCTGCTCGGCCAGAGGGCGAATGAACGCAATCCCGTTCTGTAGTACCGCTTTCAGCTTGAGCCGGACCAGGCCGGCTGAGCCATGACCGTGGAACTGCAACACATTGTTGACGGTGGCTGAGAGGGAGCGAATCCCGGCCTGCAAATGCTCGACGCAATACTTTCCTTCCTCTCCAATCGTGCTCTGCTTGTCCAGGACGCTGGTCCACAGCTCCATGCTGCCGAGAGGATTACGGATCTCGTGAGCCAGAACCGCTGCCATTTCACCCAGGGCGAGCATGTTGCGGGAGGTCTCGCGTTGCTGTTCGGCTTGTTTGCGGGCGGTCACGTCGCGAAGGATAAGGACGAATTGGTCTGACTCGCATCCATTGTCCGGAGATGATTCGACCTGCAAGGCAGTGCGGCGAATGGAGAGCCAGCGAGCGGTCTTTTCCGCGTCGAGCGTGACTTCATGCTCGTCGTCGCGAGCGATGGCCGCCTTCAACAGCGGTTGGATGTGCGCCGGAAACTGCTGCAACAGGGAAGCGGAGTCAGCTGCTGTGCCCAGGAGACGGCTTGCCTCGGGATTCACGAGAACAATGCCGTCATTGGCGTCGATCACGATCACACCGCAAGGCAGGGCGTCGAGAATCCTCTTCAGCGCGGCTCGAATATTTTTGTTTTCCGCGAGACTCACGGTGAGGGCGGCATTGCGTTCTTCGAGCTCGCGTCGCAAGCGGGCGACTTCCGCCTGGAGTTGACCGTAGGAAGCCTCCATGCGATCTGCAGTCGCCATGAATGCCTTGAACGCCTCCGCAAGCGGGCCCTTGACCGCGCTGGGCGGCGGAATCATTGCAGGATGATGAGAAGTAGGCAACATATGCCTACTTGCAATGCAACGCGGATGCCAAAGAGTTCTAATGTTGAGTAGGGCAGTGACTGGAGTAATCGGGAGTTCGGGATGGAGGACGCCCGTCCTCCATCGCGCTAGATCACAATGTGTCGGGCCAATAACTGTCGCTCGTCTTGCGCGAGGATGGTGGCCCTCTCGATCACATTCCGTAACTCGCGCACGTTGCCCGGCCAAACGTGTTGCAGCAGTTGGAAGGTGGCTTCCGGACTTAGCGACAGCCGGTTTGAACTGAACCGGCTGAGGAAACTGGCTGCCAGGGCCGGCAAATCTTCCATGCGATCCCTGAGCAGCGGCAACTCGATGGGAAAAATTGCCAGGCGATAGTAGAGATCTTCGCGGAACTGCTTTTCCTGAACCAGCTTGCGGAGGTGTCCGTTGGTTGCCGCCACGACCCGGACGTCCACTTTGAAACTGTCGGTGCTGCCCAACCTTTGTACTTCGCCCTGCTCCAGGAATCGCAGCAACTTGGATTGGAGCCCCAGCGGCAAGTCACCAATTTCGTCGAGAAAGAGGGTTCCGCCCTGGGCTGCGTGAATTCGTCCAATGCGAGATTGAACAGCCCCGGTGAATGCGCCTTTGGTGTACCCGAACAATTCAGCTTCGAGCAGGGCCTCGGGAATAGCAGCGCAATTGATCACCACAAACGGATTCGCCCGGCGCGGGCTGAGATTGTGAATCGCCTGCGCGACTAGATCCTTTCCGGTCCCACTCTGGCCGAGGATTAGAACGGTAGTATCGCGGCGCGCGACCAGCTGCGTCATGCGGTAGACGCGCTGCATGGACGCGGAACTCCCAATCATTCCGGGCAGCGAGCTGACTGATTGGTTGAGAGGCTCGTGCATGACCATCTCTGGTGTGTGGGTGACCACCATGTCCGTACCCAACAAGCCAGCCAGTTCTTCGCCGAGTCTTTCTCGAGTGGAAGACGGCAGCGGCAAGCCGGTCTGGCGATCAAGCGGCAGAATCTGCAAATGCGGAAACTGCGCCCGCACCAGCTTTTGAAACTCGCTGGAATTCAGGTCGGGCAGGGAAGGGTCGAGCAGGAGCAGCTGAAATTCCTCGGACTCGAGCTGGCCCAGCGCGTGAGCGCCACTGACCGCTTCCATCAAGCGCCAGCGCTCAGATTTCACTCGTGACATCAACTCACGGCGCAACTCGCGGTTGGGGCTGACGATCAGAACTCCCGGGACAGGGTCGCATACAGGTATGGGCACGATGCTCATAGGCTTTGGAAAACATCCTCGCTATAAGGTGACGGCGTTTCTCGCCGGTCCCGAGTCAAGACATCTTGGACAGCCGATGTGAAGCAATCGCCGCAGGTGAACTGGCAAAAGCTGACACTTTAGGTTTGTCGATCGCGGCTGCGCAGCTCTCGTGGTTCAATGGGAAATCGGCGACGATAAGTAATGGACTGGTGGTGACGCTAAACTCGCCTCCTCCACTGGTCACGATAGCGTCGGCCAGAGCGAGTGCGCGGTCGGTGATTTCATCCCACGGTGAGAGTGGACGCACGATCTGGCTGGTTCTTGCGGCGATGTGGTGTATCCGTAGTCTGAGACGACTCGCCGCACCTTCGGTTTCGATCTTGGCGAGGTCGCCTGGTTGCGAGTAGTGCTGCACAGCCTGCAGTACATAGAAGAGCATCTGGCGCAAACGCGTGGGCGAGGCACTGATCAGCGGCTCATGATCGAGACTACGGACCACGAGCTTCACCTCTGCTGTGTCAAGCGTGCGTTTCAAGCTGGAGACGACTTCCTGCAAAGCAGCGCCCAACGATACGTCTTGCATATCGATTGCGGGCCTCTGAAAGCGCGACAGCCGGGCGGCGAACTGCATCGAGTCCACGGCGCTTCGCAGTTGCGCCAGGACATTCTCCGCGATCTCTCTATATTCGGCGGCCGTGGTCGGGCTCAGCACCGCCAGTTCCAGTGATGCCTGGATAGTCGACAGCGGCTGTGCCATTTGGTGCATGCTCTCCGAGAGCGTACGCAGAAACTTTTCTTGCCGGGAATTGTGTAGTTGAATGTGCATGGCTTCCTCAGTTTTCTGACAACACATAGCCCACTCCCCGTACGGTACGGATCATCTGCTGGGAAAACTCGGGAGTGTCGACCTTGTCGCGCACGTACTTGACGTACACATCGACCAGGTTGGTGGAGTTATCAAACGGCATGTTCCAGACGTGCTGCATGATCATGGCGCGGGTCACCGTCTGACGCGCATTTCGCATCAGGTATTCAAGCAGGGCAAACTCTTTTCCCGACAGATTGATTCGCTTGCCTGCACGTTCGACCCGGTACTCACGGCTGTCGAGAGTCATGTCCCCGACTTGCAGAGGGAGCCCCGGCACATATGGATTCCGGCGCAGCAGGGCCCTTACCCTGGCCAGAAACTCCGAGATGGAGAAAGGTTTGAGCATGCAATCGTCGGCGCCGCTTTCGAGAGACAGGACGCGGTCCTCGACCTGGGTTCGTGCGGTCAAGACTAAGATCGGCAGGTTCGGCAATTTCGGGCGAACCCGGTTCAGAACCGCGACTCCGTCCATTTTCGGCATGTTCAAATCCAGAACGAGCAGGTCATACTTATCGCGAGTCAGAGCTTCGGATGCCAATTCTCCGTCCTGAACCAGATTGACCTGGAAGGACTCGGACTCCAGTTGACGGCGGAGAAAAGTTGCCAGGGGTAGATCATCGTCCGCTACCAGGACATGCGGCCTGGGCTTGATTTGACGTTCTGCTTCCGCGTTCACAGTTTCCTTTCGCAGCTCCGGGCGTTTGGCCAAGTTGCGGCACCGACAGAATCTGTGCCTGCACGAGCTTGGTTTTCAGAAAGACTGCACCCTGTCTTCTGAAGAATTCAGACTGATGTGCCGATAGAGATCCCGAAAACCTTGGCACGCGAGAACAATGAGTTCGCAATGCCGCCCCAAGCCATGCTTCCCGGGAAGAGAAGCACTTCCAACTAATGCAATTGCCATGCCAACGTGTTTTGGCTTAATTTGGCGCTAATTCGGGGTATTAGCGGTGTGCGGCGGCGTATGATTTTCAGACATAGTGTCTGATTCGCAAACAGTGCACAGTAGGCGCTCCTTGGTGTCCAGATGAAGAGCGATAAAAATGCCGGCTTGGTGCGGGCGTTCGGATTTCGCGCTCCGCGCGTGTCCGCCAACTTCAGCTTCTTTCTCGAGGTGATGGCCACCGGGGAACGCTACGAAGCCATGTGTACCGACATTAGCGAAGATGGATTTGCCGCCGAATTGCCCGTACCGATCGCTCCCAAAACAGAGGTGACGATAAGGATGCTGCTTCCCGGCGCCACCACGCTTCTGCAGGTTCAAGGCGACATTGGATACAGCCAGGAATGCCGGTGCGGCGTCAAGTTCCACAATTTATCGGCAGAAGAACGCAAGCAGATCCAGCTGTTCATCCAGTCATACTGAGGCAGCTTTGTCATCCTGAGCGGAGTGAAGAGTTCGCATGCGAACTCTCTGCGGAGTCGAAGGATCCCTACCTGACCGTGGACTCGTCAGTCCATAGGGGTCCTTCGACTCCGGGAATGTTTCGCAAGCGAAACATCCCGCTCCGCTCAGGATGACAGAGAACCAAAAGTTTGAAGATGCTCCTAGGGTTCGCGCGTACCATCCCCCACCTTCGGTTGATCCGGTTGAGTCGGTTGAATCTTCCCATCTGGAGTGGCGTTCGGGGGATGAACCGCGTCTTCGTCCTCGTCCTTGACGACATACTGAACGATCAACGAAATGCGCCGGTTCGAAGGCTCCAGTGGGTTGCCGGGGACGCGTAGTTTTTGATCAGCGTAGCCTCTGACTTGCGAAATCTGGTTCGGGTGTAGGCCATTAGCTTCCATGATTCTTCGCGCTGAATTTGCCCGGTCAGCCGACAGCTCCCAGTTCCCGTAATCGCCGTTGGTAGCGTACGGTTTCGCGTCGGTGTGGCCTTCGATCGAGACCCGGTTGGGAAGCTTTCCCAGTTGCTCCGCCAGCGCCACCAGCAAATCGCGGCCATCGCCGTTCACTCCCGGTCTGCCACTGTCAAAAAATGTTCCCGTGGACGATTCCAGGAGCTCAATACGCAAGCCCTCGGAAGTGATGGTCATCTCGATCTGGTTCTTGAGCTTGTCAAAATTGGCAACCTGGCGAACGGCCATCTGAAGTTCTTCCTTCAGTTTGGGCATATCGTCTTTGTGGAGGGTAAAGTTCTCGCCCGAGCCGATCTGGTTGCTGCCTACCTTTTTGGAAGTTCCCGTAGGGTCTTTGAAATAGCCACCGACCGCTACCTGGATCTGTTTGCTGCTATTCATGAGCCACAGGACGATAAACAGCGCCATCATGGCGGTCACGAAGTCGGCATAGGCAACTTTCCATGCGCCGCCATGATGGCCGCCGTGTCCACCTTTTTTCTTGATAATGATGATGGGACGTTTGACTCCCTCCAGGCTCGGCATGCTCTATGCTCCAGCCTTCGCGGCGACCGCCGAGGCGTCGCTGGTGCGGCACGACTTCTCTACTTCCTTGAAGCTGGGGCGGACATGCCCCGGAATCGCCCGTCTGGCAACCTCCACCGCCATAATGGGTGGCGCGCCCTTCATGTAGGACGACATCAGCACGCGAAGCACGTGATAGTAAGCATGCTCATCTTCGGACAGCTTGGCCATGTTGGCCGCGATGGGTCCAACCAAACCGTAACAAAGGAGGATTCCGAGAAACGTTCCGACCAGAGCCGCGGCAACTTTGTGGCCGATTTCTTCCGGCGGCCCTCCCAGCGCGCCCATCGTGATCACGACGCCGAGTACCGCCGCAACGATACCCAGTCCGGGAAGCGAATCCGCCATAGTGCTGAGCGCCTGCACCGGCTGGCTGGCACCATGGTGGTGGACATCCATGTCCAGTTCCATCATCTGATCGAGATCAAAGGGCTCCACGCCGCCACTGATCGCCATGCGCATGGTGTCGCAGACGAAATCGCGAAGGTGATGATCTTTCGTGAAAGCGGGATACTTCGAGAATAGGGGACTCTTCGCGGGATCCTCTATGTCAGGCTTCGAGAGCCACCATGCCGTCCTTGCGCGCCTTGTTCAGCAGGCCGTACATCATTTTCAACGTGTCCAGATATCGCTGCCTGTTGAACTTGCTTCCGCCGAACACCCCGCCGAATCCGGCAGCGATCTTTTTCAGGATGTGCAGAGGGTTCGCCACCAGAACGGTACCGATCGCGGCCCCTCCGATGATGACGAGCTCGGCCGGTTGCATCAGCACCTTGAGGTTGCCGTGCTCCATGAGATATCCGGCGGTCACGGCGCCGAATACGACGAGAATTCCAATGATCGCAAACATGGTTACGCTTTCAGCTACTCCAGGTTCATGAGGATTTCACACGTGTGAGTTTCGGGTTCGTCCGGTACCAGATCGCGTCTGCAGGTAGCAGAATTCTCCGCGGTAGGCGAGGTTTATATGCCCTCGCCACAGGACGTGGGTTTCCGCCAGGATGCCGTCAATCAGCCGGCGGTCGCGTTCGCTGTGATACTCCACGTACAACACCTTCATTCGGGCAGGTATTCTTCCAGGGATCGCAGAATTGGACACTTCGCAACCCTCGGTGTCAATCTTCAGGACATCGATGGTCTGGATACCGTGCTCGCAGAGAAATTGGGACGCGCCCAGCAGGCGGATCTGCTCACTGTCGCTACTGGTGCGAAGGCTGGAGGACAAAGACGATTCCACGCTGTCCTTCTTGCCATGAAACAGAGTCAGCGTCTCTTCGCTGGAATGAAGGCCGAAAGGAAAGACCTTCACGTTGCGCAACGACGCTACATTCTGGCCTAAGAGCGATAATGGAGAACTTGCCGGCTCGAGGGCATAAACCTGCGCGTCAGGATAGGCCATCGCGAAATAGACAGAAGCGGCACCGACATTGGCCCCGATGTCGACGACAGTCTTGACGCCCAGATACAAGCGGCACAATCGGGTACGTGACATCCCGCGAAGATATCGGTCGCAATCTGGAATGAGGCATCGGTCTTGAACAGGTAGAACGGAAGCGTCCCGTGGGGTCCTTGAAGGGTGGCTTGGGCGACATCGGTCCGATCCGAGTAACTCCTGGCTCATGATGTTGCTCCCTGCCGCATGGGCGCGCGCGGTGGAGGCGTTTCCAGAGCCAGGTGGCGCAATCCTAATTCCCGAATCATGGTCTGGAGCATGGTCTCGAACAGGTAGAACCAGTGAATCGCCGGCACGGCTTGGCGGAACAGATTGAGCACCATCGCAGCGGTATCGGCGTGGTCTGCGAGGAGCGCGTCAAAGTCTACCGAGTCCCAGCGCTCGAGCGCTTCGACTGCCTGTTCTACATCGCGACGGTGGGCCTCGACATAATGGAGAAGGCGCATAGCATTTTGTTCATCCATTCCGGTCAAGTTTACCGGCATGGCCCACTCTTTCATCACTCGCGGATGCCTGCCAAACATGTAGAAGTAATCCGCTCCGTAGACGCGCGCGCGCCGGATCAGATTGCGTGCCGGGTAGGGAAGGTGGTCATGAAAGGCGTGGGCGTCGGGATGGTAGAGCACCCGGTATCCCATCTCATGTAAACGGATGCCCAGTTCGGTGTCTTCACTGAGCTTGTAGGTTGGGTCGAAAGAGCCGGCCTGGACGACTGCGTCTCTGCGGACACTCAAATTGCAAGTGATGAAGTGGGAGTAGCCGTACGGGCAGCCGGCCTCCATGCTCACCTGCGGAAACATGAAAGGTTCGACGCGAAAATATTGTGTAAGTGCCCTGCGCCTCGCTTCGGCGGGATATTCGAAATTGCCCAGCACAGCCCAGCGCTCGGAGCCGTATCTGGTCTGAGTCCGCAGGTGCTGCTCCAGCAGGTCGCGGTCGCAGATGGTGTCGTCGTTCATCAGCAACAGGTACTCGCCGCTGGCGTGGGCAACGCCGTTGCGGCGTGCCGCACCTGTTCCAGAATTTGTCTGGCGCAGGTATTGGAACCGAAAGGGCGGATCATAATTCTTTAAGGCTTCCTGTGTTCCGTCGGAAGAACCGTCGTCGATGACGATGACTTCGAAGTCGTTGGACGGTAGAGTTTGCGCCTTCCATCGCGACCAGGCATTTCCTGAGGATGGGCAGCCGGTTGTAAGTAGGCACGATGACCGAGAATCGCAGTCCGGATGACTGGGCGCGCTTGCACCGTTGGGGCCTGCTCCGTTTGGACGACTGCGCGATGGCGGGCTTCGGCAGCACTGCGGTGCGCCATCTCAACGTTGTCCAACTGTCGGTAGCAGCGTGTGAGAATGATAAAAATCTGGGCGGCAAAGTAGCCTGACCGCATCGACTGCCAATACCGACCGAAGATATGCCCTAGTTGTTCGCGGGCCTTCTCCGGCTTGCCTTCCCGCAGCAACTGTTCGGCGAGACGCGCATAGCATTCGAGTTCGCGCAGGAGCCTGTCGTTTCCAACCTTTCCTGACAGGCGCTCGCGAAACAAAGTGTCCACCAACCTGACCGAAAAGTTCTCTCCGGCGTAAGGCTTTGGCTTGAGGGCCAGGATCCTGCTTGTCGCAGCAGCCAGGCTTACAGCCTTGAGGTGGTGAGTAATTTCGACCTGCAACTCACGGCCGCATTTGCGCAGCCGGGCGGCGTCGTCTTCGCTGGGGACGAGCACTGCATCGGCGCGCTCAAATGCTTCCCATTGCCGGGTTGACCAGTTTTCGGCTGTTTCGAAATCGACGAGATCGGCTTCGCCGCTTCCGCCAGAAGCCGCATAAAGTGCGGGGGCAAATACCGCAATTCGCATCGCAGGAGCTTGCTGTCGCAGTTCGTCAAGATATTGTTCAGGAATCGAGATGCCTCGGTCGAAGGTCTGTATCAGGATGGCGACGTCGAATTGAGCGCGCGCCAGTACGCCATGCAAGGACCAGTGCGACGCCTCAACGTCATATCCGAGCAACGCCATGTACTCCGCGTCGTTCGAAAAAGAATTAATTCCAGCCTGGCGTAGCAGAGGCTCACATGCCTGGCTGTGCACTCCTTCGCGCGCAGCGAAGGTGAGTTCCGCGCCGAGATCGCGAAACGCATGGAGAATTTGCAGCAATTGGCGGTCACATCCGCCGCTGGCTGGATCCGGAAAAGTGTCGCTGATTACCAGAATGCGCGGATGCTGTCCGTCCGCGGTTGTATCTTCTGGCTTGGAAGATGGCTCACCGCCGTTGCGCGCCAGCAGAGCATTCACCGTCTGCCGGTGCGAGGCCGGCAATAGCGGCAACACGCTGGTCAGCAGGGGAAGCGCCCGAGTCGAATCGCCCCGGCTGCAGCAGCAGCACACCGAGATTGATCGTGGCATCGGTGTTGTCCGGATCCAATTCGATGGCCCGGGAAAACCCGGCTTCGGCTCGTTCGATGTCCCCTAAGGCTAGCTGCACGGCCGCCCAATCATTCCAAAGCTCTGACGTCTCGCCGGCCTCCAGCAATGGTTGCAGCAAACGCAAGGCGTCCGAGGAACGGCCTTGGTGAAAAGCGGCGATGGCTTCGTCGTGCTGGCTCATGGGTCCCCAAGGGAGCTGAGCAATTTTCTTGCCTCATTCGCCTCTAATCGACAGACAAGCACCGGGTTTCGTAGCGCCGGCCTCTGGCCGGCTGTTGGGAGGGCGTCCCGCCCTCGCACGGAGGGCAAGATGCCCTCCGGACAGCCGGCGAGACGCCGGCGCTGCGAAACCCAATCATGTTGGCGAACAAGTTGCTCTTTATTCAGTGGATGAGTTTGTGGATTAGCGCTTGATGAGGAAAGCATGCCCACGCTTGGTCTTTCGATGATCGTCAAGAATGAGGCGCAGACGCTGGGGCTCTGTCTCCAGAGCGTTTCCGGAATCGTCAGCCAGATTGTAGTGGCTGACACCGGTTCGACGGACTCGACCGCTGACATCGCCCGTCAATCCGGCGCGACCGTGGTTTCTGTGCCGTGGGGCAATCACTTCGCTAACGCGCGTAATGCCGCTCTCGACCTGATGCAGACGGACTGGGTCCTGGTCCTGGATGCGGATGAGGAACTGGACTCTGCGGCCGGCAGCCAAATAGGCAACCTCTTGACCACATCGAGCGCGGACGGGTATCTCGTCCCCATCCGCAATTACATTCCCACGGTGACCGGCCGAGGCTGGGACCGCATCGCCGAGGTGAACACGAGCTCGCATCCCCGGGCCAAGTGCGCACCGGCATATTTCGTCCACGAAAACTGCCGGCTGTTCCGCCGTGATCCGGGGATATATTTTGTCGGCCGTGTGCACGAACTGGTTGAACCTCGAATCAATGCCTTGGGCCGGAGGCTGCCCATGGCGCCGTTCTTCATCCATCACTTCGGCCAGTTGGCGCAGGAAGAAACGCGAAACCAGAAGGCGGCTGCTTATCGCGACATGTTGCGTATCAAAGTTCGGGAGCTGCCCAACGATCCCATGGCCTGGGTTCAACTCGGGCTTCAGGAATACGAGTGTTCGCGGGAGGCCTCGGAGGCATTGCGCTGCTTCGAGCGCGCTTTAGTTCTGGAGCCGAAGGTGACCCAGGCTGCTCTGTTCAAGGGAATGGTTTATCTCGACCTCGGCAGGTATGGCCAGGCCATCGAGGTGTTGGATTCCACCCGCAGCGACAAACACAGTCGCGGGCTACGCGAGCATCTTCGCGGAGATGCGCTGCACAATCTCGGCCGTCTGCTGGAGGCCCGCACGGCCTACCAGGAGGCCGTCAGGTTTTCTGGCAACGACCCCGTGTTGAGCAGCAAATTGGGATACACAGAAGTGCGGCTGGGACGAGCCAGGGAAGGGATCAACCGGCTGAAAGAAGCTGTGGAGAGGGCGCCGGATGTTGCGGAAATACACGAGCGGCTCATGAAGGCTTTCGTTGCAGTCAATATCCTGCCAGATGCGGCAGACCAGGCAGAGAAGCTGGCGAGCCTCGAGGGCACCGCCAAAGCTTATCTTCGGGCCGCCAGCATTCGAGCACATGCCCAGCAGCCTCAACGGGCGAGGGAACTGCTCCACCGGGGCATGACAGTCTTTCCTGATTCCACCGAATTGCGCCGGGCCTTCGCCGAACTCTCCGACGAAACTGAAGCACATCTGTAGAAGCCGTGCAGAAGCTGTCAGCTCTCAGTTAAGGCAGGAGCCCTCAGCCGCAGATTCCAGCCGCAGATTTTGGTTTGGTTTTTACTGAAAGCTGACAGCTGAGAGCTGACAGCTTCTTTACGCACTGTTCCGGGGCCGTACCTGTCCGAGTAACTGGTAGATGGTTGCGCGCGATACTCCGAGTATTTCGGCCGCCTGAGATTTGTTTCCGCCAACGCGTTCCAACACCCGTATCATGTGCCGCTTTTGCAGCTCCTCGAGGGAGATCATGGTGTCGTCCTGGGCGGCGAAATCTCTTGACTGCCCTCGTATGGATTCGGGTAGATCGCGGACGTCAATAACAATTCCGTCCACCATCATGCAGGCGTTGCCGATCACATTCTCCAGTTCGCGGACGTTTCCCGGCCACGAGTACATGGCCAGGCGGGTTTGCGCCCGGCGTGTCATGCCGCTGACCGGTTTCTTATATTCCATCGCGAATTTGTCCAGGAAATATCGCTCCAGCAGCGGCAGATCCTCTCGTCTTTCAGCCAGCCCGGGCAACTTGATCTCAACCATGGCCAGCCGATAGTACAGGTCTTCGCGAAAGGTGCCCTCGTTCACCATGGTTCGCAGATTTCGATGGGTGGCGGCGATGACGCGGACATCAATCGTTTTGGGAGCAGGGGAGCCCACACGCTGTATCTCGTGGTTCTGCAGGACCCGCAGAAGCTTGCTTTGGGCGGTCAGAGGCAGCTCGGCAATCTCATCCAGGAAAACGGTTCCGTGATTCGCATACTCAAAAACACCCATCTTGTCTTGGGCGGCCCCGGTAAATGCACCCTTCACGTGACCAAACAGTTCACTCTCCATCAGGGACTCTACGATGGCCGAGCAGTTGCGAACCACGAAGGGATGGTTCGCGACCGGAGATAGATTGTGCAGGGCACGCGCCACCAGCTCCTTCCCGGTGCCCGTGGCTCCGCTGATAAGGACGGTACGGAAATGGGGCGCGACCCGGCGAATCTTGGCAAACACATCCAGCATGACCGGACTGCGGCCAACAATTCCTTCGAACTGGCAGGCGTTGATCAGTTCATGATCGAGGCGATAGGTTCGGCGACGTTCCTCGGCCCACGACAGGAGCTGAGTAATCCGCCGCAGAAGGGTTTCCGCATGAAGGGGCTTGCTGAGATAGTCGCAGGCTCCATTCTGAATGGCTTCGACCGCCGCTTCGGCGGAATACTCATCTGTCATCAGGATGATTTCGGTGCCCGGATCAATCGCCAAAATTGACTCGAGCAGGTCCGCGCCGCGAACTCCGGGCGTCATCAGATCGAGCAGCACGATTCGCGGCCGGGCCCTCTTCAGAGTCTCCAGGCCGTCTTCGGCTGAGGACGCGGTGAGAATCTCCAGTCCGCTGCCGGAGAGCGCGTCCTTGATGAGTTCGAGACTTTGTGGTTGTTCATCGATGGCCAGAAGCTTGGGAATATTGGATTCGTCCATAGTGGCAAAGATGTTATTTACATCAGGGTACACAAAGTTGAGTGAGAAAATGCGAAGATGCAGCGATGGTCGGAATTCCGACGCGCGGGCACGCCGGAGAAACGATAGTTTCGCCGCCCGGTCCAACTGTTGAAGAATCCCTGCGGATGTACCGATAAGAGCCCCTGAAGTTTTGCACCGAAGAGCGTTCGGCGGCACTGGAGGCTGCAATCATGCGCACCGCGTCGGTACTCTTATTTGTTCTCTTCAGCTTGGCGGGCACACGCGTGCTTGCCCAGAACCAGGTCTTGCCGGCGTCAACCTCCGATTCCGGATTTTCGCTGCCTCACTTAAGCTGGCCGCGTCCTGTTCGTCTACGGCGGACTGGGACTGAATGGCGGAGGCTATGCTCCGATGTCGGGGAAGATCGGCAGCGGACTCCGTATCGACAACACTCATTTGATCTGGGCAGCGAGCGCTGCCTATGACAACTCGCACAAGTCGAACGACAACACGCTCAACAACACCAACGGGCACGAACGAAGCCTGGAATCTTCGGTCTACTACCGCTTCACCAATACCTGGTTTGTGGGTGGCGGCGCCAGTTGGAGTCAACTGTCGACCACCAACTACACCAAACAGGACTTCCACCCTTCGGTGGGTGGCGGGAAGGATTACTTCCACAAAGAGTGCTCTGGAGAAAACTGCGCGAGCGATTGGTCTTTTCGCTTACAGGTGGACTACAAGCTGAAAGGCGCAGAACACGTGGATGCCAAGGGTTGCTCGGTCCCCAACGGACAATGCACCAACGAGCTTCAGGGGCCGATGATCAGCTTTTATATCCCCTCGCCGGCAGCATCCGGACACCTGTTCTGGCGCGAGACAGTAGGGATTTACAGCTTTCACGACACGGTGACTTCGACGGATCCCGTACTGACTGCGGCGCAAAAGAGCCGCCGGTCGGTAGCTTCGTTCCTGGAATTCACCATGATGTACCGGTTCTAGCGGCTTTCAACGAACTGTCATCCCGAGCGAAGTCGAGGGACCGTGAGTTTCTGTGGCTTAGATTCTGATTTGCCGCGGATGCCTTTGTGATGGGCGTTACAGTTCGTGGCGCATGCTAGACACAAGGTCCCTCGACTGCGCAGGGATTCGCTTTGCGAATCTTCTGCTTCGCTCGGGATGACAGGGTTGTAGGGGGACCGGGGATCATGATGAATCAACTCGATACTCCGTTTGCCGATGAACGCCCGAGGCTGACCACAAACCAGAAGGCGCTCAAGATCAATCTCGATCCGATCCGGTACGGTACGTTCGCCGAGATCGGGGCCGGGCAGGAAGTGGCGCGCTGGTTCTTCAAGGTGGGCGCGGCGGCCGGCACGATTTCCAAATCAATGTCGGCCTATGACATGGCCGTCAGCGACGCCATCTATGGCCGCTGCAAGCGCTATGTGTCCCGCGAGCGGCTGCAGAGCATGCTCGATCACGAGCATCGGCTGAATCTGGAGCGCCTGCGGTCATCGCGCGGCAACAGCACCGCCTTCTTTGCCTTCGCCGATACGGTCGCGGCACGTAACTATCAGGGCACCAACGAGTGCCACGGCTGGATGGGCGTGAAATTCCAGACTCACCCGCGGGACGAGGACAGCCAGGTCATCATTCACGTCCGGATGCTGGAAAATGAGAACGGCCTGCAGCAGGAGGCCCTGGGCATCGTCGGCGTCAATCTTCTTTACGCCGCTTTCTTCCTGCACCACAAGCCCCACCTGATGCTGGAGTCGCTGCTGGACAACCTGACGACGGCGCGCATTGAAATCGACATGGTCGAGTTTTCCGGCATCGAGTTTCGCCACGTCGACAACCGGGTGATGAGTCTCAAGCTGGTGCAACTGGGCCTGAGCGGGGCCGCGATCTTCGGGCCCAACGGCGAAGTGCTGCAGCCATCGGAGGTGTTGCGCAAACGCGCGATCCTGGTGGAGCGTGGCAGTTTCCGCCCGGTCACCAAGGTCAACATGGACATGGTGCGCTGTGCCCATGATCGCTTTGCCGGCGAACCCGAGGTCAAAGACAAGCAGGTCGTCCAGTTGATGGAAATCACCATGCGGAACCTGCTGGCAGCGGGGGAGATTGATCTGAGTGACTTTCTGGCGCGGGCCGACGCGCTGGGAGCCGTCGGGAAGACGGTGCTGATCTCCGACTACTTCGAGTACTACCGCCTGGCCGCGTATCTGACGCAGATACACCACGGAACCGATCGCCGTGACCATGGGCGTGGCCAGCGTACTCGATCTTTTCAGCGAGCAGTACTACACGGAACTGGAGGGCGGCATTCTGGAGGCCTTCGGAAAGTTATTCACGAAAGACCTGCGGCTGTATGTGTATCCTCTGCGAGATCACGTCACTGGCCAGCTCAAGACGGTAGAGAACCTTGAGATACCCGCCACCCAGCACAGTCTCTTCCGGCACCTGGTGGAACGGGGACGAATCAAGCAGCTCGACAATATAGATGAGAGCGTACTGCACATCTTCTCTCGTGACGTGCTGAAGCGAATCAAAGAGAATGACTCCTCATGGGAGGACATGGTCCCTCCCGAGGTCGCCCAAATGGTCAAGCAACGCCAACTTTTTGGCTACCGCAACCGGGAGGGTTCGGACGACGCCGCCTTTGCCGCTGCGAACCGGTAAGCTGGGACGGGCAGCCGGGTGCGTTACTCATTCGCGTTTCTGGCACAATGAGTGGGTGACTGCGTCATCCGTACCTTAGTGCGGAAAATCCTAAGATATGAACGACAGTGGAATCCCACCGTTCGCAAACCAAAGGGTGGGACACTCGGCTTTTCATAAGACTCAAGCGACGCGCGGAGACAGAGTGCCAACTTCCATGCCCAACTGGCACTTTGCCCAAAGGTTGGGCACGGGTTTTGGGCAGACCGCGCTCCGTTGCGTCTGACTACCTCTAGCAAACTCCTGCAAAATCAATCAATTCCTATTCCAGCTTTGCTTGCCAATCTTTGGCAGGACGTGTGCCTTATGACTCGGCATGTTGCGGTGCTTACTCGAAACTGCGAAGCTCCCGACTCACAACACCCTTGAGGATCGATTATGAAAACAATCTGTACCTTTTTCGAGCATTCCTTTTTGAGCATTCCTTGAAACTGCGCTGTTTTCCGGCCCCCGCTGCTTTCTTGCTTGTTCTTATTTTGCTGTGCGGGGCGCAGGGCACGGATTCCAAACCTGCCGCCGCGCAGCCACTGACCCTCTCTCCGGCCCGACAAGGACAAGGTAATTTACGTCGTTGATTTCGAGTTGGATCCGGACAACTTCAAACCGGACCAAGGTGGCATCACCGGCAAGGGATCGCTTCTGCCGCCCCCTCCTCCCGGCTTGGCGAGATTGGGGAGGAAGCCGCACGATCCGGCCACCGAGGCGCAAAAGTTGGTCCGGCTGATGTCGGATAGCATGGTTTCGGAACTGAAGAAGGCCGGCTTCACGGCCCGCCGGCTCCCTCCGACAGATGCTCGTCCGACCGAGGGATTGCTTCTGACCGGAGTCTTCACCGAAGTGGATGAAGGGAACCACATGCGGCGAGCGATGATCGGCTTTGGCTCGGGTGCGTCAAAGATGGAGCTGTACGTCACTGTCACCGACGCGTCCCGTCCTGAGCTGTCGCTTTACGACGTTTCCGCGGAGAAGAGCAGCGGCAAGAAACCTGGAGCGGTGATCACACTCAATCCCTACGTGGGCGCTGCGAAATTCGTCATGACCAAAAATGCGCCCGAGAAAACAGTAAAAAAGACGGCAGCGATGATCGCGGCGGAACTAACCCGGCAACTTAACGGCGCCACCCAGGCAGCGAAGTAGCGGCCGGCCGCGTTCATCAATCGTTAAACCAAAAAATGTTTGAGGAGGAAACTAATCCATGAGCAGGAACTTCCCGTACGGCAAAGCAGTGGTCGTAGGCTTACTGGCGATTCTCGCCATCGCCACCGAAGCCGCAGCCCAGCAGCAAACTGCCGCCTTAATGACAGCCAGGGCGGCGAACGCCAAGCAGCTCAGGCAGTACACATTCAAGCAACGCACGGAGATGTACCACAACGGCGAACTAAAAAACGCAAAGGTTGACGAGGTCCACTACAGCGTGGGTGGTGAGCGGGTCAGCATCCCGCTCGACGAACAACGAGCGCAGTCAGAGCCGCCCCGGCGCGGACCTGGCCACCGGCTTATCGCCAAGAAGATTGAAGAAGAGAAAGAGAAGATGAAGGAGTACGTGGAGCGCCTCATGTCCCTGACCAGCCGGTACCTGGCCTCTGATCCCGCCAAACTGCAGGCAGCGGTTGCCGGTGCAGAGATCAACACCGGTGGGAGCAGCAGCCTGCTGCGTATCCGGATGCGAGATTACGTGAAGTACGGCGATTCGATGACTATGAGCTTCGATCCGGCAACGAAGCGTCCGGAAGACGGAAGTCAACACTTCGCTCGATGATGCTCCGGTCACCATCGTGCTGGCTTTTGACCAGATTCACGAAGGCCCGAACTATCCGGGGAAGACAGTCGTTAGTTCTGGCGCCAAACAGCTTGAAGTGCGGGTTCTTACGTACGACTACCGTCTGTAATGAGCCCTCTTGGCATATTCGTCGTTGAACTGAACTCGTCCAACGCGGACATCCTGCCCAAGCTGCGGTCGTCCTCGGGCGTGATTGTCGCCGCCAAAGTGGATTACGCGCCTGCAATTGATGCCGATCTTGCGGTGGGCGATATTATTCGATCTATTAATGGATCCCAGTTGACCAGCTCGAACCAGCTGCGTGCCGACCTTGAAGGATTCAAAGCCGGAGACCCGGTAGTTTTGGAAATCGAACGCCAGGGTACGTATCAGTTCGTTTCATTCGATAAGGACTGACGGACCCAACTGCAGCGCGCCGGGAAACGGCCGCATGATCACGAGTCGCGGAGGCTCTAAAGTTTAAAATCCGCTGAATACAACCAATTACTTATAATGCGGTGCACCGACCGTTCCCCAAAAAACGAACAATCCCAATGGCGGAGAAACGAATATGAAAAGACGGACCCTCCCGTTCAGTCTTGCAGTGGTCTTATTTCTGGGCAGTGCGACCCTGGGACTGGCAGCCTGGCCGGCAGATAACGGCGATTCGTCTCTGCTGGCCGCAACCCCGCCCATGGGCTGGAATAGCTGGGACGGGTACGGAACCACCGTCAAGGAATCGGACGTCAGGGCCAATGCTCAATGGCTGGCCGAGCACTTGAAGCCGTTTGGTTGGCAGTATGTCGTGGTCGATATGGAGTGGTATGTCACCAATCCGATTGCCGAGGGAAATTCCAAGACATCGGTCTACAGTCTGGACAGATACGGCCGTTACACTCCGGCGGTAAACCGGTTTCCGTCCGCGGCGAATGATGCTGGCTTCAAGCCGCTGGCGGACTACGTGCATTCGCTCGGCCTGAAATTTGGCATTCATATTCTGCGCGGCATTCCGAAACAGGTGGTGGAGAAGAACCTTCCGATTGAGGGATCTTCTTTCCACGCGACCGATGCTGCGGACGCGTCGGACACCTGTCCCTGGAACTTCGACAACTACGGCATGGACAGCTCGAAGCCGGGAGCGCAAGCCTACTACGATTCGATTGCGAAGCTGTACGCCAGTTGGGACGTGGACCTGATCAAGGTGGATTGCATCAGCAGCCGTCCCTACAAAGCCGATGAAATTCGCATGTTGAGCACAGCACTCACCAAAGCCGGCCGGCCGATTACGCTGAGTTTGTCTCCGGGCCCGGCGCCCCTGGAGAAAGCCGAAGAGATGCGCAAATATGCGCAGATGTGGCGAATCTCGAACGATATCTGGGATCTCTGGCATAGCGCCGTGGACTATCCGCAGGGATTGGGAGACCAGTTTGCTAATGTCGCGAAGTGGGCGGGGAAGGCGCAACCTGGACACTGGCCGGACGCTGACATGCTGCCCCTGGGCTATCTGGGGCCGGCTCCGGGATGGGGACAGCCGCGCTACACGCGGCTTACGCACGATGAGCAGAGAACATTTGTCACCTTGTGGTGCATCTTTCCCTCGCCCCTGATGGTCGGCGGCGACTTGCCGAAAGCTGACGCCTGGACGACTTCGCTGCTAACCAATCCCGAGGTCATCGCCGTGGACCAGCACTCGAGCAGCAATCATCCGGTCATCTCAACCGACAAGACGGTGGTGTGGATGGCAAAGTCTGGTACGACAGAGGGCCACTACCTGGCCGCCTTCAACCTGACCGAGTCCAGCGCGACTCTGCATTACTCGTGGAATGAGCTAGGACTGTCAGGGGCGAAATACCAGTTGAGGGACCTGTGGGAACGCAAAGATCTGGGAGGCGCGGATTCAATGAGCGTAACCTTGCCGCCGCACGGCACTGTGTTGTATAGCGTCTCTGCCATGCCGTAAGGGCACGAACCACGTGAGGACAGCCGCCGGCCGGCTAAAGATCTCGATCTGACCGGCCGTGTACATGGTAAAGTGGTGAACCTTCGATAGCGAAACGCGCCAATTTAACGACTCATGACTACCTCCACAGCGGCTTCGTCCCCTAAGAGGTTCAACCGGATTCTTGTTCTTTTCAGCCTGTGGCTTGCTGTGGCGAGCCCCAGCGCCGGTGTGGCTGAAACGAAGGATTCCCCACCCGATAAGGGGCTGGCCCCCATCCTCACTTACATTTCGTCGGGCTGGGACACGTTGACGCGCTCGATGATGGACTGCCAGACCGTCATTGATCCCAAGCTGACCGAGGCTTCCGTCCTTTACATTCCGGCTGACTTTCCCGCTCCCACGACGGTGCAGGATTTGCAGAAGCGCTGCAAGATTCAGGTGCAGCCACTGCCCGCAGTCATTACGGCTCCGGGACAAGTCGATCCCGGGAAAATCGCGCCTGGCCTGCTCTATCTCGAGAATAAATATGTAGTGCCGGGTGGCCGGTTCAACGAAATGTACGGCTGGGACAGCTACTTCATCATTCTGGGCCTGCTGCGTGACGGACGCATCGATCTGGCCCGGGGCATGGTGGAAAATTTCTTTTTCGAAATCGAACACTACGGCACCATCCTGAACGCGAATCGCGCCTACTATTTGACTCGCTCCCAACCTCCGTTTCTTACGTCCATGATCATGGACGTGTACCAGGCCGACAAAGCTGCTGGGCATGAAAATCGCGCCTGGCTGGAAAAGGCGTACGGCTACGCCAGCAAGGACTATGAAACATGGAGGCGGGATCCCCACACCGCAGGAACTACGGGCCTGGCGCGTTATTACGATTTTGGAAACGGTCCGGCGCCTGAGAGTTTGAAGGACGAAGCGGGAGTTCATCGCAAGGTAGCCAACTATTTTCTTATGCATCCCGAAGCCGGGCGCGGCTACCTGGCCGAGACCCCCCCCAGCTCACTTCCACCGGTGGGATTTCAATTTTCAGTGCAACTGTGTGAGGCGGCCACCACTATGGCCAAGCCAGACTGCGAGAAGGCAAACGAAATTTATCTCAGCCCGGACTACTACAAAGGCGACCGGTCCATGCGCGAATCAGGCTTCGATATTTCTTTTCGCTTCGGAGCCTACGGCGCTGCCACCCATCACTACGCTCCGATTTGCCTGAACAGCCTGCTCTACAAGACCGAGAAAGACCTGCAGGAGATGAGCCAGATTCTCGGTCACGCGGAGAACGCGAAAAAGTTCCAGCAACGCGCCGAGGAGAGGAAAGACCGGATCCAGAAATATCTATGGGACCCGGCGCGCCGGCTGTTTTTTGACTACAACTTTTATACCGGCGTGCGTTCTTCCTACGAATACATTACGACTTTCTATCCGCTATGGGCCGGCCTCGCGACTCCCGAGCAAGCCCGCGAACTGGTGCATAACCTGAGCCTGTTCGAACAGGCCGGGGGGCTAGCCATGAGCACCACGGAAGCGGATGTGCAGTGGGATTATCCCTATGGTTGGGCGCCCACGCAGATTATCGCCATTGAGGGGTTGCGGCGGTACGGGTTCAACGATGACGCCAACCGGATTTCGTACAATTTCCTGAGCACAATCGCGGAGAACTTCCGCCGCGACGGAACCATCCGGGAAAAATACAACGTGGTGACTCGCTCCTCGGAATCGGGCGTCCACGCGGGATACCAGCAGAACGTAATCGGCTTTGGCTGGACCAATGCCGCGTTCCTGGTGTTTCTGCACGAACTCCCGAAGGACATGGTCGATCACCTGGCGAAAGAGCAGACGAGTGCGAGACCCGCTGCTACGAAGTGATTCGGACCGTCTTTCATGGACGCGATGCGCGCGACGGACACGACGCAAGGGACGGACGAAACGCAATGGGAAGGGCACGACTTCAGTCGTGCCACACTTCTGCTAACCGGGTTCGGCTTCAGCCGCTGGGGTTTGCTTTTCCGGCGTGAACTGGACGTTTCGACGAAGACCCTCCGCAGCCTAGCAACCTTCAAAGCACACCCCAACCCGGATTTTGGCGAACAAACGGCGCATCGCGTTCGGAAAAGCTTGGAAGAGGAGGAACTGTTAGTGAGATAAGCGAAACCTCTTAATGTCATCCAGCGGGTGCAAATCCCGCCTGATCAAAGTCGAGCAGACAGGTCAGTAGTGAGTCTTGCCATTCACCGGGCGACTGGTGGGTGCGAAGCGTAGACAACGAGGTAGCAGGCCGTGAGGATTCAGCCCCGAAATCTTGTATCGTTGCGAGGCCGACGTGTTTGCGCCAGCGGAAGGCAGTATCTGGCGGCGACCGTTAATGCGAGGTCGCGCCGACTCGCCGAGGTCTCTAGCCCAAGGCATGCTCCACAGGGATGGCCCAGGAACCGAAGAGAGCTCTCCATCTCCTCTCACACCAGGAGGACCGCCTCTGGAAATGGATCGAGAGGTACGTGCAACCGAGGGTCGACCGGAGGAAGCACGGACGGATGCTGGAGCAGTCTTACGACCCTATAGTACCGATGAAGGTGGGGAACCGCAGGGCTCCCGCAAGGGGCGGCCACGGAACCCACTGGAGGGAAGGGGGAAGCAAGCGTACGAATCTGCTGAAAGGAAACATAGCGAGACGCTGAGCTCGAAACGATATGTTCACAGACATCCACAGAATAGCTGAACTCGCCAAGGAAGATCCGAAACGGCAGTTCAACTCTATCGCTCACCTGATCACAGTTGCGAAGATGTATGAGGCATTCCGGGGTCTTCGAAAGGACGCCAGTGCCGGGATCGACGGCGTCACGTACGAACAATACGAGACGAACGTAGAGGAGAATATCCAACAGCTCCACCAGCGGCTCAAAGAAGGCAAGTATCGGGCACAACCATTGCGACGTGTCTATATTCCCAAAGAAGACGGGAAACAGAGGCCGATCTCGATTCCCGCCCTCGAGGATAAGATCGTGCAGAAAGCGGCTGTTGACCTATTAAATGCCATCTATGAGCAGGATTTTCTCGATTGCTCGTACGGGTTTCGACCCGGACGCGGGCAACACCAAGCACTGGATGAAGTGGGACGGATCATCGGTACCCGGCCCATAGGGTGGATTCTGGAGATTGACATCCGCTCATACTTTGACTCGATAGTGAGATCGGCCCTGGTCGAGATGATAGAGAAACGGGTAACCGACGGAAGCGTGCTCCGCCTGATCGGAAAATGGATCAAAGTCGGAGTCATCGAAGACGGCAGACTACTCGTGAGCGAAACAGGTACAGGACAGGGGCAACCCATCAGTCCGCTCCTGGCCAATATATTCCTGCACTACATTCTCGATGAGTGGTTCGAGAACGAAGTGAAGCCCCGGTTAAAAGGGGAAGGCTACGAGATCCGCTTTGCTGATGATGCCATCTTGTGCTTCCAGCACAAGGAGGACGCGGAAAAGGTGCTTGAGGTCTTGCCGAGACGGTTCGAGAAATACGGTTTGACTCTGCACCCGGAGAAGACGCGGCTGATCGAGTTCGGGCGATACGCAGCCAAGAACGCGAGGAAGCAGGGAAAGAAACCTGCAACCTTCAATTTCTTGGGCTTTGTGCACATATGCGCCCGCAGCCGGCAGGGGAAGTTCACAGTGCACGTGAAGACAATTGCCAAGCGGCTTGGTCGAGGGCTGAAGGCAATCTGGGAATGGTGCAAACAGCACCGGCACGATGCTGTGAACGAGCAGCAGAAAACCCTGAACGCCAAGCTCCGCGGCCATTACCAGTACTACGGACGACGCACGAACTACCGCGCTATTCGGCAGTTCTACCAGAGAGTCCGTTGCATCTGGCGGGAATGGCTGAGCCGCCGGACACGTGGAAAGCAGCTGACGTGGGAGAGGTTTGCAGAAATCCTACGTCAGTACCCGCTGCTACTCCCTCGGATCACACATGCCCGGGCGGGAGCGGGGAGTCCCGCCTGAAGAACCCACTGCGGGAAATCTGCACGGTGGGGTCCGTGAGGGGGGAGATCCCCGATGAGCCATGGTGGACTTAAACGGGCACGAAGCTGGAAACAGCGGATACAGCCAAAGGAAGCCTACAGCTCACCGGGTCTCCTCTACTCGGAAACTGGTGCTAACGCCTGTGGGTGTTGAAAAAGTCACGTCGATTAGCAGGATGAGATTCAGCAGAAGCATGTTAGAAGAAAGGCATCCGCCCATGCTCTGTTTGATTCCGATCGTCGGAGGCCTGCTGATCATGATGGGGCAACACGACCGCTGCGAAGCGTTGTTCTACTACTTCCGTCTGGAAGATCAGGTTCCTGAAACCCACCTGCTGCGGCTCATCGAAAAGCACATCAGCTTTGCCTTCGTGCGAGAGAAGTTGAAGGAAAGCTACAGCGAGACGGGCCGTCCGTCGATTGATCCCGAGCTTCTGCTGTGCATTCTCTTGATCGGCTATCTCTATGGCATCACCAGTGAGCGCAAACTGATCGAGGAACTGCGCATGCATTTGGCGTGGCGCGGGTTTACCGGACTGGGTTTCGATGAGGAGATTCCGCATCATTCCACGTTTTCGAAGAATCGGCACGGACGATTCCAGAAGTCGAAAGTGTTCGAACAGTTGTTTGAAGAGATCGTGGCTTGCTGCCTGGAGGCTGGACTGGTGCAAGGCGACAACCTGTCGGTCGATGGCAGTTTCGTGGAAGCCAATGCGAGTAAGGAGAGCCGCATCCCTCGCGAGCAGTTGGCGGAAGCGGCGCAAGTGAACCACACCGTGCGCCAGTACTTGATGGAACTGGAGCAGCAGAATCCAACCGAAGAGCCGGTGCATGAGCAGAAGCTGGTGTCGACCACCGATCCCGATGCGACCTACGCGACCAAGGGTGGAACTCCGGCCCGGCTGGGGTATTACAACAACTATCTGGTGGATAACCACAGTTGCGTGATCGTGGGAGTGCAAGCCACTGCAGCCCGGATGAGTCAGGAGACGGTGGCCGCCCAAGACATGCTGGCTCGCTTCGCCCGATGGCAAGGACGCGATCCCGAGTCGGTGGCCGCCGATGCCACTTACGGAAACGGCGAGTTCCTGCAATGGTTAATGGAGCGGGGCATCACACCGTATATGCGCACGCGGGACAGCGCTCTCCGCAAGAACAACCCGCTCTATGGTCCCGAGAGTTTCCCCTTTGTTCCCGAAAGCAACAGCTATCTTTGTCCCGCAGGTCAGCGACTCAACTTTGTCGGTTTGAATGTCAGGAATCGAACCCATGCGTATATCGGAAGCCGCAAACGTTGCGGTGCGTGTTCGCAAAAGGCGCAAGGCACCACGGGCCAGTACAAATATCTCGCCATCCACATTCACGAACCCGCCCGGCAACGCGCTCGCGACTTGGCCACCACGCCAGGCTTCGCGAACGCGCAACGGGAAAGGAAGAAGGTGGAAGCTCTGTTCGCGGAACTTAAGAATCAGATCGGACTTCGTCGCCTACGCCTGCGGAGACTAAAGCCTGCTTACGACAGTTGGTCATGTAAACTGGCCGCAAGTCGGTGGCGGCCAATGGCGAAGTGTAAGCGTGTCTGCTACATCACGGCTCTGATTGGAATAGCTGTCGTCTGTATAGTTTTCTTTGGGTACTACACAAAAACCGAGATCTTCTGGTTGTCATATTTCCCGGACGACAGCTATCAACCTGCCAGCAGTCTGCCCAGGGTCGATGGACAGGGGCAACCCAAGGTGGTGATGGTGAGAAGGTCGGGTCAGATTGAGTGCTTTGACGTTTTCTACTCGCGCAACTTGAAGGAACTGTTGGAATCAAGCCCTTCTCGGCGGGCCGCGATTACTTATCGTGTCAGGTACCGCCTGCGTCCCTTTTGGATTGAGACTCTTGACGTGGCTGGTCTCGGTATTGAGCCAAGCACGAGTCCCTACACTGCTCGTGGCGCATACCGAAGGGGTAGTGTCGATCCCGGCGAGTGCTTCTAGGATGTCTCATCTCGAGTCGTCGGTTCCCAGCAGGACTGAGAGTTGACTGTTGAAATATCGCCATCTCTAACAATGTCGGCGGTGTCAAGCACGATGCACGCACACGACTGCATGCACTCGTTGAAGAGCGCCATTTCGCTCTCGTAGATTGTTTGCGCGTTCCAACCTTGGCTCGCTTCTAATCGTTGGGGTCAGGAACTCAGTCCGACCCATCCATCTCTTCGATCCCAACTGCGATCATGATTACTACTTCGAACTCCGCAGTGCCGGTAGACAGATGCGGTAGGAGGAAACTCGTGCCCCCAATTTCACGGACGCGATACAACGGGAAGGGTCCATTCAGTCGCGCCTACTGCTTGCCGCTGCCTTCCTGCAACTGCTGGGCAATTTGCAGTTCGCGCTCCGCGTCTTCATTCCGGCCCATATCGCGGTACGCCTGACCCAGCAGGTGATGGGCCACGGAATTGTTTGGATCCATCCCCAACGCATGTTGCAGGGCCCGCACCGCGAGCTCCGCTTCGCCCTTTTTTTCCAGTACCTTTCCCATCAGGATGTAAGGCCCGGTTGAAGTTGCGTCGAGCCAGATGGAGCGCTGCAGGAGTCTTTCCGCTTCATCGTATTTCTGGACGCGGGAGTAGGCGTCAGCTAGTTTGTAATAAGTCGGGGCGTGGCCCGGGTTGATGGCCAGCTCCTGCTGGAAGTCGGCGATCGCCTCAGGGACGCTGGACTTGTAAAGGTGCAGTTCTCCTAAAAAGAAATGCGCGAGTGGTAGTTTGGGATCAAGCGCAATCGCCTTCTGAGCGTACTCTTCTGCAACGGGATCAAATTCCTGGCGCAACAGCATGCGCGCGGTGAAGAGGTAACTGGCAGCCGAGTCAGGCGGGACTTCAAACATCCGGGCGAACGACTTCCGCGCCTGCAGGTAATCTTTGGTCTGGATGTAACACAAACCCAGAATGTAGGAAGCATCCACGTTGGCCCGGGGATACCAAGCCTGCGCCTTCTCCAGGTGTGGAATCGCCTCTGCCGGACGCCCGGAAAGATAGTAGGAGAGACCCAACAGCTGGATGGCTTCTTTGTTCTCCGGATCTTCGGTCAGGGCCCTCTTAAGCGGGTCAATCGCCTTAGCGTAGTCCCCCTTCTTGTAGTAAGCGGTGCCCAGTTCGAAGGACAGGCCTTTCATGCCGGGATTTTTGACGGCCAAATTGGAAAGCTCCGAGACTGCCTCGTCATATCGTCCCTGTTGCAAGAGCCTGCGCGCCTCGGCGAGGTCGGTGTCCGTGCGTGCGGATTGCGATGGCGTGCCGGGATTTTGGGGCAGAGGAGCCGCCGGAGTCTGTGCCCACAGCGTCAGGCAGCTGGCACAGAGGAACACAGAGGTCACGCCAGACCACCAAATCGAAATCCCTCGGACCGGGGAACCCATGATCAGATTTGAAGACCTCGGGTTGAAATTAGAACACAAAGGTCGAATAGAGCAAACCATCAGTGTGTGGAGTAGTGGGTCAGTTTGGGACCGTTAAAGACAAAGGACACGTCCCCGGTTAAAACGCCAGTCCCTCAAGCTCCACGAACATTTCTTCACCGTGGAAGAGCGGCCCTTCGGGGCCGCGTTTTCGACGCTGTCCACGAACGGCCTTTAGGCCGAGTGGCGCCACCGGGGCTGAAGCCCACATCCGTGTCGGGCGATGACGCGGCGCTTGAAGCGCCGCTCTTCCACGGGACTATCCAGGTCTTCTTCGTGTTCCTCGTAGTTCATGGATTCTTGAAACTGACCCACTACGTGAGCGGAGGTCGGGCTTGGCGAAGAAATCGAAATGACGTTTACTCCTCACGTTTCTACAGTGTTCACCGTAGCAGAACCACGCGCATTCACGTGACGCCGTGCAACTCCAATTCAGGAGGACGGATCAAAGTAGCGTCGTTAGGCCAGGTTTGCTCTCAATCGAATATGAGGTGACTTATGCTTTGGACGATTTTTGTGATTCTGCTGGTGCTGTGGCTGCTCGGCCTGGTGAGTTCGTACACAATGGGCGGGTTCATCCACATTCTCTTGGTGGTCGCGGTCGTCGTACTGCTGATCCAGCTCATCACCGGTCGCAGACCAGCGGTCTGAGCAGAGTTTCTGGCAGGGACCTGACGTCCCGTCAACATATTTCAGTTATTTCGAAGCTTTCCAAGGAGGAACACGTGAAACGATCTCTTGCACTGATTGTATGTTTGGTTGCGTTGCTCGGGAGCATGGCTTTCGCCGGCGCTAAAGAGGATTCTGTCGAGCGGCTGCAGAATGCCGGCGACGTGCTGAAGCAAATCATGGATGCGCCGGACAAGGGCATCCCGGAAGAAGTGCTGAACGATGCGAAATGCATCGTTGTGGTCCCGCACCTGATCAAGGGCGGCTTCATTGTCGGCGGCAAGCATGGACGCGGCGTGGCCAGCTGCCGCACCGCTACGGGCTGGAGCGCACCTGCATTCGTGTCCGTCGGTGGCGGAAGCTGGGGTCTTCAGATCGGCGTGGAAGGCGTCGACCTGGTGATGCTGGTGATGAACGACAAAGGTTTGCAGCATCTGCTTTCCAGCAAATTTCAGCTCAGCGGCGAGGGCTCCGCTGCGGCTGGCCCGGTCGGACGTCATGCGTCCGCTGGTACCGACTGGAAAATGAACTCGGAGCTGCTCACCTACTCGCGTTCCAAAGGCGCATTTGCCGGCCTCACGCTTGAGGGTGCCGTGATCGAGCAGGATGACGATTCGACCAACGCGATCTATGGCCGCGAGGCGGGTTTCCGCAAAGTTCTTACTGGCCACGTGACGCCACCAGCTGTTGCAGCTCCATTTATGTCTGCGCTTGCCATGGCAGGCCACCAGGCTGCGGCCCACGAAGCCAAAGAAGACATGCAGGACAAGAAAGACAATAACTAATACGAATCGCCGCTTCGTCTACCAACCCCGCCCCGCGGCGGGGTTCTTTGTTGGTTTGAGGTCGTGAACCATGTGGTACGAACCATGTGGTACCTGGTCTCCGACCCGGTCGGGCCGAGCCAAGCTCGGCGGCTTTTTCTACCGACCAAGAAGGCTCTGTCGAGCTTGGCTCGACCCGGATGGGTCCCTTCGGCCACGCTCCAGGGCAGGCTCCGACCCGCCCCACACGACTCGTTTCCACACCACTGTCGTGTGCGCAAAGCCTCTGCCTGTGTTTGAATAATGTCATGGACCTGATTGCACATTTCACCCGTCTCTTCGCTTACGACGGATGGGCGAACCAGGAAGTGCTCGTCGGCTTGCGCGCCTCAGCTACCCCACTGCCTCGCGCCGCGGAATTGATGGCCCACATTTTGTCGTCAGAGCGCTTGTGGATGGCGCGGCTCGAACAGAAGTCGCAGACGCTTCCGGTTTGGCCGGCATTCACCCTGGAGGAATGCGAGCGGCAAGCGGCCGAGCTGCCAGTCGTCTGGAAGAGTTACCTGGCCAAGAGCAGCGAAGCCGATCTGGCCCAACCGGTCAGCTATCAGAACAGCAGAGGAGAGACCTGGAGCAGCCGCAAAGATGACATCCTGATGCACCTGATCACGCACTCCGCCTATCATCGCGGCCAGGTGGCAATGACGGTTCGGGCCGCTGGGTTCACGCCGGCTTACACCGACTATATCCACAGCATCCGTCAGGGATTCGTAAAGCGATGACAACTTCTGAGGGAAGGGAACCTGATTCTAGCGCGATGCATCATAATCAGCAGGAACCATAGAACCAATTGCTAACCACGAAAGACGAACCATGGAGTGTATCGCAATGAGGAGGAGGAGTTCCTGCCTGGCGGCCGTGATACTCGGGTTGACGGCGCTGGCGTGTGCGCAAGTTTCCACGGAGCCCGCCGCCAATTCGCCGGCCCCAGCGGCGAAGGCCCCGACATCCGCTGATGCGCCGCCGTCGGGAACTATTCTTTCCGTCGAGCTCTCGAAGTCACTGGACGCCAAGAAGGCCAAGGCGAATGACCGGGTTGAGGCCAGGACCGCAACCGATCTGCTGGCACATGGTCATATCGTGGTCCCGCGCAACACAAAAATCGTCGGCCATGTAACCGAAGCCAAGGCCCACAGCAAGGCTTCTCCCGATTCGATGATAGGAATTGCGTTTGATCGTATGCTGCTGAAAGACGGACGCGAAGTACCGTTACAAGTGGTGGTCCAGGCAATCGCGAGACCGTTGCAATTGGGCAGTCCAGAGGGAGGTGTGCCGCGGGCTGACCATCCGGGAGGCGTCACTACGCCCGGCCAGCGCAGCCCGCTCGGTGACGCATCCGCTCAAGGTCCGCCATATTCCTATCCCGGAGACATCCCACCCACTTCTGACCCGATGGCGCCAAACCGTACGAGCGACGCAACCGTCATCCCGCTCAGTCCCACGAGTAAAGGTGTAGTCGGACTGAAAGGCCTGAGCCTCGACGCGTCAGGCTCAGTGGCGGTATTGAGCTCGAACACTGGCAACGTGCATCTGGACAGCGGCACACAACTGATTCTCCGCGTCCAGTAAGACCTGTCAGCTACCTGGCAGCCTGATTACGAAGCCAGCGCATACCTCCGGTCAGCTTGGCCGAGCAATGCCATCATCTCGTCCAGCGAGGCAATATCGAATTCCGACATGGCGTTGGTGTTCTCCAACCTCTCCTGCACCGACCGCGAAGGATTAAACAACTTGAATCGAATATCGTGGTCGCGGCACCAGCGCTGCAGAAATACCATCACGCCAATTCCGCCGCCGCCGATGGCACGCATTTCCGTGAGGTCCAGCACAATGACGTGGGAATCGTGCTGGGCCGTAACCGCGTCTCGCAACTTGAATGCCTCGTCGCTGCGGACAAACCGTCCCTCACATTCAACCACCACCATTTCTCCGACCCTATCAACATGTATGTTGGTCATAATTCCCTCCGGATTGGTTCTCGGGAATGGTAAGAGCACGAGCACTGCCAAGGAAAAAGACCTGCGTTTTCTGAGGGATACGACAAGGACAAACGGAATGCGAGCACTTTCGGCGGGGTCCGCAAGAAAATCCGCGCTAGGGAGAATACTGTAGGCGAGCCCGTGTGGCGCGGGCGCCCTCGCCCGCGTAACTCAACCGGTTCAGAAAAAGGCGTACTCTTATGGCCTCGAAAGCAACAACAGAGGCGCTGGCATGAGCATCGAAAAGTTGGAGCAGAACAAACGCACGGTCACAGCTTTCTACGATCTGATGTTCAACCAGTGTCAACCAGCCGAGGCCGTCGAGAAATATGTGGGAGACGTCTACATCCAGCACAACCCGATGGTCGCCGATGGAAAGCCGGCGTTCATCGCATACTTCATCCGCATGGCGCAGGAATACCCCGGAAAGCACGTCGAATTCAAACGGGTCATCGCAGAAGGGAACCACGTGGTACTGCACTGCTACCAGCAATGGCCCCACGATTCAGACTGGGCCGGGATGGATATTTTCCGCCTGGACGAGAACGGTAAAATCGTCGAACACTGGGACGTTCTGCAGCCCATTCCGGCTAAATCCGCCAATTCCAATACCATGTTCTAGCGGCCGTTCCGACCCAGGTGGGGCGTAGGTCGCCGACAGTACGAATTCAACCCGGCCCTGGACCCGCGCCCGCCCACTTCGCGCCTGACAGTACCCGTGACACTGCACCATATTTGGTGCAGTTGACTCCTGGCCTTGCCGAGCGTAGCCTCCCTCCACTGTCCTCTGGCCCGCTGTTGACGGCATGTCTCGCTCATGCCAAAGAGGCAGTTATGAGCACTCCTTTCAAGATTCTGAACGATGGCCAGACCGTCTTCGACAATACCAACCGACTGTCGCGCATTGCGCGCCGCCGCAATTTTTATCTGCGATTGGTGTTAAGCACCCACTCTCACGTTCGCTGGGTGGATTTGCTCCGCTCCCACTTCGCGCTCTTTCTCCCCGACATGCAACGGCCTGTGTATCTCACCGTGGAGTTTACCAACATCTGCAATCTCAAGTGTCCCTACTGCACCAGCCCGCTGCACCGGCGCCCGCAGGGCATGATGACTGAAGAAGTGTTCAGCGCACTGGTGCGGCAAGTCAGGGATTTCGGAATCGACCGCGTCAGGATCGTGGGCAATGGTGAAGCGACGCTCCACCCACGATTCAATGACATGATCCGAAGGTTGGCGCCGGCATGCCGGTACCTCACTCTGGTTACCAACGGTCAACGCGTGGACCTTGAGAAGATTACCAGTATGTTGGAGGCGCCCCTCCGGCTCATCGAGATTTCCGTCGACTCCAATTCCAGGGAGAAATACGAGAGCGTGCGAATAGGAGCGAACTTCGACAAATTGCTGTCCAATCTGGTGACGCTTAAGCAGACTCGAGACAGGATCAAAGCTCCAGCCCTCATAAACATTAGAGCGATGATTCACCCGTCAGAACGGGCCATCGAATCGGGTATCCTGGATTTCTGGAAGCCATACGGCGATACGGTAATTCCTCAATACTTACATGCCGAGGGAAGGAACGGCGAAGTGCTTAGCGACGCTCTGTTTGTGCACTCCACCCCAGAGCGCTACCCTCGCTGCACACTGCCCCTCAAGGCGATGGGCGTGATGTGGAATGGTAAAGTCCCCTTGTGTGACTTCTCCGAGAAACAAACCGGCAATCCGGAAGGATTGCTGTTGGGCAACATCACCGAAAATACGCTGCAGAGCCTGTGGAACCATAGGATCATGAACGAATATCGCCGGGGACACAGGGACCGGGACGTTGCCAGGATTCCAATTTGCCGAGGCTGTGTAGGTGGGTAGTTCCTCGAAAGAAATCGGAGCAAGCTCGGCAAGACGTAGAAGCAGAATGTGACGAAATGACTCTGCTCACCGTGCTGAAAACGCGGGCATTCCCCATGGCATGAGGACAAACTAGTGTGTTCGTTGTCCTAAGTCTGTGACGTGTGAACATCCCACTCAAGCCAAAACCCGGCTTGAGTGGGCCACTCTCCATCATCGTCTCGGGGGCCACGCTGGAGCCGGAACCGAAATAGCCCACCCTCAGGCGGCAACCCGCTCCGCAGCGCGGGCCTTGTGCGGCGGGCCCACGTAAGGGAATTCGGCGAGCAGGTCTTTGTGGGGTCCTACCTTGTCGTCCGTCACCTTTCCATTTGTGAGCAGAGGAAGGAAGAAATTTACGACGTCATCGGCGAGCGCCCGGCCATTGTTCGGAAAGGCCGCCGGCCGCGTGGGATCATAGTGGAGGACGTCCGGCAGCAGGGTCCCGGCCACCCGCGTTGCCTCCGCCGGCGTATATCCACCAGCGTGCTCCAGCGTTTTCCCAGAAGTACGACTGCGGAATTCTGAATGCAATGGGAGTATGCAGCTTCCTGCCGTCCACCCGCTGCAGGTACATGCCGTACCCGCTGAAATACGTGCATCCTTCGGCGCGAACGAACCCGGTTGCATCCGCCGCAAGAGCGGGAAAGGACGCAAGCAGTACGAGGGCCGGCAACATCAAAGGGAAAACGGCTGATTTTCTCGAACATCGGGCGCTCAATCTGGCGCGAACTTCGTCGGCAACAAAGCTCGGCGACAAACCACGGCGACAAACCACGGGTTCCGCCGGCTGCCGATTGTACGCCCGCTGCCACCAAACTGATCATCGAGAAAAACCTGGGTGCCTCACCTTTCGTGGTTTTTGAACCGTGGGTTCTACCACAAACTCGGCAGCCGAGCTTCGCTCGGCTAGGACGGGCGAGGGCGCCCGTCCCCACACAGTCAGTGGTGCTGCAAAAGCAAAAGCCCCGCTCGAAAAGAACGGGGCTTAAGTTTCAAGCTAGAAGCTAATAGCTAGAAGCTAGAAGCTGCTTTTAGTACATGCCTTCCATACCGCCGCCGCCGTGTCCGCCGCCGGCTGGAGCTCCCTTTTTCTCTTCCGGGATCTCCGCTACCAGGGCTTCGGTGGTCAGCATCAACGAGGCGATCGAACCGGCGTTCTGCAGTGCGGTGCGCACTACCTTGGTCGGATCGAGCACGCCCGCCTTGACCAGGTCTTCGTACTCGCCGGTCAGGGCGTTGTAGCCGTAGTTGTTATCTTTGGAGTCGTTGACCTTGCCCAGAACGATTGCGCCTTCTTCGCCGGCATTCTCGGCGATCTGACGCAACGGTTCTACCAGGGAGCGCCTCACCACGTTGACGCCGATCTGCTCATCGCCTTCGAGCTTCAGCTTGTCCAGAGCGCTGACGCAACGGGCCAGGGCCACGCCGCCGCCGGGGACAATGCCTTCTTCCACGGCCGCACGGGTTGCGTGCATCGCATCTTCGACGCGAGCCTTCTTCTCTTTCATTTCGGTCTCGGTCGCGGCTCCGACTTTGATCACAGCCACGCCGCCAACCAGCTTCGCCAACCGCTCCTGCAACTTCTCGCGGTCGTAGTCGCTGGTGGTCTTGTCGATCTGGCTGCGGATTTCCTTCACCCGGCCTTCGATGTCCGAGTGCTTGCCTTTGCCTTCGACGATCGTGGTGTTGTCCTTATCTACCGTGATCTTCTTGGCCTGGCCGAGGTCACCGATCTGGACGTTCTCCAGCTTGATGCCCAGGTCTTCGGTGATGGCCTTGCCGCCGGTGAGGGTGGCAATGTCCTGCAGCATAGCCTTGCGGCGATCGCCGAAGCCGGGAGCCTTGACGGCCGCGACTTGCAACGTGCCACGCAGCTTGTTGACGACGAGGGTAGCAAGCGCTTCGCCTTCGACGTCTTCAGCCACGATCAGGAGCGGCTTGCCGCTCTTCGCGATCTGCTCCAAAAGGGGAAGCAAATCTTTCATCGAGCTGATCTTCTTCTCATTGATCAGGATGTAAGCATTCTCAAGAGAAACTTCCATCCGCTCCGGATCCGTCACAAAATAAGGAGACAGATACCCACGATCAAACTGCATACCTTCGACAACATCCAACTGGGTTTCAAGCGTCTTCGCTTCTTCAACAGTAATGACGCCATCCTTGCCCACCTTCTTCATTGCCTGAGCAATAATGTTCCCAATAGTTTCGTCGTTGTTTGCGGAAATTGTGCCGACTTGGGCGATCATGTCGCCGGTTACCGGCTTCGAGAATTTGTCCAGTTCGCCTTTGATGCGGTTGCCTTCTTTGTCTAGGCTGCCGCAGATTGCGGTGATGGCCTTTTCGATGCCGCGCTTCATGGCCATCGGGTTGGCGCCGGCTGCGACGGTCTTCACGCCTTCGCGATAGATCGCCTGGGCCAGAACGGTGGCGGTGGTGGTGCCGTCGCCGGCAACATCCGAGGTCTTCGAAGCCACTTCGCGCACCATCTGTGCGCCCATGTTCTCGAGCGAATCCTTAAGCTCGATTTCCTTCGCGACGGTGACGCCGTCCTTGGTGATCGTCGGTGATCCGAATTTCTTTTCGATGACCACATTGCGGCCCTTGGGGCCGAGAGTGACTTTTACTGCGTCAGCCAATAAGTTGACGCCGCGGAGAATCGCCTGTCGCGACTCCTCGCCATGTACGATCTGCTTTGCCATATCTGGAATCTCCTATCGCTTGTGATGGCAGGCTTGGCCTGCGAATTTTGAAAAACCCGGTTGTCAGTTCTGAGTTCCCGGTTCTCAGTTAGCGGCGTGATCCGGCGAGTTCTTTCTTGGCGGCGCCGGTCAGGATGCCCAGGACTTCCTCTTCGCGCATGATGATGAAATCTTCACCATCCAGCTTGATTTCGGTGCCCGAATACTTGCCGAACAGGATGCGGTCGCCCTCTTTTACTGCCAGCGGGAACACCTTGCCTTCGTCGTTGCTCTTGCCTTTGCCCACGGAGATTACTTCGCCCTCCTGGGGCTTCTCTTTTGCGCTGTCCGGGATGATGATGCCACCACGGGTGGTTTCGCCTTCTTCAATCCGCCGAACCAACAGACGGTCGTGTAGCGGTGTGAACTTTGCCATACTTGCTGACTCCTTTCGTTCGTGTTGAGTTAAGATCAGGGTTTGATCGCAGGAAACGCTGCCAACTCTCTTGTTAGCACTCATTGTTGGCGAGTGCTAATTGTAGATAAGGCGCAGGATGTTGTCAACTGGTAGGAGATTAGAAGTGTGTAAACTATTGAAAGATAGTACTTTATATGTGGCGACGGCACGACCTGGGTCCTCCCGTCCATCCTGGTTGGTGGCAGGTGACAGCAGGCCTGGAGGTTGCTTAGAATTGGGACCCTGGTTATGAAACAGATCGCGATCAGCTTCGCAGTCGTGGTTCTACTGGCTTCGATGGCCGTGGCGCAGGACGAGATGGCGGTTTTGAACTTCATCGTCATTCGCGATTACAGCGGCAAGCCGATTCGTAACGCCAGCGTGGTTATGCATCCGGTGGAGAAGAACGGCAAGCAGTCAAGGGGTGGCTTGCAGATCAAAACCGATCCGGACGGCAAGGCCAGCTTTGACGGCGTGCCTTACGGAAAGCTGCGAGTCCAGGTGCTGGCCACCGGCTTTCAGACCTTCGGCGAGGACTACGCGATCGACAAACCGACGATGGAGATCACGGTCAGGATGAAGCGGCCCCAGGGGCAATATTCTATTTACGAGGACCATCCAGACGCGAAGAAAGATGATCCGGATCCCCAGAAACAGCCAGACAAAGATTCGAAAGACAAGCCGAAGTAAGGCATTGCAGATTTCGGATTGTAGATTTCAGATTTGAAACTCGGCGCACCTTGGGATTTGCAATCTAAAATCAGCAATCCCAAATCTCTTTATATGGATTATCTACTCAAAATATGGATTATCTACTCAAAACCGAACCTACCGCTTACTCGTTTGCCGACTTGCAGCGCGATAAGATCACCGTCTGGGATGGCGTGGCGAATCCCGTGGCGTTACGGCATCTGCGTGAGATGAAGCCGGGCGAGCGACTGGTGATTTACGAGACTGGCGACCGCAAGAGCGCGGTGGGGACGGCGTCGGTCGTTTCGGTGGATGCGTCAGACCCTAAGAATCCCCAGGTGAAGATCAAAGTGGGGAATGCAATCGGGAAACCGGTAACGCTCGCCGAAGTTAAGGCTCAGAAGCTCTTTGCCGATTCTCCGCTGGTGCGGCAGGGAAGATTGAGCGTCGTGCCGTTGAGCGCCGTGCAGTTCACGTTCCTCACTGGCGAATAACGAGAATATTGAGGATGTACTCTATTGGTTTCTCCGTTTTGGACAGAGGGTGGGGCTTTTGTCCGAGGGTGCAGGTGCGGTGGTGGGGAAACGGATGTCTGGCGGGCTTTGCCCGCCCATCGGGCCGGCGGGACGCCGGCGCTACCAAAACCTAGCTGGCTAGTTTGCGCAGAAACTCGCGCTCGTCCATGTGGTATTTGAACGCCTTGTGGCCGTCGATAAAGATGACGGGCACTTCGTCGGTGAACCTGCGGCGCAGTTCGTCATCGCTTTCCACGTCGATTTCGCGCCAGGTAAAGCCGCCGCGCCGGTGCAGTTTGGTCAGCGTTTCCTTGACGATCTCACACAAATGGCAGCCCCTGCGGGAGTAGACGACGACTTGGCGCGGCTCCGCCATGGGGCGGAGTTTAGCAAGGGAAAAAGCAGTTGGCAATCAGCAATTGGCGGGTAGCCGTCGTCGATAATCCGTGCCTTGCCAAGTGCCAAGCTAATTGCTAAGTGCCTGCTGCAGCCGTCAATTACAATCTCACCGTGGATCACATTCGTTCCCAACCTCTTTCCGGCAAAGCCGCTCTGATTACCGGCGGGGCGCGGCGCCTGGGGCGGGCAATTGCCCTGGAGCTGGCCCAGGCTGGTGCGGACGTGGCCATCACGTTTCGCGACTCCACTCTCGAGGCCCAGCATACGGTCATTGACCTTGGCAGCTTCGGTGGCCGAGCCGTGGCGCTGCGCTGCGACATCACGGAGGAAAAGAGCGTCCGGTCAGCTATCAAGGAAACCGTAAAGGAGCTGGGCGGCATCGACATCCTGGTCAACAATGCCGCCAACTACGAGACCGCCGAATTCGGAGAGCTCACGCTCAAGCAATGGGACGCCATATTTGCGTCCAATACTCGCGGCCCGTTTCTGGTTTCGCGCGAAGCGCTGAAGCCTTTGCGGGAACGGCGGGGAAAAATCATCAACATGGGTTCGCTGGGTGGCCTGCGTCCCTGGGCAAGCCATGCACACTATTGTTCATCCAAAGCAGCGGTTCATATGCTGACCAAGGTGATGGCCAAGGCCCTTGCACCGGAGATCGCGGTGAACTGCATTGCCCCCGGGATGATCGATCTGGGGGAGAAAGCCGCCGCAGCGTTCATGAAGAGAATGGCCCGCGAGACTCCCATGCAGCGTAATGGCAAAGGCGAGGAGATCGCCGCTGCCGCGCTTTTCTTTGCGACGGCGCCTCACTTTATTACCGGACAGATTCTGGCCGTAGACGGCGGCTTAGGATTGTGAACCTGTGTGGGGCGGACACTCCTGTCCGCCCCACATTGTTTTGGCTGAAGGTTTCCGGTATGGTGGCGAACTGATGAAGAACCCGTTGGGCCTAACTCTGCTGTTCTGCGCTTCCTTGGCACTGGGCCAGTCCAGAATTGAGGATGGAGGCCACGAGATACAGCTCTGGACCGGCGGCGGCCACTCTGTCTCGGGCGGGACGTCGGATACGGGCGTGTGGAACGCCGGACTGCGTTACGGATGGATCCTCACTCGTCCTCACGGTCCCGGATTTCTCAAAGGAAGATTCGAATACGCCCTTGATGCGGTGCCCCTGTTCCTGGTGTTTCAGCCGGCCAACACCGCATTCGGAGCCGGTTTCAACCCCTTGAATTTGAAGTGGAACTTTGCCACTCGCGGACGAGTCGTCCCCTATCTTGAACTCAGCGGCGGTACCCTGTTTACCAATCACGACGTTCCGACCGGGACCAACAACGTAAACTTCACATCTTCGGCAGCTCTGGGCGCGCATGTCTTGGGAGAGTCGCGCAACTGGAGCGTGGAGTTGCGGTACATGCATATTTCGAATGCAGGCCTGGGTGACCGCAACTCGGGCATCAACACCGTCCAGGTGCGATTGGGCATCGGAAAATTCTTTGGTAGCGGAAAAACTAACAAGCCATAGCAATATTAAAGACTGGAGAATACGTTTTGATTCGTGGAATCGTCCTGAGCCTCGCCACCGCTTTGTTGTACTTGCCTGTCTACGCGCAAGAAGCGCCGGCGGACTGGATTGCCGCCAGCAACCAGTACACCAACCAGCTGCTGGCGGTTGAGATGAAGCACACCCCTGAGCTGGGATCGAATGAGGGCCTGAGCCAGTTTGATACGGAGGTCTCTCAACCCACCCTGGCTCATGAGGATCAAGAGCGGCGGGAGACCGAAGCGGTCGTCGCAACCTTCAAGAGCGTGGTGGCGCAGCAGAAGCAGAAGGAAGTGGCGCAAGACCTGCAGATCATGATCCGCAGGGTGGAACTGCAACTCCGCGAGTTGGATTTCTCGCGGGCACACAAGGTGGATTTCCTGAACGCAAACCGAACCGTCTTCCGCGGGCTACGGATCTTGCTGGACGAACAGACGCCTTCGGAACGGCGGCCTGCGGCGGTGGTCCGCATTCGCAAGTATGCCGGGCTGGAACCGGGATACAAGCCCCTGGCCGAAATTCTGAAGCAGCGTGTGCTGGAGCAGATGGCCAAACCGGGAATGGTTTATCCCGCCCGCAGTGAGCTTGAGACCGAGCTTGCGCGCGACCCCAACTACATGGAGGGCATCGCCACCCTGCTCGAGAAGTACAAACTGGCCGGCTGGCAAGAGCCTTTCAACAAGCTCAAATCCCAGCTCACCGAGTATGACGCGTGGACGAAAGCCACGGTGCTGCCCAAGGCCCGTGACGACTTTCGTCTCCCACCCGAGGAATACGCCCTCAATCTCGAGGAATACGGCATCGACATTCCTCCCGCTCAACTGGCAGGGATGGCACACCAGGCGTTCAGCGACATTCAAGCCGAGATGAAGCCGATTGCGGAGCAGATCGCGAAGCAACGGCATCTGCCTTCGAGCGACTATCGCGACGTGATCCGCGAGCTGAAAAAACAGCAGCTGATAGGTGATGCGATTTTGCCTTTTTACCAGGAACGGCTGAAGCAGATCGAAAAGATCATCGCCGAGAAACAGATTGTCACGCTGCCCGACCGCCCGGCGCGTATCCGGATTGCCACCGCGGCCGAGACCGCCGCGCAACCGGCGCCGCACATGGTGCCACCTCCGTTTCTGCACAACACGGGGCAGAAGGGCGAGTTTGTTCTGCCCCTCAATATTCCCGCCGGGCCGGGTCAGACCAGTGCCGAGAAATATGACGACTTCACCTTCGATGCGGCGGCCTGGACGCTAACCGCGCACGAAGCGCGCCCGGGGCACGAGCTGCAGTTCGATTCCATGATCGAACGCGGAGTCTCTCTGGCCCGGGTTCGCTACGCGTTCAACAGCACCAATGTGGAGGGGTGGGGGCTTTACTCGGAATATTTGATCCGTCCTCACATGCCGCCGGAGGGGCAATTGGTATCGCTTGACTACCGGCTGATGCGGGCGGCACGGGCGTTTCTTGATCCCGAATTGCAATCGGGCAAGATCCAACCTGCTGACGCATTCCGCGTGCTCGAGCAAGACGTGGTGCAGTCTCATGCATTTGCCCAGGAGGAAGTTGAGCGCTATACCTATCGCGCACCGGGGCAGGCCAACAGCTATTTCTACGGTTACACCAAGCTGATTGCTTTGCGGAAGGATGCGGAGACAGCGCTCGGTGCCAAATTCAAGCAGAAGAAGTTTCACGATTTCATTCTGGCGCAGGGATTGTTGCCGCCTGACCTGATGCGCAAGGCGGTCATGGAAGACTTTGTGCCCAAGCAGTAACTTGGGAGCTTCGATCGCCGGGCAATGCAGAGGTCCTTCGTCGGGAGTTCTTCGCTGCGCGAAGGCCTCCGCTTCCTCAGGATGACAAACGCACGCGTTGTCATTGGTTCATTAAGGGGAAGAGATCACACGGGCCAGTGAAGATTGCGGGGAATGCATGGGTCCTTCGCTTGCTTTCGTCCCGCTTCGCGGGACGAAAGACTGCACTCAGGATGACAGCTTTGTGAGTCAGGGCTAAGTGATATTCTTTTCCGCGTATGTCAACTCTGGTTGAGTGTGTTCCCAATTTTTCTGAAGGCCGCGACAAAGCCAAAGTAGACGCCATCGTTGAGGCCATGAAAATGGACGGCGTCTTCCTGCTCGATCGTGAGATGGACGCCGATCACAACCGCTGCGTCATCACTCTGGTGGGGGAGCGGGAACCGATCCAGGAGGCCGCGATTCGCGGCGTGGGCAAGGCTGCGGAGTTGATTGATCTGAACCAGCACCAGGGAGCACATCCTCGGATGGGCGCGGCCGACGTCGTGCCGTTCATTCCTATCGATGGCGTGACCATTGAAGATTGTGTTGCCATGGCACGTCATGTCGGCGAACAGATCTGGAAGCGGTTTCAGATTCCCGTGTACCTCTATGAGGCGGCTGCCACCTTGCCGGAGCGGCAGAACCTGGAGAACATCAGGCGCGGCCAGTTCGAAGGCATACGCGCGGAGATTGCGACCAACCCGGCGCGCAAGCCGGACTACGGCGATGCCCGCGTGCATCCTTCGGCCGGAGCCACCGTCGTTGGCGCGCGCAAGTTTCTGATTGCCTACAATGTCTTTCTCAACACTCCCGATGTCGAAATTGCAAAGAAGGTCGCTAAGGCTGTCCGCTTTTCGAGCGGAGGAATGCGTTTCGTCAAAGGCGCCGGATTCCTGGTCCGGGGGCTGGCGCAGGTTTCGATGAACCTGACCGACTTTGAGCAGACTCCCGTCCACCGCGTATTTGAAGTGGTGAAGCGGGAAGCGGCGCGCTACGGAGTCACACCGCTAAGCAGCGAAATTGTCGGACTGATTCCGAAGAAGGCGCTGGAGTCGGCGGCGCAATGGTTTTTGCAGGTGGAGAATTTCGACTCCAGTCTAATTTTAGAGAACCGCCTGGCGGCGGTGATGGGCGGCAAGATGGCGGTCGGCGGACTGCGAGCCGGGGTTGAACCTTTTGTGGAGCAACTGGCTGCGCCTACCGCCACACCCGGCGGCGGCAGCGCGGCCGCGGCCAGCGGCGCGATGGCGGCCGGACTGGCCACCATGGTGGCTTCCATGTCTCGGGGCAAGAAGGCTTATCTGCAGCACGAGCGCGAGCTGAGTGAGGCGATCGCACGTCTCGCGCAATTGCGCGAAGAATTGAAGGCCGCTATAGATGCCGATGCCGAGTCGTACAACGCGGTGATGAAGGCGTACAAGCAGGCGAAAGATTCGGCGGGGGCAGATGGCATCATCGACGCCGCGCTAAAGCAGGCGACCAGCGTCCCGTTAAGTGTGGCAGAGCGGGCAAGAGAAGTGGTGAGTATGGTAGAGAGGCTGCAGCCGATTACAAATCCAAATATGAAGTCAGATCTGACCACGGCCACAGCCCTGGCACGGGCGGCGATTCAAGGTGCGCTGGCCAACGTGGAAATTAATCTGGAATCACTGAAAGACAGCGCCTTTGTGGCGGAGACCCGAAAAAAGGCGGCGGTCCTGAGCAACTAACCCAAGCCGGGTCATGCACATCTGTTATCAAAAGCCCTGCCCTTTCGTTTGGCCTTTCTTCTCGAAATGGGCATACAATATAGCTACAAATCGCATCTAATCGCACATATTCCTCGAGGTATTTCATGAGAGCTGTCAAGGGTTTCGTCTGTGTGCTTCTGGTGTTGAGCGCCACCGCGTGGTCTATGCCGCTGGGCAGCTCGGCGCGTACCGTGATTCCTTCCGACATTCAGCAGATTATTTCTGTGGACTATCGCGCCATGAAGAATTCTGACACTGCCATGGCCCTGAAGCAGCAGGTGTTGCCGCCCAGCCTCAAGGAATTCGAAGGCGCCTTGCGCGGCGTGGGCATTGATCCGGACAAAGACGTCGAACAGCTTACATTTGCTTCCTATCGCAGCGGGAAGCAGGGGGTGCGGGTAGTCGGCATCGCACAAGGGCAATTTGCCATGGCTACGGTGCTCAAGAAAATGCGGCTGCAGAAAGTGAAGCCGATCAAGGTGCGTAACTCCGATATCTATCCCATGCCGGCTGGCATGCAGATGACGTTCCTGGATGACAATACGCTGCTCTTCGGCGACAGCGGCGCCCTGCGCGGGGCCCTGGATGCACGAGACGGCTACGCTTACACGCTCGACAGCAACACCGATATCGCGGGCATGATCGGTTCGGTGGAGAACGGCACGGTGTGGAGCGTGCTCGATCAGCAGGGAACGCAAAATATGCTGCACTCCGCCCTGGGCGATGCATCCGGGCTGGCGGACTACGATACGGTCAAGAAACGCATCCTGGGTTCGCACTACACCATGAATTTCGAGAACGGAGTGAATTTCGATCTGAACGTCGTGACTTCAGATTCGATGACCGCGACCACATTGTCATCTTTGCTCAAGGCGGGAATGCTCTACAAAAAAATATCGGCCACGCCGACGGAGAAACTCGCGCTGGATAACGTAACCGTCAACTCGGACAGCTCCAATCTGCAGATGCATTTCAAGGCGGACGACAAGCAGTTCCAGGGCTTGATGCATTCGCCGCTGTTCGCTGCGGTCTCGAAGTAGATCGCTGCCATCGAATAACTAAACCACATGTCATCCTGAGCGGAGTAGCTGCTTCGCAATGCGAAGCAGCTACTCCGCTCAGGATGACACTACTTGGCTTTGTGGGCTTTGGCTTTTTCTCGTTTTGTTTTGGCCCAGCCTTCTTTTACAGTCTGGCGGGCGCGGCCGAGGGCCAGGGAATCGGGCGGGACATCTTCGGTGACCGTGGTAGCGGCCGCAACGTAGGCGCCCTTTCCAATGCGAACCGGCGCGATCAGGATGCTGTCGCTGCCTACGAAGACTTCGTCTTCGATGATGGTCTTGTGCTTGCTGACGCCATCGTAGTTGCAGGTAATGGTTCCGGCGCCGATATTTACTTTCTCGCCGATTTCCGTGTCTCCCAGATAAGTCAGGTGGTTTGCTTTCGATCCCTTGCCGAGGCGGGTTTTCTTCAGTTCAGTAAAGTTTCCCACGTGGGCGCCTTCGCAGACCTCGCAACCCGGGCGCAAGTGGCTGTAGGGACCGAGCGAGGCGCGGGCTCTTACCACTGAATGCTCCAAGACGCAGCCGGTCTGGACCAGCACGTTGTCTCCGATTTCGCAGCTCAGAATAACGCTGTAGGAGCCGATACGCGTGTCACTGCCCACGCGGGTGGAACCGCGGAGTTGGACACTGGGCTCGATGACCGTATCCGCACCTACCTCAACATCGTTGTCAATCACGCAAGTCTCGGGATACAGGATGGTGACTCCCTCGTCCATCAACTGGCGGCATTTGGCCAGGCGCATGTGCTGATCAATCTCCGACAATTCGGCGCGCGTGTTGCCACCCAGCACTTCATGGGCATCGCTGGTTTGCAGCGCGACCACGCGCTGTTTGGTCTTGGTAAGAATCGCCGCCATGTCGGTCAGATAGAACTCGCCGTGGTGATTGTTGCTGCCTAGTTTCTCGATCTGGCTGAAAAGGTGCTTGCCGTCAAAGGCGTAAAAGCCGGAGTTGACCTCATGTATTTTCTGCTGCGCGGGCCTCAGATCTTTTTGCTCGACGATGGCCTTCACGTCGTCGCTGCCTGCCTTCTTGCGGACGATTCTTCCGTACCCGGCGGGATTTTCCAGGCGGGCGGTGAGAATGGTCATCGCGGCCTTCTTTGCCGAATGGAAATCGCGTAACTGTGCGATGGTCTTTGAGGTGATGAGCGGGGCGTCGCCGTAGAGAACGATGACCAGATCGTAGGGCGCCAGCGCTTCGCGCGCGACCATCAGGGCGTGTCCGGTGCCGCGTTGCTCCGGCTGCACTACGAATCCGACGCCGGATGCGGCCACCGCGCTGCGCACCCGGTCGGCTTCATGTCCGATGATAGCGAACACATCTTTAGCCGGGACCACTTTGGTTGCGGCTGCGATCACGTGGGCCAGAAGCGGCTTGCCGCCGACTTCATGCAGCACTTTGGGATGTTTGGACTTCAGCCTCGTGCCTTTACCGGCTGCCAGGATGGCAATCCCGATCCTCGGGACACGAGTTTGCTGGTTATTTGCTTTCAGCATTCGATCCAATATACCGCGAGAACTCTATGCCAGGCAGGGTTACGGTAGTTACTGGGGGGTCGTGTGGGGCGGGCGCCCCCGCCCGCCGCTTTTGACTTTGACTTTCCTGTTCAATCCGATTCGGTTCGTTGCGATCGCATGGGGGTAAGAACCCCGCAAGAAAAGTCAAAGTCAAAAGCGGCGGGCGAGGGCGCCCGCCCCACACGAACGGTTACGGGGTGGCGGTGCGGGTGCCAGTGGGGGCGTGGGCGACCAGCTCCATCAAATCGGTGGCGATGCGATCGGTCAGGTGGCGGGCGACCATATCTTTCTCGTCGAGGTAATCGCCCAGCACCGGGATCACGCCCAGCTCCTCAACCGCTTCCAGGTCGGCAACAATCTGGTTCGCGCCCTCCAATGCGTATTTCGCCTTCAGTGCCGGGGGCGCGGGTGCACGATTGATGAGGGCGAAGTCGAAAATGCGTTTTACTCCGGCATGACGATTCAGCGCCCGGATATGATCGGAGGCCGTCAATCCCAGACTCTCGTTGGCCTGGGTCATGAGGTTGCCGACATAAATCTTTACCGCCGCGGAATTAACCATGGCCTGGGCGATGCCGGGAACCAGCAGGTTGGGGATCAGGCTGGTGAAGAGCGAGCCGGGACCCACCGTAATCAGGTCGGCTCGGGCCATCGCTTCCAACGTCTGGGGTAGTGGCTTTACATCCGGCGGATCGAGAAAGAGTTGCTGGATGCGTCCACTGCTGGCCGTGATCTTGGTTTCGCCGCGCACCCTTCGGCCGTCTTCCATCACAGCCTCGAGCTCGACGTGTGAGGTGGTGGCGGGATAGATGTGTCCGCGAGTAAGCAGAATCTCCGACGACAGGCGGACGGCTTCACTGAAATCTTTGGTGACCGAGGTCAACGCAGCCAGAAACAGATTGCCGAAGCTGTGGCCTTCCAGGCCTGATCCTTTTACGAAACGATGCTGAAACAGGCGGGAGAGCAGGGCTTCGTCTTCGGAGAGCGCAACGATGCAGTTGCGAATGTCTCCCGGCGGGAGCATGTTGAGCTCCTTGCGCAAGCGTCCGCTGGAGCCACCGTCGTCGCTGACCGTGACCACGGCGCACAGCTCGCTGATCTCAGGTTGGTTGGGCTTGCCCAGCGCGCTGGTCCGGGTAACGTAACGTTTGAGGCCCTTAAGCAGGGTAGACAGGCCGGTGCCGCCGCCGATGGCGACCACGCGCAGGCCGCGAGTTGATGACGCGCTTCCCGGCGACGAACGCTGGGAGCGCCGCTGGGAATCAGGCACAGCCACGTCTAGCCATTGTCCTCAGGGATCGCTGACTCGGGGGAGAACTCCGCCCCTGGGTCGGGATACAGTAGCTCGGTGAAGCGGGGATCTTCAACCAGGTTTTGGAAATCAGAGTCGTTGCGCGCCTGGAAGCGAAGAGAGGCGTTGACGCGAATCGCCTCGTCCAGATGGCGGAGCGAATCCTCCAGATGACCCGTCAGGCAATCGAGGGCGGCCAGGCCGTAAGCCACATAATCGGCCTTGGGAACCTGCTTGGAAAGCTTTTCCAGATGCTCGCGGGCGGTGACGTAGTCGCCCACATTCATCAGGGAAACGGCATAGTCGTAGTGCTCCTCCGGGCCCTTAAACTGGGTAGTAGAGCGCTCCATATGCTGGTTGCAGGTATTGAGGTGAACCGAGATCCGGTCCGCCAATTCCTTGCTGGCGCCGGTCATGGCTTTCTGCAGAAGGCCCTTGGCTTTGTCAAACTTGCGCTCCTGCAGGGCGCGAAGTCCGGCTTCGTAGTTTTGCACAGCCTGTGCAAAACGAGGGTCCTCGTTCATCGGCTTCTTGACAGCAGTTTTCTGCGCCATCCGTAAGACTCTTCCTGGACTCTTCGTAAGATCTCCTTTTTCATACGCTTGCGACGTATCCGGCTAAACCTTGCTGATGGTTTTTACCCGATTCGACCAGCGTCTTCATGACTATTGGTCAAGGAGCCCTGAATATCACCTGTGGAAAATCCTGAACCACTTTGAATCAGCAGGTTATACGCGGATTCGCGTGTCCGTCAACTCGACCCCGGCTGGTTCACCGGAGATCAGTTGATGGAAGCAGCCGTTTGCAGGTCAACCTGCTTCCATTCGCCCTTTATGATGCCTTGGCGGATCTGGGCGGCTGTCTTGCCCTTTTTATTCATGGAGTACGAGTAATAGAGCTCTTTCAGGCAAACCGAACACTGGGCCCCGTGGATGCCCTCGAAGCAGCTATGAAGACTGTTGTGCCCCATCCCGCGATCGCAATAGCAATAGCAGGGTTGCTGGTGCAAGACGGCGGGGATTTTGGCCGCCAACTCATAGGCGTGACTCTGAAAAGGGTATTGAGCGTTATTGCCCCAGAGTTGCTCCCTGCCCAGAATCGGGGGAAGGGCGGAACCCTTGGCCGGCGGTCCGGCATTGTATTTGGGCACGGCTGCTTCAGATTCTTGTTGGGATACAGCCCAGGGAGCGGACACGGCCAATACGAGTAAACCTAGAAAGGCAAGGGTCAAACCGCGCTTGATCATGATTCAGACGCCCTCAGTCTAGTGATTGTAACCGAATTGGGGTGCGGCGGCAGTAGCCCCCAAGGAAACCGATTCCGAAGCCAGGTCTATCGGCGAGGAATCTGCTTTCAGCCGGCAGCGAAGCAGCAGATTCCTGGCGCGATAATGCCGCGCTCGGAATGACAATCCTTCAAATTACACTATCGTGTCCCGAGACCAGCTTCATCCGGTCGCCTGGCCCGTATAATAAAGGCAGCATGCCGGAACAAGCACGTCCAGTGGATTCGCGTCCTCGCCCGGAGAGGACTCCCGCGCCCGTCCCGTCTCGCGCTTTGCCCGTGCTCTCGGTATGGCTGCGCGACCTGATGATTTCGCTGGCCATCTCAGCCTTCATCATTGTTTTTCTGTACCAGCCGGTAAAGGTCGAAGGCACCAGCATGATGCCCTCGCTCGACGACCAGGAGCGCATCTTCGTCAACAAGTATGTGTACCGGCTGGAGCCCATCCAGCGCGGCGACATCGTGGTGTTCCGCTACCCCCGCGATACCTCGAAGAGCTTTATCAAGCGGGTGATCGGGCTGGCCGGCGACCGCATCCGTATTGAGTCGGGAGAAGTATTCGTCAACGGGGAAGCCCTCGAAGAAGACTACGTGCCCCCGGCCTACGCCGACCAGCGATCGTATCCCGAGACCGTGGTGCCCGTGAACAGCTACTTCGTGCTGGGCGACCATCGCACCATGTCGAACGACAGCCGCGACTTTGGGCCGGTCAGCATCGGCTACATTTACGGCAAGGCCGTGTTCGGCTACTGGCCCATGGATAAGATGGGAAGAGTTCGGTAGGAGTTTCTTTGCGATCTTTGCGGTAGAAAGCTCTTAACCACCGAGATCGCAAAGAATTCCGCAAAGGACGCAAAGAAAATCGAGATCATCTAAATCATTTGTTTCGCGATTTCGGCATCCCTGATAAAATCTCTAAAATCCACTCCCTGGAGCAGGAATGCAAGCTACGCTTGCTCTCGAAGACGGCAGAGTCTTCCGAGGCAAAGGATACGGCGCCAAAGGCGAATGCTACGGCGAAGTCGTTTTCAATACTTCCATCACTGGCTATCAGGAAATTTTCACCGATCCTTCCTACTGCGGCCAGATTGTAGTTCTCACCAATCCTGAAATCGGCAACTACGGCACCAACGCCGAGGACAACGAAGCCAACCGTCCTTATATTGAGGGATTAATCGTCCGCGAATTTTCCCGGGCCAGCTCCAACTGGCGCTCGCAGCAGGTCGCGGAAGAGTATCTCGAACAATTCAAGATTCCGGTGCTGGCAGAGATTGACTCGCGCGCGCTGGTGCGGCACTTGCGCGACCACGGCGTTATGCGCGGCGTGGTATCTACTTTAGAAAGCGACGCTGACAAGCTGGTGGCGAAGGCACGGTCCATCCCCAAAATGGATGGGACTGATCTCGCCAGAGTCGTCAGCACCAAGAGCACTTACGTCTGGGAAACCGGCGAGCGCTCCCATCTTCCCGACGAAGTAGTGGGCGTTAAAGACGAGCCGGCGCGCTTTCACGTCGTGGCCTACGACTACGGCATCAAGCAGAACATTCTGCGCAAATTGCGCGGCGAAGGCTGCAAAGTCACGGTGGTGCCGGCACAGACGCTCGCGGAAGACGTGCTCGCGCTGAAGCCGGATGGCGTGTTCCTGTCGAATGGTCCGGGCGATCCCGAACCCTGCACTTATGCGGTGGACAACATTCGCCGCCTCATGGGGCGCCAGCCGATTTTCGGAATTTGCCTGGGGCATCAGCTGACGGGGATCGCCTTAGGCGGAAAAACCTTCAAGCTGAAGTTTGGACATCACGGCGGAAACCATCCGGTGAAGCAGCTGCACTCGGGGAAGATCGAGATCACCGCGCACAACCATAATTTCGCTGTCGATCCGGATTCGCTGCCGCAGAGTGAAGTCGAGCTGACGCACATTGATCTGAACGACAACACGCTGGAAGGGATGCGGCACCGGAATCTGCCGCTCTTTTGTGTGCAATACCATCCTGAGGCTTCGCCGGGCCCGCATGATTCGCATTACCTGTTCAAGGATTTTGTGAAGATGATGGAGGAGTGGAAGGGGTAGTAGTAGCGGCGAGAAAAGCAGGTCCCTCCACTCGCCAGTTGATTCGCGAGGCGAATCAACTGGGTCGGTCGGGATGACAGAGTTGTTTTGGCGGAACAATGACGGAGTATTTTGGAGAGAAGAGAAAAGAACAACGACTAATGCCGCGAAGAACTGACATCTCGAAAATACTGATCATCGGCTCTGGCCCAATCATCATTGGCCAGTCGGCGGAGTTTGATTACTCCGGGACACAAGCTTGCAAGGCGCTCAAGGCCGAGGGATTTGAAGTGGTGCTGGCCAACTCCAACCCGGCCACCATCATGACCGATCCTGAGCTTGCCGATCGCACTTACATTGAGCCGCTTACGCGGGAATATCTCGAAGAGATCATTCGCATCGAGCGCGAGATGTCGCCGAGCCAGGGATTCGCCATTCTCCCTACGGTGGGCGGACAGACCGCGCTGAACCTGGCGATTGAACTTTCTGACGGCGGCACGCTCGACAAGTACAACGTGCAGCTGATCGGCGCGAACGTGGCGGCGATCAAGAAAGCCGAAGACCGTCTCTACTTTAAAGACGCGATGCAGAAGATTGGCCTCGATGTTCCCAAGTCGGCGTTGGTGAACAATCTGAAAGACGGGCTGGAATTTGCCGGCAAGATCGGGTTTCCGGTGATTGTGCGGCCGTCGTTCACGCTGGGAGGCAGTGGTGGTGGCATCGCCTACAACCGCGAAGAGATGCTGGAAGTGCTGGCCCGCGGACTTGATTTCTCTCCTGTGCACGAGGCGCTGATCGAAGAGTCGGTTTTGGGGTGGAAGGAATACGAGCTTGAGGTGATGCGCGATCTGAAAGATAACGTCATCATCATCTGCTCGATTGAGAACGTCGACCCTATGGGCGTGCACACGGGCGATTCCATTACCGTCGCCCCGGCCCAGACGCTTACCGACCGCGAATATCAGGCCATGCGCGACGCAGCGATCGCCGTGATACGCGAGATTGGCGTCGAGACGGGCGGATCGAATATTCAGTTCGGAGTGCATCCTACGACCGGGCGCATGGTTGTAATCGAGATGAACCCGCGAGTCTCGCGTTCCTCGGCGCTGGCTTCAAAGGCAACCGGGTTTCCGATCGCCAAGATCGCTGCGAAATTGGCCGTCGGCTATACGCTAGATGAAATTCCCAACGATATTACGCGCAAGACGCCGGCCTGTTTCGAGCCGACGCTCGACTACGTGGTGGTGAAAATCCCCAAGTGGCAGTTCGAAAAGTTTCCTGGCGCCGATGAAAGCCTGGGCCCGCAGATGAAATCCGTGGGCGAGGTGATGGCCATCGGCCGCACGTTTAAAGAAGCGTTGCTCAAGGGCGTGCGGGCGCTCGATACCGGCAAGAGAGTTGGCGCGGAAAAGATCGAGCCCAAGATTCTTACCCAGCGGCTGGTGACGCCGCATCCCGAGCGGCTTTCGTACGTTCGCTACGCTCTGCGCCAGGGCCACACCGTCAAGCAGTTGGCCAAGATGACTTCCATCGATCCGTGGTTCTTGTACCAGCTCAAAGAGATTAATGACATGCAGCTGGAACTGGAAAAGCACCCGATGGAATCGATTCCAACCGAGGTGCTGCGCGAGGCCAAGCGCATGGGCTTCTCCGACGGGCGGCTGGCGGGCGTCTGGCGGCTCGACGGCAAAGGCGCGCAGGAAAAAGTTCGACATCTGCGGAAGAAGCACGGCATCGCTCCGGTCTACAAGCGGGTGGACACTTGCGCTGCGGAATTTGAAAGTTACACGCCATATCTGTACTCGACTTACGAAGAAGAAGACGAGGCTACGCCGACCGAGAAGAAGAAAGTCATCATTCTGGGGAGCGGGCCCAACCGCATCGGGCAGGGAATTGAGTTCGATTACTGCTGCTGCCACGCGGCTTTTGCGCTGCACGACGACGGTTACGAGACGATCATGATCAATTGCAATCCGGAGACCGTCTCGACCGATTACGACACCAGTGATCGCCTCTACTTCGAGCCACTGACTCTCGAAGACGTGTTCGCCATCTGCGAGCATGAAGCTTCTGGCGGTGCGCCGGTCGGTGTGATCGTGCAGTTCGGCGGGCAGACTCCTTTAAATCTGGCGTTGCCCTTGAAAGCTGCGGGCGTGAACATTATCGGCACATCTCCGGAGTCGATTGATCTCGCGGAGGACCGCAAGCGCTTTGGCAAATTGCTTGACGAGCTTGAGATCCCGCAAGCGCCGGGCGCCATGGCGGCGTCGGTTGAGGAAGCGATCGCGGGCGCTCAACGCGTGGGATTTCCGGTGCTAGTGCGCCCGTCATACGTGCTTGGCGGACGCGCCATGGTGATCGCTTACGACGAAGAGATGGTGGTCCGCTACATGAAGGAAGCGGTCGAGTATTCGCAGGACCGCCCGGTGCTGATTGACCACTTCCTCGAGGACGCGATCGAAGTGGACGTGGACGCGCTTTCGGATGGTGAAGACGTGGTGATCGGCGGCATCATGCAGCACATTGAGGAAGCCGGGATTCACTCGGGAGATTCTTCGTGCGTGCTGCCGGCGGTGGATATCCCCGACCGCCTATTGAAGCGAATGCGGGAGTACACGTTCAAGCTGGCCCGGGCATTGAAAGTTGTCGGGCTAATGAATATTCAGTTTGCGATTCCGCGGGCGAGTGTCGCTGAGGGGTCTTCGACCCCTCCACACAGACCGTGATGGCGACAAGGTGTACGTGATCGAGGTGAACCCGCGAGCTTCGCGGACCGTGCCTTACGTTTCAAAAGCGACCGGGGTGCCGATGGCGAAAATCGCGGCCCGGCTGATGACCGGGCGCAAGCTGCGTGAATTTCTGCCGGAATTTATCGAGCGCGGCGCCGATCTCGACACCGGGCACTGCTACTACGTGAAGTCTCCAGTCTTCCCCTGGAACAAATTTCCCGGCGTGGATACGGTCCTCGGGCCGGAGATGAAATCTACCGGCGAAGTGATGGGTGTGGCCGACAACTTCGGCGAAGCTTTTGCCAAGGCCCAGACTGCCGCCGGCCAGAAGCTGCCGACGCAGGGCATGGTGTTCATCAGCGTTACCGATCATGATAAGCCCGGCGTCGCGGAAGTCTCGCGCAAGTTTGTGGACATGGGTTTCAAGCTGGTGGCCACGGCCGGCACCGCCGACGTGCTTGAAGAGGCGGGCATGTCGGTCGAGCGCGTCTACAAGGTGAAAGAAGGACGGCCCAACGTGGTGGATCTCATCAAGGGCGAGCGCATTCATCTGATCGTCAATACGCCGCACGGCGTCGATCCCTGGTTCGATGAGAAGGCCATTCGGCGGGCGGCGGTGCAGGCGCGGATTCCCACCATCACCACGCTGTCGGCCGCTCGGGCTGCGGCTGAAGGCATCGCGGCTTTGCAGCGCGGCGAGCTGCGAGTGCAGGCATTGCAGCACTTGCACGCGGAGCGTACAGTGAAGGGCCAAAGAGGGTAGCTTTCCCTCGGAGGTGCAGTATGGCGCAGGAAAATAGCGCGCTGATTCGCCGCTGGTTTGAAGAAGTCTGGAACAAAGGCCGGCTGGAAGCGATTGATGAGATGGCATCGCCCGATGTTATCGGTCATGGCCAGGCGCAGCATGATACCGACGTTGGCCTTCACGAGTTCCGGAATTTTGCGGTTGGGCTTCGCGCCGCATTTCCCGATATGAAAGTTGTGATCGATCAGACCCTCGAGCAAGGTGACAAAGTCGTCGCTCGCTGGACGTCCACCATGACTCACACCGGCGAATTCCTGGGATTCCCTGCGAGCGGGAAGAAAGCTAGTGTTACCGGCACGTCGATCCAGCGCATCGTTGGCGGAAAGATTGTGGAAGGCTGGGACAACTGGGACCAACTGGGTCTGCTGGTGCAGATTGGGATGGTGCCGGCGGCGCATTTTGTGAAGCCTGCGCCGGAGCGTCGCACGGCTTGAGCCATCAAGTTTCTACGCCTCGGTGGCGATTATAGGGGTCCCCTCGACTTCGCTCGGGGCAGGCTCTTCGACTCCGTCGGAACTTCGTTTCACGAAGTTCCGGCTCCGCTCAGGATGACAGGGCGCGGGGATTTGATAAGCTTCTAAGTCACCACAATCTCATGCTCTTAAACGGTATTTTTCCTCCCATCACGACGCCGTTTTATCCTGACGGCAATGTTTACTTCAAGAAGATTGAGCACAATGTCGAGCGCTACTCGAAAACTCCGGCGGCTGGACTCGTGGTGCTGGGCTCGACCGGCGAAGCTGTCATGCTCTCCGATGACGAGCGCCGTGAAGTACTGAAAGTTGCGCGGGAAGCTTCTGCGCCGAATAAAGTTTTAATCGCGGGCACGGGTATCGAGTCGGCCGTTGAAACTTTGCGGCTTACCGAATATGCGGCTGAACTCGGCTATGACGCTGCCCTGGTGCGCACGCCGCATTTCTACAAAAGGGCGATGCAGCCGGCAAATTTGCTGGCGTTCTATCGCACCGTGGCTGACCGTTCGCCCTTGCCAGTGCTGATTTACAACGTCCCACCGTTTACTGGATACGACATGCCGGCCGAGTTGGTCATCGAGCTGGCGGAGCATTCCAACATTATTGGGATCAAGGAATCGGGCGGCGACGTGGAAAAAATCCGCCGCATGGTTGAGGGGACGCGGCACATTAAGCGCGCGGCCACGGTCACCGAGACCTTTGACGCGGTCACGCCCCGCATGTTGAAAGCGTCCACTGGGAGCAACGGGCAGGGCCGGGAACTGGTGCAGGTGGCAGGAGTCGGCGGCGGCAAGCCGTCGTCTTCGGCTGTCAATGTGGTCAGCGGGATCAAGACGCGACAGAAAGAAGTCGGTTTCCAGGTATTGGCTGGCCTGGCCCAGAAACTGGAGCCGTCGTTGCAGGCGGGAGCTGTCGGTGCCGTGCTGGCTTTTGCTGATGTGGCTCCCACCGCCTGTTACGAAATTTACGCGGCCTGGAAGGAAGGTGATGCCGCGTTGGCGCGCCTGAAACAGGAGCGCATCACCAACGTGGCCCAACGCGTGGGAAGTGAACTCGGCATCCCAGGTCTGAAGTATGGAATGGATTTGAATGGTTACTATGGTGGTCCCGCTCGTTTGCCGCTGTTACCGCTCACGGCGGATCTGCAACATGAAGTGGAGCGGTTGCTGGCGGATGTCCGTAATTGAGAATTGCGCATGCCAGAGTACAGCGTCTTCAAGCCAATAAGCCGGGAAGAATGGGAACAGGGGCTGGAAGAAAGCATTCGGGTGGGCCGGGCCAAGCCCGGGAGACTATAAAGAACACCCGGACGCCGCGGCCAGGGCCTTCTATCATCTCGATCTGAGCGACGACGAACAGCCGAACCTGGCCAATCTAAGACACGAATCACATTCTGGTGGTGCAGCCTCCAGGGAGTTGTCATTCCGAGGCGCGGTTTGCCGCGCGCGGAATCTGCTGTTTCGCTGCCGGCAGTAAGCAGATTCCTCGCCGATAAAACCGGCTTCGGAATGACAAGTGGGTGGGTAAGTCCATCGCATCCCGCGCTTTTGAACTGTTGTGCGAATCCAGCCGAGGGTTTAAACTTAGCAAGATTCAATCTGAAATCCATCGGAAAGCGCCCGTATGTCCGAAGACCTGCGATTTGTTCGATATTCCGTGATCGTTCCCCTGTGGAATGAGCGGGAGAGCATTACGCCTCTCTACGGACGGCTCAAGGAAACGCTGGACGCGACCGGCCATTCCTTTGAGTGTGTTTTTGTTGACGACGGCAGCACCGACGGCAGTTTTCCCCTGCTTCAGGAAATAGCCCAGGTAGACAGCCGGGTCACAGTGGTTGCCCTGCGCCACAACGCGGGCAAGTCCGTTGCCCTGGGTGCAGGCTTCAATGCCGCGCGCGGTGATTTTGTCATCACCATGGACGGAGACCTGCAGCACGACGCGGCCGACATCCCAAAGTTTATTGAGCGCCTCGAAGAGGGTTTTGACATCGTTTGCGGATGGCGCAACCAGCATGAAGGTTCCTTACTGCAGCGGGTGGCGACGCGCTGTGCCAATTGGGTACTGGGGAAACTCACTGGAGTTCGTATCCATGACTGGGGTGGCGGATTCAAAGCGTACAAGCGCCAGCTGGTTTCGGAAGTGCCGATTTATGGCGAGCTGCAGCGGCTGATTCCGGTGCTTGCACTGCGGCGGGGCGCGAAAATCTGCGAAGTCCCCATCACTACGTCGCCGCGGGAGTTCGGCGTCTCGAAGTATGGGATGGCGAGCAAGCTGCCGGTTTTTCTTGACCTGCTCACGGTCCGGTTCCTGCTGCGCTATCTCTCCCGCCCCCTGCATTTCTTCGGGACTGCCGGGGTAATGGCAATCTTCGCCGGCGGCGTGCTCAGCCTGTGGATGGGGCTGTGGAAGCTGCTTTACGGCATGCACATCATGACCGACCATGGTCCCTTGTTGATTTTCAGCGCGGTGCTGATACTTGCCGGTGTGCAGCTTCTGGCTCTCGGGCTGCTGGCTGAGATGCAGGTGCGGCACTACTACCAGAGCCGCGGTCGCCATACTCCATACGACGTGGCCTGTGTCATACGCGCGCAGAAGAACGAGGAAGAAGTGTCAGACTAAGACAGTCGATGACACCCATTCTGAGCCCTCCTATCTTCATTTCACTAAGTTCTGATCAGTATTCGAGATCGGTTCTCGCATGAGCCGCCGTTATGAGTGGATGGTGGTCCTCTTTGCGGCCATCATTTTTCTCAGCGGAATCATCAGTCCGCCGTCCTTGATGGACGATGTAGACGCCTCGCAGGCGCTGATCGCGCGCAACATGCTGCAATCGGGAGACTGGGTCACGGCGCGGCTGGATGGCGTCGCCTTCCTCGACAAAGCCCCACTCAAATACTGGATCACTGCGATTTTTTATTCCGTGTTTGGAGTCCGTGACTGGGTTGCAAGAATTCCCAGTGCGCTTTCTGCCATCGCGCTTTGCTGGGTGACATTTCTGTTTGGCCGGTGGGCGTTCTCGCCCAAAGTGGGTTTCTATGCCGGGCTATTCTTGTCCACGTGCATAGGGCTGTTTCTGTTCACTCGGATCGTCATACCGGATGTAATCCTGACGCTGTCGATAACTATCTCCTTGTGGGCATTTCTACGCGCTCTGGACGAGCATGAGCCGAATCCGCGGTTGTGGGCTTACGTGATGGCGGCAAGCCTCGCAGCCGGACTGCTGCTCAAAAGCCTGATCGGACTGGTGTTTCCGGTCGGCATCGCCTTCGTGTTTCTTGTGTTCACGCGGCGTCTATTCGACCGCAGCACCTGGAAGCGTCTCTATCCGTTCACCGGATTTTTGATTTTTATCGCGATCGCCGCCCCGTGGCACGTGCTGGCCACCATCCGGAATCCTCCGTACTTTGATTTCACCATGCATGCCGGCCCGGGCCAGTACCATGGTTTCTTCTGGTTCTACTTCATCAATGAGCAAGTGCTGCGCTTCCTGAATGCGCGGTATCCGCGCGATTACAACACGGTGCCGCGCCTTTATTTCTGGCTCTTCCACCTGGTCTGGCTGTTTCCCTGGAGCGTTTATCTGCCTACCCTCATACGCCTGGGTTACAAACCGGTGGACCGGCAGGGCCGGGCCCGACTCCTCGCGCTGTGCTGGATCGGGCTGGTGATGCTTTTCTTCACCTTGTCTACAACCCAGGAATACTATTCGATGCCCATATATCCCGCGCTGGCGCTGTTGCTGGCATGCGGTGTGGCTACGAGTGACAACTCGATTCGCTGGGGCGCAAGAGTCGTTTCAGTCGTTGCTGCCTGTGCCGCTCTTGCGATCTTTGCAATCCTTGTGAGGGTGCGGGGACTGCCAACGCCGGGAGACATTTCGTCAGCCCTCACGCAGAACGCCGATGCCTACACGCTTTCTCTGGGGCACATGCACGACCTCACGCTCAAATCATTCGCCTATCTCCGCCTGCCATTGGTGATCGCAGGAGTCGCCTTCGTCATCGGGGCGGTGGGGGCGTGGCGTCTGCGCGGCGAGCGTGCGCTGCTCGCCATGGCGGTCATGATGGTGATCTTCTTCCAGGCGGCGCGGCTGGCATTGGTGACCTTCGATCCATACTTGTCTTCGCGTCCCATCGCGGAGGCCCTTAAGCGCGCGCCCCAGGGACAACTGGTCATCTACGGTAATCACAATGCGATCTCCTCGCTGCTGTTTTATACCGAGGACCGGTGTTTGATGCTCAACGGGCGCTATTTCAACCTCGAGTACGGTTCGTACGCTCCCGACGCGCCGCCAGTTTTTATCAACGACGATGATTTTTCGCGGCTTTGGTCAAAGCCCGAGCGTTGGTATCTGGCGCTAACCGACGACGACCTTCCCCATGTGCAGAAGTTGGTCGCCCCTGACCATTTGCATCTCGTAGCGGCGGTGGGCGGAAAGTCGCTGTTTTCAAATGTGGACGTCCGGTAGTGGTTTCGTTGGGGGTCTCCCGAGCGCATGGTGGCGTCATCCTGAGCTTGCGAAGGATCTAGCGCGCAGCGCAACATTGTCGCGAGGGTGCATATCCACTGCACGCCAGATCCTTCGGGACTAGAGTCCCTCAGGATGAGGTCTCGGTGTGGTTAGATTTGTCCGAAAACGAGTGCACTGTTTGCCCTTGTGCCCACCTCTCTTCACTGCTATTATTTTGAACGAACGTTCGAACTATGGCGACCGCATCTCCCATTCAGTCGCAGCTTACGCCGCGCCGCCGCGGTGCAGCGTCCGGGCCTCGGTTGGAGACCCGTTTCGATCGCCGCCTGGCCCGCATTCTCGTCCATGCCACGAATGTTTTTTGCGACAAGGGCTATGCTGCCGCCTCGATGCGCGATCTTTCCCGCGCCAGCGGGGTTTCGCTCTCCGGCCTGTATTACTACTTCGAATCCAAGGAAGAACTGCTCTACCTGATCCAGAAACATACTTTCAGCACCATCGTGGACCGGCTGCGTCAGCGGTTGGATGAAGTCGCGGATCCGGCAGACCGTATTCGCATGTTCATCCTCAATCATCTTGAGTATTTCCTGGCCAACCAGAAAGCCATGAAGGTGCTCTCGCACGAGGATGACGTGTTGAAGAATGGCTTTGGATCCGAGATCGCAGCCATCAAGCGCGAGTATTACCGGATCTGCATCGAACTACTGGACGCCTACAAGGCGGCGCGCGGCCTGGAGTTTTCCAGCCGGACTGGCGTGCTCAGCCTGTTCGGTATGATGAACTGGATCTATACCTGGTATAACCCGCGGGTTGATGGCGATGCCGCGGAACTGGCGCGTGAGATGGGAGACATTTTTCTACAGGGCATCGGGACGGCGCCATCCAGAGGGCCGCGGAAGAAAAGACCTGCGATATCGGGCTGAACACGACTCTACCATTAGCGAAAAGGAGTACGACTATGGCGACTACAGTGCAACCGGCGAGCGGCGAGTCCACCAAACAACTGATCAACTACCGCGTAGACGCCGGTGTGGCGGTGATCGAGCTGTCCGATCCGCCGGCCAACACCTACACCTATGAGATGAACCGGCAACTGGATGAGGCGATTCTGAAGGCGCGCATGGACAACGATGTGTACGTGATCGTGCTCACCGGCGCGGGCGACAAATTCTTTTCCGCGGGCGCGAATATCAAGATGCTGGTCAGCGTCGATCCCACGTTCAAATACTACTTCTGTCTGCACGCCAATGAGACTCTGCTGCGGCTTGAGCACACGCCCAAGCTGGTGATCGCTGCGTTGAACGGACATTGCGTGGGCGGCGGGCTGGAGATTGCCATGGCCGCAGACATCCGTATTGCGCGTCAGGATGCGGGCAAGATCGGCCTTCCGGAAGTGAATCTGGGCGTACTGCCCGGCACCGGCGGAACCCAGCGGCTGTCGCGCATCGTGGGCAAGAGCAAAGCGATTGAACTCATGGTCACTGGCAACACATTTTCTTTCGAAGAAGCCAAAGAATTGGGGATCGTCAACGATATCTACGAGCGCGACAATTTCATGGAGAACATTATGGAATATGCCCGGCAGTTCTGCCCGCCCAACAAGGCGGCAAAGGCCGTGGGACGCATCAAGCGCGCGGTGCAGACGGGATGGGAGATTCCCATGGAATCCGCACTGGCGGTGGAGCGGGAGAATCAGCAACTGCTGTTCCAGAGCGAGGACGCCAAAGAGGGCTTGGCCGCGTACGTGGAAAAACGGCCGGCAGTATTCAAGGCGAAATAGTGAAAGCGCAAACCACCAAGGACACGAAGTACCACAAAGGAAAGCCCGCGTTATAGTTCCCTTCGTGGTACTTCGTGTCCCTGTGGTTGAAGGTTTGGAGACTATGCCAGGCAAAGTAGCAAAGATCGGAACGTTCAGCGATTGGGTTGGACTCTTCGACGATTGGCGCAAAGAAATCGGCGTCAACCACGACGAAATCGCCAGCTTCAAGTTCGACACGCTCTATGGTGCGATCGAGACCGAGGAAATTCAATTCGGTTCGTACAAAGGCCGCCGCAAGTGGGAAAACCTGCGCCAGATACCCACGCAGCAAATGCGCGACGCGCTGATGAACATGATCGTCTACCAGGGCGATACTGAATTCGCCAGCGTGGAGCAGCAGCGCTATCTGTTCGAAAGCGCTCCTACCGATTGGGACCGCCGTGCCATCACCCGTGTCATGATCGAGGAAATGCGTCACGGCTGGCAGATGTGCGCGCTGCTGGTGGACCACTTCGGCTACTCCGGCAAAGTCGAGGCGCAAAAGATGCTGGAACGCCGGGCTTTTGAGAATAAGCGGTTGCTGGGCGCTTTTAACGTGGAAGTGGACAACTGGATGGATTTCTTCACCTACACCGACTTTGTCGACCGCGATGGCAAATTCCAGTTGCAGATGTTCAAGTATTCCGCCTTCGCGCCGCTCGGCCGCTCCATGTCCTACATGCTGCGGGAAGAAGCGTTCCACATGGGGACCGGTAACGACGGCCTGCGACGCATCGTCGAGGCGGGGGTGGTTCCGGGCTGGCTGATCCAGAAATATCTCAACAAGTGGATTTCGAGTTCCTACGACCTATTCGGTACTGACCATTCTTCATCCGCGCACTGGGCCTATGTCTGGGGCATCAAAGGTCGGTACGACGAGCCGAAAAATGAGCAACCGGCGGATCTCGATGACCTGAATGACTACAACCGGAGCCTCTATCGCGACGAGGTGGCGGGCTTGATCGCACGCTTCAACACTTTTCTAAAGGCTGGACAACCAAAACTTTACGCTCCACATATCAAGTTCAATCGCAACATCGGACGCTGGGCGGGTCAGAGATTTCACGCGGAAACCGGTGAAGCGATTGACGACAGTTCATACGAGGAGCATTTGAAGGAATATTTGCCCTCGGCGGAAGACAAGAAATTGCTGTTGGACATCATCAGCAGCGAGAAGAAATGGATTGCGCCCAAGGAAGGCGCGCGTGATCCGCTGGCTTCGATTGGTGAAGTTCGGAAATCGGCGATTAATTTGTAGGGCCTGCGTGGCCGAACTGGGTGGTTCTTGAAAAACCCAGTTTTTAGATACCAGTTCTCGGTTCTCAGTTGGTCTGATGGCAATGACTGCTGTTATTTCGGAGACGCGGGCGCAGGCTTACACGCCGGGCGAGTTGATGGTGGTCAGCGCCGCGCGCGAAATTCGCGACGGCGAAGTGGTGTTTGTCGGCATGCGGCTGCCCTTGATCGCGTTCGTGGTGGCGAAGAAGACCCACGCCCCAAACGCCGTCGGGCTGTTTGAAAACGGCGTGATCCGGAGCACACCCTCTCCGGAACTGATCTACACTATGGCCGATCCCGCCAACATCAAGAACGCGACCCAGTGCCTGGACATGCTTGGAGTCATGAGCCTGCTGCAATCCGGACGTGTGCACCTTGGCTTTCTGGGAGCGGCTGAAGTGGACCGCTTCGGCAACCTGAACTCGACCGAAGTGCATGGAGCGAAGGGAATGACGCGGTTGCCAGGATCAGGCGGCGCCTGCGACATCGCTTCGCTGGCGCAACGTTTCGTGGCCTTGCTGGAGCACAGCAGGGAGCGCTTGCCCGAGCGCGTCTCGTATATCACCAGTCCGGGCAACGGCGACGGGCGGGGTTGGCGGCAGCGGGTCGGCTTGATTCGCGGCGGTCCGGCTGCGGTGATCACCAGCAAGGCGGTGCTGCGGTTCGGCGACGATGGCGAAGCTTACCTCGCGTCCACGCACCCGGGCGTAGACCTCGAAGATGTGTTGCGCAATACAGGATGGCCCCTGCGGGTTTCTGAAGAAGTGACGTCGACACCGGAGCCGAGTGCGGAAGAGCTCAAGGCAATCCGCGAGTACGACACAGACGGCTTCTGGACAAAATAGATGGCGACCGGAACGCTTACTCAATCGCGAATCACGCTGGCCTTCCAGCCTCCGGTGGCGCGTCTTACCCTGCACCATCCGCCGCTCAACGTAATTGACCTTGCGATGATGGAGGAACTGGCGCAAGCGCTGGCTGAGATCGAGGGCCGCGCTGATGTGTCCACCCTGTTATTGAGCGGTGAGGGCAAGTCATTCTCAGTGGGTGTAGACGTTGCCGCGCACACTCCGGACAGAGTGACGGATATGTTGACCAAGTTTCACGCTGTGATTCGAGCCTTGGTGAGCAGCAAGAAGGTGACGATTGCCGCCGTGCATGGCCATTGTCTGGGCGGAGGGGCTGAGCTGGCGATGGTCTGTGATCTGGTTTACACCGTTGACACTGCGATGTGGGGTTTCCCTGAAATCAAGCTGGGATGCTACCCGCCGGTGGCGGCGACGGCGCTGGCGGCACTGGTCGGGCAAAAACACGCGGCCGACCTGATCCTGACCGGGCGCAACGTTTCGGGTACTGAGGCGGCTCGCATCGGTTTAGCCAACCGCGACCTTGCTGACACTGAGCTTGAACTGGCGGTGAAAGAGGCGATACAGCAGCTTTCGAGTCTAAGCCCGGCCGCTCTGGCGATCACCAAGAAAGCGAACTATGCCTGGGACTCGATGCACTTCGACAAAGGACTGGCGCGAGCCGAGAAAATCTACCTGGATGAATTGATGAAAACGGAAGATGTTCAAGAGGGAATCGACGCCTTCCTCGAAAAGCGCCAGCCGGTGTGGAAGGGCAAGTAGGGCGGCTATGTCCAAGCTTGTGACCATGCGCGAAGCGATCGCCGACCTGGTGCCGGACGGCGCTTCCGTTGCGCTTGGTTTGCAAATGGAGCAGATGATCCCATTTGCAGCGGGCCATGAAATCATCCGGCAGAAGAAGAACGCGCTTACCCTGATTGGGCCGATCTCCGACATTCTCTTTGATCAAATGATTGCCGCGGGATGCGTGGAGCGGGTCATCGCCGCCTGGGTAGGCAACGTGATGATGGGTTCGGCCTACAACTTCCGCCGTGCCGTGGAGCAGGGCGAACTGAAGGTCGTGAACCTGAGCAACTTCACGGTTGCCCTGGCACTGCAGGCAGGGGCGATGGGCGTGCCCTTTCTGCCCACTCGAACTGCACTTGGGAGCGATGTGGCCCGAGACAACGACTTCTTTGCCGAGATTGATTCGCCGTTTGAGGATGTGCAAGCTGGCGAGTCTGCGACTCGTCCGGGCGGACGAGGGCGTCCACCCCTACGTGGACGACCCAAGCTCCATGCGGTTCGAGCGCTCAGTCCCGATGTAGCGATCGTCCATCTGCAGCGCGCCGACCATGAAGGCAATGCGCACTGCTGGGGAAACTTCGGCGTGATGATCGAAGCGGTTCGCGCGGCCAGGCGGGTGATCGTGGTGACGGAAGAAATTGTCGATGCTGACGTGATCTCGAGCGATCCCAATCGCACCGTCATTCCCGGATTTCTCGTCAACGCGGTGGTCGAGTGCCGCAACGGCGCACATCCCTCGCCGGTGCAGGGATATTACAAACGCGACAACGCTTTCTTTCGTCAATATCACGAGCAGACAAAAACTAAAGCCGACAGCGAGGCGTGGCTGCAGCGCTGGGTGCACAGTGTGACCGATCGCAACGCGTACATGAATCAGCTCGGCGGATGCCGCGTGGAAGAGTTGAGCGTGAAGCAGCACGCATATGCAGCCCAGACAGATTTTGGATATTGAAGAGCTTCTGGCTCCTAGCTCCTAGCTTCTGGCCAAACAGGCCCAGAACGAATGGGTGTGAGCCAGAAGCCAGAAACCAGAAGCGAATTTTTTCATGGACTTCGAAATCAGCGCCGGACAAGTAAAAGCCATGCTCAAGCACGGTGACAAGTTCACCCTGCTCGATGTCCGCGAACCGTGGGAACTGCAAAAGTCTCACCTGGAGGGCAGCAAGAATATCCCCATGGGTGATGTACCGACGCGCGCCAACCAGGAACTTGATCCGGACGAACACATTGTCGTGATGTGCCACCACGGCGTTCGTTCTTTGAGCGTCACCAACTGGCTGTGGCAGCAGGGATTCGAGAGGGTGCAGTCCATGCGCGGCGGGATCGATGGCTGGGCGCGAACGGTGGATCCGAAGGTGCCGTTGTACTAACAGCAGCCTTTAGCTGTTAGCTCTTAGCCTTTAGCTCAAGAATTGTGGGCGAGACGCTAAGAGCTAAAGGCTAAAAGCTAAAAGCTAGCCATGAAAAAAGAACTCATCGAACTCCGCGTCAACGGACGTGCCCACGAGCTTGCGCTCGAGCCCAGCACGCTTTTGCTGGACGCGCTGCGCCTGGATTTGCAACTCACCGGCTCGAAACGCGGTTGTGACGATTCTTCCTGCGGGTCCTGCACCGTGCAGGTGGATGGCATTCCTATGCTGTCGTGCACCATGCTCGCAGCCAGTTGCGAAGGGCAGGAGATCACGACCATCGAAGGGGTATGTGAACACGGCAGCCTGGCTGCGATCCAGAAAGCTTATGGCGATTGGGGAGGGGCGCAGTGCGGCTTCTGCACGCCGGGCTTCATCATGACAGTCAAACATTTGCTCGCGGTGAATCCTGAGCCGACCGACGAAGAGATTCGCGGCGCTCTGAGCGGGAACCTGTGCCGCTGCACGGGATACAACCAGATGTATCAGGCCATCAAGGCTGCGATCGTTGCCGAGCAGAAGGGAGTAGCGGCTTCGCCGGTTCGATAGGCCGGCGGGACACCGGCGCTACGAAAACCAATGCCTGACTTCTCTATCATCGGAAAACCCATCGCGATGGTCGACGCCGCCGGCAAGACCACCGGCGCGGGCAAGTACACTGACGACCTCAGCCTGCCCGGCATGCTGGTGGGAAAGATCCTGCACTCGCCCTATCCGCATGCGCGGATCAAGCGTATTGACACCAGCCTTGCTGAAAAGCTGGAAGGTGTTGTCGCCGTGGCGATCGGCAAAGACGCGCCGAACACGTACGGAATTCTTCCCGTTGGCCACGATGAACATGCACTGGCGGTGGACAAGGTCCGTTACGTGGGCGACAACGTCGCCTGCGTTGCCGCCGTAGACGAGGCGACCGCCGACCGGGCTCTGGAGCTGATTGATGTGGAGTACGAAGTCCTGCCCGCCTATTTCGATCCGGAAGAATCGATGAAGGCGGAGACGGACCTGATTCACGATAACAAGCCGCACAACCTGGAGAAGGACTATCACCACGCGTTCGGAGATCCCGACCAAGGCTTTGCCGAAGCCGACTACGTCGCTGAAGCCAGATTTATCGTCAATGAAGTGACCCATGCGGCCATGGAGCCCCACTCCACGTTGGCCAGTTTCGAAATCGATTCGCAGACCGGGAATCCCGGACGGTTGATCGTCTGGTCTTCCACGCAGGTTCCGTATTACCTGCAACACAAACTCTCCCTGGTGCTGGAAATGCCGATGGCGCAGATTCGCGTCATCAAGCCGCTGGTGGGCGGAGGCTTCGGTGGCAAGAGCGAAGTGATTCCTCTGGAGATCATCGCGGCCATCGCGGCGCGCAAGGCGCGCGCACCAGTGAAGATCACCTACACGCGCGAGGAAGTCTTCTGGGCCCATCGCGGACGCCCGCGCACCCTCATCGATCTCAAGACTGGGGTGAAGAAAGACGGCAGTATCACAGCCGTAAGAGCGCGCGTGGTACAGGATGGCGGCGCCTATTGCTCCTACGGTGTAGTCACGATTCTCTACTCCGGCGCCCTGCTGGGCGCGCTCTATGATATCCCCAACATTCAATACGACGGATATCGCGTACTCACCAACAAGCCGGCCTGTGGGGCCATGCGCGGCCACGGCACGGTCAACGTCCGTTTTGCTTTTGAATCGCAGCTGGACGAACTTGCGACCACGATCAATCTTGACCCGGCCGAGATTCGGCGGCGCAATCTCCTCCAGCCGCCTTGCATCACCGTCAACGGGCTGCGGGTGCAGAGTTACGGCTTGCCGGAGTGCATTGAAAAAACAGTCGAGCGTTCAGGATGGAAGGATCGCAAGGGAAAGCTGGAGAAGGGGCGCGGCCTGGGCATGGCGTGCAGCCACTATGTGAGCGGGGCCGCCAATTCCATCATTCGTTCTGACATGCCGCACTCGACGGTCAACATCAAGATTGATCGCGACGGCGGGGTTGTGGTGTACACCGGCGCGTCCGAAATCGGGCAGGGCTCGGACACCATGACGGCACAGGTCGCGGCGGAAACCCTGGGTTGCTCGCTGGGACGGATCAGGATCGTGGCGGCGGATACGGACCTTACGCCCATTGATATTGGATCGTATTCCAGCCGGGTCACGTTCATGGCGGGCAACGCTACTTTGCGGGCGGCAGCTGAGGTGAAGAAGCAGATTGCTTCGGCGGCGGCGCGGAAGATGGGTTGCGCGGTGGAAGAACTTATATTTCGGGACGACCAGGTGGTACGGAAGAAGCTCGCGGGCGAGTCGCCCGCGGCCACACCATCCCATCCGGCGACACAGTCTGAGGCTTCCGTCAGCGGGCGCGTCGAAGGGCAGATTCTGCGCGGGTCGTTGCAGCAGAAACGCAAGGATGAAGGTCCTAAAGATTCGATGAGTTTTGAGGAAGCCGTGGTGGCGGCCATTGATTTTCATGGCACGCTGACCGGGACTGGCTCCTACGCGCCGCCCGCCGAGGCGCGCGGCGGAAAGCACAAGGGCGGTGGAGTTGGACCTTCGCCGGCATATTCCTACTCCGCGCAGGTGGCCGAGGTGAGCGTTGACGAAGAAACCGGCGAAGTGACAGTTCACAAAGTGTGGGCGGCGCACGACTGCGGGCGCGCTCTGAACCCGGTCTCGGTCGAGGGACAGATCATCGGGTCGGTGTGGATGGGCATGGGCCAGGCGCTGACCGAAGAAATGATTTGGAAAGACGGCATGCTGATGAACCCCGGGCTGCTCGAATATCGCAGCCCGTCGTCGGTGGAATCGCCGGAAGTCGAGCCCATCATCGTGGAGAGCATTGATCCCGAGGGACCGTTCGGCGCCAAAGAGTGCAGCGAAGGCTCGCTGGCGGCGACGATACCGGCGATCGCGAATGCCATCTATGATGCGGTGGGCGTGCGGTTGCATGAGTGTCCGTTCACTCCGGAGAGGGTGTTGGCGGCCTTGCGGGCTAAGAAGAATAGAAAGCCGATCAATTTGACTGAAGGTGTAGACCCTACAAATCCTGCCGGATTTCGTGAGCATGGGGGATCGCTTTGGTTTAAGGGCAGGGGGCCGGAGCGGCATGCGCTCGATCCGGCGCGGCGTGCGGTGACTGTTGAAGCGGGAGGGGATGATTGAGTCTTCCGCAATTCAAGTTGCTGAGGCCGCGTACGCTGGACGAAGCGGTGTCTTTGCTGGCGAAAGCCGCGGGCGAGTCGCCCCCTTCCACCCGAGTGGTCGCGGGGGGCACCGACCTAATTCCTTCCATGCGGCAGAAATTATTTGAGCCGCAATATGTCCTGGATATACGGCACGTGGCCGGGCTCAGGGAGATTCGTCAAGCCGATCGCGGCGTCGAGATCGGGGCATTGGTTTCACTTACTGCGATCGAGCAGTCGCCTCTTCTCCGCCGCCGATATCCCGTGTTGACCGAGGCCGCGGCGACTGTGGCCTCGCCCTTGCTGCGCAATATGGGGACCATCGGCGGGAACATTTGCCTCGATACTCGCTGCCTCTGGTACAACCAGTCGCTTACGTGGCGCAAAGGGTGTGGCTTCTGTATCAAGAAAGATGGCGATCTTTGCCACGTCGCTCCCGGCGGAACCAAGTGCTGGGCGGCGTTTTCGGGGGACACGCCGCCGGCGCTGTTGTGCCTTGAAGCCGAGGTCGAAATCGCGAGCGCTTCTGGAAGCCGGCGTATTCCACTGTCCGAGTTCTACACGGGCGACGGCGTAGCTTATCGCAAGCTGCGACCCGATGAGTTGCTGACCAGTGTATTTTTGCCGGAATCGTCTGCTGACTACCGTGGTGTGTACCGGAAGTTGCGGGTGCGGGGATCGATTGATTATCCCCTGGCCGGGGTTGCAGTGGTCATGAAGCGTTCGAATGGTCACATCTCAGATGCGCGGCTGGCGATCACAGCGGTGAATCCGGCTCCTCTGCTAGTGACAGCTGCAGGGGAATTGCTCGCCGGAAAGGTGCTAGACGAGTCGCTCGCCGCAGCCGCCGGCGATCTGGCTGCGAAAATTGCCCGACCGCTGACCACCTCGGCGCTCACGCCGGAGTATCGGCGAGAGATGATTCGCGTGTTTACGAAACGGGCAGTGCTGGCAGCGGCTAAGTTGCGGTGACCTATGCCGCAAGCGGGAGAAATGCAAGGGTCCTTCGTCGGGAGTCCTTCGCGAGCCAAGGACTCCGATTCCTCAGGATGACAATCCGGAGGGTACGTGGTGAGGTGGGCACTAGCGCGACGTGAACAGATGGCCCAGCTTTTCCTTCTTGGTTTTTAGATAGTCTTCGGAGTGGGCTGAGGGTGCGGCTTCGCAGGGTACCCGCTCGGTCACGACAATCCCACCTTTTTCCAGCGCAGCCACCTTGTCGGGATTATTCGAGAGCAGGCGCACGCTCGAAACTCCGAGCGCTTTCAGAATTTCCGCCGGGAGCGTGAATTCGCGGTGGTCGGCTTTGAATCCGAGGCGTTCGTTGGCCTCCACCGTGTCCAGCCCCTGGTCCTGTAATTCATATGCTTGCAACTTTGCCATCAGGCCGATGCCGCGGCCCTCCTGCTGTTCATAGATCAGGATGCCGGCTCCCTCCTCGGCAATCATCGCCAGGGCGATTTCGAGTTGTTCGCGGCAATCGCAACGCAAGGAACCGAAGACATCTCCAGTAAGGCATTGGGAGTGGATGCGGAGCAGTGGCGGAGCCGAATGAATATCTCCCATGACAAGAGCGACCGCGTCCTCGTCACGGGGCGAGCCGGGAGTGCCGAATTCGCCGTGAAAGCCATAGATGCGGAATTTGCCCCAGCGGGTGGGGAAGTCAGCGGATGCGACCTGTCGGACCTGATCAGAGGACACATCAACATTATAGCGGGATGCAGGCCGTCGAAGTCCTTGCCGGCGGCGCACGAGCGTGGGCGCTCGCGCCTACATCAGCCTTTGCCCAGGCGAGGGAAGTGGTAGTAGACGTCCTGTTTGGATGCGATGGCGATGCCGTTGCGAGTCGCGGGGCGGAAGCGCCAATTGTCCAGGGCCTCGAGCACCTTGCTGTCGATCGCCGGAGCCAGGCTCTGCACCACAACTTTCTGCACAATATCGCCCTTTTCGTCGATCGTGACTTCGACCACGACATCTCCCTGAAGATTGCCCAATTCGTCAGCCGCGACGTGGGGATCGGGAGAGACCACCGGGAGTGCAGGACGGACCTCCTCTCCAGTTAGGGGACCTTCAAGGACCGTGCCCAGCGGGGAGCCAGCAGGACGGGCCTGAGCAACCTGCCCGGGCGCGCTGGTCTGGTCGTCCAATCCCGTCTTGGGGCGTGGCAGATCGGGTTCCGCGGCTTTGGCCGCCTTGGCTCGGCGTTTCCAGGTGAGATGCGCATTCAACTGCTGCCGCGAATCGGCTGCGGAAGTGCCCGGAGAGGCGTCGGCTTTAACCTGGGTCAGCTGGGTTGGCCAGTAGAGATGTGCAACCTGATCGCCGTGATTGCCGTGGACCACGAACGATGGCGCCAACAGCTTTGGACTGGCGGGGTGCAGCAGCCATAGCAACAACAACCCATGGCCGGCGACAGAGCAATACATGGGGAGGCGGGACGCACCACTGGCGGTTTGAACCGGGGTAAACATTCTTCTTCGATTAGACGCGGAAGAGCGCGGCAGGTAAACATGTTTTTCCGGGGTGGTTTCACGGTTACCTGGGATTGGTCTCCGGCTGGAAACGCTGCTAAAATCGCTATGTGCTCGATCCGTTTACGCCAACGTGGGGCTATAGCTCAGCTGGGAGAGCGCGTCGTTCGCAACGACGAGGCCGTCGGTTCGATCCCGACTAGCTCCACCAATCTAGAACCCGCATAAACAGGCGCTCCGAGCGACTTCCATAAAAAACTGCAAGCAAGCCTGTATGTTAACTGGCGGCTCGACATGATGGGGTAAGCCCGTCCCTCCTGCATAGGAACCTTCGGACAAAGACGCCCCAAGATTGAGTGGGCTAAAATCATCGGCAGCGTTTCAGAAGGAAAGTATTTTGAACGAGAACGCTTGCAACATATTTCTGCATGTAGACAAAACGCGCGTCAAGGAGCCTGGGGTTGCCGTCTATGAGCTTGACGGCGCAGATGCCGAGAAACTTGCGGCTCTTCAGTCCCGCGTGGATCAAGAAGCAGGTTTTCGGAGGTTGCATCCTTGAATCGTCGATCATTCCTTCAGGGCGGAGTCGGCGCATTTGCCCTAACTGCGGCTTCAAAGGCACTCGGAGAAAACCCATTTTTTCGCGGACAAATCCCCGATGGTCCCTTCTTGCCGTTTTGGGAGTCTCTGAAGTCATACCACTGCCCAGACTGGTTTCGTGATGCGAAGTTCGGAATCTGGGCGCACTGGAGTCCGCAATGTGTTCCAGAACAAGGTGATTGGTATGCACGAAACATGTACATCCAGGGCCAGCCTCAATATGAGTACCACGTAAAAACTTACGGACATCCCTCACAGTTTGGATACAAAGACATCTGTCATCTTTGGAAAGCGGAGCAATGGGACCCTGATGCTCTGGTCAACTTATATAAGCGCGCAGGAGCTGAGTACCTTGTGGCCCTGGCGACTCACCACGACAACTTTGATTGTTGGAATTCAAAGCATCAACCGTGGAATTGCGTCAACGTCGGTCCAAAGCGAGACATCGTAGGCACATGGGCTAAAGTCGCGCGCTCCAACGGATTGCGATTTGGCGTGAGCTATCACGGAACCCCGCACCGCACATGGGATGAGTTTCTTCCCGTTCGATACAAGAGCGACGCAACCGGGCCGCTCGCAGGGGTTCCGTATGACGGCATGCAGACAATCGCCGATGGCAAGGGAAAGTGGTGGGAAGGCATGGATCCGCAGATGCTCAACGGCCAACCCCACGCGAAAAATACGCCCTGTCCGGAGTTCGTCCAGCAGTTTCTTCTACGAGTGCAGGACATCATCGATAGTTACGGCCCAGATATCTTGAACTTCGATGACGGAGCGCAATTCACCTTCGACGATGGCGGCCCGTGGGCCCCGGATTTGAAGGTATGGCTAGGAATCCCTGATCTGGCCCCACAGATTATGGCGTACTACTACAACAGCAATATTCGAGCGCATGGTGGCCGTTTGGAAGGAGTGGTTGACCTCAAAGAAGTTCCCGAGCCGGTTTGGGGCACGCTGACCCGCGACTTTGAATTTGGAATGGCGGAAGGACTTCAGGGAAAGCCTTGGCAAACGGAAATGTGCATCGGCAACTGGCACTACAACCGGCGGCTTTTTGAAAACCACACGTATCAGAAAGCCTCTCTCATCATTTCTCTTTTCGTGGACATCGTAAGCAAAAATGGAAACCTCCTTCTGAGCATTCCGCTGCCCGGCCATGGGGAGCCGGACAGTGATGAGCTTTCATTCCTGAATGAACTTGCGGAATGGCAACGGGTGAACCGTGAGGCGATCAAAGGCACACGCCCGTGGAAGATCTTCGGGGAAGGCCCTTCAACAGAAGCAAGAAAGACCTTGTCGTACCAGTTCACGCAGCTCAAGTTCGATCACACAGACATACGATTCACCACGAAGGGGGAGACGCTCTATGCCATCGCTTTGGGGTGGCCGACGGATGGGAAGATTCTGATCAAGTCGCTTGCAGAAAACGCCGCGAACTACCCGCGGCGGATTCAGAGGGTAGAACTGCTGGGAGTGGAATCCGAGGTTAAGTGGACGCGCGACGCAAGAGGTCTCGAGCTCCGGGTACCGGATGTCCCGCCGTGTAAGTATGCATACTCATTCCGAATTCTTGCGAGCTGACTTGCGTTCTGTTCAAAGAACGGATTCGTATTTGTACCAATAACGACATGATCTTGCGACGAACATTGACCACCGTTGCGTTAGTCCTGAGCAGCACACTTCTTATTGGGCAAAGCGCAGACCAGCACCCCGATTGGCCTGGTAAGGGTCAGTTGTTCGTTGGGACCTGCTATCAGCCGGTGGATCGGTCCCCGGAACAAATTCGCCAGGACATCGCGCTGATGAAGCAGGCGGGATTCACGATGGTCCGCATGGGCGACCTTTCCTGGGACGCTTTTGAACCGTCAGAAGGGCGGTTCGAGTTTGCCTGGTTTGACAGGATTTTGGAGCAGATGACCCAGGCGGGTATCAGGGTAGTTCTGGACATAGGCGGATCGCCTGCGCCCATCTGGTTGCATCACCAGTATCCGTCGGTGAACATCGTCGATGAGCATGGCGCTGTGCTACATCCGGCCGAACGCTACATGGATGACATCAGCAGTCCCGACTATCGCCAGCATCTGGTTCGCTTTGCCGACGAGTTGACCCGCCACTACGCTCACCATCCCGCATTGGCCGCGATTGGATACAACAACGAGATCGGCAATGGCTTCATGTCTTACTCCGAAGCCGACCGGCAGCGATTCATCGAATGGTTAAAGAGACGATACGGAACGATCGAGAACCTGAACAAGGCATGGGCGACGCAGCGCTGGTCGCGCCACTTGAATTCGTTTGACGAAGTTCAATTGCCCTACGCCGACGGACCATCTCCCCCGGAGCGGTATCTTGACCTGCGGCACTTCTGGTCCGATGCGACAATTTCAATTCTTGATGATCTTGAAACAATTCGCGAACGGAATGTTCCGAATCTGCCCGCGGTATCCAATCTATGGGACTGGGCCTCGCGCAGAGGTTTTGATTATTTGAGTTCCTATAAGAAATATGTCAGTTATGGGGCCGAGGGATTCTACCCTGCCAACCCGCTCGATGTTTCATTCGGCGCGCTGCTCGAAAAAGGCGACCTCTCTACTCCACTGTGGTTTAACGAATTCACTACCGGCGGCGGTGGAACTTACGGCGGCCCAAAAGGCATCATTCGTATGTGGGCGTATCTGGGCCTGATGGACTACGGACAAACGTTTCTGGCATGGACGTTCAACACGCATCGGGGTGGAGAAGAACAGGCGCTTTTCGGATTGCTCGATCACGACGGTACCCCTTCCTGGAAGTATGAAGAATTCAAGCAAATTGCAGTCGAATTCTCAAAGCTCCAGCACCTGGGATTCCCGCGTTATCACAAGCCGGAAGTTGCCATTGCGTATTCGTTCGAAAGCAATGTGGCGTCCCATCCGCCGGGCCCCAGCAATACGGTTCGCCAGTACTTCACGGTTAACTACAGTGAGCAGGTTCAAAACGCGCTAAAACCCTTCTTTGACGACAACATTGATGTCGCGCTCATAAACATCGGTCACAATGCGCTGGATGGCTACAAATTAGAAGTGGTTCCAGCGGATTACATGATGGACATTGCCAGCGCTGACGCAATCCGGAACTACGTCCGCAATGGCGGCACAGTAGTCATGACTGCGATGTCGGCCAAAGTAGATGAGACAAATCAATGGTTCGACACTCCAATGCCAGGGCGGGTGAGCGATGTCTTCGGAATTCGTACGGAGGAATTTTACCGGCCCAACACCCCTCCGGAGATGAACTTGAACGGCACCACCGAGAAAGCAAGCATCGGGTTCTATGAAGTGCTGGAACCACGCACCGCAAAGCCGATGGCGATGTTTACCAACACGCTGGAAAAGTCGCCGGCCATCACCATGAACAAATACGGCAAAGGGCGCGCAATCTATATCGCCGTTCCTTCACAGGCGTCCGTGATGGGTGCGCTGGTACGAAGCCTTTATGCAGATCTTGGCATCGAAAGAGGGCCCGAAACTCCTCCCGGAGTGTATGCGCGCGTGGTGGAAGGCAGGACGCTTTACGTTAATACCACAGGGGAAGAAAAAGTGTTGACTGTCAAAGGCACTAGGCACGGCATTATTAGTGGCGAGTCTTATGACGGTGTGATTCGGCTAGAACCCTATGGTGCAGATCTTTTTGAGTAGAGAATGTTCGGCCGGACGCTTTTCGGACGCGAAGTACAAAGCAATTCGCAGCTGGTGGAAAGAACTGGATAAGTCGGCCTTCGCCTACATTTGAGTTGTCTATATGCGCGGCGGGCCACAGCACGAGCCAATCAATGGGTAAACACCCGACCACTCTGCTGGACATTGCGAAGGCGCTTGGTACCTCAATCGGTACCGTACACCGGGCTTTGCATGACAATCCGGACGTGAGTCCGACGACTAAAGCCCGGGTGTTGCAGATGGCAAAAACCCTGGGATATCGTCCAAACCTTGCGGCTCGATACTTATCTTCCAAAAAAGCTCTGCGGGTTCTGGTTAACACATTGGAGGGCACCACATCGTTCTGGAACGAAGTGCGGGCGGGCATTCGAGAAGAAGCCGAGTCGATTCCGCTCGAGAATGTCCAGATCGAGTCTCGCACCTACCCTCATCTTGGACGGTGGGAAGAAGAAGTTTTTGCGGCGGCCATCCGCGACAAGGTGGATGGAATCATTACCTTCCCCAGTCATCCCAAGACCTTCCGGCCGTGGATACGGCGCGCATCTCGCGCGCGCATTCCGGTGGTATGCGTGACGACCGATGCTCCCAATAGCGGCCGCCTGGGAATTGTCGCCGTCGACACTCAGGCCAGCGGTTCGATCGCTGCAGATCTCATGGGGCGATTTCTTGGCGATCAGGAGGGAACGATCGCGATCACGCTGTTCGACATGGCGATCACCGAGCACGCCGAGAAGTACGCGGCATTTGAATCCACCTTGCGGTCCTTCTATCCCCAACTACGCCTCTTGAAACCGGTCGAGGATCATGGCATGGAGGCCGAAGCGTATTGCAAATGCCGCGAGCTATTCGAAAAATACTCGGACCTGGCAGGAGTTTATGTAACGACGGAAGACTCGATGCCGGTCCTGAAGGCGGCCCGCGACGCGAAAGTGCTACAGCGTCTAACCATCATTACCACGGACTTGTTCCCCGGCCTCGTTTCCCAGATTCGATCCGGCGCGGTGGCAGCGACCATTTACCAGCGTCCCCGCACCCAGGGCCGGATGGCGTTCCGCATGTTGTATAGATTTCTGGCGGAGGGGGACGGCAGTCAATCGCATCAAGTCGCGATCGCGCCCCACCTGGTCATGCGCGGGAATCTGGATTTCTTTCTGCAGCGGCAATCCGAAGAATCGGTCAAGAAGAAGGTTTCGGGAAACGGTGCGCGATTTGGCAGCAGGTCTCGCCTGGCTTAGGCGCCCGGGACATTACCCAAGCTTACTGAACCGGCTCCTTGACGGCGACGATGCGGTCGCCAGTTACATTCCGCAGTTCCTGCACGATTCCTGAAGGCCACCGGATCTCAACCAGCTCCGCAGAAGTGTTCGCCCCAAGTCCGAAGTGCACGGGACCCGCGCTCGCTGAAGCATAGCCAGCGGTGGTGAACACGTGGTTATACTGCGCTCCTGACTTGGTCACCACCTTGATTCTAGCGCCGACGCCGTCGCGGTTGCTTTTTGTTCCCTGCAACTTGAATTCAATCCAATGATTGTTGCCCGGACTCTGGTTGAGCCAGATTTCCGCCGGAGCGCCGATTGCGCTCACCACCACGTCCAGCCGACCATCTCCGTTTAAGTCCCCGATGGCTGAGCCTCGATGGCGTGCGGGAGGCTGCGAGGTCAGTCCGGCTTCAGCAGTTAAGGCTGAAAATTTCATGTCCCCAAGATTGCGAAAGACAGTATTGGGTTGTTCGATGGACAAGTTTGGCGCCGACAACAGCGACTGAACATGACCGCGCGAGACAAAAATATCTTTCCAGCCGTCGTTGTCAAAATCCGCGATATTTGGGGAGTAACCGGCCATGGGCAGGCTTAGCTTGGTCATGCCGCTCTCCCGAGTGACTTCAACGAAGCTTCCTTTCCCGGTGTTGCGGTAGATGGGAAAAGTTTCACCATCGAGCGCGACTACCACAATGTCGGGATAGCCATCATTGTCCAGGTCGCGAAAATCAACTCCCATGCCGGATATAAAAGTGCCGTCTTCCCGCAGCGCTACATTTGCCTCGAAACCTGCCTCCTGAAAGCGGCCTCCGCCGCGGCTGCGAAAAAACGAGTTCATCAGCTTGTCATTGGGGACGATGAGATCCATTTTTCCGCCGACATCGAAATTGCCCGCCGCTACCCCCATGCCTTTTCCGGGATGCGCGCGAAGGCCCGATTCGGCTGAGACATCGCGAAAAGTCCCGTCGCCATTGTTGAGGAACAATTGATTGGGAGTTGGCGGGTACATCTTGGGATGGCAGTAGTCGCGATGTCCTCCCGCTTCGCAGTCAGGCTCATGTTCGAAATTCCACTTCAGGTAATTGATGACGACGAGATCGAGCAACCCATCGTTATTCACGTCAACCCAGGCTCCGGCGACGGACCAAAGCCCTCCAAACTCCGGATCGGGTTTGTTGAGGCCGGCTTTGGCGGTGACATCCGTGAAGGTCCCATTTCCATTGTTGTGGTAGAGCGTGTTGCGATACACGCCGGTGACAAAAATGTCCTCATATCCGTCGTTGTCGTAGTCGCCGATAGCCACGCCGGTGTCGTAGCCCGCCCCGAAAAGCCCGGCTTTTTCGGTTACATCGGTGAAGTGTCCCTGGCCATCGTTCTCGAACAGGCGGTTGTAGTATTTGGCGGAAGTTTTTCGAAGGGTTTTGATGTCCGCTCCATTGGCGAAGAAGATGTCAAGCTTGCCGTCATTGTTGAAGTCGAAGATGGCTACGCCGCCGGCCATGGTTTCCGGAGCATGGCGTTCCGGAGTCTCGGAGCTGTCCAGCTTGAAATCAATCGGCTGAAAGACGAAGCGGATGGGGCTGTCTGCGGCGGGCGTGGCCGCGGCTGCCTGGGAACACAGGGGCAGGTGGGTGGTCAGCACGAATACGAAGAGTAAGGCCAGGGAGCCGGGGAACTTCCACATCTTCATGTCGGAGACGGCAGGCACGAGGCTGTTTTCATTCTACTCCGGCAATGGTTGGTCGCCGCGAATGGAAAGCCGGGTTTCGACCTGCGCTGCTGCGGTGCCCGGTTGTCCTCCGCCGACGCTGATGACGTAATCCCCCGCGGTGACCAATCGAATACCCGACTCGTTTACATAACTCAAGTCGCGCGGCTGCAGTGTTAGCTGCACGTGCCGCGATTCGCCGGCTTCCAGTCGAACGCGGGTAAAGGCGCGAAGCGCGCGGAGCGGCGCACCCGGCAATTTAGGAAAATTCAGATACAGTTGCACGACTTCATCGCCAGCTCGCTGGCTCATGTTTTTCACATCCACTTCCACGGTCAGGGGATCGCCAGCCGCCAGGCCGCTGCTCGACAATTTTAGATTGCTGTATTCGAACCTGGAATACGACAGACCGTAACCGAAGGGATAGAGCGGCTCTCCCGCAAAGTAGCGGTAGGTGCGGTTCTTCATCGCGTAATCGTCAAACGGCGGCAACTGCTCCACACCCTTGTAGAATGTAACTGGCAGCCGTCCCGCGGGATTGTTGACGCCGGCCAGCGTCTCGGCGATGGCGGTTCCGCCTTCTTCTCCCGCGTACCAGGCTTCGAGAATCGCGTTAGCGTGTTCCTGCGCCCAATTCACCGCGAGCGCACTGCCGTTCATGAGCACCACCACCAGCGGTTTGCCCGCTCCTCTCAAAGCTCCAAGCAGAGACTGCTCCTCTTCCGGAAGGTTGAGGTTGCTGCGATCGCCGCCGTGGAATCCGGGCACCTCGACTTTCATTTCTTCGCCTTCGAGCTTCGACGTAAGTCCAACCACCGCGACCACGGCATCCGCTGTGCGAGCCGCCGTGGCAGCTTCGATAATCGGGTCAACACGGAGAGGCAGCCATACCAGCTTTGTACCAAAGGCGCCTTTCATGTATTCGATCTTTAAGGCGTAACGATGTCCCTGGGTGAGCTCAACGATCGTGGTGTCGGATTTGGCGTCGTGGAGTTTCGGGTCGTCCACGATTAATTTGTCGTCCAGCCACATGCGGTGCATCGAACCGAGCAGGCCGATGCGATATCTGCCCGATTCGGCCGGCGTCAGAAACCCTGTCCAGCGCACGGAGAACTCTTTCAAATCTGCGGGAGGAGTAAGCGCGTGTGCATCCGGCTGGAAGAGCTGAAGATCTACCAATGGGTCCACGCGCAGGGTCTGCGGCGTCCCGGCGAAATCGCCGGAAAAATATTCGCCCTGCAAGCCGGGCTTTCCATCGGTGGTCGAGAGTGCCGAGGTAGGAATGACTGTTTCGGGCCGGAGGAAATTCGTCCCCGGCAGGTACGATACCTGAGCTGTCGAGAACTGCTTGCGAATTCCTTCCAGCGCCGTGGAGGCGTGCGAAGCCGTGCCGCTATAGTTGCCGTGGAGCACCGCGACAGATTGTGCGAGCGGTCCCACCACGAGAATATTTTTTACACCTGGTGCGAATGGAAGCACCCCGTCGTTCTTGAGCAGCACCATGGATTCACGCGCCACCTTGAGCGCGAGTTCCCGGTGAGGTGCACTGTCTATTTCCGAATCAGGAGTCTGAGCGTACGGCACTTTGTCCGGAGGATCGAACATTCCCAGTCGCATGCGCGCGGTAAAGAGTCGCTTGACCGCGATATCCAGGTCTTTCTCGCCCAGCAATCCCTGTTTTACGGCGTCCACGTACTTCACGTAGTCAGAGTTGTCCTTTGTTTCGGTGAAGAAGTCAGCGCACTCGTTGTCCATGCCCTTCTTCAGAGAGACTGCAGCGGCCTCGGCCGGGCTTTTGGTGAAGCGGTGTCCCTCGGAAATGTCAACGATCGCGTCGCAGTCTGATACCACGTAGCCGTTGAATTTCCAAGCGCCCCGCAACTGGTCCTGCAGAAGGAAAGTGTTGGCGCAAGCGGGTTCGCCATTAACGCGGTTGTAAGCGCACATTACGGACTCCGCTTTGCCTTCGACAACCGTAGCGCGGAATGCTGGCAGGTAAGTGTCTTCCATGTCATGCCGGGATACCTGCACATCGGCGGTGTGTCGCGTGGACTCCGGACCGCTGTGCACGGCAAAATGTTTGGGTGTGGCGATGACGCGAAAATACTTCGGATCATCGCCCTGTAATCCGGTGACGAATGCCACCCCCATTCGTCCCGTGAGAAACGGATCTTCCCCGTAGGTTTCCTGGCCACGCCCCCAGCGCGGATCACGGAAGATGTTGATGTTTGGCGACCAGAAGTCGAGACCTTCATTGATAGCCCGTCGTCCTGCCCTCACGGCCTGGTTATGTTTGGCTCGTGCTTCCGTCCCAATGACGATCGCCATGTCGTGGATCAACGGAACGTCAAATGTGGCCGCGAGACCAACGGGCTCCGGAAAAACCGTGGCAGTCCCAGCTCTGGCGACCCCATGCAGGGCCTCACTCCACCAGTTGTAGGCGGGGACCTGTAGCCGCGGGATGGCTCGCGCCTGGTTCACCAATTGCGAAGCTTTCTCTTCCAGTGTCATTCTTCCAACCAGATCATTGACGCGCACATCGATGGGCTGTGAAGGATCCAGATAAACCGCCGCACCAGAGTTCTGCCCAGTGGAAGTAACGGGAATAAGAAGAAGAAAAGCGACGGCACCAAGGATCGCCCAAGTTCGCGCTGCGTCCATTGCGATATCTCCTCGCCACCCGCGCGATCAACAGGCCCGGGCGAGCGCACATCTTTAGAAGGGGTTCCGTAAACGCTTACGGTCTGAGGGATGCTTTTAGCACAGCGCAAATCCGGCGGTCAACAAATTCCCCGGAACGGGAGTTGTGAAGGTGTGTCTTGAATTCGGATCGGGATATGCGCCCTCTCCGCTCCAGATCTTGATCTGAGACTGCGGCGGCCCGTATTGCAGATCCTGCCCCGACGCCACTGTCGTTGGATAAATCCACCCAGTCAGGTAAATCTTCACGGCAGCGGATCCATCCTTAGATTAGATTGGGCCGAGCCGGAGACGAGGTCGGCGGCCGTAAACATCTACAGGTTGTGAAGGATCCAGGTAGCGGGAAGTAGCGGACTTTGCCGCTGTGCGCCAACGAAAGGCACAAAAACGACTGGTACCGCGAGAACGTCCAACCGGAGAACGCGAAGATTGTGTAACCTCAAAGTTTGCGCGTTGACGGCCTTTCGGGTGTAATTTAGAGCGCCTGAGTATAGCGTCGTCAACGTACACGGAAGCCTGCCCGATGCCCAGGTTGAGCGGCAGGGCGTATTGACGGTGCGTTGGTGTGGTTGGGGGGGACCCGGGAGATGAAAAACGAGAGACGTGGGATTCACCGGATTGCCGAGCTGGCCAATGTATCGATTGGGACCGTTGATCGCGCCTTGCACGGACGCAACGGAATCAAGGAATCAACCCGGCATCGCATTCTGCAGATCGCGAGCCAAATCGGTTACACGCCGAACCTGGCAGCGCGGGCCCTGTCGGCTTCGAAGAGCGGTGTCCGCATCGGTGTTTGCATACCTCGCGAGATTCGCTTCTTCTACGATGAGCTGTGGAACGGTGTGCTGGATGAAGCTCGTAGCATGTCACAGCTGGGTGTCGAATTGCTCAACCGCCCGGTGCCCAGCCTTGGCGTAGGCGACACCGAGGCTTTCGAAGAACTGCTGGAGAGTGGCGTTCAGGGGATAGTCCTTACGGCGGGAGATCCGGAGGGTCTGAAGCCTCTTATCGACGGTGCGGAAGATAAAGGTATCCGAGTAGTTTGCGTATCCACCGATTCTCCCGGAAGCCAAAGGTCAACTGTAATCTGTGTGGAGCCCCGGCTGAATGGTTGTCTAGCTGGCGAGTTAATGGGAAAGTTTGTTCCCCCGGGTTCGAAAGTGGCCGTCATTGCTGGCATGCTGAGTGCGGAAGATCATCGCAGGAAGACGGATGGCTTCTCCGAGGCCTTTCCACAGCATTGTCCGGGAGGGACGATAGTAACGGTCATTGAGGGGCACGAAGACGAGGACGAGAGCTTTCAAAAGACGTTTGACCTTCTCGCCCGGGTTCCGGCACTGGCTGGACTTTATGTGAACACGGTCAACTGTCTTCCGGTCTGCCGTGCGCTGGGAGCCCACGGGCTGGCGGGAAAGGTGAAACTGATCACCACCGATTTGTTTGCGGAAATGGCCTACTACTTTCGCAAAGGTATTATTACTGCTTCGATCTACCAGCAGCCCCACCGTCAAGGCCAGCTGGCGGTGCGGCATATGGTGGATCACCTGACCACCAAGATGCCTTTTCCCCCTGCCGTCTACCTGAGCCCAGGGGTCGTAATGTCATCCAATCTGAACCTGTTTCGCGAGATGAGAGCTGCAGATTTCGCCTTGGACGAGTCAGCGCTGCTGGAGCGCGTCGCCATATAGGGGTCCTCGATTGGTTTGGAGTTTTGGGGCGGACACTCTTGTCCGCCGCCTTGGACTTAAGACTCTTCCGCGGACCTGCCAAAACCAACTTCAAAAGCGGCGGACAAGAGTGTCCGCCCCGCGCGAGCCGCCCGGCAAGCTAACTCCATTATCTGGTTATTTCTGGATGGAGGGGAACCAGCAATCCAAACCCCGGTAACTGGAGGGAACGCCGCATTGGCTGGCCCCGCGCCTGATGCGATTCAGGGAGCTAATCTGAAGACTCAAAAATTTTCTTGACAGTCTCCTACGAATACAGGTACAAGCTGTCCTGCGATCGTTAACGTTACCGCGAAGTCCGTTAACAAGCTCGGGAACCATCGCGCAACCGCAGAGGGTTGAGATTACGCGTTATCTTTCGTCTACATGCGCCGGCTGTCTTGTTAGTGCACCCAAGCTACGTAGACTTTGCTCAGACTCCTGGCCACTTGTGGGAAGTCATTTGGCCGGAGGGACCGATTTGACTTTAGTGTCCCACGAAACGAATCCCAGTAGCAGTTGGCTGACTGATTTTAAATGATCTTTTTCGATTTAGTCCTCCCACAGGGAGGAAACCATCAGAGGAGGCGCGCTGTGAAATTCTCGTCCTCGTTCGCCGAGTGTACTTCGTCGTGCAACCGTCGTATGCGGTGGCTATTGGTTCTTTCCGGGCTGGTCTTGGCTATGTCCCTGCAGGTCTTTGCCCAGGAAGCAACTGTTGTCGGAACGGTGACCGATCCAACCGGCGCCGCTCTACCGAATGTTTCGGTAACTCTCAAAAACATAGAGACAGGTCTCACCACCAAGGTCACCACGAGTGCAGACGGCCAGTATGTGGCGCCTAATCTTCACATCGGCCGTTACACCGCAAACGTCACCGTGTCAGGGTTCAGGCCTGCCGAGAGGACGGGGCTTGGTGCTGAATGTGGGCGACCGCGACCGCGTGGACTTCCAGATGCAGGTCGGCCAGGCGACCGAGCTGGTAACCGTAGAAGCCAATGCGGTTGCCGTACAGACAGATACCGGGGAAGTCAGCAACCTGATCACCGGCCGGCAGATATCGGATCTCGCCGTCAACGGCACGAGCCTGTTCCAACTTGCTGCATTGGCTCCCGGAGCATCGAACGATATCACCAATTACAAGGATGTCCCCGTGGGTGGTGATACGAGCGTCAGCTTCAATGGCCAGCGCACCGCCCACAATGTCTTCATGGTAGATGGCGGTGAGAACTACGACCGCGGTTGCGGAGGCTGCGTAACTACGGCCCCTTCCAGCGAGTCGATGGCTGAGTTCCGCCAATTGACTTCGAACTACGGCGCCGACTATGGCCTCTCTTCTGCCGGAACGGTCACCATGGTGCTTAAGTCCGGGACCAGCAGGCTGCATGGCTCGGCATGGGAAAACAACCGCAATGACGCCTTTGATGCTCGCAACTACTTTTTCCCGGCTCCGAACAAGAAACAAGAATTGCGGATGAACATCTTCGGCTTCAATGTCGGCGGCCCCGTCACCTTCGGCCACCTCTACAACCCGGACAAAAACAAGACCTTCTTCTTTTACAACATGGAGTGGCGCAGATACATCGACGGCGGGTCAACCAACCAGACGGTTCCCGATCCCGCAACTTACGGCGGCGACTTCAGCTCGGTTACCGATCCAATCCTGGTTCCCACTGCAGCCAGAGTGGCTCCTTCCGTTTTGTTTGCCAACTGTCCTGGCGGAGTCGCTCCAGCCGGCGTCGTGCAAGGCGAGCGCAATTCCCGGGTAACGTCATACCCAGCTGCATGATCCAGCCAAACGCGACTGCGTTGCTCGGTACGGGCTTTTTGCCGGCGCCAAACTCAGGCATCGCGCAACGGTGTCGGGAGCTTCGTGGGCGGTTCCAGCACTCCGACGAACCTGAAGGAGGAGATCGTCCGCGTCGATCACACCTTCAACAGCAAATTCTCCGTGTTCGGTCACTTTATTGCCGAGCAAATCTCACAAGGCTACAACACGGCGCAGTGGAGCGGTGACAACCTGCCTACGGTTGGAGACACGTTCAACAATCCAGCTTACAGCTACGTCATTCACGCCACCCACACCATCAGCCCGTCGCTTCTCAACGAAATCGCCTTCAACTACAACGGCAACCGCATCAACATCATTCCCTTTGCCGCCACCGGGATGACGAGCCTCGCACTTCCGAGCGGATACGATGCGACCAACACGCGTTTGTTCACGGGGCCGAATAACCTGAATCGCATTCCCAACATCACCCTCAATCATCAAAGCAATGCGAACTTCCAGATCTCCAGCTGGCCGTGGGTCAACAAAGCTGACGGTTACCAGGTCCGCGACGACGTCTCCTGGAACAAAGGTGCGCACAGTTTCAAGATCGGCGGAAGCTGGGCGCGCTACAGGAAAGTCCAGGACCTTTTCGGAACGACCCAGGGAGCATTCACGTTCGAGGGCGCAGATGCCCAGAGTTTCACCGGAAACAGCTTCGCTGACTTCCTGCTTGGCACCGCCGCTGGTTATAACGAGCTTGGCGTCCAGGACCACGGCAGCTGGCCTAACATTTCCTAGGCCGCGTACATTCAAGACAACTGGCGCGCAACTCACCGGCTGACCCTGAACCTCGGCCTACGCTGGGATGGGGCGCCTCACACGTACGAATCCAACAATCGCATGGGGAATTTCTATCCCAAGCTTTACGATCCGTCCCAGGCCGCTACATTCGATAGTCAAGGGAATATCTGCAGCGGTCCAGCGGACCCCGGCTGCACCGCCGCAAGCCCTGGACTCGGCACCAGCCCGAACAAAATCCTGGCGGGCGTCCCCTTGTACCTGAACGGAATCGGAACGCCTGAGAAGAATGGCGTACCCAAGGGTCTGGTGAACGATCATTGGGCCACGTTCGGTCCGCGGATCGGCTTTGCCTATGACCTGACCGGTAGCGGCAAGACGATCGTTCGCGGCGGGTTCGGCATAATGTACGAACGCATTCAAGGCAACGATATGTACAATGCCGGGCCGAACATCCCGTTCAGTCTGAACGTTAACCTGAACAACGTACAGTTACAAAACCCGAACATCCTGCTTTCGACCGGTGCTGCGCCCACGTTCCAGACCATCAAGGCGGCGGATATCATTGGTCTGGACATCAACGGTTACAAGCCGTCGACCAGCACGCAATACAGTGCCGGCGTTCAGCAGGCGTTCGGCGCCAAGACCGTTCTGTCTGTCTCTTACGTAGGCAATCAGAACCGGCACTTGAACGACTATGTAAACACTAACCTGCCTTCGCTGAGCGATCTCGCGCTCATGACGGGAGGTACTCTTAACTACCAGAAGGCGCCTAGCCTTCCGTACAAAGGGTTCAGAGCGATCAGTCAGTCCAGGAACGAGGCGAACGGCCATTACAACTCCCTGCAGATTGACTTGAACTCGCAAGCCAGCAAGGACTTGCAGCTTCGCGCCTTCTACACCCTTTCGCGCTCCATCGATCCAACCACCGGTGGCAGCGGTCAGGACTTGAATGGTGTCACGAACCCATATCTAGGGTGGCGGTACGATCTTGGGCCGAGTCAATTCGACCGGCTCCACAACTTCTCCGCCAACTTCATCTACAACATCCCGGTTCTGCGCAACAGCTCGAACGGCCTGGTGAAGTCCCTGGTCGGTGGCTGGGCGGTGTCGGGGATCATTACGATCGAGTCGGGCCTGCCAGTCAACTTCACCGGGGGCAGCAATATCGTTGGCGGCAACAACAGCCCCGGCAATCGGCCTGACTTGAACGGCAGCATCAAATATGTGCATAATCCGGTGGCGTCCTCGGACCCCTTCCAGCACATCCAGTACGTAGATACCTCGGTGTTTTCGACTCCCGCACCCGGCACCTGGGGCAACCTCAGCCACAACGCTATACGCGGACCGGGCCGCGACAACTGGAACCTCTCTCTCTTCAAGACCTTCGCCTTCACCGAGAGTGCGGGGTTGCAGCTTCGGTTGGAGACCTTCAACACCTTCAACCACACCCAGTTCCAGACCGTTGATAACGGTCTCGGCGACAGTCGCTTCGGCCAGTTCACGGCGGCCTACCCTGCGAGAATTGTCCAGCTCGCCGGGAAGGTTTACTTCTAACCTCTAACCGAGACCCCGTCCCGCTCGCAGCAAGCTGCGAGCGGGACGACGGTTTACGACAAACTTCAGTTGCTCCAACGGCTCGCATCGAACCAGGTGCGAGCTTTTTTATTATTAGAATGGAGTCCAAGCGGAGCCCGACAGTGCTCCCAGGGTGAGCAGCCCTGAAGCTGACAGTATGAATCGGGACTTACTTTGCCAGTGGTTCGACCGCAGCCAAAGCGTAGGTCGTCAGTTTATACAACTTGATATTGGTCTTCTGGGACGCAAGCGCGACGCCGCCATCCGCTGTGGGCTCAAGTGCCACGTTTTTCATCGGGACAGGCCCGGCTCGAAGATCGGAATATCCGGGATGTCAGTGACTCGCTTCTGAGCCGCTGCCCGGAAATGGCGGGTACGGTGAAGCTGACAGCGCAAATCTGAGCTTACCTTGCTGCGGATTCGTCGGCAGCAAAGACGTAGGTCGTCATTTTAAACAACTTGATCTTCGCATGCTCGGACACAAGCGCGATCCCCCCGTTACTTGTGGGTTCAAGTACCACATCTTTCATCCGGACGGGCCGATTCGAGACGATGGCAACGTCCGGGATGGCCCCTTGATTGACTTCTGAGCCGCCGCTCGGAAATGGTCGGGACATCGGGGACTGCGACGACTGGTTGGGTCCGTTCAAGGTCCTGGAGTCCTGGATCCGGAGATTCGTTCGGCAGATTCGGCACTGCCTGCCCGGCCGCCTCGTAATACAAGGGCATCAAATAAGCGTAGAGGGGAGCCCATCCGCCATCCCAGCTTACTGTGTTCATGCGGATCGCGAGCCGCGCTCGCTCCTCCCCTTTCCTGGATTCGGATTCGACAACCACCCCAGATGTGACCGCATTCTTGGGGATTAGCGCGCCATTAAACAGGGTGGCGGCCGCAAGTTTTCCTTGAACTTTAGTTCCCGCTGGGGTTTTTCCGGCTTCGACACTCTGCTGCAGAATCACGGGGAACTCGCGCAAGACGGGGGGAGGAGAAGCCTGGTGACTCTGCTGGCCAATCGAAGCCGCAGAGCAAAACGCAAGTATCGCTCCTTGTACGACTAACCTTCGAGTCAACATCGGTCTTGCTTCCTTGCGTTATCGCAGGGAAGAATTATACCCCCGGACCGTCAGATTCAGAACAGCCCAGATGTTTGAGTAATGGCTCAGTTTCAACCAATCTCCATGACTGCGCCATCCTGAGAGACTTTAGTCTCGAAGGATCTCGCGCGAACCTCCCATGGCCCGTCAACCGGATATCCGCTTCACGCCAGATGCTTCGCAAGCTCAGGATGACGCCTGGGATGGGTGAGGGCGTTTCAAATTGAGACACTTCTGATGTTTGACTGATAGGCACTGCGGTCCAAATTAGCCGGGTGCATCCCTCGGGTGCCCCGCGTTGCTTCGTCACGTGTAAGTGGCTATTCTGAGTGCGGGTGTGGGCGAACCTCCCCGTACGGCATTTTGGCCATGAAACGCTGGAAATCACTGTTGGTTCTTCTCGTTCTCTTGTTGCCGGCGTTTGCCAGTCCGCAGACGGCCAGTCCGGCTGAGGCAATGGCGCTGGAGCAGCAGGGAAAGCTCCCGGAGGCGGTGGAGGCGTGGCGGGCAGTAACCGAACATAATCCTCGGGACGCTGGAGCGTTCGCCAGCCTGGGCGTAGATCTGGCCCGGGAAACCAAGTACAAGGAGGCCGCGGCGGCCTACCGCAGGGCTATTGCCCTAAATCCAAGGCTTCCGGGCATTCAGCTGAATCTAGGACTGGCGGAGTATAAACAGGGACAGTTTGAGGCCGCTATTCCTCCCCTGAGAGCTGCGTTGCTGCAGGAGCCGGGGAACATGCAGGCACGCACCCTGCTCGGCCTCAGCTGCTACGGTGCCAAGCGCTTTATAGAAGCGGTGAAATATCTCGAGCCCGCGGCCAATGCAGACCCCACCAATCCGGAACTGCGTCAGGTCCTGGCTCAGAGCTGCCTTCAGGCGAAAAAGTATCCCTGCGCCCAGGAGCAGTTTCGCCAACTCCTGCGGCAGAATCCGGACTCAGCCCCCGCTCACATGTTGCTGGGCCAGGCCCTGGATGGCCTGCAAAAGACCCGTGAGGCGATTGCCGAATTCGAGGCTGCGGCCAAGGTTTCTCCGCAGGAGCCGGGCGTGAACTTCAGCCTCGGATACATGTATTGGAAGCTCCACCAGTACGATGACGCCAAGCGCTACCTCCAGAGCGAGTTGTCTCTCGACCCCGGCCACGCCCAGGCACTGGCGTACCTGGGAGACATCGAATGGAAGAACAATAACCCGGACGCAGCCCTTTCCTGGTTCAATCGGGCGCTGCAAGCCAACCAAGACCTGCGCATCGTCTATGTCGATCTGGGCGCTCTCTACATGCAGCAAAAGAACTACAAAGAGGCGCAGGCTGCGCTCCTCCGCGCGGTGGCGCTGAACCCCGATCTGCCCGATGCCCATTACCAGTTAGGACGCTTGTATCAGGCAATCGGAAACACGGTGGGCGCAGAGAAGGAGCTAGCTAAGGTACGCGAGCTCCATGAGAACGCGGAGGAGAGCCTGGTGGGAAAGGTGCCCGCCTCTCAGCCTACGGCGAATCCATCGGAACATTGAGATTGCTGCGGAGCCAAGCGGCCGCACCTGAGCGAAATCGCGGCAGGGATTCGCGCATCTACCTGGAACTCCCGGAGCGATAGCTCTCGGGCGGGCCCAGGTAGCTGGGCTTCAGGCCGCCTGTGTTCACAACAATCTTCTGCAAGACCACTCCCGCGTCGACCATCCAAATTTTCAAAATGTGAGATCCGGAAGTCGCCAGCGTGTGAGTCGATTGAATCTTGCGGACGCTGTCCTTGACCGACGTTTCCCAGTCCGCCTGCGAGTTGTGGGCCAGGGCGTCAACGATCTGCGGCGGTTCGTCATCGAATGCGATCGCATATCGGAGGCCGCGTCCAGGAACAAAGTTTAATGTGGGGGCAAGAATCGTTTCCACCTCGACCGTGCCTGGATTGAACAAGTACATCTGGTATTGGAGGCAGGGAGCATCCGGTGGAGCAACGCTGGGAGCGGTCATGGGGAAAATCGTCATTGATGACAGGGTTCGCCCGTAGTCTGCGATTTCGTCCCAGCGCGCGGAAGGCCGTTTGCGTCTTGCTCGTATAGTGCGCGGCTTCGATCGAAATATAGCCGTCGGCCTCGACAAAGCCCTGCCGGGAAGCCTTGGCAGGCCACTCCGGATTGAAGGTTCTCACTTTCACCGCGACGGAACCGGCTCCGGTGCCAGACACGGTCACTGTGCCGCTGTCGGAACCTTTCGGAGCCTTGCGCCAGTCCACGCTCACCCAGAGACGCTGATCGCCGCCGATGGTTCCGTGGGTTGCACTTAGCATGATCCAGGGCCGGTTGGCGCTGGCGGTGAAAGTAAATGGCGTTCGCCCGCGATTGAAGATATCAATGTAGCGTCGTTGCTGATTGAAAGCGTCAATCGCTGGAAGGGACGGTTCCATTTCGTTTCCCGGCCACGCCGAAGCCGAGCCTTCGACCGCGACTCCCAACCCGGCGGCAACTGGGACTTCCGTCTCCTTCACCTCGGGCGTGACGTTTGCCGGCGGGTCGTGCCATCCGGTGTAGCCGATGCGGGGCTGATCCATCATGTGGTTCCACTTGCCGTGGGCCAAGGTGTGGTTGTATTCGCCGGACAAGCCGGCGTCGGCCTGGAATAACGCTCGCGCTTTCGCGGCCAGGTCATTCGCGCTGGCTCGGCCCTGGCTGGCATAAAGATGGTTTTTGCCGACCGTAACGTAGAGTTCGGTAACCTGGGCCGAGGCTTTTACCGGATAGAGGACCAGCTGAAAAAAGGCGTCGCGTTCATTCTCCGGCAAGCTGTTGTAGATTTGTTCCGCCCTGCGGGTGATGGCTTGCCATTCGTTCAGCACCTTCTCCGCCTCCTGATAGTCGACGAGACTGAATGTGTCCGGCTCCAGCAATTCCGGCTTGCGCCGTCCGTTGAACTTCGTGTACTTGGCGATGAGGGCGGCAATCTCGGGGGCATACTGTGGTCCGAATTCACGCTCCGCCCACATTGTTGAGTATTCCGCAATGCGTTCCTTGCGGCCACTCCTCGGGATGCCATGGCCAAGGTGAGAAAGAATTCAATGGGAAATTCCATCGGCTTCAAGTCGCCGACGTTGACGATCCAGATACGATTCGCGCCGTAGTTGTAGGCCAGATTCATCTGCTCCCAGACTTTGGTGATAGGGATAGTGTTGAGCCATTTGTAGGAGCGCGGGTCGCCGACATAGTCGAAGTGGTAGTAGATTCCGGCACCGCCGGTCCGCTTGCGTTCTTCCGCCGTCGGGCAGCCGCCGGATATTGCCCCAGTTGTCGTCGCACCAGAGCAGCGTTACGTCATCGGGGACCCGCATGCCTTTTTCGTAGTACTCCTGTACCTCTTTGTAGAGTGCCCAGTCCTGGGGCACGGTGGAGAGGTCGGGGTTCATGTGGCTGGCGATGATCCGCGCGCTGGTCGGCGACGATCTTTTCCAGCAACGTGATGTTGGCGCCCTCGGTCATGGGAAGGTCTCCGTCTCCTCTCATGCCGAGCGTGATGATGCTTTCGTAGTTCTTGTTGCGCTCAATGCCCTCAGTCCAAAACTCTTGCAGGACGTCTGAATTCAGCGAATAGTCCCAGGGCCCGGTGCCATGCCGCTTCCATTCCTGCTGGGCCCGCAACATGGGCTCGTGATGCGAGGTGCCCATCACGATGCCGTACTTCATCGGCGAGTTGCGGATTCAGCGGATCGTCTTCGTTGAACGCGTTGTTCCACATGGCCGGCCAGAGGTAGTTGGCCTTGAGCCGCAGCAGCAGTTCAAAAACCTTCTCGTAAAATTGATGGTTGTAGTTGCCGAACTTTTCTTCACCCAGCCGGAAAGGGCGGGCGCTTCGTCGTTGAGAAAGATGCCGCGGTATTTGACGGCCGGCGGTCCCTGAACGTACCTGCCTGGCTTCACGAAGAGCGCATTCTTGTGCTGCACGGGCACGTCCGCCCACCAATACCACGGCGAGACGCCGATCTGCTCGGACAGATCGTAGATGCCGAAGATCGTTCCCCGCTTGTCGCTGCCCGCGATGACCAGTCCTCGGGCGACGCCGGGCAGAGGGTCTGCCACAACCTGGATCAGAAACGACTCCCACTTGCCTGAAACAGATGAGACATCAATCTTCTTTTCCCGGATGAGCTGGGTCGATAACGGCGCTCTTCCCGATGGTGCCGACGATGATCAGGCTTGCGCTGGATCCGACGTTGTTTGTAATCGCCGGCGTCTCTCCAGTGACGCGGGCAACATCGGCCTGAAGATCGCCAACGGCGCGAACCACTCCGGCATGATCGTTCGCGTCCACATAGATGGTAGCGAGCGATTCGGCTTCAGCGATGGCGAAATCATTGGGATGACGAACGAACTCCACATATTTCGCCTGGCCGAGAGCCAGGCCAGTGCCTTGCCAGGTGAGCAAAGAGAGCACGGCCAGTGAACATCCGCGAGCTGTTCGCCACAAATTCATTTGGCTGCCCGCGAAATGCCGAAGTGGCGGTCGGCAAAGTTCAGAAATTGTTCCCAGTCATACTCATCGATGCCGTGCGTGCCTCTCCGGTTGTGGAAACCGATCCAATCGCCCACCGGCGTGGCCACGGCGGGCATGTTGTCCACGCCGAGACCAGGTTCTCCATAGAGCTTGTAAACCGGTTCGGCGGCTTTTGCCGCGAGAAAGGAACCGTGAGGATCGCCCCAGTGATCCTGCTCGGCGGTGGCAATGTACACCGGCCGCGGAGCCATCAACGCGATGAGCATGTGCCAATCCACGGGGAGATCGTTCACCCTGTCGCCGTAGGTCTTGAAATTGCCGTCGAACCAGTAGGGGAAGGTGCTGGTAATGGCTTTGACCGTCTCTCCGAATTGACGGCGGACAAGATTCGCGCCGCCGCAGCCTGACTCCCCTGAAAAGACAATGGCGAAGCGTTCATCCTGCGCGCCCGCCCACATAGTGACTTTGCCGTAGCGCGAGACCCCGGCAATGGAAACTCTCTTGCCATCGATGTCGGGGTCCGTGACCAGGTAATCCATGGCGCGGCTCATGGCCCACGCCCAGGCGCCGATCGCGCCCCATTGCTCCGCGCCCGGCCCTTTCTGCTGGGGAGGAGCGAAGAAGGCGCGAACGCTCTTTGCATAGCCATTGCCGTTGTCAGGTTCGACGGAAGTGGGATCGAAGCTGACAAAGCCGTAGCCCCGATCAAGCACCTGCTGAGGGATGCGGTGGAAGGTGGTGGGCATCAAGAAAACTGGAACAGGCTTTCTTGAATTCGCAGGCAAGAGAATTTGCAGAACCATCTTCGGAGCGTTCTCACTTGCCTCATCTTTCTTTCCGGCAAAATAGATGGTCACAGTCTTGGCGACAGACGTGCCCGGCGCAGGGTTCGTGTGGTTGGTCGTGACTTCCCAGGTCATCGCCTTGGGACGACCCACCATGGTTCGCCCGTAGACGTTGGTTTCGAAGAGTTTAAGAATCTCAGGCCGGCGTTTCTTCCGCCACGTGCTGGTGCTGGTCACCTTCTTTCCGTTGAGCAGGAGCAGCGGGTCGGGCAGTGTGTATTGTGGGACTTTCGCTTCGTCGTACTGCCCAGGCGGATCGGTCAGGGTCTTCTGTTGCCCGCCCAGCAAGGGATTGAGGCCAATGCCGATAAGAGGCGTCAGAATGAGTAGAGTACGGCGAATTGCCGAGGTACGGGCGAACGCGCGTGCAGGGATGCCTGACAAGCTCATGTCCTGAATTCAACGGGCGGCTACATTCAGTTTGGTCTCGACTAAATCCACTGAATTGCCACCGACCATGATTTTGAAACTGCCGGGCTCCACGATGCGATGCATCTCACGGTCTAAAAACGACAACTCTTCCGGACCCAGCGTGAATGTGACGGTTTGGGTTTTGCCGGCATCAAGCGCGATGCGGCGAAAACCGCGGAGTTCCTTGACCGGCCGGGTCACCGAGCTGACTTCGTCACGAATATAGAGTTGCGCGACTTCGGCACCGCTCAACTTGCCCGTGTTGGTCACATCCACCGAGACTGTCGTGATACCTTCCGGCCCGATCGTGTCCGGAGTGACGCGCAGGTTGTCATACTTGAAGGTCGTGTAGCTTAGCCCCCACCCGAAAGGGAAGAGGGGTGTGATGGATGCGCCCAGGAATCCGCGCTTCGCCGAAGGCTTTTGATAATAGTAATCCGGCAGCTGCCCGACCGACCGTGGCACCGTGATCGGAAGCTTCCCACCCGGGTTGTAGTCTCCGAAGAGGACATCGGCGATCGCCGCCCCGCCTTCCTGGCCGAGGTACCAGCCATCCAGAATCGCAGGGACGTTCTCTGCAATGTAGGTGATGGAATTCGGCCGGCCATGTTGCAGATAAACAATGGTGGGTTTTCCCGTGGCCAGGATCGCCTTGACCAGATCATCCTGGTTGCCCAGCAGATCCAGGCTATCGCGATCTCCCAGATGGTCCACAGCCCAGGCCTCGCGGGAGGTTTGTTCGTTCTCGCCCAGCGCAAGAATGACGAGGTCAGCTTTTTTGGCGACTGCGGCCGCGTCTTGAATTCGTTTCGCATTCAGGGCCGGATCACCCAGCACAACCTTGTTGGCATCCCAGTCGGGAAGTGTTTCGGTTATCTTGCAGCCTTCGGAGTACAGCACCTCGGAAGAAGAGCCCACTTTGTCCTTCACGGCCTGCAAAATGCTGACTCCGCGCCCCGGCTTGTTGCTGTATCCGCCCAGGTGCAAATCGGCGGCATTGGGACCGATGACGGCGATCCGTTTGTATTTGGATTGTTCCAGTGGCAGCAGATTGTTCTGGTTCTTCAAAAGAATGACGGCTTCGTGCGCGGCTTGCAGCGCCAATTGCTGATGTTCGGCATTGTTAACCAGTTTTTCCGCATGATCGGGATCCACATACGGATTTTCAAAAAGCCCGGCTTCGAACTTTGCCCGAAGAAGATGAGCAACCGCCCGGTCAAGCGTGGCTTCGGAAACCTTTCCCTGGTGAACCTGATCCGCCAGGCTGGAGAAAGTGGCCTCAAACGGGAGTTCAATCTCGACGCCGGCCTCCAGAGCCATTTTCGCGGCTTCCGGATTGGTGGCAACCACATGATGGAGGGTCACCAGATCGGTGATGCCAAAGTAGTCGGACACGATCAAGCCATCAAAGCCCCATTCGTGCCGCAGAATATCGTCCAGCAAATGTTTGTTGCTATGCGAGGGGATGCCGTCAATCTCGTTGTACGAGGCCATGACGGTCTGCACATGGCCGTCTTTGACGGCAGTCTCGAAAGGCTTCAGGAAATATTCGCGGACAACCCGTTCGGAATAGTTGCCAGGCGCGACATTGGTTCCGCCTTCGGGCTGGCCATGGACGGCGAAATGTTTTGCCGTAGCCATCACGTGCGACCCATCCAAGGGGCCCGTTCCCTGGAAGCCGAGGATGGCCGCCAAGCCGATGCGTGAGACCAGGTAGGGATCTTCTCCGTAGGTTTCTTCTGTGCGCCCCCAGCGCGGGTCGCGTGCCAGATCGAGCACCGGGGCAAGGCAGTGGTGCGCTCCCCGGGCGCGGGCTTCAGCCGCGGTCGCGGTAAAGACGTTTTGAACCAGGGCGGGATCCCAGGTTGAGGACAAGGCAATGGCCTGGGGGTACGACGTGCCTCCCGGGCGCGACATGCCCGTGCAGGCACTCATCGTGAAAGAGCACGGGGATTCCCAAACGGGTATTCTCCTTCACCCACTTTTGCACCGTGTTGGTGTAGTTCGCCATCTGCCGCGGCCCACGCTTCTCGCTGGGGCGGGAGATCTCGCCCAGGCCAAGTTTGAGAAGTACCGCGGCACGCTCGGGAAGGAAGTTACCATCCGGATCAACAAAAAGCGTCTTGGGGTCGCTGAAAAACTGGCGATTCTCCCATGCGCCTTCCATCTGCGCCACTTTCTCTTCCAGAGTCATGCGGGAGAGCAGATCAGCCACCCGCTGCTCGACCGGCAGTTTCGGGTCCTGATAGGGAAGTGCGTTCTGCGCGGAAACAGTCACGGACACGAAGAGAAATATGGTGAACAAACAGAGGACATCCAGCCGAAGCGGAGGAGTTCGATGTGAGTATTTCACAGTGAGTTCGCTTGTCCTTCCCGTCGTTTTGCCAGCGTTGAGCGTTTGTTACTATAGCACCGCCGTTAACGTTTACGGTCAGGATTCAACCTCATTCCGCGACGACACGTGTCACCCTGTGAAGCCGGCGGATATTGTCTGGTGACGGCTCGCCACCACGTTCTCAGCGCTCTCCGGAATCTGTTGTCCCCGAAGGGCGTGGCAGCTATAGTGTTTGGGACTTTCAGCGGCGCCGGTAGGCGCGGGCAAACACGGACCCGAAGGAACAACATGCCACTGAGTATGAACAGCCGTCCGGTGGGCGACGTGACGATAGTGCAATGCAATGGGCGTATCGTGGCGGGCTCGGAAGTGTTCTCGCTGCAGGCGCACCTGGGAGACATTTTGCCCCATCATGGTGACGTCGTCCTGCAGCTGGAACAGGTGGACTTCGTCGACAGCAGCGGACTGGGAGCGCTGGTGCGCCTGGTGGCCACGGCGCGGGCCAAGGGTGGCGACATTAAACTCTGCGGCGTGCAGCCACGGTTGCGCAAGACGCTGGAGATGACCAGCCTGCTGCCGATGTTCGAAACCTACGACTCGGAAGCCGAGGCGATCATCGCCGCTTACCTGGGTTCACGCTATTCCAAAGAGAAGTCGGGCAACCCGCAGCTTCGCGTCCTCTGTGTTTTCGATTCGCTCAACGTACGCACCTTCCTGCGTGAGGTGCTGTGCCGCGCCGGCTACAGCGCGCTGACCACCGCCAACGTGCCCGATGCGAAAATTCTGATGAAGGCCACGAAAGCGAAACTTATCATCCTGGGCGCCAAGCAACAGTCGGTGCACGGCGTTCCGGCCCGGAAGTTGTTTGAGGAGATCGATCCTTCGGTGTCCGTGGTGGTGTTGGACGAGAACTTTGAGAAACTGGATCCGGGAGAAAGTGCCACGGAACTTCTGGAGAAGGTCCGCGCCATGGCGCAGCCGGCAAAAACCGAGGCCTGAGTCTTGCCGGAAGTAACCATTCCTTGCGAAACCCCCGTACTTCTGCGCGGACGAATATCGTAGAATAAAAAACTATGAACGAAGTGGACTTCCGCACTACAAGTCCTGAATCCTATCTGCGATTTCCCAAAGATTTTCTGTGGGGCGTGTCCACCGCCGCTCACCAGGTCGAAGGCGACAACAGCAATCAATGGTCCGATTGGGAACTGGCGGGACGGATCAAGTCCGGGGACAGTTGCGGCAAGGCCTGCGACTGGTGGGAAAACGCTGAACGCGACTTTGATATCGCCCGCGACATGGGGATGAAGGCGCTCCGGCTTTCACTGGAGTGGAGCCGGATTGAGCCGGAAGAAGGCTGTTTTGACCCGGCTGCGCTGCAACGTTACCGCCAGATGCTGGAGGGATTGCACCAGCGAGGCATCGAGCCGATCGTTTGTCTGCACCATTTCACCCACCCGCGATGGTTTGAGCAGAGGGGAGCATTCCTCAAGGCGGATGCGCCGCAGCTTTTTGAACGCTTTACGCGCGAGGTAGTGAACGCGATTGGAGACCTTTGCCGCTTCTGGCTCACCTTTAACGAGCCCAATGTATACGCGGCCTGCGGATACGTGTTGGGAGAGTTTCCTCCGGGTCGCAAGGGGCAATTGCTGAACGCTCTGCGGGTCAATCGCATGCAGGCGCGGGCTCACGTGCGGGCCTATCGCGCCATCCACGAAAGGGTGCCGGGGGCTCAGGTCGGATGGGCGCAACACTACGTCGTGTTCGAGCCCGTGCCGGGGATGGCCAATCGTTGGGTCGCGAGCCTGTTGGACCGGCTTTTCAATCACACCTTTTTCGATCTGATCGAAACCGGCCGCCTGGGTTTTCCTTTTGGTCTGCTGAATGGTCGCGACGACGAGGTCAAAGGTTGTTGTGATTTCGTCGGCCTAAACGTGTACGGCCGGTTTCATGTCGCTTTTAATCCGCGGAGTGCGAAAACATTTTTTGCCGATGTGTTTGTGCCCAATCACGTGCCGCAGGGAGACCACGGAGTTGACCGCCCCTACGGAGAGGCCTATCCCCAGGCCATCGGTGACGCGGTAAAGCGCGCTGCCGGGTTGGGGAAACCGATTTACATCATGGAAAACGGCGTGCCCGATGCGGAAGACCAGATACGTCCCTGGCTGATCGTAAATGTCATGCGCGAGCTGCACCGCTTGATCGCGCAGGACTACGACGTCCGGGGGTATCTGCACTGGACGCTGACCGATAATTTCGAGTGGAATGAAGGCTGGAAACTGCGCTTCGGATTGGTGGCCCTCGATCCCGAAACGCAACACCGGACGATGCGCAGCAGCGCGAAACTGTTCAGCGAGATTGTCCGCGGCAACGGGCTGGCTATTCCGGAGGAAGAGCTGTCCGCTCCACTCTCAACCACTCTGCCGTAACTAAAAACAACCCCATACCGGAGTCATCCTGAGGGACTTCAGTCCCGAAGGATCTAGCGCGGATCGCCACGATTCCCGTGACGCGCATGTCCGCTCCACGCCAGATCCTTCGCTTCGCTCAGGATGACGCCTTAGATAAGAGATAACCCCTAAGTAACGTTACTTGTTCTCGCCACCGTTAATTCACGGAAAATTAATACGGCTTTGATCCGCCCTTAACAGCACCCTGAGAGGCTTATGGCGGGCAGACTGTACAGTGCAGGGGGTTGGCAATGCATAACCTCACGATCGTTTTTCACGACGCAGGCGGTGGACACCGTAGCGCAGCCGGAGCGTTAAAGTCCGTTCTCGAGACCCAGTATCATCCCTGGAACGTCACCCTGCTAAACCTGCAGGAACTGCTGGAGCCGATCGACATTGTGCACCGCGCCACGGGCCTGAGAATTCAGGACGGCTACAATCTGCTTCTCCGGAAAGGCTGGACGCGGCTCACGCCGCCGTTGCTCGCCCTGCTTCAGCGCACCATACAGTTGCATCACTCGCGCATCGTTCGTATTCTGCGGCGGCACTGGGCACAGAATCCCGCCGACCTTGTACTCTCCGTAATTCCGCATTTCAATCGTTGCCTGGCGCAGAGCATTCGCCACGAGATGCCGAACGCCGCATTCGTGACGCTGCTCACCGATATTGCTGACTATCCGCCGAACTTCTGGATTGTGCCGGAATCGGAATTCCTCATTTGCGGAAGCGCCCGCGCCAAACAGCAGGCGCTGGCCATGGGACATCCCAAGGGACGAGTCTATGAGACCTCCGGCATGATTCTGAAGCCGTCGTTCTACCGCAAGCCGGAAGTCAACCGGGCGGAGGAAAGAGTCAAACTCGGCCTGCAGCCTGGCTTGCCGACCGGAGTTGTAATGTTCGGCGGCCACGGTTCGGCTTGCATGCTGGAGATCGCAAAGAAGCTGGAACAGACTTCCAGTCCGCTCCAGTTGATTTTCCTGTGTGGTCACAATCTAGACCTGGCTGCGAAACTGCGCAATCTGGAACTAACCCGGCCGGCGGTGATTGAAGGTTTCACAACCAAGGTCGACTATTTCATGTCCCTGGCGGACTTTTTTATTGGCAAGCCCGGGCCGGGCAGCATCAGCGAGGCCCTGCAATTTGGATTGCCGGTGATTACCGAACACAACGCACGCACTATGCCGCAGGAGCGTTACAACGGCACCTGGCTCGTAGAAAACCAGTTGGGAATGGTGGTGCAGGACTTCCGGGAGATCGGGACTGCAGTTGAGCAGTTACTCGTGGAGGCCACGTTCGCAGAGTTTCGCCGAGAAGGTCAACGCCTACAAGAATTACGCAATTTTTGAGGTTCCACTGATTTTGGATCAGATCATGGCCGAAAAGGCGGTGGAATCGATGGACGTGGTCTCGACGCTGGCTTCCGCAGATCCCTTTGCCGGCGTAGCCTGGGCTGGCCTTACCTAACCTCGCAGTGTCATCTTGTCTCTAACGACAGTGTGCGGCGTCACACCGGGTCGGGGCCATCGTCGCTGAAACTCTTTCCCTTACGTTCCGATCCCAAAGCGATCACCGTCATCAGTATTAGGATGTTGGTGATTTCAAACGCGGCCAGAGCCCAGGGATATCCCAGCGGCTTACGCAACGCGTAGACGACGTTGTTGACGGGGGCGGCGACGAGAATCCCCAACTGGTAGGCGAAACCCGGCATCAGCCCGCGGACGGCATCGGGAGAGAGTTCATTGAGATGTGCGGGAATGATGCCCCACGCGCCCTGGACGCCCGCCTGCATCACAAAGGCTCCAACCGCCAGCGTCATCAACGATCCGCCGAAGGTCCAGGCTGGAATCATTGCCAGGCATAAGAGCAGGGCCAGAATCATGCTGCGGCGGCGGCCAAAGCTCTCCGAGAGATGCCCGAACAGGATGGCTCCGAGCACTGCTCCCACGTTGAAAATAATCACCAGGTAAGCCACAACTTTCGAGTCGAAGCCGCGGGCTGTCTTGAGGAAGTCGGGATAAAGGTCCTGGGTACCGTGGGAGAGAAACATCATGAGCGTCATCAGCAGCACAAGATAAAGAAAAATCCTCCAATGACCGGCCGCGGTGTGCACGATCGCTTTCATAGTCGGGGCCCGTCGTTGTTGCCACGCCTCCGACTCGCGTACCCCGAAGCGGATGTACAAGGCCAGCAACGCGGGCGCGCCACCTACCCAGAACATGGCGCGCCAACCCCATGCGGGCAGGACAAAGCGTGCCGCCACGGCTGCCAGCAGGTAGCCGATGGAATATCCGCTCTGCACGATGCCGGACAATATGCCGCGCCACTTCGGCGGCGCGCTTTCCATGGCGAGCGAAGCTCCCACGCCCCACTCGCCACCCATGCCGATGCCGTAGATGGTGCGCAGAATCAGAAACACGGTGTAGCTGGGGGCAAAGCCGCAGAGCAGTTCGACCACGGAAAAGAAAACCACGTTGGCCATGAGGGGCTTGCGGCGTCCGTAGCGGTCGGCGAGTAGTCCGAAGACGACGGCGCCCACTGGACGCATGGCCAAGGTCGCGGTCATGGTCCACACGATGGCACTTTTGGCGACGTGGAAGTGGGCGGCCAGCGTGTCTACGAGGAAGACCACGACGAAGAAATCGAAGGCATCCAGGGTCCAGCCCAAAAAGCTGGCGGTGACCGCATGCCAGTCGCCGGGGCGCGAAGGCGATGACGAAGGGGCCGGGCTTGAGCTCGAAAGGGTCAGGCTGTTTCCTCAGGAGGTGTAACACGGGTTGCCGGGGAAGTGTACACCGCAGGCCTTAGTAACCATCAATGAGGACGTCCTGAGGCCCGTGGCGCCCATGGTCCTTCCGTGCGTAAGGATTTGTTTTCCGACCCGGCGAAGTCAGTACAATTTAGAGATAAGCAATGCGGGATTGATATCTGTGATTCGTTGCCGCAATAAAGTTTTTGTTTTGAGTTGATTACCGCGGTTCATTTGTGTTGACAAGACGTTTATTTCAGGCGAAACTCCGCTCAATCGTCCTCTCGGCAGCCATCCCGCGCCGCCAGCCACGGGCATGGCCCGGACCATGTTAAAGCCTGACCCAACGCGCTATCCGTCAATCGTCCAAACCCGCAGCATTGGTCCGGAATGGATCGAGCCGGATTCTGCCGAGCTTTGGGCAGAGGCGGGAGACGTTGTGGCCTTCCCCGGCAAAGCTGATTTGCCCACCGACCTCGCTTTGGACCTGCGGCTGCGCGAGATTCTGCAACAGGCCCGTTTGGCCACGGCAGCCAGTGGGGCCGTGATCGCGCTGGCGCGCGGCGACAAGATCGTTTGCCGCGCCACTTTGGGGGACAAGGCGCCCAGCGCCGGGGTCAGCCTGAACACTCGATCCGGGCTTTCGGGAGCCTGTGTACAGACGCGGGAAATGCAACTCTGCGACGACACCCTGGCCGATCCTCGCGTCAACGCAGTCGCCTGCCGCGATCTCGGAATTCGGTCCATCGTGGTTCTGCCGGTTCTGGATGGCGGAGAGTTGTGGGGCGTCCTCGAGTTATTTTCATCCGTGCCTCACGCCTTCAGTGAATCTGACTTGCAGGCGCTGCAAGCACTCAGCCGCAAAATATCTTCCACGGTGCGTGAAGCCATCGACAGCGGATCCACGACGCTGGCTCTGGAAGCATTCTCCCAGCCGCCGGTCGATGATTTGGTGGAGCCGAAGAGGGTCGAGCCCGAAGCCTTGCCCGCTTTGGACCGGCCGGGCGCCGGAATCGTTCGCAGGGATTACCGCACCGGCGCGCTGTCGGCGGCGGTTCTCGCCCTGGCTGTGCTCCTGGGCTGGATGGTGGGCCGCGTGGGCTGGACCATGGCCGTCAATCGCGCGCCAGCCCAGTTTCCTATGACTCCGGAGGAGGCGCAGGCTACCGCGCCGGTAACTCCAGCGGTTCATCCGGCTCCGCCCCGTCAGGAGCCGCCGCCGACTACGGTTGCATCGCCTGTCGCTTCCCGACCTGTTCCGCCGCCCGCAGCCAAGCCAGCCCCTAAGCCGAAGCCTGCAACAGCCACGCCGCTCGAACTCAACGGCGGCCTGGTGGTGTACGAACATGGCAAAGTCGTTTTTCGTATGGGGCCATCAGAAAAGGAAGTGCCCCCCAAGGCGGCGCCCGGCGTCGGTGGCCTCAGGTGCGATTCAACAAGCGGCAGCACGAGAAGACGACGGCTCGGCGGCGCCCGCGCCAACTTCTCCGCCGTCGGCGAACGGTTATCTGTTGGAGCGGGTGGAGCCCCAGTATCCGGAAGCAGCCAGACAACAGCACATTCAGGGTCCCGTAGTGCTCAATGTTCTGGTGGGAGCCGCGGGTCTGGTTCGCGAAACCAGCGTGATCAGTGGCGATGCGCTGCTGGCCAAAGCGGCGACGGACGCAGTACGGCAGTGGCGTTTCAATCCTCACCAGCTCAATGGTAAAGCGGTTGAGTTCGAGACCCGGATCACGGTGAACTTCGCGCTGCCGGAATGAGAACGGTCGTTGGTCCTTGGCCTTTGGTCGTTGGCCACAACATCTCTGAGGGTTCCGGTTCATGCGGCTGGCGACGAACGCCCGAAGACTAACGGCCAAAGGCCAACGACCAAGGACCAACGACCAACGACGGTTCTTAACTACCCGTACGCCAGTTCCTTCGCTCGCTGCGCCGCCTTTACCACTGCCTTGATGAGCGTGACGCGCAGTTTGCCTTCTTCCAGCTCCATGATGCCGTCAATGGTGCAACCCGCGGGCGTGGTTACCGCGTCTTTCAGCAGGGCAGGATGGTCTCCGGTTTCGAGCACAACGGTTGCGGCTCCGAGAGTGGTTTGCGCCGCGAGCAGGGTGGCGACGTCGCGCGGCAAGCCCACCTTGACGCCGGCTTCCGCCAGAGACTCCAGGATGATGTAGATGTACGCCGGGCCGCTCGCCGAGAGACCGGTGACGGCGTCCATGTGCTTTTCGTCCACCACCACAGTTTTTCCCACCACGTTGAACAGAGCGCAGGCGGCTTCGACGTGTTGCGCGTTGGCAAACTTGCCCTTGCACAAGGCAGTCATACCGGCGCCGATCGCGCAGGGCGTGTTGGGCATCGCCCTTACCACCGCCACCTCGCTGGCCAACGCTTTTTCAATGTGGCTGGTGGGCACGGAAGCGGCCACGGAGATAATGAGCTGCTTGCTGGAAACGTTGGGGCGGATCTGCTCGATCACTTCCTGCACCACCTGCGGCTTCACGCACACGAAGATGATGTCGGCATTGCGTACCGCCGCCAGATTGTCGGTGCCGACCGCGACTCCCAGCTTTTCCGCGAGAGCACGCGCTCGTTCCTCATGCTGGACCGTGGCAAAGGTCGACTTGGGAGAAAGCAAGCCTTTCTCCAGCAGCGCCTTGAGCAGAATTCCGCCCATCTTGCCTGCGCCTAGCACCGCCACACGTTTTCCAGAAAAATCGAAACTCATTGCGCTGTGTCCTCCGTGGGCAACTTGTAGCGCCGGCCTCCGGCCGGCCCGATGGGCGGGCGGGACGCCGGCGCTACGACGCGTTCAATTGTACAGTTTCACGATCAGTCCGAGAGTCAGGTGTCATCCTGAGCGGAGTGGCTGCTTCGCGCAGCGAAGCAGCTGCGGAGTCGAACGACCCCTATGAGCTTAACGATACTTGATGGTGAAGCGTACACGACATTTCCCCTGCAACTTCCGGAAGCGCACCTGTAACGCTTATAGGGGTCCTTCGACTGCGTAGCGTATTCGCTGCGCGAATACGCTACTCCGCTCAGGATGACAACTTTAGGGCCATCTCCATCAGATGCCGTCCGATGGGCAGGGAAGCCGTGGCTGCGGGTGAGGGCACGTTCCACACGTGCAGCATCTTGTCGGCCAGTACAAATTCAAAATCGTCCACCAACGATCCATCCGGACGCACGGCTTGCGCTCGGACTCCCGAGCCATCGGCAGTCAGGTCGGAGCTGACAATCTCCGGCACCAGTTGCTGCAGCGCTTTCACGAATGCCCCTTTGTTCAGAGATCTGTAGTATTCGGCGGCGCCGTCGCGCCAGTACTTTCCTGCCATGTGCCAGAAGCCGGGATAGGTGAGCGTGCCGGCAAGGTCTCTCAGGTTGAAATCGGTACGCTTGTAGCCTTCGCGTTTGAGGGCGAGAACGGCGTTCGGCCCCGCGTCCACGCCGCCCTGAATGCGGCGGGTGAAGTGCACCCCAAGAAAAGGAAATCTGGGATCAGGAACAGGATAGATCAGGGTGCGCACCAGATGGTTTTTTTCCGGAACCAGAAAATAATATTCTCCGCGAAAGGGCACGATCTTGACTTGCGGTTTCTGTCCGGCCATCCGGCTGACACGGTCGCTGTGCAGTCCGGCACAGTTGATAACGTATTTCGCGGCGAAGGTTCCGCGCGAGGTTTCGACCATCATCTCTTGTCCACGGGGGAGCACTCGCCGGACTTCGGTTCCAGTGCTTATTGTTCCGCCCTGCGCGGCGATGATCTCCGCGTACTTCCGGCTGACCGCCGCGTAGTCAGTGATGCCGGTACTCGGAACCCATATCCCCAGCACGGCATTGCAGTGAGGCTCAATCTCGCGCACTTCTTCCGGCTGCAGCAGCCGCACTCCGGCAAGGCCGTTGGCGTGTCCGCGTTCGAGCAAGACTTTCAGGCGCGGGATTTCGTCTTCGCGGGTGGCCACGATCACTTTCCCGCAGACTTCGTAGGGCAGGTTATGCTCGCGGCAAAATTCCACCATCGCCGCTGCTCCCTCGACGCAGAACCTCGCTTTCAAGGATCCGGGCTTGTAGTAAATACCGGAGTGAATGACTCCGCTGTTGTGTCCGCTCTGGTGACGGGCAACGGCATCTTCCTTCTCGACCAGGAGCAGTTTCAGCTGTGGCAGGGCGCGGGTGGCATGCATCGCGGTCGAGAGGCCTACGATACCTCCGCCGATGATTACGATATCGAACGATTGATCGGGCATAGCGGCGCACGGGATCTGCGCCACATTCTTTATACATGCCCGGTTGAATTGGGTGAAGTTACGGGCGGTGTCCCGTAAGGGCATCAACCACCAAGGGCACTAAGGTTCACAAAAGAATTCCTTCGTGCACCTTCGTGTCCCTGGTGGTTAATGCCCTTCATTTCACGGTCAGATATACGTCTGCGGTGCGCGTGACTGAGCCAACCGTTCCGGTGACCGTGATTGTGTAGTCTCTAGGAGGCGTCCCCGGATGACCCGAGCCCACGCCGCCTCCACTGTCTCCGCTCCCGCCGCTGGTGCCTCCACCACAAGCCACCAAAAACCCGAGCAACGCGAAGAGAACCGCAAGCCGCCCGGCATTCTTGCGCCGGCGACGAGATTTCTTTGCTCTGCCCAAAGTCAGTACCACGCCGGTCATTGCCAGGCCGAGGTCATACCACAGCAGGTGCGGGGTCCCCGTCAAATTCGCGCTGGGACTCGCCGCCGTGGTCCCGACGTTCAACATCACATTCGTGTCGCCTTCTCCGGAAGCCACCTGGCTGGGAGTGAATGTGCACGTGCTGAACGGAGGCATTCCGGCAGCCGCGCAAGACAAACTCACGTTACCGGGGAAAACGCTGCCGTTTCCCAGGGGCACGACGTCGAGGTTGTAACTGGCGCTCTGTCCCGCCGCGACGGTCTGGCTGGCCGAATTGTTGTTGATGGCGAAATTGAAGCCGACGATCAATTCCACCGGGGTGGACTGGTGGATGTGAGCGGCGTCGGTTCCGGTGGCGTCAATGGTGAAGTTGAAATGGTTTTGCGCATCGTTGCCTGCCGTCACCGTAAATGCCGCGCCTGCTGGAGTCGGAGTGAGCGTCGCCGGAGAGAGCCTACAGGTCAGAGGCACGGCCCCCAAACAGCGCAGGTTTACCGCACTGTTATAGCCGCCCGAAGCGGTCAAGGTACCGTTGAACACGCCCGATGTCGTTCGGATTTACAGTGAGCGATGGGTTGCTGACATTGATTGCGAAGTTAGGGCTGCCGATGCTGCCCGGGCTTACCGTGAGCGAGAGGTTCTGTGTCCGGGGCGGTCCCCCTGCGACCGAGCCGTTGAGAGTAATTTGCGATGTCCCGACAGGCGTGTTCGCGCCGGCACTGATGGTAAGGGTCACATTGGCAGGGCTTCCGGAAATCGGAGACGCCGAACTGGAGGGTTGGAAACTGCAAGCGGCCCCGACGGGCAAGCCACTGCAGGAGAGATCCACAGCCTGGTTGAACGCCCCTGTTGCCGTTACCTGAAATGCGGCGATTCCAGAGACACCGGACTGGTTCGTGGTCAGGCTCACGGGCGCAGGCGCGGTCAGATTGAAATCCACCACGTGCAGGGTCATGGCGAAATCGCGAGTCGTCCGGTTCACGTCGGTGCCAACGCCATGCACGCTGAAGCGATAATCCCCGACCGGACCGGATGCATTCACGGTGAAGCCGGCGCCTGAAACGGCCGGTGTAACCGTCGCCGGTGCAATCAGGCAAGTGGGCGGCGCCGGCAGAGTTGGCGACCGCGGGATACAAGTCAGATTCACCGGGCTGTTGAAATTGTTTTCGGCCAAGCAGAGAGACGCTAAAAGCGGCGCTCTGCCCCAGCAGGTGTGGTCAACACATTGGCGGTCGAAGTAAATTGATAATCCGGCCCCTCGGTCAGGGTAAATTCCCAGAGACCGCGGCCGTAGGTAGAGGCGCGAAGTTTTTTCGTCCCACTAAAATTGAACATGCGCAGCGCGGTGACTGCGACGTTGGGCAGGAATCCAGCTGCGCTGCCTGGTGCCGGCAAAGGCCCAACTTCAATCCAGCTGGGATTGCCGGTGCTGCTGGTGAACACGCCCACATCGGTAGCCACGTAGACAGTACGCGCCGGCCCGTCGACCAGTACGGCGTTGGCGGGCGCGTCAGGCAGGTTGTCGGTAAAGTCCGACCAGGAGATGCCTGCGTTGAATGTCTTCCATACATGGGGAACATGAAAGCCCATGATGGTCACGTAGGCAGTCCTGCCGGTGGTGTCGGATTTATCAATCGCGATGCCTGAGACCGGAAACCCGGACGGATTCGTCCCGCCCGTGCGATCCACCCACGCTGCCGGACCGCCGCTGACGTTTGTGGCCACCCAGATACGGCCTCCTGGGGCCAAAGGGCCGAGGCCGTCCGTTCCTGCATACATTACGTTAGAAGATCCGTTGGGGTCCGTGGGGCCTCCGGCTGCAATGGCCCGCACCAGGTTTACCTCTCCGCCAGTGCAGGTTTCAGTGCCGCCGGTTTCGAGGTTGTCGGTGAGCAGAGAAAAGCCGGTGCCGTCCGTAGCGCCCCGCCACATGCGGCAAGTGCCGACTAATAGCTCCCCGGAATTTTGCGGGTCGAGGATGAACGGCGTAAACAAGCCGGCGCCGTCGCCGCCCACCGTGGTGGTCGAGACCACCGAGCCGATGTTGAAATCCTGCGCCCGGCAGTTCACTCCAAAAGCGCAGCGCTGGATGCTCACGCCCGTGTTGGAGGTAAACCATTGATTGGGGACGCCTGGATTGATTTCGTTGTAGCCGCCCTCGCCCGAGTTCACGTTCGCCCAACTCATATTGCCCTGTGAGCTGCTGGTCGCGGGCGAGCCGTTGTCTTGCGCCCCGGCGAGAATCGTGTTCGGGTCTGTGGGATGCTGCGAAAACGAAACCAACTGGGTGATGGAGCCCAGGTTGTCGTTCAGACTATCGAACTGGTTGCTGCCGCCGCAGGTGCCAGTGATCAGCCCGGTGTAGCCATCCAGGGCTCGATAAATTCCGCCATCGTTGGCAAAATACATTACGACCTGATGGTTGCTGTTGATCTGGAGGAATGACATCGCATGCTGGTTGGGATGCACGTGCGCAATCGATCCCAAGCTGGGCGGGCATCCGTAAGCATGCGTCAGATTGAGGAATGTGTCGGCGCCTCTACCATTGCAAAAGGCGGACGCGGTTGTAATTCGGCATTTGTATAAATTTACCGCCCCGGCATACAGGTCGGTCACCTCTCCATTGGGAACCGCGGCCAGTTCCAGGTTGAAAGTCCCCTGTTCGGTTCCGCAGCCGAACGTATCGCCGCAATCGGTGACGTTGTGGTCATTAAGTTCGGTCCAGGCGCCGCCGCCGTTTTTCGTCTGCCAGATTTTCTGGTCGTTGTTGGTTCCGTCCACGTACCAGAAATACATCTCATTGCGGCCGGGCACGACGGCAAGCTCTCCGCGATACAGCAGGCAGCTTGATGTCGACGGGGTCGCAGGGCACAACACCGGACTTAGGCCGCCGGGCTGGCTATTCAGGCGGCTCCATCTGGCGCCGTCACTCGACGAATAAATTCCATGCCACTGGATCGCGGCGAAAAACTGTCCAGCCATCGCGTTGTAAACCACCGACGTCGCCGAACTGGGATCAATGACCAAGCCTGCATCTTTCACAGTCGCGTAGTTCCACGACTGTCCGCTGTCGTTGGAGTAGTAGAGCCCGCGATTTGCGCTGACCGGATCCTCTTTGCCCTCGACCACTCCCTGGGTAGCGCCGGCAGCGGCCGCGACAACCAGGCTAGGATTCGCGGTGCTGAAAGCGATCTTGCTGAAGCCCAGGCCGGCAAGTGATCGATTACCGGTGCTGTCCTGCGAAATCAGGGTCCAGGTATCGCCCGCATTGTCCGAGCGCAGGATGCCCATGCCGTAGTAGGAATCGCTGGAATTGTTGGTCTCTCCCGTGCCCACCAGGATGACGCTCCGGGAGGCGTCCGGATTCGCGTGTTGAGGCTGGATAGCGATTGCTCCCACCGCGAGAGTCGCCTGGTCGTCGCTGAGAGGAGTCCAAGTAACCATTGAAGGATTGGCGCTAGCTGGCCCGGCATTCGTGGACTTCCAGACGCCGCCATAAGCCACGCCGACATAGACAGTGTTCCCGCTGCTGTCAGCGGGATCAATGGCTATGGCGGTGGCACGGCCCGCGACCAGGCCGTAATCCTGCACCCCGAGTCCACTCGCGTCGGAGGCCAGGGGCGCAGGCCCCAGCGGCGTCCAAACGGTGCCGGGGGTGACCCGCGGAAAGGCACTCATGATGGCGGAGCGCGGCACGGCGCTTTGCAATGCCCGCAACTCCAGTTTCTGCCGATGCGCCCGACCGCCGGCTGGCCCGGAATCGCGCGCCCGTGACTGAACCACAGCTCACGCTGACGTGGCTGGTTGGTGGTCGTGCGAATGTCCGTGTCTTGTGCGGATGCCAACCCGGCACAGAACGTCAGACCATCTCAGACGTCGAACGTCACATCTGAGGCGTCAGAACTCCGGGATCGGAAACTTGCCGGACGCGGTATTGCGCGTACCACCGGAATACGCGAAAGTAACTGGATCACCGGTTTCAGACGCGGTTAGACTTCCCCATGCGCCGCAGCCTACTGGTCTTCGATGTTTATTTCACTGCTGTAAAGGGCGAGCGAAAATCGTGAAAAAGTGGTTGGAGACTGCTCGCGAACGCCCTTGGTGGCAGTGGCTAATCGCGGCCACCGCAACCGGGTTGGTTTCAGGACTGATCTTGGCTCTGCTGGGAGTATTCGCCTCGCAAGCAATTCACGATTACCTGGCTCATGACAGACAGACAGAATGGGGCGATGCAGCGCTGGCGATATACGCATTTCTCACTTTTGGAGCCACTGGTTTCGTGGCGGCATTCTCAAAGGTTTATGGCATTTTTCGGCGCAACAGGTATCTGCCGCTTACCATCACCTGCGTCACTCTGGCCATTAATATCGTCGGATTCTTTGTGCCTACCGGTGGATACGCATTGCTGCCTTTTTACGCCTCTATGGTCATAGGGGTCAGTCTCACGATCGGCTTCTTGGGGCGGGAATGCCGAAACCCAATTACGGATAGAACCGCGCCGTCGAGCCCGAAGCACGACATCTGACGTCTGACGCCCGCCGCCCGCTACTCGTACCGCAGGGCGTCAATCGGATCGAGCCGGGCTGCCTTGCGGGCGGGGTAGAAGCCGAAGAAAATTCCGACTGCCATGGAAAACAGTACTGCAGCGAAAATCGCGGTGGGTGAAACCAGCACTGGCCATCCCAAAGTTTGTGTGATCAGGTAAGAAGCGCCCATGCCGGACAGGATTCCGATGGCGCCGCCAACCACGCTGAGCACGACGGCTTCAATCAGGAATTGCTGCTGGACATCCTGCTCGGTGGCGCCGATCGCCATACGGATGCCGATCTCGCGGGTGCGCTCGGTCACCGATACCAGCATGATATTCATGATGCCGATGCCGCCGACCAGCAGGGAAATGCTGGCGATCGAGGCCAGCAGTATGGTGAACAGGCGCGCATTCTGGTCGGCCAGGTCAGCCACGTCAGCCAGGTTGCGTACGAAAAAGTCGTCGTCCTGTCCGCTGCGAATGCGGTGGCGGTCGCGCAAGAGCGACGTGACCTGCTGCTGCGCCGTGTAGCTGGCGTCCTTCGAGAGGGCGGAAACCATGATCCAGCGTAGCCAATCCTGCCCAGTGATTTTCTTTTGCAGAGTAGTAATGGGAACCAGGATGACATCGTCCTGGTCTTGCCCCATGGCTGCCGAAGTACCCTTCGGAGTCAGCAGCCCAACCACTTTGAATGACAGATTGTTGATGCGGACCGTCTGGCCGACGGGATCGGTCGCTCCAAACAGGTTCTTGCGCACCGTCTCGCCGATGACGGCGACGTTCGCGGCGGTGCTCACGTCATCCTGCGTGAACGATGTGCCCTCGGCAAAGGGCCAGCTTCGGATGTCGAAATACTGCGGCTCGGTGCCGTTGATGTTGGTGGCCCAGTTGTCATTGCCGAAGACAACCTGGGCGGATGCCTGGCTGCCGGGAGCGGCAGCCGAGACCGACGGGCACTCGCGCAGGATCGCCACCATGTCGTCGTAGACCAGCGTCTTGGTGGCGCCCCAGCCCATGCGCATTCCGCCCTTAGTTACCGTGCCGGACTGGACAAACAACATGTTGGATCCCATGGCCGCGATCTGCTGCTGGGCTTGTAATTGCGCCCCCTGGCCTACGCTGACCATGGCGATCACCGCTCCCACTCCAATGATGATGCCCAGCATGGTGAGCATGGAGCGCAACTTGTTGCGGGCCAGGGCCCGCATGGCGATGCGAATGATAGCCAGTAAGTCCATAGTGCCTCTCTCAGCGCCCGGCTACGCCACTTTTGGGTCGAACAATCCCAGTGGCGTATTCGGCCCCATCTTGCCCAGCTTCACCAGGCGCGCGACCATCGAACCGATGGTTCGATTGTGTGTCCTGGCAATCTGGTGAAAATCAATTCCCCGGCGCAGCTCCTCGCAAACCTGCTGATCTTCCGCCCGCGACCACGACTTCCCGGCGTTGGCTGGTGGCGTCTTGCGGGAACGCTCGCGTTCCTGTACATATTCCAACGCAGCTATGGCACGGTGAAAAGCTCGCACGACGGGTGCGTCCTGGTACACCGCATCGGCCAGGAGTGCCTCGCCGGTCCCGGGATTCAATCCATCCGCCAGCGCCCGCATAATTCGTAAGGCTTCCTGAATTTCCATGACGAACCTCTCGACGCAAATCCTACAAGTTCGTTCCGGCGCAGGCTGTGACGCCTGAACCAATGGGATGTTCAGTGCCGATGTGGGCCGCATCAATCCTCCAGCTCCGGCATGTTTTTTAGGACCTCGGCCGCCACTGGCCGGTTCTTCACTGGCTCATCCCTTCGGATGGTGCCGTCACGAAAGTGAATGCCGCGCTTGGCAAATTCTGCGATGTCGGGCTCGTGGGTGACCATCACCACCGTCAGCCCATCGTCATTCAGCTTTTGAAACACTTCGAGAATTTCGACGGAAGTCCGGCTATCCAGATTTCCGGTGGGCTCGTCAGCCAGCAGGATGGACGGGTGATTGACCAGTCCGCGCGCAATCGCAACCCGTTGCTGCTGGCCTCCGGAAAGCTGGGAAGGGAAGTGCTCCATGCGGTCTCCCAAGCCCACCAGTTGAAGGGCTTCGCGGGCCCGCTTGCGTCCTTCCTCTTTGCTGATCTGGGCATAGAGGGTAGGCAGTTCGACATTTTCCAGGGCAGTGGTGCGCGAAAGCAGGTTGAATCCCTGAAAGACGAAACCGATCTTGCGGTTGCGGATGGTGGCCAGCTCCTTCTTCGTCAGTTCAGAGACCGCGATGCCCTCGAGCAGGTAGCGGCCGGTGGTGGGCTTGTCCAGGCAGCCCAGAATATTCATGAATGTGGATTTGCCGCTGCCGCTAGCGCCCATGATGGCGACAAACTCGCCCCGCTCGATACGAAGGTTAACGCCGCGCAACGCGTGCACCCTGGTTTCACCCAGATCGTAGTACTTATGTACGTCTTCGATCTGGATGAGTCCGCGGTCTCCGGCGACGCCGGGCGTCTTCACTGCGGATTGTGGAATGGTCGCCATCGCTTTGTTCTCGCCGTCTTCTGGAGGCCGGGCCTCCTGCCCTGCATCTATTGGCAAAGTCTATCTTCCTCTAGGCGTCGTTCCTCCCAAGCCCGGTGCTCGAGTGGCGGCCGAGCTGCCGGCCACGCCGCCGGTGATCAATTCGTCTCCTTCGTTCAGTTGACCATTCAGCACCTGCGCGACTTCGGTGACGGTGTGGTCGGTGATGCCGGTGCGAATCCTCACCGGCTCCAGAGTCTTATCAGGACGCAGTTTCCAGACGACCGCTACGTCCACGCGCGGAGTACGCTGCGGCCCGCTGTCGGCCCCGCCACCCTGGCTGCCTTGCCCGTGCGAGCGCTGTTGTTTGACGTCGGCCCCGGTACCTCCAGATGCCTGACCGCTGGCTGACTGCGCTCCCGCAGCCTGGCCCGAAATCAATCCATATTGTTTGTAGAGCGCGCGCAGCTGGTCGGCCGTCATATCCGGCTTGTACCGCAGTGCCCCATTGGGGACGCGCAAGGTATTCTGTGCGTTAGCTACCGGAATCGTGATGTAGGCAGTCATCCCGGGAAACAGTTTGAGGTCAGGGTTATCGAAGTCGATGATCGTGTTGTAAGTCACTACATTCTGCACCGTGGTCGCGTTCAAACGCACCTGTGACACGCGGCCGGTGAATGTGTCTTTGGGAAATGCATCCACTTTGAAGCTGACGATCTGCCCGGTATGGATCACGCCTACGTCGGACTCGTCAGTGCTGGCGTAGACCTGCATCTTTGTAAGGTCCTGCGCGATGGTGAACAACGTCGGCGCCTGCAGCGACGCCGCTACGGTCTGGCCGACATCCACGCTGCGGGCAATTACCGTGCCGTCGATGGGCGCATGAATGGTTGTGTAATCGAGATTGGTCTGCGCCACCGTCACCGCTGCCTGTTTCTGCTGCACCTGCGCGATTGCCTGGGTGATGGTCGCCCTGGCCGCGGCCACCGCGGCATCATCTGAATCGGCGGTGGATTTCGCCAGGTCGAGCTGCTGCTGGCTCATCACGCCTTCTTTGGCCAGTCCCGCGGTACGCTCATAGTCGGCTCGCGCCTGCAGCGCGCTGGCCTGCGCTTTTTCCAGATTGGCCTGGGATGCCACCACATTCGCCTTGGCATTCGCCAGATCCGCCTGGGCCTGCAGCAACGAACCCTGGAACAACGAAGGATCGATCTGCGCTACCACCTGTCCTTTTTTTACCCGTGAGTTGAAATCAGCGTTTAGCCTCGAAATCGTGCCCGAAACCTGCGAACCAACCTGCACCGTGGTCACAGCGTTGATGGTGCCGGTAGCCTCCACCACCTGGCTGATGTTTCCGCGATCCACTCTGGTCGTGAAATACTTTGGCTGCTCGCTGCCTTTGAATCGAAAGGCGGCGAAGACAGCAAGGGCAATGACGACCAGACTTGCTATCAGCCAATGACGTTTCAATAGGTTCACGACATCCTCACTTTAAGGATCCGCAGCGTCTTGCTTGTATTCTGAGTTGCAGGCCCCAGTCATATAAACCCCGAACGAGAGCCGGGGTTGCGGATAGAATCTCTAGCTTCCTGTTTTCGGCCGCAAGCCCCACCATCATGGATGGTACATCTTGCGAAACAGATGTGTCGGAGCGGCCGGGATTTTACAAGAGTTTACTGAGATGAGTGCAACCTGAAGATGAAAGTATTCTTAGCTTAGGCAACCAATTTCGTGGGGCTGTAGACGCCCACTTCTCGCGCTATCGCTTGAAGCGTTGAAAGGAAATTGCTCATGGATTGGCAGGCGTTCTGGCTAACCATCCGGCTGTCGGCCCTGGTTGCCGCGATACTGCTGGTGATCGGACTTCCGGTGGCGTGCTGGATCACCTACTCCCGCTGGCGCTGGAAGTTTCTCGCAGAAGCAGTGTTTGCGTTGCCCATCGTGTTGCCTCCGACCGTGCTGGGTTTCTATGTCCTGGTCGCGCTCGGGCCCCACAGCCCGCTGGGGCGCGGCTGGGAAGCCCTTACCGGGCACACTCTGGCGTTTACCTTCGAAGGCCTGCTGATTGGCTCCATCCTGTACAGCTTTCCCTTCGCGGTGCAGCCCTTTGCGGCGTCATTCGCGGCTGTGGATTCCCGGCTGGTGGCGGCTTCGCAGACGCTGGGAGCGTCCCGGCTCAGAACTTTCTTTCGCGTAATTTTGCCTTTGTCAGTTTCCGGCGTAGTGACCGGAGTGGCTCTCAGCTTCGCCCACACTATGGGTGAGTTTGGCGTAGTGCTGATGGTCGGCGGCAACATCCCCGGGGTCACGCGAACCGTCTCGATTGATATTTACGACAAGGTGCAGGCTGTGGACTACGCCGGAGCGAATGCTTCAGCGTTGGTGCTGCTGGCCATTTCGTTTTTGACGCTGGCGGTCGTGTACGGGCTGAACCGGCGGGTGTGGATGTGGAAGTAAAAAGCATGAACCACGAAGGACGCGAAGATACACGAAGGAAGAACACGCCCGGAGTGAGAGTTTCTTCGTGGTCCTTGGTGTCCGTCGTGGTTAACGACTTTGAGTGAGCCAGCGCCATGGAATCTTTGCGACCCCCGACGGCGGATATTAAAGAAGTCTCCGTACGAATTCGTAAGCCCTTGGGAAGGGATTTCGAACTCGACCTGGCCCTTGCTCTTCCAGCGGGAATTACCATCCTGTTTGGTCCCTCAGGGGCAGGGAAGACCACGACACTCGATTGCATCGCTGGCCTGGTTCGACCGGACGAAGGCCGAATTGCAACCCGCGAGCGAATCGTCTTCGACAGTGCGCTTGGAATTGACCTTCCTCCTCAGCTTCGAAGAGTGGGCTATGTTTTCCAGGACCTGGCTCTGTTTCCGCACCTGACAGTCCAGGGCAATGTCGAGTATGGTCTCTCCCGGCTTCCGCGCGAACAGCGCAAGCAGCGCAGCGCGGTCATACTGGAATCGTTCCGCATCGCCCATCTGAGCTCGCGCCGGCCCGGACAGATTTCCGGCGGAGAACGTCAGAGAGTCGCTCTGGCGCGCGCCCTCGTGATTGACCCGGCGATCCTCTTGCTGGACGAACCGCTCGCGGCGCTGGACGCCGCAACCAAGTCGAAGATTGTGGACGATCTGCGATCCTGGAATCAGGAGCATCTTGTGCCGATCGTTTACGTCACCCACAGCCGGGAAGAAGTTTTCGCGCTGGGCGAGCGGGTAATCGTGCTGGAAAATGGCCGGCCAGTTGCGCACGGGACGCCGCATGCGGTGATGAGCGCTCCACGTATGGAGACTGTGGCGCAACTCGCCGGCTTCGAAAACATTTTCGATGCCACGGTGACAGCTGCGCACGAGGAACGCGGCACTATGGTGTGCCGGCTGTCCGATACCAGAGTTGAGATTGAAACGCCGCTGGTGCGGGCGGGTGTGGGTTCAAGAGTGCGAGTCGGAATCCGGGCAGGCGATATTTTGCTGGCTTCGCTTCCACCGGTTGGCCTGAGCGCCCGCAACATCATTCCTGGGCGAGTTGTTTCACTGGTGCAACGCGACGTGATCGTGGTGGCAAAAGTGAATTGTGGGGTCGAGATGGAAGTCCACCTCACGCTGGCGGCACGCGATTCCCTGCAGCTGCAACCGGGGAGAGAAGTGTGGCTGGTGATAAAAACTCACTCCTGCCACCTGATGAGAACTTTGTAGCGCCGGCCCTTCGACTTCGCTCAGGGCAGGCTGCCGGCTGTCCGGAGGGCGTCTCGCCCTCCGCTTATGCTTCTAAGACTTGGCGGGCAAGGCCCGCCCATCGGGCCGGCCGAAGGCCGGCGCTACAAAAACAAAAGCCTCGCCGCCTGGCGGCGAGGCTTCTGCAAATCCAAAGATTTATACGCTGAAAGACGATCCGCAGCCGCAGGTGCTCTTCACGTTCGGGTTCTCGAACTTGAAGCCCGCGCCTTCGAGGGTCTCGACGTAATCCACGATGCAGCCGTTCAGGTACATCACGGAAGTCGCGTCGACATACACCTTCAAGCCGTCCATGTCGAACACTTTGTCCATCATGCCGGCGCCGTTTTCGAACTGCATGGAATAGGAGAAACCAGAGCAGCCCCCGCCCACCACGCCTACGCGCAGGCCGGTCGGGACAGGGTTCTGTTGCGCCATGGTCTCTTTGACCTTGGCAATGGCGCTGGCGGTCAGGCTGATCGGTGCCTTCTTCGTCGTCTCTGCCGGCTTAACTTCAGGGGTCGTTGTCGTTGCCATTGGTATCTCCTTGAAAGGACTCGTTAATCATTATAGCAAAGCTCCGCGCCAGCGCACGTTCAAAGTCGGCCGAAGACAGGTTTTCAGGATGGTTCCGAATAACCGTTTGCTAACCTATTAGATGGCCGTACCCACTCCGGGGGTGCACACCAAAAACACCCCGCCGGACCTTGCCAACAGGTCTATAATTCCGCGTTGGGGCCCTTGTCCGAAAGCTGGGTTGTGGGGGCCACAACCACAATTTATCTGCAACAGCCTTCGGGACCGGCTCGACATCAGTACCGAGGTGATCTATGACTCCGGGATTGTTCTGGCTGCTGATCGTGTGGGGCGCGCTCACCGTCGTTCTGATTATCCTTCTCATCTACCGCAGTACCCTTACCATGCAGGAGGACGATCAACTCTTCCTTGACGACTCCGCCTCCGCCATGGCCAAGGATCAGATGGAACTCATGGCCAAGGTGAACAAAATCACTCCTGTGGTGAAAATGCTGGGCGCGGTTTCGGGAGCGATGATCCTGGTGATCGCAGGTTACGCGGTTTACCTGGGCCTGAACGCAGTCCAACCCTAAAACGCCCGCCCAAGTGACGGGGCTATTGCGCGGATTCATCATCCGGTTCATGAACACCAAAGACATAGTTTGGCCCGGGGATGCGGAGGAGACGCGCTATATCGATTTTCTTGGAACCAATACTTAGGTTAAGTTGCGAAAAGTCCCGCGTAGTTGCTTGCACTTGTGCCAAGAAGTATCGTGTGTTTTTTCTCACAGCGCGCAACTCTGCATAAAAATCGATCGTGGGCCACTTATCTCCGAGAAACGCCACGCGAAACAATTTTCTCTTAGAAGTTTGAAAGTCTGTCAAACAGAGTTCCACAATGTCGCTAAGCAAATGGGAGAAATGTCTGAGCGTCTTCCTAGGTTCAGGGCAATCAATTGCTGTGTTTTGAAACGGGTCTGGGGCACACCGAAGTCACCCCCGAGCTGGTTACCTGCGCGCCGGGTTCGGCCCAACGGCGTACTGGAGGCATGCGGCCAGCGCCGGGGCCGCGATCTGGGGCTCAGACTTGCTCAGCCGGTTGAGGAAGGCGGTCTGGAGCAGGTCTGGGGCTCAAATGGGGCTCAAATCAGGGGAAAAGCCTGTGTTCTCAGACACGGAGAGGGGTAAAAAGAGTCTGGGCGGGCTTCAAACCCCACGCCCCAACGAGATGTAGCCGGTAGCTGCCTCGACTTCAGGATCCAGCCACGTCGGATTTGCCAGAAACGCGCGCGAAGATCTCACGGTAGAATTGCGGGTGTGACTGCCAAGTCTGTGCCGTCACGATCCGGCCGTCGCACACCGCTTCGTCGGTGACATACATCGCTCCGGCCTGCTCCGCTTCCAGGCGCACATGTTCGTAGCAGGTCACACGTTTGCCGCTGATTAGTCCTGCAGCAGCCAGCACTTGAATGCCATGGCAGATGGCGAAGATCCACTTCTCCGCTCGATCGAAAGCCCGGACCATATCCAACAGGCAGACATTGTTCCGCAAGTACTCGGGCGCCCTGCCGCCAAGAATGAGCACTGCGTCATAGTCCTCGGCTCTTACCTGATCGAATGCCAGATCTGCCTCGAGCCCATAACCCTCTCTTTCGATGTAGGTGTCCCATCCCGGCTTGAAGTCGTGCATCACAAGATGCAGCAACCGGCGTGTCGGAGCCGCAACCACGGCCTTCCAGCCCTCCTCCCGAAACCGGTGAATCGCATAAAGCGCTTCATACGACTCACCGCCATCGCCCGTGATTACAAGAACTCTGGCCATGCTGTCCAACCTCATCAGGATTTCCGTTTTGCTGTGCTGGCGGCTAGCTATTATACGCACAACCGATCCAAGTGGAGCCGTTTGTCGTTCGATCCAGTTCACAACCTAAAGTCGAATGCGGCTGAGAGAGTCCATCATCAGAGACGATGAGTCCCTGCATGTGCGAGCAGGTGAGCTTGCTTTGGTTCTATGCGAAAATTTATGGATGCCAAGGCCAGGGCGCTCGGCATCAGGGTCGATCACCACATGCGAGTAGTCATTATTGGTGGGACAGGTCACATTGGAAGCTTTCTGACACCCCGGCTCGTGGAAGCTGGGCACGCGCTCACCTGCGTCAGCCGCGGCATGAAGCAGCCTTATCAGGTACATCGCGCGTGGAAAGCCGTTACTCGTTTAGAGCTTGACCGGATTGCGGAAGAGAATGCCGGGACTTTTGGCGAGCGCATCGCGAGCTTGGATGCCGAGGTCGTTATCGACCTGACCTGCTACCGGCTTGAGAGTGCCAAAGAGCTGGTGGAAACCCTTCGAGGTAGGATCGTACATCTGTTGCACTGCGGAACCATATGGGTGCATGGACCCAGCATTGAGGTGCCGACCACCGAGGAAGAGCCACGCAAGCCGTTTGGCGAGTATGGAATCCGAAAGGCCGCAATCGAAGCCTATCTTCTTCAACAGGCAAGAGAGGAGCGATTCCCTGTCACGATTCTGCATCCGGGACACCTGGTCGGAGCTGGCTGGGCTCCTATCAATCCGACTGGGAATTTCAACCCGGAGGTATTTTCGACGCTAATGCAGGGCGGCGAGATATGCCTTCCGAATCTGGGACTGGAGACGGTGCATCACGTCCACGTCGATGATGTGGCGCAGGCTTTTATGAGAGCGATGGAGGGGCGCAACGTTGCAGTGGGTGAGTCCTTTCACGTCGTATCTCCAGCGGCGCTGACACTGCGAGGTTACACCGAACGCATGGCGCAGTACTTTGGCAGACCAGCCCGCATGAGGTTCCTGCCGTGGGAGGAATGGCGCAAGGGAGTTACGGAAAATGATGCCAGAGCGACGTGGGATCATATATCCCACTCGCCGAACTGCAGCATCCAGAAGGCTCGAAACCTGCTCGGGTATGAGCCCCGTTATACCTCAATACAAGCCGTCGGGGAATCCGTGGATTGGTTGATTCAGAAAGGGGTCGTACGGTCCAAGTAGCGTTGCATTCAATCGTAGCGGTCACACCGTAGTTGTGCCGTGTCAGGGTCGACAGAGGCCAACCAACGCATCTGGACATTTTGCGGAAATACCCTCCGACCCTTCGCATTGAAAGAGGATTTTGCACTTTGTGGTGTTTGTTCGTTCCGAGGATGGCGAGTCTTTCCGTCTACAAAATACATAACCCGGTCGTGATCAACCACCAGTTCCAGGACATTCCATTTTTCGTGCGGCCGTTCCAGATCGTTTAGCGAATCGCGGTGTCCGGTGACGTTGGACCAGAGGGCCTCTGCCAATGTGCGGGATGCGAATATATGCGCCCGGCCCGGGATGACGCGCTTTCATATACCATTTCCCTAAGACTCAATTCGAATCCGGAGATGCGATGCGTTCTGTTAACTTCCGTCTGCTCGTCTTCTTTGTACCTGTGTTTGTCCTCAATGGTCTCAACGCACAAGATTCCGAAAAGCCCGCATACCTGAATACTTCATTGTCCGCCGGGCAACGGGCCGCCGATTTGGTCCACCGCATGACGCCGGAAGAAAAGGTCTCGCAACTGGTGAACCAGTCACGTGCCATTCCCCGGCTGAATGTGCCGGACTACGACTGGTGGAGCGAGGCGCTGCACGGAGTTGCGAACAATGACGGGATCACCACGTTTCCGGAGCCGGTTGGCCTGGCAGCGACATTTGATACCGATGTCATTCACCAGATGGCCATCGCGACCAGTATTGAGGCGCGAATCAAGTACGTTGAGGGAATGAAGGACGGCCACAGCGATATTTTCCAGGGTCTCGATTTCTGGGCGCCGAACATTAATATCTTCCGCGATCCTCGCTGGGGACGCGGTCAGGAGACTTACGGTGAGGATCCCTTTCTGGCGGGACGCATGGGCGTGGCGTTCGTTACGGGCATGCAGGGCGACGATCCCAAGTACTATCGCGTGATTTCCACGCCCAAGCACTATGCCGTGCACAGCGGGCCTGAATCGACGCGCCACAAGGCAGATGTCGCCGTAAGCAAACACGATGAGCTCGACACCTATCTTCCGGCATTTCGCGCGACCGTGACCGAAGCCAGGGCCGGCTCGGTGATGTGCGCTTACAACAGCATCAACGGCCAGCCGGCGTGCGTAAATGAATTCCTGCTGCAAGACCAGTTGCGCAACAAGTGGAAATTCCAGGGCTATGTGGTGTCGGATTGCGATGCTGTCGTCAACATCTTCCGCGACCATCATTTCACCAAGACCCAGCCCGAGGCGTCTGCCCTGGCCATTCAGCGGGGAATGGACAACGAGTGTATCGACTTCGCCAAAGTGAAGGACGATCATGATTACCGCCCATATTACGACGCGTATAAGCAGGGATTCTTAAAGGAAAGCGAGATCGATACCGCGCTCATCCGCTTGTTTACAGCGCGGATGAAGCTGGGCATGTTCGATCCGCCGGAGATGGTTCCGTACTCCAAGATTGATCCAAAAGAACTGGACAGCCGGGAGCACCGGGCGCTGGCGCGAACGATTGCAAACAAGTCCATGGTGCTGCTCAAGAACGATGGGACCCTGCCGTTGAAGCAGGGCAAACTCAATATCGCCCTGGTGGGTCCGCTGGCCGATCAAACAAAATATCTGCTGGGCAATTACAGCGGAAGTCCGACCCATATTGTCTCCGTTCTCGACGGCCTGAAAGCGGAGTTCCCGGAAGCGCAAATCAATTTTGTTGCCGGGACTCAGTTCCTGCGAACCGATGGAGAACTGGTGCCCTCGTCTGCGTTGAGCACCGCGGAAGGCCAGCCAGGGCTCACCGCCAAGTTCTCTTCGGGAGTCGATCCAGGCCAGGGTGCGGTATTGGCGACGCGCACCAGCGGAATGATTGATTTGAAGTCGCGGGACATTCCTCAAGAGGCTGCGAACACTTATCCGCTGTCGGTCGAGTGGGACGGATTTCTCTCAGTAAACGAAAGCGGCGAGTACAGCATCGGCGTACGAGGCACCGGCAATTTCGCCATGGTCCTGATCGGCGGGAAACCGCTTGCCATGCAGTACCTGAACAACGAGGGGCCGCAAACCAAGATGGCGCATGTTTATCTGGAGCAGGGAAAGAAGACCGCCATCCGAGTTCTATATCGCTTGACCAAGGCCGGTCCGGTGCAGGCGCAGTTGATCTGGTCGAAGTACGATCCGAAGCCGAGTCCCACAGCCATTGAAGCGGGGAAGAACGCGGATGTGGTGGTCGCCGTGATGGGAATCACCAGCGAACTCGAAGGCGAAGAGATGCCGGTGAGCGAGGAAGGATTTAAAGGCGGCGATCGCACCAGCATTGATCTGCCCAAGCCAGAGCAGGAGTTGCTCGAAGCCTTGGCGGCCGCAGGAAAGCCTGTGGTGCTCGTCCTCGCCAATGGAAGCGCGCTGGCGGTGAACTGGGCACAAGAACACGTGAACGCGATTCTGGAATCGTGGTATGCAGGCGAGGAAGGCGGTGCGGCGGTCGCGGAAACACTCTCGGGAAAGAACAATCCCGCCGGACGCCTGCCGGTTACGTTCTATACAGGTATCGGTCAACTCCCGCCGTTTGAAGATTACGCAATGAAAGGGCGGACTTACCGCTATTTCGAAGGCAAGCCGCTGTATCCGTTCGGGCATGGCTTGAGTTACACGAAATTTTCCTACAGCGGCCTGATGCTTCCGCGGAAGGCACTCAAGGCCGGCGATCCACTCACCACAGAGGTAACCGTCACGAATACCGGCGAGCGCGAGGGAGACGAGGTCGTCCAGCTCTATTTGAGTTTTCCGAACGTGGCGGGGGCGCCAATGCGCGCCCTCCGCGGCTTTAGGCGAGTTCACTTAAAGCCAGGCGAATCGCAAAGAGTAAGCTTCGAGTTGAAGGAACGCGACTTGAGCATGGTGACCGCAGCCGGCCAGCCCATCATCGCGAAAGGGACGTATTCGGTGTCTATCGGGGGAGGTCAGCCGAACACGGGCGCAACGACAGTCGCCGGCACATTTCAAGTGAAAGGCACCAGGACGCTACCGGAATAGCCTGACCATGAAATACATGAAACAATTGAGCTCCCAAGGTTGAAATCACGAAAGCCTTTAGGGTTTGCGATGGTGCCGGGAACAGGATTTGAACCTGCACGCCTTTTGGGCATTGGATCCTTAATCGTGCAGTGGAACCCTCAGGTTCCACCATCCATCTCTTCGGGACTTGCTCCCATGATTGCTCACTGCGAACTCCCGGCTCTTTCCGGGAGGCAGGCTGCCCACTCAAACGGTCGGTTTCTGTTGCTCGACCACGGAATGACTCGGGCTCACCTGCATGACTGCCTGACAGAGTTGCGCGTACGTCCACTCCTCGCGCAACATCAGGTACAACCGCGTGGCCAACTTCCGCGCCACGGCCACCTTGGCGACGCCGCGATTTTTACGCGTCGCCAGGCGGCGATAAAAGCGTTTCAGCTGCGGATCGTAACGCACCGCCGACTGTCCCGCTTCCACCAGCAAAAAGCGCAGAAACGAACTGCCCTGTTTGCTGATCCTGCCCAGCCGCTGTTTTCCGCCGCTGGAATCTTCTCGTGGAATCAGCCCAAAGTAGCTGCCCACATCCTTGCACGAGCCGAACCGTTCCGCCGGCCCCACCGTCAGCACCATCGCCAACGCCGTCACCGGCCCCACTCCCGGATGCGTCGTCAACCGCACCGCCTCCGGTCGCTTTCTTACTTCTTCCGTCCACCCGCCGGCTCAGCTCCGCGATCTCGCCTTCCAGTTGCTCGAGCGCTCCCAGCAACTGCTGGCGCCGCGCGGCTGCATGCGGCAGCAGCGGCAACTGCTCCAACTCCGCCCGTCCCACTTTCGTCCACAGCTTCCACTTTTTCTGCACCCCCTGGCTCAGCGCCATCGCCTGCAGTTGGTTCTTGGTCCGGGTCCGCGTCTGCACCTGTTTGTGCCGATGCACCAGCAACTGCCGCACATCGCGCACCTCCAGGCTCGGCACCCGGATCTTCGGAAACCGCTCCTCCAGCAGCAAATGCAGGATGTGCTCCGCGTCCCGCCGGTCCGTCTTCTGCCTCCGTACCACCGTGGCCCGGATCGCGCGCCGCATCTCCCATCCACAGCTCGAACCCCAACTCCGCCAGCAACCGTTCGAACCACGGATATGCCCGCGCCTAAGTCCAACGCGTCTGCCAATTCCGCCATCCCGGCTTGAGCCCATTTTAACCGATGCACCATTCTTCCTTGTGTTTGGTGGCGATGCAGTTGCCCAAAGACAAGCCCATCCCATCCCTTGTCATTCCGAAGCCGGTCCTATCGGCCAGGAATGTGCTTGCTCGGCCGCGAAACAGCAGATTCCTGGCGCGGCAATGCGGCGCTTCGGAGTGACAATTCTTTGGGGATTTTCAAATCACACCACCACAGTCTCGCATCGTATCTTCGTGCGACGACTCGCGCATATAATAGGTGAGGATGGCGAAGCGAAGCTCAAAACTGCTGGCTGTGTTTCTCTTGTTAGGGCTGGCTGCAATTTCTTTGCCCCGGCAAGAGACCACCGCCATGCATTCTCAGACGGCTCCTGCGGCCGGCTGTCACCAGCATGGCGCGATGCATCCGGCGCGTGTGCCATCGAGCTACCGGTGCTGCCAACTCGGACACAATTCTGCCGTCGTCCAGAGTTCCTTGACTTCGCAACCGTCTCTGGTTGTCGTCCCAGGTGGTTCAAGCTCATCGCCGATCGTGATCTCGGCTGAGAGCGCTCCTGGCAGCACTGCGGTCTTATCGCCTGATCCTCCTCACACGATTCCTCTCCGCGTCTAAACCCAGCCAATCTCCTCCTGCGGGCCTCGCGGCCTGATCTGCATTGTGTTTTACGCCAAGGAGATTTTGGTGCGGAAGCTGCTTCCTATAACGCTGGTGAATCTGGCGTGCCTCGTGGTTCCATGCTTTCGGGCCTCAGGCCAGACGTCCAACCCTGTCATGGACATGTCCGGAGGATCGCAGTCTATGCAGGGGATGCCGGGCATGGCTGCCGCAGACAAGATGAGCATGTCGCCAGGTTCACTCATCGAATCCCTGATACAGCACGCCGCCTCCGGCACGGATGCCGAGCCCAACTCCACTCCCTTCGGAATGCTCATGACCACGAAGGGAAACTGGACGTTGATGTTTCATGGCGAAGCCTTCCTGAGTGACATTCAGCAGAGCGGGCCGCGCGGGCACGGCAAACTATTTTCCACCAACTGGTGGATGCCGATGGCCCAACGCAAATTGGGCAACGGCACGCTGACCATCAGGACGATGTTCAGCTTCGAACCGGCCACTGTTTCTGACCGGCGCTATCCGGAGCTTTTCCAGCAGGGTGAAACCGCTTTTGGCCGTCCCATCGTGGACGGTCAGCATCCCCATGAGTTTTTCATGGAGCTGGCTGCTCTGTATGACTACAAGGTGGGGGAGCGTACGCTGTTGTCGGTGTACGCCGCTCCCATGGGTGATCCCGCGATGGGGCCGCCGGCGCATCCGCACCGGGCATCTGCGTCCGAGAACCCCATCGCGCCGCTGGGACATCATCTTCAGGACTCGACTCACATTGCGGCGGACGTCGTTACGGCGGGCATCGCGTATCGCAGTTTCCGGCTCGAGGCCTCCGGCTTTCACGGACGCGAGCCCGACGAATTCCGCTGGAACATCGATTCCGGGAAGATTGATTCATGGTCGGCGCGGGTCACAGCCAATCCCGGGCAGAACTGGAGCCTGCAATATTCGATCGCCCAGCTGCACAGCCCGGAGGCGCTCGCCCCTAACGCAGATGTAAGAAGGATGACCGCATCCATCCAGTACAACCGCGCGCTGCAAAAAGGGAACTGGGCATCGCTGCTGCTCTGGGGAAGAAACCAGGACGTGGCTGGTGGGAACGTCGGCAACAGCTATCTGTTGGAGTCGACTTTGCGCTTTCTCGAACGCAACTACGCCTGGACCCGTATCGAAAGCGTGGACCGCACCAACGAGCTGCTGCTAGGCGAGAATCCCGAGCCGACGGGATTCAACGAACGATACTTCGCACGGGTGCAGGCCTACACCGCGGGCTACGAGAGGGAAGTCGGGCACATCCCGCATCTTTCCACCGCGCTGGGTGGACAATTTACCTGGTATGGCGTGCCGGATGTCCTGAAGCCAATTTATGGCGAGCACCCGGTCGGCGGGATTGTATTCTTACGCCTGCGGCCGCACTAGCGCCCTGAGTCAGAAATGAAAAAAACCACGTGAGAAGGTTCATCATCACCGGCGCGCCGGGTGCGGGGAAGACGGCGATCATTCGTCAGTTAGAACTCGATGGGTTCAGCGTAGTCGAAGAGGCAGCTACGGACGTCATCGCCGCCGCGCAAGCCCAGGGACGGGTTGAACCCTGGACGCATCCCTCGTTCATTGATGAAGTCGCTCATCTGCAAAGGGACCGTCAGATTCGAGCGTCTGGTCAGCCAGATGAGGTTCAGTTTCACGACCGCTGCGCCGTGTGTACCGCGGCGTTGGCAGTCTACCTCGGGCATCCTGTTTCACTCTTTCTTGCCAGCGAGCTGGAGCGCATCAAAAGAGAAGCAATCTACGAAACCCGGGTCTTCTTTATTCGTAATCTTGGCTTCATCACCCCTACCGAAGCGCGGCGAATCAGCTTTGAGGAAACGGTGCGCTTCGAGAAGATCCACGAAGAAACTTACCGTGACTTCGGCTTCGACCTGATCTCAGTCGAGCCAGGAAGTGTGGCGGAACGGGTCAGCATGATCAAAGCGGCAATTCGTTAGCCGAAAGCGGACAATTCGCATCCATACTACTTCGGAAGCAGAGGTTATTTTGCGGGCTTTCCCGCCGCCTTCGCCGCGATCACCTCAATCTCGACCAGGGCCCACGGTGCAACCAAAGCCGCGACCTGCACGGTGCTGCGGGCTGGTTTGTTGGGTTGCTCCCTGGTTCCGAAAAAGCGCGAGTATGCTGCCATCATTGCGGGGAAATCCAGCTTGCCGCCCTTTGCCGGATCGCCAGCCATGTACACGTGCATCATCACTACATCGGCCATGGTGAGACCCTCGCTCTTGAGCGATGCCTCTATCTTGGTCAGCGTGCTCATGGTTTGCGCTTCCGTGTCGCCGTAGACCGCGGCCGTTCCTTTGGCCTCGTCGGCGGGAGCGATCGGCGACGCCAGCTGGCCGCTCAGGTACAGCGTATCCCCCACCCACACTCCGGTGGCAATCGGACGGTCTGCCTCCTGAATGTGGCGCACGTTACTCTGCGCACCTGCACTCTGCGCAGCAGCAATCAGGCACCAGCACAGCATGAGGACAAACGTCAGGTGCATCTTCGTTCTTCGCATGGTTAGCTCCATTTGAATTTTATTAGGATTGGCTGACCCGGCTGGCGATCATCGAGATCGCCCTCTGGGCGGCCAGCGCCGCACCTTCCTGCCAGCCAATAATATGACTGCAGTGGTCTCCGGCAAAGTAGATCCGATCGTCGGGAACGATGAATTCTCTATAGGGTCCTTTGAAGTAAGGTGCGTCGTCAGTGAAAGGAAAATCGCGTCCGCGACTCACCCACGATCCCAGGCTATAGGGCACCTTACCCCAGGACATATAGATTGGCTTTTCCAGCTCCTTGCTCTTGCCGGGATGCAGTTTCTCCACGGCAGCTTTGGAAGCTGCAATCTTCGCCTCAGATGTAGGCAGCTTGCCGAAATCGACCCAGTTCTCCATGGCGTAGCCGGAGACGAGCACTCCGCGCTTCGACATGATCTTCGCGCTGGGATACCAGACCATATTGATCAGATTGCTGGTGAGGAACGAGATGCCGCCGTAAATCTCGTTCCCGTCCTGCTCCCAGAAGCGCCGCGACTCCCACGCTACTTTGTAGGCAGAGTCGTAAGGGGCCTGCTCCATCGCCGATTTCACGCGCGGCGCAAAGTCATTCGGTATGGTCTTGAGAATGGTGAGCGGCATCGCGCAAATGCAATAGGGTGCCTCGATGGACTCAATCGGGCCGGATTCTCCCTTGCGGTATGACACCCTGACGCCGTCGGTTGTCTTTCTGATTTCAGTCACCGGAGAGTTGTAGCGGACCACCTTGCCGAGAGAACGCGCGAAGGCGTAAGGAATGCGGTCCATGCCGCCCACCGGTTGAAACATGGTGGCCTGCATGTCGATCCTTTCCTCGAAAAGCATGGGCGCGCAAAATTGCGACTTAAGCAGCTCTGAGAAAGCAAGTGGATCGCGAGGGATTTCAACCTGATCGCCCGCCCCGGGCAGTTGCCGGTCGCCGGAGCGCGATGAGCCCTTGTATTCGTAGCTTTTTCCCAGGTCACCATAGGTTTTCAGGAATTCCATCACCACGGCGTGGTCGTCCTGCGTGAAGGCCTGATCGAGCGCGCCCTGTTGCACGCACTTGGCCAGCAATTCGGCCACATGGCCGCGAGTATCGTTGATGGCCTGCGCCTGGCGGATAGGCTTGCCGTCAAAGACGTTGTCGTTCTGCAGCAGCGTGCTGCGCGAGGAATTTACCTCGACCTCAAGTTCCACGCCCAGCTCGTTGCAATAACCCAGCATGGTCTTATGTATGGAAGGCAGGCGCGCCGGGCCACAGTTGAAGTAGTTTCCTTCGTCGAACGTACAGTCCTGGGTTGTGCCATCCGTAAAGACCAGCTTCGATCCCCTCCGAAGGGTCCAGTTGCGCCCGCCGGGACGCTCGCGCGCTTCCAGCACGGTGCAATCGAACCCAGCCCGCCGCATCTCGTAGGCGGAGACCAGCCCGGCAATTCCGGCGCCGAGAATAATCACTTTCGTCCCGCGCCCGGTCGAGGGCGGCAGAGGAAAGTCCTTCCGCTGCTCGGTCTCAACCATGCCCAGCAGCCCGAGCGAATGCATGGTCATGAAGGCGGCACCGTAACCGCCCGCCTGGGCTATTCTGCCGATGAACTCGCGCCTGTTGATTGCCATCTTCGATTGCACCAATAGCATTCCTGGGATTTGTGTAAGGTATCATTCCCGACACGGTGGGACACATTCAACCTTTTGCTTGTCCATCCATGTCCGGTTGATCTAGCAAAGCGCATCACCCAACCGGGGGTGCCTGTAGATGATCAAGACGTTGTACCCGGTTCAGCGCGGCTGATGGGCGGCTGGTAGTTGAGACTACCATGGGGTCGGGCGAGGTTGTAGTAGTGGGTCCAGGGAGGGAGGTGCGGTCGCGTTGGTCGGAGTCGTGCCAGTGAGTGGCGTAGGCCCATTCGCGCAGAGCGGTCTGGATGAAGCGTTCGGCCTTGCCGTTGGTGCGGGGCGTGTAGGGGCGGGTACGGCGGTGTTTGATGCCGAGCTGGTGGCAAGCATGGCGGAACTGGTGGGAGCGATAGCTGCTGCCGTTGTCGGTGAGCAGAGCGCGCACGCGGATGCCGTGGCGAGCGAAGAAGTCGAGGGCATCGCGAGGAAGGCGATGGTGGTGTCGGTCTTCTGATCGGGCAGCATCTGAGTGAAGGCCAGGCGGGAGTGGTCGTCGATGGCGACGTGCAGGGCCTCGCATCCGGGATGCTTGTGCAGGCCGCGGCGGCGGCCGTCGGCGCGCCAAGAGACCTGCTGAAAGCGGGTCAGGCCCTTGATATCGAGATGCAGCAGATCGCCGGGAGCGGGATGTTCGTAGCGCACCACGGGCGGAGCTGGATGCAGATCGCGCCAGCGGCTGAGACGAACGCGGCGCAGGATGCGGCTGATGGAGGCCGGACTGAGGCCGGTGCGCGCGCGATCTGATAGCCGGGAGTATGCTGACGGCGCAGCTCGATGACGCGATCGACCACGGCAGGCGAAGTTGCGCGCGGACTGCGATGCGGTCGCGAGGAGCGGTCGCATAAACCGGCCTGCGCCCTGGCCCGATAACGGCGCACCCACTTGGCGGCGGTCTTGGGGGTGACCTGAAGGCGGCCGCGGCCGCGCTTCAGCGTCAGAGCTCGTTCGACTAACGTTTTGGGCCAGAGCCTCTCGACTGCGAAGCGTAAGTCGGGCATTCTTGTGGATGTCCATTCGGTCGTTCCTCGGAAACTGGATTGCTCGTCACAATCAGCTTCTCTGGTTCCGATCGAATGGACAACCTCTTGAAAGATCACAGGTGCCCCATCCTTCGCGTGTTTTGCGAAGGGTGGGAGGCAGATCGCCGATAGCGGAGGACTCTCTGAAATGATGTGCTCAGGCAATGGACTTGAAGTAGCGGTTCTCGTAACATGGCCCGCATGAAAAAGGCGAAATCTGGCGGTCCTCAAAGCATCGATGAATACCTCGCCGGGGTTCCTGAACCTGCCAACGGCACCCTAAGAAAGATGCGGGCAGCGATTCGGTCCGCACTACCATCGGACGCCACCGAGACCATTAGTTATAGAATCCCGGCATTCAAGCGCAAAAACATTCTGGTCTGGTTCGCCGCATTTTCAGACCACTGCAGCCTGTTCCCCACTGCCTCGGTGATCGAAGAGTTCAAGGACGAACTGAAGGGCTTCTCCACCTCCAAGGGAACTGTCCACTTCCCCACGGACAAGCCGCTGCCGATCGTACTCATAAAGAAAATTGTGAAGGCACGAGTCACGCAGGACGAAAGCAAGAAACGGCGATAAACAGCCAAAATCTCAACGCTTATCACACAAACTAGTGGGAAGTCGCAGCTAGAGGAAAATTGCGAATGGACTACACGTTCCGACGTATCAGTTATGTCTTCCTTTGCACGGTTCCTGTCCTTGCGATCGCGGTAGCAGCCCCGCGCGCACTTCGCGTCTCCCCTATTTATCAGACCGTCGGGGGCGTGCTGTTTGCTGCGATCGTGATTGCAGCATGGATACTTGGCGCACGCGCCATCAGGGCCGGCGCGGAAGGGAAGCGAGGGCTCGCTCTTGCCGGCGGACTTCTTCTAACCCCATTCGCACTGGTTGCGCTCCTCTGGGTTGGCTTGGGTCCTCCGTGGGATGCAAGCCCGAGAGAGAACGTGATGCGCTATCTGGTCCTGCTTATCAGTTCGATCGCCGTCTCGGGTGGACTGATCGTTCTTCAGGAGGCGCTTAGCGAAGCCGGTGAACGCCACTATTCGACTCTTGGGTTCGCCGCCGCGATGTTGGCTGGAGCGGCCTATCTCATCTGGACGAGCCTTCTGCTTGGAGCCTACATCGTGAGGGTCCGCGATGGGCAAGTGCCTCCCGCGATTAATTCGCTGATTGATGTGTTTGACGTCTTGCTGGATGTGGCGTGCCTGCTGACCTATCTCGCGACGGCAGCGTTCGCGGCCGCCATGGGACGAAGCGGATGGCTGGGACGCAGCGCGACTCGCGCCTATGTGGCCGTTAGCATCATCGCGTTGCTGTTCCTGATGATGAGAGGCATGTCATACCCCGACCCGGCGGCTCTTTCCACTCCGTGGTACACCCAACCTGGTTTCATCGCCGGAATCCCTGCGATCCCGTTTGTCATGCCGTTCCTGTTGGGAATCGTTTTATTGCGCCGCGCGGGCGATAAGCAAGCGTGAGCAAACCGCCGCGGGTGCCCCACCCTTCGCGTGTTTTGCGAAGGGTGGGAGGCAGCACCCGAAGCCCTAGTTAGCCGGAACGAAGCTGAAACTCCGCACGAACATGTAGCGCGTGATGTTGGGTGTGGCGAGACCGCCCCAGCCCTTGCTGTTGGTTCCCCAGTGGTTGATCATGGCGTACGCCGGGGTTTGCGGAACGACGCCGGTGTGGGTGGACACCAGCGCGCCGTCAACGTAGAACTTGATTGAAGTTTTCGTCCATACGCACTTGTAGGAGTGGAAGCCGCTCTCAGGTGCGAAGGGCGCTTGTGTAGAGGTGTACTGCTTTGTGTTGACTCCGATCCAGCTTGTCCACCACAGCGTGCCGGGATTCTGACCTTCAATCTCCGGGCTGTCGATCTCGGTCTGTGAGTTGTTCACATAGATGAAGCCCGAGCTGATCTGGCCGGAGACGGTATAGCCGGATCCGTTGGGCGTGCTGGAAGTCGAAGAAGCGCGCATGATCCACTCGTAGGTTCCGAAGCCGAGGGCATTTTTGGATTGCAGCTCGCCGCCGACCGAGCCCGAGGACGTCTGCGTGAGTTTGATGCGCAGCATCCCGGTGGAGAAGTCGAGATACGAAGGCACGAACGAGCCTCCGCCTGGAGCGCCCCAGTTGGAGGGGATCCACTTGGAGGTGTCGAGTGAACCCTTCGAAAAGTCATCGTAGAAGGTCGCACCCGCCGGAGCTCCGGACCCGCCGCCGCCCGTGCTTGCAGTGTAGGTGTAACCACCACTCAAGCTGCCCGCCTGGTTATCCGTATTCTTCACGACTACGTCGGCCGCTCCTGCGGCGTGCGCCGGAGTTTTCGCTGTAATCGATGTGCTGCTCGCCACGGTCACGCTTGTCGCCGCCGTGCCGCCGATTGTCACCACCGCTCCCGACTGGAAACCTGTACCCGTAACGGTCACGGCCGTGCCGCCATTCGCTGTGCCGGTATTCGGCGAGATCGCACTCACGGTCGGCGCGGGATTACTCGATCCTCCTCCTCCGCTGGATGCACTGGCGCGGAAGGCCACCATCTGCATCACCCAGCTACCCGAGCTGTTTGGCGCTGTCGCACTGTAGCTTCCTATAGAGCTGACCGTCTTGTCTTCCGCGATGTCCGCGTCCGGGCTGGTTATGATTCGCGAAACAAATCCCGCTCCCGCCGCTGTAAACCGCGCAATGGTCATTCCCGCCCCCAAGATCAAGTCGTTGGCTGACGTGGTCGTGGCCGCACCACTGCTTGCACTCGTCCCGCTGCCCGCGGCTCCCGCCTTCACATCCAGCGGATTAGCAGGGTCCACTCCGCTATACTCCAGGACCCGGACATCCACATACACGGCCGCCTGGTTAAACCTTACCGTTACCGTATTACTGCCCGCCTTGATGCCTGCCGCATAGTAGATCGACTGTCGCAACCCCGTCCCAGTCGTCGGTCCAATCGCCAGCACATAGTTGTTCCCCAGGCTGTCGCTCACCATGCTTACCGTTGACGTCGTGTCGTTCCACCCCACCACCACCACGTTCAGGTTGCCCGCCGTCTGCGCCAGTGGATAGGTTACTGCCACCGACCCGCTCGGCGTTTGTGGCGTCGCCGACTTCACTTGCACAAATGACGGCGCGGCAAGCAATGTAGTGTTGGCGAGAAAAAGAGTTGCAAAGACTAAAACGATCGCCCTCATCATGGAAAAATCTCACTCTCGTATAGGGGATAGGGAATGGCGAACCAATCCCTTCTTGGCCAGAGGGACAGCGGGGCCCAGGAGCGTTTCAAATTTCTGATTGCTGAGCTTGAAGATTTGTGCTCAGCCTGCCAGTTCGATAGCTAGCGGCCGTCTACCCGAAAAAAGGGCACACGTATACTGCTCCGCTGGTTACTTCTTATGATGAAAACCTAACCCCAACGTCCTTGAGGCAGCAGGGACGTGTTGAACCGGAACCCGTGGCGGTAACTGCAAACAACATTTCCCGAGTCCAGCTGGGGACTCGGACAGAACCATTGGGTTCGACGAAGAGTGGCCCGGGAATACTAGCAAAAATTGAGGGAAAAGTTTTCCACAGGCAGTCCCAAAATCCGCTACGGGCGGGCGATTTGGCGGATAGGGGTCCCGGAACCTCCCATTTTGGGCTCAAATTAAGCGTGAAGGGCGTAGCGCCGCCGTCCCGCCGGCTGTCTGGCGGGCGTCTCGCCCGCCAATCGGGCCGGCCGGAGGCAGGCGCTACCAACCCCTCCGCGTTGTCTCTCGGCGGCAATCCCGCTAAACTGACTTTCCTATGTCGATTCCCACTCAGCCCAACATCAAACTGAACAACACCTCCGACTATCGCGAGACCTACGCCAACAGCGTTCAGGTGCGGGTCAACGTCTGGGATTTCTTCCTCGTATTCGGCACGTTGCAGCAGCAGAGCGAGACCCAGGTGGAGGTCAACAATTTCCAGGGCATTTACCTGAGTCCGCAACAGGCCAAGGCGTTGTCGGGAATCCTGCAGCAAAACGTGGCTGGTTATGAAAGCACGTTCGGCGAGATCAAGCTTGATCCGCGTATGATGGCTCCCGGCCCGGTGCACTGACTGGAGTATTCCCTGTCATCCTGAGGAAGCGGAGTCCTTCGCAGGGCGAAGGACTTTCGACGAAGGACCTGTGTATTGCGGGACGATAGCAGCGCCAAATCCTGTCATATCTGGTGATACCCTTTTTAGGTTGAAATTTTCGCCGACACAGCAGTTGAGGGCGGCGCGAAATGCACAGGTCCTTCGTTTGCTTTCGTCCCGCAACGCGGGACGAAAGACTGCACTCAGGATGACAGCAGCATCGAACTGTCCCACGACCGAGCTTTGAAACCCAATGACCAACCTTCGCGCGGACCGCATCCCGCGCTCGTGTTCGTCCTGATTTTTGCCGCGGTCTTCGCGTTGCACGCGCCCCTGCTACGCTTGCCATATTTCTGGGACGAAGCCGGCTACTACGTTCCGGCAGCCCGTGATCTCTTTCTTACCGGAAGCCTGATTCCGCATTCCACCATGTCGAACGCTCATCCGCCGCTGGTGATGGCCTATCTGGCAATGTGGTGGAAGGTGGCTGGTTTCGCCCCGGCATTGACGCGGACCGCGATGCTTCTGGCGGCTGCATTCACCCTGCTCGGTCTCTTCCGATTAGCAAGGGCCGTGGCTAGCCTCGAAGTTGCGGTGGCAACCACGTTGTTGACCGCGATCTACCCGGTGTTCTTCGCGCAAAGCTCCCTCGTTCACCTCGACCTGGCCGCCGCCGGATTCACCTTCTGGGGCTTGCGCGCCTACGTGAAAGACCATGGATGGGAGACGGCCCTCTGGTTCTCGCTCGCCAGCCTGACCAAGGAGACCGCAGTTCTCGCGCCTCTCGCCTTACTCGCGTGGGATGTTCTGTCGCGCCTGTTGCCAGCCAGAGATGGAAACATACTGCCCGAGCGCCAGCGTTGGAACCCCACGTGGCTTCTGGTTCCCATCGTCCCCCTTGCCGTCTGGTATGGCTTCCATTACTGGCGCACCGGTTTCGTCTTCGGCAATCCCGAGTTCTTTCGCTATAATGTCCAAGCCACGCTCAATCCGCTCCGCATCCTTCTCGCCCTGCTGGTACGCCTGTGGCAACTCCTCGGTTACTTTCGCTTGCTGATGCTCACACTGGCCACGCTGTTCGCCATGTGCCTGCCTCCGCTTCGCGACCCGGATGGCGAGCGCCCGCGGATCGCGCTGGACGTCCAGTTCGCCATGCTCTCGGTGATAGTGGCCTATGTATTGGCCATGGCACTGGTGGGCGGCGCCGAACTGGCGCGCTACATGCTGCCGGTGGTCCCGCTGGTGATTTTGGTTTGCGTGTCCACTCTGTGGCGCCGGGTTCGGCTGTGGCGCGGCGTGATCGCGATGGTGGCGCTGCTGTTCGTCTCCGGGTGGTTTATCAATCCGCCTTACGGTTTTGCTCCGGAAGACAACCTGGCTTACCGCGACTACATCCGTCTGCACCAGCGCGCCGAAGAATTTCTGGAAGCGCGCTATCCCATGGCGCGCGTCCTCACGGCATGGCCGGCGAGTGACGAGTTGACGCGTCCATATCTGGGTTATGTTACGCGCCCGATGCAGGTGGTACGCATCGAACATTTTGCCGCGGAGCAGCTGATGTCAGCAGCCGATCTCCACTCGACCGGAGCCGGTCCGGATTTCGAAGTGGCACTGGTGTTTTCCACAAAATATGAGCCGGCGCATCCGCTGCTCGAGCGCTGGCGTTCCTGGCAGGAATGGAAGATAAGATTTTTTGACTATCATCGCGATGTACCCCCGGCGGCGGCAGCTCAGATCCTGGGCGGAAACCTGGTGTACTCCGAAACCCGCCACGGCCAATGGATCAGCGTGATCGAAGTGGAACGGATCGTGGACGCAAGAAACCAGAGGTAGAAGTCGGAAAATGGAGGACGGGCGTCCCGCCCGTCTTGCCCATGCATCAACAGGCTTCTATTGTTGCGGCGTCTGCGCAGGCTGCGCCGGCGATGGAGAACTCTGCATCCCGCCAAACGGACTCGACGACCCCGAAGAGTTGCCGGGACTCGACGAGTTCTGCTGCACCGGCGGAGCCGCCAACTGCAGCGCGGGCTGCGCCGGCGTGGTGATCAGGCCGCCGCGGTCCATGGTCGGATCGTAGATAAACTGCCAGTCGTTGTAGTGATTCTTGTGGTTGAATTCGCGAATCGTCTTCGCTTTGCTGGTGCTGGCCACGCCGACAATGGGGCCTCCGCCGAAAACCGTGCTGGTTAAGGGACTGCTGGAACTCCCGCCGCCGGGTTGGCTTGAGGCGGCTTTGGAAGGACCTCCCCCTGGTCCAGAGTCTTTTCCCGAGTCGCCGGCAGCGTCTGCACTCGCGTCGGGGGTTGGAGGCATGACCGGTGCGGCTTGCTGGGCAGAGGCTTGTGCCATCATGCCGCTGGCTGCGCCGAGAAGCGCTGCTGCTCCTGCTCCCCCGGCGGCCGCAGCGCCCCCCATCGAACTAGCGGCAACGCCTAAAGCTACGCCCGGAGAACTCGCGAGTTGCACCTCTCCCACGTGCAGTAATTTGAAGTCCTTGCCGGTGACAGGGTCCTTGTAGCGTTTGCGCAGAAAACGGATATTGTTGGTGTTTTCCAGCTCTTCAATGCGAGTCGGGTAACGTCCGGTTTTTTTCACAAAGCGGCGTAGCGCCCGCGAATACTGCACTCCGCGATGGATCATCTCTTCTTCGCGATCGCGTTTCACCCGAAAGGCAATGGTTGGAGCCACGACGCCAGCTGCAATCGCCAGCAACGTGATGGACAACATCAGCATGAGAAGGATGTAACCACGTTCGGAGCGGCGGCGGTGATCGCGGCGCCGGGAATCGTCTTTGGTCCTTGGTCGTTGGTCGCTGGCTCTTGCCATGTGATCGTCGTTGGTCCTTGGTCCTTGGTCGTTGGCTCTTGCGATAAGCTGCATTTCACGACGCCAGGTTTTGTATCGCGGGAACCGGGCGCTGCACATTGGCGTTTGTCCGAACCCAGCCACCAAACGCCAACGACCAAGGGCCAATGACCAATGACCAACAACCGTCCTACCCCTGTGTCAACGGAATCGTCTGCCGGTTATTGTTCAGCACATCTTCCACTTCCACCGAGACCGGTGTGATGTGCAGAATCTTGTACCGGCGATCAACGATGTCGCCTTCGCCGGCGATGAACACATCCTCCCCTTGAGAGAGAAAGACCCTTTTCGGCTCGCCCGGCTTGTTGGCGAAACCAAAAAATTTGAGATTGATGGGCGGCGGCGGGGGCGGCCCCTGCGGAATCACGGGGGCGGTTGCCACATGGACCGGCGCAATCGGCTTGGGAATGTCGATTTGCGCACGGAAGATGTTTCGTCCCGCGCCCTCATACTTAGTGTCCTCGCTGGCCTTTAGCCAGTCATAACGAAGGGTAGGATCAAGCGACCGCGCCTCGGGGTTGACGGCGGGCTTCTTTCCTGAAGAGGGTCTTACCGTGACGATCCGGCGTGTCCCGGGCGGCGGCGTCACCATCGGAGCGGGAGATTTCGCTGCTGCCGGGGAATCAGGGATCAGCCGCATTACTACAAACACGACAGCGATCACCATCAGAGCGATGGCCGCTATCGTCTTGTTGCGGTTATCTGTTCCCAGCCGCATCTAGCCGCTCGCCTTCTGATAAGTTTCCAGCTTCAACTGCAGGCGAACCACACCTGCCTGCTCGCCACCCAGTTCCACGCTGTTAATAATGAAGAACAACGAATCGCGCTCCAGCGCGTTGATGAAGCGCACCAGTTGCAGGTAATCTCCGGAGAAGTCCGCGTCGATCTCCACCGGGCGCAGGCCGACCGAATCAGCGTCCTTCGATTTGGAGCGAATCTGACCGATGCGAACGCCGTTCTGTTTTGCCACCTTGCCCAGCTCTTCGTAAATCGCCGAGTCTTGCGCCGGCAGCCGGTTCTTGTAGAAGTCATCAATCTGATGGCTGGCAAGGGTTATTTTCTTGTCCACGTCTTTGAGCGGCTCTGCCTCGTGCGTTTTGCGCTGCAGTTCCAGCCAGAGCTGGTCCAGCTGTTCACGGCGGGAGCGCTCCGATCCGACCATCGGAGAAAACAGCAGGACCACGGCAGCAATATCCACCACCAGCAGGGCCGCAATCGCAATCTTCGCTTTCTTCCGGATATCGAGGACTTCGCGCATCAGTGCGTCACCTTCTTGTCCAACTTAGCCTTTTCCGGCTTGCCCTTGGCTGTGACCGGCTTGTCCTTGTCCGTCCTGTCGGTGTTTGTCTTGTCCTTATCCGGGTTGTCAGCGCTTGCCTTGTCGGTGTCGCCGAAATCGGGCACGTACAAAGCGCTGATATCGAATTGCACATTGTCTCCCGGCGTCTGTCCCGCCTGGGTTGACTCCTGCTCGATTTGAGTCTGCTGGAAGCGTTGTGAACTTTCCATCTTGCGCACCAGCTCGAGCGCGCGGTCGCGAGATTCCCCGGCGACGACGAGTTTGATTTTCAACTGGCTGTCGGCTTTGTCGGGATGGATGGAAACCACGTGCAGCCGGGCCGGCATCACCCGCTCCAGATCTTCAAATACCCGCGTCCAGGAGAAGGCCTTGCGCAGGAACAGGTCGTTGAGAAACTCGGCGCGGTCGCGAGTGCCGCGATTGGCCGGCAGATTGAGGATTTCTTCCGCCTTGGCTTTTTGCAGATCGCGGGCGGCAATCTGCTGCTGGCGCTGTTCGATCAATCCATGATCTTTCCTGGCATCCGCCCATCCCGAAAGCGCGCTGTAAAGCAGGATCAGGGTGAAAAGGCTCAGCCCCGCCAAAGCTCCGCCCCAGCGCACCCACAGGGGCCCGGAATCTTCATAGGGACGGCTGGCGAGATTGATGTCAACCCGCATATCAGGAAAGCAAAGCGCCGACTACGCCGGCCATTCTCCATTTGGGGATCGAACCTACACTCCGGCCCAGCTGCGACGGGTTCACCAGATCCGTCACCTGGGCGCCGGTCTGCGCGCGCAGGGCGGGTGCGGCGCTTCCCGATTCAGGCAGGCCAGCCACATAAATCTGGCTGATATTCATTTGGTAGGTGTCTTGAAAGAATACCACCGACGGGTAGACCTCTTCCGCCAACTGCTCGCCGGTAATGGTCACGCCCCGCGTATTTTCCAGAGTGCGAAACAGCAATAACTGCTCACGATCCAGGATGGCGATGCTGGTGGTGCGAGCGTCCACCTTGATGATCAGCGAGGGTTTGGGCGCATCCGCCGCTCCAAGAGCCGCCAGCATGGAGGGTATGACCACACCGGGCTCGTAACCTGCCTGGCGAAAGGCAGCTTCGTAGTCTTCGACGACATTGGCCAGTGCAACTGCCGCGATCACTCGCACGCCTGTATTCGAAGGCTGCACATGGTAGGAAATTTTGGCTTTGTCCACGTCGAAGGGCAAAGATTTTTTCAGCCTGAAGCGGACCACACCTTCGACTTCGTCGCGCTTGGAGGGCAACGTCTCGAAATCGAGCAGCACCACCCGGACCGCGGCATCGGGCAGGATAGCAATTACGTCCCGCGAACGCCCACCGATATTGCCCAGGACGTCGCGCACTGCTTCGTACGCCGCGTCGGGTTGCCGCAGGTTGGTCTCGATCAGGTCGGGAACCACACTGCCGGGCGGGAGTTCGCTCGAGGCGCAGGCTTCCATCGTGTGTCCCCCGTTCTCGGAGACCCGGCCGGCCAGCACGCGGTCCGCAGAAATTTCGCAGGCCAGCTTTGGCCTGGATCCGGAATTGGGTGCGCGACTCATGAGTATCTATATGATCCTACAAGTAAAACGCGGTCGAGCGAGCAATTTCAATAACCGGAAGGGCACTGAGACCAGACGTCGGACGTCGGTCGTCAGCCGGTCAGACCTCAGCCCTCGGCGTAGCTCCGTCTGGGAGTGGCTGACGCCTGAGGACCGAGGTCCGCTCTACCGCATGTTCTCGATGAATGTGACCTTGTTGATTTCCTTCAGCGTAGTCATTCCCAGCCTGACTTTATCGAGAGCGGACTCGCGCAGGAAGCGCATGCCCTCCTCGCGCGCCGCACGGCGGATTTCGGAAGTGGGTTTCTTGACCAGGATCATCTCGCGGATGCGGTCGCTCAGGTCGAGCAGTTCATGGATGGCTGTCCGGCCCCGGAACCCGGTTCCTGCACACTCGATGCATCCTTGCCCTTCGTAAAATGCGACTTGTGACCACTGCACCGGATCGAGTCCGCTGGCTTCCAGAACTTCGGGAGGGTAGTGCACTACCGTACGACAGGATTCGCAGATCAGGCGAACCAACCGCTGCGCCAGAATGCAGTTCAGCGCGGAGACGAAGTTGTAGGGTTCCACGCCCATGTTCAGGAAACGGCCAATCACATCCACCACGTTGTTGGCGTGCACGGTGGTGAACACCAGGTGTCCGGTGAGGGCAGACTGAATGGCAATCTGCGCCGTTTCGGTGTCGCGGATTTCGCCCACCATGATCTTGTCCGGATCGTGGCGCAGGATGGAGCGCAGCCCGCGGGCGAAAGTCAGACCCTTCTTTTCGTTGACCGGAATCTGGGTGATGCCGCGAATCTGATACTCGACCGGATCTTCGATGGTGATGATCTTGTCTTCTTCGGTCCGGATCTCGCTGACCGCGGCGTAGAGCGTGGTCGTCTTTCCGCTGCCGGTCGGCCCCGTAACCAGCACCATCCCGTAGGGCTCGGCGATGTAGCGCCGGAATTTTCGTAGATCGTCGGGATCGAAGCCCACCACGTCAAGAACGAGTTTGTGAAACTTCTCGCTCATCGACTCCTTGTCGAGTACGCGCAGCACCGCGTCCTCGCCGTGAATCGAGGGCATGATGGACACGCGGAAATCGATGGGACGCTCGGGATTGCCGTACTTCACGCGGAAGCGGCCGTCCTGCGGCACGCGGCGCTCGGAGATATCGAGCTCGCTCATCACCTTGATGCGCGAAATGATGGTGGAGTGATGCTCTTTGCCGATCGGCGGCATGGCCTGGGTCAGCACGCCGTCAATGCGAAACTTGATGCACACCGAATCGTCCCGAGTCTCGATGTGAATGTCACTGGCCCGCCGCTGCAAGGCGGTAAAGATCGTGGTATCGACCAGACGAATAATCGGGCTGATATCGCCCTGCGCAGTCAGCCGGTCAATGGAAATGCTGTCTTCGCCACCGGCTTCGTCTTCCGAAACCACCGCCAAGGTGAAACCTTCGCTGGCTTCTTCGAGGACGCGCTTCGACTGTTCCGTCTTCTTGAGGATCTCGCTGATCTGCGCCAGCGTGGAAACCTTGGTCAGGATGCGCTTGCCCAGCAGCAGGCTGATCTCGTCAATCATCATCAGCTGGCTGGGGTCGGCGATGGCGATGGCCAGCCGTCCGTCTTCGGTCTCGTTCAGAGGCACGAAGTTATAACGGAACATCAGGTCCACGGGAATCTTCTTGAACAGATCGTGCTGCAGCTGGAAATTGTGCAGGTCCACGAATTCGCAGCGATAGCGCCGGGCGATGTCCTGGGCCTTGGCCAGGTCGTCAACGTGGGGAGCAGGCGCAATCCGGGCCCCTCCATTCCCTCCGTGCGCGACTATGGGTTTAGTTTCCGCCATTTTTGCCATTCAAATCTTCCTGCAACTCTTATTAAAAATTTCCTACTAAGGACTCGCTATAAAAACGCCCGATACGCTCAATGAATATTCGCGCCCAATGAGAAGATCGGCAGATAAAGTGAAATCAACACCCCGCCCACGAACACCGCCATCACAATCAGAATCACCGGCTCGATCAGCGCCATGGTCGCTCCCAGCGCGGTCTGCACGTCTTCCTCATAGAACTCAGCCACCGAATTCAGCATCGCCGGCAACGCACCTGTGGATTCGCCGACTTCGATCATTTCGACCGAAAGATCGGGAAACATCTTCTGTTGCTCCAGACTGCCGGAGAGCGTCTGACCCTCGCGTACCCGCACGGCAGCATCCGCGATGCCGTTGAGAATGCGCCGGCTGCTCATGGATGCCCCTGCGGTTTCAAGTGCGGGCACCAGGGGCAGACCGCCGGCCAGCAAAGTCGAAAGCATGCGGGAGAAATTCGCCACCTGATACTTCAACCAGATGTCCCCCAGCATCGGCATCTTCAAGATGATCGAATCCAGCCGCTCGGCGCCGCGGTCGGTGCTCTTCCAGCGCCAGAACAATATGCCTCCCACCACCAGCGCGATGGCCAGGTAGGGCGCCCACTTCTGCGCTCTCGTTCCCACCGCCAGCATCAATACGGTGATCGCGGGCAACTGGGCATTAAGGTTTTCAAAGAGCGTGGCAAATTCGGGCACCACGTAGGTCACCAGAAACACCAGCATCACCAGCACCATCGTGACCAGCAACGCGGGATACACCAGCGACACCGCCAGTTTCTTCTTGAACGTCAACGCCAGCCGCTGGAAGGCAATGTACCGGCCCAGCACTTCTTCCATGTTGCCGCTTTTTTCGCCCGCCATCAGGGTCGTGGTGTAAATCCGCGGAAACACGCCTTGCGCAGCGAACGAGTCAGACAGCAATTCGCCACTCTTCACCCGCTCACGAACGTTGACCAGCAACGACTTCAGGTTCGCGTCTTTCTGCCGCTTGATCAGCAGATCCAGAGAGTTCAGGATCGGGAGTCCGGCCTTGATCAGGGTCAGAAACTGCTGGTTGAAGATCACGAACTGGCTTTGCTTGACCTTCCGTCCCCCGAATTGCAGCTTGCCGCCGGAAAACAGGCCTCGGGGTTTTACCCAATAGACCAGGTAACCCTGCTGCACAAAGCGCTCGCGAACCTCGGATTCCGAGTAACCATGCTCCACCTGCTGCGCCAGATGGCCACGATCGTCCGCGACTTTAACCAGAAATTGGGCCATACTCAGCTTCGTTACCCTTCTGTCCTCCCAAGTCTAGCATTCGGAAGCATTAACCTGGCGTGAATATGCCCTAACGGCTGCCCTCTAAAGGTACCTGTGGTAACACCGGCGGTACCTGCAACTGAGACCTTCAAAAAATCTTGCAAGTTAATGATAAACAAAGCCATTGCAATACTACTGGCCAAACTCGCCATCCACGATTTCAACACCGGGCGGAGGGCTGAAGCGAAAGAGCTGGCTGGCGATTGCAACATTCTCCCGTTGTCCACTGAAGCGGTACTCGGTTACCGACTCATCGGCCTCTTCAAATTGGATGCGGGCAATGTGGTAATCAGGTGTAATCTCCAGCACAACTTGGTTGACCCGGTCTGCCATTCCCTTCGGTACACCGCGCAACACCGTGTTACCCGGGGTCACCGGCGCCACGTCGGGAGCAACCGACAGGCCATCCAGCTCTTTTTCGAGGCGCGTCTTGCCCAGAAGAAACCCCAGCGGCGATCGCAAGTCATCCAGCTTCTTGACTGAACTCCGCCGCACCTGGCGATCGCCGGGAAGATAAAACCATGCCTCCTTGCCGTCGCTCAGAAAGAGCTTCTCTTTCGGAGAACGGTATTCCCAGCGCATCTTGCCAGGTTTTTTCAGCCACAGGGAGCCAGATTCAGTTCGCTCAATTCCCGCTCCCCGGTAGGTTTCAGTAAATTCCGCTTGCAGAGTTTGCAGATGGTTATAGCGGTTGTCCACGGCTTGAGCGATGGCGTGGACATCGAGCGTTGGACTACCCCCGAAGGCCGACAGGAGCGTCAGGAAAATTATGCACGCTGCTCTCACCAGCTAACCATATCGCAGTTCGCCGTCCAAGTGTGGACAGGTAGCGCCGGCGTCCCGCCCTCGCTGCGGCTGGTAACTTTTCTGCTGAGCGATGGGTAGGATGCTGCTCCGACAAGCGGCGGGATGCCGGCGCTACAAAATCCCCAAAAACGAAAACGTCCCAGACTCAAAGAGTCATGGGACGCTCGTCGAACAGCCCTCCCCCGAAGTCTGCTCACAAACAGCCTAACCTCTAGGACACTAGCTGGGAATGGCTCCAACGGGCTATTTACGAAATAGTAAATGCCGCGGCGAGTCGGCACGGATCCGCATGAGAACGTCTTTCGCGTAGCGGCGGAATTTTCTTTCCACAGTAATTTGAGTTCGAGTTACATGCGTAATCGGGCCGACGGTTACCGCGCGCCCAGCCCGTGCAGGCCGCCGGCGAGAGGAAGACGGTGCCTACGAGCCAAGTTGTTTGTTTGGCAGCCTTCCGCAGGCCGCGGCACAGGCGGACTGTGGCCTCGACATGCGCACAGGTCACCCCTGCCGTGGCCTCGCAATTGCTCTTCACCTACCTGGACCTCCCCAGATTTTCTGTTTGCAGCCGCAACTTGGAAATTTCATGAGTGCATCCCCGCCAAGGGGTAACGACTCGCGGTCTGCACGGCATGGCAAGAGTCGGAGCAAGGGGACAGTGACGAGCCATTATCCAGCAGCAAGAGACTCAGGGGCCAACAATCTGGAAGTCCCACGCATAGCCAGACCGGCCAGTTTAGTTCTTTCGTCATTGCTGATCCTGATTGCGGTGATCGCGTTGTCCGGGTGCGGCGGCGGAAGCGGCGCTACAGGCGACGCCTTCGTGCCCTCGAGCGTGGCTACGATTTCCGTGCTGCCCGCGACCTCAACCATCATGGTTGGCTCGACCGAGCAGTTACAGCCGGTCGCAAAAGATCAGAACGGCAAAGTCCTAACGGGAATAACTTTCACTTTTTCCAGCTCCAGCGGCGCGGCGAGCGTGAGCCAGACCGGCTTGGTCAAAGGCATCGCGGCAGGAACCTCCATCATTGATGTGAGTGCAGGCGAGAAAAGCACATCACTGACGACTCACGGTCATGGCGCCCCCGCCGGTGTTAACTCAGATCAGCGTGTCGCCCTCCACGGCTTCGATCACAGCCGGGCAGAGCCAGACTTACACGGCTGCGGGATACGACCAGTTCAACAACTTGATGAGCGGGATTGTTTTCACCTGGGCATCGGATGGCAACAGTTCGGTCGCCACCCTCAACGGCAACGTGGCCACGGGCGTCTCCGCCGGGAGCGTGCACATTACGGCGTCGGCTTCGGGCATCAGCAGCGCGCCCGCGACGTTGATGGTCCTGCCACCTCCGCCGGTGTTAACCAGCCTGGTTGTGACTCCCGCCACGCCTTCGATCTTGACCGGTACAACCCTGCAACTTACCGCTGTGGGCTATGACCAAAGCGGAAACCAGATGAGCGGTCTCACGTTTGCCTGGAGCAGCTCCAACCCTGGTGTCGCGACGGTGGACGCCACCGGACGCGCCAGCGGCATCTCTGTAGGCGCTTCACAGATCAGCGCTTCGGCTCAAGGGGTGCACAGCAATGCCATCACCCTGACCGTTAACCGGCCGCCCTCGGTTTTGACTTCGATCCAGGCGTCTCCGACCACGGCCTCGGTTCAAGCGGGAAACGTGCAGCAGTTTGCCGCCGTCGGATACGACCAGTTCGACGCCGCGATGTCCGGACTCGTTTTCACCTGGACGAGCTCGGTCCCCAGTGTGGCGTCCGTAAGTGGGGTCAACTCGGAAGGACAAAATGTTGGAGTGGCCACTGGACTCTCGGCAGGTTCGACCGTGCTCACCGTGAGCGCCAACGGCGTGCACACGACCGTTTCGCTCACCGTCACTGCGCCGCCGCCACCGCCCCCTCCGCCAGCCGTGACGGTCATTCATGTCATGCCGGGAGACACCTCCATCAATACGGGCGGGACACAACAATTCAGCGCCCTGGCTACCGATCAGAACGGCCTCGCGATGAGTGGGGTCGTGTTCACCTGGACGTCCAGCGATCCAACGGTTGCGACCATTAACGCGAACGGTCTCGCCACCGGGGTAGGAGCCGGTACGACACAGATCAGCGCATCGGCCCAGGGCGTGACCAGTAACGCGGCGTCATTGACGGACAGCGTACCTGACTCCGGCGTCCCGCTCACCATCACCAGGCTTTCGCCTCCGATGGCGTTGGTCGGGAGCGGGGATCTGATTTCCCTTACCATTACCGGTACCGGCTTTGTGCCGGGAGCGCTGGTGAATTTTGGGTCCAACATCCTGATTCCGTCTTCGGTGAATCCGACGGCGATTGCAGTGACGGTCCCGGCGGCTGAGCTGACCACGCGTACACCAGCCAACCAGCCGGTGCTGGTCACCGTGACGAATCCCGCGCCCAACGCCGGTACGTCAGGCGCACTGCCTTTTACCATCACCCGTCACGGAATAGTCTCGATCAACTTTGACGACGGCTACCAGTCCATGTACGACAACGGGCTGCCCATCCTCGATGCCGCCGGGCTAAAGAGCACGCAATACATCATCACGCAGAAAGTCGGCACCGACAGCTACGTCACGCTCGATGAAGTGATGCAGATGTACAACAACGGACACGAAATTGGGGTCCACACCAGAACTCATCCCAACCTGACAACGCTCACTGACGCGCAGATGACGGACGAAATCCTTGGCGCCAAGCAGGACCTTATCTCCTGGGGCATCATGCCGACTACGCTGGCTTACCCGTACGGAGGCTACAACCCGGCGGTGGAGGCGGTGGTTCAGAATGCAGGTTTACGCGGTGCTCGTGATTCCGACCTGGGCTACAACAGTTCTGGTATCGGGTTCACCTTCGGAGGGCCGCTCGATCACGACACTCTCCCGCTGGAGCTGTGGAGCGAGGCGGCCGAGATGGACTTGAACACCACGTTGAGCGACATCACGTCCGAAATTGACTACGCGGTCGCTAACAATTTGTGGCTCATCATCCTTTTCCATCGGGTGGATGAAACCGACCCGTGTTGCTCTCCAATCAGCGTGGACCACACTCTCATTCAGGGAACGGTGGACTACCTGGTACAACATAAGGTTCCAGTCGTCACCAACAACGAAGGCATGATCATCGAGAACCTGAACGCCCAGCACTAGAGAATGTGGGCGTGAGCGCCCCGCTCGTGCGGGACTCATCCCTTGCTCAGCATCTGTTAACTCTTATCAGATTCAGGAATTGCGGACGCACGACCGAGGGCGCTGGCGGCTACGTTGAAAATCAGTCTGAAGGCAGAATCTTGGGCGATAGCGGCGGCTCGTAGCCGGCAGGCATGCCTTTCTCGATGAAGGGGAAATCGTCAGGTGTGCGCAGCTCGACTCTTCCATCGGGCATCAGTTTGTAGCTCTGGCCGAGCGGGTCGCGTGGCGTACCCCGCAACATGCCTGCGGCTTCGAGTTCTGAAAAACTGGCAGGGAAGCGGCCGCTCTGCTGCTGGTAGCGCGCGGCCAGGGCTTCCAGATTGGTTACATCTTCGTCAACTTGCAGGGCCCGCAAGTGGGCGGCGGCATTGGCCCGCACGTTGACGTCTTTGGTGGTCTGGTAGCTCGTGCTCCACATCATGCGCGCCATCTGGCGGTCGCCGGCGTGCTCCGCCATCTTGCCCGCCAGTATGGCCAGAAACGGGTGGGCGTTTGGAACCTGCGCACCGCGGGCGAATGCCTTGGCCGCGCCTACATAGTCCTTCAATTCCATGTAGTAGATGAACCCGGTGTTGTAGTAGAGCTGCCAGGCGTTGGGATTGTTGCGGATGCCGAATTCCTCGAGCGCGATGGCACGCTCCGGCATGCCGGCGCCATTGGGCGGCTTGGCCGCCAGAAAGTTTGCACCGTACTCGTACGCGACCAGCAATTGAGGATCGAGCGCCGTCGTGATTTCGAGCAACGGAGCCAACAGATCAAAACGCCGGGCCCCATCGTGATGCTTGTTGCCGTAATACTGCACCGCGCGGGTCCAGTAGATATCCGCCAGTAATCCGTCGTAGCCGAGGCTGAGTCGCTTCAATGCCTGAGGCGAGGAGATGTAGAGAACCTCTTCCAGGGTGGCGCCAGTGCGTACCTGGTCGACGCGGCCGCAGCAGCCATACCGATGCGATAAGAGAACTCACCAGCAGAGCGCTGAAGATGACGGTGACCTGCCGTGAGCTGCTCATTTGAGATTCCGGCGCTCGAATACCAGCACCGCGCCGCAAATGGCCATCGCGGTATACACCAGGGCGTAGGCGCTGTTGTAGAGGACGAGTTGTCCCGGAACCGGTTGGGCGTGGGCCACTGGCGTGATGACATTCAGGGCGGAAAAATTCGGCACCAGGTACGCCGCGCCCGTAGCCAGCAAGCGGGTGACGCCATGCGTCATGGCGGCAAATCCGCGCAGATCCTCGGCAAAGCTCCCGATGACAAACAAGGAAAACGCAAAGACCGCGGAAAGCAGCGGCGAAGAGAACGAGGAGAAGAACAAGGTCAGCGCGGTGATAATCAGAAACTGCAAAATGATGAAATACAACGCTACCAGCACCCAGCCATCTTGTTTCTGGAAGTGGTGTGAAACGTAGAGCAGTGCTACAAAGACCCCAATCGCCATGAAGAACGTGTTGACCGCCAGCGTTCCGGCCAGCCCGAAAAACTTGCCCACGATAAATTCCCAGCGCCGCACCGGCCGCGAGAGCACGGTATAGAGCGTCCGCTTCTCGATCTCTTTCGAAACCAATCCGATTCCGATGAAGATTGCAATCACCATGCCGAACAGCGAGACCGCGGTCAGGCCGAGGTTGATCACCACCAGGCGTTCGATATCAATGGAGATCTGGCCGACCACAACTGCCGCCGCCGACATCAGCAGCGCGAAGACGATCAGGTTGTAAAGCACCCGGTCGCGGACCGCTTCGCGGAAAGTGTTGGAGGCAATGTGCGCGATGCGTGATGTCATGCTGTAGTCCCCACTTTCGCGCTCACTCCCGCCGGCGCGTTGGCCGGCTGCAATTTCTGCAGATAGTAATCCTCCAGCGAAGTCCGCACCGGCGTCACGGAAACCAGCCGCAGACGTTCGCGCCGCAAGGCGTCGATGGCGGCATCCTGGTTGGCTTCAGATAACATGGCCCGCACCGTGTCGCGAGTGACGTGGCACTCCGCTCCCAGGGCCCGCAACGATGCCGGTACCACCGTTCCTTGCCACACTACTTCCACCTTGCCATGAACGCTCGAGGTGAGATCTGCCACTGCGCCCACTCCGCGCAACTCGCCCTGATGGATGATGGCAACGCGATCGCAGAGCGCCTCCGCATCCGACAAAATATGGGTGGAAAAGAAAACCGTCTTGCCTTCCTCCTTCAACTGCGCCATGAGGTCGCGAACCTCACGGCGGCCCATGGGATCCAGGCCGGACATCGGTTCGTCAAAGAAAACGACTTTCGGATCGTGCAGAATCGCCTGCGCGATTCCCGCCCGCTGCAACATCCCTTTGGAGAATTTGCGCAGCTGCACTCCGCCCACGTCCGGCAGGCCAACCCGTTTCAGCACTTCGGCGACTTTCGAAGACAGCTGTTTGGCTTCAACTCCGGAAAGCTGCCCGTAGTACTCCAGCAGTTCGCGGGCAGTCAGGTAGTCGTAAAAGTACGGTTGCTCGGGCAGGAAACCAATTTGCGCCTTCATGCGCGGATCGTCGAGTTCCATGCCCAGAATGCGGGCCGATCCGGCGGTGGGAAATATCAATCCCATGAGCAACTTGAGTGTGGTCGTCTTGCCGGCGCCGTTCGGTCCCAGAAAGCCGAAAATCTCACCCTCTTCCACCTTGAGGTCAAGCGGACGCAAAGCCAGCTTCGGGCGCTTGCGCCAGAAGCCGATGCTGTAGGTTTTTGCGAGACCAATAATTTCGATGGCGGCCATGGGCAGAACTCGGAAACTTGCTCAGAAAATTATAAGCAAGATGCGGGTGTTTGGAACGCCTTATGCGGTTACCGAGGTCATTGCGCGAACCTGGTTAAGCAGCACAAAGTTTTGGTGTAGGCGCTCGACGTTGGGTAGAGCAGCGCTTTAGCGCTGCATTCAACCTACTGTTCAGACGAGGCTTTAGCCGCTGAGGTACCTCAAGGGCTGAAGCCCTGTATACGACAGCAGTTTAATGCAGGCCTGAAGGCCTGCTCCACCCTCGCCGGTGGGGGACGGGCATCCCGCCTGTCGCTCACTGGCCATTGCCTGACGGGCGAGGACGCCCGTCCTCCATGTTTCCCCGCTAGTCGTCTTGGGTCATCTCAGCAGCGTTTTTAGCTGCAACAAAAAAGGAACCGAGCGAACTCGGTTCCCCAATTGGCTGTGTACCCTCCCCCAGAGTACAACGCCAAACTTTTTACTGCATGCTCGTGAAGAGCTGGCAAGCGGCGATGGTGGTCACCGGCGCGCTGCCGGCGAGGCCAGGATCAAATCGGATCACGCCGTCTTCCGTCGAGCAGAAATTGCGCACGCCACTGATGTTGAAGCTCACCGGCGAAGCGCCGGAAACGAATGCCGTATTCCCCGTACCCGCAGGCGTCAGACCCGTAGCCGCGAACACATAACCGCTCTTGCTGCCCACTCCGACGCTGGCAGTGGCCAGCGTGTTGTCAATGAGACAGGCCTGGATTGAAGTTGGAGTGCAGGGAGCGAGACCGCCCAGGTTCACCAGCGCGGCGGCATAACCGACGGATGGATACGCCGTGTTGTAGGCAAATTCCGCGGTATTGATATTGCGAATGGCAGCGCCCGCCGAGGCTTCGTTGGCGGCGATTCTCGCCCGCAGCAGATTGGGAATGGCGATCGCCGCGATGATCAGAATGATCGCGACCACGATCAGCAGCTCAATCAGAGAGAATCCTCTGCTCGGCGTTGTCACTCCGGATCTGGCTTGGCAGCGGCTCATTCAATCAATACTGCTGCATTTTTAGCGCCAGACCTCGAGCGCGGTGAGATCTTCTTGATGTAGCCGATGTGCTTCTAAATCAATGGGTTTCAGACTCGAAACCTCGCATCCGGATGGGACATCTGACAATGACCGGCTTTGTCGCTGACAAATTTTGGCATTCGATCTCAAGTTGAGCAAAAAGACAAAGGGAGCAACGGATGATCCGTTGCTCCCGGTCGGGGGGTGTCCCCCAGGTATTGCTCTGACTTGCGGTTACTGCAGGACCAGGTAAGGAGCGATGGTGCAAGCCGCCGTACCGCCAGTGGTACGAGTGGTGGATCCACCGGTGTTCGGATCGAAGTGCAGTACACCGTCTTCTTCCGAGCAGAACCGGCGAACACCGGTCTGGTTAAAGACCAGAGGCGCTGAACCGACACCGTAGACTACGTTGGTGGTAGCCGCGCCAACGACGGCGCCCACAGCGTCAACCGTGTAACCGCTCTTACCGCCGGCCACAATGTTGTTCGCCAGAGCAGAATCGAGCAGACAAGAAGCCAGGCTGGTCGGGCCGCCGGCTGCGCAGGCCTGATTGCCCGCGCCCGGTCCAAGAGCCACCAGCGTCGCGGAGTAACCCACCGTGGGATACGCCGTCAGATAAGTAACTTCGGCAGTGTTGATGGTGCGAATCGAGCTTACCGAGGACGACTCGTTAGCCGCAATACGAGCCCGCAGCAAGTTCGGAATAGCGATCGCAGCGATGATCAGAATGATCGCGACCACGATCAGCAACTCGATTAATGAAAAACCCTTTTCTTTCCGCATCTAGTTTGTCCCTCTCCCCGTGCTGAATGTGGTTCCAGTAGACCCACCTTGATGCTTATCATAGCAATCGATACGCCAACCTTGTCGGCGAGCCCGCTTCCGCCTCCTGCCGTTTGTTTTGATGGTATTGACTACTTTTGAAATCGCCATATTCCTGGCTAGCGGCAAAGTACATTGTGGGAGTGCCATAAAGTGGCACTCGGCTCCTAATCCGCGTCATCAACAGGCTCCTGGAAAAAAGAAACCGGGAGCAACGGAGTGTTCCGTTGCTCCCGGTTCTGTACCCTCCCCAGGTACTTGCTACTACTATTGCAGGACCAGGTAAGGAGCGATGGTGCAAGCCGCCGTACCGCCAGTGGTACGAGTGGTGGATCCACCGGTGTTCGGATCGAAGTGCAGTACACCGTCTTCTTCCGAGCAGAACCGGCGAACACCGGTCTGGTTGAAGACGAGAGGCGCTGCGCCCACACCGTAGACTACGTTGGTGGTAGCCGCGCCCACGACGGCGCCTACAGCGTCAACCGTGTAACCGCTCTTACCGCCGGCCACAATGTTGTTCGCCAGCGCAGAGTCGAGCAAGCAAGCAGCCAAGCTGGTCGGACCACCGGCTGGGCAAGCCTGGTTGCCGGCGCCCGGTCCAAGAGCCACCAGCGTCGCCGAATAGCCAACCGTCGGATACGCTGTCAGATAAGTCACTTCCGCGGTGTTGATGGTACGAACCGCGCTCACTGCGGACGACTCGTTAGCCGCGATACGAGCCCGCAGCAAGTTCGGAATAGCGATCGCAGCGATGATCAGAATGATCGCGACCACGATCAGCAACTCGATTAATGAAAAACCCTTTTGTTTCCGCATCTAATTGTCCCTCTCCCCGTTTTGAAATGTGGTCTTTCGCAGACCTGACTCGTGCCCTGTATTGTGCAATCCAGCCGCCAACTCTGCCGCCGACTGCCAGGTCGGAACCCTAAGCCAATATTTTCTTTATTTTGAGGATTTTAATCCTGCCTGCGCCTGGGCTCTACGGTTTGAGGGGGATGACTGGCAGGGTCGAAATGACATAATTCGTCAGAATCGCTCGCAATACGTGTCAATCCGCCTAACTTGTTTCAAAATGAGAAAACGGGAGCAACGAATTTCGTTGCTCCCGTTTCAACTTACTCTCCCCGGTACTTCGAAGTGCTACTACTGCAGAACCAGGTACGGCGCCACGCTGCAACCGGCGACACCGCTGGTGGTGCGAGCGGTCGATCCGGCCGTGTTTGGATCGAAGTGAATCACAGCATCCGCCGATGAGCAGAAGCGCCGCACACCCGTCTGGTTGAAGACGAGAGGCGCTGCGCCCACACCGTACACTACGTTGGTAGTAGCCGCGCCAACGACGGCGCCTAAAGCGTCAACCGTGTAACCGCTCTTACCGCCGGCGACAAGGTTATTGGCCAGCGCGGAGTCGAGCAGACACGACGCCAAGCTGGTCGGACCACCGGCTGGGCAGGCTTGATTGCCAGCGCCAGGCCCAAGGGCCACCAGCGTCGCCGAAAAGCCAACCGTCGGATACGCTGTCGAATAGGTTACTTCCGCAGTGTTGACGGTACGAATCGCGCTCACGGCGGACGACTCGTTGGCCGCAATGCGTGCCCGCAACAGGTTCGGAATCGCAATGGCCGCGATAATCAGGATGATCGCGACGACAATTAGAAGTTCGATTAATGAAAAACCCTTTTGTTTCCGCATCTCTTTTTGTTCCTCGTCTCGATTATTTGTCGGCGCTGCACGCCCGGTGACTAAACTAGGGCACGTTGGGTACCACTGTCTCAGGCACCGCCCCAACGGTCCCGACTCCTGCTAAGTCTTGCTAATTCACCACCGTACACGATTGATGACAGCCAGCTGATTCGGTCTCTCGAACTCGATCACCGCAGCAACCTGAGATGTTGCCAAATTTTGTCAAGCAGAGTACCCCGTCCTGTCGGCTCCCATCACTCCACACTACTCCGCCAAGCCACAGCCTGACTACGAGTCTTAATTATGCCACCCCTGGTTGGCGGCTTGGCGCACATCGTCGTTTGTGAACACCGCGAAAAGGAACGGCTGTGATTCGAGGAAATGAGCGAGGTCACGCAACGTCAGACCAAGATATGAGAGCCGGTCCTCATCGACGAAAATCTGGCCGTTTTCCGGTTCGAAGGACGTAATCAGCTGCTTCGCCTCTGGATCGAACTTTTCGTGCAGCAGGTCTACGATCGACGGCGCAAAATGCCGGCGATCCGGTGACGATGGTTCCGATGGCATGCCATGGTCCGCGGTCACCGCAAGGAGATAGTCATTGCCAACCTTTGCTTCTAACGCACCCAGCATCCGCTTCAGGTGACGATCCATCTCGCCGAGCGTGACGCGCAGCTCGTCCGAATCCGGACCGTACTTGTGGCCCACGAAATCGGCACCTTTGTAGTTGAGCAGGATGAGATCTGGCAACGTCGTCTTCGCCGAGGGGCTCTTGCTCGATCATCGCGACCATCGCGTCGGCTTCGAATGCGGGAAAGAGCGCTGAGTATCGCACGGCCGCGGGCGAGTCGATTTTGTGACGCATCCACTCCGCAGTCGCTGGCCATAGTGCGTTCGCGTTGCGATCCTTCAGGTAGCGGGTAGCCGGTAACAGTTGGGGTTCGTGGTCCAGTTGCCCGTCCGCTGGTCGTAGCTGGCAAGCACGACCGGCACTCCGTTCAACTGACACGCTCCATGCCCTGCCAGCGGGGTCGCGGCGCGGTCGATGCTGCCCTGTGCCAATATGATCGCGCGACCAGAGGTCGCCAGTTGCCAGACGTCGGCCAGCGTCAACGCCATCAGGTCTCGCGGCGTTCCTCCGGCGAAGATGTCGTGACGCGGCGCTGCGATGCGATCGTACACGTTGATCCCTGTGACTCCATGTACGCGGGATCGGTCCCGGTGGCGAGCGTCGAGTGCCCAACGGCTGTGTTCGGTCGGAAGAATATTGAGCTGCGCCTGAGTGAACCAGGCCCCACGCTGGCGCAGGGCCGTGAGCGTTGGCATGGAGCGCGGCGTACCGATCGAAGTAGTCGCGACGCATGCCATCGAGGACGATCAGCACGACCACCCGCGGTCGAGCCATACCCGTCCGCAGGACCGGCAATACGCGGCCGGTCGACGTGGGCGGCATCTGCACGCCAAGCGCAGCCGCAAGGGTTGGCGCCACGTCCTGCTGCACGGCCGGAGTCGAGTACGTTCCGGCTTTTACGGCGGGGCCCGCAAACATCAGCGGAATCTGCGACGTCATACGTCCACGGCGAACCGTGCATGTACGCGACGTCCAGCGGGCCGCGTGATGAAGTCGCCTTCGCGCGGCACGATCAGGAGTTGGCCGGTTCGTCCCGGAAAGTAGGACCGAGCGAACATCTCTAGGAAACGCTGCCGCGTCGCAAGGGTGGTTGCATCGGCTGGCGCTGGACGCGGGATCCGAGATGCGTCATTCCCAATAGATCGCTTGACCTGCTGGCTCGATACCGTCCAAGTCATCGCAACTAGGGTCAGGGTGATAACGATCCGCGATCCTGCTTTGCGCATGCGGGCACGTTTGGCTGATTACAGACTGTTCAGTTCCGCGCTGATCTTAGTTCCGTCAACAAGGGTCTTGCAAGCGCCGTGTAACTGGAACTCACTCGGCGTGCTCAGGCCCGGCATCCCGTAGAATAAGTGGCTCGGGCATCTGTGATGAACAAGCTTCCTGCACTTCAGATTGATTCCGACATTTCGCGGGCGTGGTCCATCCCGGCGCCGTTCTATACCGACCCAGAAGTCTCTGCGCGCGAAATCGAGCGAATCTTTGCCCGCACCTGGCAGGTGGTGGGACGGCGCGAACAACTGGCCAAGCCGGGGGACTTCTTCACGACCGAGCTTCTGGGCGAACCTCTGTTGCTGGTACGAGGTGCCCTGGGGGAGCTGCGCGGTTTCTATAATGTCTGCCGTCACCGGGCCGGGCCTCCCGCCGAAGGATGCGGATCGCGCAAGCTGTTTCGCTGCGGCTATCATGGCTGGACTTACGGCCTTGACGGTGCGCTGATCAGCGCGCCGGAATTCGAGGGCCAGCCAGGTTTCGATCGCAAAGAATTTACCCTTGCCCCGGTGCGGGCCGAAGAGTGGTCGAACCTGATTTTCGTCAACCTTCATCCCGACGCCGAACCTCTTTTCAAGAGCCTGGGGCAGCTTCCTCAACAGGCTGAACGTTTTGGTTTTGAGGGAATGAAGCTGTTCGAACGCCGCACCTACAACATGAAGTGCAACTGGAAGACTTACGTGGACAACTATCTCGAGGGCTACCACTTGCCCAGCGTGCATCCCGGACTGAACCGCGAGCTTGATTACAACGCTTACACGGTGGAGCCCCATTCCAGACACGTGCGTCAATTCAGCCCAATTCGCGGCGCGCAGCAGGGAGATGCCACGCCCCGACTGTACCAGGAGAAAACCGAAGACCTGAGCACGGACTATTTCTGGATTTTCCCCAACTGGATGCTCAACTGTTATCCCGACAATATTTCGTTGAACATTGTGCTGCCGATCGCGGCCGACCGGTCACTGGCGATTTTCGAGTGGTATCTGCCGGAGAATGATTTAGGAAGCGATACGGCCAGGAAGTCGGTAGAGTTCAGCGATCAGACTCAGATTGAAGATGTGGGAATCTGCGAGACGGTGCAGAGGAATCTGCACTCGCGAAGCTACCAGCACGGGCGTTACAGCATCAAGCAGGAGACGGGCGTATACGCGTTTCATCGAATGTATGCGGAAGTAATGAATTCGTAGCGCCGGCATTATGCCGCTACATTGAATGAGGAGATTTTCATGAGCAGTTTGACTTTGCTGCAATCATTGCACGAAAGCCTTTCCACCCGCGCCCAGGTCACTAGTGTGTTCGGAGAGCCGATCGTCGCGGGCGACAAGACTATTATTCCGGTTGCCAAGATCGCCTACGGTTTCGGCGGCGGGACAGGCAGTGGCGGACTGGAGATCAAGACGGCCCGTGGCGAGGGTGGCGGTGGCGGAGGTGGAGTCGGCGCCCTTCCAGTGGGGGTTTTCGAAGTCGGTCCGCAGGGCACCCGCTTCGTCGCGGTGGGGGATAAGAAGAAGTTGCTCGGGACCTTGCTGCTGGGTGCGGCGCTCGGTCTGCTCTTCGCGCGGCGGAAAAGAAGGTAGGGGAAAGAAACTAGCAATGTCATCCTGAGCGCAGCCAGCCATTCGCTCGCGAATGGCTGGTGGAGTCGAAGGACCCCTAGTATCTTGTGCGGTGCTTTAGAGCGAGGGAATCTTTTTATCAGATGCGCTGCGAGAACCGGCTGGACGGGTAGGGCTCCTTCGACTGCGTGGCCGCTTCGCGAAGCGAAGCAGCCACTCCGCTCAGGATGACAACCCTTTCAGGATGACAAGCTTTTTGCTAGCCTACCTTCACCAGCAGGCACGTGATGTCGTCATGTTGCGGCGTCGCTCCCACAAATGCATCGACATCGCTGATCACACGGCGCAACATCTCGGCGGGAGTGGTCGCCGCGCCTACGTTTAGCACTCGGACCAGCCGTTGTTCGCCATATTCCTCATCGCGCTGGTTCATGGCTTCGACCACTCCATCCGTGTAGATCGCCAGCCAATCGCCGTTCTGCAAGACCAGGCTGCCGGATTCGTAATTAGCGCCGGCGAGGATTCCCAGTGGCAGTCCTCCGATGCTCAATCGTTCCAGGGTGCCCGCACTGCGCCGCAGAATGGGAGTATTGTGGCCGGCGTTAATGTAGGTGAGCGTTTGGCTCACGGGATCAAACTCCGCCAGGAATGCCGTGGTGAAGCGGAGTCCACCCTGGCTATTGTTGCAGGCGTACTGGTTCATCCCCCTCACCAGTTCGGCAAGTGAGCAGGGAATAGCGGACAGAGTTTTGAGACTCGCCTGGAACGTGGCCATCAACAGCGCCGCTGGAATACTCTTGCCGGCAACGTCGGCGACGGCCAGCAGAAAACGGGTTTCGCCCGGGGCTGTTCCTGGTCGGGCGAAGACGTCGTAATAGTCGCCGGCTACGGTGTTCGCGGGTCTGGTGGCAAAGGCTATCGTCATCCCGGGCACAGATGGCGGGGTTGAGGGCAACAGCCAGCTCTGGATATCGCGCGCGATTTCCAGGTCGCGCTTCATCACTACGCGGTCCGAGACCTCGAGCATCAGCACGATGAAAAACAGAACCCCAGCCCAGAAATGAAAGCTGACTTCAACGACCTCCACCTCTCCCGATTTCCCCGCGTGGCTGAAGCCCGCGCCGGGAAGGATCAGGAACAGAATCCCGAACAGCAGCAGGACGCGCCGGGCCGGGCTCAATTTTTCCAGGATCGCCCAGAGGAATTCCAGCACGGTATGGAAGACACCGCGCGGCTGTGTCTCCTGCCGAGCCCGCGCCCCATAATCCCGCTGGTAAAGGCGATAACTGGCCCGCGCCTCGGTGTGGAACTGCGTCCACAACTGGTTGAGCTCGAGTCCATTGGTCACCCGCTGCCAGAACTGGTTGAGCTGCGTCTTGAGACCGGGACCTTGCCCTGCGGTTGATGAAGGGGACGACGACATTGTGGAACACGGATTATAGTCGAGGGCGGTGTGGGAAATGATGTGTGGGGCGGACACTCCTGTCCGCCTGCTGCAGAAGGGCATGGTCGCGGCTATTTGCGAAGAACCGCAGCGTGCGTGGCGCCGCCGGCAAACACAAGGTCTCTCGACTGCGCCCGGACGATTCGCGAGCAAATCGTTCGGCTCGCTCGGGATGACAAGTTTAGAAAAGCTTCAGTTGCGGTTCCGTCTGCGCCGGGGCGGGAGTTTGTCGGGTTGTGCGGTCGTAGTGTCGCATCCCGTGTTTCTGCCGCAGACGGGCCATCAGCTCCGATATCCGTTTGCCGTAGGACTTGGGCAGGAAGGCGCGGTCTTTGTAGCGTTTCTGGTAGTCGGCTGCCAACCGGGGAAATTCCTTTTCCAGAAAGGGCATGAAGATCGCTGCCGAGCAGGGCTTGAGAAAAAGGGGATTGGCAAAGATATGCTTTCCGCCCGCGTCTACCGTGCCACGAACCAGCGCCTCCAGGTTGCGCATGGAGTCCGTGATCCCGGGAATCACGGGAGCGCAACTTACTCCCGCCCGGATCCCTGCCTGGCTCAGCTTGCGCACGGTTTCCATGCGCAGATCGGGGCGCGGCGCCCTTGGCTCGAGGATGCGCGCCAGATTTACATTCAAGGTTGTGATCGTCACATTCACCATCAAACGGTTCTTTTGCCCGATCTGACTCAGCAGATCGAGGTCGCGAAGAATCAGGTTTCCCTTGGTGATGATGCCCAGATCCAGCCCTTCATGCCGGGCCAGTTCTTCCAGGATGGCGCGGGTTACCTCGAAGCGGCGCTCGGCGGGTTGATAGGGATCGGTGGCAGTCCCAATCGCAATCTGCTCGCCCGCTTTGACCCGGCGCAGTTCCTGGCGCAGCAGGTTCGCGGCATGTTGCTTGACGTAGATCTTCTGCTCGAAATCCACGCCGTCGCGCATTTCCATGAATTCGTGGGTGTAACGGGCGTAACAGTATTTGCAGGCAAACTCGCAGCCCCGGTAGGGATTGATGGTCCATTCGAATGGCATGCGCACACCGGTACAGCGGTTGAGCAGAGAACGAACAGGCAGGGTGAAGTATTCGACTTCGTGTCCCTGGCGGAGAGATTCGCCCTCGGCCGCCAATCGGGCGATGCCGACCAGCTTGGATTCGGAAACGGGCAAGAAGGGAAGGGTTGCCATCTGGACATTCGCTTTTTGTTCGCCATCAGAATAGGCGGCGGGCAGGCTGCTGTCAAGCGGGTTTTTGAAGGGAATGGCACGTGTTCACCCGAGCCGTAATTTGAGCTAGGAGGGCACGACTTCAGTCGTGCCATTCGACCAGACCCGGCGGCAGCTTTAGCCGCTGGGGTTTCCTTGTCTATCTTGCGAGATGATTGTTCAGCGAAACAACAGCATTGCCGCTGCCGCACGAGCGGGGCGCTCGCGCCCACATTCTGCTGCTAATGCAGGAGACGAGCGACCATCAGCCAGAGACCTGCCACAGCCAGAATCGGGCCGCCCCAGATGTAAAGAACCGATCGCCAGGCTAGCTCTGTGACGATGTCTTGCTGGCTGCGCCCCGAGATGAAAAATGGAGAACCCGATGCGCCTCTCATCAGCGCGACGGGAGGATTGAGATCGAAAGCTTCGGTTGTTCCCGCTCGAGCTTGCGGCGTGCGCGGCACAGGACTTCCGGGCGGCAACATGGATTCAATCGCTGCCCGGCGCTGAAGATCGGCGGCGGCCGCGCTCAAGAATCCCTGCCGCGGTTGTTCCACACCATGGGCCAGACAGTCAGCTGCGCTTTGTAGCCCTGGATTCTCCCGCAGGGTTCCCAGGACGTACAAACGGTCACCGGGCCGAATGCAAAACTCTTTCAGATACGCGGGGAATTGGCTGGAGATGCCGTGGCGTACAAGAAAGTGCCGAGTGAAGGCGTCGCCTGAGGACGGAGAATATTCGTCGTCCACCGACGGCCGAAGTTCGATCTCGGCGCCGCGTGGGTCCACCATGACGCGGCCGGTCCCGTCATCGAGGAAGAAGGGGGCATACAGGACTTCTTCTCGCGGTTTCTTTTCTTCTCCCTCGCTGCCGCGCACGATGGCTTGGTAATAGAAGCAGTCAGTTTCCGAGAGCGGGGAGATCAGAGTGTAGGGACCGACCACTGTTCCGCAAAGTTCGACAGCTCCCAATGACGCGCCCCGTACGGTTGAAGTGGGGATGTCCTGGATCAGGTGTTGGCGTTTGAGGAAAGGGAAGCCGCGGAAGAAAAGGCGAACACCGATCACAATGCCGAGGATTCCCCACAGGACAGGCGAACGAAGCAGGGTGAAGGGATCTGGCGAAGCTCCGGATTTCACGAAATAGATCGCTGGGGCGATTTTGCCGGTGAGGGGCATCCGTTCGGCTGATCCCGCTGAGCAAAGCAAAGTCAAACGCGCCGGGCGAGGGCGCCCGCCTTACACTTACTGGCCTGGGGGCGGCGGAATTGTGATGTCGACGTTCGTCACCGGCCCCAGCGACGACAGCGGCTTGTCGAATTCCCCTGCATTGCCGACAACCAGCGTGGCCAGCTTTTCCTTGTGCAGATATTTGGCAGCCGCGCGCGCCACGTCCGCGGCCGTCACCTTGTCCACGCCGAGGCGGAACTTTTCCAGGTAGTCCTGGGGATAGCCATAGAATTCGTAGGCCATCCGCTCGCGCAGTATTTTCTCAGGCGAATCAAGATTAAAGATAAACGAGTTCAGGATGGCATCCTTAGCCAGCTTGATTTCGGCCTCGGTGATCGGATGCTTGGACACATCGTCAATCTGCTCGTCCAACGCCTGAATGGATTCGAGCGTACTGGCACTTTTCGTTCCCATGGCCAGGCGCACCATGCCGAGATGATCGAAGGCAGTTCCGATTCCGCCGCCCACCGAGTAGGCAAGCCCTTTTTGGGTACGGATGGTGCGGAACAGGCGCGAGGAAAATCCTCCGCCGAAGGCTTCGTTGAATACGCGGACCGCGTAGTAGTCCGGATTATCGCGCCTGATTCCGACACCAACCATGCTGATTGAGCTTTGGTTGACGTCGTCCTTCTGGACCAGGTAATAGCCGGGCTTGGCGGGGGTGGGCTCGGGACTGACATCCTTAATCGCCGGTCCCTTGGGCCACGCGCCGTACATCTGGCGGAGTTTGGCTTCCATCGCGGCGGAGTCGAAGTCGCCGACGATCCCCAAGATAATGTTGTTGGGGCTGACGTGAGAGTGATGCCAGTCAACCAGGTCCTGGCGCGTGACGGCGGCAACCGTTTTGTACTCGGCGACGCGCGCGTACGGGCTCTGCGCGCCGTACGCCAGCTTCGCGGACTCCCGGCCTACGATCTCGTCGACGTCGTCATTGCGGCGGGAGATGGCGTCGAAATATTGTCGCTGCACCAGTTCGAGCTTATCGTTGCGGAACTCCGGCCCGCGCAGCAAGTCGTCGAAAACTTTGAACACGTCATCGAAGTCGGCTTTCAGGCAGGACCACGAGATGGTCGTGGAATCGGCCGTCCCGCCGGTCTCAACTTTGGCGGCGCGGATTTCAAGATAGTCGTCCAGTTGATCGCCGGTTTGGGTCTTGGTACCGCCGGTTCGCCAGACATCTCCGTACATATCGATCAGGCCGGTTTTCTCGGCGGGCTCGGAGCGCGAGCCCCCGCGAACCCGGGCTATGCCGTCGACCAGAGGCAGTTCATGGTCCTCTTGCAGAAAGATGACCATGCCGTTAGAGAGGACAATGCGTTTGGGCACCTGGGGATGAAACGCGGGCAGCGCCGGAATATTGATCTGTTGCCAATCGGTCGCCTGGGCAGCCGCCGGAGACGCATCGAAACTCAACGTAGTCAGGAATGCGAAGATGAGAACCATCGGCGCCGCTGGTTTCATTGCCCACCTCCGTTTTGACCGGCGGCGGGGGGCGGCGCGACGGTTTCGATGATCCCCACGGTGCGATTTGTGGGAACAAAAGTCTGATTGGCAACGCGGCGGACATCGGCTTTGGTTACCTTGTCCAGATTTTCCACCTGGTGGAAGAGTTCGCGCCAGTCGCCATATCGGGTCTGAAAAAAGGCGAGTCGCGAGGCCAAACCGTCGTTGTCATCCAGTCCGCGGAGCAGGTTTGCTTTGGCCCGGGTCCTGATCATTTTCAACTCGTCGTCGCTGATGTCCTCTTTCTTGAGGCGATCGATTTCGGCATGAATCGCATCCGCCATTTCGGCATTCGTATGGCCGGGCAGAGGGACCGCAATGAAGGCAAACAGGTGGGGATACTTGATGCCGGGATGGCCGCTGAATCCGGCGGCTTCGGACGCCACTTTCTTGTCGCGAACCAGCGCCCGATAGAGCCGTGAGGTGCGGCCAGAGGACATCAGGTCGGCGATGGCGTCGTAAACGTTATCATCTTTATCGCGATAATCCGGGCGATGATAGCCCTCCAGGTAAATGGGCTGGGAACGGTCATACAGGATCACCCGGCGCTCGGCGTTCTGTGGCGGTTCCGTGGTAGTCCGCTCGTCCGGCTTGTCGCGGGAGGGAATTCGGCCGAAATACTTTTCGACGATCGGCATCGCGCTGGCGGCGGTCACGTCACCCACGACGGCCACCACCATGTTGGATGGGATGTAGTATTCGTCGAAGAACGTTTTCGCATCGGTGGCGGAAAACGAATTCAGGTCTGCCATCCAGCCAACGCCCGGGCGATGGTAGGGATGCGCCTGGAAAGCGGCGGTGGTGAACTGCTCGACCAGCCGTCCAAAGGGATTGCTGTCGGTGCGCATGCGGCGCTCTTCGATCACCACGTTGCGTTCCTTATAGAACTCACGCATGACCGGGTGCAGGAAGCGGTCGGATTCGAGATAGGCCCAGAGTTCCAGGCGATTTTCCGGAAAAGCGTAGTGGTATTCGGTTCGGTCTTCACCGGTTGAAGCATTCATGCCTTCCGCGCCGTTGCTTTCGAGGATGCGGGGAAACTCGTTGGGCTTGACGTATTGTTGCGCTGCCGCGATATCGTCCTGCCAGGCTTTTTGCAAATCTTTCAGTTTCTGCTCGTCCCGGCCGACTCGCTTGTCGCGCTCTGCGATGTAAGCGGCATAGGCTGTTTCTACCTTCGCCAGTGCAATCTTTTCAGCCGGGTAGTCGGTGGTGCCAATCTTGTCCGTGCCTTTGAATGCCATGTGCTCGAACATGTGAGCCAGGCCGGTCTTGCCCATCGGGTCTTGCACCGAGCCCGCGTCCACCAGGGTGTTGAAAGAGAAGACCGGCGCGCCGGGACGCTCGCAGATGATGACGGTCAGCCCGTTGTCCAGCTTCTTGACCGTGATTCGCTTTTCGAACGAAGCCAGATCTTGCGCTGCGGCAATGGCGGACAGCGCCAGAAATAGCGCTACGGACTTGAGTGCACGGTATTTCATCGGACCTCCAACGCGGTTGGACAAGACATGACGGGAAGAACTTGAAGTTACGTGGCGGGAAGGGAAGTTGTCAAACGGATGAACGATTGTTGAGTGTGTGGTTTGATGAATGTGTGGCGCGGGCGCCCTCGCCCGCGAAGTAAGCGGCACGAACGCCGATGCCCACTCTCCGGGCGGGTGAAACAACACCAAATTCGAAGTCAAAGGCCGCGGGCGGGGGCGCCCGCGCCACACAGTCGCCCGCTCGCCGCTATACTTGTCGCGTGAGCACTTCACCCATGGTTGAAATTCAGGGCCGGCAGTTGAAGCTGTCGAACCTGGACAAAGTCCTGTATCCCGCGACCGGCTTCACCAAGGGACAGGTCATTGACTACTACGCCCGCATCGGTCCCGTTCTCGTGCCCCACCTTGCGGGACGGCCGCTGACGCTTAAGCGCTATCCCAATGGGGTGGACAGTCAATTCTTTTTTGAGAAGAATGCCACCGCGCACCGGCCCGAGTGGGTACAGACCGCGCCCATCTGGAGCGAAGGCAATCGGCGCAACGTCAATTACATTCTGGCGGACGATTTGTCCACAGTCGTGTGGATGGCGAACCTGGCCGCTATCGAATTGCATCCGTCTTTGTCGCTGGCGAAGAACATCAACAGTCCTACCATGATGGTGTTCGATCTCGATCCGGGCCCGCCCGCCAACATCGTGCAGTGCGCGCAGGTGGGCATGTGGTTGCGGGAAATCTTTGAACACTTCGGCTTGCAGAGTTTTCCCAAGACGTCCGGCTCCAAGGGGCTGCAGATCTATGTTCCGCTGAATACCACCACCAGCTATGCAGAAACGAAACCATTTGCCCACGCGCTGGCCCGGCTGCTGGAAGACCAGCATCGCGAGCTGGTGGTTTCCGACATGAAGAAGGAGTTGCGCAAAGGCAAGGTCCTGGTGGACTGGAGCCAGAACGATGAGCACAAGACGACGATTGCGGTTTATTCGCTGCGGGCGCGCGAGCATCCCACGGTTTCGACACCCGTGAAGTGGGAGGAAGTCGAGCAGCTGTTGAAGAAGAAGGACGCAACCCTGCTGGTGTTCGAGGCCGCAGAAGTCCTGAAGCGCGTAGAAAAAATGGGAGACTTGTTCGAACCGACCCTCAAGCTGAAGCAAAAGTTGCCGAAGCTGGCGAGTGATGTGGACGCGGGCAACCCCGCCCGCGCGGCGAGCCAAGCTCGCAGGCCTTCTGCTGCCGTTGCAACTGGATTGGAAATCGCAGCCCAAGCCCAAAGCAAAAAGAAGACAGGGAAACCTGCTGCCAAGAAGAAGCCAGCATCAGGCAAAAAGCCCCGCAAGATATAATCGCCCACGCGAACGCTGCCGGCCGGTTCACTTAAAAGGTCACACATGGCGCAACTCTACGTCGGAACGTCGGGATGGGCCTATCCGAGCTGGAAGCCCGATTTTTATCCCGCCAAGCTTCCCCAAAAAAACTTTCTGCAGCACTACGCCACCCAATTGAATACGGTTGAAGTCAATTTCACCTTCCGGCAATTGATCAAGGAAACGACAGCCCAGAAATGGATTGCCGAAACTCCTGCCGGCTTTCGTTTCGGAGTGAAAGCGCACCAGGTCATCACCCACATCAAACGGCTCAAAGCGACAGGGGATTTTGTGCCCCGCTTTCTCAGCACGATCGAACCCCTGGCGCAGGCCGGAAAACTGGGCCCGGTCTTGTTTCAGCTGCCACCTAATTTGAAAGCCGATGTGAAATTGCTGGAGGAATTCCTGCCTACGTTACCCCGCGCCGTCCAGGCAGCATTCGAATTCCGCAATCCTTCGTGGTTCACCGATGAAATCTTCAATCTGCTGAAGAATAGCAACCGCGCACTCTGCGTCGCCGAAACCGAAGAACGAGTCACCCCCGACGTGGTGACTGCTGACTTCTGCTATTACCGCTACCGCAAGCCTTCCTACACGGCGGATGAGCGTGGCGCCATGGTAGATCGAATCCGGGAGCATCTGGGGCAGGGACGAGATGTCTTCGCCTACTTCAAACATGAAGAGACGCCCGAGGGCGCGCTGTATGCGGTAGAGATCCTGAAAGAAATTCACTGACCGTGCTTTCCGTAGCGCCGGCCTCTGGCGGGACGCCGGCGCTACCTTGGTACTTCCCTGAGTGTCCGATAATGCGCATACTGATGACGTGCCTGCCGCAGCCAAACTTAGCGTTCTTGATCGATTTCGTGACTATCTGAAGATCGAAAAGGGTCTCGCCCCGCTCACGGTAGCGGCCTACACAACGGACATCGGACAGTTCGCAGCTTTTCTGGCGCAGCACAAGCGCACGCTGCTCACCGCCCAACGCACGCATGTGCGTCAGTTTATTCAGCAACTATTCGGGAATTCCGTGGACGGGCGTTCCGTGGGGCGCAAGCTTTCGGCTCTACGCCACTTGTATCGTTACCTTCTGCTCGACAAGATAGTTGAACACGATCCCACGCTGAACATCGACTCACCTAAACAGTGGAAGGTGTTGCCCAAGGCGCTGGCGCGCGACGAAATGAACGCGATGCTGACAAGTCCGCGTGCAAATTCGAATCGCCAAGATTCCGAAGCGATCGCGGCACGCGACCGCGCCATGCTGGAGGTGTTTTATGCGGCGGCGTTGCGAGTATCGGAGATTATCGGGGTCAAGCTGGAAGACCTGAAACTCGATCTCGGCTATCTGCTGGTACGCGGCAAAGGTGACAAGGAACGGATTGTTCCGTTGGGTAAAGGCGCGCAGGATTCGCTGACTCACTATATGAAAGATGCGCGCGGGATCCTGTCGAAAGGGAAGAGCTCTCCGCTGCTATTTGTAGGACGAGGCGGCAGAAAGCTGACCCGACAGCGGGTCTGGCAGATGGTTCGAGCGGCTTCAGTGAGCACGGGACGTAATGCCAGCCCGCACATGCTGCGGCATAGTTGCGCCACCCACATGGTCGAAAACGGCGCCGACCTCAGGACGGTGCAGACTATCCTGGGTCACTCCGATATTTCAACGACGCAGGTATACACACACCTCGCGCTGGACCGGCTGAAGAGCGTGTATCAGAAGCATCATCCCAGGGCGAAGGCAAGATTGTCGTAGCGCCGGCCTCTGGCGGGACGCCGGCGCTACATGGCACTCGATATGAAATCTACAGTCGTAGAAAGAGCCGTACGCGACTTCCTCCAAGCACTGCGCCAGCGCAATGCTTCAGTGCACACCATCAAGGCCTACCGCCGCGATCTGGCTGAATTTTCGGATTACGTCGGACCGCGCAACTGGAAACAAATCGACCACGTCGCTATTCGCGGATTTCTATCCCGTCTCTACGAAAAGGGATTGGATAAGACTTCGGTGGCGCGCGCATTAGCCGCCGTGCGCTCGCTCTATCGCTGGCTCGCCCAGGAGGGGGTGGTCGAGCAGAACCCCGCGGCTCTGGTCTCAACCCCGAAGCTTGCAAAAAAACTTCCCCGAGTTCCGACCATCGAGGAAATGAATGTGGTACTCGACGGGCAAATGCCTGAAGTGGCGGCCTTTCCCGAGCGTGATCGGATGATGCTCGAGCTGCTCTATGGCTGCGGCATCCGCAACTCGGAGCTGATCGGGATCAATCTCGAGGACATCCGCCTGAGCGACGAGGCCATCCTCATCCGGGGCAAGGGCAAGAAGCAGCGCTATGTACTTTTCGGCAACGCGGTGACGGTGGCGCTTAAGGCCTACCTGCCCGCCCGCCTGCAAATGTTGTCAGAACGCAAGAAAGGTTCCTCGGCATTGCTGATTAACCGGCGGGGCGGGCGGCTCACTAGCCGCAGCGTAGGCCGCATCATCAAGAAAATCGCGGTTGCCAAGGGGCTGTCTCCCGATGTTCATCCGCACACGTTGCGGCATGCCTTCGGAACTCACATGCTGGAGGAAGGCGCTGACCTGCGCGCGATCCAGGAGATGCTCGGCCACGAGCGCCTTTCCACCACTCAACGTTACACCCAGCTTTCCATCAAACATGTGCTGCAGGTTTACGATCAGACTCATCCGCGAGCGAAATAGCGGATTAGGCTCCACGATCCGCGTGGGGACAGCCGCCCTCGGCTGTCCGGTCGAGCGCAGCTCGACTGTTTCCTGACCTTGCGGAGCTGAGCTCCGCCGGCCAGCCGAGGGCGGCTGTCCCCACGTGGCCGGTGCCACCTACTTGCAAAATAGCTCCTTGGCCGCACGAATTCTTAGTTGTTTCTTAGACAGATCAAGGGTTCGATTACCTGTGTAACTTGGAGGGTCCCCCTCTTTGTTCCAAGATAGCTACGCTGGGCGAGTCTCGGCCTGAGAGAAATGTGCGCAAAATAAATAAAGAACTGTGGTTGTTGCTGTCCCTGGTGCTGATCGCCGCCATGATTCATTTCCTGGTGGCGTCTCAAGCCGTCGTCCTGGTTTTCTTTTTTCTGCCAACTCTGTATTCGGCGTATCACTTCGGGCGCCGTCATGCCACGCTGACCGCCTGCGCCAGCGTTTGCATCGTGATTCTCCTCACTTACCTGAATCCCACCATGTTCAATCGTCAGACGGAGCTGTTGCCGGTCGACAGCCGCTGGTTTGACATCGCGGTTTGGGGCGGAGTGCTGGTGGTAACGGCCTATGCCATGGGCACACTGTACGAGCGGAACCAGAAGAGCTTGAAAGAGTTGAAAGACGGGTACGACGGAATGCTGGTCATTCTCCAACAGTTCTTGCGGAACCAGAAGACCAACGAGGCCGATTCGTTCCGGGTCTCTTCCTACGCGGCCAAAATTGCCGCTACGCTGGGACTCGACCCGGAGAGCTCGGAAGACCTTCGCACTGCAGCGCTATTGCGGAACGTGAACGAAATCGGAATCAGCAACGAGATCCTCTACAAAGCCGCGAATCTCTCGCAGGAAGAACTTGACCAGGCCATGCGCAAAGGGAGTACCGATAGCGCTACCCGTGCCCAGGTGATGGGCGGGTCATTGCGTCGCGCGATCCCGATTCTAGTGGCGGCGCAGCAACTGCGGGTGACCGATGCGAGTCCGGCAAACTCGATGGTAGAAGTGCAGATTCTGAATCTGGCGGAGAAATACGACGCGCAGATCAACGGAGCCGGTAAGAAGACTTCAGCCCAGGCAGTCGAAGAGATCAAACAAAAAGCCGGCGGGGATTACGATTCGATGATTGTAGACGCTTTCGTGAAAGCTTTCGGACAGAAGGCTCAGGGGGCTGCGCAGTAGATCCTAGGGGTGCGGCATTTGCGCCGGTGCCGACTCCTTGTCGCCACGCAGTCCCTTCCACATTTCAACCACGCGTGATTTCAGCTCCGCAGTAAGGGCTTCGTACGAAGATTCTGATACATCCGCTTCGGGTGGAGGATAGATTGGATCTCCGAACTGCATCTGGAGCGGCGTGAACTTCTGAAACGGCTTGCCCCTGGGCCAGGCATCGTGAAAGCCCTCAATCGCCACCGGAACAATCGGCACCTGCAGATGCGCGGAGAGGATGGCCGCGCCCTTCTTGAAAATCTTGGGCGTGCCATCAATGCTGCGCTCGCCTTCCGGGTAAAGAATCAGGATGCGGCCATGGCGCAGTCCGAAGGCGCCGGCGCGCATCGCGGAAACCAGGTTGGCATCAGGATCAACGACGATTACCCTCAGCCACCGCGCCAGGCGGCGCATAAAGCCTGACCCGAAAATCTCGCTGGTGCCCACCGCGAACAGATTACGGAATACGGGCCAGGGCAGGACGGTGGCGAGCACAACCGGATCAAGGAAGCTTTGGTGATTGGAAGAAATGATGTAAGGGCCCTGGGCCGGAAGCTTTTCCAGTCCGCTTACTCGCAAATGAAAGCGGTCGTAGGCAAAAATCTGCAGCGGTTTGAAAAGAGCGTACAGGAAGTGTTCCGCCAGGCGCCCGGGCCGTGCCAGGGCCAGAACCTCTGGATCCGTCGGTTCTTCCTGCAGAACCGATCTCCATCCTGCCGGCTGGCTCGCGGCGGTGCGTGTCTTGCCGGCGGTTGCACTCTGAAGAATGGCGTCAACCAGTTGGCGGACGGTATAGATTTCCGCCAGAGCCGCTTCTTCCACATCCCCGCCGAGTTCTTTCTCGACGGCCACCAGCAATTCGATTCGCTGCATGGAATCGAGGCCAAGATCGAGCTCGAGATTATCGCTGGGGCGGATCGCTTCTGGCGCGGTCTTGCTGGACTCTCGAATCACCTTCAGCGCCTGCTGCACGTCCGGCTGGTCCAGCCATTGCTGGTCTTCAGCGCTTAACGCCGGCGCGGAGGAAACCTCGGAATCCGGTTGACCTTTCTTCTGGTTCGCGCGCACCCGCTTTTCCAGCTCGAAGCGTTTGAGCTTGCGGGTGGTGGTGCGGGGCAGAGGGTCCTGCCAGATTTCGTAGCTGCCAATGCGCTTGGTCGATGGAATCTTGGCCGAAATACTCTCAATATCGAAGCGAATCACTTCTTTCGCGTTCACGACCTTGCGTTCTTTCAATACGTCGAAGTCGGGCACGACCACGCCGTAGAGCCGGTCGGAAGCGGGATTGCCCGGTTCGCTCTCGAGCGCCATGACTCCGATTTCCTTGATGTAGGGAGACTTCAGATAATAGGCCTCGATCTCCTCGGGATAGACATTCTTGCCGTTGCTCAGAACGATGACGTCCTTCTCGCGCCCGGTAATAAACAGATTGCCGCCCGAGTCGAAGTAGCCGAGGTCGCCGGTATGCAGCCAGCCGTTTTTCAGAACGGCGGCGGTCGCATCTGGGCGATTCCAGTATCCCTTCATCACGATGGCGCCTTTGATGGTGATTTCGCCGACGGCGGGGCCACCGTCTTCCCCGGCTTTTGCGTCAACAATCTTTCCCTCGACGCCGGGCAGGGGCGGTCCGACGGAACCGATCACGTTGTGATGGGGTAGCGCGGCGAAGGCGGCGCCGGTAGTCTCGGTCAGGCCGTAGGCTTGCAGGACGTCGATGCCGAGGGCGTAGAAGTCGTATCCGATTTGCGGATCGAATCGCGAGCCGCCGGTGATCAGGTAGCGCATGCGATCGCCGAATGTGCTGTGCAGCTTGCCGAAAAAGATGCGGCCGGCGTTGAATCCGATGCTGCGCAGGCCGCGATTGAGCGACATCAACGCCTTCAGCGCCCAGCCCGCCACTTGGCCGCGTTGCGCAACTTCTTTGAATATCCGCTCGTGAATGAGATAAAAAAATTGCGGCACCACGGCAAAAATCGTGACTTGTCTCTCGGTGAGAGCCCGCAGCAGTTCTGTGGTATTCAGCGTTTCCAGATAGACAACCCGGGCGCCTTTCACCAGCGGCAGCAGAAGATTTGCCATCTGGGAGAGCACGTGGAAGAGCGGCAACACGCCAAGCACGGCGTCTTCCGGGCCGACGTGCGCCCAGCTAAACACTGATTCAACTTCACCCAGCAGGTTGGCATGCGTGAGCATCACGCCCTTGGGATCCGAAGTGGTGCCGGAGGTGTAGAGCAGGGAGGCAACAACATCCGCCTCGACGGCGGCAGGTTTGAAGCCGCTCGGGCCTGCGGCGAAGATGCTGTCGAGGTCGCCTATTGGAGCGGGCGCTGCCACATCGGAATCATTGTGTTTCTGCTCGGCCGGATTGATGAGCGCTGTCTTGATCGGCAAATTTTCAATCGCTTCCCGGGCGGTTGCGAGATGTTTGACGTCGCAGAAGAGCAACGAGCTCCCGCTGTCCTTGAGCAATGTGGTGATCTGGTCGGCGTGTAGCGCAGTGTCGAGCGGGACGGCGGTGCACCCGGAGGCAACCACGCCCAGGAAAACAGCCACCCAACGGGGATGATTGTCAGCCAGAATGACGACCCGGGCGCCTGATTGAAAACCATTGTTGCTCAGCCAGGATCCGACCGACTCAGCCCAATGCCGCAGCTCTGCGTAGGTGCAACTCTCGACCTTGTCGCGGCGCTGGATCTCCAGGGCGACGTTTTTGGGCCAGCGCTCTACGCACTCGACGAAGCGATCGTAAAATGTGGGCATTGCTTCGCGGAAATATTACATGAGAACTCAGCCGTTGCTGAAACGCAGCCGCGAAGTAGCGCGGCATCCCTTCGACAGGCTCAGGGAAGGCTCTGCCGGCTGTCCCGAGGTGTCTCGCCCTCGGAACGGGGCGGGCGAGACGCCCCCCGGACAGCCGCCGGGACGGCGGCGCTACTCTATAACTGCTCCCGGCGACTTACCCGTTGCCGCTGCATCTAATATGCTAGGCTTCTAGTTAAGGGCCGTGCTGCCTCCAGAAGGTATCTTGATTTGATTAATACACTGTTAGGGAAGGTCTTCGGGACCAAGAACGAACGCGAACTGAAGCGACTGATGCCTCAGGTCGAGGCCATTAGTGCGCTAGAGCCGCAGATGCAGCAGCTTTCAGATGACCAGCTCCGTGCCAAGACCGATGAATTCCGGCAACGCATTCAGGAGCGCCAGGCCAGCTTGCCCGATGAGCCCGAGGCCGATTCCGACCGCCGCAAGCAGCTCGAAGACGAGCGCACCAAGGTCATAAACGAAGCGCTCGACGAGCTCCTGGTGGAAGCGTTTGCCGTAGTTCGCGAAGCCGGGCGCCGGGTGCTGAGCATGCGCCACTTCGATGTGCAATTGATCGGCGGCATGGTTCTGCACCAGGGCAAGATCGCCGAAATGAAGACCGGCGAAGGAAAAACCCTGGTCGCGACCCTGCCGGTGTATCTGAACGCGTTGAGCGGCCGCGGCGTGCACGTGGTCACGGTCAACGACTACCTGGCCAAACGCGACTCCGAATGGATGGGCAAGCTCTATCGCTTCCTCGGATTGACCGTGGGCGTCATCGTGCACGATCTCGACGACGAAGAACGCCGCGATGCTTATGCCTCCGACGTTACTTACGGCACCAACAACGAGTTCGGCTTCGACTATCTGCGCGACAACATGAAGTTCGATCTTCATGACTGTGTCCAGCGCAAACATAATTTCGCCATCGTGGACGAAGTGGATTCCATCCTGATCGACGAAGCCCGTACCCCGCTGATTATTTCCGGCGCCAGCGAAGAGTCCACCGACAAGTACGCCCGGGTCAATCGTATTATCCCCAAACTCGAGAAGGGCGAAGAGATTGATACCGCGCCCGGAGAACCCAAAGAGCTCACCGGCGATTTCGTCGTAGATGAGAAACACCGGAGCATCACGGTCACCGACGCGGGCTGGGAGAAAGTCGAGCAGCTTCTGGGCATCGGAAATATTGCCGATCCGGAAAACTGGGACCTCAAACATCACGTTGATACCGCGGTCAAAGCTCACGCGCTCTACAAGCGCGACGTCGAGTACGTAGTGAAAGACGGCGAGGTCATCATCGTGGATGAGTTTACCGGCCGCCTGATGCCGGGCCGCCGCTGGTCCGACGGTCTGCACCAGGCAGTCGAGGCCAAGGAAAACGTCAAGATCGAACGCGAGAACCAGACGCTCGCCACCATTACCTTCCAGAACTACTTCCGCATGTACAGGAAGCTGGCTGGCATGACCGGTACAGCCGAAACAGAAGCCGCGGAATTTGAAAAGATTTACCGCCTGGAAGTCATGGTGATTCCGACCAACAAAGCGATGCTTCGTCTGGAGAACCCGGATGTTGTCTACCGGACGGAAAAAGAGAAGTACTTCGCCGCCTCCGATGAAATCCAGAACCTGTATGCCACGGGTCGTCCGGTGCTGGTCGGAACCACTTCGATCGAAAAGTCAGAGCGCCTGTCCGAGTTGCTGAAGAAAAAAGGTATCAAGCACGTCGTGCTGAATGCCAAGTATCACGAGCGCGAAGCTGAGATTGTTGCCCAGGCCGGACGCAAAGGCATGGTGACGATCGCTACCAACATGGCCGGCCGCGGCACCGACATCCTGCTCGGCGGCAATCCTGAATTCATGGCCAAGCAGGAGTGCGTGAAGAAGGGACTCGCGCAACCATTACGCGCGGCCCAGGGCAAGATTCAGATTGATGTGGACGAGACCAAGAGCACGGTGTGGTATTACGCCGGAAATGAATATGTCGTGCCCACCGACCAGTGGACCGAGATATTCAATCGCTACAAGGCTCAGACTGACAAAGAGCACGACGAGGTGACGGCGGTCGGCGGCTTGCACATCTTCGGCACCGAACGTCACGAAGCGCGTCGCATTGATAACCAGCTTCGCGGCCGCGCCGGCCGCCAGGGAGATCCCGGATCTTCTCGTTTTTATCTCTCGCTCGAAGATGACCTAATGCGTATCTTCGCCAAAGAGTGGGTTTCCAATCTGCTGCAGCGGCTGGGCATGGAAGAGGGCATCCCGATCGAATCTCGGCTGATCACCCGCCGCATCGCCACCGCGCAGCAGGCGGTTGAAGCGCAGAACTTCGAGGCCCGCAAACACCTGCTGGAGTACGACGACGTCATGAACAAGCAGCGCGAGGCTGTGTACGGTCTGCGCCGCCAGTTGCTCGAGGGCGTGGAGCAGAAAGAACTCATCCTCGAAGACTACGTTTCCGGCATTCTCAGTGATGTGATGGACCAGTTCTGCGGCGTCAAAGTCCATCCCGACAACTGGGACTTAAAAGGACTGAAAGACGCGATCTTTACCCGCTTCGGCGTGGACATCCTGGCGGAAGGAATCAAGCCCGAGTCGATGAGCCGGCAGGCACTGGGCGATGCCATCTTCGCGAAATTGAAGGAGCGCTACGACGCCAAAGAAAAACTGATCGGCCCCGATGCCATGCGCTATCACGAGCGCATGATCATGCTGAGCGTCCTCGATTCGCAGTGGAAAGACCACCTGCGAGACATGGACCACCTGAAAGAGGGCATTGGCCTGCGCGGTTATGGGCAGCACGATCCTCTGGTCGAGTACAAGCGCGAGTCCTTCGACATGTTCGAAGCCATGATGCAGCGCTTCCAGGAAGAGACGGCCCGCTATCTTTACCTGATGCAGATACTGGAGCGCCCCTCCGCAACGCCTGAAGCTCAACCGCATGGAGCAGATGGCAACGGCAACCGTCCTTCGCGGAATGTCTCCACATCGGTCGACGAGTTGGAAGAGTCTTTCCAGCGCAAGAAGAAGCGCGAACTGGAGCAGGCCCGCATGGCGGGCTCCGGCGAAGCGCAGACTGTGCAGCAGGTGGTACGCGGCACCGCGAAGGTCGGGCGCAACGATCCTTGTCCCTGCGGATCAGGCAAGAAGTACAAGAAGTGCTGCGGCGCCCAAGGTTAACTGTCATCCTGAGCGGAGCGGCTACTTCGCGAAGCGAAGCAGCCGCGCAGTCGAAGGACCCCTACCAGCTTAACGAAGCTTTATGTAAGGCCGGCATCTTGCCGGTTGTCGCGAGGGCATCCTGCCCTCGCAGTGGGGGCGGGACGCCCCCACGACAGCCGCCGGGACGGCGGCGCTACAGTGACACTGCAGGGAAGCTAATAGGGGTCCTTCGACTCCGTCTTTCCATTCGCAAAGCGATATGGAAAGACTCCGCTCAGGATGACAAGGTGGTTGATGATGAGTTGGGTTAATCCGTGAAGATCCGCGTAAATCCGCGGCGCTTTTGAAGTCTACGGCGCGGGCTTCGCCAGCACGAACGATTTCACCACAATATTGTTGGGCTGCACGCCGACCGGAATCATGGTCAGCAGGGAATACTCACTGGGTTCCAGCTTGGTGAGAGCGCGTTTCTGAATCACCGTCACGTCGCCGGATTGCGAGTCCAGCACCAGCAGGTAATTTTCACTCTGCGAAAGCGCCAGCCCATCCGGATGACTGCCAACCGCCACCGTCGCAATCAGCTTGCCGATGTCAATGTCATAGACCGCGATTGTATTAGAGCCGAAGTTGCTTACGTACAGGCGTGAACTGTCGCTGGTCACCAGACCCCGCGTCGGATGCGTGCCGATCAGGTAGCTGCCGCCTACTTCATTGGTCGAGGTTTCGATGATCGAAATATTGTCGGAGTCGAAGTTGGCGACCACCAGTTCGCCTCCGTCCGGCTTCAGCGCGAGGTCTACCGGCGTCTTGCCTACATCCAGCAGGGCCAGCAGCTTGTCGGTTTTCAGGTCGATGGATGCCACTTGCGCGGAACCGGTGCAGGCCACGAACGCCTTGCTGCTGTCGGGAAGGATTGCGATGTCTTCGGGCTCCTGGCAGATGGAGAGGGTGCTGCGTACCTTGAGTTGCGCGGCGTCAATCAATGAGACGGTATGATCTCCCCGGTTGCTGACCACCACGGTCGAACCGTCGGGCGAAACCTGCGCCAGTCCCGGCGAGGCGCCGACCCGGACATTTCCCAGGACCACGCGCTTGTCTAAATCCACGACCGAGATGTTGGCGGATTTTGAATTCGCCACGTACGCCCGCTTGCCGTCCGCCGAAACATCAATAAAGTACGGCCCGCCATGCACGCCGATCGTGGCCACCAGTTCATTGCGCTCGGCGTCAATCACGCTGATGCTGTTCGACTGGGAGTTCGCGACATAAATTTCATTCTTCTTGGGATTCGCCGCTATGCCGGTGGGTTCGTTTCCGACACGTATGGTGCGGGCAGGCTGAAAGGTGCGCAGGTCAATCACCGAAACGGTGTTGCTCTTGCCGTTGGTGACGTAGGCATACTCGCGATAGGCGGGGCCGTAGCTGGGGAGCTGGCTCTCCCGCAGATACCACCAACCCAGACCGCCGAGAATCGGAAGCGCAACCGCGAGGAGAAGAAGTTTTCTCAAGCTAATGGGCTGAGCGCAGATCTAGCATCCGGGTGTGCCGGCAGGGTATCGGATGATCGTGGAGTATTCCCGATCGCCGGCACCATCCGTCCCACCACAGGGGCGATCTGCCGGACTTGTTTCATCAGTTCGACAAACTGCTCGGGGTAGAGGGACTGAATGCCATCAGACATCGCCCGGTCGGGATCGTGGTGGACTTCGACGATCAGGCCGTCCGCGCCCACGGCGACTGCGGCGCGCGACAAGGGCGTGACCTTGTTGCGCTTCCCCGTGCCGTGACTCGGATCGACGACGATAGGAAGGTGACTGAGCCTCTGGACGGCGGGCACGATGCTGAGGTCGAGCGTATTACGCGTGTGGTCGGCGAAAGTCCGCACCCCCCGTTCGCACAGGATCACCTTGTAGTTGCCTTCGCTCATCACGTACTCGGCTGCCATCAGAAATTCTTCCAGCGTGGCTGACATGCCGCGCTTGAGCAGCACCGGCTTGCGGGCGCGTCCGGCGCGTTTGAGCAAGGAATAGTTCTGCATGTTGCGGGCGCCGATCTGGATCACGTCGGCATACTTCTCCACCAGGTCCATGGATTCGTTGTCGATGGCCTCGGTGACAATCTTCATTCCGAACCGGTCGCGGACTTCGGCCATGATCTGCAGACCCTGCTCGCCCAGACCCTGGAAAGAATAGGGCGAGGTGCGTGGCTTGTAAGCGCCTCCGCGAAAAAATTGCGCCCCGGCGCGGCAGACGATTTCGGCTACGGCCATGGTTTGCTCGCGAGTTTCGATGGCGCAGGGACCGGCAATAACCCCCAGCCCAGGGCCGCCGAAAGTGGCATCGGTGCCGGCGAAAGTAATGACCGTGTTTTCCTGTTTGACGTCGCGGCTGACCAGTTTATAAGGCTTGCTGACCCGGATCAGTTCCTGCACGCCCGGCATCTCGTCCAGCGTGCCAGGTTCGACTTCCCCCCGGTTTCCGGTGATCCCGATGGCGGTGCGCTGCGCGCCCGGCATGGAATGGGCTCGGTAGCCCAACTCCTCGATCTTCTGGCAAACGGCGCTGATCTGCTCTTCCGTAGCCTGCGCCTTCATCACGACTAACATGGACTTCCCTCGCTGCGCGTGTAACCTTGAGTTTATCGTTGTTCCCCTTTGCACCGCAAATAAGCGCTTGGAGCAGCAGTTCGGAGTGAACAACCACTCAGCACCGGGGTCATACTGAGGGACTTCAGTCCCGAAGGATCTGGCGCGCACCATCCAGAAAGTAACCACGTGCATATCCGCTCCACGCCGGATCCCTTCGACTTCGGTCAGGGCAGGCTCTTCGCAAGCTCAGGATGACGCCGGTGGCAAGGGGACGATAAACTGGAAACTGGAAACCAGAAATCAAAAACTGCCGTACAAACTGGAAACTGCCTCACCGAAAATGGCAAACTAACCAAGTGCCCCGATCCATCGCCAGCGAACAAGACATCCTCAAGCTGCCTTCGCCAAAGCGTCCGCCCCGTTTGACTGCGCGTCGTATCGGCATCCACACCTCGAGCGCCGGCGGCGTGCAACTGGCTGCCGAAAGAGCCTACCGGTTGGGTTGCAATACGTTTCAGATATTTTCTTCCAGCCCGCGGCAGTGGGCCCAGAATGAACTGGATCGTCCGCGCTGCGAGCAGATGAAACAGCTGCGTGATCAGTACGATCTGAAGCCTCTGGTCATCCACACCAACTACCTTGTGAACCTTGCAGGAACGAATGAGTTGTTCCTGAAAAAATCGGTGGAGGCATTTCGTGGGGAAATCGAACGGGCGTTAGCTCTGTGCGCGGAGTATCTGGTCCTGCATCCGGGATCGTTTCGCGGGTCCGACCGGGAACAGGGCTTGATGCGGACGGCTGCCGCCATAGCCGCCGCGGCCCAGGGGCTCGAACTGGACAAGTCCGGCCTGACCATCCTGATCGAAAACACGGCGGGAGCGGAATACTCACTCGGCGGCAGCTTCGAGCAGGTTGCCGAGGTACTGGAGTACCTGCGCCATCTGGTTCCTGTTGGCGCCTGCATCGATACCTGCCACACTCATGTTGCTGGCTACGACATTGTGACGCCCCAGGGGCTGCAAGATACGCTCACGCACCTGGACGAAACCGTGGGCCTCAAGAATGTTCGCGTGTGGCATTGCAATGACGCCAAAGCCCCGCGGGGATCGAAGCTGGACCGTCATCAGCACATAGGCCAGGGAAGCATCGGACTGGGGCCGTTTCGGACCCTGTTGAATGACCCACGCACCGCACATGCCGCCTTCATTGCCGAGACTCCCATTGACGAACCGGGAGACGATGGCAGGAATGTCGCTGCCTTGAAGAGGCTGGTCAGGAAATAATCTTAGCTGGAGGTCTCGAATGAGTTGGGCCAGCAAGTTTTCCAAGCCCTACCGGGTAGAGCACGGCAAGAAATTCCGCTTGAAGAACCACGATCCCGCCGACACTGCCAAACTCCACTCCCAGGAACGTGCTGAAGAATTGCTCGCCAAAGGCATCGCCCGCATGGCCGAGCTACAAGACAAGCTCTACGCCCAGGACCGCTGGGGCCTGCTCTTGATCTTTCAAGCTATGGATGCTGCCGGAAAAGATGGCGTGATCAAGCACGTGATGTCCGGCGTGAATCCGCAGGGCTGCCAGATTTATTCTTTCAAGACTCCCTCCGCGGAAGAACTGGACCACGACTATCTGTGGCGCACCACGAAATGCCTGCCCGAACGAGGCCGCATTGGGATTTTCAATCGCTCTTATTATGAAGAGGTGCTGATTGTCCGGGTCCACCCGGAGATTCTGGCTAACGAGAAAATGCCCGCGCCTCTGGTCACCAAGAATATATGGCAAGAGCGATTTCAGGATATTTGCTCTTTCGAACGCTATCTTTCCCGCAACGGCCTTGTCATCCGGAAGTTCTTTCTTAACGTGTCGAAGAAGGAGCAGAAGAAAAGATTCCTGGACCGATTGCAGCAACCGGAGAAAAACTGGAAGTTTTCCACCGACGATCTGCGGGAGCGTGAACGCTGGAACGACTATATGAATGCCTACGAGGAGATGATCGCAAACACGGCCACGCCGCACGCGCCCTGGTTTGTCATTCCCGCGGACAATAAGTGGTTCACTCGTCTCGCCGTGGCCGCAGCCATCGTGGATACGCTCGACGGCTTGAACCTGTCCTATCCCAAAGTGGATGCGCAGAAACGAAGGGAGCTGAAGGCGGCCCAAAAGCTGTTGTCGAACAATAGGCACGGCCCATCGGAATAGGGGGCAGGGGTGCTTTCGATGCTAGAATCGACCAGATTCTTTAAGACGCGGAACCACTTAGCGGTCGGTTGGTTGCATCCAATTAAACAAGCTTTTACCGGTCAGTCATCCTGAGCGGAGTTGGGCGATTCGCTTGCGAATCGCGCGCCGGAGTCGAAGGACCCTATGAGCTTTGCGGGTGCCGCCGAACCTGGCAGGGAATTTCCACCAGACCTGCAAAAAGCTAAGAATGACGCACCCTTTAAGGTGATAGGGGTCCTTCGACTGCGCGGCTGCTTCGCTACGCGAAGCAGCCACTCCGCTCAGGATGACAGCTATTTCAGGGTGGTAAAGCGGTACTGAGAACAGTGAACCTCCGACACCGATCAGCGAAAAGGGTCTAGCTGTCTCGCGATGTTGTGTCTGGCCCTGGTTCTGCTGTCCACGACCGTCCAGACCACTCATTTCTGCAGCCTTCGCGCGCCTGATGCGCAGACTGTAGTGGAAATGGATCGAGCATCGTCCGGCAGCCCGATGTGCCTTACCTGCCTGATGGCTCCGTCGATCAGCGCTCTCATTCTGCTGGTCGCCTTCTTTACCATGCCTGACAGCGCGGTTTTTGTTGGCGGCCTGCAAATGCGCCCCAAACCCGTCTTCGAAATCCTGACGGCATTTGACCAGCGACACCTTAGGCTAGGGGAGCGGAGGAGGGCGAATATGCAGCCGGAAAGAATAGAAGACGTGATCGAGGTTTGGTTTCGATCGGTAGATTCTGATCGGGCCAGCACGAGATTCCGGGGAAACTCGCATTCTTTCGCAGGGAGGACATAACCCAATGAAAGCTTTAGTCATTTGGGCAGGTATCGCAATTCTTTCCACGATTCCACTCTGGGCCCAGCAGGCTGACAGTAGCCCCTCGCAAAACACCCCCGACGTGGCAGCTATGCAGCAGCAGATCAGAGATCTGCAGGATCGCCTTATCTCGCTTGAGGGCCAGGTGCGCATGCTGAAGAGCGCTCAACCTGCGCCCGCCGCGGCTCCCGGGGCAGCAGTCACGCCTCCAGCAACGCCGGCTCCGGAAGTTCCAGTGGCTGCCGTTACCACGCCGTCCGAACAGACGCCGACATTTGGCGGGGCCGGAGGCTCGGCGGCAAAGGCGCTGAATCCGGATATCAGCGTCATCGGCGATTTCATCGGCGCGGCGGGTAACGCGAATGTTCCGCCCCTGGCCCCGCAGTCGCCCTTTCCCGGGATGCAGATGCACGAGTCGGAGATCGGCCTGCAAGCCATTATCGATCCCTATGCTCGGGGAGATTTTTTCATCTCCTTCGGCGAAGAGGGCGTGAACCTGGAAGAGGGTTACATTACCTTCACCGCGCTGCCGAAAAGCTTCGTCGTCAAGGTGGGGAAAATGCGTTCAGCCTTCGGCAAGGTCAACACCATGCATAACCACGTATTGCCGTGGATCGATCGCCCCCTTGCAACCACGAACCTGGTTGGTGGCGAAGACGGCATCGACGACGCCGGCGTCTCGATTGAACGCATCATTCCCGCGCCCAAGGGCATTTTTCTGGAGGCCACGGGCCAGGTTTTTCGCGGTGATTCCGGCGACGGCTTGCAAAGCGTATTCAAGTCCTGGCAGAGAAGCAATGTGAGCACAGTGGCCCACCTGCGGAGTTACAGGGACATTACCGAGTCCACGAACGTGGATATCGGGCTTTCCTACGCCCGCGGATACAATGATTTTGGCCCGAATTTTGTCACCAACCTGTACGGTGTGGATGCGACTGTTCGATGGAAGCCGTTGCGCCGCTCTATTTACCATTCATTTATCGGCCGCAGCGAGTTGTTCTGGAGCCAGCGCCAGCAGCTTCCCGCGGAGCAGCGGGCATTCGGGTTCTATACCTCGGCGGATTATCAACTGGGGCGGCGCTGGTTTCTGGGGGGCCGCTTCGACCGCTCCGAGCGCAGCCAATTCGCCAATCTCACTGATCAGGGCGGTTCGGCGGTGCTGACCTACTGGCCGAGCGAGTTCAGCCAGATTCGCGGTCAATACCGGTACACCACTTACGCGGAAGGCAGAAGCGCGAATGAACTCTTGCTGCAATTGATTTTCTCGCTGGGCGCGCATGGAGCGCATCCGTTCTAGCGAGTTTCTATGCGGTGTATTTGTGGAGGATTGAATAAATGAGGAAAATGCGATCTCGACGAACATTCCTGGTGGGTGCGGTTTGTCTGCTAGCCACAGCTCTGGCCATTCCTGCGCAGGCCAAGAAGCTCAACGTGGTGACGGCGACCACCGACATGGCGGCCCTGGCACAGGAGGTGGGTGGCGATCACATCACGGTTGAATCGATTGCCAAGGGCTATCAGGACCCCCATTTTGTCGAAGCCAAGCCCAGCTTCCTGCTGAAGCTTCGCCAGGCGGATTTGCTCGTCGTCGTCGGATTGCAACTGGAAATCGGCTGGTTGCCGCCGCTGATCACCCAGAGTGGCAACGCCCGGGTGCAGGTGGGCGCGAACGGCTATCTGGACGCGTCACAGTTTGCCGAAATTCTCGATATCCCAACCGGCACCGTGACCCGCGCCATGGGGGACGTCCATCCTCTGGGCAATCCGCACTATTGGCTCGATCCCGACAACGGCCGTCGCATCGCCAAGGGAATCGCCGGCAAGCTCGGCGAACTCGATCCCCCGAACGCCGCCTACTTTCAGGAACGTTATCAGGATTTCGACAAGCGCCTGACTGCCGCCGAGCAGAAGTGGGAGGCGGAAATGAAGCCCTTTCGTGGACGCAAAGTCGTGACCTACCACAATTCGTTTCCCAATTTTGCCAAGCACTTCGGACTGAACGTGATTGGCTATGTCGAGCCTCGGCCCGGGATTCCGCCGACCCCGAGCCACACCATCGAGCTGATTGGGCTAATGAAGCGGGAGAACTGCAAGGTCATCCTCGTCGAGCCCTACTTCGATCTGAAGACTCCCAATTCCATCGCCCGCGAGACCGGGGGCAAGGTCGTGCAATACTTGCCCTCAGTGGGTGGCGAGAAAGATGTCACCGATTACTTCAAGTTGTTCGACTACGATATTGGTCTGCTGACGCAAGCATTTCAGGCAACACAGTAACGGTCGTTGGTCCTTGGTCGTCGGTCGTTGGCCAGAATCCAACGGTTGACGGGTTTTGGCCAAGGACCAAAGGCCAAAGACGAACGACCGATCCCAAGGAGCCACATGGAAATTCTGTCTTTTTTACTCTGGCCGTTTATCGCCAGCCTTATTCTGACCGGCATTCATGCTTATCTGGGCGTTCATGTGGTGGAACGAGGCGTGATTTTCGTCGATCTGGCCTTGGCTCAAATCGCTGCCCTTGGAGCTACCATTGCCATTCTCGTCGGAATGGATCCGCATGGACGCGGGGCCTACTGGCTGAGCCTGGCCTTCACTTTTGTAGGAGCGGCGATTTTTGCCTTTGCGCGCACTCGCCGCGGCCACATTCCGCAGGAAGCTTTCATCGGCATCGCGTATGCCGTGGCCTCCGCCACCGCGATTCTGGCCATGAGCAAAGCCACGGGTGAGACCGAGCACCTCAAGGACATGCTGGTCGGCAACATCCTGGCCGTGGACAAGCACGAGGTCATCAAGACGGCCGTGCTCTATGGCGCGGTCGGCTTGTTTCATTACATCTTCCGTCACAAGTTTCTTCTGCTTTCCACCGACCCTGCCGGAGCCGAGGCCCAGGGCATGAACATCCGCTTCTGGGATTTCCTTTTTTATGCCTCGTTCGGATTTGTGGTGACCTCTTCGGTGGCCATCGCCGGAGTCCTTCTGGTGTTCTGCTACCTGATCGTGCCCTCGGTGGGTGCAATGCTGTTCGCCGATCGGGTGGGTCCGCGCCTGGCCATTGGCTGGACTATGGGGACTCTGGTTTCTGCCTTGGGCATTTACTTCTCAGTACTGGGTGACCTTCCCACCGGTGCCGCGATTGTATGTACCTTTGGTGCCGTTCTTGTGGTCATGTTCTTCGTGCATCTAGTGTTCTTTCACGGAGATAAGGCTAGGGTGCTCGAAGGAGCGAGGTCGGTGCCCAGGCCTAAAGAAGCCGCCACCCAGCGCTCACATTAGACGCCCTTGTCATCCTGAGCGGAATCTTTCCGTTCGCATCGCGAATGGAAAGATGAAGTCGAAGAACCTGCCCCGAGCAAAGTCGAGGGGACCCCTATAGGCTGATCAGTGCGTGGAAGGGCAGGGGTCCCTCGACTTGCTCTCGCCGCGCCAGCGCGGCTCGAGGCGGCGCTCGGGATGACAAAGCGGGTCGAAAGCCTGGTGACCACGTATTACTTTTGTGCCATACGCATGGCACCAGTGGTTCATTGACCTACTGGTGCCTGATTGCTAAGTTGTACTCGTATGGTGCGACTTGTCGCACTCCCCCAACGGCGAGAGAGCATCTAATCATTGGGGTGAGCCATGAAACTGGTCTATGTTTGCTATGCGGCTCTAGGCTACGCGGTGGCCCGCTGGATCTTCCAGCGACAGCCTGTTGCGGTCATGGATCCGGTTACGCGCTTTCGTTCCTCTGGCCTGCTCTAAGAGCGTGTAACCTCGGGCGTGCGGCGCCCCGTTGCGTGCCCTTCGAGTCCCGCACGCCCGCTATTGTCCGCCCGGTTTTGTCGGAAACCCGGCGCCCGCCCTGAGGTTCTACGACTAACGTTCGTACCCGCCTCGCGATTCCGCTTCGCCTCCTGAGTACAATTTCTTCCAGGACCGGTTCCCGGTTAGTTATCAATTGAATGCCCGCCGCCCCGAGAATCAGCGGCATGCGGCACAATGGGCAGTGTGGGGCGGACACTTTTGTCCGCCGCTTTTTGACGGGGGAACCAGCCGGTGAAGATTTCATGACTCGCAAACTGTTCTTGGCGCTCGCCCTGCTGGCACCTCTACTGCCGGTGTGGGGAGTGGCGCAATCCGATAGCCCGGAACCGTCCTTGGGCGATTTGGCGCGCCAGTATCGAAAAGCGAAAGCGGCCGTGGAACATGCTGTCATCGACCATGCCGTCATCGACAATGACAATCTGCATCAGGTCATGGACGAAGTGCAGACCCGCAAGCTCGATGGCAAACTGCTTTTCAGTATTGACGGCTCGGGGAAGAAGTTTCAAGTTTCTTCTCCCGACGTGACCTGCGATCTCTCTTTTAGCGGCTCGGCCACGTCGTTGCTGTCGGATCCATACGCCCCGCAGGACTTGCCTGAGGGCGAGCTGGCGAAACTCGATGGTCCGGCCACCATCAGCGGAGACACGCTCCAGGTTTCTGTACACAACGGCACCACCTGGAACATAAGAGAAATTACGGTGGGAGTAACGATCGTGCGCGGCTCGGAGGCGACTACGGCAAGGCGAGGTTCAGCCCGCCTGATAGCGGCGGCGGAAACGACCAGGTTGCTCTCGGAGAAACAACCCGATTCAACGGTTCTCTACCACCTCAAAGGATCGTCCGCACCCGCCAGCACAACCGTTTTCCATGAGACCATGGGTACGACGTTGGGTCAGGATCAGGAGTGGCATTGGGCTATCGTGCAGGCGAAAGGGGTTCCTTCGCAGCCGGCGCAGACAAAGGCGCCATAGGTATTCGTGGCCGGTGCTACCGTACCAGGGCCACGTCTTCAGTCTTCCCGCTCTTCAAACTTCGGTAGGCTGCATCCAGAATCTCCTGGTTCTGCCAGCCTTCTTCTCCCGGCACCGGAAAATTCGCCGTACCCTCGACGGCCGCCGCGAAAGCGTCCACCTGCTTCGCATAGGCCATGCGATTTGAGACCTCGCTGCTCTCCACGATCGATCCGGCGCGAAGCAACTCCAGCTTGATTGGCCGCTCTACAGTCCAAGCGTTGTCAGCCCGGAGTACGCCGGTCTCCCCGACGAGTTCGAAAGGCGTGCGGTATTCGGCGCGGAACGAGACCGCGACGGTGGCGAGAGTGCCGCGGGAAAACTCCAGCGCGATGACAGCAGCCGACTCCACGGAGCCGGGGCCTTGCTGGCCCTGAGCGCTTACCCGCACGACTTCATCCTGCAGAATGTAGCGCGAGGCATCCACGCAATGGACGCCAACATCGGCAATGGGCCCGCCGCCGGCTACCGTGGAATCATGGAGCCAGGTGCGGGCGTGTCCCTTCCCGCCGGGAAAGGAAAACTCAGAGCGCGCAAAAACAATTTTGCCGATCGCTCCTGCCGCCACGCGTTCCCGCAAATATGCGGTGCTCTCCTCGAAGCGGAAAACCTGGGCGACCCCTAGTAGTAGCCCGGCGCCGCGAGCGGCTTCGACCATCATGCGGCACTCGCCGGCGTTCACCCCCATCGGCTTCTCACACAAGACGGGCTTGCCGCAGCGAATGGCCAGCAGCACGTCCGCCAGATGACAGGCGTTGGGCGTGGTCACCAGCACGGCGTCGACGTCCGGCGAGCGGCACATGTCCTCGGCCGAAGCAAAGGCCAGCGGGATGTTGTACTGCCGCGCCGATTCTTGCGCCTTCTCCAGGATACGTCGCGACAGGGCGGTGACGCGGCAGTTCTGTGCCAGCGCAAACCCCGGCATGAGGCGCTTGACCGCATGCAATCCAAACCCGAGAATGCCAAAGCGAATCAAAGAAGAACCATGAAAACCATGTGGTCGCGGGCGACTCGCCCGCGGCTTTTGAATTTGATTTTGGTGTTGCTGCAATCCCAGCCGAAAGACTGCGGTAATTACTTCGCGGGCGAGTCGCCCGCGACCACACAAACCAGATTACGCACCTTCACTTCGCGAATACTATGGCCTGCGGAGCCAGGCTCGTGGTGGCTGTAATCGTACTGCTGGGAAGTCCGCCAGTGTCCTGGTCGATCGCGAACTTGGTGATGTTGGTCGAGGACTGATTACACACGTAGAGAAAAGCGCCCGCGGGGTCGATCGTCGCCGACACCGGCCGGGTCCCGGCCGCGAAAGGCGATGCCAAGGCGGTGGTCGCCCCTGTGGTGGCATCAATGGTGTAAGCCGAGACGTTATTCGTGCCGATGTTGGTCACGTACAAATATTTTCCCGTGGGGTCGACTGTGACCGCGATCGGACCGGTGCCGGCCGCGAAGGGAGACTCCAGCGCTGCGGTCAAGGCTCCGCTGGTGGGGTTGATGCTGAGTCCCGATACGGTGTTATCAATCAAGTTCGTTACATAGAGAAAATGTTCTGAAGGAGTGACTACCAGCGAACTCGGCCCATTGCCCACCGCAAACGGCGATCCCGGAACCGGCTGCAGACTGCCCGTCCCCGACGTGACGGAGTAGCCGAACACCACCGGTAGATTCGACCCCGCCACGTACAGGAATTTTCCGGAAGGAGACAGGGCCAGCGCTACCGGTCGCGGACCTGTAGGGAAGGGCGATCCGGCAGCTTCCGTCAACGCGCCATTGCTCGAATTGACGGTAAAGACAGAAATCGTATTCGAAGTTTGATTGGCGACAAACAACAGATCGCCCGCCGAACTCAAAACCAACGATGTGGGATTCAACCCTGCCGGCGCGCGCGGCAGGACTTCGGTGAGAGCTCCAGTATTGCTGTTCACCGTGTACAGCGAAATGTCGCCACCGCCCTGGTTGGCGGTATAAACAAATTTGCCGGACGGATGTACGGCAATTGCGATTGGAGAAGTCCCTCCGCTGAAAGGTGAACCCAGCACAGCCTTCAGGTCACCGGCACCTTTGCTTACCCGGTAGGAGGCCACGGCGTTAGCTTCGGGTAGGGCTACGTAAGCGTTGCCACCAGAGGACGGGGCAGTTCCGCTGTCGCTGCTACTGCCACCGCCACCACAGCCCGCTAACCAGGCCAGCGCAAGCACGACTCCCAGCCAGCCCGTCCGTTTGATCACTCTCATCCAGTCCCTTCCGAAATTTTACTCGCCGGTCTTTACTCTTCCGCGTCCTGCTGAAGCGCTAGGGATTGGGCGCAAGTGTCCGGTGCGTCTTTCTGATCGTGCCCCAGCGATAGACCAGGCCGGTCGAAAACCGAAGATTGTCCTGTGTCGTGTTGAACAAATTGGTGTGCACGTAATCCACCTGGAATGCGCGCACGGCGAAGCGGGAAGAAATGTTGTAGTCCAGGCCTCCGCCTCCGATGACGACTCGGGACGAATCTTCCTGCGGGCCTCCCACCTGTACCAGCGAGCGGGCTTCGCCGAAGAGAAGGCGTCCGAAAAACAGAAAGTTTCCTGTCGCGTAGAGAAACTGCGGTCCGGCCGCGATATCCCGCAGGTTTGCGCCGGTCTTGTATTGTCCGCTCAGTTCCGCCACCACCCCGAATCCCCGGATCAAGTTGTAGGCGGGTGAAAAAGTGTATCCGTTCAGGCCGGTCGTGTCGGAGAACCCGAATGACGGAGTATCGTATCGGGTGTACGAGTAGCCTCCGAATACCTGTATCCGAGGCATCTCCTGTGCCGGGGAGAGCCCGGCCGTGCCAATCGTCAGCAGCAGGAGAAGGACGGTGGCCGCCATCCCCGGAATTCTCTCCAGAAGGACTTGAGGCTTGAGCTGAAACCGAGGCGGAGCCACAGCCGGGAAGGCTTTCATGAGATATTTCTGGAGTCTCCTAGTTAGAAGCACAGATAGAAACACACGCGCAGGTTCCGCGCCGTACGAACTCCCCGCTGGATTGGATGCAGGCAAAACCCCCAAAATACACGGAGACAGCCTATTTTAACGCCATGGCTCCGACCATGGACTCGAAGATCTTGAACCCTTCCACGCCACCCAGCTCCGCCTCGCTGGAGCGTTCCGGATGAGGCATCATCCCCAGCACATTCCGGCCCGGACTGCAGATTCCAGCGATGTTATCCAGCGATCCGTTGGGATTGGCCTCGGCCGTAATCTCGCCCCCCGGAGAGCAATAACGAAACACTATCTGTTGGTTGCGCTGCAACTCGGAGAAAGTTGCTTGGTCGCAGAAATAGTTGCCTTCCATGTGCCCGATCGGAATGGTCAGGACTTCACCTTTATGGCATGCGTTGGTGAAGGGAGTTTCGGCGTTTTCCACCCGTACTTGTACCGGTTTGCAGACATATTTCAATCCTATATTGCGCATCAGCGCTCCGGGCAGCAGGCCGGACTCGCACAGGATCTGGAAGCCGTTGCAAATGCCGAGTACCAGGCCGCCCCCGTCCGCGAACTTTCGCACCGACTCCATCACGGGCGAGAATTTGGCGATCGCCCCGGTACGCAGATAGTCGCCGTAAGCGAATCCACCGGGCACGATGATGGCGTCGCAGTTTTCGAGATCGTGCGATTCGTGCCACAGGAATGTGACCTGCTGTTTGGCCACATTCTGGATCGTCCAATACGCATCATGGTCGCAGTTCGAGCCCGGGAAAATGATGACGCCAAATTTCATCGCAGTTTCCTCAGACATGAGGTTTCCTAGAAAGTCTAACACGAAGAAAACGCCGTCCGTGTTACCGAGAAGCATTACAGGATGTGGCTTTCGTAGCACCTGCATCCTGCCCCCGGGGCGGGCAGGATGCCCGCCCGACAGCCGGCGAGACGCCGGCGCTACAAAAATCTAATTCATCTCGTCCCCGGGGGGAGGGGGAAGCGGAGGCAAGGGCACGTCCGGCGGCAGAGGTACAGTCGAAGGCGTCGCGCCGGGCGGGAGAACCTTCCGGAAGAAGACCCTGTCGCCCATGGTGCCGGTCGCTCCGCGCACCGCTTTCAGCTGCCGCCACTGGTCGAGCGAGAGCACTTTGCGCAAATCCAGATTCATGAGAGTAAATTCACGTTCCAGCTTGCCTCGAGCCGCCAGCACCTGGTCCACCTGCGCCTCGACCTGGCCTTCGTTAGGGACATCGGCATCGAGCAACGCCTGCAGCTTAAGGTCCTGCTTCTCCATGTCCGCACCGTAGTCAATCAGCTTCAACTTGTGGTCGTAGAAAGTCTGGTCAAGCTGTGCGATCTGACCGTCACTGAGCTGGAGTTTCTTGGCAATATCCGAATTCTGCCACCATTTTCCCAGTTCACCGCGGTACACGAATGTCGCTCTCGGTCCGGCGGTTGTGACCGTCGTAGAAGAAGGGGCGGCGGGGCGGCCCTGCGCCAGCATCGAGAGCGGGAAGAGAAGTATTGCGAGTAGGGCAGAGGGTTTAGTTTTCATGAGTCGGCTCCTTTTTGCGAATCGGGGGACGTGCAGCCATGTCCTGGACCATTTCCTCGGCCAGGAGCGCCGCTGGATCGAGCGCTGCCGGTCCGTCGTTGTATACCGCGCGCTCCACCGCGAGCAAGAGTTCGTGGTCCGGGTCCAGCTGAGCCCTATGGGGTGGAGTGAGAGAACCGCGATCGAGCATGAATCCAGCCAGCAGCACCAGTACCGTCACGGCTGACCAGGCCAGCAGCGGAGAGCGGCGAACCAGGCGAGTCGAGGGCGAGCTCTCAGACAAAGCAATGCGTGACCAGACAACGCTTCGCTGTTCCTGCCAGAATTCCTCAGGCCGCTCGGTCGAAGCCCGGCCCCATTCGGGCAGAGCCTCGAGCGTAGATCGCAGCGCCCGCTGGTCGCTCTCGATCGTTAACTCCGTCAGTTCCTCGTTGCTCAGATGTCGAATTATTTCCATTGCTTCTCCTTCATCTCCCGCAATTTCCCGGTCGCCCGCGCCAGTTGGGTCTTCACCGAACCTACCTTTACCTGCAGCAATTCCGCGATCTGGGCCAGGGGCATCTCGTCTTCATAACGCAGGAAGAAGATGGTGCGTTGCTGCGGCGAAAGTGAGGACAGGGCGTTCCACACGGCTTGCAACTCTTCTCGGGCCAGCAGAGCGCGTTCGGCCGAAGGCCCCGGTGCGGGAAACTGCCGGGGCTCGGTGCCATTAGATGCGCCATCCTCCAGCCCGACCAGCCGCTTCCAGAACGACGTCCGGCGGCTTCTGCCGTGGTCGCGCACCAGGTTGACCGCGATGCGCAGGATCCAGGTTTCAATCCGGCATTCGCCCCGGAAGCTGGCGCGCTTCTGGTAGGCCCGCAGGAAGCACTCCTGAGTGAGAGTGTCGGCGGCGTCAGCGTCCCTCACCAGCAGGTAGATGACCCGGTACACCCGCCGCTGGTGCTGGCGCATGATCTCGTCGAAGCGATCGGATGAGATTGCTTCTGCCTTTTCAGTCGCGGACGAACTCAAGGCTGTCGTCAGAACCGTGTCCACATGCCTTCTCTCTGATGTTTGGTAGCCGTTCCGGATCCTGACCCTTAATGTAAGGCGTCATGCTGAGCTTGCGAAGCATCTCGCACGAAGCGCATATGCGGCTGGTCCACAGATGTGCAGCTGCGCGCTAGATCCTTCGGGACTGAAGTCCCTCAGGATGACTCCCGTCAAGGGAAATTCCGGGCTATGTGTATGGACGGATTACAGGTCACAAGGTTGACGCCTCATCGGATTTCTTTGCGTCCTCTGCGCGCTTTGCGGTTAAGAGCTCTTGACCGCCAAGTGCGCAAAGAAAAGCCGCAAAGAACGCAAAGAAATCGCAGGAATCCTTTTTCGGATTGCTCGCCGGGCTATCATCGTTATGGGCAGGAGCATCTTATAACCGTGGATTTCGGAGAACACTTTCGCGTTACCGGTGGAGCGCTGAAGAACTGGTTTGTCGCCCAGCTCGAAGATTCGCTGGCGGTCGGCCTGCTGTGGCTGATCGGGCTTTACATCATTGGAGTGCCGGCCGCACCGTTGTGGGCCCTGCTGGGTGCGCTCTTCCAGTTCGTGCCCCAGATCGGCGCCGTGCTTGGCGTCATCGGCCCCGCTCTTACCGCCATGTTCAAGTGGGGCGACTGGGAGCATCCGCTCTATGTTCTAATGCTGTACGCCGTGATCGCCATCGTGGATGGTTTTCTGCTGCAGCCATACATCATGAAGCGCACGGCCAAGGTGCCGGTCTGGGCTTCCATTCTGGCGCCGATTGTTTTGGGCATGATTATTCCGTTCTGGGGAGTCCTGCTGGCCCCGCCGTTGCTGGCGGTGCTGTATGCGTACAAGGCTCGGCAAGCCCGAGCGCTGCCCTGACTTCACTCTGGATCTCTTTGGGTTTGGTAGCGCCGGCCTCTGGCCGGCTGTCGCGAGGGCGTCCCGCCCTCGCCGGAGGGCAAGATGCCCTCCGGACAGCCGGCGGGACGCCGGCTCTACGAATTCCGAGCGGGTCTTGTTACGAACCGCATGCTATAATTTTTGTTCGCCGGCATTCATTTGAGGCAATCCGTTGATCTCCTCGACGGGCCAGTTCCGCGCCATTAAAAGACTACTAAATACGAGGTATTCCCATGTCCGGCCATTCAAAATGGGCCACAATCAAGCATAAAAAGGGCGCCCTGGACGCCAAGCGAGGCAAGATTTTCACGCGCCTGATCAAGGAAATTTCCATTGCCGCCAAGAATGGCGGAGATCCCGATACCAACCCGCGCCTGCGCGGCGCCATCGCCGCTGCCAAGGCCGAGAATATGCCAGCCGACAATATCAAGCGGGCCATCCAGCGCGGCACGGGTGAACTTCCCGGCGCCACTTACGAAGAGTTCTCTCTGGAAGGCTATGGTCCGGGTGGCGTGGCGATCCTGCTCGATATCAATACCGACAATCGCAATCGCACGGTAAGCGAAATCCGTCACGCCTTTGGCAAGAACGGCGGGAATATGGCCTCAGCCGGTGCGGTCGCGTATATGTTCCATAAGAAGGGCGACATCGTCATCCCCAAGTCGGCGGCCACCGTAGACGATCTGATGAACATCATCATCGAGGCGGGCGGCGAAGATGAACCGATTGACGATGGCGAAAACTGGGAAATCCTGACTGCTCCTTCCGCCTACGAAGGCATGCTCGAAGCGGTTAAGAAGGCCGGCATTACGCCCGTTTCGTCCACTGTGACGATGGTTCCTGACACCTACACCAAGCTCGAAGGCGCGGCCGCCACCCAGATGATCCGCCTGATGGAAGCGCTCGAAGAGCACGATGACGTGCAGAACCTCCACTCCAACTTCGACATTGACCAGAAGCTCTTGGAAGAAGTAGCGGGTTAGGGACGCCGGGCGTCAGACCTCGGGCTTCAGATTTCCAACCTCGTGTGTTAAGTGAGTGAGTGCGCGAACACGAAGAGGCGACCTGAGTCGCGCCAATTCTTTCCTCTTAAAAGAATCCCAACGGTTGCTTCGATCCCAGGTCCCGTAGGGACCACTGATAGTAGCCCGCCAGTTCACTGGCGGGTGCGCTCCTCGCTTCCTGCTGATACCCTCGATTCGAACTTTTCAACATCGCTGTGGAAAATTCTGTGGGAAAGCGGTCACCAACACTGATAAGTTCTTTGATAAGAATGCTTTCTACATTGTGCACTATTCGCGGAGCTAGTTTTGAAAATGCGGCTCGATAAACTGCTGCTGGAGCGCGGAGTGACCACCTCGCGCGAGCGCGCACAGGCTTTGATCATCGCCGGAAAGGTGCTTGTCAATGGACAAAAAATCGAAAAGGCAGGAGCAGGCGTCGAGGGCTCGGCCGACATTCGCCTGCTTGGGGAAGATCTCAAATACGTCAGCCGCGGCGGTCTCAAACTGGAGGCAGCTCTGGAGCACTGGCAGATTGAGGTCGCGGCAAAGATCTGTCTCGACGTGGGCACCTCAACCGGAGGATTCACCGATTGCCTCTTGCAACGCGGCGCCGCGCGCGTCATTGCGGTCGATACCGGCCACGGCCAGATCGATTTCCGCCTTCGCCAGGACCCGCGAGTGCGTTTGCTGGAAAAGACCAATGCCCGCTATCTTACCTCTCAACAGGTCGGCGACGCCGTAGATCTGGTGGTGATGGATGTCTCGTTCATCTCCGCGACTCTGGTATTGCCAGCGGTAATCGCAGCGGCTTTTCCTCAGCCGGCTGAGCGGCCGGGAGGGCAAATCGTGGTGCTGGTCAAGCCCCAGTTCGAAGCCGGCCGGGAACAAGTAGGAAGGGGCGGCATCGTGCGCGATCCGGAGGTGCAAAAAGCAGCGGTGGAGAAAGTCCGTCAGGCGTTGCAGACCCTGGGATGCGCGTACACCGATTCGATCGATTCTCCGATCCTGGGTGGTGAAGGGAATCGCGAGTTCCTGTTGTATGCCCAATTCTAGAGAGACTCTCTGTGTCCTCAGTGTCCTCCGTGGTTAAGGGTTTTGACCAGATTTCTGTACAATTCCACTTTCATGGCTAACGTAACATCGACTCGGAAGTTCGCCGGCATCATGTCCAAGCCCGGCAAGACTGAACTGGCGGATATCGTCCCACCATTGCTGGCATGGTTTCGCGAGCATGAATACCAGGTCGTAGCCGATCCCGAGACGGCGCCTTATGCGCCGGGCGTGGAGATCCTGGCGCGGGAGGAAATGGCGTCCCGTCCTCTGGGCTTCGTGGTCGTGCTGGGAGGGGACGGCACATTGCTCTCAGCTGCCCGGGCCGTCTCCCGGGCCGGAATTCCCGTGCTTGGCATCAACCTGGGTTCGCTCGGATTTCTCACCGAAGTGCCGCTGGAAAATCTGTATGCCACCCTGCACAGCATCGAGCAAAGCTGCTGCAACCTGGACAAGCGTTCCATGGTGCATTGCGAGGTGTACCGAAAAGATGTTTGCGTAGGCAGCTACGACGCGCTCAATGACGTTGTGGTGGGCAAGGGCACCATCGCGCGCCTGAATCATTGTGACGTTTACATTGACCGGATATTTGTTTCGAGCTATCAGGCCGACAGTCTTATCGTGTCCACGGCCACCGGTTCAACCGCCTATTCGTTGGCGGCGGGCGGCCCGATCCTGATGCCTTCCGTGGATGCGTTCGTAGTCACGCCGGTGTCTGCTCACTCGCTTACGCATCGTCCGCTGGTGGTTCGTGATAGCTCGGAAATCGAGATTGTGGTCAAGACCGGAGAAGATGAGGCCTACCTGAGCGTCGACGGCCAGATCGGCATGCCCATGATGGATGGCGATCGTGTTCTTTGCCGCAAGTCGCAGCACCACGTTACGCTGCTGCACACGCAGGGGACATTCTTTGATGTCCTCCGTACGAAACTGAAATGGGGCCAACGGTAGGTGTGGGCGCGAGCGCCCCGCTCGTGCTGCAGCGCCGCGAACGGTGCCGCACGAGCGGAGCGCTCGCGCCCACATTGCAATCTAAACCAGGGCGGGTTCAGCGAATCCAATCGCCGCTCGTGATGCCCGGCGCGAAGGCACAGTCCTCAGTTCAGCGGCATCTTGCACCTGAACCGTGACCGGATTCTCGGCCGTTTGTGCGAGGAACTCACGGATACGCAGCTTCGCCTTGTGGAGCTGCGATTTGGAATTTCCCACCGAGCAATCGAGTATTTTCGCTATCTCCTGGTGCTCATAACCCTCGACCTCGTGCAGCAGGAAAATCGTCCTGTAACCGGTCGGCAAGTCTTTGATCGCCCGGGCTAAGGTGATGCGATCCACCGTCCCTGCCAGCCGGCAATCGCGGCTGCCGTACTCACGCTTTACCATGGTTGCATCGTGGCTGGAAGGCTCGTCCAGGGAGACCTGCTTCAAAGCCTTCTTCCGGAAATGCATCAGCACCGTGTTTACCGCGATGCGATAGAGCCAGGTGGACAGCGCCGAGTTTCCTTTGAAGGTGGAGAGCTTTCGGAACACCTGCAGGAATGCGTCCTGGGTGAGGTCTTCGGCCTGCGCCGTGTTGTTCGTCATGCGCAGGCAAATGGAGTAGATCCTCGCCTTATGCGCGTGAAACAGATCGGCAAACGCTTCCGATTCGCCCCGTTGGGCGCGCTTTACCAGTTCAATGTCCGAGCAGGTTCGATGGGTGTTGTTTGAGTCTGGGGTGACCGCTACGTTCCTCGCAGCAGTTTGCTGGTTCATTGACATCCTTCCTTCCCGGGCTATTGACCCACGCAGCATATTGTTTTGTGACCAGTGTCAGAGTAGGGGCAGCAGCCATCGCGGTCTATCAGGTGCAAGCTGTAGGCGTTTCTAAAAACGGCTGTACCACCAGCAAGCGCTCCACAGGTCAGTTAGGAAGGGCAGCCGTCGTCTGCCTGTGTGAGGCGGACACTCTTGTCCGCCGCTTTTGAAGTTGGTTTTGCTGGTTGCGACAGCGCACGAAGTCAAGCGCAGAGAAGTCAGTATGCTTAGAAAGATCAAAGTCAAAAGCGACGAACAAGAGTGTCCGCCCCACACAGACAGCCCAGGCGACTGTCCCACCTGGACTGTGGCGCTATTCGATTGTGGACTGGACTACGTGGACAATATTGTTCCGGACGGCGTACAGCACCAGGTCGCTGACCGAATGCAACTGCAGCTTGCGCATGATATTCGAGCGATGCGTTTCAGCGGTCTTCACACTCAATCCGAGCGCCACCGCAACTTCCTTCGTGCTCTTGCCTTCAGCCAGCAACTGCACCACTTCGCGCTCGCGCGGCGTGAGCCGGTCGCGCCCCAGAGAGACTGCAGCCGCCTTGGTGCCGCCCTTGAGGTATCCCTCGAGCACCATGGCTGCTACTTTTGAAGTGAAATACGTCTTGTCGCGGCGCAGAGCTTCGATCGCGACCACCAGATCTCGGGCCGCGTCCGACTTGAGGAGAAATCCCCGGGCGCCGGCGTTCAGAACATCGCGCACCACCTGGTCGGAATCGTGGAAAGTCAGGATCAAAACCTTGGCTCGGGGATCGTCTTTCAGGATCTGTCGAGTCGCTTCCAGTCCGTTGAGACCCGGCATGCCGATGTCGAGGATGCTAACGTCCGGCTTCAGTTCGCGGATTTTCTCCGTTGCCTCGCGTCCATCTGCGGCTTCGCCACAGACCTCCCACCCCTGCTCGGCTTGTAACAGGGCGCACAGCCCCTTGCGCACTACCTCGTGATCATCAGCTATGAATATTCGGAACGCACCCATCGACTACCTCCTGGGGAACTGTTTCTGGTTCAGCGTACCGATCGCGTTTTCGCAACGTCGCAAATGATATGCGCCTATATAAGCATCGTAGTTGCCAAACTCGGAAATTCCACCAGTTCCAACGCTTTAGCGTGGGTGGAAAGCTTGAAGCCGTGTAATTACTACCGGCATTAGGGTATCTCACCCGCGACCTTATGCACTGTGGAAAGGTCGGCCAATACAGTCTTTCCTGTATTTTAGGGGGCGCTACCTGGCTCGCCAGTTTCGTGGCGCAGGGATCGCAGGTCAATGCCCAACTGCTCAGCTTTCTTGTAAAGATGGCTGCGCTCGAGGCCCAACGCCTTCGCGGTGTTGGTGACGTGGAATTGGTGGCGCTTCAATTCGGCCAGGATGACCTCGCGCTCAAAACCCTGGGAACGTTCGGCCAGCGTACCTGAGCCTGCGAACGACGGCTGCGTCGTCAGCCCATGAGGCAGGGCCATCTTCACAGTGTCAGCAGTGACCTGAGGACCGGCCTCGAGCAGTATGAGCCGTTCCACCATATTGCGGAGCTCTCGCACATTGCCCGCCCAGGAGTGTTCCTTCAGTTCCTGAATCGCCTCCGGTGTGAAGGGAAGTGGCTTCCAGTTATTCTGGACGCACACCTGTCCGGCGAAGTGCTGCACCAATATCGGAACGTCTTCTTTCCGCTCCCGCAGCGGCGGCAGCAGGATGGGAAAAACGTAAATCCGGTGAAAGAGATCCTGCCGGAACTTGCCCTCCCGCACCAGGGACTCCAGATTGCGATGCGTAGCCACAACGACTCGAACATCTACCTTGGTCGGCTTGTCGCCGCCAATGCGTTCGACTTCGCCTTCCTCCAGTACACGCAGCAGTTTGGCCTGCATGGCTAGAGGCATGTCCCCGATTTCGTCGAGAAAGATCGTTCCCCGCTCGGCCTGCTCGAATTTGCCGATATGGCGCCCGGCGGCTCCGGTGAACGAACCTTTCTCGTGACCAAAGAGTTCGGACTCGATCAATTCTGCCGGAATCGCAGCGCAGTTCAAGGTGACGAATGGTCCCGAAGCTCGCGGGCTGCGCTCGTGCAGCGTGCGCGCGACCAATTCCTTCCCGGTGCCCGTCTCTCCCAGGATGCAGACCCGGGTCTCGCTTGCGGCCACGCGTTCGACCTGTGCCATCAATTTCTTCATGGTCTCGCCCGTCCACACGATTTCGTGTTTGCCCAGACGCTGGCGGAGCTGCCGGTTCTCGGATTCCAGCCGCTGCAACTTGAGTGCATTTTCGACCGTGAGCAGCAGCTTTTCCGTCGAGATGGGTTTTTCCAGGAAATCGAGTGCGCCCAGTCGTGTGGCTCGCACCGCCATATCGATGTGTGCCTGCCCCGACATCATGACCACTGGAGTGCTTATGCCTTGCGCTTTCAACTCTTCGAGCAGAGAGAGTCCGTCTTTACCGGGCATGACTACGTCCGAGATGATCAAGTCAAACGGCTGCGAGCGGGCCAGTTCGAGCGCCTTGGCGGCATTGTCGCAGACCGCAGCCTCGTGCCCGGCGAGACGGAATGCTCGCGAGAGCGAAGCCAATGTATTGGCTTCGTCGTCAACGATGAGCAGATGCGCTTTCTGCGGCACGAATAGCTCCTTAGCTCGCGGCGGTCTGTCGGTCTAGATTTCCCGGCAGCTCGATGATAAACGTTGCTCCGTGCCCGGGCTCGCTGTGCACGCTGATCCGGCCTCCGTGGTCGCTGATGATGGATTGCACGATGGCCAACCCCAATCCGGTGCCGTGAGCTTTGCTGGTGTAGTAGGGCGTGAACAGGCGCTCGCATTCTTCGGCAGTTAGGCCGGTTCCGGTGTCGGCAATTTCCACCACTACCCGGTCGCCGCTTGGTCGCGTGCGCAAAGTGAGAGTACCGCCCTGCGGCATGGCGTCCAGCGCGTTCAGCGCCAGATTGGAGAAGGCACGATGCAGCAGTTCCGGATCGGCCGCGATCGGCTGCAGAGCCTCAGCCAGCTCAAGCCGGCATTCGATCGGTGGATGCTCCGGTGCTTGCAATTGCGCCTGCAGCAGGCGAGCCACATTCCGTACGACCTCGTTAATCTGCACCCGCTGAAATTGCGGCTGCGGCATACGGGAGAAGTCGCTGAAACGTGAGATGATGGTTTTAAGATTGGCTACCTCGGCCAGCAGGGTAGAGGAGCTCTCGCGAAAAACTTCATCGAACTGCTCCGGACTCTGCTCCCGCGCCCGCACCAGGTTCTCCACCGTCAGTTGCAGGGGGAACAGCGGATTCTTCAGCTCATGCGCCAGACGCCGGGCCAATTCCCTCCAGGCCGCAACCCGCTCAGCCTGCACCAGGCGCTCTCTTTGTTCCTGAAGTTCTCCCGTCATGCGGTTGAAGGACTCAGCTAACGCTCCCAGTTCGTCAGACGAATTCACCGGAACACGCGTGTTCCAGTTTCCCGCGGCCACCTCGCGCGCGGCTTCCGCCAGTTGCTCGACCGGCCGCGTGACCCGCGACGAAGCCCAGCCGCTGAACAGGATGGCCAGAATAATGCCGACACTTCCCGCCACCAGGGCCGCCGAGCGAATGCGATTGCGCAATTCCACGTACGGACGCCGCGTGTTGCCCACCAGCAGAATGCCCAGCAACTGGCCGTCCTGGCCATTCAGAGGGATGGCGTGGACACTCTCATCATCCGCCGGGTTATCTGACCAGTGAAGCAGCGCGGTGGCTTCCTGGCGTTGCTGCTGGACTTGAACAATAAGCGGCGCCAGTTGCTGTGGCTGTTGCACGCTGCCCGAAGGTGAGATCAGCAGTTCGGGATAAAATCCCTTCACCAGGTTGGGGTAAAGAATGGCGCGCATCCCCGCCGGCAGTTCGAGGCTTCGCATGAAGTCCTTGTCCAGGCGGCGCCCCCCGATCACATAGAGCGGATTGTCACCGACCTCTACCTGCCGCATCGCGGAGAGGCTGACAGCTACTCCGTCAGGCATTTCTTCCTGGCGGAGAAAGGCATCCTTGTTCGGAGACCCCTTATCACGCGAAAGCAGCGGCAGAGAATTTTCTTTGTATCCGAATTTCGCCGGCCACTGGGCCGACGAGAGAATCGTGCCACGACTGTCTACGAACTCCAGAAAATCCAACTGCTGGTTGTCGGCCAGAGTCTTGGCCTCATTGACGAACGCGCTGTAGTCCGCCGGACCACGGCTCACCGCGAGCGCCATTCGGGTCGCCGTCTCACCACCGGCGATGGTTTCCACTCGGTGCGCCACTTCTTCACCCCGGCGGTCGAAGTCCCGCCGGAATTGCGCCACCAAAGCCGCGGTCTGATCTTCGTTCGCCCGCTCGAATGCACGCCGCGTCATGGCGGAGACGATCCATGCCACCGCGCCCACGCAAACAAAAACTGTCAGCGCGAATACGAAAAAAAGTTTGCGCCGAAAGCTCAAGGTTTCCCCGCTTCCAGCCAGACATTCTGCAAACGCCAACTGCCGTCCGGGTCCTTCTGCCAACCCATTACATTTCGGCCCAGGGTGGTGGCAGTTCTCAAATGCACCAGTGGGATCACGCGCTGCGATTGCAGCAGAGCGCTTTCGGCTGCGTACACACTATAAGCCGGATCGCCGTCGAACTTAGGTAATGGCAATCCCAGGCTGGTGGCCAATTCGCTGAGCGCAACTCGCGCATCGAGCGAGGGCAGCGGGATGCGAACCAGTCGTATGTCGGCAACCTTCGAGTTCGTGGGGAGGTTGGGTTCAAGCAGAACCAGTCCGGCATCACGCGCGTTCAATACGATTCTCGCGGCAACGACTCGCGCCAGCGGGTCTGATGGATCAGACGCCAAGGTCCATCCCGGTCCCCCGCCCGCTTCGCTCCGGATCTGGCGGGCGCGCTCGATATCAACGGCGGTGGGGAAGAGAAATGCATAACCCGTGAGCCAGTTGGGCAGGAATGTGCCAGCGGGTTCGCCCCCGCCCTGCAGCAAGACATCGTTGATGGCCGTCCGGTCAATGCTGAGCGCCAGAGCCTGGCGCAATTTCCCCTCTTCGGCTGACGGGATATCGCGGCTGAAGACCAGAGCCATCCACTCCGCGGGAGCCGAACTCTCGACCCGCCTGCCTTCCGAGACCGCGTGACGCGCCTGATCGGTTGCGACCTCTACAACGTCCGCTCTGCCCAGGTCGAGCGCGATCGTCTGCTCGCGGAAGCTCTTGCCCATTTCGATCTCGACGGCGTCCACAAACGCGCGGCCGCCCCAGTAATCGTCTCGCGCTGTGAGTGTCAATTGCTTGCCCGGATCCCAGCGATTGATGGCAAACGGCCCGCTGCCGGAGAGCTTTCCTCCGCCGCGTTTGGCGATGCCGTAGCGCGGCAGCGCCAGTATTGCGGGGAGATTGGAAGTCGGTGCATCACATTCCACCACGACTGCATCTCCCGCAGCGAAAACTTTCCAGTTCGGATTTGCCGCGCGCAACGAAGCCGCGACACCCTCCGAACTCAACGCCGTTCCATCGTGAAACGTGACCCCGCGCCGGATGCTGAACTGCCAGCGTTGATTGCCCGGATCGACCCGCCACGAAGTCGCCAATGCGGGCTGAGCCTGGCCGCGCGCGTCCAGCGTAACCAGCGTATCGAATATCAGACGTGAGAGAGTCGGCGAAGCCAACATTCCGGGCTGAGCCGGGCCGGCGGGATCGAGCGAACTGGGAGCCTCGCGCACGGACAGGCGAAGCGTTCCACCGTAATGCGGCCGCGTGCTGGCCGGTTCGGCAACGGCCAGAGCCACACTAATGGCCGCAAGTAAGAATAAGCCGGAAGGCTTCATATCTCCCCGATTCGAAATTGTGTGCGACCGCAACCGCGCCGCTTCCGCTGGATTCCGTCCACAAGGCGGTGATGGCGTCATTCACATCAAGGGGCGAGCCTGCAGCTATCGGCTGGCGCCCGGCCACTTCAAAGACCCGCACGACGTCACTCCGGCCATCGCCAGGCGCGGTCACAAGAACTTGCCAACCTGATCCACATCCGCTGTGCACGCTGGCGATGTCACTACCCCAGCCCAGCTTTTCCAGCACTTGATCGGTGCTGCCATCGAGGAGATGCACCTGTCCATCCACGGTGGCCAGAAGCCACGACACATTTGGTCCACGAGGCACGGCGGCTGCGGAATAAAACGCCGGCGCGGTCGTTTCTTTGCCGACTCCCGGCGATAGCACGCCGCTGAAGAAGTTGCGCGCAGAAGTGAAAGACGCATTCAGGCTGGAAAGATCTGTCCCGATCGGCCACGAATCGTCGCTGTCATAACAAGGCATCGCGGGAGGAGTACCCGCCGAGCTGCGGCAATGTACACCAGGCAGGTAGGCATCAAAAAGATTGTCTTTGCCCCGCACCAGCCTTCCCCGCAGATCGCGCGGCCACGGCCGGGAGTGAGCGATCGGAAACGCTTGTTCCGTCTGCCAACGGTTATCCTGAAGGCGGTAGGAGCTCACGCCGTTTGCATCCAGTACCAGCATGCGCGCGGGATTTCCATCTATGACGGCAACATCCAGGATGCGCTCCGGCTGCGACCACAACGGAATTCTGCGAATCACCACCGCCGCGGCTTCGGATTCGACAGACAGCGGGGCAGATCGCGGCAGGGAAACCATCGCGATCGAAGGTGAATTCGTACCCTGTCGAATTTCCGCGATCCACACGTAGCTTTGCAGGTCTTCGGAGAGCGAGACCCGCACCGTTGCGGCGGCCTGTTCGGGCGCTACAAAATGCCCGCCGAGCACAGCAAGCTGGGTAAGAAGATTGCGTCGGATGTCATCGGCCGTGGCCGCACTTAGCGAAGAGCGGTTAAGGACTTCCAGAGCCATACTCTTCGCGCCGGTGGCCGCTACGATTTTGCCCGCCAGTTGCTCTTCCGCTCCCGCCCAGTTCTGCGCGTTGGCTGGTGCGGCAATCAGCAACGCCAAGACAAACAACAGGGAGCTGAGGCGTGAAGGTGATGGCGTGAGCATGTACGGGATGCGCGAATTATAAGCTGCAGGGTGCATGGCTCCGGACTTCGCTCCCGGTACTGTCTGGGTTCCATCGGTGCACCATCTCGGCAGCGCCTGGAGACATTGACTTGCGCCCGCCGGCCAAGGTTCCCATTTTCGTCAGCCCTTAGGACTGATGCTGAACCGCTACTTTGGTTTGTGGGGCTCGAGGAGCAAAGAAGACGCACAGCACCTTGCCGAAGATCAGCTCTTCCACAAGAATTGCGACGGCCAGCGAGAAGGTCATACCACCGATGACTGCGACGATTGTGAATACGAGTTCCATTACGGCCTCCGAATGCGGACACAATGCACATAGCGGTCGAAAGGCCACTCGTATGTGATGGATTAATAGGTAGTTAGCTGGCAGTAATCACGCACGATCGTGGCTTCCTGGCCACTACCGTGTCAGGAATGACGCATTTGGGTGGGGCGGACACTCCTGTCCGCCGCCTTTGACCTGGACTTTGTATGGGTTTGGCTCGAACTTCAACGGAAATCAACTTCAAAAGCGGCGGACAAGAGTGTCCGCCTCACACAACTCTTTTTCTTCCTCGCGCAGCGCCGCCGGTTCAGCTTCGACTGCCATCTCCTGACGCAGGGCGTCGAGCAGGGCATCCAGAATTACCTGCAACGACTGGGGATTCTCGCTCAGCACTCTTTCCAGGCTCTCGCGGTGCACCGCAAGTTCTCCAATGGCCCGCGCCCCATTGAGGTCGAGCGGGTTTGGCAGGGATACACGCCGCCAGCCAGCCGCGCCATACGACGTTCGAGCGAAGGGATAGTCGAGCCTTCCCGTTGTCATCCAGTGAATTACCAGTTCCTCGACATGTTCGATGCTACACGCAGCTGTTATTCCTGTCCGGGAGGCCATAGGCTCGTTCCATTGCAGAATCGTGAGCTTGTCCTCCCAGTTGTTTTCGGCGACCAGGAAACGGGGTTGACTTGCCGGGCCATCTTCTCCGCAGATTGCGCACAGAGGAGTTCTAACGTAGTTCATAAAGCACCTTTCAGCTCCACGCGATATATTCTCACCGCCGGCTGCTCCTGCCTCAGATGCAAACCAGGACCAGAAGTATTTCTGGTCGGAAGCGGAACCGTAACCATTCCTCGTCCGTTTTCAAATGTCAGGGTGAGTAGTGAGGAACAGCCGTCGCACAACCAGTAACGCTCCCGGTGTCTGCCGGGCCGCCCTCGACGAACCGCGGATGCCACTTCACATGCATCCGTCGCAGCAATATCGCTATCAAGCAGGAAAAGCTTGCCGTGGCTGAGACTGCGAAACAAGCTGGAACAATCGGGATTCGCACACTTATGAAGCACCGAGGGTCTCCTGGAAGAAGGCGTCACCCGGAATGGGCTGGGATGGCAACGATGTTGCACGCCGGTGGCCGCAAGTTGCGGATGAAGAAACTTACGCAAATAACTGAAGCCTTGGGTAGCTGATCCTTGAAGCATAGGACCGCATGCCGAACCGAGGTCACCCGTGCCGACCCGCCGTCATTTACCTTGATGTCGCCTCTCGCGTCCTTCAACAACCGAGGCCGCGATTGCCCGGCCTCTGGGCCAGGAGTAAGATTGCCCAACGGCGGCGGCCCGGCAGAGCTGTCCCAAAAAGCCCTCGGGACGCAGTTTTTTCAATTCTGAACCAGTAATACGGTCTTATGGCGGAGATCCAGCCCACTCTGGGGAGCTCGACCCAGCCTGAGGATTCCCTGAGCGGAACAGTGGTTGGGCGCTTCCGCATCGGAGAACGGCTCGGCAAAGGCGGAATGGGCGAGGTATATCGCGCCGAGGACACCAAGCTCAAGCGCACCGTTGCCCTCAAGCGTCTCGCACCTTCGTTGCGCGCCGATTCCCTCTACCGCCATCGCTTCCTGGAAGAGGCGGAGCGCGCATCCCGTTTCGGCGACGCCCAGGTCGCCGCGGTCTACGACGTTCTGGAAGACCACGGCGAGATATTCCTGATCCTGGAATTTGTCGAAGGCCAGAACCTGCGCCAGCGTCTGCGGCAACCTCTGTCGCTGGATGAATTTTTCCAGATCGCAATGCAGTGCGCGGAAGCGCTGGTCTCGGCGCACGGCCACGGTATCGTGCACTGTGACATCAAGCCGGAAAACATCATGCTGACCACAGCCGGCAAGATCAAGATACTGGACTTCGGAGTGGCCAAGCATTTGCCGCGATCCGATCAGAGCTCGACCGTGGACCGTGCGGGTACATTTGCCGGCACTCCCGCCTACATGTCGCCGGAGGTGCTCCTGGAGCGGGTGCCGGATGGACGCGCTGACATTTTTTCCCTGGGCGTTGTCTTCTACGAGGTCCTGACCGGACAGCACCCCTTTCTCGCGGGCAGTTTCGTCGCTACCACCGATCGCATCCGCAACGAGACGCCAGCCTCGATCCGCATTTTCAATCGTTCTGTTTCCCGGGATCTGGAAGCCCTGGTCAACAAGGCTATGGCCAAGGATGTAAGCCAGCGTTACGCCAGCGCCCGTGAACTATTGGAGGCCCTGCGCGAGGTACATGGCGATCTCAGCGACGCCGGACTCGCCCGCGTAGTTCCACTGCGAGTCGAAGACCCGCCCAGGAAGAAAAAGGCCTGGCTCTGGGCGGCGCTGGTTGCCGCGTTGCTCCTTTGCACGGTCGTTTACTGGCAGTCGAAGTCAATCGTGTTCTGGCAGTCGAAGCCAAAGGGGGCGATAGACCTGGGCGCATTGTCCACGCCGGTGCAACTGGCGGTCTTGCCGTTTGCTCCCATGGCGGATGATCCCGGAAGCAAGGCATTTTGCAACGGGCTGACCGAGACCCTCACCGCCAAGCTCACCCAGTTGACCGACAACTATCCGTTACAAGTCGTTCCGACCAGCGAGATACGGACTGAGGCCGTAACCAGTGTCGAGCAGGCGCGAAAGATTTTTGGTGTGGGCCTGGTTCTTGAAGGAAGCTTGCACAGCTCCGGGAACCAGGTACGCATCACCTACACCCTCGTGGACGCCAGGACCAACCGCCAGCTGCAGGCCGAAACAGTTGATGCCGACGTCAGTGATGCTTTCGCGGTCGAAGATCGGGTTGTGGATGGCACGTTGCGTATGCTCGGCCTGGCCATCAAGAGCGACGACCGCGTGGTGCTGGCTGCGCACGGGACCGGCGATCCATCAGCCTACGATCAATACCTCCGCGGCCGTGGATACATGCTCGACTATCACAAGCGCGAAAACATCGATAGCGCGATCTCCGCTTTCAACCGTGCCCTCACCCTCGATCCTAAGTACGCGGAAGCGTACGCCGCGCTGGGCAAAGCCTACTGGCTGGAATTCCAGGAAGAGCCCGGCAGTCAGTGGGTGGAGAAGGCCCGGTCGGCCTGCGACCAGGCCGTGGCCATTGCTCCGAAACTGGCGGAAGGCTGGGCCTGTCTCGGCAGCGTCTCCCGAACCACCGGAGAATACGAGAAGGCGGTGGCCCACTTTCAGAAAGCTACCGCCCTCGATCCCACCAGCAACGATGCCTTCCGTGGACTGGCGGAGGTTTATCAAAAACTAAATCGGCCGGCTGAGGCGGAAGCTACTTTCCGCAAGGCAATCAGTTTGAGGCCGCAATATTGGGCAGGGTACAGCTGGCTGGGCGCTTTTTATTACGACCGCGGACGCTATGCCGATGCCGCGAACATGTTCAAAGAAGTCATTACGCTCGCACCGGACAACTTTCGGGGCTATTCCAACCTGGGTGGAATTTATGTTGCGATGGGCCAATATCAGAACGCTATCAGCGCGCTCGAAAAATCGGTCTCCATCCGCCCCACCGGGTACGCCTATCTCAACCTGGGTACGGCCTATTTCTCTCAACGCAATTTCGAGCGGGCGGCCAGCAACTACGAACAAGGCCTGAAGCTGGGAGAAAACGAGTGGCTTAGCTGGGGGAATTTTGGCGACGCCTGCTATCAGTTGCCCGGCAAGCGGGACCAGGCGCTGAATGCCTACAAGAAGGCCATCGAATTGGCCGATGCAGATCTCAAAATCAATCCCCGGGACGGTCTTACCTGGGCCTACCGCTCCACCTATCTGGCTATGCTGGATCGCAAGGATGAAGCATTGACATCTTTGCAAAAGGCGATATCATTCTCGCCCCAGGACCCCGACGTACGGTTGCGGGCGGCGCTGGTCTACAACCATTTCGGAGACACAGATCGAACCCTCGAGTGGCTGCAGAAAGCGCGAGCGGCAGGTACTTCGGCCAGTTTGATACGCGGTACGCCTGATTTCGACCACTTAAGCGGAGACTCCAGGTTACAGGCTTTATTGCGTTAGTCCGAAGGCGTGTGCGTGGTGTCCGATTTCCCCCAGGCTCTCAATTCTGATCGCTATGGAGGCAGTATGAGATATCTTCCAGTGAACATTTACCACAACGGAGACGTGGACAACGAATACGTCAATGTCAGTAAGGGCGATGGAGATGTGGTGGTATGGCAGAACCCGCATCACTACGACTTCACCGTACAATTCAAAAACAGCCCGTTCGCCAGCGGCGCCACGACGTTCGTCGTACCGGCTCGAGGCGCGATATCGTCTGGACCGCTCAGCAGCAGTGTGCAGCCAGGAGCGACTGTTGACTACAACATTCAAAGCGGGGCAATGGCCATGGCCAGCGACCCGGGTATCAAGATAAAGCCGTAAAAAGTAGTAAAAAGACTTCCCCCTTCACTTTGATCACTGATCCGCACTTTGGGATATGGAGTTCCTGTGCACTGGGATAGTCCTGCAGAAGTGCGCCTTTACTCGCCCATCACTTTCACGATCACCCGCTTGTCCCGCTGTCCGTCGAATTCCGCGTAGAAAATCCGCTGCCAGGTCCCCAGATCAAGTTTGCCCGCCGTAATGGGGACGATGACCTCGTGATGAATAAGCAGCGCCTTCAAGTGCGAATCGCCGTTGTCTTCGCCGGTGTCGTGGTGTTTGTAATCTTTGCGGAAGGGCGCCAGAGTTTCCAGCCATTGATCAATGTCTTCAATCAATCCGCTCTCGTTGTCATTCACGTAGACGCCGGCCGTGATGTGCATGGCGGAAACCAGGACCATTCCTTCCTTAACGCCGCTCTTGCCCACGATCTGCTCCACCTGGGGCGTGATGTGGACGTAAGCGCGGTGGGAGCGGGTGTGGAATTTCAAGTACTCGGTAAGACACTTCATGGTTCGTCCCCTTAATAATTCGTGAAAGCCTGACCAGTTTCGCAGATAATGCTCTGGAAATCAGTTTCCCGGAGGTGCGGTGGATCCTTCTGGCAGCGAACTGCAGGAGCTGCGGCGGCTCTTGGGTGAACTCACGGCGCGGGTGTTTCGCATAGAGCAGGCCTTGAACATGCGCTCCGTGGTCGCGGCTGAAGCGCCGGCGCCGCCCCCGCAGCCTGGGGCAGAAGTGAAGCCTGCGGTGCCGGTTATCCCTCCGAGGCCGGCAGTAACTCCACCCGCCATTCGGGATCGCGCCGATCTGGAATCCCGCATCGGTTCGCACTGGCTCAACCGGATCGGCATAACCGCTGTGCTGATCGGGGTTTCTTACTTCCTGAAATTTGCCTTCGACAATAACTGGATCGGACCAGCCGGCCGCGTTGCCATCGGGCTGCTGGCCGGCATCGCCATCGTGGGCTGGAGCGAAAATTTCCGGCACCGCGGATACGTCATCTTCTCTTACTCGCTGAAAGCCGTTGGCATCGGCGTGCTCTATCTCTCGCTCTACGCCGCTTTCCAGGTGTACAGCCTGGTGCCGGGCGGCGTGGCCTTCAGCATGATGTTCGCAGTGACCGCTGCCACGGCGGTCATGGCCTGGACCCAGGATGCAGAAATCCTCGCCGCATTTGCCCTGATTGGCGGTTTCAGCACGCCGGCATTGCTCTCCACCGGCCAGAATCGCGAAGTCGCCTTGTTCGCGTACGTTGTTGTTTTGGACCTGGGCGCGCTCACCCTGGTGATCCTGAAACCCTGGCGGCGCCTGCTGCTCCTGAGTTATTTCGGAACTCTGGGGCTGTACATCGGTTGGTACTCGAGCTTTTACGACGTCACCCAGGTGCGGATGACCGTCGGCTTCGCCACCCTTTTTTTCGCCATCTTCGCAATCGCACCATTGCTAGCCCAGCCCGCGGCGAAAGGATGGATGTCCGATTCCGTGCCTCCACTGGTGGCCGTGGTGAACGCCGCCGGATATTTTTTGCAGATCTACATCATGTTCGAGGAGATCGGCACCAAGGACACGGCGTGGTTCGCTCTTGCTCTCGCGGCCCTTTACATCTTCCTCAGCCGCCAGGCTCGCGGCCGGGCGAGCAACCCCGAGGCGGCGAAGATCGTGGACTTGCTGCATCTTGCGCTCGCCATAGGGTTCATCACGGTCGCGATTCCCATACGCCTCGATGCTCACTGGATCACCATGGGATGGTTTGTCGAAGCGGCGGTGCTGTTGTGGGTGGCCGACCGGGTTCACTCGGAACTGCTCAACGTGTTTGTGATCGGCGCCCTGGCGCTTGGCGTCGGCCGTCTCCTGCTGCTCGACAATTTCAACATCACGCATCCGATTTTCAATAACCGGATGGCGACATACGCGGTAGCGATCTCAGTGTTAGGCGCACTAGCCTGGTATGCCAGCCGGCGGAACGACGCAACCGGGCGAACTGCGGCTGCGGTGGCCGTGATCGCTCTAAACCTGTTGGCCCTGATTGCACTGAGCCGCGAAGTCGTCGACTACTACGCGCAACAGTTGGCCGGCTTTCGCCCCGGGGTCCCCTGGAATGTGCAATGGGACCCATCCGCATGGACAGACTGGCACCACGTGAAAATCGCCCGCGACTTCACCTACTCCGCCCTGTGGATGGCCTATGGCGCCATGCTGATGGTGGTAGGCTTTTGGCGGCGGTCAGCATTCGTGCGCTGGCAGGCACTGGTCCTGATCGCTCTCACCATCGGCAAAGTCTTCCTCTATGACGTTTCGGAACTGGATCGTGGCTACCGCATCGTGAGTTTCATCGTGCTGGGAGCGCTGCTGCTGGCGATTTCGCTATGTATACCAGCGCGATTGGCTCCGCCTCTCCGGCCGTAATTCTGCGCAAGGTTCCGGCGCAGCATGAATCGGGCAGGCCTCGTACTCGCTGTAGTCGTGGCTGTCGCGAAATCAGTTGTGCCCGTGCCTGCAATTTCCTACTTCACTAACGTCCGCGAGATCCAAATTTCTCAACCAGACACACAGAACTACTTCGTGGTGGACGAAGAGATATGGGCCCACGCGCGCCCCGACCTGGCAGACTTGCGCATTTACGATGGCGAATCCCAGGTGCAATATGCGCTCAAGGAAGAGCGCGGAGGAACGTCCAGCAATGAGATCGCTGCAAAAATCCTCAATCTGGGCAGCGTGGGCGGACACACCGAATTTGATCTGGATCTGTCCGAGGTGAACGCAGGCCAGGCGGGCGAATACGACCGCATCCGGCTCAGCCTTGACGCGAAGGATTATGTGGTGACGGCCTCAATCGAAGGCAGCAACGACCTCGGGGCGAAATCCGCGACCCAGCTGCCACCGGCGACGCTCTATGACTTGACTCGCGAGGAACTGGGTTCGAATCCCGTGCTGAAGCTGCCCACTTCGACTTTTCGTTATCTGCACGTGAAGCTATCGGGCGGGATACTGCCCGCCCAGGTTAAAGGCGCGTCGGTTTACAACCTGCAGGAAATGAAAGCGGTGTGGACCAGCGTGGGATCCTGCAGCGCGCCATCCCAAGTCGCCCGAGCGACCGTATTCAACTGCAATCTTCCGATGCACGTTCCGGTGGATCGGGTTCGCTTCCTGGTGGATCCGAAGCAAGTGAATTTCCGGCGAGCGGTCGCTGTCTCTGACGCAAGCGACCATCGCTACGGAGCGAGTGGCGAGATAACGCGGGTGCGGATGAATCGCGGCGGCACCACAGTCGTCTCGGAGGAAATGGATGTGCCCGTCGTCGACCACGGTGCTGGACAAGTAAAGATCACCGTGGACAACGGAGACAACCCACCTCTGGCTATCTCAGGCGTGCAACTGCTATCGGTTGAGCGGCGCGTCTACTTCGATCCGCAGGGCAAGTCCGTGCTCAGGCTTTACTACGGCGACGACAGACTTCTTTCCCCGGTCTACGACTACGCCCGGTTCTTCAAAGCTGATGCGGCAGCGGTCAAGGCGGAGCTTGGACCCGGCAATCACAATACGGCGTACACAGGTCGGCCGGATGATCGGCCATGGTCGGAGCGGCACAAAGGAGTTATGTGGCTGGCAATGTTGCTGGCAGTGATCGTGTTGGCCACTCTGGCGATTCGCGGATTGAAACTGTCACCCTGAGCGGAGCAAGAATTTCGCTTCGCGAAATTCTTGCGGAGTCGAAGGACCCCTATAGCTACGATGCATTGCCGGGTATAGGGGTCCTTCGACTGCGGCAGCACTTCGCATCGCGAAGTGCTACCTCCGCTCAGGATGACAAGGGATTTCGCTACCGTTTAGCGCGTCGACTCTTCGACTTCAGAAATCCAGTCGGGACGCTTCAGCACTTCGCGAGGCTTGGGACCATCCGCGGCCCCTACGATGCCATCACGTTCCATCAGATCAATCAGGTGAGCAGCACGGCCATAACCGATCCGCAGGCGGCGTTGCAGCAGGGAAGTGGAAGCCTTGCCGAACTCTACCACCAGCCGCACGGCATCGTTGTAGAGCGGATCGTTTTCGGCCTCACCATCTTCACCCGCCGCGCCACCTTCACCGGGTGCGCGTTCGTCTCGGGGAGCCTGTAGGAATTTCTCTTCGTACTCGGCTGAGCCCTGGGCTTTCCAGAACTCGACCACGGCCGCGATTTCTTTCTCGGTCACAAATGGCGCGTGCAGCCGGTGCAAGCGGGACGATCCCGAAGGCAGGTACAGCATGTCGCCGCGTCCCAGCAGGGCTTCAGCGCCGTTGGCGTCGAGGATGGTGCGCGAGTCCACCTTGGTGGCTACGCGGAACGAAATGCGGGCCGGGAAGTTGGCCTTGATCAGGCCGGTGATGACGTCAACCGATGGACGCTGCGTTGCCAGCACGAGATGAATGCCAACCGCCCGCGCCATCTGAGCCAGACGGGTGACTGACTCTTCCACGTTGCCGGAATCCAGCATCATCAGGTCGGCTAACTCATCGATGATGATGACGATGTAAGGCAATGGCCGATCTTCAGAATCCTCGCCGAACAGGCTGCGCGTTCCTTCGTCATCGAACAGCCTGTTGTACTGCTCCATATTGCGGACGCCTTTTTCCGCTAGGAGCTTAAGCCGGCGTTCCATCTCGCGAACAGCGTTCCGCAGCGCGTTGGCAGCCAGCTTGGGCTCCGTAATGATGGGCGTAAAGAGGTGCGGGACGCCTTCGTAGTTCCCCAACTCCAGCCGCTTGGGGTCCACCAGGATGAGCCGCACCTGGTCTGGCGTGGCCTTGTACAGGATGGACATGATCATGGCATTGATGGCCACGCTCTTGCCCGCACCTGTCGAACCCGCGATCAGCAGGTGAGGCATACCTGCCAGATCGGCGGTGACGATGCGGCCGTTGATGTCTTTGCCCAGCGCTAGGGTCAGCTTGGATTTTGTACCAATGAACTCGGACGACTCGATGTTCTCGCGCAGCCATATAATTTCGCGCTCGCGATTGGGGACCTGGATGCCGACCGTAGACTTGCCCGCCATACGTTCAATCAGGATGCTCTCGGCTTTGAGCGCCAGGCACAGGTCGTCGGTGAGATTGGTGATGCGGCTGTACTTGATCCCGGCCTCGGGCTTGAATTCGAAGGTCGTGACCACCGGCCCGGGATTGATCTGCGTCACCTGGCCGTGGACGTCAAACTCTGAATATTTTTCCGTCAACACCTGCGCCAGCAGCTTCAATTCGTCGGCGTCAATCGCCTGCTGCTCGTCGGGACGGTGCAGCAAGCTGCTGGGCGGCAATTTGAAACCGCCCGCGGCGATTCGCGGCATAGTTGTTTTTGGCTTCGCCCCGGTGTCGGCGCGCTCCGTTACTTCGACATCCGGAATGATAGTGACGGCTTCCGGCGCGTGGCGAGGCTGCCGCTCGATGGCGTGTTCCTCACCTCGGCTGGCTGCGGTCATGCGATCAATGCCGGTGGTTCGAACCGGCTCCGGCGCATACGGCGGTGCTGGCGCCACCGGGGTACGCGCTGGAATCAATTGAGCTGTGACCGTCGGCCGAGTGGCGCGGCGCTTTTCCAGCTCCTTCTGCATCTTCTTTTTCGCCCGGTTATCCTGCCAGTCTTTGTAACGATTCCACAGCGCGACTATGAAGGCGAAACGGGTCGGTGCCCAGACTTGTAGGGAAGCGAAAGAGAAGGCTGTTGTGAGGTAAAGCGCTACCGCCAAAACCGTGGCGCACACGATATATGCGCCCGCCGGATTCAAGTAATGGATGAGAGTATCGCCGACGATGCGCCCGGCCAAGCCTTCCATGGGAATCACGCCCATCCAGCGCACATGCCCCGGCATGAGCGCCAGCAGCGCCGGGACAAACACCAGCAGCCAGACCGCGCCGAGGGACTTCGCAACCGGCGACGTGACCTTGCGGGAGCGGAACCAGCGCGAGCCCAGCGCCCCCAGGAATACCGGAACCAGAAATGCTCCGATTCCCAAAGCTTGCAGCAGCAGGTCGGAGACAATCGCTCCCACCAGTCCAACCCAGTTGCGCGCGGACTGAGAACCGGTCAGCACCGACGCGCTGTTGAACGAAGGATCAAGTGGAGAATAGGAAGCCAGCGCCAGGAACAACAGCAGGCCCGAGATGCAGAGCACGAACCCGATCAACTCATTGAGCCGCCGGTTGTTCGTAGGAGCGAAGATTTGTGAGAAATACTTCATGGGGTCATGGTCGGCAGCCCGCAGCGATGCAGATGCTTCGCGATGCCGGAAGCTGGCCAGAGCAATTGATTATGCCAAGAACCCCGCGATGGAACAATGAAATGAATTCCAAAACAGTATCGAATTAGTGTCGGGGTAGCGCCGGCGTCCCACCGGCCCGATAGGCGGGCAGAATACCCGCCAGACTGCAAGGTGGCGTTTTCTATAGGAGAGCACGGGAAGAATTCATTTTCTTCTGCTCCATTTACTGGCAGACCCCTGCCGAGCTTCGCTCGGCCGAACAGCCGAGGGCGGCTGTTCCCACGTGGTCTGTGGCAGTTCAGCCTGCCAGCCGCGCCGCGAACACCAGCACCAGAATTCCCACCACAATCCGATACAGCGCAAATGGCACGAACCCATGCTTTCTCACCCAAGCCATGAAAAACGCCACCGACGCATAGGCGACCAGGTATGAAACCACAAACCCGATCGCCAGCAGGAGCCATTGGTTCGAAGTAATCTGCGAAACTCCGATCGGATTCTCCCCTTTTCCCATCACCGACTTGAGCAGCGTGTAGCCGGTGGCGGCAACCATGGTCGGAATGGAGAGAAAGAAGGAAAATTCCAGGGCCGATGCTCGGGACATGCCGGCCAGCTGACCGCCCGCAATCGTCGACATCGAGCGCGAGGTCCCGGGGAACACGCCTGAGAAGATTTGGCAGAAGCCGATCCATACCGCTTGCCCGAGGCTCATCGCGTCCATCTTCCAGGTGCGAATGCTGCTGGACGGCGCGCCCGGTCCCGCGGCCTCAGATTTGGCCTTAGCTGCGTCTATGATCCACATCACCACTCCACCAATGAGGAGCGACCAGCCAATGATGGGCATGCTTTCCAGGTGCTTCCCGATTACCTTGGTTAAGAGAAAAGAGGGAATCGCGGTCACCACAAACGCGATCAGCACTAGGCTGAGCGGATGGTTGACGACGGTACGGTCCCCGCTCTCGCCTCGGGGAAATGTGGACAACAGTTTGGCGATGCGGTCACGGAAGTACACCGGCAGGCAAAGAATGGCGCCTAGCTGAATCACGATGGTGTACATCTTCCAGTAACCGTCAGACAAGCTGAGGTGGAAGAGCGACTCCGCGATGCGCAGGTGCGCGGTGGAACTTACGGGAAGATACTCCGTGAGTCCCTCAACGATTCCCAACACGACTGACAGCAAATAATCGTTCAAGCTTCCTCCGAAGAGTGCGGTAAGACAGTATGGCAGAGGTTACGCTGCCTTATGAATTGACGGCGGAGACTCCCCACGACGGCAACCGGGTCTATTGGGAATCGTTAGATTTCAATGTCTGGCGGTAAGCGATGCGGGACAGTGTTCCTTGCTTGTAGTCGGTCAGCCAGATCGAATCGTGACCGAAACGAAGTGAATCTCCACCCGGACCCGTCCACTGGCGAACCACTTCGTTCGTCGCTGCGTCAATGACCGTGAGTGGCACACCCAAAATCGTGACCCAGATGGAGCCGGCTCCCCATGCGATGTCGCCGCCGTGTCCGGGAATGCCTGCTGCGATTGTGGCAATCACTCTCTTGGTGTGCGCATCGACACGCGTAACTGTTCCGTCACCCTGGTTCAGAGTCCAGATCGAACCCGCACCAGCGGTCAGGAATCTCGGCTTGGAGCCGACCGGGATTGCGGCCATGACTTCGCCCGTTGTTGCGTCGACCTCAGTCAACAGATTTGCGGTTCCGCTGGTGATCCACACCGCGCCCTCACTGAAGCATGGATTGTAAGAACCAGCCGCGATGGATATTTTCTGCCGTATCTTGTCGGTCCCAGGATTGATGCGAACGAGGGTACCGGCGTCATCGCTGACCAGCCACACGCTGTCGCGGCTGGTTGCGATTCCACCCTCTTCACCTGCCGGCCCCATAGGAAGAATCGCGCTGATCCGGTTGGTATTTGCATTGACGCGCGCAAGCGAGTTGGGATGCCCGCAGAGCGGTACCCACAGACTGCCAAAGCCGGATGCCAAGCCCGCACACGGATCGCCCGGTAGCGGAACGGCAGCTACTTCTTTATTGGTCTTGGGATCGATCCGGTGAACGGATGCGGGCTTCGAACTGGCGACCCAGACCGCATCATCCGTGATCTCGACCCAGTCCGCATTTTCTCCGATTTTGAATGTGGCTTCGGGCTTGAGAGAAGCGAAAGGGGCCTGAACTTCTCTTATTCCGGGTGGCGCAATTTTGGCCTCTGCGTCGGAGTCTTGCGCCGGCGCCCGTATCGAAAGCATGGCGACAACGAATACGAGACTGGTGTTGACGAGGAAGCCAGACCCGCCGCGGCAGCTCACTGCGTGACGTTTCCGTAGGTTGGGACGCCCTGCTCCATCAGGTACAGCAGCCGCTGGGCACGAGCGGCCCAATCCTCGGACGAGGTTTGTGACGCCGCTCTCTGGGCCAGCGCTACGGCCTTGGCGCGCGCTTCCTCAGATTTTTTCGGCTGTTCTTCCGTCTTGTAGATTTCGATGAGGGCTGACCAGCGCCAGGCGGCGTCGTACAGCGCCTCCGCTGCCGCCGGCGATTGAGGATGCTCGGTGGCGTACTTCTCGTACATTTCCGATTCCTTCACCGGACACTTCGAACTGCCCTGCCAATCCCCGCACAGCTTATTGTCGATCAAATGGAAAGCGGCAAGGTCGGCCCACTTGGTGCCGGGATATTTCTTGATGACCTCTTTCATGTATTTCTCTTCCATGCCCTCGCGCAGGTAAGAGTCGCGTTCCCGGGCCGATGGGCGCGAGGACACGTCCAGCTTCTCCAGTTGCCACCGGATATCGGCGGAGCGATACATGGCCTCGCCCGCCAAAGGCGATGTGGGAAAATAGTCGGCGACACAATAGTAGAGGCGCATGGCATCCTGCGCGGCCCCGTTGCGGCCACGCCTTCGGCTGGCTTGGTCTTCGGAGTCTACAGCCTCGCCAAACAAGATCTTGTCGCCGTTCGGAGTGGAAGCTCGCACCACTCCCTTATCGAGTACCCAACCGGTCACGGTACGTTCCTCTGTAAGATTGGCTTCGACGTGCACCCACTCGCGGCTGGTTTCGAGGACGATGATTTCGCGTCCGCGATCCATTTCGGCTAGTTTCGCCGAACTGGTATCGGGCGAAAGATAGATTTGGGCCACTCGCACTACAGCGCCGCGCTCGAAATTGGCAGCGGCGGCAGGGATGGAAAGAGTTAGTGCGAGCAGACAGCCAATAGCCAGAGATGCTCTCTGCAAAGTAGCGCCGCCGTCTCGGCGGCTGTCGCGAGGGCGTCTCGCCCTCGCACTCGGAGGGCGAGACGCCCCCCGGACAGCCGGCGGGACGCCGGCGCTACGGGACGTCGTCATACTCTCTCCTTGCTTAGTTCCGCCAGCAACTCCGCCTCAACGTTTCCGCCGCTTATGACTGCTACATTCATCTTTGTCTTGGGCAATTGGTTTTCGTGGAACAGGAATGCGGCCACGGCCACCGCTCCGCTGGGCTCGGCGAGCGTCCTGGAATCGGTCGCGAGCAGCCCCATAGCTTTTCGGATTTCATCCTCGCTCACGGTCACGATGTCATCCACATAGCGACGGATGTGTTCAAAGTTGATGACCCCAATGCTCTGGGTGCGCAGTCCGTCCGCCAAAGTCCGCGTCGTTTCTTCGGCCGGAGAATGCACGATCTTGCCGGATCGCAAGCTGGCCTGTGCATCGGCAGCGAGTTCCGGCTCCGCGCCGATTACCTTCACGGCGGGCTTGCTCAGTTTAATCGCAGTGGCGATTCCGCTGAGCATGCCTCCTCCGCCGACGGGCGCGATGACCGTCTCCACTTCAGGCAGGTCTTCCAGGATCTCCAGCCCCATCGTGCCTTGTCCGGCGATAATCATTTCGTCGTTGTAGGGAGGCACGATCACGTATCCGTGTTGCGCGGCGAGTGCTTCCGCCTTGGCCTGCCGCTCGGAGCTGGCCGGACCCACCAGTATGATCTCCGCACCCAGGGCAATGGTTGCCTCGCGCTTCACCGCGGGCGCATTATCAGGCATGACGATGACGGCCTTCACGCCCAGCGCCCTGGCCGCATAGGCCACGCCCTGGGCATGATTGCCGCTGGAATAGGTAATGACGCCGCGGCTACGCTCCTTGTCGGAAAGGGCAGCGACCTTGTTGTAGGCGCCGCGCAGCTTGAACGATCCGATAGGCTGCAGGTTTTCTGGCTTTAGATAAAGCTGGCGGCTGTCTTTCTTGTCCGCGACGTGGATCTGTGACGGAATCAGCTTGGTATGGATGGCAACGCCGCGCAGGCGAGATTGCGCGTCGCGAATGTCGTTAAGGGTAACGATGAGGGTGTCTCCAATGTCATCCTGAGCGGAATAGCTGCTTCGCTCCGCGAAGCAGCTGCGCAGTCGAAGGACCCCTACTCCCGGCAATGTACTTAGCGGTAGGGGTCCTTCGACTCCACCCAAACTTCGCGACGCGAAGTTTGGGCTCCGCTCAGGATGACAACCTTTAGATCTCCAATATGACCGGCATGATCAGCGGCCGCTTCTGCGTCTGCTTGGAAACATATCGCTTCAGATCGGCGCGAATCTTCTCTTTGATCACGCCATAGTCGGCTTTTTCCTCGGCGCTCGAGGAATCCAAAGTCTGCATCACGATCTGCCGGGCACCGTCAACAAAGCCATCTTCTCCCGGAGAAAATCCGCGGGTCACGATCTCGGGCGTCGTCTCCACTTTCCCCGTGAGCTTATTGATGGCGATGATCGGCAGCACAATCCCGTCCTCGCTCAGGTGTCGGCGGTCTTTGACGATCAGATCTTCCACCACGTCGGTGCGCGATCCTGAGTCAATACAGACCCGTCCAACATTCACGCGGCCAGCTTTGCGCGCCCCGAGTTCGTCGAACTCGAGGATGTCGCCGCTCTCGATCAGCATCACGTTCCCAACCGATCCCTTCATCGCCGCTGCCATTTCGGCATGCAGTTTCAGCTGCCGGTACTCGCCGTGGATCGGAATGAAATACTTCGGCTTCACCAGGTTGATGATCAGTTTCAATTCTTCCTGGCTGGCGTGACCGCTGACGTGGACCGGCGGCGACGAGCCGTCGTCGTAAATGACGTGCGCCTCGCGCCGGAACAGGTGGTCAATCATGCGATAGATGGCCTTCTCGTTGCCCGGAATGATCCGGGACGAGAGCATCACCGTATCGCCCTTCTCGATCTTGGCGTGCTTGTGATTGTCCACGGCTGCCCGCGAGAGCGCCGACATGGGCTCGCCCTGCGTCCCACTGATCAGCACGCAAACTTTTTCCGGCGGAAAATTCTTCATCTCGCCGGGATGGATCAGCAGGCCCTCGGGAATCTCGATATAACCAAGATCCTCGGCGATCTCCGCGGAGTTGTTCATCGAGCGCCCGGCAAACGCCACTTTGCGCCCGTGCTGCCAGGCCATCTCGACCGCCAGCTTGATGCGATGGATCGAAGATGAGAAGCATGAGATAAACAGGCGCCGCTTGGTGTGTGCGAACACTTCGTCAAACTTCCGTCGTACGGCGCGTTCGCTCGGCGTGTAGCCTTTGCGCTCGACGTTGGTCGAGTCCTGGAACAGCGCCAGCACTCCGGTCTTGCCGTACTCGGCGAAGGCGTGCAGATCAAACAGGCGGTTGTCGGTGGGCGTAGGATCAACCTTGAAGTCACCGGTGTGAATGATCACCCCCAGCGGAGTGTGCACGGCCAGCGCCACGCAATCCACGAGGCTGTGCGTGACCTGGATGGGGCTGATGGTGAAGGGCCCAATCTTGAAACTCTCCCCCGCGCGGATCTCGCGCAGATCGGCGTCGTCCAGCAATCCGTGCTCGTCGAGCTTGTCTTCGACGTAGGCCAGGGTGAACTCCGTGCCCCAGACAGGCACGTTCAGCTCGCTCAGGATCCAGGGCAGGCCGCCGATGTGGTCTTCATGACCGTGAGTGAGAATGATGCCCTTCACCCGTTGCCGGTTTTCGGTCAGGTAGGAAATATCGGGGACAACAATATCAACGCCCAGCAGTTCGGCCTCGGGAAACATCAGGCCGCCGTCAATGACGATAATATCGTCACCCCATCGGATGGCCATGCAGTTCATCCCGAACTCGCCCAGGCCCCCGAGGGGTACGATGTGCAATTTTCCAGTTGGCATGCGGTAATTGATCGTAGCACAAGCAATGTAGACGCGAGGCAGTCCGTGAGGGGCGGGCGCCTTCGCCCGCCTGAACGCCGGCAGAGTTACACTCGTGGAAGATTAAGGAAACATTGTTTTCGCTGCGATTCGACAAACGCCTTGGCGTTCGTAGTGATCGGACAGTCTCGCGGGGCGAGGGCGCCCGCGCCACACATCCACCGTAATCTTCCCAGCAGCGAATATCTGCGATAAGGTTGAACTGCATGGTTGAGCAGGAGCGAAAAACCTGGTTGAGGCGGCGGGTCGAAGACGGCATGCGCCGCGGCTTTCAGCGCGCCTACGAAACCGTCAAAGTCGATCCAGCCAGGTTTCTGCTCCAGGTACGGGCCGCCTATGGCCTGCCGGTCACGAGCTTTCAAGGCGTTTATTCGTTAGAGGTGGCGCAGCTCGATGCGCTGGCCCACCGCGTGATTCGCAGCGGAATGAAAGTCGCAGCCGCCGAAGGCGCCGGATTCGGGCTCGGCGGCCTCATCACCATCATTCCCGATCTGGGAATTCTCTCGGGTGTGACCTTGCGGACAATTCAGAAACTCAGCCTGCTCTACGGCTTCGAATTCAACACGGAAGAAGAAACCGCAGAATTATGGATAGCGGCCGCCAGCGCCGCCGGGGTTGATATCAGCCGCGAACTTCTGGAAAAGGAAGTGGTCAGCCGCTTCGTGCCCCGCGTCATCCAGCGCATTGCCGCGCAGGCCAGCAGGGAAGTGGTGGAAAAATGGTCGGGACGAATTATCCCTCTGGCCAGTTCCGTGATCGGCGCCGGCTTGAACTACTATTTCGTGCGCGCCTGGGGAGAACGCGCCCGCTCCCACTTCCGCAAACGCCACATGGAAATTCGCAACCAGATGGCGGAAGGGAAGCTGATCATAGCGTCCGACCCCCCGAAAGCATTGCCGTCATAGGGTGTGAGTTTCTTTGCGTACTTTGCGCCCTCTGCGGTTAAAAGCTCTGGAAAGCTCTTAACCGCAAAGTTCGCAAAGGGCCGCAAAGTCCGCAAAGAAAAAATGAAAGCCTTCGACTGCGCTGCCATTCTCTTCGATCTCGATGGAGTTCTCGTCGATTCCACCGGTTCCGTCACTCGCCAGTGGCGCCGCTGGGCTGACGAACACGATATCGATCCGCAGATGGTCTTGGAGATCGCACACGGCGTTCGCACCATTGAAATCGTCCAAAAGCTGGCGCCACACCTTGATGCCGAATCTGAAGTTGCGAGATTGGAAAAACGCGAAGCTGACGACCAGGACGGTGTCGCCGTAATGCCCGGCGCAGCCGACCTGCTGAAGGCCATCCCCGAAGGTTGCTGGTGCGTCGTGACCTCCGGCACTCGTTATCTGGCAACCGCTCGACTGAAGCTTGCCAAGCTGCCCACTCCGAAGGTGTTGGTTTCAGCCGATGACGTGTCAAAAGGCAAACCGGATCCCGAGCCCTATTTGATGGGAGCCAAATTGCTCGGCATGAATCCCGCCCATTGTCTGGTGATTGAAGACGCTCCGGCCGGAATTCGTGCGGCCCACGCGGGCGGAATGAAAGCAGTTGGAATTACCAGCACATATCCGGCGTCGGCGCTGCAGGAAGCCGATGCAGTCGTGCAAAAATTGGCGCAAATAAAGGTTAAAGGTTCAGGTGGTCCAAGAGGTCTAGCCGTAAGCGTCGAATAGATCAGGTCTCGGCTCAGACTAAGTGAACATCTAGGCGAAGATCTTGTGCTAGCCGCGAAGCGGCGCAAGAATCAAGCCCCGTGCGCAAGCCCGGGGGTGCGGAGTGAGAAATGCCAGAGCCCCGAAGGGGCGAAAGAAACCCACCGCAAGACTAGCGCAGCCACTCTTCCAACTCAATCCTCTGATCCGTCTTATCGTCGCGATACTTCACAATAACCGGCGTGTAGAGCGAAAGATTCCAATCCGCCACCGGACCCTTTTTCACGGCTCGCGATCCTGGGACGACCACGGCATTCTCCGGCACTTCCAGAGGCTTCTGATCTGTTGCCTTGTAGACCTGGCCGCGCACAATGTCGTAGAGCGGCGTCGAGCGAGTGAGAATCGTCCCCGCCCCCAGCACGGCTCGCGCCCGCACCAGCGTTCCTTCATAGACCCCGCAATTGCCGCCCACCAGCACATCGTCTTCAATGATGACCGGCGAGGCGTTGACTGGTTCGAGAACGCCACCAATCTGGACCGCGGCGCTGAGGTGCACGCGTTTGCCCACCTGCGCGCAAGACCCGACCAGCGCGTGCGAATCCACCATCGTGCCTTCGTCCACGTAGGCGCCGACGTTGATGAACATGGGCGGCATGCAGATCACCGAAGGCGCGACATAAGCTCCCTCACGCACCGACGACCCGCCGGGCACTACACGCACTTTGTCGGCCACGGCAAATTGACGGGAAGGAAATGTGTCTTTATCTACGAAGGAGAGCGTCGCATCGCCCATCTTCTTGAGTTCGCCCAGACGAAAGCCCAGCAGGATGCCCTGTTTCACCCAAGAGTTCACCTTCCAATCGCCATTGATCTTCTCAGCGGCGCGGATCTTCCCCCGCGTAAGTTGTTCGCGAAACTCTAGAAATGTATTGCGGGCGTCCGGATTTCCTTCCACTTCGCCCAGCGTGGCCAGGCGCTCGATCGCAGATTGCAGGGAAGGCATGAGAAGGGAAGTATAAAGGAACCTGTAGCGCCGGCGTCCCGCCGGCTGTCGTGAGGGCGTCCCGCCCTCACACGGGGACCATCACACGGCAAGCAGTCAAATGCACTTGCACTCGCTCCGAATCAGCACCCCCGGCATGTGATGCGATGCCTCGCGCGCCTCGGACAGCGTCGCGTAAGGGCCATGCCAGCGGGCATGGTTGGCGTCGTGACCCGCCGGACGCCCCTTGCCGTGATTGCACTGGCCGCATCCCGAGCGGTGCAGCACGATCTTGTGCGGCCCAGCAAGCCAGTTTTCGTAGACATAGAAATCGGCCGCATCGGCTGCAGCCGCCGCCGGCTTGCTGATCAATCCCGCCTCGGCAGCCACTTTTTGCAGCTTCGAGCGGGTATCGCGGCGCATAGGCACCATCGGTAGCCGGTAGACTTCTTCAAGTTTTCCCATCATGGCCAGCACGGCCTTCACCGGCATCGGATTGGACTCGATAAAGTTCGCCAGCATCAGCGGCAGATATTTGCGATGGATGCGACGCGCCGTCTCCCAATCGTTATTGAGCGCGGCCCGGGTCATGTCGGACATCTCACGCGGAATCTCATTCGAAGCCACCGAAATAATACCCACACCGCCCAGCGCAATGAGCGGCAAGGTGACGGCATCATCACCCGACAAAACCGCGAAATGCTCCGGCACGACGTTGCAGACTTCGGCCATCTGACTGATGTTGCCGCTGGCTTCCTTGACCCCGGCAATATTGGGAACCTCGGCCAGCCGCGCCAGGGTCGCCGGTTCGATGTTAGCGCCCGTGCGGCCGGGGACGTTATAAAGAATGATGGGCTTGTCCACCGCCTCCGCGATGGCGCGGAAGTGCCGGTACTGTCCTTCCTGCGTCGGCTTGTTGTAGAAAGGCGAAGCCGTAAGGATGCCATTCACTCCCGGCAGAGCGGCCAACTCTTTAGCTTTGCTGACGGCGTCGTGGGTTGAATTCGAAGTCGCGCCCGCCACAATCGGCACACGTCCAGCTACGACTTCGATCGTGATCGCGATGACCTGCAGCCATTCGTCATGCGAGAGTGTGGGAGTTTCGCCGGTGGTGCCGCAGGGGACAAGAAAATCAATGCCGGATTCCACCTGCCACGCCACCAGGTTGCGCAGGGCAGTCTCGTCGATGGAGCCGTCCTGTCGAAACGGGGTAATTAAAGCCGTACCGCAGCCACGGAATTGCATGAGATAAAGATAGCGCTAATTGGGGTGTGGATGAAACTGCAGATGACCTTGTGGCGGGCACGAACCACGTAGGGGCGGGCGCCCTCGCCCGCCCAGCCGAGCAAAGCTCGGCTTCCTAGGTCTCTCTCCAAATATCCTTAAAATCAAAAAATCCCCTTTTTCCCGCCAGCCACTCGGCGGCCCGTACCGCCCCCTCGGCAAATCCCCGGCGCGACTTGGAATCGTGGCACAGGTAGATCGTATCGTTCGGCGAATCCAGCACGATCTCGTGCATCCCAACCACATCGCCCTCGCGGAACGAAGTGATCTCCACTACCTTGCCGGACGCATCGCGAATAATCTTCTGCAGAGTCACCGCCGTCCCTGAAGGCGCATCTTTCTTCTGCTCGTGATGACGCTCAAAAATCTGTCCCAAGTATTGATGCTGCAGAATTCCCGCCGCGGTCCGTGCGGCCTCAAACAGCAGGTTGATGCCGATGGAGAAGTTCGCACCATACAGGAACCCGGAGCCGCTTTTCTCCACGAGCTGCCGCACCTTTTCCAGATCGCCGTACCAGCCGGTGGTCCCCACCACCATGTTCTTGCCCGCGCCGACGCAGGCCTCGATATTTTCCATGACAGCTTGCGGTGTCGTGAAATCAATCACGATGTCTACATCCTGCAGTTTTTCCCTGGAGAGTGCGGATCCGTGAGGATTCTCCGCCGCGCACAGCAACGCGACGCTATGGTCTCGCTCGCGTGCCACTTCCGCAGCCAGGGAGCCGGTCTTACCGCGACCTAGGATGAGCAGCTTCACGACGGTTAACTCGCTATTGTGCGGAGGCAGGCAACCGGTTTTGGTCGCAAGGTCTGCTCGCCACAAAATTATGGATTCGAGATTCGCGCTTTTAGCATGCCGCGTAACTCTTCAATCTGTGCTGTAGACATGGCTCGCTTGGGGATCGACGTATATCTTTGCGCCGAGAAAAACAATAGAAACAAGGCGCCTGTTTCCGCGTACCGGGTATAAGCCCGCCACTCTAAACGTGATTCTCCCGTGGCGAAGGTTGCGACCGTTCCGTGCTCATCAAGAACATAGACAATCTCTCCCTGAGCTGACGGATTGTTTTTCAGACTTCGTCTGACTTGAATCCGAGGGACCTCGTAAACGGCAATCCCAAGCGCCGCCGAGAACGCCAACCAGATCCAGCCTGTCACCGGCAAACCGTGATTCACCAGATATATGCCTACAAGAAAGAGCAGAGCAAGCAACAGGACGAATAAAAACATCGCCCAACTCGGCATCGATGAAGCGCGCATCGCATTCAGGGCGTCGTCTTCAGTGGGTCTGAACCGAATTTCCATTGTCCGGAATTGTAACAATTGAGTGCAGCCAGCGCTTACGCAAATACCTCCGGATCCAAATCTGAGAAGAACGTCTTGTGCAACCGCTGAACGACATCGGAGACCACGTCCTCCTCGACCACAAACGTCAAATTGATCTCGGACGCGCCTTGCGAAATCATACGGATTTTTACGTCCGCCAACTCACCGAACACCCGCGCCGCTATGCCGGGAGTATCCCGCAAATTCTCACCCACCAGGCAGACGATTGCTTTCCGTCCTTCATATTTTACGTCCGCCAGCTTGGCCAGGTCTGCTGCCAGCGGTGGAATCGATTCGTTCGAGTCTACGGTGAGCGACACGCTGACCTCGGAGGTTGAGACCACGTCCACCGCCACGCGATGCCGGTCAAAGGCGGCAAAGATCGAAGCGAGAAAACCGTGGGCAAGCTGCATGCGCGGAGCGGCAACATCCACAATGGTGATGCGTTTTTTCACCGCGATGGCTTTGAAAGAATTTCGGCACTGGGGCGCGCGAGCGGTGATGCGCGTTCCCTCGCATTCGGGATTGCCCGAGTTCAAAATATAGACAGGAATATTCTTCTGCACCGCGGGCAGCACCGTCGCCGGATGCAATACTTTCGCTCCGAAGTAGGCCAACTCGGCCGCCTCATCGAAGCTGATTACCTTGATCCGCCGGGCATCGGAGCTCATGCGCGGGTCGGTGGTCATCATGCCGTCCACGTCGGTCCATATCTCGATGCGTTCGGCGCCCAGTCCGGCGCCCGCGATGGCGGCAGAATAGTCTGAGCCGCCCCTTCCGATGGTAGTGGTGATGCCAGCCTTGGACGCACCGATGAAGCCTCCCATGACCGGTACTTTGCCCGCCGCCACCAGCGGCGCTACGCGTGACTGCAATCTTTGATTCGTCTCTTCAAACTGAGGAGCGGCGCGCATGTGGGCGCTGTCGGTTACCAGCCACTCGCGGGAATCTACCAGCGCGGACGGCATGCCCAACGCCGAGAAGGCCGCAGCAACAATTTTGCTGGAGAGGATTTCCCCGAATGCGGAAACGTAGTCCGTGGTGCGCGGCGTCAATTCGCCCACGGCCGAGATGCCGCGCAGCAATTCCTCCAGAGTCTCGAAGTCGGCCCCGAGATCGCTGTGAAACTGCGTGAAAAGCGCTGTTCCCAACAGCTCTCCAGCGGTGTTGTAGTGGCGCTCCTGCAACGCGCGGCACAGTTTCAGAGCGGTCTTGCGATCGCCGGCACCGGCGGCGCGCGCCATCGCCAGAAGTTGGTCGGTCACCTTGGCCATAGCGCTGACCACAACCACCGGCTTCTGATCCAGGCGGCCTTTGACGATTGCGCCCGCGCGTTCGATCGCCTTGGCGTCCTGCACCGAGGTGCCGCCGAATTTCATGACGATCATTGAAGTGGAATCCTCAGGCAGGAAGGAAGCATGGTGGAGTAGTGCCGCGTGGAGCAACGTAGGGTGGAGCAGCGCTTTAGCGCTGCATTAAAAGCCAGCTCGGAGAGGGCTTTAGCCCCTGAGGTTCTTTGCAACAATTGTCCCCCAGCGGCTAAAGCCGCCATCAAAAAATAGCGCTGTAATGCAGGGCTGAAGCCCTGCTCCACCCTCAAGCCCTGCACCCTCATGCCGGGCCGCTCACCCGAGATAGCCCTGCACCTTCAGCAACTCGGCATTCAGCAGCGCCGCTCCTGCCGCCCCGCGAATCGTATTGTGCGATAGCACGGTGAACTTCCAGTCGAGCACGCCGCACGGACGTAGCCGGCCGACGGTCGTCGTCATTCCGTTTCCGAAGTCAACATCCAGGCGCGGCTGCGGACGATCACTCGGAGTCATATACCGCACCGGCTGTTCCGGCGCGCTCGGCAGCTTCATCTCTTGCGGCAGGCTGCGAAATGCATTCCAGACCTCGACAATCTCCTCCGGCTTCGCTTTCTTCGTGAGTTTTACCGAGACCGATTCCGTATGGCCATCCTCGACAGCCACGCGGTTGCACTGGGCGCTCATGCCGAATGCGCCCATCACGATGCCCGATCCATTCAGCGTGCCCAGCAGCTTGCGTGTCTCTTCCTCCATCTTTTCTTCTTCTTTGGAGATGTAGGGAATCACGTTGCCCAGAATGTCGAGCGATGCGACTCCGGGATAACCCGCGCCGCTTACCGCTTGCATGGTGACCGCCATCACGGTGTCTAGTCCAAAAGCATGTTGCAGCGGGGCCAGCGCAATGACCAGTCCAATCGCCGAACAATTCGGATTCGTCACCACGAATCCGCCCGACTTTTTTCGCCACGCCTGGCATTCCAGCAGCTTGACGTGATCGTGGTTTACTTCTGGAATGACGAGGGGTACATCCTTTTGCATGCGCAGCGCGCTCGAGTTGGTGATCACCGCGCACCCGGCTTCCGCAAAACGCGGCTCCATCTCGGCTGCGATGGAGGCATCGAGCGCAGCGAAAATAACTTTGGGTGCGTTCTCTGGAGTCGCAGGCGCAACTCGCATCTCGGCGATCTCCTTGGGGATTGCCGTCTTCAGCTTCCAGCGGGCGGCGTCCGCGTAGAGACGGCCCTCGGAACGATCCGAAGCCGCCAACCACGCCACCTCAAACCAGGGATGATGCTCCAGCAGTTGTACGAAGCGCTGCCCGACGATACCGGTAGCGCCCAGGATTCCTATAGGGATTTTCGAAGTCATAATAGTTTCTTGGGATTTTACAACACCGCCGCCTCGTGCCTTCCGCGCGAAGACGAAACAGGTAACTGACAAGTGTCAATGTCAAGTTCACCACAGACCACGTGGGGACCGCCGCCCTCGGCTGTCCGGTCGAGCGAAGCTCGACTGCTTCTGCGGAGAACTAAACCTTAGCGGAGCTCCGCTCCGCCGGACAGCTGAGGGTGGCTGTCCCCACGTGGTTCGTTATGTTCGCGGAGTGATTTCGGAGCCAAACGAGTATTCATTCAGCGGCCCGAAGCGTTTCTTCTCGGCATACAGACGCCAGCGCCGCCACACAATGCGCAAGCTGGCCATGATGGGAATCGAAAGATAAATGCCCAGCACCCCGGCGATTTCTCCCCCCGCGAGCACGCCGAAGATGGCGGCCAGGGGATGAAGTTCCATACTTTGTCCCATCACCCGCGGAGAAATCACGTAATCCTGTATCAATCGCCAGGCTCCGAGAAAAATCAGGAGCAGCAGCCAATGGGGATAACTCATCAGCATCGCGACACTGAAGATCAGAACAGCGGCGACCAGCGGGCCGACCACCGGAATGAACTCCATCATTCCACCCGCCGTGCCCAGCACCAGCGCATAGGGAACGCCGCCCAGTTCCAGAAATGCCAAATAGGCAACAAACGACAAAGCCGCCAGCGTCAACTGCGCACGAATGAACTGCGCCAGCATCTGGTTGAGATCGCCCAGCACGCCCTCCAGAAATTCGCGCTGCGGACGCGAGTGCACGAACGAGAGAAAAACCTCGCCGAAGGCGCGTCCGTCTTTGAGAAAAAATGCCGCCAGAATGGGGACGACGATCAGCAGCCAGGCCTGCTGGGCAACATCGGCCACGCGCAGGCCGATGCGCTGGGCCAGGCCGAGAAGTTCCGCGCGGTGGTTGGCCAAAAGGTTCGACACCTGTACCCGGGTGGATACGCTCCAACCCTGTTCTTTTCCGATCTGCTCGGCAATCTGGCCAGAACTGACGGTTTCGAGAAGCTTCGGCAGAGCTTCGCTCAGACGCTGCGCCTGGCGCGCAATCTGCGGCCCCACGAAAAAGAAGAAGGTGATCAGAAGAGCTAAGAGCAGCAAATAAATCAGTCCAATCGCGCGTCCCCGTCCCCGCACCCACTTCTCTACTCGCGAGACCACGGGGTCCATGAGGTAAGCAAAGAAGACCGCAAACAGGAACGCAATGAGCGTGCGGCGGGCAATATACAGGAATCCGAGCGCCAGCGCGAACAGCAACACGGTGAACAGGACGCGCGACGTACGTACGTCAATCAGGGACATCGCAACCTTTCCCTATCTAGTCCCGTAACACTTCTGTATTATCGGCGGCTACCAGGATCCGGACCACTTTGAATTGATCATCGAGCCATAGCGACCAATCCCCGGCATCGCTCTTGAGCACAAAGTGATTGAGCTCCTGCTCCGCGCCGCGCACCTGCACCTTATCTTTGCCGGTAAACGCCAGGCTTACCAGCAGGGAAGAACGCTGGTGGGGGTTAATGACGCCAAACTTTACCTGCTGGTTCTGTGGACAGGCAACCACTCCCTTGTCCTGGTGACAGCTGGTGGCGAGATACTTCCACACCAGAATTTCGCGGTGAACAAAGAAATAATCGTCCAGAACACTGGTTGAAACCGGCAGCAGGAAGGGGTGCTCTTCCTCTTTGTCCTGCGGATTGTTGGTGGAGCGCTCGACCAGAAGGCTCTCGTTGGGCACAAGCACCGCATGGGCTTTCCCCGGAGTGACTTCTTTCCATTCGTACTTCCGCAGATCACCGTTCGGCGCGAGTTGCAACTCCGAAGATTGCGCCGCCGGATCTGCGCCCGGCTCGGTCCTGAATTCAGACGTGGCCACGCTGCCTGCCGGGCTCTGCTGGATGGAGAATTTTTCGGTTGCGACTCGCCGTCCATTGATGAAAACGCCAAAAGACCCTGTGTCAACGTTCTGGGCGGCAGGCTCCTTGTCTTTGGCGGGCTCCGCCAAGGCAGACCAGGCCAGCAAAAGGCACGAGACTCCAACCGTCAGCGCCGTTCTGAACTTCAAATTCGTACTCCTTCGGAAAGTTGCTCTTGTATATTCTCTCGACATTGACAGGTAAAAGCGTGACCACCTCACGGCTATCGAACTCCCAATCGGGCGATGGCTTCCGCCGCCACCTCTTCCACATCCTTGCCGGCGGTTTCAATGCGCAATCCCGCTTTCAGATAGCACGGCCGGCGGTTCTCGTATAAACGTTGGAACTCCTTCACGTCGCCGCGTAACGGACGTTCCAATTGCTGCTGCTGGCAACGGCGGAACAATTCATCCACGGGTGCGTCCAGGAAAATGGTGGACCACCCGGCCTTCTTCACCAAGTCGGCATTATTCGCCTGCGCGAAAGCGCCGCCACCTAAAGCCACGACCTTGGCGGACGCGCCCGGCTCATCAACCAGCGAGCGCAGTGCCGCGTGCTCCAACTGGCGGAACACGGCCTCGCCCGACTGCCGAAAAATCTGCTCGATGGATCGCTGTTCCCGAGCCTGGATGCGTTCATCCAGATCTTCGAAAGGCCAGCCCAACTTGCGGCTCAAGGCCGCGCCTACGCTGCTTTTGCCGGCGCCCATGAAACCCACCAGTACTACGGCCCGCACCCCGGAGACAGACGCAGACTTCGTGGTGTCAGACGGCCCACCGGGTCGAGTGCTCATGTATGCGGCAAATTGCGGCGCCCTGACGGCCCCGCCAGCCTCTCACTGTTGTTTGGTTTAGCGCTTCTTGAGGTGGATTTTACCACTGAAGGAAAACAACCGGACCGAAGATGCTGCCTTGTTCATGGTACCTGCGAAGGCACTCCCCGCCCGAACCACGAAGGGAGTGTGTTTGGGTTCCAGAAGAAAGTCATTCTCTACCTTGCCCTTAACGGAGCGCGCCGTCACATCAATCGAGGCGTCGTTGGGAGCGCTGGCTTCGATGTCGCCGCTGTGACTGGTCAGCATGTACTCGCCGCTGTTGCCGAAATCACCTTCGTAGCGAATTTTTCCGCTGGTCGAATTGACCTGCACCAGCAGGCCATTCACGGAGTTCAACACCACGTCGCCGCTCACCGAGGTGACTTCCACATGTCCGTTGCGGATATTGTTCAAAGACACGGAACCGTTCAGGGTCCGGACATGAACGTGAGCATTGCTGATGTCGCGCACTTCCACATTGGCCTGGCTGCTCTCGAGGGCCACATCGCCGTGCAGTCCCTCGGCATGCAGCACGCCGGTAGAGGACCTCAGAGTTACGCTCGCGTCGGCCGGCACGGTAACTTCGTAATCGACCCGTCCCGCGTCGGCATTGGCCCCGGAAAGAAGGTGGCTGAGAACGTCCACTCGATTTCCGCTCTGCGTTTGGTCAATCTCGACCTGGTCGGAATGAAGGACAGCGATCACGATGACCTGGTTGATCGAGCCGGGCTTCACGGAAATAGGCCCGTACTGGTTCGTGATGGAGATGACCGAGCCGGGGCTGACGGTGAAGCGGAATTCCTTTCGGAGCTCGGCCGAGGCGCAAATCGCCGTTGCCAGAATCACGAACGTGACCAGTTGTACGCGCTGCGCTCTTGCCATAATTTCCCCTCTCATAGTGTCTTCCAGACGACTCGTTTGCGACTATGAGCTTCCCTACTGTACTCCAGACCTACTGCCTCCAGCGCATTGGCTGACTAGGGCAGGGAACGGTCCAAAGCCATCTCGTAGATGGTCGCGCGCTGCTCGTACGCGTCCATCACGATCTGCTGTGCTTCTTCATCATTTGGATTCGCCTGAGCCGACTCCTCGGCATCCTTGATGTATGCATTCACATTCTCCAGGTTGGAGGCATATTGCGCCTGCATCGCCGGAGACCGTGAAGCCACTGCGGCCAGCAGTTGTTCATCTTCACTATTATTTGGAGTGGTTGTCTGCTTATCACTCTGCACGCTGGCCAGGGTGGGAGGAGCCTGCGTGTCCAGTTTCGCCGACGGCTTGAAGTCTGCTGGTCCTCTCTGGTAGATCGCAATTCCGAACGCGACCAGGAAGAGCGCGGCTACGGGTGCCAGCCACGCCACGTTCCAGCGCTGCGGTCTTGCAGGTACCAGTGCTGGGCCCAGGTTGGGCTCACGGATGATGCCCTCTTGCCGCAAGGCAATTTCGATGGAGTTCCAAACCCGCGGGCTGGGCTCGGCCGTTTCTTGCAACTGCCGTGCCTCGCGCGCGATCAGCTCGAGGTCAGCAACCAGACCCAAACACGCAGCACAGGATTTTAAATGCGATTCCTGCTCTGCCGTTCTGCCGCCCTCAAACGCTTCCGGCAACAATTCCTGAAATTCTGTGCAATTCATACTTCATCTCCCCCAAAGGTACCGCCCTCTATCGCTCCTTACGGCTTTGCGGCCTTTTCGGCTCTGCTCGTCTTGAGCGACTCGCGCAGTTTCATGCGCGCTTTGTGTAGCTGAGATTTGCTGTTGCCGATGGAGCATCCCACCATGGCAGCGATCTCGTTGTGTTCGTATCCTTCTACATCGTGCAATACAAAAATCCGTCTGTATCCCGGCGGCAACGCATCCACGGCGCGTTGCAGTCGCAGCCGGTCAATCGAGCCCGATAAGACTGGGTCTTGCGCGCCCAGTTCTTTTTTAGGAGCCTCTTCCTCATTTTCCAGCGTTTCTTCCAGCGGCACCACGGGAAGACTCTTCTTGCGCAACTGCATCAGGACAACGTTTACCGCCATCCGGTGCAGCCACGTGGAAAAGGCTGATTCGCCTCGAAAAGTTGCAATCTTGCGAAATAACTGCAGAAAAGCTTCCTGGGTCAGATCCTCAGCTTCGGCCGTGTTGGCCGTCATGCGGAGACACAGCGAGTAAACGCGCCGTTTATGCAGTCCATACAAAAGCTGAAACGCTTCTGCATCGCCCTGTTTGGCTCGTTCGATCGCTTCTGCTTCGGAAAGCTTGTCGCCCTGTAGTTTTTTCGCGTCCGTCAAGTCGCCTTTTCCGGCCGCACTAAATCAGATGCGGCGTAACTATCTTTTCGTTGTACTGGTTGCAGGGTTTGCTGCTGACTGGACCCGGCTTCGACCCCGATCCTTCGTCCGAACTCTTCCCTGACGGTCCGAGATGACCTTTGTAACTATCAGCAGCCTATCGGGGTCGGGCAAACCACGTCAACTATGGTTCTTTGTAGCTATGATTCTTGGAAGCTTTTTCGGCCTCTTGTCCGAGAATTGAGCCGGTCGGGGCCGTTGACTGGGCGCAAGCCAAACGCGCACATCCGACTCAGGTAGCCTGAGAAATACCAGATCTGGAGCGCCGGTTCGCCCGCCATGGGTACAGGTTCTTCCTGATATTCCCTGATTACGGCAGCCCTTGCACCGGGGTGATGTTTCTCCCGGAAGGGCGATTGCTCGACAATCAGACAATCAATAGAGGCGCAGGAGAGCAGTCCACGCGGCTAGCGCCGGGAGACGCCAATGAAAATCAGAATTCTAATGTTCGCACTTCTAGCTGTATCCGTCGCTCAGGCCAAAGAACCCAAGGCCCATCAGTCGGGTACTTTGCTTCAAATGGACTCGGCGGAGTGTGGTGTCGACGAAAACAGCGGCAAGAGCTTTGTCGGCGAGGTAGTAGGCACCGATTCGGCGCACAAGAAGACGCACGCCCTGCTTTGCCAGGAATACCTTCTTCAGAGCGAGACTGTGATTTATCGTATTCGGCCCGTGGACGAAAAGCATCCAGTTCTGTTGCCGGTGGGTCAGACGGCCCAGTTCCGAATCCGTAAAGACAAGATGCTGCTGCAAGTAGAAGACGTCGGCGACAAGGAACGCGAGTATAGCGTGATTTCAATGACGCCGCGAGCCAAGTAACCGTTACCCATCGGCCGGGCGCGGATCGCGGAAAATCCGCGCCTGGCTTCCTTCTTCAGTCGTAGACCCTTAGCGTACCTGGGATTTGCCAAGGCACAACGCCGTGCCCAACCCAACGCAAGATCGAGGCATCTTAACCAACTGCTTACCTGCCTGCACCGCTCCTGCAGCAAATCTTTCCCCTGACCACTCGATTCCGGGGGAAGTGTGTAAGCAAGAATAAAGACCGAACTCAGGAGGAGACATAACGGATGAAACGTCTTATTTTTCTGTTCGTATTAATTTGCGGTTTGGCTTTGCCGTCGGCGCTCATGGCGCAAAGCTCTGATCATGTGGAAGTCGGGGTATTCGCTGACTATATGAACTTCAGTGCCACGGATCCTCACATCAACTTCGTCGGCGTCGGCGGGCGCGCCGCGTTCAACGTACATCCCAACGTTCAGCTGGAAGCCGAAATGTCCTATGATTTCAAGCGGAACTTCACCAGCGTCTTCTCGAACGGTGTCACGACGCAGTTTGTAAACACCGATCTTCGTCCTCTGACCGGCTTGTTTGGACCCAAATTCCAGACCAGCTCGGGACCGTTTCGAGCCTATGTCACTGGCAAACTCGGTTTCGTTAATTTCAGCGTCAGCGATCAGAACGCACCCGCAGGCTTCGTGGGAGCCCTGGGCGGAATTCAGACCGGGGACACCCGTTTTGCCATGTATCCGGGTGGCGGAGTTGAGGGGTTCTGGGGTCCTATCGGCTTGCGGCTGGAGGCTGGCGACGAGATCTACTTCGATAACGGCACGCATAATAACTTCAAAGTAACCTTCGGTCCGGCTTTCCGGTTCTAGACGGGAGCTCGACCATTTCCGGCGGCAGCCTCCCCAGGCTGCCGCTTTTTTTGCACGCTCACAGTAGCGCCGGCGTCCCGCCGGCTGTCGGGTGGGCGTCCCGCCCACTCCATCGGGCCGGCCGGAGACCAGCGCTACCCGGAGTGTCCAGCCATGGATACCGCGACGCACCCGTGGTAGAGTGTTGCACTTCATCGTCCCAAACAGGCTTCCAAAGCTGATTCCAAAAGGAGTCGTCCATGTCGCCGATCTACGATCTTGTGAAGGATCGCCGGGTTTTGTCCATCGAAGCCGACCGCACCGTTCTCGAAGGTGCCCGTTTCATGATGGAAAATCGCATTGGCGCTCTGCCTGTGCTGCGCAATGGCGAGTTGGTGGGTATCTTCTCCGAACGGGACATCATGAACCGCGTCGTGGCCCTCGGCCGCCTGCCCGGCACGACCAGGATTTCGGAAGTGATGACCGCCAACCCCAAGTCGGTTAGCGTCGACGAAACGGTTGAGAACTGTCTATACCTGATGCGGGAATTTGGTTTCCGCCATCTGCCCATCGTTGACGGCAAGGAACTGAAGGGCCTGGTTTCTTCGCGCGACATTCTCTTGCGCTACATCTCCCTGAAGGAAGCCGAGCAGCGCCGCATCGCCGGCTAGCAGCAGACGCAACGGGAAGCGCACGACTTGAGTCTCGCGCAAGAGGCTTCAGCGAGGTCGGCTTCAGCCGCCGAGGCTCGCTTTCCCGGCGCGAACTACGCACGCGAAGACTCTTCCCGATTGCCGCCTTCACAGCACGCCTCACCGGCTCAACGCCGCAGTCCTATCGACAGATGCGGCACGAGTAACGGCCCCAATTTCAGGAGCAACAGACCACGGGGTTCATGATCACGGAATGATGGGGACCTCGGCTACGCCAATGTACTTATCCGCGGCACCGTAGTAGAGCAAATAGCGGCCGCGCTGCCTGATCATGCCCTCCACAAAAACCACGTTCGGAACCTGGCCGACCTTCTCCCAATCTTTTTCTGGAACGAACATGGGCTGCTCCGAACGCCAGACAAGTTTGCGCGGATCCTTGCGGTCAAACACCGCGATCGCGGTACGGTAAACGAGGTTGTCATCGGCTGCGTTGTAAAAAAGGACGATGCCGTCTTTCGTCACGATCGGCGGCGGCCCGGGCTCGACCACCCTGGAATCAAAACGGCCGGCGCGCCGCGGAAGAACCGGAGTTTTCGTTGCTTCGATCCAATGGAGCAGGTCGGGAGAATAGGCCAGACCCATCTGGTCTGTTTTGTCGGAGCTGGTGCCAAGAAAGTACATCCAGTATTTGCCGTTAATCTTTTCCGGCACCATGGCTCCGGATTTTGTCCAGCCCACGTTCCAGTTGCCTTTGTAGGCCGGCACAATCACGCCCCGGCGTTGCCAGTGGAAGCAAGTCCCTGGAAGTCGCGAGACACAGCTGTGCATCCTTCTTGTTGTAGCCGGTGTAAGTCAGATAGTAGGTCGCCCCGAATTTCACCAGGCGAGGATCTTCCACGCCGCCATCTTTTTCATAGTCCGCCTGGGGAGAGAACACGGGTTGGGAAGCGCGGGTAAAGTGGACACCGTCGGCACTCTCCGCATAGCCCAGGCGCGAGGTGCCGAGTTTGTCCTGGGCACGGTAGAGCATTACCAGTTTGCCGTTATGCAGGATGACGGCTGGGTTAAATGTCCCCGCTGACTCCCAGGAATCGCCACGAGGAGAAATAATGGGATCGTTCGAAGCTCTGAGCCAGGTACCGATCTTCCATTCCTGCGCCGACAAAAGCAGGCTTGTGGCGAAGACAAGAAACAAGCCGAGGTAACGATTCCAGGTGCGCATCAGGTTCGCCGATTTTCCAGAAACAGGAATCCAGGGAGTGGCTCGCCGCGGTTGCGGTCAACTAGAGTATCCTATGACTATGTATACCGCCGATGTGTTGAGAAATGTTGTGGCCCTCAGAAGTGAGATCGCAAACCTCCGCGACCTGAATGACCGCTATGCCAGCCAGCAGGATCCCGCGCCCATCGCCTCCCGCGCCAACGAGGAGCGGCGTTCACGCCTGCAGGAAATCGTGCGGGAGTTGGCGGCGCTAGCCAAAGACCAGCGTCCCTAACCCTTGTAGCGGTCCCGCTGTTGGACTTTTCAGCATGGGCGTCATCCTGAGGGACTTTAGTCCCGAAGGATCCGGCGCACAGCTTTACAGTCGCCGGCCGTGTAGCGCTTCACGCCAGATGCTTCGCAAGCTCAGCATGACGCCTTGGACAAGAGAACTTCAATGTTGCAGCGCGTCGATCTCGTCCGTCGTGCCCAGGTACTCGAAGCGCAGCAGGGCTATGGGTACGTTGCCGTTCTTCCACACGAAGTCATGAAACTCGCGCAGGTTGAATTTATCGCCTTGCGCCAGCCGGGCTTCGGCCAGCAGTCTCATGATCTGCAATTTGCCGGTCTGGTATGAGATGCCCACTCCGGGTACTGACGCGTAAAACGTCGCGTCCTCCATCGCGGTCGCCCGGTCGAGGGGAACGGTGCTTCATGAGGTAGTCGGCTGCTTGGGCGAGCGTGAACTCGCCGGTCGACAACTTCACGTCGACCTCGAGCGCGCAGCGCGCGAAGTCGCATGAAGCTGTAGATGACTTGCGTGTTCGCGGGCTCGTCTTCGAACAGTCCAGCCTGCAGCATCATCTCTTCCGCGTAGAAACCGATGCCTTCATTGGCGCCGGAGTCATAGTAGCGACGGCGCATCGGGTCGGGATTCGCCACGACATCATTTCTGGAAGTAGTGTCCCGGCACACCTTCATGCACGACGATCCCCCGCGGATCTCGCGCCTGGCGGAAAGATTAAAGTATCCGCGGTCAGGACACGGCGCGGGGATGTAGCTGGTCGCCCCTATCCTTCAACCCGACGAGGCCGGTAGATCGTCGGGCACCCCGAATGCAGCCAGCGGCTCGAGGTAAGCAGGCAGCGGAAGATTGCGATAGTGCGGCAGGTAGGCGGGCACAGTGAGTATTTTCTTCTCGTCGAGGAAACGACGGATGCGCTGCTCCGGCGGTGCTCGCGGTCCATCTGCGCCGGCTGGCCTCGGCGAGTACGAGTTCCGGCAGGTCGGCATTGCGATTTTCTGGCAGGCCTCAAACGCCATCGCGCGTCCCACTCCTGACGACTCATGGGCAGTCGGGCAGGGCTGTATGGGATCAAAGCAACTTGCTTCAGGAGATACACGTAGTTATCTCGTCCGACGGCCACGTTGCTCGACACGCCAGCAAGTCGCAGTTGCAGCCAGGCCCGGTAGGCGTCGAAGGCCGTCGTCGCGCATCGAAGTGCCGCACTCAGGGAGGCGCTTGCACGGCGTAGAAAAGGGTTGAGGGCACGTGCCACTTCTTCGTGCCGGGGATGATGCCTTCAGCTCCCGGATCGAGAGCTGCGCGAGCGGCTAGCCGCGTCGTCGAGGTTCGTTTCCCCATCGGAATATCTGCGGGAATGCGCTGCAGTCGACGCACGACCTCAGCACGGCGAGCTCGGCGAACGGCGGCGGCTGGGTCAGATTCAACAACTACCCCGGCCAGCGTCTGATCGATGTAGAACGACGGATTGCTGTCCCACCCGCGGACGGAGCCAGTTCCCATCGCGCCCGCGCGATGGCCGAGCCAACCAGACGGTAGTCGACCGGTTCGGCCCGGAGCGATTCGGTTAACATAGGCCCCAGGGCCCTCCAACGACGTTCGAACCCGGACAATTCGCCACGGCGTCTTGCGACGGTGCCAAGAGGACCAGTCTGAACCCATCCCGCAGGACGTTCGATCCGCGGAATATCGTCGCCCGTGAACGGCTGCTCAAGGGCACGCCATTCCCAAGAAATCGGAAGAGAGCTGTTGCAGCGCGTTCGCGTTCGAAACCGTCCCGTACTGCGCCGACGCGACAGACGAAATCAGCAGCACGGTGCTGAATAACAGAGCGGACTCGATCGTGGAACATCGGTTCGTCGATCGGCGATTCATCAAAGCTCCGGAGTGTCCCACTTTGTAACACAGAACGGACTTAATGTTCACCCGGCACGGATCAAGCTGATCGGCGTATCGAGGCGAGTGTCGTTCAGCTGTGTTAGATTGGAGAAAGTGGGCGCGTAGCTCAGCTGGCAGAGCAATGCCCTTTTAAGGCATCGGTCGATGGTTCGAGTCCATCCGCGCTCACCACTTAACCTCCTTCCGACGCGAAGTTTGTAATCCAAATTTGTTATCATGGCGGCGCACTCTCGGCCACAAAATCACTGCTGGTCATGGAAATCTCCGGGTTGAATAGCAAAATTTCTGAGCTTGAGGAAACAATATGAAGAAGATCACTCTAGTTATCACTGTATTGGCCTTGCTGGTGTTGCCAGCGCTGGGTCAAGACAAGGGAGAGGACCGGGTCGCCAAAGCGGGAACCGTCATCAAGGAGATCATGGACATCCCGGATGACATCCCGCAGGACGTAATTGACAGAGTGGATCTGCGTCGTCGTTTTACCTTCCGTCCTGAAATTTGCCTTCGGACTTGGAGGGCAGCTATGGCCGCGGTGTGATGACCTGCCGTGGCGGCAAGAGTTTCCACGGCCCCTGAGCGCCCCCACCATGATGGCGCTGGAAGGCGCCAGCTTCGGATTGCAGTTGGGCGGACAAGCCACGGACTTCGTGCTGTTACTGATGAGTTCAAAATCAGCATCCGAGTATTTTGGAGAGCAAGGTGAAGCTGGGTGGTGACGTTTCGGCGGCTGCCGGACCGGTGGGACGGAATGCTTCGGCCAGACTGACGTCACGTTGCGGGCCGAAATCCTGTCGTACTCGGCGCCCGGGGACTCTTCGCCGGAATATCGCTGGCCGGCTCAACTCTTCGTCCCGACAATGACGCCAACAAGAAACTTTACGGTAAAGAGGTGAGCGCGAAGGCGATTGTGTTTAACAAGGCCGTACCCGCTCCCAAGTCTGCGAGACTCCTGCTTTCCACATTGACCAGGAAATCTCCCAAGAACACGTCAAAGAACTAGGCAGTCGTACTCAGCTTACGAGAAGAGAGAGCGCTGTCATCCTGAGTGGAGTGGCTGCTTCGCGAAGCGAAGCAGCTGCGGAGTCGAAGGACCACTATAAGCTTAGCGGAATTGCGTTCGTCTGTGAGGCGGACGAGGCACTATCCCTGCATGGTCGAGCAGCGCATTTGTTGAGTCGCCTAGGGTCCTTCGACTGCGTAGCGTATTCGCTACGCGAATGCGCTACTCCGCTCAGGATGACAACTAGGCCAATGGCTTAATCCCTCAGCTCGGAACAGGCTCGCATTTGCCGCTTACTCATGTGCGTTCGGGCTGTACCAGAGGTCTAGGCTCTGGATGATGCGTCGCTCACCCGGCAGATCGATGACGCGCGTTTGCCCGCCGTCGGGAATGCGAGAGCGTATCGCAATCTCTTCCTGGGTGCCGTTTCCATAGCGGACAATGACCCGCTCAATGAATCGCGCCCCCACTGATTCGCAACTGGATGGCGCGGTAAGCTCCTTCCTGATTACCTTGATGCTGTCATGGTCCTGTGAGCCA
>CAWEZS010000006.1:0-54879 GCA_963813645.1 Terriglobia bacterium
GGGGATGTCAAGAACATTCTTCTTCCTCCGCCGGAAGCGCGGGTTATGGTTCGCGGCATCCAGTCCCTTGTCAGATAGGAGTGACGCTCGAGTCTTGTGTCTTGCCCTGTGGTTTCGGGTTTTGCTTTGCTCCATCTCAGCAGCTGCATGTTCATTAGTAGCGACAACGCCGATCGGTTTCTGAAACTGGCAAGCACTCGTGGTTGTACGGTGTCAACCATGGTTCTATCTGCGACTCGAGGCCTAGTGCTTTTTCGGGTTATCCGAGAGGGCATAGGGTTAACACAGAGGCTCAGTGCCACAGGCACTGTGCGCCTACAGGCGATAAGGATGCTCACCCTCGAACCCGAGCGTCTCAAGAACCAACTGGCCACCACCAGAAAAAGATCACCGGAGATGGAAGGCTCTTCCCGTGAGACGCTCAAGCGGCTTGCGATTTCAGTTTGTCAGCGTCGAAGTTTTCTCCCTTCTTCCATAGAGTTAGCGTGATGGCTGCAATCTTGCGCGCCAGCGTGAGACGCGCCATCGTGGGCTTGATACCTTTGGCCAGTGATCTCTGGTAGAAATCCTGGAACGGGCCGGGCAGTACACTGGCCCTGGTGGCCGCACCTTTGAACAAGCCTTTCAGATCATGATTGTGGTCCTTGTTCAGACCGCGAATGGAGATCTGTTTCTTAGAACGTCGCAGTCCGCCTTTGACATAGCAATATTCCGCACTGGTGCGGGTTTCCAAAGCAAGTCCGCTGTAAGCCCAAAGCTGTCGCTTAGTGCGGAAACGATGCGGGGTCTGGATCAGCGCCACCGCCAAGGCGGAGCGAATCGGTCCCAGTGAGGGAATCTGCCGTAGTTTGACGGTGATGGCATGCTTGCGACTCTCCGCCAACAGCTCGCGGCGCGCTTGCTGGCGCAAGTACTGCAGCATGTCCAGTTGCTGGTAGAGTCGTTCGGCTCGGCGACGGACGCCGGCTTCCTTGATCTTGCCCAGCCACTCGGCTCGATGACGGGTATAGTAGACGTCCCGGCCGGCACAGGGGATCGCCCAGCTGCGATAGACCGCTTTCAACCGACACATGACTCGGGTCAGATCTTTGACGATGGTCAGGTAGCTCCGGGCTAGCTCGCGCAGCATGCGCACGCCCGTCTCGCCATGGTAGACCGAGCTGAGCTTGTTCAGGTACAACAGTTCGGCCAACTTGTGGGCGTCGATACGATCACTTTTGTTTCCGTCTTTGAGCAGAGCATTTTTTCGCGGATTGCACACCACCAGCTTGGCCACATGCGGCTTCAGTAAATCGTACAGCCACGCGGCCCAAGTTCCTTCTTCGAAGGTGACCGATAAAGTTCCGCGCAACCCCGCAAAGAACTCCAGAATGGTCGCGGCTTTTGTTTCCAGGATGGATTCCATGACTAACTTGCCAGCGGAATCCAATACTGCCACCGAGATGGTTGCTTGATGAACGTCGAGCCCAATATACTTTTCGCTATTCATGGAGGGTGTTCCTTTCGTAGGGAATGATGCTTGCGCTCATAACCTACTCCTAAAGGGATGCCCTCTTATAATGCGTTAACATCAACTATCCGTGCTCTAACGAAAAAAAGTTGTACTGCTTTACTTCCGGCTTGTGACGCGGATACTAAGACCAAGATCCTTTTGAGAGGAGAAGAGCAGATGCCTATTCAACGGCTGGGAACAACCGAAGGCATGAGTGTTCCGGGGATGAAAGCAGTCCCGATTATCAGCTATGCCCTCGTGCATAACGACGTCGTTATTCTCTGCGGTATTCCTGGTGACCCAGTCGGTGATGTCAAGGCGCAGACCAGACAGGTGCTGGAGCGTATCGACCAGCTTTTACAAATGGCTGGTACCGACAAGTCGAAGCTTTTGGTGGCCCAGGTCTGGCTGGCGGATATGAGTGATTTTGACGATCACAACGCAGTCTGGAACGACTGGGTCGATCGGCAAAATCCTCCTGTGCGTGCTTGTGTTGGAGCGCCGCTCTGGCACGCAGGCGTTCGCGTTGAAATCATGGTAACGGCTGCGAAATAGCTATGCTCAAGTATCGACAGTTAGGAATTTCTCCGAACTGAGGTAGGATCGAGTTTCGCCAGGATAGGGCGGTCTGGAGAACCTTGGGAAGATTCTACGGTAACTTCCAATCGAGCGCATAGATCTCCTGGGTACTGATGTCGCGGACGAGTAGGGGCGAGCCATCTGGCGCCTGTCCGCTCCATTCCCCCCATTGCGGGAAAAACCTGCGGATGTTATTCAGGCTTACCACTCGCGCTATTTGTCCATCGGCGGGAGACACGCGAAAAAATGCTGGATCGACCGTGAACGAGGTGTCGAAACCCACGTATTTGCTGTCCCGCGACCAGGTCATGTAGCCGATGGTTCCTATCTTGTCCGCCAGCTGCCGCCATTTTTGTGTGGACATATCTAAGAGCAATAACTTCTGGTTGTCGGCGCTGATAGCGATTACCCACCGGCCATCCGGAGACCAGCGCGGGCAACAAATTCCATCTGAGCCCGCGACCTGGGTCATGGCGCGCGTTTTCAGATCCAGTAACACGATCTTGGCGGACTCGGGGGCACCCGGGAGTGGGAGTACGCCATACATCAACGCGCTTCCATCTTTGGACCAAGTAGGATCGAGGTCGCTTTTCCCCGACGAAATCTGTTCCGGGCTACCGCCTTCAGCGGAAATAACATAGATCCTGTTGGGGTCGCCCGGTTTCGCACCGCTGAAGGCGATTTGCTTGCCATCCGGCGACCAATGAGGCACGGTCACCTGCAGCGGAGGATAGGTCAGTTGAATCTTGTCGCTTCCGTCGACTTTGCTTCGCCACAGGGTCGCATCGCTGAGCCGGACATAAGCCGCCAACTCGCCGTCGCGCGACAAGTCGACCTGGATTGCGTCGCTGTTGGGTAAGAAGGGCAGGAACGCACCGGAATTGGCGTCATAACGCACCATTTCCCCGCGCGGTTGCCAGCCCTGTGCGAACAGCTTCTTGCCATCTCGACTCGGGAGTGGGCTACCGAAGTTTATTGGTCCAGTTGTCAGCTGCATGGGGTCGCGGCTGACCCTACGCCAGAACGGCTTCTGATCGGGCAGCACCCAAAGGCTGGAGAGTCCGTTGCGGATACTCTGAAATACGAAGTGCCGTCCGTCAGATGTCCAATTGCCGCAACACTCCTGCGGAGGCGTGTTCCAGTCAGGGGACAACATCAGATGCGGACTAGTCCCGTCGGCGCGGGCTTCCCACAAAGAAGACACACTTGCGGTGGCTAGCGAAACCGTATAGCGCAGGCGCGACCCGTCCGGGGAAAGCTTTATGCCGCCGACAATACCTGCAGCCGTGAGTATCTTGCGGGCATTTCCGCCATCATGATCGGCACGAAACACATCTGAACCTTTGGCAAACAGCAGTTCGCCAGTGGGTAGCCAAGTGCCATCGTGCCCTGTGGTCTCCATTTTTCGCGGCGAGCCCGCCGGCAGCGGTTGCAGCCAAAAAGGACTGTCCCATTGAGCGAAATGAGACTCCCCCAAAAGAAGTTGCGAGGAGTCGGACGCGACGTCCTGGACTATGGGGCTTGGCACTGGAGTTGGAATGGCTGCATTCTCGCCACCCGCTATCGATACTTGCGAAACGATGAAGTGATCACCGGAAAACTCGGTAAAGTAAAGCCTGCTGCCATCGGTAATCAAGCCAAATTTGGGGTTTCCGTCGGACGTGAGCTGTGCCGTGCCAACTATTGCGGGCGGTGGAAGCGGACCCCGAAGGAAGAAAGCCACCAGGACCACGAGCGCCAACGCCACAACGATGCCGGCGACGGGGAGACGTCGCAGCCGCCTGGCAGCAACAGGCGCTGGCGCTGGGACTTGGATGCCGCTTCCGGTAAGCACTTTCCCGGACTCCGTGTCCCGCTTCAGACGCTTCAAGTCCGCGCGCAGTTCGCTCGCACTCTGGTAGCGCAGGTCGCGATCTTTCTCCAGGCACTTGTTGATGATGCGCTCCAGTTCGCTGGGCACATCGGGATTCAATCGCACCGGAGCGACCGGAGCACGTTCCAGAATGGCGTTGAAGATCAACGCGGAAGTTTCACCGCGAAAGGGGAGCACACCCGCGCACATCTCGTAGAGCACCACACCGAACGAGAACAAATCCGTGCGTGCGTCGAGTTCCTTCCCTTGTACCTGCTCCGGCGACATATAGGCGATCGTGCCCAGCGCACTGCCGGGACTCGTCAAGTGTTCTGCAGACTCAATAGTCAGCGCGCTCAGGGCAGCGCTGTCGGGCTTAGAAGTAACCTTGGCCAGACCGAAATCGAGAATCTTCGCCTGACCTCGCTGCGTAACGAAGATGTTCGCTGGTTTGATGTCACGGTGAACGATTCCCTTCGAGTGTGCAGCATCGAGGGCATCGGCAATCTGGATGGAAAGATCGAGCACGGTCTCAATTTCCACCGGCTTGCCGGCGATCCGATGCCGCAAGGTTTGACCTTCTAGCAGTTCCATGGCGATGAAGGTCCGTCCGTCAGCCTCGTCAATTTCGTGGATCGTACAAATGTTCGGATGGTTCAACGAGGAAGCGGCCTTTGCCTCGCGTTGGAAACGGGACAAAGCCTGAGGGTCTTTGGCTACATCATCCGGCAGAAATTTGAGGGCAACAAACCGGCCGAGCTTCAAATCCTCGGCCTTGTAGACGACACCCATACCGCCGCCGCCCAGCTTCTCGATAATGCGGTAGTGCGAAATGGTCTGGCCGATCATGAGCAAGGATGCTATGGCGGAAGCGTAGGCAAGTCAACGTACGCAGTCAATGAAGGCCGTATTGTTGGCGATCACGGTAGGGACAGCCATCACTGGTTGCCCCCCGTACAGACCCGGACGGGCGCTTATTAGCGCATCCGGTTCTTATCTCGGATGACTGGCGGCGAAGCGAGCATCTGGAAAGGGATGGAGCGCTCGCGGTTGAGGAAACCATCGCTGAGCCAACACGAGGATGCGGGTCCATGAGATCCGGCGTTTCTGGCTCCGGCGGCGAAGAGTTCGCCACCAGAGCGCCAGCACCCGATCCCGAAACACCCCCAGACTCGCGAGGTTGCCCGGTACCGCGTAGTAGTTGAAGTAGCCTTGCACGACCGACTTGAGCCATTGTCCGGTTTGGGGCACGGGATCGTGCATGCGCTCGCGAAGTTGCGCTTCACCTGTCGCAGCTTGGCTCGCATGCGCTTGCGGATGGTGGTGCGCCGCACCATGAATCGCCCTAATCCGTTCTTCCCGCTGATGTGCGTGAAGCCTAGAAAGTCGAACGTTTCCGGCTTACCTTCCCCTCTTCGCTCCCGGTTCTGTTCGGCATACCGCCCGAACTCGATCCGGCGCGTCTTGTCGGGATGGAGCTCCAGCCCAAACTTTCCCAGACGTTCCCGAAAGTTCTCCAGGAAACGATCTGCTTCTGTCTGATGCTGGAATCCTAGGATGATGTCGTCCGCATAGCGGACGACTACCACGTCGCCTTGCGCCCATTTCTTGCGCCAGACGTCCACCCAGAGATCGAAAGCGTAGTGCAGGTAAATATTCGCGAGGAGCGGTGAAATCACCGAACCTTGCGGACTCCCGGTCTTCGTTTCCGACCATTTGCCTTCCTCCATCACTCCCGCGTTGAGCCATTTCTGGATCAGCCGCAGGATGCGGGGGTCGGCGACGCGATGCTCCACGAACTTGACCATCCAACTTTTGTCGAGGTTATCGAAAAAACCTCGAATCTCGGCATCAAGAACGTAGTTCACCTTCTTCTTCAGGAGCGCGTACGACAGCGCATCCAGCGCATCATGCTGGCTGCGCCCCGGACGAAATCCATACGAAAACCCGAGAAAGTCTTCCTCGTAGATCTGGTTGAGGATGGTGGCCACGGCCTGTTGGACCAGTTTGTCTTCCAAGGCCGCAACCCCCCTCAACGGAAACGGAGAGCTCCAGCTAGGCTGAACCTATGGAGTATGGCGCCAGTCCTCGACCCTACTGCTCAAGCCCCCACGTGCACGAAGTCCTGGTCTGCAATCCGCGGCGTAACGCCTTATTAAAGGAGGGCAGCAAGAGTGACCAGGTGGATGCGCGCAAGTTGGCCGACTTGCTGCGTACCGGCATGCTACGACCGGTCTACCACGGAGAAAACGGACTACGGACGCTGCGCGAGTTGGCGCGCAGCTATCAGACCATCAGTAAAGATTTAAACCGGGTGATGAATCGGCTGAAGGCGTTGTATCGCGGCTGGGGGATTGCCTGTTCCGGGACCCAGGTCTATGCTGCGCGCTATCGCGAGGAATGGTTGCACAAGATCCCGCATGCCGGCGTCCATCGCCGAGCCGAGCTGCTCTATCAGCAACTGGATGGATTGCAGGCGTTGCGGCGAACCCTACGCCCCGAGTTGTTGGCGGAGAGCCGGAAACATAAGGCGGCGAAACTGCTGCGCCAGATACCCTGCATCGGTCCGATTCGCGCCGCCCGTTTGCTGGCGCTGATGCAAACTCCGCATCGATTCCGCAGCAAGCGACAACTGTGGACCTACAGTGGCCTGGGCATTGAGACGCACGACAGTGCGCAATACCGCTATGTCCGTGGACAACTGCAACGCTCGAAAAAACCACAACAGATTCGTGGTCTGAATCAGAATCACAACCATGAGATAAAAGAGATCTTCAAGGGAGCCGCTACCCGGGCCAGCTGTGGGGTGGGCCCGCTGCGCGACTTCTATGTGGCCTTGCTGGATAAAGGGATGAGGCCCGAGATGGCGCGTCTCACCCTGGCACGTAAGATCGCGGCCATTGCCTTGACACTTTGGAAGAAGGAGGAACGTTTCGACGCCGAACAACTGAAGCCGCAAGCAGCTTGAGCATCTCAGGGAACCCAGGTGATCCTCCAGGTTTATGTGCCGCGGTGGTAGCCAATCGGTTCGTGCGATGCTCGGGTTCGAGGGAGAGTATCCATTCACTCATTAGGCGTTCGTGTACTGTCAGGCAGTCCCGAGTCTCCGGGTCAATCCTATGCCCCTCGGATAACCCAACAAAGCCATAGGCCTCAAGTCTCAAATAGGATCGTGGTTGGCACTTAAGCCAACCCTTGGCTTGCGTAGCTTCGGTACCGAACGGCGTCAAGCGCCACTGCTCCATGAAACCGTTAGGTCAGGGAGATCAACTGGGGTTGGCATCGCCGCTGAAATACGCGGCGATCCAAAGCGGTAAAACCAAGAGCCCCTCTAGTAAGGGAGACAGGGCTGGATGCAAGCTACCAGCCTCGTGTCCCTCGAGGGGGACGGAGAAGAATTTTTTCTTGACATCCTCTTTAATAGGATGAGTGAAGTCGCCTGGTTGCGACAGTTGACAATTTTTGTGCATTCAGGTCAGGCATCATTGGAAGATCGCCGCGCTGCTACTGCAGCTTGGTGTACTCCGCCTTGGCTCTCTTCAAGATCTGGATGGGGGAAGCGTCCTTCCAGACGGCGGGGAATCCCGTGAGACTATGGCAGCTCGGCATCGAGCGCGTAGATTTCCACTGCGCTGATGTCTCGCGTAAAGAGAGGGACGCCGTCGGGGGTGAGGCCACTCCACTCTCCCACCATGTTGCTAAAGGACAGGGGCATGCCCTTCAACGTGAAAAGCGTTTCCGACCCAGTCGCGCCAACCTTGATGCGACGAAACGTAGGGTCGGCCCCGCCTTCGTTGAAGTAAAGATACTTGCCATCCCGAGACCAGGTGGGAAAACCGATAGCGGCATTCTCCGCGATCGGCTGTGACCACTTCTGATTCTTGAAGTCGAAGAACAATATCTTTAGTGACTCTTGCGAGAGAGCCGCCAAGTACCGGCCATCGGGTGACCAGCGAGGACTGAACAGACCTTCTGACCCGGAGACTGAAGAGACCCGGCGTGTCTTCAGATCTACCAGCCCGATGCCACGCCTTCCCCCCACGCCCCCGAACGCAAGCTGTGTGCCATCGGGTGAAAACGCGGGGTCGACTTCGTCATCGTTTTCTTGAGGCAGCAATTCCTGAGGGGTGCCCCCTTGTGCGGATATGAAGAAAATTTTCCAGTTGGGACCGTGGACGCCAATGAAGGCAATCTGCGTTCCATCCGGGGACCAGCGGGGCAAATGGGCTTCTGCTGGGGGATAGGTAAGTTGCAATCGATCGCTGCCGTCAGCATGGCTTCGCCAGAGCGTATTGTCGGGATAAGCCACATACGTGACCCACTGGCGGTCGCTGGAGAAGTCGAGCTCGCTAGCTGAAATTCCTGAAAGAAACGGAAGGAACTGCCGCGAGCGGGCATCGTAGCTAACGAGTTCTCCGCGGGGCTGCGTGCCGACAACAAACAGTTTGCCCCCCTCGCGGCTGGGTAGCACGTCGGAAAAACTCAGCGGCCCCGTGGTCAGTTTAAGCGGGGCACGCGAGCCCTTTCGCAGAAAGCCACCATGTTCCGGCAAGGCCCAAATATTCGTCCCTTTGCTGTTGGTGCTGACGAAAATAAAGTAGCGGCCATCTGAGGTCCATCTGCCGCAGCACTCCCGGGCTGGACTGTTCCAACCAGGAAGCAGAGCATGCAGCCCGGTGCCGTCGGTGCGGGCTTCCCACAGGGAGGTATTGCCGGTGAAGAGGGCTCCCAGGGTGAAACGGATTTGGCTGCCATCGGGGCGAAAAGTGAGGTCGCTTGCCGTATCGGGGAGGCTCAGAAGCTTTCGCGGAGCGCTTCCGTCGTGATTGGCAATGTATAGATCGAAGCCTCTGGCATAAACAAGTTGTCGTCCATCGGGCGACCAAGCGGCGCTGTGGCCGGCCACATCACCAAGCCGGCGGCGCGTCCCGGTGGGCAAGGGCACAATCCAATAAGGGTCTTCCTGTTCGGTCGCAACCCGATCCCTTGCCAAAAGTTCGGAGTGATCGGCCGAAATATCATCAATCGAGATGTTGGTGAATACGGCGGGTATGATCCCGGTTTCACCACCCGCGGTCGATACCTGGGCTAGAACCTGCCGATCTCCGTAAACCTCCCCGAAGTAGATACGGCTTCCGTCCGTTACCAGCCCGGATTTTGGAAGAGCGTCTCGGGTGATCTGAGTGAAGCCGACGACCCGTGGAGCAGGAGTGGGGGAGCGCAGCCAAACGACGGCGAAGGCCAGGATCAGCAGAAGCGCGATCGAGCCGGCGATCCAGAACCGCGAGCGGCTGCTTACCGGAACGGCGGGAGCAATCGCGGCTGTGCCAGTGGCTGACGCTTTCTCGGTATCCGTGTCGCGCTTAAGGCGTTTCAGGTCGGCGCGCAGGTCGGAAGCATGCTGGTAGCGTATGTCACGATCTTTTTCCAGTGCCTTGTTGATGATTCGTTCCAGTTCCGCTGGAACCTCTGGATTCAGGCGTACGGGAGGAGTGGCCGGGCGATTGAGAATGCCGTCGAAGATCAAGCCCGATGTGTCGCCGCGAAATGGTAGCAGCCGCGTCGCCATCTCATACAGCACTACTCCGAAGGAGAACAAATCAGTGCGGGCGTCCAGCTCTTTCCCGCGAACCTGCTCCGGCGACATGTACGCCACCGTTCCGAGGGTCGTTCCTGGACTGGTCAGGTGTTGTTCTGCCGTAAGGGTAGGCGTTGAGGATCCTGCCTCGGCTCCCGAGCAGCGGAGATCTAGCGCTTTGGCCAACCCGAAATCAAGAATCTTGGCTTGCCCGCGCTGCGTGATAAAGAGATTCGCGGGTTTGATATCGCGATGCACGATCCCCTTGGAGTGGGCTGCATCCAGCGCATCGCTGATCTGAATCCCATAGTCCAGCACTTGTTCGTTGGGAAGCGGCTTGCTGGAAATCAGGTGTTTGAGCGTCTGCCCTTCCAGCAACTCCATCGATAAGAAGGGCAGGCCTTTGTGCTCGCCGATCTCGTAGATCGTGCAAATGTTGGGATGATTCAATGCCGAGGCGGCCTGCGCTTCCCGCTGGAAACGGGCGAGAGCCTGGGAATCGTTGGCCACTTCGTCGGGCAGAAACTTGAGAGCGACAAAGCGATGGAGCAGAGTGTCCTCAGCCTTGTACACCACCCCCATACCACCGCCGCCCAGCTTCTCGACGATGCGGTAGTGCGAGATGGTTTGCCCGATCATGCGCAAGCATGCTATGGCGGAAGGGCGGGCAAGTCAATGCAGGCCATGGGGTTGGCGGCAGCTCAACAGGGCTGTTGACGAAAAATCGCCTTTACACTCATCATCCATCGGTCATGCATGTGCCTGATGCGGCGGTTCCCTGACGCTTGACCCCGGCGTGCTTGGCCTTCCCAAGAGATGGCCTCGCGCATATGTGAAAAATTGCAGACGACGACGCCCGCGCTCAGACGAGGGTGGTCATTAAGGGGTGTACCGCCCTCCGCTTTGGCCCCAAAGGATTTCTTCCGGGACGCCGTGCTCAATCCCAAAGGCAGAGTTCCTGACCTCAGTCTCCACTCGGGAAGCGTCCGGCAGCGCTGCGTGGCCGCCGATGTCATCCTTTGATGCAACGGTTTCGACTCCGCCCTCCTGTGTCAACAATCGGTTCCAATTCCGTATGTCGTAACTTGCTTGCTTGCACCGAATGCTGTGTCCCCGCGCCGTGTCATCATTGGTTCTAATCAGAGCACAACCGTCTGAGCAACGTACCAGGTACGCAATTTTGCGCAAGCCATTGATCTAGCTCAACATTACACAGACACACAACCGTCTGACCAGATGTCGAAAGTAATCTAAGTGATTGAAAAATGCGGGAAATGTAACGCCTTATTCGTAGCCAGACGCTCTATCCAGCTGAGCTAAGGGCGCAATGGGGTGCGATTGCGGCGACTTCGATTATAACGAAAGCCTCGGAACTTGATAAGATGCCGCGCGCGGATCACGATGTCCGCGGCGGAGGCGCTGTGAAACTGACCGGACGAATCGTTTCTCTTGGCATCCTGCTTTTTATCCTGCTTGTTTCTCCTGGCGTCGTGCCTTCGGCACGGGCGCAGACGTCCAATGCCAACACGGCGACCCTGAGCGCGGCCGCAGCTTCGGCGCAGCGGTTTGATGTCAAGGCGGCGGTGGATGCCTATCTTGCCCAGATCCCGGCCGATAAGCGGGCGCGCTCTGACGCTTATTTTGAAGGCGGCTACTGGCTCCAGTTGTGGGATTTTCTTTCCCTCGTGGCGGTGATGTGGATCTTATTGCACTTTCGCTGGTCGGCCTGGATGCGGGATGTGGCCGAGCGGGTCACTCGTTTCAAGCCACTGCAGACGGCCCTGTACTGGGTGCAGTTCGCGCTGGTGGTCGCGGTGATGACTTTTCCACTTACACTCTACGAGGGCTTTTTCCGGGAGCACAAGTATGGGCTCTCCAACCAGTCGTTTGGGCAATGGATGCGTGACCAGGTGGTTGGACTGGCGGTGACGCTGGTGCTGGGCGCCATTCTGCTGGCGATTTTGTTTGGCCTGGTCCGGCGGCTGGGCAAGAGCTGGTGGGTGTGGGGCAGCGTGGTGTCGCTGATATTTATTGCGTTTGTGGTCCTGATTGCGCCGGTTTTTATTCTTCCTCTCTTCAATACGTATACCAAGCTGGAGGACCCGCATATCAAGGAGCCGATCCTCAGCCTGGCGCGGGCCAACGGAATTCCCGCCACGGATGTGTACGTGGTTGACGCATCCCGGCAATCCGACCGGGTAAGCGCCAATGTGAGCGGTTTTGCCGGGACGCTGCGGATCACGCTCAATGACAATCTGCTGAAGCGCTGCTCGTTGCCGGGAATCGAGGCGACCATGGGCCACGAGATGGGGCACTACGTTTTGAATCATGTGTTCAAAGGCCTGGTGCTGGACGGGGTTGTCATGGTGATCATGTTTGCCCTGCTGAACTGGGGGCTCAACGCCGGGTTGGCGCGCTGGGGAGAAAGTTGGGGGATCAGGGGGATTACCGATCTTGCGGTGCTGCCGCTGGCGGCGTTTTTGCTGTCCGCTATTTCTATTGCGCTGACTCCGGTGGACAACACCATTACCCGGACCATGGAGTACGAAGCGGACCTGTACGGCATTAACGCCAGCCAGCAGCCGGACGGGGAAGCGGAAGTGGATCTGATGCTGGGCGAGTATCGCAAACTCGATCCCGGGCCGATTGAGGAGTTTATCTTTTTTGACCATCCCAGCGGGAGGACGCGAATTACGGCGGCGATGCGGTGGAAGGCGGAGCATCTGCCGGGAGCTCCGCTGGGTCCAGCGTCCGGGGCACGGCCCTAGCCACGGGCATTGGCATTCGCGGCACTGGCCTATTTCGCCCATTCAGGGCTGCCGGGTTTTTTTCGTTCGCTCACCACGGGCTTACGCCCGAGGCTACATTCTTGTAGCCGCTTCGCGCCTTTCCGGGGCTGTCAAGAGGCATTCGCGGTCTGTAACCGCGGGTCAGACGGTCGGCCAAAGCTGGCTTCTATTGCGGCTTTTGACGGATTTCCACAGGATTTCGGCAGGCTTCGTGCGAGGCGGTTTGGTCAACGTAAATTGTTCCCCCTGAGGAGCAATTCCTACTCGATTACCAAAGATTGGGGCTTAGCCTTTTCAGCAACTTGAGAGTGGCAACGGGGATGCTTTACATCTCAACAGACGAAGTGGCGCGCAACGGGGCGCTCCAGAGAAAAAACTTCGGCCAGAGGTTTTCTTGAGCGCCCCTTGCATTTTCTGCAACGAGACAGCCCTCCCCCTCCCCAATCTCCAATATTGGCTAGGTTTCCAGCACAGTCGCCTGAGGCCCAGTGGCGCCACCAAGGCTGAAGCCCAACATCTCAAAGCGGCGGCGACGCGGCGCTGAAGCGCCGCTCTTCCACGGCAGCTTCAAGGTCTCTACTGGCAGGCTGCCGGCGAGACAGCGTCTTCTTTTCTGGCTTGACGGCACGCGCGAATCGTACGCTTCCCGTTTGATATCTTTGATCTTGGCCTTGCGACACCTGCTGGGATTTCAGGCAAGAACTACCTGTTCGCCTAAGTCGAGGCCGGTGCTTCGTAGCAGGCTGGCCATTACGGGTTCCTTGAAGCGCGACGCGTCAAACTCGACGCGAACGATGCGCTCCGCCTCGTTGAACGTGATCTGGCGCACGCCGTACACTTCGCGGACATTGTCGAGGGCGCGCATGGTCGCCTCTCGCAAGGGGTTGTGGTAGCGGTAGGCCACTTCCAAGTGAGTCATTCGTCCTCTCCGGGGTAAGGCAGAAGCATAACCGCAGAGGACGCCAAGGGTTCGCAGAGTGCGCAAAGAATATCCCTGACTCACCTGGGTCGGTGTTCTGCCGTCGTCTCTCTTTGAAGATACAACAATCGATTGTATAGGCGAATGAATCTAATATTGTCCGGCTGAATTATTCGAAGCCGGCGCCGGCAACCTCGCCACGAATTATGGAAGAATCTGCCAAGTCAGGAACTGCGGTGAAAGATCCAGTTTGCGGAATGAACGTGGAACCGTCCACCGCCAAACATAAGTTTGATCACGCCGGGAAGACGTACTACTTCTGCTGCAGTTCTTGCCTGGAGAAGTTTCGCGCCCATCCGGATAATTATTTGGGGCCCCGTCCGGCGTCCGCCGCGGGGTTGCAGATTATCAATATCGCGCCGGCCGCAGCCAGGGGGACGCCGGCGAAGAGTGTTTTGCCGACGCCTGTGACGGCGTCTCCCACCGGCGGCAATTACGTTTGCCCGATGTGTCCGGAGGTGCGCTCGGCCAAGCCGGATGCGTGTCCGCGTTGCGGAATGGCGTTGGAGCCGGAGATACCCGCGGCCGCCGCGACGCGCGTGGAATATACCTGCCCCATGCATCCGGAAATTGTGCGGCCGGGCCCGGGGCAGTGTCCGATCTGCGGCATGACGCTCGAGCCGCGAACGGTTACCGCCCAGGAGGAAGACAATCCCGAACTGCGGAACATGACGCGCCGCTTCTGGGTCAGCGTGGCCCTGACCGCGCCTCTGCTGGTGATTGCGATGGGAGACATGCTGCCGGGCATGCCCGTCCAACGACTGCTACCTGCGGGCTGGCGGCCCTGGATTGAGTTGATTCTTGCTACGCCAGTGGTGCTGTGGGGTGGCCGGCCGTTTTTTCAGCGTGGATGGACGTCCATTCTGAATCGCTCGGCCAATATGTTCACCCTGATCGCGATCGGCACAGGCGTGGCTTATTCCTACAGCCTGGTTGCGACCGTTTTCCCAAAAATATTTCCAGCTTCGTTTCTCGATATGGGCGGAACGCCTGCCTTGTATTTTGAAGCTGCGGCAGCGATCACCGCGCTGGTTTTGCTCGGGCAGGTGCTGGAGCTCCGCGCGCGCAGCCGTACGGGTGCGGCGATTCGCGCCTTGCTGGACTTGTCTCCCAAGATGGCGCGAGTTTTGCGCGATGGGCGCGAGGAAGATGTCCCGCTCGAGTTGGTGGTTGCCGGTGACCGGTTGCGGGTGCGTCCGGGAGAGAAAATTCCGGTCGACGGCGCCGTACTTGAGGGCACCAGCGGGGTGGATGAGTCGATGATCACGGGCGAGTCCATTCCGGTCAGCAAGGGGCCGGGCAGCCGGGTGATTGGGGCGACGGTAAACGGGACGGGATCGCTGGTGATGCGTGCCGAGCGCGTCGGCAGCGAAACTTTACTGGCGCAAATTGTTCGCATGGTAAGCCAGGCGCAGCGCAGCCGCGCGCCCATTCAGCGGTTGGCGGACCGGGTGTCGGGTTGGTTCGTTCCGGGGGTGATTGCGATTGCGATTCTGACTTTTGTGGCGTGGAGTTTCTTCGGGCCGGAACCGCGACTGGCCCATGCTTTGGTGAATGCGGTGGCGGTGCTGATCATCGCGTGTCCGTGCGCGCTGGGGCTGGCGACGCCGATTGCGATCATGGTCGGGACCGGGCGGGGGGCCCATGCGGGAGTTTTGATCAAGAACGCAGAAGCGCTCGAGCGGATGGAAAAAGTGGATACGCTGGTGATCGACAAAACTGGCACTCTGACGGATGGCAAGCCGCGGGCGACGTCTATCATCACCGCGGCGGGCAGGAACGAAAACGACTTGCTGCGCCTGGTGGCCAGCCTGGAGCAGGGAAGTGAGCATCCTCTCGCGGCCGCGGTGGTGGAAGCGGCCGAGAGCCGTGGCCTGGTTTTGGGAAACCAGACTGAGTTCCAATCTCGTACTGGGCGCGGAGTCAGCGGACGGGTGGACGGCAAGAGAGTTCTGATCGGGAACGAGCAACTATTCGAAGAGAGCGGAATTGTTGCGGCAGGACTTGCCCAGAAAGCGGAAGAACTGCGGCGCGGCGGACAAACTGTGATCCTGATTGCGGTGGATGGCCAGCCTGCGGGTTTGATCGGCATCGCGGATTCGATCAAGGCTTCGGCGGCGCAGGCGCTCAGCGATCTTAAGCGAGAAGGTTTGCGGCTGGTGATGCTTACCGGCGACAGCCGGGCCACAGCGGAGGCCGTGGCCAAGGCCCTGGGCATCGAGGAGTTCGAAGCGGAAGTCTTGCCCGGCAAGAAATCCGAGGTGGTGCAGCGGTTGCAGAACGAAGGAAGGGTTGTGGCCATGGCTGGCGATGGCATCAATGATGCTCCTGCGCTGGCCCAGGCCGATGTAGGCATCGCCATGGGCACGGGCACGGATATCGCGATGGAAAGCGGCGGCATCACGCTGCTGAAAGGCGACCTGGCGGGCATCGTGCGGGCGCGCAAACTTAGCCAGGCAACGATGCGCAATATCCGGCAAAACCTGTTCTTTGCTTTTGTCTACAACTCGCTGGGAGTGCCGATCGCGGCCGGGGTGCTCTATCCCTTCTTCGGCTTGTTGCTGAGCCCGATTCTGGCGGCGGCGGCGATGAGTTTGAGTTCGGTTTCGGTGATTACGAATTCTCTGCGCTTGCGGAAGTTGCAGCTGTAGGGGGCGGCGGATAAACCTTTCTCACGGAGTCCGGACCCGGTGGGCTACTTCGGGCCCAAGGCGCCGAAAGTGCTCCAAATCCCAGGTGTAGATGGTGATGGCGTTGGCCTTCAACGCGCACTTCGCGATGAGCGCATCGTAAATCATTCCTCCCACAACGCCCTGGGCGGCGGCAGATGTGATGACTGAGTAGTAATCCTCTTCGTCGAGAGTAACGATGGTCAGCCGCTCCCGAATTTGGTCGAGGATGAGCAAGGCCTGGTCCCCGCTCATTCGCTGCGGTCCTGGCATCCTGGTGAGGCTGGAGTACACTTCGACGAGAGTGTGGGCAGCGCAACCGGCGGCCTTCCTATCTGCTTTCGAATAAGCCGCTGCACTGGGCAGATGGTGCTCGTGTTGGAGCAGACTGGCAGCGACTAAAACAGAAGTATCAAAAAAGAACTTCACTTCTTGTGTTTCCCGAGGACGTGGCGGTCACGTTCAGCCCGCACACGACTTACAGTACGATTCGCGGTTTCCGCCGGGAGCGGCACCCCGGAGTCAAAAACCCATACACCCTGCTTCTTGTACATGCGACCCTTGCCCACCGCTGGACGCAGGATGATGTGATCTTCCGAGCTTTCGAGCTCCAGGGAATCGCCAGGGCTAATCTGCAGGGCGTCGCGTACCGGTTTAGGCAGGACTACGCGGCCAGCTTTGTCGATCGTCAAGGTGGTATTCATAATGGTATTATACCATTCATGCTACCATTCGTGGTGCCATTTTGGCGATATGCTGGCGGCGCAGGAGGCAAGTACCGGTGCGAGCAACCGCCGCTCCCCCCGGAGTTTCCTCCCTGAACCCAAAGGTCTTGCACCATTCTGGCAATTGACACTGCGCCCTGCGTATTCAACAATTGCTCAACATTCCAATCTGAATTGGCGGAGGGGATTTTATGGCGGACGAGAGCGACGTTCCGGTCGCGTCGGAAGGTAGTGCGGGCAAGTGGATTTTGTTGGCGCTGGCAGTGATCTATGTGGCGGGATCGCTCTATTTCATCTTCGATCTGCGCGGACGTATCGACAAGATGAGCAAGGACCAGGCCACCAGCAGCACGCAGATTGCTGATCTGGGCAAGCGCATGCAGTCTGCCGAAGCCGATGACGAGACCCTGGCCACTCAGCTGGGCATGACCAAGAAGGAAATGGTGTCGCGGTCTGCCGATTTGATGCGCCAGCAAAAGGCTTCGGAAGCGCGCCTGGCGGAGCAACAGAAGCAGCAGATCAGCGCGGTCAGCGGGGAAGTGGCGGGAGTCAAAACCGACGTCGGCGGAGTAAAAACCGATGTGGCTTCGACCAAGGCTGATCTGGAAGCGACCAAAGCCAAGCTGCAAAGCACCATCGGCGATCTCGGAGTGCAGAGTGGGCTGATTGCCAACACGCGCGGGGACCTGGAAGTCCTGAAGCACAAGGGCGACCGCAATTACTATGAATTCACCCTGATCAAGGGCGCGAAGCCTCAGCCGATCTCGACTGTCGGACTGCAACTGAAGAAGACCGATCAGAAGAAGGGCAAGTTCACCCTGGCCGTCACCTCTGACGACAAGACCATCGAGAAAAAGGATCGCAACATCAGCGAACCCATCCAGTTCTACAGCGGACGCGATCGCATGCTTTATGAACTCGTGGTCTGGACCGTGGACAAGAACAAAGCCACCGGATATCTGAGCACCCCGAAAGGTGCCCCGACGCCGATCACGGCGACCCAATAGAGAACATGCATCCCGGCGGTCATGTTCTGATCTTGATCGCGCTGCGCACGACCGTGATTTACGGCGTCGTGCTGGTGGGCATGCGGATCAGCGGCAAGCGTGAAGTGGGGCAGATGACGCCGTTCGATCTGACCCTGCTGCTGCTCTTGAGCAACGCCGTACAGAACGCGATGACCGGCCCGGATACGTCGGTGCTGGGCGGCGTCGTCGCAGCCTCGACCCTTCTGCTCCTTAACTACCTGGTGGCGGAAGTTTCCGGCGGAAACCGGCGCTTTCGAAAGTTGATCCAGGGCAGCCCCAGCTTGCTTGTGCACGACGGCAAGATCATCGCCAGCCACATGGCCCGCGAGCACGTTACCGTAGATGAATTGCACCAGGCCTTGCGGGAGCATGGCATCTCGGGAATGAACGAGCTGGCACTCGCAGTGCTCGAAGTGGACGGTTCCATCAGTTGCATGAAGTACGACGACATCAAGCCCACCGCGTCAACCCACCTGGCGCGCCGAAAGATCTTCAAGAAGCACGAGTAAGAAATCCTCTATTTCGTTAACACCACGGGCAGCGGCTGATCGTAGGGCTGGATCGCCACGCTGAGAGACTTGCGCCTGTCAAAGTCGTCCTTGGTTACCGGAAAACTCACGACTATCGTGCCCTGAGCCTGGCTGCCGGGAGCAATCTTGGTCTCGGGCGGAATCGCGGCAATGGCATGCTCTTTCAACGCGGGAAAAGCCTGAAAGTAGCGGTCGAAGTCTACGGCAGATGCGGCTTCATCGGGGAATTCGCCTGCGTCGGTGGTGAGCCTGGCTTTGATGTCGTGAATCCACAGAGATTTTTTGCCTGAATTGTGCAAGGTGATATTTACCGCCACCATGACTGCATGCTGATCTGGAATTTCCACGACAGCAATATTGTCTACCGAGCCGTCGCCTTGAGGCTTGGCGCGGGTCACGAAGGCGAAAATCCCGAGGAGGACGGCGGCGACTCCCAGCACGATGGCCACTATCTTAGCTGGAGGCAGATTGCGTTTGGCGGTGCCGAATTCCTCGCCGATATTGATGCCCGGGCCTGGACCCAGGTCGATGATTGGAGTCGCTTCTGGTTCTGGCGCCGGCTCGGGAGTGGGTGATGGGGCGTCTTCAGGCATGGGGGCCTCGGCTGCGGCAATTCTATACGCTTCTGAAGCGAATGCTCCATCTCCTGGCCGCCACCCAAACCGGCGTCATCCTGGGGGACTAGTCCCGAAGGATCTGGCGCTCGCCGTCCAATTTGCCAACCGGCGTACGATCCGCTCCACTCCACGCCAGATCCCTCGCAAGCTCGGGATGACGCCTTGAATAGTGGGCGCAGTTCTTGCCGCGTGGTGCGGCGGCTCGTATGCTGATTGATTCGTGGACATGGAGGATACGGATGAGTGCAAGACAGGTTGCGCGAGGCTTCACCCTGTTGATAGGAGTTCTGCTTGGTTTTCTAGCGACGTTCGCGCCTGCGCAGCAGGAACCGATGGCGACCTCCGCGGTTCGGGCTGGGCGGTTAATTGATGTCCGCACCGGGCGGGTTACGACCAACGTTTACATCCTGATCGCCAAGGACCGCATTCTGCGGATTGCGGATTCGGCTCCGCCCGGCATTCCTACCGTTGATCTTTCCCGATACACGGTGGTTCCCGGGTTGATCGATGCGCACGCGCATGTGCTGGGGAATCCCAAGGACCAGTCTTCCGCTTCCGGGTTGCGAATGTCTTCGGCGCAGAAGACTCTGTGGGGAGTGCACAGTCTGCAAATTTGGCTGGACCACGGGTTCACAGCATTGCGCGATGCCGGCGAGAGCGATTTGGGGTACGGCCAGCTGGCGCTGCGCGACAGTATTGAGAAGGGACTGATCCGGGGACCGCGGATGGTGTCTGCGGGGAACTTTGTTTCGGTTAACGGCGGGCATGGAGACGCGGATGTGTTGGCGCCGGATCAGCAGTTGGAGCGGCGTCCCAACATCTCTGACACGGTTGACGACGTCAGCCGCGCAGTGCGGCGCGATATTAAATACGGCGCGGACTGGATCAAGCTGATGGCGACCGGCGGGGTGATGGATCCGATCAGCGATTATCGGGTGGAGGAGTTGAGCGAAGAGCAGATGGCCAAGGCGGTCGAGGTGGCGCATCGCGCGGGGAAAAAAGTGATGGCCCACGCCGAAGGCGCGGAGGGGATCAAGGCGGCGGTGCGCGCGGGTGTGGACTCGATTGAGCACGGCACTGTGATGGATGAAGAAGGAGCGCGGCTCATGGAGCAGCGCGGTACCTGGCTGGTGCCGACGCTCTTCTGCTTTCAGCATGATCTGCAGACCGGAACCTCGCAGGGGCGCGATGCGGTCAGCTTCGCCAAAGGGGTAGCCATCGTGAAAGAGCAGGGTCCGGCTTTCAAGCGGGCGCTGGCGCATCATGTGAAGATTGCTTATGGTGTGGATGACGACGTGGATTATGTGTCGAAGGAATTTGCTGCGCTGGTGAACGGAGGCATGACGCCGATCGATGCGCTGCGGGCGGCGACCGTCAACGGTGCTGAGTTGTTGGGACGTTCGAATGAGATCGGAACGCTCGAGCCGGGGAAGTTTGCGGATGTTGTCGCGGTGGATGGCGACCCGCTGGCGGATATTACGGTGATGGAGAAAGTTGTGTTTGTGATGAAGGGCGGCGAGGTTTACAAGACTGCTCAGTAAAAGTCGCCACGGATTCACACGGATTTTCACGGATTACAAAATCCGAGAGAATATTGTTGATGTATCCGTGTTAATCCGCGAAATTCGTGGCCTGAATCTTTCACGATCGATCGCGACGGGCGAGACGCCCGTCCTCCATTCATTTACTTACTTCTCTTGGGCGACTGGCGGCGGGTTGCGCTCGGCATACTGCCACTGGTGCCAGTAAGGATAGATCGGCGTTTGTTCGCTGGCTCGATCGAGGGCCGCTACCTGCGCAGGCGAAAGCGACCATCCAGCCGCCGCCAGGTTCTGACGCAGCTGCTCTTCGTTGCGGGCGCCGATGATCACCGTAGAAACGGTGGGACGTTGCAGCAGCCAGTTCAGCGCAACCTGGGGAATGCTCTTTTCAGTTTCTTTGGCCACCTGGTCTAACGCGTCGACAACCTTGTACAAATATTCGTCCGGCACCGGCGGCCCGTTCTCGCTGGTTTTGTGAAGGCGGCTGACGGCCGGCAAAGGCTGTCCACGGCGAATTTTTCCCGTAAGGCGGCCCCAACCCAGAGGGCTCCAGACCAGAGCGCCAACTCCTTGATCAAGCGCTAGCGGCATCAGTTCCCATTCGTACTCTCTTCCGACCAGCGAATAGTAAACCTGGTGTCCGATGTACCTGGACCAGCCGTAGCGCTCGGAAACGTCCAGGGATTTCATCAAATGCCAGCCGGAGAAATTGGAGCAGGCGATGTAGCGAACTTTTCCGCTCTCGACCAGGTGGTTGAGCGCGCTTAGAGCCTCCTCGACGGGCGTGAGCGCGTCGAATCCGTGGAGATGATAGATGTCGATGTAATCGGTGCCCAGGCGTCGCAGGCTGGCTTCGCAGGCTGCGATCAGGTGATGGCGCGAGGATCCAATATCGTTCGGGCCTTTGCCCAGGCGAAATGCAGTCTTGGTCGAGATCAGGACGTCGTGGCGTCGTCCCGCGATGGCTTTGCCGAGGATTTCTTCGGAGAGGCCTGCGGAATAGATGTCGGCGGTGTCGAAGAGGTTGACGCCGGCTTCCAGGCAGATATCGACCAGGCGGGTGGCTTCGGCTACGTCGCTTGAACCCCAGGCGCGGAAGAATTCAGTGCCACCGCCGAAGGTGCCGGTGCCAAAACTTAGAACGGGTACTTTGAGGCCGGAACGGCCCAATTGTCGAAATTCCATGGGAGATAGATGCGAGGCGGTGGGGAGAGATTCGGATTTTGTTGCTGGGGAGTGAAAATCCTAAGACGAGAGCATTCGATCCGCTGATAGGGGTCCTTCGACTGCGTGGCCGCCTCGCTTCGCGAAGCGGCCACTCCGCTCAGGATGACAAGGGATTCTGGGTGCCCTTGCCATCGCCTTTTACCAGGCGTGCTTCATGGCTTTGGCGAACTTCTGCACCGGTAGCGTGTTCAGCACGTCATCCTGGGTGAGCCAGGCGCGGCGGGCTTGCAGGATGCCGAAGCGAATCTTGTCCATGTGGGAGGTGTGGTGCGAGTCGGTGTTGATCACGATTTTGACGCCGTGCTCTTTCGCCAGCCGCAGATTGCGGTCGTTGAGGTCGAGGCGATCGGGATATGCGTTCAGTTCCATCGCGACCTTTTTCTTTGCGGCGGCCTTCAGCACGGCATCGAAGTCGAAGGCGTAGGCCTCGCGCCGGAGCAACATGCGGCCGGTGGGGTGGCCGAGCAGCGAAGTGTTGGGATTCTCGACAGCCTTGAGCAGGCGGTCTGTCATCTCCACGGGAGTCTGGCTGAAATGGGAGTGCACGCTGGCGATGACAATGTCCATCTGCTCGAGCACTGAGTCAGAAAGGTCAAGGGCGCCGTCGGCCAGGATATCCACTTCGATGCCGGCGAAAATTCTGATCCCGCCAAGCCTGTCGTTCACGGCGCGAATGCGCTGAATGTGTTCGACTGCGCGCTTGTCGTCAAGGCCGTTGGCGAAAGCCAGGTTCTTCGAGTGGTCGGTGATCGCCATGTACTTGTAGCCATGGGCTTGCGCGGCCTCGGCCATTTCTTCGATGGTGTTGCGTCCGTCGGTTTCGACGGTGTGCATGTGGACGTCGCCTTGCAAGTCCGCCTGAGTGATCAGAATGGGTAGAGTGTGAGCTGCGGCGGCATCAATCTCGCCCAGGTTTTCGCGTAGTTCGGGAGGGATGTAGTCGAGCTTGAGTTTGGCATAGATCTCTTCCTCGGTTTTTCCCGCGACCGGCTTTTCGGTGTCGAGCGTGGCCAGGCTGTACTCACTGAGGGTGTAACCCATTTTGAGGGCGCGCTGGCGCAAGGCCACGTTATGGGCTTTCGAGCCGGTGAAGTATTGCATGGCGGCGCCAAAGGATTCGGGAGGCAGAAGGCGCACGTCCACCTGCATGCCGCCGCGCAGCCGGAAGCTGACTTTGTTCTCGCCGCGGGCGATGATTTCCATGAGGCCGGGAAGTTTGATGACGTGCTCGATAAGTTCCTGGCGGGCGGCGTCATCGCAGCAGGCCTTGCCCGTGACCAGGATGTCGAGGTCGCCGACGGTTTCGCGTCCGCGGCGCAGGGAACCAGCGGGAGTTATTTTTTCTACCCCGGGATAGCCGCGCAGATGCTCGATGATTTTTTCCGCCTGCTGTTCGGCGGCGTCGAGGAGGAAGCGGCCGGCGATGCGGCGGTAGTCTTCGATGGCCTTGAGCAGCTTCTGTTCGTGCTTCTCCCCCATGCGGGGAAGCTCGCGTATCTTTCCCTCGCGCGCGAGTTTGGCCACACCGTCTAAGTCACTCACTTTGTACGCGCTCCAGATCAGGGCGATGGTCTTGGGGCCGAGGCCCTGGATCTTGAGCAGATCGAGCATCGAGGGGTGATACTTCGTAAGCAATTCGGCGTGCAGTGGAAGCTTGCCCTCCTTGAACATTTGCTGCAGGTTCACCAGCATGCCTTTGCCGATGCCGGGGATGGCGAGCACTTTCTTGGGATCGTTGATCAGGTCGGCGATCTGTTGGGTCTGGGCTTCGATGGCTTCAGCAGCGTTGCGGTAGGAGCGGATGCGGAAGGAATCCTGTCCGTCGATTTCGAGCAGGTCGGCAGTTTCGTAAAGAATGCCGGCGATGGCTTTATTGTCCATTGCGCTAAAGATTAAACAAGTTGAGGCTGCAGGGGAAGCGATCGGATGGTTTGCTACCAGCACATGCGAGGGCAAGATGCCCTCGCGACAGCCGGCGGGCCTGTCCTGAGCGAAGTCGAAGGAACGCCGGCGCTACTTAGAAAGTCTTACGACGCCTTGGTGACGTTGGCGGCTTGCGGGCCCTTTTGTCCCTGGGTGACTTCGAACTCAACTTGATCGCCTTCCTGAAGACTCTTGTAGCCTTCAGAAGTAATCGCGCTGTAGTGCACGAAGACGTCAGGGCTGCCGTCGTCGCGTCCTATAAAGCCATAGCCCTTCGCGTTATTAAACCACTTCACCGTACCTTTCAAACGTTCCACGTACGCCCCCTCGGGCACGTTCTCTTGCACTGCGAGGCCGTACCCTGCAATTGAGGCAATTGTGCTGCTAGAGATGAGGGCTGTCAAGAGATTGCGGCACAGAAAAGCCTCTAACGATGCGGCTTTGAACCCTTCCTCGACTGGCTGAGCCAGAGGATTCCGGCGATGGTCTTGCCGTCCTTGATGGTGCCGCGCATGACCATGCGAAGGGCAGCCGAAAGCGGCACCATGCGAACGTGAATGACTTCATCGGCCTCGGGTTGAGCCGGGCCGGGGCGCAGACCGCGCGCGAAGTACAGATTCATGGCCTCGGCCAGAAAGCCCGGGCTGGCGTAGAAGTGCAGAATGCGGCGCCAGCGGGAAGCGGTGTAGCCGGTTTCTTCCAGAAGCTCGCGCTTAGCGGCGGCCAAGTTATTTTCACCTTCATCGATTCGTCCCGCGGGCAGCTCCCAGAGCATCTGGCGGGCGGCGTGACGGTATTGATGTTCGAGCAGGACGCGGGGTTCCGATTTGCCTTCTTCAATCGCGAGGATCACTGCCGAACCGGAGTGATGCACGATGTCGCGGCGGGTGCGCACGCCGCTGGGTTCGAGGACTTCGTCGGCGGTGACGCGGAAGGCGGGTCCGTGGTAGACCACGCGGGAGGAGATGACTCGGGCCTTGGGAGCGGCTTTTTTGCGGGATGACTTCGGCATGGAAATACTATAAAGCACGGGGTGGCGCAGCGCGGGCGAGGCACTACAACGGATGCCGCCGAATGAGGGTTTGGTAGCGCCGGCGTCTCGCCGGCGGGCGGGCGGGACGCCCGCCCGGACAGCCGCCGGGACGGCGGCGCTACAAGAAGAGGCCGCGAATCGAAGTGTTATGCTGCGGCGATGGTACGGAAACCGCGCATTGCGATTATAGGGCCGGGCAGACTGGGGAGCGCACTAGCGCTCGAGTTGAGGCGGGTGGGATATCGCATCGGCGAGATTGTCTCCGGAGAGACCGGTACATCTCGCAAGAAGGGCCTCGCGCTGGCCAAAGCCGTAGGTGGCAAGTTGGCCTTGGTGGGGACGCGACTTGAAGCCGACCTGGTCTGGTTTTGCGTGCCGGACCGGGAGATTGCGCGGGCGGCACGGCAGCTCTCAGGCGCAGCGGACTGGCGAGGCAAAGTGGCGCTGCACTCCAGTGGAGCGCTTAATAGCGACGAACTTCGGGTATTGCGGCTTCGTGGTGCGGCCGTGGCTTCAGTGCATCCGTTAATGACGTTTGTGCGGGGATCGGTTCCTTCGCTCAAGAGCGTGCCCTTTGCGTTTGAAGGTGATCCGGCAGCGGTGCGGGTGGCGGGCAGGATCGTGCGAGACCTGGGCGCAGAGGCGTTCCCCATCTCCAGGAACAGGAAGATGGCTTACCACGCCTGGGGCGCGTTTACCTCGCCGCTCTTGATTGCATTGCTGGTTGCGGCGGAAAGAGTTGCGCACGCGGCGGGGCTTTCGACCGCCGAGGCGCGCCGCAAGGCGTTGCCAATTTTGCGTCAGACGTTGGCTAACTACGCCAAGCTTGGTGCGGCAGGAGCTTTCAGTGGGCCGATTGTGCGCGGGGATGCGCAGGTGGTGCGGCAGCATTTGCGAGTTTTGAAGAAGGTGCCGGAGGCGAGAGCGGTTTATGTGGCCCTGGCGCGTGCGGGTTTGCGGTATTTGCCAGCGGGGAATCGGGGGGAATTGGAGAGGGTGTTGAAAAAGTAGGGTGCCCTTCGTTAACCAGCGGTGTGCAGCTTTGCGCGAACGCCGGGTTCGAGACGAAGGTAGGGGTCCATCGACTCCGCAACTTCTTCGCTTCGCGAAGAAGTTCCTGCGCTCCGGATGACAGCGGGTTAGGTGACCATCAGTCTTTCGATCTTTCTAGCGTGGCCAGTGGTTTCATTGCAATCTACCACTACCGCGCAGAGGCGGACATCACCGGTGGCGGCTTCGAAGCGGGCGGGCATGTTGTTCAGGAAGCGGGCAATGATCATTTCTTTTTGCACGCCGATTACGCTGTCGTAGGGTCCGGTCATTCCGACATCGGTGATGTAGGCAGTGCCGGCGGGCATGACCCGCTCGTCGGCGGTCGGAATGTGAGTGTGGGTGCCGACCAGAGCTGTGACCCGGCCATCCAGATACCAGCCCATGGCAAGTTTCTCGGAAGTGGTTTCGGCGTGAAAGTCGACGAAGATTACCTTGGCCGTGATCTCTTTCAACAGTTGATCGGCGACGCGAAAAGGGTCGTCGTTGGCGGCCATGAAGACGCGTCCCTGAAGATTGATCACGGCGTAAGGGGCACCATTCTTGCTGCCCTGGTACACGCCCCAGCCGGGCAACTCCGGCGCGTAGTTGGCGGGGCGCAGCAGGCGGCGGGCCGGGCTGTGCTGGTTGCCGCCGGCGCTTTGAAAGTAGTCGATGATCTCGCGCTTGTCCCAGATGTGATTGCCGGTGGTGATCACATCGATGCCCAACTCGAACAAATCTTCCGCCAGGGGGCCGGTGATTCCGAAACCGCCGGCGGAGTTTTCTCCGTTGGCTATCACAAGATCAATGGCGTGGTCTTTCACCAGACCCGACAGGCGGTCTTTCACGATGTTGCGTCCAGGACGTCCGAAAATGTCGCCGATGAAGAGAATATGCATGATGAAAATTGTGTTTCGATGGTAACACTGACTAGTCATCAGTCGTCGGTCTTCAGTCGTCAGCAAGGGCGACGTGCATTTACTGACGACTGACGACCGACGACTGACGACTGCTTTCATTCAGCTCTGCCGTTTTCAGAAAATCGTAGTTGCCGGAAGAATTCAGCGTGAGGTGGTGCACTCGTTTGGAGTGCACCAGGACGTTATCGAAATACCAAAGATTGATGTAAGGCAGTTGGTCGGCCAGAGTGCGCTGGATTTCTGCGTAGAGCTGTTTGCGGGTGTTCTGATCGAGTTCCTGGCGAGCCTGGTCAACCAGCGCATCAATTCGTGGGTCAGCGAAGTATCCGCGGTTGGCGCCGTTGGGAGGGAACTTGGAGGAGTGAAAGAGGTATTCGAAGATGTCAGGGTCTTCATTGCCGCCGATCCAGCGCAGGGAATAGAGCTGGAAGAGGCCGTGGGTGACGTCGGAGAAAAAGGTCGCGAATTCGAAAGTGCGGATGTCAAGCGCGATTCCCACCTGACGCAGTTGCTGCTGCAGCACCGCCGCCATCAGGCGCGTGCTTTCTTCGGTGGACGATTTCATGGTGAGGTGAAAGCGGACACCGTTCACCTCGCGATAGCCCGCTTGCTCTAGCAGTTGGCGGGCGCGCGCCGGATCGTGATCATAGGCAGGCACGTCGCCGTTATACGCCCAACTCTCCGGGGGCAGAACGCTGTTGGCGGGGCGGGCGAAACCGCGCATCAGATATTCGAGAAAAGGGCGGCGGTCGATGGCATACGCGAGCGCCTGCCGCACCCGCTCATCTTTCAGAATGGGATCTCGCAGATTGAATGCCAGATACGACAGGACCGTGCCGGGAGCACGCAGTACCGCGAGATTGGGGTCGCGTTCCAGGGTCAACACCATGTCGGAGGTCAGGGCGTTGATCGCAACATCGGCGCTGCCCTTGCGCAGTTCGAGCGCGCGCGTGGTGGTGTCGGGCACGACGATAAATCGGACATTCTTGAGATGCGCTTTCTCTCCCCAGTATTCGTCGTTGAGGGCGAGCACAACTTCTTTGTCTGGCTCGGCACTGACGAAACGGAAGGGGCCTGAGCCGATGGGCTTGCGGCTGATCTCGTCGCCGCTGCCATAGGGCACGATGCCCATTGCGCCGTCGGAGAGATTCCACAGCAGGGTTGCGAATGGCTGCTTGAGGTGGAAGACGACAGTGTAGTCGTCGCTGGCATCGATGTGATCTACGAATTGGTAGACACTTGACTTGGCGCTGCGAATCTTTCCCTGCAACAGCGAATCGAACGTCCACTTCACGTCGCGGGCGGTTAGCGGGCGGCCGTCGTGGAACTTTACGCCGCGATGCAGATGGAAGACGTAGCTGAGCGGATCGGGGATATCCCAGCGTTCGGCGAGGCCCGGGGCAACGTTGAGATGGGCGTCGCGAGTCAGCAGGTCGTCGAAGATGAGGTCATCGATGCGCTCGGACTGCGCGTCCAGGCCGACTCGCGGGTCAAGGTTGGTGGGGCTGCTCTCGATGATCATCACCAGGGTGTTGGGGTCGGGTTTGCTGGCGCAGGAGAGGGTGAGGGCGAGGCATGTGGCGCAGGCTACGGTCTGGAGCACTCGGGATAGATTCAAAGGCAAGCACAAGGTCCCCATTCGACTCCCTCTCGCTCTCGCTCGAGGTTCGCTCAGGGCAGGCTCTCGACTCGTTTCGGCGCGCGAGCGCGCCTTCATCTTCGCTCGGGATGACAGGCAGTTAGGCATACGAGATCTTTCCCAGGATTGCTGGGCGCTTGGCTCCTGTCGCGGAGGGAAGATTTGATGGACGATGGTTCCAGGTCTCGTAGGCCATGAGGGCGAAAGCGGCGGCTTCTTTGGCTTCGGAGGGTAATCCGAATTCGTCGGAGGCGCGGATGGTCAGATGCAGGGGCCGGAGTTCGTTGGCCAGCATGGCGAGCAATGTCGGATTGTTGGCGCCGCCACCGGAAACTACGAACTCGCGAAACTTTCCGCGCCTTGGCACGAAGCGGCGGATGGCTTCGGCAATCGAACGGGCGGTCAGGGCTGTGGCCGTGGCGACTACATCTGCCTTGCTGGCGCGTCCACAACGTTTGACGAAACGCTGCGCGAACTCGCGTCCGAATTCTTCCCGGCCTGCAGTCTTAGGAGGCGTGCGGCGGAAGAAGGGCAGGCGCACAAGGTCGGAGATAACCAGTGAGAGAATTGCGCCCGACGCAGCGATTCGGCCATCGCGATCATAGGGCTGGCCGAAGAGTGTGTCTGTGACGGCGTCTATCACCATGTTGCCCGGGCCGGTGTCGAAAGCCGTGACCTGTTCAGCAGATGCTCCGGCTGGGATTGCTGTCAGATTGGCAATGCCACCGATGTTTTGCACAATGCGGCCGACTTGCGGGTCGCGATAGAGGAGGTAGTCGAGGAAGGGAACCAGCGGGGCGCCTTTGCCTCCGGCGGCCATGTCGGCGGGGCGAAAATCGGAAACGACCGGGATGCCGACCCGGGCGGCGATCACTGCGCCTTCTCCGGTCTGCCAGGTGACGGCCACGTTTCGGCCCAGGAATCTCGCCGGCTCACCCTGGTGGTAGAGAGTCTGGCCGTGGCATCCGATTAGGTCTGCTTTCAGGCGGAAACGACGTTGGGTGGAGAGGACAGCTTCGGCGTAGAGTTCGGCCAGCAGGAAATTCAAACGCGCCAGATCGGCTACGCTGGCTTCTTTCGCGTTCATGGCCTGCAGCACGGCTTCGCGGACTTTTCCCGGGTACGGAAATTCGGCTTGGGCCAGAAATTTGAAGGACAGGTTCGTGGAGACCGAAGCACGCGGGCGGGGGCGCCCGCGCCACACGAGCTTGATCAGGGCTACGTTGATGCCGTCGGCCGATGTGCCGCTCATGATGCCTGCGACAATCACGAGGTTGCTGCTCCTGACCCGGAGAGGCCGACCTGCTTGCTGAGTTGCTGTATCTGTCGCGAGAGTTTCTCCAGCTTGGCCAGCGTCGGAGCCGGTGATCTCCGTTTCAGTGCGGACGATTTCTTCTTGAAGGCCATTACGCGCGCCGCCGAGTCTGCCACCCGCTGGGCGAACTTGCGGTTGCTCTCGGCCTCTTTGATCAGGGCTTCGTACGATCGGGTGACGTACTCTTCGAGGTGGCAGATCAGACAGAGATCGCCGCCGGCACGGATGTGTTCGAGGGCCGCCTGCTCGATGGGCGCAGCTTTCAACACGCCTCCCATTTCCAGATCGTCGGAGACAACCAGACCGCGGTAGCCAATCTTTTTTCGCAGGACATCGGTGATCCACTTTTTTGAGAGCGATGCCGGACTGCCATCGTGGGTGATGGCGGGATAGTTAGCGTGTCCGATCAGGACCATGGGCAACTCGCGGCGCAGCGTCCGGTAGGGATACAAGTCTTCTGACCAGAGATTTTTCCACGATTTGTTGATCGACGGAAGTTCCATGTGGGTGTCGAGGTTGGCTTCGCCCAACCCGGGAAAGTGCTTGGCTGAACCAATCACACTGGCAGCGCCCAATCCTTTGAGAAATTCGCGGGCATAGAGGACGACTTGTTTCGGATCGGACGAAACGGCCCGGGAACTCATGACCGTTTTTGACGCCTCGAAGGCGAGGTCTACGACCGGTGCGAAATCGGTATTGAATCCCAACGTCCGGCAGGACTCACCGATCACTTTGCCGTGTTTGCGGAAGAGCTTGCGCTCGCCAGTAGCGAAGACATCGGCAGCGGAAGGAGTACGGCCGAGGACGTTGCGGAAGCGGTCGACGCGGCCTCCTTCCATGTCCACAGCAGTGAAGAGCGGGCTCGAGACGCAGGCCTGACAGTCCTTGAGCAGCTTATAGGTTTGCTCGCCGCCGGTGATGTTGCGGGCGAAGAGGATGACGCCGGCGGGCTGCACACGAGTCAGCAGGGCGGCAAGGCCGGGGGACATCTCGGTGCCGTCGAAGCCGATGATGAGCAGCTGGCCCACGTTGTTATGCAGATTGGACATCATGAGTAATTACTTGAACTCCGATTTTCTTAGCGTACTTTTGCGGCTACTCTTTGCGGACTTTGCGGTAAAAAGCTCTTCACCGCAAAGATCGCAAAGAGAAGCCGCAAAGGCCGCTAAGAAAACCTTACTCTACCTGCTTTTTCAGTTGAGCCAGCAGATTAAGCGCCTCTAACGGAGTCAGCGAGTTCAAATCTACCTCGCGCAACTTCTCCAGAACCGGTTGCGACAGTGGGGTGAAGATAGTTAACTGCGCCGGCGGCGGGGTGGAGGCCGGCGAAAGATGTCCCATCAACTGACGTTCTGCGTTTTCGTGCTCGGCCAGGACTTCGCGGGCGCGCACGATCACTTCGTTCGGAAGTCCCGCCAGTTTCGCTACCTCGATGCCGTAGCTGCGGTCGGCGGCGCCGGGCGCGACTTTGCGGAGGAAGGCAATCCCGCCTCCGGTTTCTTTCACCGTCACGTGGTAGTTCTTCACTCCGGAGAGTTGCTCGGCCAGTTCGGTTAATTCGAAGTAGTGGGTGGCGAAAAGGGTCTTGGCCCGAGTGCGAGCGTGGATGTATTCGACTGCCGCCCAGGCGATGGCGAGGCCATCATAAGTCGCGGTGCCGCGGCCGACTTCGTCGAGGAGAATTAAAGACCGTGGAGTGGCCGTGTGCAGGATGGCGGCGGTTTCCGTCATCTCAATCATGAACGTGGAGCGGCCGCGGGCCAGATTGTCGCTGGCGCCGATGCGGGTGAACACGCGATCCACCAGGCCCAGCCGGGCCGAACGTGCGGGTACGAACGATCCCGCCTGCGCCATTATTACCGTCAGCGCGGCTTGCCTGAGATAGGTGGACTTGCCGCCCATGTTCGGGCCGGTCAGCACCATGATGGCGTTCGTGGTCGAATTCAAGAAAAGATCGTTGGGGACGAAACGGTCTCCGCTGCCCAGCTCCAGTTGCTCGATCACAGGGTGGCGGCCGGCGACGATTTCAATGTCGGTGGAGTCGTCAAACCGGGGGCGACAATAGTCGCGTGAGGCTGCGATCTGGGCGAGGGACGCGAGGACATCGATTTCGGCCAGGGCGAGCGCGGTCTGGCGAATGCGGCGGGCTTCTCCGGCAATGGCCGAGCGTAATTCGGCGAAGAGCCGGCGCTCGATGTCTACAATCTTCTCCTGGGCGTCGAGGATTTTGGATTCGTATTCCTTCAACTCCGGGGTGGTGAAGCGCTCGGCGTTGACCAGGGTTTGCTTGCGTTCGTAGTCCGGCGGGGCCAGGTGCGAATTCGCCTTCGAGATTTCGAGGTAGTAGCCGAAGATCGAGTTGAACTTTACCTTCAGGCTGGCGATTCCGGTGCGCTGGCGTTCGCGCTGTTCAATTTGGGCGAGGAATTGTTTGCTATTGCGGCTGAGGTCGCGGAGTTGGTCGAGTTCCTTGTCCGCGCCCGGTTGAATTACGCCGCCGTCGCTGAGAGAGATTGGGGGCTCGGGGATGATAGTGGTTTCGATGCGCTGGCGAAGGTCGGTGAGTTCGTCTAGCGACGCATGGAGTTTGGTCAGGCGATCTATGGAGCTTTCGTCGGGTTGGGCGATTGGCATCGTCTGCGCGGCCGAGTCGGCCGCGGCCACATGGGCATTGCTGCTGCCAAAGCGTTCCAGCGTTTTTCGGACAGCCGGGAGTTTGGCGAGGGAAGCGGCCAGGGCGAGGACGTCTCGCGGATTTGCGGTTTCGAGCGTGACCCGGCTGAGCAGGCGCTCCAGATCGAGGATGCCGTCCAGGGCACGGCGCAGTTCTTCGCGGGCGATAGTGGCTTTTACCTGAGACTCGACTGCATCCAGGCGGGCGTTGATCTCCGCCATGTCGATGGACGGGCGCAGAAGCCAGGCGCGCAGCAAGCGCTTGCCCATAGGTGTGACTGTGGCATCAACCGAGCGGAAAAGCGTAACGCCGGCATCGGCACCGGCGAAGAGTGGCTCGATCAGCTCCAGATTGCGGACGGTGACGGCATCGAGCACCAGGCAGGTTTGGCGTTCGTAGAAGCCGATGCGATCTACGTGACTTAGAGTCCCACGCTGGGTGGAGCGGACGTAATAGAGAATGGCGCCAGCGGCTGCTGCGGCTGCCGGCTTGCCCGACAGGCCGAAGCCTTCGAGAGATAGCACCCCGAAATGGTTTTCCAATAGCGGGATGGAGTGGTCGGGGGCGAAGATCCAATCGTCCAGGGGAGTTTCGGCGTAGCCGGAGGTGGTGGAGACTTTCGCGGGCGAACCGCCCGGGACCACACTGGAGCCCTCGAACAACGGGGCTGAGGACGCGTACAAAACTTCTTTAGGTCGCAGTTGCTGGATTTCTTCCTGGATTCGTTTGGCTGCGTCTGTGCCCTGAAACTCGGTGGCGCGGAATTCTCCGGTGGATAGGTCGAGGGCGGCGAAGCCGACGCGCTCTCCGATCTGGGTGACTGCGGCAAGGAAATTGTTCTCTTCGGAACTGAGGGAAGAATCTGCGGCCGTGCCTGGGGTGACGACTCGAGTGACCTCTCGCCGTACAAGTTTTTTCGCCACGCGCGGATCCTCGACCTGCTCGCAGATTGCGACTTTGAATCCCTTACGGATCAGCTTCGAGATATAGCCTTCGGCGGCGTGGTGGGGTACGCCGCACATGGGGATGGCTATGCCTTTTTCTTTGTTGCGCGAGGTCAGCGTGATCTGCAGTTCTTTTGCGGCGAGGACGGCGTCGTCGAAGAAAAGCTCGTAGAAGTCTCCCAGGCGGAAGAACAACAGGGCAGTGGGGTGCTCCTTTTTGATGGCGGCATATTGCCGCATCAACGGGGTGGACGGCTCGGTCATTTCAACGGGGTTCGTGGGCGGATTATAACAAAGGCAGTGGTGATTTCCTGGTGATGGAAATCGCCATCGGTTTGTGTCTTTCGCTCCTTCGGAGCTGATTGGTTGGCGCTGGCTAACCCCGGGCTCGCGCCCGGGGCTTTATTCTTTTGTCGCTTCGTGGCTGGCTTCAGAGGCGACAGCGCGTATCGTGGTTCGGCTGACGTGACTGGAGGTCGCAGTTGACGCGCCCTCGGCACCGATGTTTTCCTTACACCCATGGAATTGCGCAAGGATCCGATTACCCGCTCCTGGGTGATCACGGGTGATGACGTGCCTGACCACTCTCCCCGCCTGGAAGGTTTCTGCCGGTTTTGTGCGAACCCCCCGGTGGCAGCGCAAGTGGTTTCTAGCATGCCCGGAGTGGAGGGTAGCCCCTGGTCGGCGCGCGCGGTGGTGCATCCCGCACCGCTTTACCGCGTCGAGGGTGAACCGGCCCGGCGTGCTGAGGGGATTTACGATCGCATGGCCCCGGTGGGCGCGCATGAAGTGCTGGTGGAGAATCCGGCACACGACCGGCAGTTGTGGAACGCAAGCGATGTTGAGATTGAGCAGTTCCTGCTGCTGGCGGTGCATCGCATCCAGGACTTGAAGGGGGATGCGCGCTTCAAATACGTCAGCATTTTCAAGAATCATGGATCCAGCGCCGGGCAGGAATTTGAACATCCTACGGCGCAGCTCACTGCGACTACGTTTGTTCCGCGCCGTGTGCTCTACGAACTGCGGGCGGGCCGGGACTACTTCAAGGCCAAGGAACGCTGCGTGTTTTGCGACATTATTTCCCAGGAGTTGCAGGAGAACCTGCGAGTGATCGAGGTGCGCGGCGACTTTATTGCGCTCTGTCCGTACGCGCCCCGCGTACCCTACGAGACCTGGATCATTCCCCGGACCCACGAGGCGGCCTTTGAGCGCTTCGGCCTGACGCGGCCGGCGAGCTTGCTCGATCTGGCGGCACTCTTGCGGCGTACGCTGCAGAGGATCCGCGCCGTGACCGGCGAGTTTCACCTGGTGCTGCACACTTCTCCCAACACACTATTTCGCTCGAAGAGCTTGGACTACTGGAAAACCATTGATGACGACTACCACTGGCACATCGAAATCCTTCCGGTTATTACGGGCAAGGCGAAATCGTATACGTTCAAGGAAGTGTATTACTCGCCTGTGAGTTCGGAGAGTGCGGTCAAACTGCTGCGGGAAGCGAGGATCGAGGGGTAAAGGCGGACTTCGGACTTCGGGCGTCAGACCTCACAAGCGCTCTGCTTCAGTTGACTCGCGAACGACCAACGACCAAGGACCAACGACAGCTCTTATGACTCTGCGTCGCATGAAGACGTATACCGGTGGCCAGGGATACGTCTATCAGTATTACTTTGTCGGCAAGCGGGCGGCATTGGCCGATGCCGCTGAAGCTCCGGCCAGCGAATATGTTTTCGATGTCACTTCGGACCGCAAGACTACTTTTGCCGTAAGCGTCTTTCTGCCGGATGAAACTCTGCGAGGATGGGCGGCGCGGCATGGACGCGTATTGACTGAGGCGGAGCAGTACGGGGCCGTCAAGATGCGTTTGTTTCGGGCTTTTGACGAGGTCGAGGACATGCTGGCGCAAGGGCGGCGGCTGGTGGTCAATGAGGAGAATCTGGAAACCGCGCTCGGTGCTCTAGGGGTGCAATAGCTTTTGCGCTTTTCGGCGTTTTCTCGGAGGGCAGGATGCCCTCCGGACAGCCGGCGAGCCTGCCCTGAGCGAAGTCGAAGGGCCGGCGCTACTTTGCGTCTGTGGTTACTGATTGAACGTTTGATTTTGCTGCCTCACGAGCGGTGCAGACTATAATCGCTAGGGCGGACGGCATCGGTGCCGAGCCGTGGGCTTCCAACCTGTTTATGCCGATACTGTGGCTCCGAGTGGCGCTTTGCTGCTATGCCGTAGGCCTTGTCTATGCCTTGCTGGCTTTGACGCGCACCAGTTCGCTATTGAACCGGGTGGCGCTGCCGGCCATGAGCCTGGGCATGGTGTTTCAATTCGTATCTTTGACCGAAGCGGTCTTGCTCTCGGGACAGCTCACGCTTACCTCGGTGCACAATTCAGAGTCGCTGCTGTCGCTGATGGTGATGGCGGCATTCATGATTGTGTACCTGGTGTACCGCACGACCTCGCCCGGGATCGTCGTCTTTCCGCTGGTGTTTGTTTTGACGTTCGTTGCCGCGACCACGCAGCAGCCATTTCTGCTGGCATCGCCGGGCATGCGGCGGGGATGGCTCTTTGTCCACATCGCCATGATCTTTGTCGGTTATGCGGCTCTGTTTCTCAGTTTTGCCGCCAGCCTGCTTTATCTTTTGCAAGAGCGTAGTCTGAAGTCAAAAAAACCGGCTGCGATTCTGTTGCGGCTGCCCGCCCTCGAAGTGATTGATCAGATCGGCTATCGCTCACTGCTGCTTGGCTTTCCTTTTATGACGCTGGGGTTGGTGGCGGGGAGTATCGTGGCCCAGGCCACTTACGGGCGGCTGGACTTTCTCGATCCCAAGATTTTTCTTTCGTTGCTGATGTGGGTGGTCTATATGGTCATGGTGTTTACCCGGTGGAATGCGGGATGGCGCGGGCGTCGGGCTGCTTATCTTGCGACCGGTGCTGTGGTGGCTGCGGTGATCGCCTGGTCGGCGAACTACTACAGTACGATTCACGGGTTCGTCCAATCATGAAGTTTCAGCTCATTGGGGTGAATCACAAGACCGCTCCGGTGGAAGTGCGGGAGCGTTTGGCGATCCCTGAGTCGCATTTGCCCGAAGCGTTGCGGCGATTGGCTGGGCATCCGGGAGTGGAAGAAGGAATCATTCTCTCCACCTGCAACCGGGTGGAAGTGCTGACCCAGACCAAGAACGGCGCCGTGGACCTGCGCGGATTTCTGCGCGATTACTTTCAACTGACCCCTTCCGAGTATGAACCCCATTTGTATGAATATCGCGAGAGTGAGGCAGTGCGTCATCTGTTTCGCGTGACTTCCAGCCTGGACTCCATGGTGGTGGGGGAACCGCAAATTCTGGGGCAGGTGAAAGAGGCGTACGCCACGGCCCGAGCCGTCGGCGTGGTGCACTCGCAGCTTGATCTGCTTTTGACTCGGGCCTTCGCCGTTGCGAAGCGTGTGCGCACGGAAACGGCGGTGGGTTCGTCGGCGGTTTCCGTGGCCTCGGTCGCGGTGGAACTGGCGAAGAAGATTTTCGGATCGCTGCAAGGCAAGCACGTCTACCTGGTGGGCGCGGGCAAGATGAGTGAACTGGCGGCGCGTCATCTGATTGCTCACGGCGCGGAATCTATTTTTGTGGCCAACCGCACTTACGATCGGGCCCAACAGCTGGCGGCGAAGTTTGACGGACAGGCGATTCTATTTGAACAGCTCTACGAGACGTGTGACCGTGCGGACATCGTGATCACTTCGACGGGTGCGCCCCACGCCATCTTCCGGCGGGAGCATGGCGAGCTGTTTCTGGCGCGGCGCAAGAACCGGCCTATGTTCTTTATCGACATTGCCGTGCCGCGGGACGTCGACCCCGGGATGAACCGGCTGGACGGCATCTTCGTTTACGACATTGACGATCTGCAGCAGGCCGTGACCTCGCACGTCGACGACCGGAGAAAAGAAGCGGAGCGCGCTGAAGCGATCATTACGGGGGAAGTGGAGCGCTTCAAGGTCCGGCTGCAGACGCTGGATGTGGTCCCTACCATCGTCTCGCTACAAGACCACCTGGAGACCATTCGCCAGGCGGAGATTGACCGGGTGCGAGGCCGCCTGGGGCCGCTTTCGCCGGAACAGGAACTGGCGGTTGAAACGCTTACGCGGGGGATCATCAGCAAGATCATGCATACTCCGATCAGCACCTTGAAGACCGCGGTGAGCCAGCCGGAAGCCACTACGGTGGTCGACATTGTGCGGCGGCTCTTTGATCTGCAGGACAAGGATTTGCAAGACAAGAATCTGCAAGACAAGAACCTGCAGGAGAAGAAGGATTTGCAGGGCAAGAACAAAGAAGAGGACAAGAAAGCCGCAAAGCGCTTTGCTGGAGATCCCGGAGCCAAAACTTAGTGGCCCGGCTACGCATCGGTTCCCGCGGATCGCAACTGGCACTCTGGCAAGCCAATCACATCAAGGCGTTGCTCGAGCAGCACGGACACTACGTCGAAATTGAAATCATCAAGACCACCGGTGATCGTATTACCGACGTTGCCCTGGCGCAGGTCGGCACCAAGGGCATGTTCACCAAGGAAATTGAAGAAGCGCTGTCTGAGAAGCGCGTGGACCTTGCAGTGCACAGTTTGAAAGATCTGCCTACGGAAATTTCTGCCGATTTCGAGATTGCGGCGATCACCGCCCGGGAAGATGCGCGAGACGTTTTCTGCTCACATAAATACAGCAGCATGAAAGACCTGCCGAACCGGGCGCGGGTAGGAACCAGCAGCCTGCGGCGGCAGGCGCAGCTGAAGGCTCTGCGACCGGATCTCGACATTCATCCCTTGCGGGGAAATGTTGATACCCGGCTGCGCAAGCTCGAAGCCGGCGAGTACGATGCCGTGATCCTGGCCGCGGCCGGATTGAATCGCCTCGGCAAACGGGAGTGCATACGGCAGGTGCTTTCTGCCAAGATGATGTGCCCGGCGGCGGGGCAGGGCGCTCTGGCGATCGAGATTCGCAAGGATGATGCAGGCGTGCGCCGGAGTCTGATTTTTCTGGACGATGAGGCGGCCCGCAACACGACCACCTGTGAACGGGCGCTGCTCAACCAGATGGGCGGAGGTTGCCAGGTTCCGATCGGGGCACTGGCGGAAGTTGTCAACGGCCGGTTGTATCTTGAGGCGGTGGTCGCACGTCCGGACGGAACGAAAGTGTTGCGGGAGTCGGGCGATGGAGACGATCCGGTAAGGCTCGGCGAGGCCGTGGGCGAAACCCTGCTGCGTCAGGGCGGCGACGCGATTTTGCGGGAAGTGTACGGAAAAGCGGTCGCGACCCCGCAGCAACCCTGAGCTTTGAGTTCTGTGTGTGCATGTGTGGACGCGGGCAACTCGCCCGCGCTGACCGAATCACGATATCCAGGGAATGAAATCGACCTCAAAATCAGGGACGGCGGCACCGCTCTCAGGGGTTCGAGTACTGGTCGGCCGGGCGCGGCATCAGGCGAGTGCGCTGTCCTCTGGACTGCGCGACCAGGGTGCGGAAGTTCTGGAGATTCCCTTTATCGAAATCCGCAAGCCCCGGTCTTACAAAGCTCTGGATACCGCGCTGAAACGGCTCTCCGAGTATGACTGGCTGATCCTGACCAGCGTGAACGGCGTCGACGCGCTGTGGGAGAGGCTGCGAAAACTTCACCTGGGTGGGAAGGCGATGCGCTATCTAAAAGTTGCGGCGATCGGGCCGGCGACCCGGCAGGCCATTGAGCAACACGGCGTAAAGGTGAACGTCGTGCCCAGGGAGTATATGGCGGAATCCGTGGTCGCGAGCCTGCGGCGGAAGGTGAAAGGGAAGCGGGTTCTGCTGGCACGGGCGAAAGTTGCGCGTGACGTGATTCCTCGGGAGTTGCGCAAGCTGGGTGCGAGAGTCGATGTGGTCGAGGCCTACGAGACTGTGATTCCGCAGGCTTCGCGGCAGCGGCTGCGGGCGGCACTGGCATCTCGGAGCCGGCGGCCTGATTGGATCACATTTACCAGCTCTTCCACCGTGCGGAATTTTGTGGCACTTCTGGGCGAAAGCCGTGGCCGAGTCGGCCGCGACCCCATGGGTAAGGAAGATAACCGCGTGCGGGTTGCTTCCATTGGACCGGTGACTTCGTCTACTCTTCGGGAGCTTGGGTTGACGGTCGACATCGAGGCTGCCGAATATACGATCCCTGGGCTCATCAAGGCCATTTCATCCAGGAGGTAGGTTTGCGAACGACGCGTCTGCTTGCAACACTCGGTTTGGTTTTGATGGTTTCTTTTGGATCTGCACAAACTGCTTCTTCAGATTTCCCTCCTGACGAACTTTTGCAACGCATCACTGCCGACGGCCTGCGGGCGCACATGGCGTTTTTGTCGGACGATCTGCTGGAAGGCCGTGGCACCGGCACTCGTGGGTATCAGCTGGCGGCAAACTACGTCCGGGCGCAGTTCGAGGAAATGGGATTAAAGCCGGCGGGCGTGGGTGGGTCGTACTTTCAAAACGTACACTTTCGCAGGATTGAGTTGTTGCGGGACAAAAGCTCTTTCGCGGTGAAACAGAACAGCGGCTCGACCCGGACCCTGACCATCGAGAAGGATTACGTGATGGGCGGCGACCCGCTTTCTGCCGACACCACGGCCGAAGGCCAGGTCGTATTCGTTGGCTATGGCGTGAGCGCCCCGGAGTTCAACTACGACGATTACGCGGGCGTTGATGTCCGGGGCAAGATTGTGGCGGCCTTGTATGGCGCTCCCGCCAAGATGCCGTCCGCTCCCGGCGCCCATTTTTCTTCCGGTGAACAGAAGTTGCGGACGGCGGCGGAGCATGGGGCGATTGGGTATATCTCCATTTGGGCGGGCAAGACCGAGCAGCATACACCGTTTACGGAATACGTTCGCTTCACCCGAGGGCCTGCGTTTCGCTGGCTGGATGAAAAAGGCGTGCCCAACGGCGCGGAGCCGAGTATCCGAGGTGCCGCGCGAATAAGTTCCAGCACGGCGGCACTGCTGTTCGAAGGCGCACCGAAATCGTGGAAAGACGCGTTGCGGGATGCGGAGAATAGCCAGGCGCAAGCCTTTCCGCTGGCCGCCAGTGTTACCCTGCACATCGTCAGCCGCTACTCTGAGGCAGAGAGTCCCAACGTCGCTGCAATTCTACCGGGCTCGGATCCCCAGCTTAAGAACGAATATGTCGCATTCACCGCCCATCTGGATCACCTGGGCATTGGCGATCCGGTCAAGGGAGACAGTATTTACAACGGGGCGGCGGACAATGCCTCGGGAACGTCGGCTTTGATCGAAATGGCGCGGGCGTTTTCTGAGTTGCATCCCGCGCCGCGACGGTCGCTGCTTTTTATTGCCGTCACTGGAGAAGAAGAGGGCCTGTTGGGCTCTGATTACTATGCTCAGAATCCCACAGTGCCGATCAACCAGGTCGTGGCCGACATCAATATGGACGAAGTTTCCTTCCTCTACGACTTCAAGGACATTGTGCCCCTGGGTGCCGAGCATTCGAGCCTGGGCGCGGTTGCGGACGACGTGGCCCGGCACATGGGACTTATCGTGAGCCCCGATCCATTGCCGGAAGAAGTTTATTTCGTCCGCAGCGATCAGTACTCCTTCATTCTTCAGGGTGTGCCTTCTCTGTATGTCGAGGAAGGGTTGCAGACTGTGAATCCCAATCTTGATGGCAAGAAGATGCAGTTCGATTGGGAGGTGCAGCGTTACCACCAGCCTAGCGACGACATGAATCAGCCGCTTGATTTCAATGCGACCGTCAAATGCACGCGGGTGGATTTGGCTATTGGGTATGAAGTGGCGCAACAAACGGCGCGTCCGCACTGGAATGCGGGGGATTTCTTTAATAAGTTTACGAAGAAATAAGTTTACGAAGAAGTAATGTGGGCGCGAGCGCGGGCGCTCGCACCCACATTTTATTGTTCGGTGAGGGAACAGCCGCAGTTGGCTGGGGGGACTCGCGCCTTCAGGAACTCGGAGACGCGCTTGTAGGCGTCAATCTGGTTTTCGACCCGGGCGAAGCCGTGGCCTTCGTTTTCGTACACTTTGTATTCGGCCACCCCTCCGCGCTTTTTGACTGCATCCACCACTTGCTGGGCTTCTTCCTTGGGACATCTTGGGTCGTTGCCGCCCGCCAGTAACAGCAGGGGCGCCTTGATCTGGTCCACGAAGAAAATCGGGGAGCGGTCGTGGAAGAGGTCTTTATTTTTTTCCAGGTCGCCCATGGTGGCCAGATCTGACTGCTGCAGTACCGGATCCTCGTTGGCGATTTCAGTGAACCAGTTGACGAAGGGCACGATAGGCACGCCGGCCGCCCACACGTCCGGCGCTTTGGTTACGCCCATCATAGTCATGTAACCGCCGTAGCTTCCGCCCATCAAAACCAGTTTCTTGGGATCGAGATAGCCGGTCTGCTTGAGGAAGTCGGCGGCGGCGAGGACATCCTGCAGGTCGCCTCCGCCCATGTCGAACAGGTTGGCTTGCTGAAATTCTTTGCCGTAGCCGGTGGATCCGCGATAGTTGGGCGCGATCACCATGTAGCCCTGGTTGACCATGTGCTGGATGATGCGGCTGAAAGAGTTCACGCTTTGCGACGTGGGGCCGCCGTGCACATAAACCACTGCCGCGTTCTGCCCGCTGCGCGCCATGTTGTAGGGCACGTATACGAAGGCGGAGATGGTCCACTTGCGGTCGCGGCTGAGATAATGCACTAGAAACGGCTCGACCATGTCGTCTGGCTGCACGCCCGCCACCAGCGAATTCGTGATCTGCCACGACTTGCCGTCGGCGATGGAGTAGACCCAGACATCATTGGGTGACGTCGGACCGTTGTGGTAGTAGAGCAGGCGTGCGCCGTCGCGAGTGAAGGCGGATTCCGCGCCGCCCAACCGGTTTACGCCTTTGGGCAGAGGCAGGGAAGTGGTCTTTCCGGCAGCGAGATTGTGGACATAGATTTCGGTGTTGCCTTCAACGTTGGCGGTCCACGTAACCGACTTGCCGTCGGGAGAGAAATACCCGCCTTCGATCTCCCATTTGTCCTGGGTGAGCCAGTCAATTTTTCCGGGATGCATGACCCCGGTCACGCTGGCTCCCTTGTCGCTCATACTCAGCAGCCCCACATTGTCGTAGCCATTGCCCGCGTTGGAAGTGATCAACAGGGCGCGTCCGTCCGGCAGCGGCAAGGGAGAGAAGTCGTTGGCTGTGAAGAGCTGTTCGCCCTCATGCGGCGTCAACAGCGTGCTCTCGCCGGTTGCGACCTGGGCGATGAAGATATTGGAATCTGTTCCCTTGGCCTGCTGCTGTGTGTAGGCGATCCACTTGCCGTCGGCGGACCAGATGGGATTCACGTTCATCTTGTCCTTGGGCGTGGCGGTGGTCAGGTGCTTTGTGTCGCGCATCAGCGTATCGAAGATGTCAATTTCGAACACCGATGAGGTCTTGGGCTTCACCGTGTACGCGAGATAGCGGCCGTCGGGCGACCATGTTGGACTCTCTTCCGAGATTTCGCGGGTGTTGGTGATGTTGATGACCTGTCCGGTCTTGGGCGAGACGAAGAAAATATCCCACTGCTCGTCGCCGTCGTAGTCGGAGATGTAGGCAATCCATTTGCCGTCGGGCGACCACGTTGGGTGGGCCTGACGCTGATCGCTGACCGTAAGCTGCGTGGGCCATCCGCCTTCGGCTGGAACCAGCCAGATATTGTTGCGGCCGCTGATGTTCGAAATGAAAGCGATGCTCTTGCCATCGGGCGACCAGGTAGTGGCTCCCACCGAGCGCGTCATGTAGAGGCGTTCGATGGAAAGGCTCTGCTGGTTTTGTTCGACGTTGGCGTTGGGCTTGCTCGTGATCTGTTTGGGATCGGTAATCGCCTGTGGTGCAGGCAGGGTTTGGGGCAGGGTGAGAGTGCTCATTGAGATGACCATAGCCAACAAGGTTAAGGAGCGCATCGGCGGTAGAAAAAGTGTAGCAGCTGTCATCCTGAGCGGAGTAGCTTCTTCGCGAAGCGAAGAAGCTGCGAAGTCGAAGGACCCCTATGAGCTTTACGACCGCTGGGCGGGTTGTGATGCAGTTGAGAAAATCCCAAGACGAGCGGCTTCGTACGGGCTATAGGGGTCCTTCGACTGCGTGGGATGTTTCGCAAGCGAAACATCTCACTTCGCTCAGGATGACAGATCCTACAGGGCGTTCTTGTGGATTTCGACTGTGCTCCAGGTTTTGTCGGCGGCGTGGCAGATATTTTCCAGCGGGCAATCGACGCACTTGGGGCGGCGGGCGATGCATAGTCTGCGGCCGTGCCAGATGATCTGGTGGGAGAATAGCGTCCACTTTTCTCGCGGGAGGATTTGCATCAGTTCTTGTTCGATTTTTTTGGGATCGTCGTTGCGGGTGAGTTCAAGGCGGCGGCTGATGCGGTGGACGTGCGTGTCCACGACTACGCCTTCGTTTTTCTTGAACCAGGTGCCCAGGACGACGTTGGCGGTTTTGCGGGCGACTCCCGGAAGGGTGAGAAGCTGGTCCATCTGATCGGGGACCTGACCTCCGAAATCGGCCACGATTTTTTTTGCCGCGCCGATCACGGACTTCGACTTGTTGCGGAAGAATCCTGTCGAGTGGATGTCAGGCTGGAGCTGTTCAGGCTCGAGCGCGGCGAAATCCTGTACGGTGGGATATTTTTTGAAGATCACAGGCGTCACCAGGTTCACGCCCACGTCGGTGGACTGGGCGGAGAGGATGGTGGCGACCACCAACTCCCATGCGCTTTTGTGGTGCAGGGCGCAGGTGGCATCGGGGTAGAGGGTGTTGAGCCGCTGCAGAATGTCCTGAACGCGGGCGGGGGACGTGGGGTTGTAGGCTTTGCCTCGGGCCTTCGCGGGGGCAGCACCACGAACTGTGTGGGGGCGGGCGCCCTCGCCCGTCCGGGGCGTCCGCAGGGCGCCTGGTTTTTTGCTGGCGGCTTTGCGAGTGCCTTCGTGGCGTCCAGTCTTGGCGGGTTGGCGGGGGGTGATGCCGCGGGGCATGAGAGCTCCTTAAAATCGAGGTCAATCTTAGCAAATTGTTTTGCATGAAATTGTGGGGTGGTGGCTCACCAGGGCTAGCCGTCCTGCGGACGGCCTGGACGGGTCGGAGACCCGTCCCTCCACAGTCCTTGCGTCCTTTCGTAATGCTGGGAACCATCGGGCTAATTGACGCACTGCATTCGTCCCGGTAACCTGAAAGGGAATCCCAGCGATCTCAGGAGTGTGACGTGGCGGTGAAGTCCATCCAACTCGGGCAGGTTTGGCGGAACGATGCTGATGGGCAGGACTATCTGGTCACGAAGATGTACAGCGAAGTGTTCACCCAATATGCGATGCTGCGGCCGGCGGGTTTAACCGCGCCGGATGTGCCAACCGTGCGGGTGAAAGTGACCAAGAACGCCAGCGGCGCCTCGTTGCCCGGATACACCTTTACCCAGGAAGGCGCATTCTGAACCTTGCCCTCGGCGGCGGGCAAAGAAACCGTGCCTGCACCACAGCGGCCCCTTTTAAGATGTTTCCTGCATGACTGAAAAAATCCTTGCGGTCTTGTTTGTATTCATCAAGTCCGTGGTGGCAGCCACGGGCTACGGCGGGGTTGCCATATTGATGGCGATCGAGTCGGCGTGCATTCCTTTGCCGTCCGAGTTGATCATGCCGTTTGCCGGCTACCTGGTGTACGAAGGATCGATGAAGCTGCTATGGGTCGCGACCGCCGGGGCTTTGGGCTGCAATCTCGGGTCCCTTGTGGCCTACGAGATTGGCCGCTATGGCGGGCGGCCGCTGGTAGAAAGATATGGCCGCTGGATTCTGATGGGCCGGCGCGAATTGGCATGGGCAGACTTTTTTTTTCTTCGCTGGGGATATCTGGCGGTCCTGATTGGGCGCATGCTGCCCGTGGTCCGCACCTTCATCGCTCTGCCGGCGGGAATTGCCGGCATGCCGCGCGGACGCTTCCACGTCTACACGTTTCTGGGCTCCTGGCCGTGGTGCCTGGGGTTGGCGTATCTGGGCATGAAGCTCGGCGAAAACTGGCGCGAGTTGGGCAAGTACTTCCACCAGCTTGACCTGGTGATCGGAATCGCGCTGGCTGCCGGGATCATCTGGTTTGTGTGGTCCCACTGGCAGAACCGGATGCGGACGGAGTAAGCTCCGACTCTCAAGGCGTCATGCTGAGCTTGCGAAGCATCTGGCGTGAAGCGGATATGCTCTCGCGTCGGGCCATTTGATAGTCCACGCCGGATCCTTCGGGACTGAAGTCCCTCAGGATGACGCAGCGGTAGTGGTTCCCGAGATAGAATCCAGAAATCCTCAATTGCTTATCAGGAGACCTATGAAACGTCTCATGCTCTTGCTCATTGTCCTGCTGATTGGTGTGAATGCCGTGCTGGCGCAGAGCGCCTCCGCTCCGGGTCAGCCTTATGTAATCGAGTATTACTACAAGACCAAGTGGGGTCATGCGGACGAGTTCCTGAAGTTGTTCAAGAAGAACCACTACCCGCTGCTCAAGAAAGAAGTCGAGATGGGACGCATGCTTAAGGTCTGGATGGACCAGCCGCGTTATCACACTACGGAAGACGGGCGCTGGGATTACCGCGTGACTATCGTATTCAAGAACGCCACGGTGGCCAATGAGCCATTTGAGGAAGATTCTTTAAAGAAGCAGCTTTGGCCCGATCAGGCGGCCTACGAGCGCGAGGAGCAGCGACGGTTTGAGATTCTGGACTCGCACTGGGATCTGCCGGTAAAGACTTTGGATTTGGATAAGTAACGAACTAACCACAGAGGACACGGAGGACACAGAGGAAGTCTCCTAGCATCTCTTCTCTGTGATCTCTGTGTCCTCCATGGTTGCTAAATTCGCCATTCGCGTCCCTTCCGTCGCCATTCACTGGTCGCGCGGTTGCAAATGCCGACTCAATACGAGAACATAAGAAGTTCGCCTTACATTTCCAGCGGAGTCTATAAGGAAGCAGCATAAACATGCCGACGCGGCCGAAGAACGCAAGAACGAAGACAGAGTCGAAGCAACACAGCGACGAGATCCAGGCGCCCAAGGGCAAACTGGGAATCATGATCCCCGGCATGGGCGCCGTGGCCACCACGTTTGTCGCCGGGGTGGAAGCGGTACGCAAGGGCATCGCCAAGCCGATTGGATCGCTCACCCAGATGGGAACGATCCGGCTGGGCAAGCGCACGGATGCGCTCTCGCCCAAGATCAAGGAATTTGTTCCGCTCGCGTCGCTCAATGACCTGGTCTTTACCGGCTGGGACATTTTCGAGGACAACATGTACGCGGCGGCCTCGAACGCTGGGGTTCTGGAGCGTGATCTGCTGGAACAGATCAAGCCGTTTCTGAGTTCGATCACGCCCCGCAAGGCGGTCTTCGACCACAACTATGTGAAGAAGATCGATGGCCCGAACGTCAAGAAGGGCAAGAACAAGATGGACCTGGCGGAACAGGTGCGGGCCGACATGCGGGATTTCAAGAAGACTTCCGGCGCGTCCCGCCTGGTCACCATATGGTGCGGGTCGACGGAATCGTTTATCGAGCCGACTGCCGCGCACCAGTCACTGAAGGCGTTCGAGAAGGCGTTGACGCAGAACGACGAGATGATCGCCCCTTCGATGATCTACGCCTACGCGTCGTTGATGGAAGGCGTTCCCTTCGCGAATGGCGCACCGAACTTGACCGTGGATTTGCCGGTGATGCAGGAGCTGTCGCGCGAGAACTCGGCGCCCATCTGCGGCAAGGACTACAAGACCGGGCAGACGCTGATCAAGACCATCCTGGCGCCGGGATTCAAGGCGCGGATGATCGGGCTGAACGGCTGGTTCTCCACCAACATTCTGGGTAATCGCGACGGCGAAGTGCTGGAAGACCCGGGGTCGTTCAAGACCAAGGAGGAATCCAAGCTGTCGGTGCTGGAGCACATTCTGCAGCCGGAGCTTTATCCCGAGTTGTACGGCAAGTTCACGCACAAGGTCCGCATCAACTATTATCCGCCGCGCGGAGACAACAAAGAAGGCTGGGACAATATCGACATTTTCGGATGGCTGGGTTATCCCATGCAGATCAAGGTTGATTTCCTATGCCGCGACTCGATTCTGGCTGCGCCGCTCGTTTTAGACCTGGTGCTGTTTCTCGACCTGGCGCAGCGCAGCAAGGAATTGCGCGGACTGGGAATCCAGGAGTGGTTGAGCTTTTACTTCAAGTCGCCGATGAGCGCGCCCGGGCTTTATCCCGAACACGATCTGTTTATCCAGCTGATGAAGCTGAAGAACACGTTGCGGCACTTGAAGGGCGAAGAGTTGATCACGCACCTGGGACTGGAATACTACTGAGTTCGAGGCCTTTAAGGAGAGCAGAGAATGGCAGTCAAGATTGCGAAGACAGCAGATCGTAAGAAGGAAATGGACACCACCAAGAGCACGGATTGTCCCAAGTGCGGTAAGCCTACGCGGATCGTGAAGCGGGTGAAAGATCGCGAGCGCGGAGTGCCAGGGGGGATTTTTATTTCGTGCTCGGCTTGCGAGTTTTACGAGAAGCTTTAGCAGCTCGCGCGAGTGAATTGGTGCTGCCAGCTAAATGAAGGTGCAATTCCGGGGTGTGGTCAGTTTAGAGGAATCCACGCAAAATCGGAGTCATCCTGAAGGACTTCAGTCCTGAAGGATCTCGCGCGCACCGCCATAATTGCCTCAGGATGTAGATCCGCGACGCGCCAGGTCCTTCGCAAGCTCAGAATGACGCCATCAAAGATTTAAGCAGAAGTCAGGCGCTGACTGCCAGAGTCATTTGCTCGAGGATGGCGCGGGCTTCTGCGCCGGGATTTGCAGCACCGGTGATGGGGCGGCCGACTACGATGTAGGTTGCTCCAGCAGCGATGGCCTGGGCTGGGGTCACAACCCGGCTTTGATCGCCGTGATCTTTTCCCGCCGGACGCACTCCGGGAGTCACAATCAGAAAATGTTTTCCCAGTTTCTCGCGCAGCTCGGCGGCTTCCATGGCAGACGCCACTACTCCGTGACAGCCGCTGGTAAGAGCGAGGCTGGCCAGGCGCAACACCTGGTCTGACATGTGGCCGCGAACGCCGACTTTATCGAGATCCATTTCGTCCATGCTGGTCAGCACGGTGACGCCAAGAACCATCAGTGCAGGATTAACCGTCCGCGCGGCTTCGACCGCGGCGTGGATCATCTTGCCGCCACCGGCGGCGTGGATGGTCAGCATGCTTACGCCGAGTCCTGCGGCCTCGCGCACTGCGGCAGCCACCGTGTTGGGAATGTCGTGATACTTCAGGTCCAGAAAGACCCGCCGGCCCGTAGCCACGAGGTCGCGGACGATGCCTGGCCCTTCTGCAGTGTAAAGCTGCATCCCGACTTTGAAGGTCAAAGCCGAGACGCCCACGGCCACCACGATCTTCTGGGCGGCGGCCGCGGACGAAACATCTAACGCGACGATCAGATTTTGTCTCGGATCGTACATCGTTAAGAAGTGTAGAAGATTTGAGGTCTGGGGGCTAGTAATGCAGGGCGGCGATCATTTCCGGCTGGGTGGCCTTGGGCGGGTTGTTGACCACGTCGAGACGGACTCGCTGCAGACCCTTCGATCCGAAATGGAGCACCTGCGCCGTGTTGTACGAGAGGTCAATGATGCGTCCCGGGACGATAGGACCCCGGTCGTTGATACGCACCACTACGGCCCGCCCGTTGCGCAGGTTGGTGACCCGCACCCAGCTACCCAGAGGGAGCGTAGGATGCGCGGCTGTCAGGTCGTACATGTCGTAGGGCTCGCCGCTGGCCGTGGCTCGGCCCTGAAAGTAGCTGCCGTACCACGACGCCGTCCCAATTTGATACGGCTTTGTCCGGCTTGTTTTGGCCGGCGCGACTGATGTTGCCTTGTTGCGGGTGTTCACGGACTCCGATTTGTTCGGTCGCTGAGCCGCCCCTAGGCTGACGACCATTAAAACCGTCGCCAGTATATGAGCTGTATGTCCTCGCATTGTCACCTCACATCTCTTTGTCGTTACTAGGTCGTCCCTCCCCTACCACCGCCAAGGATTCAACAAGGCTACCGGGGCAGGTGGCATGTGTCAACCCGGATTTTCCTGTAGCAAGATGCTTATCTAGTAATAGATATCTCACGTAACATACTGTTAATCTTGATCAATGCTGCCCATATTGCTGTAGTCAATAAGCTTAAATGTTTATATATTAGTAAATGCATCCCAAAGTGTGCAGGATGGAAATTCTTACCTGATATTGATTTTCAATGAGTTACGGCCATTACCTCAGTGTGCGCCGAGGTAACGATTAGCCATTCGGTGTGGGCGCGAGCGTGCTCGCTCGTATGGGAAGCTTGGAGGGGCCACGGGGCAGCTGCCCTCGGCTATCCGGCGAACGAAGCTCGAAGGGGCTAGAAGAAGCTGCCGAGCTTTGCTCGACTGGACAGCCGAGGGCGGTTGTCCCCACGTGGTTAATGGTGGCCCCGCACGAGCGGGACGCTCGCGCCTACATTTGTTACATTGCCTTTATGCCCCCGTCGCCGCCCGTGGTTTTGACCATCGCCGGGTTTGACCCCTCTTCCGGGGCGGGAGTGACGGCGGACGTCAAAACCATCGCTGCCCATGGCTGCTACGGGGTGGGCTGCATCACGGCTTTGACCGTCCAGTCGACGACCGGGGTCCGGCGGACGGAGGCCGCGAGTCCCGAGTTGGTGACGGACACGCTCCGGGAGCTGGGGGGAGACCTGCAGATCTCGGCAGTCCACGTCGGCATGTTGGGGTCAGGAAAGGTAGGTCGAGCGGTCGTTGACTTCCTCAAGGAAGCGGGACTGCCAAACATTGTCGTGGACCCGATCATCAAGTCATCCTCTGGGCATGACCTGGTTGATCCTGCCGGGTTGCGCATTCTCGTTGACCTATTGCTGCCCCTGGCCACCGTCATAACCCCTAATGTGGACGAAGCGGCGGCACTAACCGGACTGGCGGTCACGAATCTCGAGCAAATGCGCGTGGCTGCCGCACGACTCCAAGAGATGGGTGCTGCCAGCGTGGTCATCACTGGCGGCCACCTCGAAAAGGCAATCGACCTGTTGAGCTTCACCAGCCAGAGGGGCGCCGAGCAGGAGGTTTTCAAATCTGACCGGTTACGGTCCAACTCTACCCATGGCACGGGCTGCGCATTCTCCTCGGCGATGGCCTGCCATCTGGCGCGGGGCCGCGGGTTACCCGAGGCCGTGCTGCTGGCGAAGGCCTACGTGGCAGCGGCGATTACCAACGCGCATCCTCTGGGACGGGGCAACGGGCCGGTGCATCACCTGTATCGCATGCATCAGCAGCGTCGGGTTGTGATCAACGACGCATAGTTCTGCGCAGACCACGTAGGGCCGGGCGCAAGCCCGGCTGGGTTTTGGCTTCCAGGAAGCAGGAAACTTTAGGCGAGCGGTGCTCGCCCAGCCGGACGAGGGCGTCCGGGTCTACGTGGGTTGCAGTGGCTATATCGTGTTTAGCGCTTCAGATCGGGGGATTTTTTTAGCAGAAGGCCTGCAGCGAAGGCGGCTATGGCGCCGAGCAGCCACTGCATCCGATAGAGCTGTACTGCCTGAAAGTCATTGAAGGTTTGAACGCTATAGATCATGCCTACGGCGATACCCGCCATCAGCAGGCAAGCCATTCCTACGACGAACGCGACCAGGGAAGCGGTGGATAGTCCCAGGGTGCGCTTGATGTTGTGGAATTCGAGATAGAGAGTCCAGTGCGCGGCGGAGGAGGGACGCGTTTCGCGGGAAGCGCCGCAGACGTGGCAGAATAGCGAGCCGACCATGAATTCGGTGGCGCAACCATCACAGGCTTCCACCAGACCTGGACGGGCAGCTTCAGCCGCAACTACGGGGGGCCGCCAGAACTCATGTTGCGCGTCACGCACTGCGTCAGCCATGGAAATCCTCGCCTCTGCACATCGCAAGCCGGTGACCAAAAACCGAAAATCGGTAAGTCATTGAAACACCGATTCTTGGCTAATTGAACCTGGACTCCACTCTTTCAAACCGGGCAAGAATTACCGCTTGAACTAGGAAAGATGCGCTCGAATGATGATAAGAAAATAATTCCGAACGCAATTATAGGCACAGTTTCCTTCCGCAGATGTTCGGCGAATCTTAACTATTGTGGTTCGCGGCGGGCGGGACCGGGCTTCAGGTAAACTAAAGTTCAGCGACCTCACGAGAAAGAATTGCCTTTCCCGCTTCCACGACGCGTCGTTGTCCTTCTGATTGGTTTTCTGCTGACTGCGCGAGCGATGGCGGCGGACTCCAACTCTGAATCGCTGGCCTTCCGTCCTCATGATCCGCAGAACCTGACCGCGTTCAACCACTTTTACAACCTTGACTATGACCGGGCGGTGCAGGAGTTCGAGCAGGTGCTGGCACGGCACCCGGAGGATCCCTTCGCGGTCAATCATTTCTTGACCGCGATCCTGTTCCGGGAACTCTATCGCATGGGTGTGTTGAATACCGGCGAGTACGCCAACGATACCTTCATTTCCGCGCCTCACCGTCCGGCGGATCCCAAGATCAAGCAGCAGATTAACGATCTGGTGAATCGGGCCCTGCGGTTGGAGGAGAAGCGCCTGGCGGCGAATGCGAACGATGTGGATGCCCTCTATGCCCGGGGAGTGACCCGCGCCCAGTTTGCGACCTACACCGCGCTCATCGAACGCGCCTGGTTTTCGGCTTTGCGGAATGCGGTGGGGGCGCGGCGCGATCATGAACGGGTACTCGAACTTTCTCCTTCCACAGCCGAGGCGAAGCTGATCGTGGGGGCGCACAACTACGTGGTGGGAAACTTGCCCTGGGGAGTGAAGGCGGCGGCCTCCATGCTGGGCTTGGGCGGAAACAAAGACAAAGGCCTGCAATATCTCAGAGAGTGCGCGCAGGGCAACGGGGAGACCAGCATTGACGCGCAAATCCTGCTGGCAGTCTTTCTGCGCCGCGAACACCGCTACGATGAAGCATTGCCGCTGGTGCGTGGGCTGGTGCCACGCTTTCCGCAGGATGTACTGCTGGCGCTGGAAGAGGGACATTTGCTGCGGGCGGCCGGCCGGAATCAGGAGGCGGAGACGGTTTATCGCAGGATCTGGCAGGCTGGACGGGAAGGGCACTATCCCGGACTGCACTACGAGATCGCCGCGCTCAGCCTGGGCGATTTGCTGCGCAGCCAGAAGAACTACAGCGGAGCGGCGGCGGCCTACGAACAAGTCGCGCAGGCCCCGCAGGCTGATTCGGAGGCGTTGCAGAAAGCCAATCTGGGGGCGGGAGAGATGTACGATCTGTTGCAGAAGCGCGATCTTGCGCTGGCCAAGTATCAGGCTGTGGTGGCGAGTGATGGCGGCACCGGCCCGGCTGAGACGGCGCGCAAGCGTATGAAAGAGGCCTATCGCGAGAATTAGGCCTGGAACATTTTGTATGCGTGGACCGTATCTTTAAGCGGGAGAAGATCTATGTATTGCAACTATTGTGGCAAGGTCATCCAGGACGATGCGAGTCATTGCGCGTATTGTGGCAAGCGCATCGGGAGCGTGATCGCGCGGCACCGTTTGATGCGACCCCGGGCGGGCCGGAAGATTGCGGGAGTCTGTGCCGGGTTCGCGGAATACTTTGATCTCGACGCGACCTTAGTCCGGCTGGTGTGGCTGCTCGTGGGAGTGATGACCGGGGTTGGGTTGCTCTCATATCCCATCGCATGGGTGGTGATGCCGGAAGAGCCGCTGAGGCTGGAGGCGCCGGCCGGGCATCAGGTCGCGGCCCTTTAGCTTTTGTATGTCATCCTGAGCCTCTACTTTTCGTGTCATCCTGAGCGGAGTAGCTTCTTCGCGTCGCGAAGAAGCTGGGAGTCGAAGGAGCCCTACTAATCTTCTGGAACGCTTAGGTCGGTTGCGATCACGGCACCAGATGGCGAGCGTCGTGTTGATGATAGGGGTCCTTCGACTCCACTTGTCCATTCGCAAGCGAATGGACAAGTTCCGCTCAGGATGACACTGGCCCGTTGACAATGGTTCGATGATTCATATCAAGAGTGGCGATGCCGAGATTGCGTATCAGGTATTGGGTAGCGGGTCGCCGGTCGTGTTGCTCCATCCGTTTCCTGTCCATCATGAATTCTGGTTGCCTGCGGCACAGGCGCTGACCTCGCGTTATCAGCTGATCCTGCCTGACCTGCGCGGACATGGTGAATCGGGCGCGGGCGAAGGTCCGGCCACGATGGAGAAGCATGCCGCCGATCTTGCCAGAATTCTTGATCATCTGGAAATCGGGCGCGCGCCGTTGGCGGGAGTCTCGATTGGCGGCTACGTGCTGTTTGAGTTCTGGCGGCAGCATCGTGGACGGGTTGCGGCTCTGGCGTTGTGCAATACCAAAGCGCCGGCCGATTCTCCGGAAGCCCGGGCGGCACGTTTGCAGGCTGCCGCGGACGTGGTGGAACGCGGGACTGAACCTTTTTTCGAGAGCATGGTGCCAAGACTGATGGGCCAGACTACGCGCGACCGTCGTCCCGATTTAGTAGACGGGGCGTTGCGCATGATGAGGAAAATGTCCGCCGGGAATGTTGCACAGGTGCAGCGCGGTATGGCGGAGCGTCCCGACTCGGTGGCCGATTTGAAGACGATCAACGTGCCGACTTTGCTCATTGCCGGGGAGGAGGACATTCTTACCGGGCCCGCGGAAGCGGAGTTGATGCGGAGGAATATTGCCGGCAGTGAATTGAAAATCATTCGGCATGCCGGGCATTATTCGCCATGGGAACAGCCCATCGAGGTGGGACGACTGCTGCGCCAGTTTTTCGATAATGTGGGCGCGAGCGTCCCCGCTCGTGCTTAGGCGTTGGGCGCGCTGCGGCGCGAGCGGTCACTCGCGCACATAACCGTTCGTGGCGCTGCCGCACGAGCGAGGGCGCTCGCGCCTACATTTGCTACAATTCTTTCGCCATGTCCTCGAACGCATCGATCGATACTTTGCTGGTTCCTGAAAAGACCGTGGTCAGTGCCAAAGGCGATGGCCCCGCTCTGGATATCAGCGGGGCAGCCAGCCGGGTTTTTCTTTTGACTCTGGACATCACGAACATCATCGAACAGGAAGCTCTGGACGTCAGCATCTTTGGTTCGGCCGACGGCGCCGCGTGGGGAGCGAAACCTCTGATTGCATTTCCCCAGAAGTTCTACCGGGGCCAGCATCCTTTGCTGTTGGATCTGACCGCGCATGCCGACTCGAAGTTCATTCGCGCACACTGGGAGGTCAACCGCTGGGGACGGGGCACGGTCACCCCCATGTTTGAGTTCCATCTCGCCATCCGGGAAGTGCCGCCGGACATTCTGAAGGAAGCCACGGCCGAGGCCAAGGCGCTGGCCTAGGATTGCAGATTTCTGAATGTAGATTCCAGATCTAATCGAAGTACAGGCCGATTGAAGGACCTGTCTCGCCACACCAAGTCGTTCAGATATCAGTAATGACTTCAACCTCTCCAACCGTCATACGTCCCGCCCGAAATGTCTCGGGATCGTTGCGCTTGCCCGGGGACAAGTCGATTTCGCACCGTTATGCGATGCTGGCCGCCATCGCTGAGGGCGATACGCGGCTGGACAATTTTTCTACCGGGGCGGACTGCGCCAGCACGCTGGCTTGTGTAAGAGCTTTGGGCGTTGAGGTGGAGCGCAGTGAGAACAGCTTGGTGATTCACGGGCGGGGCCCGAAACTGCAGGCTCCGGGCGTGCCTCTGGATTGCGGGAATTC
>CAWEZS010000007.1:0-66358 GCA_963813645.1 Terriglobia bacterium
CCACGAAGCGCGTGTCGGCCTGGGCCAGCTCGAAGCCCAGCAGGATTTGCGCGTACACCTGCTCTTTCGGCAGCCCGCGCAGTACTTGGTACAGATATCGAATGGTGACGGCGCATCCGGCGCTCGGCTGGGGCGAATCGCAACGCAATAGCTGGCGCATTTTCGCTTCGTCGTGATCCAGTTGCTGCCGGGTGGCGGCGACGACGTCTTTAAGTCCACCCGCCAGCAAATTCTCTCGCAACTTGGCGAAATCATCATCCCATCCGACCCTGGCCCCCAGCTCCGGTGCCAGATTTCCGTCCGCAGTGTGCATGAGCTCGAGATACTGCAAATGATCGGACGCGGCGCGCTCCGCGGTCTCGGCGATGGAATCGCCCAGGTGGTTGGTCATGGCGGGAAGAAACTTGTCGAAGGTGGCGAAAAAGTGATCGTGGCCGGGTTCTTCGCCGGCCCAGTTGCGCATGGACCAGGCATCGATGATGGAATTGTAGAGAACGTGGTCCTGATAGGCGCAGCGGATGGACGGCTTGCTGGCGAAGCGGTCGCACGCATCATCGCAAGGGGGCGCGATCAGAACGGACGTGGTGCGGTCGACACAAAAGCCGTCCTGAGCGGCGAAGTCAATAAGACTCTCGGCGTAAATCGCTCCGGCCAGGTGGATGTGCAGGTCGCCGCCTTTCGGCATCTCGCGCAGGAAGGCAAGCAAAAGTCCGGGCTGCTGGCGGATGGAGTCGAAGTGATGCGCGGTTCTTTGTTCGGGGGAGTTCTTCGGTTGCGCCAGAATGGTTGGCGCGGACAGCGTCAGCGCGAAAACCAGTACCCCGGCGATTGGTCTCACAGAAATCCCCCTGGGTGGAACGGGCATTTTACCTGATGGCGGGATTTTCGCGGCTTTGCGGCTTGGAGCTCTTAACCGCAAAGATTGCAAAGGACGCAAGAAAATCTCGAACCGCGCGGTGGAAGACGGACGTCCCGCCCGTCATGCACAGGCCAGTACCCGACGGGCGGGACGCCCGTCCTCCACTTTCGCCGAATTCGGCTTCCAGCAAGGTTCTTGCCGGGATTTTCACAACTGGAGAAATTGCCGCTGCCTTTGCCGGCACGCCCCGCCTTCGGAAGAAATCCCAGAAGGATGCCCATCCGAAGAATGAAACGCCGCCAGCGGAATGATGAACTGCACCAAGAATGCTGCACCCCGCTGTGGACAGGCTGCACTCGATTGATTTTCCAGTAGATAGAACGCCCTATTTTCTATTGACTATAAAAATAGAAGGAGTAAAACAACCTCGTTCTTTGACAGCTTCTGAAGTTTTCCCGGTTGGTGCGGCGTCCGGGGCTCAAGCCAAGTCACTCTCTGCATCGCAAGATGACGGAGGGAAGGCGGGCAAGGGTCTATAGCAAAGCGCTGGTCGAGGCGAACAAGAAGAGATGTCGGAGGCAGGATAGAGTCCCGAGGCGTTAAGCAGGTTTGTCCGGTTGGCGGTAAGCCCGGAGCCCAAGCATGATCGCGCGGAGCGGCCCGCAAGGGCAGCGACGAGAGCAGGTCGGTGAGGGTCTAAAGCGAGCTACTGGCCGAGACGAATGGGCATAACATCACCTCGGGGCTCTTATTTTTTGCCCATAATTCTCAAGGCCCCTGCACTACCTGGAGTTTCCCCGACGGCGCCAGCCGGGCGCGAAAGATGGTATTCGTGGCCTCCACTTCACCCACTGCGTCAACGTTCAGGTCGTAGGATCCCTGGGGCAGATTTTCTCCAAACGGAATCTCAAACTCATCGGTATCTTTTTTGAGAGTGAAGTGCTGGTAGCCGACGGCCGTGGCCCGGCCGTTCTCGTTGACTGCCAGCGCGATGACGGTGAAATCGAAATCCTCCCCGGTCTGGTTGGATACTCGAATCGCGGCGTCCAGGCGGTGGCCGGTAATCTTTGGTTTCCTGCTCCACTCGACTACCAGCGGCGCCACCACCTCGAGCGTGAACTCTTTCTTCTTCTGCGCCACCGGTTTGCCGCTATCGGTCACTGTCACTACAAAATGAAAGCTGTCGACTTCGGTGGGCGTCCCGCTGAGAGTGCCGTCCGGAGCCAGTTCGATCCCCTCGGGCGGCGATCCGTTGGTCACTTCCCAGCGCAGCGGTGTGATGCCGCCTTGCGCCTCCAGCTTGAAGTGATAAGGCTGGCGAAGAAATCCTTTGGGCAGCGGAGCGGTCGGCAGGACAATGGGCTCGCCCGTGGCCGCGCCCTGCTGGGCGACGGCGGACCCCAGCAGCGCCAGGGCGAGCAGCAGCGATCGCGTGTCTTTCAACCTCATAGGGCGTTAGATGGCACTCTAACACTGGGCGGCCAACTATGAAGATGCCCGGAAGGACAATGCTGGGCTGCGCTGGACCGTGGGATGGCTTGGCCTGTAAAGGACGGGTGCGGGACGCCCGTCCTCCATTTCTTTCTACTCCCTGACTACTTCGCCAAAAACTCGTCTACTGACTTCTCGAACATGCCCGGCTGGTCCACGAAGGTCATGTGGCCCGATTTCGGCAGGATTACCAGCTTCGAGCCAGCGATCTTTTTGTGAATCGTTTGTGACAGCGAAGCGTCCACCTCGTCATGGTCGCCGACCAGGATGAGAGTCGGCACCTTGATGCTGGGTAGCCGGGTGGTGTATTCGACCGACTTCAGGTTGCCGTCAATTACAAACTCTCCGTGGGTGCCCCACATCTCGCGGTAAAGGTCCCAGGAAAGTTTTCCGTCCTCGACGGGGTCGTAGTTCGCATCGGGACGGTTCTGGTAGATATAGGGAAAATATCCGTCACCCCAGGCCGCGGCCATGTACTCGGCGGTGTAGCGGTTCTTCTCGTAGTCCTTGCCGTGGCCGTACAGACCCTCGGCCTCCATCTTATTGATGCGGTCGCGCACATCGGACGGCATCTTTTCCTTCATGCGAAGGAACACTTCGTTGATCGCCTTGGTGCTGGCGAAGGTGCTGCCCAGGATCAATGCGGAAAGATTCTTCTGGTACTTGAACGCATAGGCCTGCGCCAGCACGCCGCCGTAGGAGTGTCCGAGCAGGCTGATCCGGCCGAGGCCGAGCGCCTCGCGGACGGCCTCCACATCCTCCACCATATTTTCGACGGTGTAGCCGGAGACATCCTCCAGCGTCTGCGAGCGGCCCGACCCGCGCTCGTCGATGAAGATGAGCCGATGGCGCCGCGCCAGTGGAAGCAGGTATGGCAGGAAGTAGTCATGGGAGGCGCCGGGCCCGCCATGCAGCAGCATCAAGGGCTGGCCCCGCCCGAAGCTCTTGTAATAGATCATGACGCCGTGCGCGTTTACATAGCCTTCGCGAATGGGGTACACGGCGTCCGCGGCCGAAGGGTTCTGTGCCGTGGCAATCGTCACCGGCAGCATCAGGAATAGCGCGAACAATCCGAGAAGTTTGGTCATGGCCGCCCATCCTAACTCCGCGGGTGGAAGCAGGCAACGGAAGCCTTTCCGGGGTGGTGGATTTTGATATCGGGTGGAGCAGCGCTTTTAGCGCTGCATTGAAGGGCTTTATTCCGTGCGGCTTCAGCCGCTGAGGTACCTCAGAGGCTAAAGCCGAGCGCACAACCGCAGCCATATGCAGGCCTGAAGGCCCGCTCCACCATTTGCCCACTCGCCAATGTGCAGCCAGTCGGTCACAAAACGCCCGGCCTGCATGTCAGGATGCGCAAAGTGAGTGCTCCCGCAGCAAACACCAGCATAAAGGCGGCAGATCCAATGCCCTTGAAATCGCCGACACGCACATGCGACACCACGGCGCCCACGAAGTAGAGGACCAGGCCGACGCCGCCCGCGATCCCCAAGGGAGGCCACAAGATCCCCGCCAGCAAGCCCAATGCGCCGGCAAACTCACACCCCGCCAAAAGCGGAAAAAACTTCAGCGGCACGCCCACGATTTCGTGGATCACCCGCACTTGATGTGGGTCACGGCGAATCTTCCCTACGCCGGAAAAGCCGACCATTAGCGCGAAGACGATGGTTACCACGAGGTACGCGATGTGCATTTCGGACCCCCACTGCGCAACCGAGGCGGATTCTTACCGAGTTTGCCTATTGTCGCAACTTGGGATGCAAGTAGCGGGGCAGTCTCTGTGCCCCATCCCAATTAGCCGAGGATTTTCGGTCATACCATCACGACCGAGGTGGTGGCTCTGAACAAATCTCCCACACCGGCGTCATCCTGAACGACTTTAGTCGTGAAGGATCTAGCGTGTGCTGCACCATCGGCGTGTCATCGTGCAGATCCGCTGCACGCTAGATCCTTCGCAAGCTCAGGATGACCCTATCATGAGGGATTGAAGCCACTAATCAACCGAATGCCCCTCGACTCCCGCCGCGTCCGCACGGTAAGCTAAATCGTTTCGTCGGAGGGCTCACGAATGCACGAGGCAGTCGCCAAGCTTTGGCCTGAGATCCAATGGATCGAAGACAAGACCCTGCGCAACCAGGTCACGCAGACCTGGGTCAAAGCGTTGGAGCGCAGCCCGCTGAAGCCTGACGACCTCAATCACATTCCCTTTACGCTGCTCGTGCCCAACTGCCCCATTACTTTTATGGAGCACAAGCGCTGCGTGGTCCATATCGCGCGCCAGAGCGCGGAGGCCATGCAGGAATTTATGGGGCGTGCTCTTCCCATCCACATGGACACCGTGATCGCGGGCGCCATTCTCGCCGATGTGGGGAAGCTACTGGAGTATGAGCTGGGCCCCGACGGCAAAAGCCGCCAGAGTGAGCGGGGAGAAGCGTTGCGCCATCCTTTTACCGGAGTCGCGCTGGCGCTCGAGTGCGGCGTGCCGGATGCAGTCTGCCACATCATCGCCGCCCACGCGGCTGAGGGCGACCTGGTGAAGCGCACCACCGAGGCCTATATCGTGCACCACGCCGACTTCATGGCGTTTCTGCCGTTCAAAAACCCCAAGAACATTAAGCTGAAATAGGAGCGTTCAGTTGGCTACGAAAGAAGCAGGCGGTAAAGAAACCATCACTGCGGGAATGTCGCGCTGGGCGGCCGGTCTGAGCTACGCGCAACTCTCGCAAGAGGCCGTGTACCAGGCCAAGCGCTTTCTGCTCGATTCCGTCGGCTGCGCTCTGGGCGGATATCAGCAGCACGATGTGAAAATCGCGCTGGCGGTGCTCAATGAGATCGCCGGGAGCGGTCTGGCGACCGTGATTGGCACGGGCAAACGCCTGGATCCGGTTTCCGCCTCTCTAGCTAACGGCCTGATGATCCGCTGTATGGACTACAACGACATTTACTGGAAGCAGGACCCTTCGCATCCCTCCGACATTTTCCCTGCCGCGCTGGCGGGATGCGAGCGCGCCAAGAGTGATGGCAAGGAGTTGATCGTCGCACTCGTCCTCGGACACGAATTCGAGATGCGATTCTGCGAGGCGGCGTTTCCCGGGATTCGCGAACGCGGCTGGCATCATGCGACCCTGACAGCGTTCGTGTCGCCCATTGTTGCGGGCCGCGCCATGCACTTGGGATGGGAACAGATCCAGCACGCCATCGGCATTTCGGCCAGCCGCCATGCGACTCTGGGCGCGGTCACCGCCGGCAAGCTGACCATGATGAAGAACACGGTCGATCCCATGGCTACGCAAAGCGGGGTCTTGGCCGCGCTCATGGCCGAGAAGGGCTACACGGGACCCGAGCACGTCGTGGACGGCAAGGAAGGCCTTACTCATTGTTTCGGCCCGTCGTGGAAGTTGAATCTTCTGACCGACGGGCTGGGCGAGACATGGCGGATTACCCAATGCGGCATGAAAGCGTTTCCGACCGAGGCGCTTACCCACACGCCGATTTCCGCCGTGCTCGATATCGTCAAATCGAATGATCTGAAGCCGGAGCAGGTGGAGAAAGTCCAGATCCGGTCGCTGGCGCGGGCTGCCGACATTCTTTCCGATCCCAGCAAGTACGATCCGCAGTCGAAGGAAACCGCCGACCACTCGCTGCCCTATGTGATTGCCGCGGCCATTGCGGAGCGGCAGGTCACGCCGGTGCAGTTTGAGATGAAGAAGATCATGGACCCAACCATCCGGGCGCAGCTGAAGAAAGTCGAAGTGGTGGCCGATCCCGAAATCGAGAGAGTTTTTCCGGCGCTGCAGCGCGTGATCGTAAACCTCACAACCACCGACGGGCGGACGTTCATCAAACAGCTGGATTATCCCAAGGGCGATCCACGCAACCCGCTCTCTGACGCTGAGGTCGAAGAAAAGTTCGCCGCACTCGCGGAAGGCGTACTGTCGGACAGGGCCCAGAAAAAGCTGAAGCAAGCGATTTGGAACCTGGAGAAGGTTGGTTCGGTCAGCAAGCTGATGGCCCTGATGAAGTCGGATGTGAAAGGTGTATCGAGAAGGCCGGCGTCAAAGAGATCAAAAAAGAAGTCGACCAGGAAAACGAAGAGCCGGCGATAACTGGTCCATCGCTCGCCGGGTAACAGCCGCGAAGCGGCGAGAGAATAAAGCCCAGGGCGCGCAAGCCCTGGGTAAAAAGCCGGACCCGACCCAGCCCTGAAAGGGCGAAAGAAGCCGGCGCCGCCGGCTCATCTTGCCCCGGACGAAGAAGAGAAATGAAGATGCAGGATTCGCGAAATGACTGACGACTTCACCAAAGCCGGAGCGGCCGCGCAGTTCCTGCTGTCGCAGACCCCCGTACGTCCCAGGATCGGGCTCGTCCTGGGTTCCGGTCTCGGCGGATTCGCCGACGAACTCTCCGACTCCACCCGACTCCCCTACACAAACATTCCTTTCTTCCCGCGCTCGACCGCCGTCGGACACGCCGGGCAGATGATCATCGGCAACGCCGCCGGCGTTCCGGTCGCGGTGATGCAGGGACGGGTGCACCTCTACGAAGGCTACACCGCCCACGAGGTCACTTTCCCGATGCGGGTGTTTGACTGCATGAATATTCGGGCGGTCATTCTTACCAATGCAGCCGGCGGTATCAATCTGGAATACAAACAGGGCGCGCTGGTCGTGCTCACCGATCACATTAATCTGCAAGGACACAATCCGCTCATCGGTCCCAATGACGAGCGCTTCGGTACGCGCTTTCCGGACATGACCCAGGCGTACTGCAAGGCCTATCGCGAGATCGCGCTGGCGGCAGCGAAGCAGGCGGGCAAAACGCTTTATCAGGGTGTGTACGCCGGATTGCTGGGACCGAATTACGAGACTCCGGCGGAGATTCGCTACCTGCGGACGATTGGCGCCGATCTGGTGGGGATGTCCACTGTCCCCGAAGTCATAGCTGCGCGGCACATGGGGATAAAGGTTCTGGCGATTTCATGCGTGACCAATATGGCAGCGGGAATTCTCGACCAGGCGATCAATCACGAAGAAGTGCTGGAGACCGGGGAGCGCGTGAAGGGCGACTTCGTTGCTTTGGTGCGGGCAGTGTTGCCTGAAATAGCGAAGGAACTGGACGCAAATCCCGGTGTTCCTTAGCTCTTCGCAAGAGTGCGGGCGAGTCGCCCGCGACCACACGACCTCGACCCACTCAACACCGGCCTAGTTTTTCGGGCGGGCAAAAAGAATCGGCCTTGGGGGCTTGACCGAATACGTTGTCGCGAAACTGCCCTGGTTTACGGCCAGGGCCAGATGTCCTCGCGAGTCTATATAAATCAGCGGCCTTTTCAGCGGCACGTCACTGAAAGTCCGGACGAAGGGAATGTTCATGTCCGCCTTGCCGATAATGACGTGCACACTCTGTCCGCGTCCGTAGCCGAGTTTAAGAAGATCCTCGCCGCTGACGTTGGTCACCAGGTTGCCGAAGGGACCATCAGTGGCGATGACCTCGCCGCTTAGTCCACGCTCGTCGAGCTTCGAGGCGACGAGATCGAGCCGGACTAGCTTCGTCGCGTCAACCTCCGGTCCCACGCCGGTCCAATCCTCGCCGTGGGCCAAATGCGCTCCTACGGGAGAAAAAATATCGCGTCCGTGAAAAGTGGATGACAGGGCAGCGCCGATCATCCAGTCGCGGTTCGTGATCTCGCGCACCGCTTCGATTCCGTCGCGGTCCTGGACCAGCGTCATTAGGCCGTTGTCGGGCAGCACGAAATACTGGCCGCGCTTGGTCTTCACCACCACCGCTTTGCGCGTGCTTCCCACCCCGGGATCGATGACCGTCACGAACACCGTGCCCGCAGGAAAGTACGGACTTGCGCCATAGAGGAAGCGGGCGCCGTCGAGTATGGAGAATGGCGTGACCTCGTGCGTGAGGTCCACGATGCGCAGCTCGGGAGCAATCGAGTACATTACCCCTTTGCAAAGCGCCACGGAGTCGTCAACCACGCCGAAATCGGTCATGAAGACCACAGTCGGAGGCGCAGGCGCCGCGGTCTGTGCGCTGACAACCGGATTGGCGACGCAAGACAGAAGGATGAGTCCAAACAGAACATGCGGCAGGCGACGAGTGAGCATGATATTTTTGGCGATCCTAAAACGTAAAATAGTTTACTGGAGCTTTGAAAAGTTGCAAAACAGAGTTCTGCATTTCGGTGCAGCTTATGTTCGGAACGTATCTTCAGACATGCGCTGTCATCCTGAGCGGAACAAACCGATTCGATTGCGAATCGGTTTGTGGAGTCGAAGGACCCCTATAAGCTTCCAACCGTTTGCGCTCGTCGCGCTTCGCTCAGTGCAGCCCGGTGCGGAAAGCCTCGCCAGTGGATAGGGTAGCGGTCCTTCGACTCCGTGAATCCATTCGCAAGCGAATGGATCGGACTCCGCTCAGGATGACGCGGTATGGGCCGTGATCAGACCTGCGCTGCCACCGCCGGTTGCCAGCCTCGGGTGCCACACGGCTATAATCCCTCAGTGCTACGCGTGACGTTGTACGCATAACCCAGGAGGTATGCATGTCCTCGGCTATCCCCGAAAAATATCGTGATCTGTTCAGTAAGCGCGCGTTCGCCAGTCTGGGCACGCTGATGCCCGACGGCCGCCCCCAGGTGACGCCGGTGTGGTGCGATCTGGAAGGCGACCTCGTCGTCTTCAATTCCGCCAAAGGCCGTCAAAAAGACCGCAACGTGCGCCGCGATCCGCGTGTCGCTTTGGCGATCGTCGATCCCGACAATCCTTACCGGTATCTTGAAATCCGCGGACGCGTGGTCGAAATCACGGAAGAAGGCGCCGACGCTCACATCGACAAGTTGGCTAAAAAGTATCTGGGTGTGGACAAGTATCCTTACCGCCAGCCGACGGAGCAGCGCGTGATTTACAAGATCCAGCCGGAACATACGACCATGATGGGCTAAGCTGGTGGGCCGACTATGATTGCCTGATGAATCGTCGAGGGCGGGATGCCCTCGCGACAGCCGGCGGGCCTGCCCTGAGCTTCGAAGGGACGCCGGCGCTACGCGAATCTGAGGAATCCCTATTACTATTACTTCCATGCCGACCGCCCAGACCGACATCCCTATACTTGATATCGCCCGCGTACGCTCACAGTTTCCCTCGTTGTCTCAGACCGTGGGCGGCCAGCCGGCTGTTTTTCTCGATGGCCCCGGCGGCACCCAGGTGCCGCAGCGCGTCATCGACGCCATCAGCGGCTATCTGAAGAACTCGAACGCCAACACCCATGGCGCCTACGCCACCAGCCGCCGCACCGACGCTGTCGTCGCCGAAGCCCGCACTGCGATGGCGGATTTCCTTGGATGTGACAGCGACGAAGTGGTCTTCGGTCCCAACATGACCACGCTGACCTTCGCCATCAGCCGCTCCATCGGCCGCGAGCTGGGGCCGGGGGACGAAATTCTGCTGACGCATCTCGATCACGACGCCAACGTTTCCCCGTGGCGCGCGCTCGAAGAGCGGGGCGTAACCATCCGTTTCGCGGACATCAATTTTGGAGAGACCAAGGAAGACGACTGCACCCTCAACATGGCCGATCTGGCGCAAAAGATCAGCAGCCGAACCCGGGTGGTGGCCGTCGGCTATGCCTCGAACGCAGTAGGCACGATCAACGACGTGAAAGAAATTGTCCGGCTGGCGCATCACAAAGGCGCGCTCGCATACATCGACGCCGTGCACTACGCACCCCACGGCCCCATTGATGTCCGCGCTCTCGATTGCGATTTCCTGGTGTGTTCGAGCTACAAGTTTTTCGGACCGCACATGGGAATTCTTTACGGCAAGCGCGAGCATCTGCAGCGCCTGCAACCTTATAAAGTGCGTGCCAACACCAATGCCATACCGCATCGCTGGGAGTGGGGTACGCTGAATCACGAATGCATCGCCGGAATCACCGCCTGCGTGGACTATCTGGCCGACCTGGGGCGTCAGGTGGATCCTTCCGCTGCCACTCGCCGCGCCGCGCTGCTGGCGGCTTACGCCGCCATCCAGCAACACGAGCACGCGTTGGCGGAAATCCTCATCAGCGGATTGCTGAACATTCCGGGGCTAAGGTTTTACGGCATCCGTGATGTGGGGAAACTGGACCGGCGGTGTCCCACGGTCGCGGTGCGCATCGCGGGCCACACTCCGTTGGATCTGGCCACAAAATTGGGCGACCGCGGCTTCTTTACCTGGGACGGCAACTACTACGCACTGAATCTCAGCGAGCGTCTCGACGTCGAGAAGGACGGCGGCTTCCTGCGCATTGGCCTGGCACATTACAACACCGCCGAGGAAGTGCAGAGATTTCTAAGCGCGCTGCGCGAGATTGCCGGCTAACTGTCTTTGCGTGGAATCTCCAGAACCTGAGTTCCTTTTCCGATCAGGGCAATGCTCGCCATTCCAATGAAAAGCCCGTGTTCAACCACTCCGGGTGTGGTTTCGAGCTTGCGGGCGAGCGCCGGCGGATCGGGAATCTGTCCGAAGTGGCAATCGAGAATGTGATTGCCTTCGTCCGTGATGAACTTGAGGCCGGAGGCATCCGCGCGCACTTTGACCTCCGCGCCCATCGCGGCAATCTTTTTCGCCACCAGGGCTTCTGCAAACTTGATCACTTCCACCGGGACGGGAAACTTGCCCAGCATCGGAACCTGCTTGCTGGAATCGGCGATGATCACAAATTTCTTGGTCGCTGAAGCTACGATCTTTTCCCGCAGCAGCGCCCCGCCGCCGCCCTTGATCAATCGCAAATGCGGATCGCACTCGTCCGCGCCGTCGATGGTGACGTCGATCTCCTGCACTTCATCCAGCGTGGTCAGCGGTATCCCCAGGCTGGTCGCCAGCTCCTGAGTGTGAACCGAAGTGGGTATGCCGCGAATCTTCAGCCCGGCCTTTACTCGTTCACCAAGAAAGCGGACCGCGTAGACAGCAGTCGATCCCGTACCCAGGCCGACGATATCGCCATCACGAACAAAGCGCAGGCTGGCCTGCGCAGCCGCTTCTTTCTCTTGATCATTAGCCATGCCGAAAGTGCTCCTTGCGACCGATACTCTATCGCGTTCCGCCCCCGCGTCCAAACGTTGATTTCCTCACGACCGCCGGTATATACCACAGACCGTGTAGGGACGGGTCTCAGACCCGTCCAGGCCGAGCGAAGCTCGGCGAAGGTTTTGCGTAATCCTCCCCAGCCCATGACCAACAACCAAGAAAAGCTAGAAGCCTTCCGCGCCCTGCACCACGGCAAAATCCTGATCCTGCCCAACGCCTGGGACGCCGCCAGCGCCCGCATCATCCAGCAAGCCGGATCGAGCGCCATCGCCACCACCAGCGCCGGCATCGCCTTCAGCCAGGGATATCCCGACGGCCAACGCATCTCGCGCGAAGAAATGCTGGCGGTAGTGGCCCGCATCGCGAAAGCGGTCAAGCTCCCAGTCACAGCCGACGTCGAAGCCGGATACGGCGATCGCCCCGAAGATGCCGCCCGCACCGCACGAGACGTCCTCGCCGCGGGCGCAGTCGGAATGAATCTGGAGGATGCCACAGGCGAGCCACAACACCCGCTCTTGGACCTCGCGCTGCAGGTCGAACGGGTGAAGGCCGTGCGGGAATTGCCGATCGTCCTGAACGCCCGCACCGATGTCTATCTGCTCGAAGTCGGCACACCCGAGAAGCGCTACGACGAAGCTCTGCGTCGCCTTGCCGCGTTTCGCGACGCCGGCGCCGACTGCGTCTTCGTCCCCGGCCTGCGCGACGCGGCTACCATCGGACGCCTGGTGAAAGACTTGCAGTGTCCAGTCAACATCCTGGCTGGCCCAGGCTCGCCTCCGGTGCCGGAATTGCAGAAGCTGGGAGTGGCCAGGGTAAGCGTGGGGTCGGCCGCGATGCGAGCGACGCTCGGCCTGCTGCGTCAAATTGCAGAAGAGCTCAAGAGCGCCGGGACCTACTCGACCCTGGAAGGCGGAATCCGCTTTGCTGACGTAAACCGCATGATGGAATGACTGCTGTGGCAAGCTGGGAATCGGGATAGTTCACCGTGACAGCCTGGGTCAGTTATGTGGGGCTTCGGACAATTACCGGAGAGATGAAAGTCTAGATCTACGAAGGATATGGCGATTCGTAGAAGGGAATCCTGTAAACGACGGAGTCATATTTTGAATTCGTGCGTTTGCCTATGATTTCGCCGTGAAGCTTCTCAGCGATTCGCCTGCTGGCGGTGTTTTGTACGGCCACTGGATAGATGAAACTTCCTTTGCCGAGAGTTGCGTGTCCCCACTCAACAAGTGCGGCCACGATTTCCCGGCCAAAACCCTGCCCGTGCGCGCTTTCCTTGAGCCAAAGGCCGAGTTCGGGCGAAACAGAATTCGCGTCTTCCAACGAGGCCATGCCAAGGCATTCCCTGTTGTCGAGCCGCCGGATGACGAAAGAAAATTTGTTCGGTTCTGGAGCCTGCACTCTCTTCTCGCATCGCGTCACGTACTCGCTCCACGATGGCGGCTCCCATGGCATGAATTTGGCGATGGCGGGCGTGATGCATCCAAAAACCTCCTGTGCATCCATTATCTGGAACTGGCTGAGCTGCAATCTTGGGGACTGGATGACAATCATTGTGTCAGCCTATCAACGAGGGATAATACGTGAATTTGATAGCGCGGTTTATCTTGGATTAGCACGCCGTATTCATAGTAGAAGTTTCGGATCGCACTTCCAAAGCGGCATGTTTCGCCGACTCTCGCCCGTGCGAATGAATCCAAGCCTTGTGGCGAGGCGCTGCGAACTATAGTTTTCATCCGGTATTGTGGCGCTGATAGAGCTGATGCCCGATTGTTGAACGATCCAATTGAGGACCGCAGCCGATGCCTCAGCGGCGTATCCTTTCCTCCGAGCGTTCTCGATCAAGCCCCATCCAATCTCCACGTCACCATCGGCGCTCGGTGGCCCTTTCAAGTTAATCGATCCCACGACAGTCTTGGAATGCCGTTCGACGACGACACGGATGCGCCACAAGCGCTGGTTGCTATCGGCTCGCAACGCGCTCAGATGCCATGACAAGTCGGAGCCTAGTTTCGGATCCTCTGGTGGAAATGTGAAACCAGTCAGCAGCGAAGCGCGCTCCAGGTCACCTGCGATGAGCGCCTCGATGTCCTCTGGTACGAGTGCGACGAGGAGCAAGCGTTCGGTCTCAAGCCTGGGTGGCCTCTCCAACATGGTCGGTAACAGGTTAGCGCAAGGTCTGTCTGTTCGCCGGGCTAGGGGATCGGAAGTATATGGCAATTGTTCGCACTTGTCTTCCACGACAACCGCCTCAATAGTTGTTGGTGGTTTGGTTAAATGAGCGCTGATTCCGGTGTGCCTTTGCAAATTCTCAGGAGCGAACCTTCAAGCCAACGTCGGCAAGCGTGGTCGGGTACTGCCGATTTACAACCTCGTAACCTACAACTGCGGTCCCTATTGTGCGAAGGTCTCCAACTGCTTTGGCGATTCTTGCCTCGTCGATTGCTGAGAAGTACTTAGGTACTGCAATGGCTGCGATCGTGAAAATGATTGCGACCGTAACCAGAAGTTCGACAATCGTAAAACCCTGGATCGTCACGTTGTACCTGGCAGAAGCGGCCTTCGCGTTGTATTGCGCTTTGTCAGGATCTTGGGGCATGGCAATTGACCATTTCACTCCGCCGTCGGGCGGGAGCCGTCACCTGGCCTTGTCGCAACATCTCCAGTGTCTCAATGCCTCGGTGAAATGACACTACAACTCGACAATGAATCGTTACTTGAGGGTTATACAAATAGTGACGAAAGTTCACGAGCCTGCAGTAACGTGGGGAGTTCCTCAGACCCATGACGCGCGAGTCGCCGGGTGCCGCCGTCTATCGAGAGGCGCCAGTCCGCGAACCCGCCCGCCTGGAGGCGCTTAAAGTCTTCCGGGAAAGGGGCAAGTTCGTTTGGAAATGGGCGCGGCGAAATTCGGTTCCGAGGGAATTCTCGCGCCAGTGAGTGCCTCGTCAGCAGCCGCTGCGACACATAAGTCAGCGTTTCGCCAAGCCCGTAGAGTCCTCCATGGTCAAGAGGAACCAGTCCATATGGAGTCAGTTCGTCGGCCAACTATTTACCAGGAAGCAATTCAGTAATTGCGAGGACATACGTTGTCACCTTGTCGAGTTTGATGTTTGAATGCGAAGAAACAAGAACGACCGAGCCGTCTGCGCCGCCCGCTGACTTCACATTCTTCATTAGAACTCGTTTCTTAGAGATGACCGATGTTGGTGCATCCGCGTTCACACCATTGTCCTGCTGCGTCGACAACTGCTGAGACGGATTCGGTGGATCGGTGGTATCGACGGTGGGATTGACTCCGCCCCAATTCCTTCTGTCACCCGGCGGTCCATAGGAGAGATCCGGAGGCGCCATCGGCGCCGCCGGCGGATAATACCACGCCGTCAAATACACCTTGAATTTCGCCTCGCCATTTTTCCATTGCGCCGAATCCATGCGAATCGCAAGCCGCGACGGCGAATTGTTTGATTTCGCCACCGACTCGGTTACCTCGCCCGAAATCACCGCGCCCCGCGGAAGCACTGCGCCCTTAATCATCGTGGCCATCACCAGCCGCGCTTCCACCTTTGTTCCCACCGCGGTCTTTCCCGCTTCTACAGTCTGCCGCAGGACGATCGGCAGTTCGCATTCAACACAACCATCGGCAGCGCTCGTCCCCGTATCTGCATGGGAAGAAGCTTCAGCACCCGGTACCTTCTGAGCCTCGGGAGCTTGAGCTAGAAGAACAGCTGAGCCGAGAACAATGGCGCACGCCGCAAGACCTGCTGCTTTGATTTTGCGAAACATCATCCCTCCGGAGGCCAACTCGAAGGCGAGAGAACTTGCGCCGATAGTATACCGCGCCTGTGAAATCCAGTTGTCGCCTGCGACTGTTAAAGACCTCACAGTTGAGGCAGTGGTACTTTGATTACCGCGTTTCGACAATACCCTTCCACTTCGGGAAGGCAGTCGAAAAATTCCGGTTGCGACTGTTTCACGGCCATCACTCTACGCTGAAATTGCCGGAGCTTTCACGATGCTTTCCGCTAACAGGCATTAGCACTCGAAACCCCTCAATGGGGTCAATGAGTTCTATAAAAAGGGATGTCAAGAAAAAACTCCGCCTCGACCGGAGAGGAGATTCTTTCTCGAGCTCCAGCCCACTGTAGTTTCACTTCTCTGGAGAGGTTTGGCTTGTTGTCCATTCTCGTGAGTTTCTCTGCCCTGATGACGATGCTATCGAGTTCGAGAGAGCGGCAAGCCAGACGGGTTGCTTCAGAGGCCAACCATGGTTCTATCCGAGGCTCGTGGCCTATGGCTATTTCTGGTTATCCGAGGGGGCATAACGTGTAATGGGTGACTCGGTGCCAAAGCACGCGGGGCCGATCTCATTGACTGATACTCACCCTCGAACCGAGTATCTCCAGAACGCGACCGACCATCACCGGAGAGAACTCCCAGAGATGGAAAGCCTGCTTCACCGGAGACGCTCAAGCTGCTTGCCGATGCAAATGTTGGGGGTCGAAACTCACTCCTTTCTTCCAGATCGTTAAAGTGATCGTGGCAATCTTTCGTGCCAGGGTGAGACGGGCCATCGTCGGCCGCATCCCCTTTCGCAACCCGAGCCACATAGAAGTCGTGCAAGGGACCAGGACGCGTGCTGGCAGAGATGGCAGCACTTTTGAAGAGACTCTTCACGATCTTTATTGTGGTTGTCATTCAGACCGCGCACTGTGATGCGCTCGCGGTTGCGTTGCAGTTTGCCTCGCACGTTGCGGTACTCACCACTGTCATGTGTCTCGACGGCGAAACCGCTGTAGGCCCAGAGCTGTCGCCGGGTACGGACACGATGGGGTGTTTGCAGCCATGCCACCAGCAAAGCGGCGCGAATCGGACCGAGCGAAGGAATCTGACGAAGTAACTTCACGGCAGGATGCTGGTAACTCTCCCGCAGGAGTTCGCGTCGCGCTTGGAGGCGCAGGGGTTGCAGACTATCGAGTTGCTGGTAGGAATGCTCGGCTCGAACCCGAACTCCTGGTTCCACGATCTTGGCCAACCACTCGGCGCGATGACGGGAGCATAAACGCTGGTGCCACTGCAGGGAATGCCCCAGCTGCGGTACAGGGCTTTGATCCGATTCATCACCCGGGTCACATCTTTGGTGATGGTCAGATAGCTCCGCCCCAACTCTTTTAAGGCGCGTATTCCATGCTCTTCGGGGTACACCGCCTTGAGTTGGTTGGTGCGTAACAACTCGGCCAGCTTTTGCGCGTCGATCCGGTCACTCTTGTTGCCCTCTTTCAACAGAGCCGCTTTTCGCGGATCGCAGACTACCAGCCGGCTGACATGGGGTTTCAGCAGATCGTGTAACCAGGCAGCCGAGGTTCCTTCCTCAAAGGTCAGCGACAGCGTTCCATGCAGTCCCTGGATGAACTCCACAATCGTGCCCCCTTTGGTCTCCAGCAGGCATTCCATAATCAGCTTGCCCCTAGCATCCATCACGGCAACCGAAATGGTGGCCTGATGAACGTCCATGCCGATATACTTCTCTTGACTCATAAAGGCGCTCCTTTTCGCTAGGTTGGTGGTGCGAACAATCTCAACCTACCGCAAAAGTGGGCGCCTTTTTATATTGCGTGTAAACGAATTTATCAACAACCACTCTCGTGCAGCCATTCGTGCCCTCGTACTTGCCTACAATCCAAAACTGGCTGGCGAAAAGGATCAGCGGCTTCAGGTGTCTCTATAGCTATGGCAGATTTTGCCGCTTCGTCCGTGACCAAGCTTGCGCCCCGGCGTATTCTTTTCCGAGCACCCAGATGGAGAACCTTGCTTTGAGACTTTCCCGAGCTTCTTCTCTTCTTTCTTTCGTACTCGTCGCGGCGATGCTCGCTTCAGCGCAGCAGGAAAAACAGACCACGGCAGCTAAGATAAACAAAGTCATGGTCTTACACGCTGCCGCCGGAGACTTCAGCGGTTCTGTGTTGGTCGCCCGCGACGGCCGCATTTTGTATCAACACGCGTTTGGGTACGCGAATCTCGAATGGAAGGTCCCTAACGATCTGCAGACTAAATTTGAAATCGGATCGATGACTAAGCAATTCACGGCCCTGCTGGTCCTTCAATTCGTAAGAGGAGGGAAAATTGACCTCGACGGCCACGTTGCAGACTACCTGCCCTACTACCGCAAGGACACGGGGAACCGTGTCAGTATCCGGCAGTTGCTCTCTCACACTTCGGGCATCCCGAATTTCATAACCGCCCCTGGCTTTTTGGAAGGTCCAGCGAGTCGAACACGGTACACCGTCAAAGAGTTTGCCCAACAGTATTGCAGCGGGAATCTGGAATTTGAGCCGGGAACCAGCTTCCATTACAGCAACTCCGGCTATTTCCTGCTCGGCGCAATTCTCGAACAGATTTCCGGCAGTTCGTATGAGCATCTCTTAAAAGACCGCATCTTCACCCCCCTGGGCATGACCAATTCCGGTTATGCCCATGCCGAAACGATAGTTCCTCACCGCGCTGCTGGCTACGAACGTTCCAGCGATGGCTTACATAATGCCCGTTTCTATGACATGTCGATTCCATACGCTGCCGGAGCGCTGTACTCAACCGTGGGTGATCTTCTGTTGTGGGACCAAGGGTTGTACGGCGAGCGGTTGTTACCGACAAGTTTGCGGGAGATGCTGTTCAAACCGAATCTTGAAAATTATGGGTTCGGTTGGGGAATTCTTGTTCCCAGTCCCGGTTCGCCCAACGCGGGGGAGGCCGTACTCATGCATGGCGGAGCGATTTTCGGATTTCAGTCGGTAATACAGCGCATTCCGAAACGCAAAGAACTAATCGTATTGCTGGACAACACGGAAAGCCCGAAGCTCCTGGGAATCGCGTCAGAGCTTCGGCGCGTGTTGTCCGACAACCAATAGTGCAAGTTGATGGCGGGGCGTGACAGTCATTGTCCCGTCACGTTCTCAAAGGGCTGCAACCCCCGATGTAGTATGTTCCCGTGCGCAGCCCTGCCCCAAAGCGTCTTCGACTACATCCGTCGCGAGGAACTTCTCCACGCCGGCGACCGCGTTGGTGTCGCCGTTTCAGGCGGAGCTGATTCCGTAGCCCTGCTGCGAATCGTGTTCGAATTGCGCCCGGAACTTGGCATTGTTCTTTCGGTCGTCCACTTCAATCACCAGTTGCGGGGAGAAGAGTCCGACGCCGACCAGCAGTTCGTCACCCAACTGGCCCAGCGGCACAACCTTGAATTGTTTGCCGGCACTGGCGATGTCGCTGCCCACGCCCGCAGCCACCACCTCAGCACCGAGGCCGCTGCACGCCAACTTCGCTACCAGATATTTCCGGCAGTTGTTTGAGGCCAACAATTTGAACCGCATTGCCACCGGTCATACTTTGGACGATCAGGCTGAAACTGTTTTGCTTAGAATCGTTCGCGGGGCTGGCACTCGCGGGTTGGCGGGGATTTATCCCCAGTTATTAGTTCAGGGTTCTCAGTTCTCAGTGGTTCGGCCGCTGCTGACGACTCGGCGCAAACTTTTGGAAGACTATCTGGGAGAAATTGGCCAGGATTGGCGCGAGGACTCCAGCAACCGTGATCTGCGCCACGCGCGCAACCGGGTGCGCCACGGAATCGTGCCCAGGCTCGAGCGCACTCTGAACCCGGCACTGCGGGAAACTCTGGGGGAGACGGCCGACATTGCGCGATCGGAGGAAGAGTACTGGCAGAAGGAAGTTTCACGAGCGCTGCCGGAGGTGTGGCAGGCGGAGACCCGTATCCTCAAACCGGCTGGACTGGCGGCATTGCCTCTGGCCCTGCGGCGGCGAGTGGTCAGGGCGGCGGCTGAGTCTCTTGGCTTGAACCTGGAGTTCCGCCACGTGGAAGCAATTCTTCAGCTCGACCACCGTGGTCCCCGATCTGCCATGCTGCCGGAGGGCTGGCTGCTTTTCGTCACCAGGGATGGATTGCAATTTGCCCCGCCGAGCCCGGCAGCCTCCGGGAATTCCGACTATGAACACAAGTTGGCAGTACCCGGCACGATTCGTGTCCCCGAAACGGGGGCATGTTTTGAGGTCGCGCGGGTTCCGGGGAGCGCAGCCTCAGGTTATAATCCCGACCACATGCTCAATCCGGCATTGCTGCAACAGGAGTTAACCGTGCGCAACTGGCGCGCGGGGGACCGCTATTGGCCGGCTCATAGCAAGGCTCCGAGAAAGATCAAGGAACTGCTACAGGAGCGCAAGCTTTCCGGAACCGAGCGCAAGCTCTGGCCGGTCGTAGTGAGCGGACAGGAAATTGTGTGGGTCCGCGGCTTTCCCACGCCGGCGCGCTTGCGTCCCGGGGACGGCGATCACGAGGCCCTGGTGATTCGCGAGTTGCCCAGCCGGGAGGACGCCAAGCATGAATGAGATCGCAAGAGCTCCGCAATTGCGCACGGTGATCTCCACCGAACAGATCCAGAAGCGGGTGCGCGAGATGGGCCGCCAGATCTCCGACGATTACCGCGGCCAGTCCATCCACTTGCTGGCCCTGCTGGAGAACGGCTTCATCTTCATGGCCGACCTGGCGCGGGCGCTAGAGGTTCCCGTGATCTGCCAGTTCATCAAGCCCAAGTATCAACTCCATGAAGAGGATGGCTCCGGCGGCGTACTGGAGATTTTCTTCAGCCACGAGCCCGACATTCGCGGCCAGAATCTGCTGGTGGTCGAGGGCCTGGTGCACTCCGGAATTACCACCGAGTTTCTGATGAGTGATCTGAAGGCCCGGGGCGCGGCCTCCGTAAAGCTGGCCACGCTCCTCGACCGGCAATCGGCCCGCAGGGTCCAGTTGCAGCCCGACTATTTCGGCTTTTTGGTGGATGAGGCCTTCCTGGTAGGTTACGGATTGGGTTCGCCCGAGCAAACCAATCGGAATCTGCCCTTTATCGGCGCGGCAAGCTGATGTGACCCCGTGACTTAAGTCATCCGCAGAACGCCGACTTTTTTCCCCCCGGAACGGTTAGAATACGAGTTTACGACTTGTCCAATCCAAAACCCCGGGCTGAGCATCTAACTTAGGTGCAGCAGCGCCATCGGCTCGGGCTTAGGTGTGCGGCGTAATTTTCTCAGGAGTCTTCGGTGAATTCTACAGTCAAGACGGTGGTTTTCTGGTTGGTGATCGTGCTTTCGGCCTTCCTGCTATGGCAGGTCATGAAAGCCGGAAGTGCGGGACAAAAAGACACGGAAGTGACTTTCTCAAAGTTCCTGACCGATGTGGACCAGGGCAACGTGAAAGAGGTCACCATTACGGGTCAGGAAGTACGTGGCAAGTACAAGAACGACGGTTCCGCGTTCCACACCACCGCCCCGTCAAACTATCCCGACATGATCAAGACCCTGCGTGATAAGGACGTCGCCATGACCGTCCGCGATATCACCAGTGGCAGTTGGCCTCTTCAATTGCTGGGAACCTGGGCGCCGCTGATCCTGCTTGCCGCCCTGTGGTTCTTCATGATCCGCCAGATGCAGACCGGCGGCAATAAGGCATTGTCCTTCGGCAAGAGCCGCGCCCGCCTCCTCTCCATGCAGCAGAAAAAAGTCACATTCAAAGATGTGGCCGGCGTAGACGAAGCCAAAGAAGAGCTGAAAGAAATCATCGAATTCCTCCGCGAAGCGCAGAAGTTCCAGAAGCTGGGCGGGCGTATTCCTAAAGGCGTGCTGCTGGTCGGACCTCCGGGAACCGGCAAAACCCTTCTGGCCCGTGCAGTCGCTGGCGAGGCGAACGTGCCGTTCTTCTCGATTTCGGGTTCTGACTTCGTAGAAATGTTCGTAGGCGTGGGCGCGAGCCGAGTTAGAGACCTGTTCGAGCAGGGTAAGAAAAACGCCCCCTGCATCATCTTCATTGATGAAATTGACGCCGTTGGACGCCATCGCGGCGCCGGCCTGGGCGGCGGCCATGACGAGCGCGAGCAGACGCTAAATCAATTGCTGGTCGAGATGGACGGTTTCGAGTCCAACGAAGGCGTCATCCTGATGGCCGCCACCAACCGCCCCGACGTCCTCGATCCCGCGCTACTGCGCCCCGGACGCTTCGATCGCCGGGTGGTTGTGAGCCGTCCCGATGTGCGCGGCCGGGAAGAAATCCTCCGCGTACATACCCGCAAGATTCCTTTGGCCGACGATGTAGATCTGTTCGTGTTGGGCCGCGGCACCCCGGGCTTCTCCGGCGCAGACCTGGCCAACATGGTGAACGAAGCGGCCCTGGCGGCCGCGCGGCAGAACCGCAAAGCCGTGCTGATGTACGACTTCGAACTGGCCAAGGACAAAGTCCTCATGGGCGTGGAGCGCAAGTCCATGCTGCTGTCAGATGAGGAAAAGAAGAACACGGCCTATCACGAGGCCGGCCATGCGCTGGTCGCAGCCCTGCTGCCTCATTCCGATCCGCTGCACAAAGTGACCATCATTCCTCGTGGAATGGCTCTCGGCGTCACCATGCAGTTACCCACCGACGACCGGCACAACTATTACAAGAACTATCTCGAAACCTCGATTGCCATCCTGATGGGCGGCCGTCTTGCAGAAGAGATGTTCCTGAATTCGATGAGCACCGGTGCCGGCAATGACATCGAGCGCGCCACCGAACTTGCCCGTAAGATGGTTTGCGAGTGGGGCATGAGCGACCTGGGCCCGCTGACCTTCGGCAAGAAGGAAGAGCAGATTTTCCTGGGCCGCGAAATCGCGCAGCATCGCGATTACAGCGAAGCCACCGCAGTCAAGATCGATGCCGAAGTACAAAAGCTGGTCAAACGCGGCTACGATTCCGCCAAGGACCTGCTGGAAGCCAACCGCGAAGTGCTGGTTCGAATTGCAGTGGCGCTGATCGAGCGCGAAGTGCTGGACGCGGCCCAGATCAAGATGATCATTGACGGTCAGGAACTGCCGAAGATCGTTCCTCCAGTCAAGCCCGATGACGGCGTACAGCAGGTCATCAAGCCAGACCTGCAACCCGGACGGGCCAAAGGCGGCGAAAGGCCGGCTCCAGCGTAGAGCGGACGTCGGATCTCAGACCTCGGACTTCAGACTTCAGCAACAGCCAGGGCGGCCACAAGCCGCCCTTAGTCTTTGCTTCCAACACCCTGTCATCCTGAGCGGAGTGGCCGCTTCGCGAAGCGAAGCAGCCACGGAGTCGAAGGACCCCTATAAGCTGAACGGAAGTCCACGATCTTGGGCTCTGCGCAGACCTCAGGGCGGAAACGACAGACGCCGCTTGGTGCTAGGAATCAGCACACTGTCATCGCCTTGCGCCAGCACCCACGCCAGGCAAGAGTGCCCGTCCAGACATTTGTTACTTGCGGGCCAACTGCATGGACTGTCCGAAGCGCTGGGTGGCGTAACCGACAATCATTCCCACGATGCCGCCCGGAAGCATGATTTCGAAGTAGTAATGCTTGCCGGTCGGGTCCGGCATGGCCGCCACGGCGTAAGCCAGCAGCAATCCAATGCTCAACCCGAATAGCAGTCCCAGCATCAGGGAATTTACTTTCTTCGCGAAGTAGCCAATGAGAATGCCTGCGATCAGTCCCTTCACCGTGGACCCAATGACGATGCCCAACAGTTGGGCCCGCACCGCGGGTGTGAACCACGCGCTCAACCCGTCAAATATGCCTAGAATTCCACCCACCAGCAGTCCCAGCACGATCTTGTTCATATGCTCTCCTTGCGAGCCGCTTGCCCGCTAGCGTCTTATTCAACGCAGCGCTCAAATCCTTTAGGGGCTGCGCTGCAAATCCTTTACGTTGTCATCCTGAGCGAAGTGGCCGCTTCGCGAAGCGAAGCAGCTACGCAGTCGAAGGACCCCTATCAGTTCCACGGTAGCTGTCAGCAAAATACCTTCCGGCTCCAGGAGCCCGTCAAGATCATAGGGGTCCTTCGACTCCGCCCGTCCATTCGCTAGCGAATGGACGAGCTACGCTCAGGATGACACTGTCAATTTCGGGCACCATGACCGCGAGACTCACCGTCCCCGCCACAGCACGAACAGTGCCCGCATCACCAGATACGCAACGATCAGCAGAATCCATGCGCTGTTCTTGACCACCCATCGCCACAGTCGCGCCAGCGGACTCTCGGGATAGGCATTGACCGGCAATCCGTTCAGGTAGTGCGCAACGTCGTTCGCCAGTTCCTCCACCGATCCATATCTCTGTTGTGCTTCTTCCGCCGTCGCTTTGCTGACAATTGCCGATAAAGACTTAGGTACTGGGCCGCATTCGTCCAGCAAAAACCTGAGCACTGCCCCCAGCGAATACACGTCCGCGCGTGGCCCCACCGCTGCGGCATCGCCGCGGGCCTGCTCCGGCGCCATGTAGCCGGGTGTGCCCAGAACCACGCCGTGCGCGGTGTCGGCCTCGGCGGTGTCTGCGTCGGAAGAGGATCTCTGCGAGCGAATCGTCGGAGCTGGATCCGACTCTGCCGGCATTTCGGCATTCAGTAGTTTGGCGAGCCCCCAGTCCATGACCAGCACTTCGCCGAATTTTCCGACCATGATATTTTGCGGCTTTAGATCACGATGCAAAACTTGATGAGCGTGTGCGAATGCGACCGCTTCGCAGATTTTTTGAAAGGTTCGCAAACGTTCGGGAAGGCCTCCCAGTTCCTCGCGCCGCTGATCGAGCCGCCGGCCCTGCACCAGCTTCATGGTGTAGAAGACCCGGCCATCGGGCAGCGTGCCGACGTCGTGCACCGGGACAATTCCTGGATGTTCAAGCTGCGCGATGATCTTCGCCTCGCGCAGCAAACGAGCGCTGAATTCCCCGCCGGAGTCTACAATCGCGAGCACTTTGAGCGCGACTTGCCGGCCCAGGGCCGTGTCTTGCACGCGAAAGACGCTGCCCATGCCGCCTGCACCCAGCTTGTCGAGCAGCACATACCCCGTACCGCTGAGGTCGGGCACGTCGGCCGCCACGCGGAGCCGGTCCAATGCCTGGTCTGAAAGCCACTTCATGGCGTGTCGATTCCCAGCAAGGTGCGCGCTTCGCGGCGAAACTCCTCTTCGCTCCCCGTCATCTCGCGCAATTGTTCCAGCACGATCCGGCGAAACTCGCGGCGCGCGTATGCCAGATAGTTTGTAACGTCGGTGGTCTTCAATTCAAATCGTTGTGCGACCTGTTCATAGGTCAGCTCTTTGCCGGCTTCGTCAATGTCGTAGAACTCAAGCAGGCGAAAGTGCATCTGTTTGCCGCGCTCTTCACATTCCTGACGCAAGCGCTCGAGGGACAGGCCGAAAACGCTGCGCACCCACTCGCGGTCAAAAAAATCATCCATTGAGTCCGGCGAAGGGATTTCGATCTGCCGCAACTCTCCTTCCGCGGATTCGAAATCGAGTGACAGAAACTGCATCTCACCGCCGCGCTTCAAGCGCCGCGCAGCCTTGTCTTCATTGGCGATCAAGTGGTCTACGCACGCGCGCAGAAAAGTTCGCAGGCGGGCCCGCTGCGGGTCGTAGCGCGCGAGAAAATCCTTATCCAGAATACGCAGAAAGAAATCCTGCGTCAGATCCTGGGCCTGCTCGTTGTCCTTGTCCCACCGCAGGCGAATGTATTTGTAGACGGGCTTCCAGTAAGCCGCGGTCAGGATTTCAAGCGCGCGCTGTCGTTCCTTCGGCACGGCGCTGCGCGCAGCCACGATGAGTGACCAGCGCGTAGCCGGAAACTGGCCCTGGCCGCGTAGATTGCCGTCGTCCCGCATAGAAATGCGAAAAGGAGTGTACGACGTGAGGCTGGGCAGCGTCCACGAGCCCCTTCGGGGTTTTCGCTTGTGGAAATTTATTGTCGCGATTCGCGCAACTCCTCCAACTCGCGACGGTAAGACAGGCCGCATCATCGCTCCAGTAGCGAGTCTTCACTGATTCTGCAGTTTCGCAACGCCTGCAGAAATTCCCGCACAGCAATTCTAGAATTGCACAAAAATTTGGGATTGACCGCGCCGCCGATCACGCGTAGATTTCTTTTCACCTTCACAGAAAATCCAGCCAAGCAACACTGCGTTTCGCTTACAAATAATTCCCAGTGATATTCCCTCCCCCAAGGGTGGAATAAAGTGAGGAAAGTAGAAAACGAGTGGCAAGTCTATCGGACGCGATTTCTGATTCGAGCCAGGCAGCTCACCGGTCCCCTGGAGTTCCGGGATGCGCTCGGGCGTGAACATCGCGGACAAAGAGGCGACTATCTTGTGGAATCCTCGGACGGCACGCAGAGGATCGCGCCCCGTGAAATTTTTGAGGATGTCTACGTAGCCATGGGTCCCGCCGTTGAGAAGTGGCCCCTGCTGGACAGACGAGATTTTTCTCTTTCAGATCTGAAACGCCGGACCTCGGCACGAGCTGAGATGCTGGCGTGAGCGGCCGGAGAATCTTGGACCGCGACCTGGCAGGCCACGGAAAATACGAACAAGGGCACATCCGGGGTGGCACATCAGCAATGTGCCACCTGACTTTTCAACGAATCACGTCGCCTTGTGGAAAAAGGGGACGGAGGGGGCAGCATCCCACTTGCTAAGACTGAGATACAATATATAGGGATACCCTCTTGACAGCCCCAACATACGGGCGTACTGTTTGCATCCCATAAGGCTTTGAACGCCTCCGGAAACGAGGGCGTGGTATTGCCGGGCAAGAGTAAGAAAACAAAGGATCGGGGCTCAGGTTGAGGTGACCGGGCGCCGGCCTTGCCAGATTGACAGGTTGGTTCCCGTTCTTGGGCGGGATTGTAGTGCGGTGGCCGTTCCCTCGTTCTCCGTAAGCAGTTTGCTGAACTCCTCCCGAGGGAGCGACGACAGTTGACAAAGCCAGGCTGTGGAAAATGCCTCGAAATAAGGGCTCGCAATCCCTTTCTCTCGAGGCTGGAAATTGAGGATTGGCATGGAAGGTCTGGAGCGGATGGTCAGCGAGTCATTCGCACGCCACGGAGTGGAAACTTCGTTCGACTACCGCCGTGTGCAGTGGTCTCGATGGCTGCGTTGTGCCGACAGTTTTAGCCTCGTACTTATGTCCAGCAAGCCGGGAGTGTTCGCCCTGGGGGAAGAAATCGTAGCTCCCGGAGCCGCCGGCAAACGCATGCTGGCCCTGTTCCAAATCTCGGAAGCCGATGACTTGGGAATGGCCCTCGGCCGGTTGTTTCTGCCCGGCAACCCGCTGCGCGAACGCATGGCCACCGGTCGCTGCTTCGCCCGCTATGCAGTCATGGAAGACGCAACCCAACGCCACGCCGCCTATGCAGCATTGCAGCGCTGGCTGTCGTCTTCGCTTGAAACAACATCAGGCATCACCGAACTGGGAACAGAGAACTGAAAACTAAAAACTGGTTTTAAAAACGCTTTAACGTTGCGCGATACTAGACTGAGAAATCCAAAGGGAAAGAAGATACAGAAATGGCAGAGGTAAAAGCAGGAGCCCCCGTAACCTCCGAGACCATCGCGGCCCCGGTAAGCACCGTCACCCCCAGCAAGAAAGCCCCGGGCCTCAACTTCCGCCGCTTCTTTACCAAGACCGGCGTTTCTCCCTACGACGAAATCGAATGGGAGAAGCGCACTGCCCTGATCACGGACGCCAAGGGCAATGCCATCTTCGAGCAGAAGGACGTCGAAGTCCCCAAAGACTGGTCGGTGACTGCCACCAACATTGTCGCCAGCAAGTATCTGCACGGCACGCTGGGCACGCCCGAGCGCGAAAGCGGAGTCCGCGCCCTGGTGACTCGCGTCGCCGAGACCATCCGCGACTGGGGCATGTCGCAGGGCTATTTCAAGACGCCCGAAGACGGCGCAACTTTCCACGACGAGCTCGCGCACATCCTGCTGCGCCAGTACGCCGCTTTCAATTCGCCGGTCTGGTTCAACGTGGGATGCGACCGCATCGAGCCCAACTCCGACGCCCAGAACTGGCACTGGAACCCGGCCAGCGCGCGTGTCGAATTCGGCGTCACCGGCTACAAGACGCCGCAATGCTCGGCCTGCTTCATCAACTCGGTGAAGGACTCGCTCGATTCCATCCTTACTCTTGCCAAGACCGAAGGCATGCTCTTCAAGTGGGGATCAGGCACCGGCACCAATCTTTCTTCGCTGCGGTCTTCGACGGAAGGCCTGAGCGGCGGCGGCACCGCCAGCGGTCCGCTCAGCTTCATGAAGGGTTTTGACGCCTTCGCCGGCGTCATCAAGTCAGGCGGCAAGACGCGCCGCGCCGCCAAGATGGTCATCCTCAACATCGACCACCCGGACATCGTCGACTTCATCGAGTGCAAGTCGAAAGAAGAAGCCAAAGCGCACGCTCTGATCGCCTCGGGATACGACGGTTCTTCTCCCGATTCCGATGCCTACTCGTCCATCTTCTTCCAGAACGCCAACAACTCCGTCCGCGTGACCGATGACTTCATGTACTCGGTCCTGCGCGACAACGGCTTCACCACCCGCGCCGTCAAAGACGGACGCCCCATGCAGAACTTCAAAGCCAAAGATCTGCTGTACAGGATCTCCGACGCCACCTGGCGCTGCGGCGACCCCGGCATGCAGTACGACACCACGGTCAATCGCTGGCACACGTCGAAGAACACGGCCCGCATCAACGCCAGCAACCCGTGCTCGGAATACATGTTCCTCGACGACTCCGCCTGCAACCTGGCCAGCCTGAACCTGCTGAAGTTCGCGCCCAACGGCACGTTCGACGTGGAAGCCTATCGCCACGCGGTGGATGTCCTGATCACCGCGCAGGAAATCCTGGTCGACAACGCCGGCTACCCGACGGAAATGATCGCCAAGAATTCGCACGATTACCGTCCGCTGGGCCTGGGCTATGCAAATCTCGGCGCGTTGCTGATGGCCGCCGGCCTCCCCTACGACTCCGACGCCGGACGCGACTACGCTGCCTGCGTCACCGCAATCATGTGCGGCGAAGCGTATCTGCAATCCTCACGCATCGCCGAGTCATGCCCGGCGCTGGTGCCAGCCACCGAGCCCACACAGAAGGGCCTGGCCGAAACCAACCTCGGCGCAAACGTCATGCCCGGAGGAGCCTGCCCCGGCTGGTACATCAACCGCGAGCCGTTCCTCGACGTAATCCGCATGCACCGGGCGTCGGTGAATAACATCAACAAGAACAAACGTCCCCGGCCCACTCTACGAATCCAGCAAAGACTGCTGGGACGAAGCCCTGGCCAACGGCGAAAAACACGGCTACCGCAATTCCCAGGTCACTGTTCTAGCTCCAACAGGAACAATTGGATTCATGATGGATTGCGACACCACGGGCATCGAGCCGGATCTGGCTCTTGTGAAGTACAAGAAGCTGGTGGGCGGCGGCATGATCAAGATCGTGAACAACACGGTCCCGACTGCGCTGTTCAAGCTGGGATACGATCACGACGAAGCCGACAAGATCGTCAGCTACATTGACGCCACCGGCACCATCGAAGGCGCGCCCGATATCAAGGACGACCATCTTGCGGTCTTCGACTGCTCGTTCAAGCCGGCCAAGGGCACGCGCTCGATCCATTACATGGGCCATCTGAAAATGATGGCGGCGGCGCAACCTTTTATTTCCGGCGCCATCTCTAAGACAGTGAACCTGCCGGAGAATGCCTCGGTCGAAGACATCATGGAAGCCTATCTCCAGGCATGGAAGCTGGGGTTGAAGGCTGTGGCCGTTTACCGTGATGGATGCAAGAAGTCGCAACCGCTGAGCGCGTCCGGCACCGCGACCGCGCTGAGCAAGAAGGGCGATGCAGCAGCCGCCGTGGCTGCCACCTCGCACGTCGAAGAAGAAAATCTCAACGCTCCGCCGCGCGCCGTCCGCCACAAGCTGCAGGAAGAGCGCGCCTCCATCACTCACAAATTCAATGTAGGCGGACACGAGGGCTACATCACCGTCGGCCTTTATCCCGACGGCGAGCCCGGCGAGCTCTTCATCACCATGGCCAAGGAAGGCTCCACGGTCAGCGGCCTGATGGACAGCTTCGCTCTGGCCGTCTCCATCTCGCTGCAACACGGCGTGCCGCTGAAACTGTTCTGCGAAAAGTTTGCCCACACCCGCTTCGAACCCAGCGGCTGGACCAGCAATCCCGACATCGGCTTCGCCAAGTCGATCATGGACTACATCTTCCGCTGGCTGCAGTTGCGCTTCCTCACCGGCCAGCAGGGCATGCTGTTCGAAAACCTCAAAATGCGGACGTCGGCCGTCGGACCTCAGACCTCAGGAGAGGCAAGCGGCTCCGTGGTGGCCGACCAGAGGTCCGAAGTCCGAGGTCCGACGCCCGGTTCAGTCCACGCCGCCGACGCTCTCGCCGGACTCATTGACCTGGGCGACGCCCCCACCTGCAGCTTCTGCGGATCCATCATGACCCGCAACGGAAGCTGCTACCGGTGCGGGAGCTGCGGGAGTACGAGCGGGTGTTCGTAAAACTGTAACTGGCACGAAAGTGGCGTAGTAGCAACTAGTTTGCGGTAGTACAACTTGTCCGGACTGTGAGGGGGTCACGGCGCGCCGTGGCCCTTTTCTGTTTGTCAGGAAGCAAATGTCCTTCAGCCAAGGGAACGGTGGGAGATATAAATCGGGGTGGGGTGTCCCATTTCTGGGCGTCGGGTTGATAAGATTGAATTAAGGCATCGAATGTGCGCGGCCCATGGTGGCCGCGTTTTCTATTTGGGGGTGACATTTCGAATTAAAGGAGTGGACATGCAAAAGACATGGAAGCACGAAGAAGACTGAAAGCAACGCGGCGAGTGGGCGGAACTTTGTTTTATGGCGCGGGCGGCGGACCGGGGGTTGAATGTGTCGCAGGCCGCATGGCGACTCGGCCAGTTATGACGTGGGAGTGGAACAGAATGGAAGGTTTCTGCGAATCCAGGTGAAGTCGACGACGATCCGCCGCAGGGGAGGCGTACACCTGCAATATTACCGGGCCGAAGCAGGAGCGCTATCCGCGGGGGAAGATGGACTTTTTCGCTGTGTATCTGGTGCCGATTGATATGTGGTACATCATTCCCGTTTGATGTGGTGGAGGCGAATGTGTCTCTGAACCTTACGCCGCGGAAGGGGCATAAGTTCGCGCAGTATATGGAAGGATGGAATTTGTTGCGCGGTGGGGAGAAGAGCGCCGCGGAAGAAGTCAGTGGCTCATGCCGGTTGAGAGCGTTGAGCTTGGCTGCGCTAAAAGACTTCGCTCACTTGGTCAATGCGGTTGGGGAGCTCGAACTGAAAGTCAAACTCCCCACTCTAATTTCGCAAAAGAGCGCGAAATTAGAATGGGGCACCCCCCCCGAACTCCCTCAATCTCCTGCCTCATGCTGCCGTCCACAGCTTTCCCAATTCCAGATGCCGCTAGGAGTAGACTCTAGCGGTTCTGATCGCTCAGAACATTTTCCACATACAAGGAGATGAGATGAAATATGTGATCAGCTGGAACGAACGGCCGCAAGGGTCGCCTGCGGAGTACGAGAATGCCCAGAAGCGAATCCTTGAGGTGTTTGGGCAGTGGAAGGCGCCAGCTAATTTCAAGATCGAGTTCTTCGTCGTGCGGGTGGGCGACTGGGGTGGACATTTGCTGGTGGACTGCGACGATCCGCTGGCGGTGCACAAGTTTTGCTCGATGCTTCCGGCATTTCAGATGGAGGCGCGGCCTGTGATTGCTGTCCAGGACGCAGTCCGGGTCGAACTCGAAGTCATGGCCTGGCGGGACGGACTGAAGGGCAAGTAACGCTCTTCGCCGATCCGGGGGTGCCCCATCCTTTCGCGTTTTGTGCGAAAGGGTGGGTGCGCGACTACTGTCATAGACAACTGCCTTTGCTCGATCCCTATTCGTGCCTGTGACGATGCAGGCAAGCCGCTCGGGATGACAGACCTGGGTAGGTCTGAATCTTTAAGGTCAAAATCCCCACCCTAATTTCGCAAAAAGCGCGAAATTAGGGTGGGGCACCCTTGGGTTTCGCACCCTCGGACTTCGATTTCTGGTTCCGACACCTTGGTTTCGAATACTCCAGTCTCGAATGCTTTGGTTGAACGAATGGGATCTTACGCGGCTACCATTCGGTGTAGAGACTGTCGGAGACGATCTTTCTAATTTTGTCGAGGTCCTTCAGCCAATTCTGGTATTCAGTGCTGGCGTTGGTTTTTTTGTAGGCGTCGGCAAAGGCGTCCAGGCTGGGGTACTCGATGCTCACAACCACGGCGCCGGCTTCCGGTCCGGCGAATCTGGCCTGCCACACGCGTGTCGTGGCCTGCACTCCCAGGCTCTTCATGACTTGCCTGCCCTTTTCGATTTCCTGAGCGTAGGCAGCGGGATTGTCAGTCTTGACCACGACCACACGTAGCACAGTTGTCTTTTGCGCGAAAGCGGCGCTCGACGCTACACAGACGAGCAGGAGAATTACCACGGCCAGTGCTGAGTTTCTTCTCATTCGATGTTCCTCTTTCCTTGTCTTTGAAGTTGCGTTGAACCCACCGGGCTCGGGCCGGGCACATGGTATGTCTACGGTGTAGGCAAGTCAAACGTGTAAGCTGGGTCATCCCGAGCGAAGTCGAGAGACCTTGTGTCGACCTGCCGAGCGAGGCTCGGCCCGGGCAGGTCAGGACATCCTTCGACTGCGCTCAGGACAGGCTCTGCCCCTACATGGAGGTGGATGCGATGTGCTACCGGGTGACGGCGGCGAGAATCAGCTTTTGATTTTTCAGGATGTCATCGAGAGCGGATTGATTCTTTTTGATTATGCCCTGATTGGCGAGGACGGTCTTCTGGTTCTTCACGATGGCAAGCTGGTTGGCCAGGATCGCTTTCTGGTTTTTTATGATCGTCGCCTGATTGGACAGGATTGTCTTTTGATTGGATAGAACTTTGGCGTCCGCCATATTGTTATTTCTCCATAGACTGAAGACTGATTGTTTGCTGGAACAGTTTATCACTGGCCGGCTAGGGAGAACCGGTCACCCTGTCCTCGATGTGCGGTGCCGTAGTCTCGGGCTTTTCGCCGCGATAGACGCGCGCAATGCCGCGCACCAGGCGGCGGAGCGGCAGCCCGCCTTTAGTGTCAGCGAAGAAAATTTCTCCCGCGCGAGTGCTCCGGTAAAACCACCGTTTGAGCAGCGCGAGATGCTCCATGGTTTCGAGGGCGGTTTTCGATTCCGCGGGCGAAAGTGTCGCCAGGGCGGCCTGTACGCGAGATTCCATTGATTGCGATTTTGTGTGCTCCGTGGCTTGGATGGGAAACGTGAGGGGGCCGTTGATGAGGCCGCCATCGACCGCGAAGAACGCCACCGATTCAGGGACGGCTGACGGCTGCACCATGATTGCAGTGAGCTGATCGATGCGGCGCACGATTTCGGGAAGCTGACCGAGCACCGGCTTGAGCTTTTCAACCTTGGCGTGCAAAGCAGCGGCGTTTTCAAAATCAAGACTGGATGATGCCTGGTCGCGCTGCACAGTTATCTCTCGCACCAGGGAGCCTCCACAGCTGTCGAAGTAGGACTGCACTCTGCCGACCTCGGCCTGGTACTCCGCGTCGGTGCAGCCTTTGAAGCATGGTGCGAGGCACATTTTCATTTCGGAATAAATGCAGCCGGGAAATTGTGGATCGGGATGGAGATCGTCTACGCAACGGCGCATCTTGAAGAAATCGAGCGAATCGTTGGCAAACTTTTCCGCCGCGGTGCGCGAGGGGAATGGGCCGTAGTAGAGAGAACGTCCCCCCGGACGTCCCAGCCTTGTGGTGATGGACGCGCGTGGAAATTCATTTTCCATATGCAGCTTGATCAGTGGGACGAAACGCAGGCGCAGACGGTCAGAATAAGTCTTCGGGAAAGCGATGCGCAGCGTGCGATACAGGAGAAAGCCGGATTCGAAGTCGGAGCCGGTGGCGGTGTATTCGATGGAGCGTACACGGTCGCGCAGGTTCAGGCGGCGAGTCTGGTCAGGAGGGCCGAGGAGGCGTTGCAGGCGGCGGCGCAGGTTGGCTGTCTTACTGACGTAGGGCTCGGATCGAGAGCCGTCGCCGCGCAGGAGGAACACGGCTGGCGCGGCCGGAGCAGCGGCGAAGGCTTCCTCGGCGCGATCAGGAGTGAACTCGATATGCTCGGTCAGCACGAGGTCATTCTAGTTGGAATTGAGTAAGAAGAGGACGGAGAGGTCAATACCGTGGGTGACCGTGGCTTTTATGAGGAACAGTTGTCAGATATCTGTTCTCGGTTCTCAGTTAAGAGTTATCGGAAGCTGGCGCTGCGAATCCGGCGAAAATCTGCGCCCTCCATCTCGATGATGCGGCACATTTCGTGCAACCGAGAGCGCATGCGTTCACCGATGCGGTCGCCCAACGTCTCCTTCTCCGCCGAATATTTCGCAGCCTCTGGGCTTCGGCTGTTGGCGTTACGATGTCGTTCACGTTCCCCGAGGTCAGGAAAGTTGGTGGTGATGATCGTCGTGCGCTTGGAGTTGTAGCGGGTGTTCAGAATCAGGCTGACCGTGTCCCACACCCATTCTGTCGGTTTAACCGCGCCGAGCTCATCGAGCACCAGCACTTCGGTTTCGAAGACCGGGCGCAGAACATCCAGTTCAGTGGCTTTCACGGAATCGTTGTAGGAGTTCTGAATCTGCTTAAGCAACTCGCGGTAGTCGTAGAACAGACACGCAATCCCCTTGCTCAAGAGCTCCTTGATAATGCCGACGGCGAGGTGGGTCTTGCCCACACCGATATCTCCGATGAGCAGCAGACCGTTACTCTCCATAGGATAGTCCTCGACAAATTTGCAAGCGGCCATGCGAGCTGGAAACAATTGCTGACGAGGGCCGTCAAACTCGAAGTTCGATAGCTCGCAGTGTTCGTACCGTTTGGGGATGCGAGCAGCGGCGAGCAGAGTTCTGGTACGCGCCTGCAGGCGGCAATCACATCGGGTTACACGACGATCGGAGCCGATAGAGACCGATTTCCAGCCAGTACCTTCGCACAAAGGACAGACGTCCGCGGAAACTTTCATGACCTGGGTTCTTTTCCTTAATTAAACTTTGCACCGGCGGATGCATTTTGCGCAAGTGCCAAAGCCGGTGTGCCTGTGTACATCCTGTGCAGTTGTGGACCCAGTTGTGGAGAGCTGAGGAAATAAAGTCCGCGCGTTGGTTTCGCCGCAATCATGAGCGGCGAATATTGCGCCGTCCGCTCCTCTTGATTGTAGAGGATTCCTTGACCGCTTCTCTTATGACCTGGAGAAATGCCTGCGCCTCTTTTCGCAGAGGGCGGTGGCGGGAGTGAATGATGTCGAGACTTCGGCCCAGAGGTTCGGCATCGATAAGCTTGATGGTCGCAAGTTTGCGGGAACGCAGTTCCTGTCCCACGGCGAGCTGAGGCAGGAAGGCCATGCCCAGGCCGCGGTCTACCATGCGCTTAGCGGTTTCGATGGTGTCAACTTCGAGCGCTACGTTCGGTACGAGGCCGGCGCGGCGGAAAAGACCGTGGGTGAGAGTCCAGTCGCTCGATCCGCGCTCATAGAAGACCAGCGGCCAGTTGGCCACCTCTTCGAGGCGGGCGCGACGGGAGCGAGTGGGGACGTGTTTGGGGTGTCCTACGAGCAGGAGCGGATCGTCGCGCAGGCTCAGAGTTTCAATCTCAGGATGATTCAGCGAGCGGGCCAATCCGATCTCGGCCTCCTGGTTCAACACCATCTCCAGCACTTCCTTGGAATGCCCGGCGCGAATGGAGATCACGACCTTGGGATAGACCCGCTGAAAGCGCTTCAGAAAGTCGGGCAGGAAGTAAACGGAGATTGAATGTGCGGCCGCAATTTGCAGGGGGCCGGCGCTGGCGGGTTTCAGTTCATGCACCGCCTGCGAGGCCAGCGATGCGGTGCGCAATAGCTCTTCCGCATAGGGGCGGAGAATTCTGCCGGCTTCCGACAACGTCAGTCCACTGCGGGAGCGGGAGAACAGGCTCGTTCCCAGCGATTCCTCCAGGGCCTTGATCCGGGCGCTGACCGCGGGCTGGCTTATACGCAGGCCCTCCGCCGCGCGGTGAAATCCGCTGAAGGTGGCGACGGCGAGGAAGGTCTTGATCTGGTCGATTTCCATGGCTCAGTTTTAAGCGGTGGGAATTCAATTACCAGTTGTTAGTTTCTGGTTCCCAGTTCTCCGAGCTGACAACATATTACTATCAATAACAAGGTGCCTGATAGATATAAGTTATCAGCACGATTCAAACATTCCGTTTGACCGGGCGGGCAAAACTGCACAGAATCAGCCTCCATGGCCGCCGGGAATGGGCCATTTCTTCCCCCTCGAAATTTGGATTCAGGAGCTGAAACCAGCGATGGCCACTCTTTCTTTCAGCAACGTTATCCTGGAGGGCTTTCAGGTGAACCGTCCGCCCGCGACATTCGAGCCAAAGCAGGACCTGCCTCAGGGGTTTCTGGAGTTTCTGGCTCCTCTCCATCGCCGCTTTGCTCCGTGGCAGCGGTCGTTAATCGAAGAACGGAACGAGGTCCTCGCAGAGTCTCATCTGGGAGAAAAGCCGGTGCACCGCTTTCCTGGGGATGCGGTGCGGCGAGGATGGAGAATCCAGTTGCCGGAATGGTGCCAGGACCAGCGCAACCAGATGACGGGGCCAGCCGACGACGCAGATCTCGTGGTCAAGATGCTTAACTCAGGCGCGCCCGGAGTGATGCTCGACCTGGAAGATTCCATAGTGAACGGATGGGAGCATCAGCGAATCGGCGTGGAGAACGTTTTGAAGGCACTGCGCGGCACGCTGACCTATTTCGACAAGACGCGGAACAAAGTAGTGAGCATCGAGCCCCGGCCGACGGTGATATGGACGCGGCCGCGTGGCCTGCACATTCAGCAGGGTGGAATTTTTGGAGAGGAGTTTACATCGGCGTCGCTATTCGATGTAGCGAGTATCGCTTACCGGGTTGATCCGGCGGAGTTGAAACATCCGCTGGCGTTTTATATTCCGAAGTCCGAGTCGGCTGAGGAGGCCCTGTGGTGGCGGGACCTGTTTCAGGAGCTGGCCGAGGCCCGGGGATGGCCGCGCGATTACATCAAGTGCATGGCGCTGGTGGAGTCGCACCCGCTGGCCTTTCAGATGGAGGAGTTTCTCTATAACCTGCGCGACCACATTCTCGGGTTGAACCTGGGGCGCTGGGATTACATGGCCAGCCTGATCCATTTCAATCTGGATGATCCGGAGTGGGTGCTGCCGGACCGCAATACGATTCCTTCCCACGTTCCGTTTTTCCAGAACCTGCGAGAACTTATGCCTGAGATTTGTCATAAACGTGGCGTGTTGGCGGTCGGCGGTATGACCGCGCTTTTTCCCAGCCGTGAGGATGCCGAGCTGAATAGCCGCGCCCTGGCTGGGCTGGCGAAGGACAAGAAGAACGAGGCGGACTGCCTGATGGATGGCGCGTGGACCGGGCATCCTGATCAGAACCAAATCGCGATTGAGCAGTTTCCTTTTCCCAACCAGTTGCAGGCGCGGCGGGCGCAGGCGGAGCGGTATCCCAATCTGCGGCCGGTGCCGAAGGGGGTTGGCGAGCATACGCTGGCGGGGACGCGGGCGGCGGTGCGTACTGTTATCCGCTATCGAAACGGTGTGTTGAATGGCAAGGGCGCGAACTTGCTGGATGGTTACATGGAAGACCTCGCGACCGATCGCATTTACCGGTTGATGATTGCGCAGCGCTTGCGGCACAACGGCCATGTGCCGGTGACCGACGATGGAAAGATTGTGGTGCATACGCCGGAACTGGTTTCCCGATTGTTTGACGAGGAGTTGGAAAAGTTGGTGGCGAACCCGGGGCGCGATCTGGGGACAGTCGAGACGTTTCGCGAGGCCCGGCGGATTAGTGAGTCGATGATTCTGAATGACGAGTTTGATCCGATTTGAAAGTGGGAGGGCGGGACGCCCTCCCGACAGCCGGCGGGACGCCGGCACGCTACGAAATACAGGGGCCCTTTTTATGACAAACAATGGAGAAGCTGCAATGGACTGGTCTTCAAATCCGCGGTGGGCAGGGGTTACACGGCCTTACAGCGTGCAGGACGTGGAGCAGTTGCGCGGGTCGCTGTATATCGAGTGCACGCTGGCACGGCATGGAGCGGAGCGCCTTTGGGAACTGCTGCATGGCGAGGCGCATGTCGCAGCGCTGGGCGCGATGACCGGGAACCAGGCCATCCAGCAGGTGAAGGCTGGGCTGCAGGCGATTTACGTCAGCGGGTGGCAGGTGGCGGCGGATGCCAATGACGCTGGTCAAATGTATCCCGATCAGAGTTTGTATCCGGCGGACAGCGTACCCAACCTGGTGCGACGGATCAACCAGGCGCTTACCCGGGCGGACCAGATCCATCATGCGGAGGGGAAGAATGGAATCGAGTGGTTTGCACCCCTCGTCGCCGACGCGGAAGCCGGGTTCGGTGGAAACCTCAATGCGTTCGAATTGATGAAGGCCATGATCGAAGCGGGCGCGGCCTGCGTCCACTTTGAAGACCAGCTATCTTCGGCCAAGAAATGCGGACACCTGGGCGGAAAAGTACTGGTGCCGACGGCGGAGGCAATTCAGAAATTGGTGGCAGCACGGCTGGCGGCTGATTGCCTGGGAGTGCCGACCCTGATCATGGCGCGTACGGACGCGCAAAGCGCTTACCTGCTCACCAGCGATACCGATCCGCGGGACCGCGAGTTCCTCACCGGCAACCGCACCACGGAAGGCTTCTTCTGTATCAAGGGTGGGTTGGATTCGGCGATCGCGCGCGGCATCGCGTATGCACCCTATGCTGACCTGATCTGGTGCGAAACCTCGGAGCCCAACCTGGAAGACGCGCGGCGTTTCGCCGACGCCATCCACGCTCGGTATCCGGACAAGATGCTGGCCTACAACTGCTCTCCGTCGTTCAACTGGAAGAAGAAGCTGGACGACGCCACCATCGCTCGCTTCCAGACCGAACTGGCAAAGATGGGATACAAGTTCCAGTTCATCACGCTGGCCGGTTTCCACGCTCTGAACCTGAGCATGTTTGAGCTGGCGCGGGCGTACAAAGTGTCCGGAATGAGCGCCTACTCCCGCTTGCAGGAGAAGGAATTCGGCAGCGCGGAGCAGTACGGGTATGAGGCGGTGAAGCATCAGCGCTTTGTAGGGACCGGCTATTTCGATATGGTGACGCAGGTGATTGCCAGCGGAAACTCTTCCACCACGGCGCTGGCGGGTTCGACCGAGACGGAGCAGTTTGCCCCGGGCGAGTCCCAGTCTGAGACCGGTTCAGCAGAGAAGTGTCACTCGGGGGATCATGCCAGCGTCCCGATAGTTTTTCCTGATATGGAACGGACAAGGGTCCGTATGTAAGGTTTTCTCGGCCGAAGAGCCACTTTCCTGGCGTCCCCGGCGGGGCGGGTGGCCTTTTCCTTTGCCTGAGGCGGGCTCGGCCCGGACGGTGACCCAAAGTCGGCATCCCGCGCGGATTTCCACAGTTGACAATCTCTTCAGACGGTAGCTAAATGAGGCTGTCGGGTTTCCCCACTCAGCGAGTGTGCGTTTCTCCCTCCCCTGTGCGCGCTGGGGGACTAACGAAACCTGCCAGGAGAGAAGATGAATAAAGCCGATCTCATTGACCGAATCTCAGCTAGCTGCCACATCAGCAAGGCCACGGCAGCCACGGCTATCGACACCACTGTCGACAGCATCACTTCTGCTCTGAAAAAAGGGGATCGAGTAGCGCTGATTGGTTTTGGCACGTTCTCCGTCTCGCAGAGAAAAGCCCGCAACGGGCGTAACCCGCAGACGGGCGCCACCATCAAGATCGCTGCCCGGAAAGTCGCCAAGTTTTCGTCCGGAGCCGAACTCAAGAAAGCGGTCAACCGCGGTAAGTAAGTAGGCCCAGATTCCTAACCAGACGGCAGGAGGTCGGTCCTGCCGTTTTTTCTTTGGGCAGAGAATGTGGAGGGACGGGTCTCAGACCCGTCCGGGCCGAGCAGGGCTCGGCCAAGGTTTTCAGCTTGCTGGTTGACTCCACGATCCGAGGGCAAGATGCCCTCGGGACAGCCGGCGGGACGCCGGCGCTACTGAAATCAAAGCCTCCCAAGGTTGCTGAATCCTGTGGTAATCCTTTAGAATCTAATGTCTCGAGTAAAGTTTGGAGACCCTATGAAGGCAGCTATTCATCCCGCTTACAACGAAATTCGCGTAATGTGTGCCTGCGGCAGCAGTTTTACGACCCGCTCGACTCACAAAGGCGACATCCACGTGGAAATCTGCTCGCAATGTCATCCTTTCTTCACCGGCAAGCAGAAGCTTATGGATACCGCTGGCCGGGTGGAGCGCTTCCGCCGGAAGTATGCCAAGGCGGATCCGGCCAAAGCGGAACCGGCGAAGAAGTAACTTCAGCCACGGATTTTCAAGCCCCTGCATCGGCGGGGGCTTTTCTTTTTTAGGGGACAGGTAGAATAGAAGCGTGCGTAAGTATTGGGAGAATCCGGCGCCCGGTGCGGGCGGGCCGCCCGCAACCACACAAGCCAAGGCTATGCCTGTGCCTTCTTCATTGACGATTGGGAATGTGCGGATTGCCCCGGCGACTGTGCTGGCTCCCATGGCTGGGGTGACCGATACCGTCTTTCGGCGCTTCATTCGGAATCTGGGCGGGTGCGGGCTGATCATGACCGAATTCACCTCGGCGGATGGCATCCTGCGCTCCAAAGACCGGAAGGCTAAACTCTACCTGCACTTTTACGAGGACGAGCATCCGATCTCGGCCCAGCTTTTTGGCAGCGATCCCTATGTGATGGCTGAGGCGGCGAAGATGGTTGAGGGTCTGGGGTTCGATCTGGTGGACCTCAATCTCGGGTGTCCCGCGAAAAAAGTCGTGAAGTGCAACGGTGGTTCCGGGTTGCTTAGAGATCTGCCGGCCATCGGGAAGATTTTTGAGGCGGTGCGGACGGCGGTTACGATTCCGTTCACCGTGAAGTTCCGCGCCGGCTGGAATGACGACAACATCGTTTGTGTCGAACTGGCGAAGATGGCGGAGGACTGCGGGCTGTGCGCGGTGGCGCTGCATGCTCGCACCCGCGAACAGGGTTATAGCGGACAGGCCCGCTGGGAGTGGATTGCCGCGGTCAAAGATGCGGTGAAGATTCCCGTGATTGGGAATGGAGATATCCGTACGCCGGCCGATGCCTGCGCCATGGTGGCGCAGACGGGCTGCGATGCGGTGATGATTGGGCGGACAGCGCCGGCGAACCCGTGGATCTTCCGGCAGATTGAACAGTATTGCAGCGGCACTGGCCACGTGGGGGCGGGCGCCCTCGCCCGCCCCGCCGAGCGCGAGCTCGGCAGGTTCGAACTCGACAATCCGGGCAGCTTTGGCGAGCTTGCGCTCGCCTCCCCGGACGAGGGCGTCCGGGGCTACGTGGGTCGGGGCTACGACGAGCCTAGCGAGGCTGACCGTTACCGGATGATTCGCACCTACTTTGAGATGTTGATTGAAGAAGAGATGCCGGGGGCGGAAGGCAAGATGAAGCAGTTTGCCTCCTGGTTCACGCACGGCGTAGCGGGCGGGGCGGCGCTGCGCAAGGCGATCTACGAATCGAAGAGCCGGGTGGAAATCCTGGCCAGTGTCGAGGGATTTTTTGAGAATCGCCTCGGCTCGTGTGGCGCGGGCCCCCTCGCCCGCGAGGTTTTGAGCCCTATTTCCTGACCCCGAAGGTTATTTGTTTCTACCCTTCCGCTTGCTAGTCCTGCGCTTTCCTGCAATGCCCGCCAGCTGAACATTGTGGGCTTTCACGATCGCCGCGATCAATCCCGGAAAGCGTTTGTCGATTTCGGTGCAACGCGACGTGTTGCGCATCTCCACACCCACACGCTCACCTCGGATCAAGCCGGCCTCCCGGAGCGCCTTGAAGTGCTGCGAGAGGGTGGACTTGGGGATGGCTTTCTCGCTGATGTGGAGAAAGCCGGAGCAGCTCTGGGGACACCCCGAGCCCACGATCTGGGAAAAGATGGCGACCCGCACTGGGTCAGACAGGGCGTGCAGGACGCCTTCGACCGTAACGTCTTCGACGGAAGGGTGAAATAGAGGCCTCATTTCTCATTATGTTACGCGGCAGCGGCCCATTGTTCAATAGTTCATATGTTCAGAACTAATGAATCGCTATCGTGCCGACTCACATCTTATCCGGCAGCACTGAATTTAAGACTTGCACACGGTGTGCAGGCCCGCAAATTCTGGCAAACGCACTGTTGAAAGGAATCGAAATGAGCAAACTCACGGGTAAGGCAGCAGTCGTTACAGGCGCATCCAAGGGCATAGGAGCCGCCATCGCCAAGGCACTCGCGGCGGAAGGCGCATCGGTCGTGGTCAACTACGCTTCTAGTAAGGCGGGCGCGGACAAGGTTGTCGCCGCCATCACTGCAGCCGGCGGCAAGGCTGTTGCCGTGGGTGGGGACGTCTCGAAAGCGGCAGAGGCCCAGGGCCTGATCGCTGCCGCTATCAAGAATTACGGCCGGCTGGATATCCTGGTGAATAACTCGGGAGTCTATGAGTTCTCTCCCATCGAGTCTGTCACGGAAGATTCATTTCACAAGCTGTTCAACATCAATGTGCTCGGCCTCCTGTTGACGACACAGGCCGCTGTAAAGCACCTGGGCGAGGGCGGGAGCATTATCAACATCGGCTCCGCAGTCAGCCGTATAACTCCTGCGAACAGCTCGGTGTACACCGGAACCAAAGGCGCGGTGGACGCGATTACGGGAGTGCTTTCGAGGGAACTGGGAGCGAGGAAGATCCGGGTCAACACCTTGAATCCTGGCATCGTCGAGACTGAAGGTACAGTCAGCGCCGGTTTCATCGGCTCGGACTTCGAGAAGTCGATCGTCTCGCAGGTCCCATTGGGTCGGAGTGGCCGGGTTGGCGACATCGCCCCGCTTGCGGTCTTTCTGGCGTCGGAGGATTCAGGCTGGCTGACGGGTGAGCAGTTAGTGGCAAGCGGTGGCATGCGCTGAGTAGTAAATTTGTCATCCTGAGGAAGTGGAGCCCTTCGCATAGCGAAGGGCTCCCGACGAAGGACCTGTGTATTCCGCGCGCATCTACTCTGTCCCCAGTGGTCTGGAGTAGCTGCCGAATGTAGAGGTCCTTCGCTTGCTTTCATCCCGCTTAGCGGGATGAAAGACTGCGCTCAGGATGACAGAATTCCGGTAGGTTGTTAGACGTTCTTCGGCGAGCTGTGCTCGCCCGCCCAGACGGGACGTCCGGGCCTACGTGGTCCGTGCTGCTCCACACCAGGCCCAGCGCCGTTTGGATTCCAGCGGCCGTCTCACGCCTCGGAGAGGCGGGAGCCGTGCTGGAAGTGGTATTGCAGGATTTTCGCGGCCAGTGTCGGGCTCACTGAGCCGGATTCCTGGTTGACCGCGCGTACGACTTCGCCCCGGCAAACTACTTCTGCCGCGGCCAGTCCCGCGATTTCTGCCGGCAGCACGAGGTTGATTTCGAGCTGCGCGTTGGGAGCGATCGGCTCTTCCGCCTGGAAGAGCATTCCCGAGCGGCTGATGTTTTCGGTTGTGCCTTCACGCCATCCACTTTCTCCCACCAGCCGGTATTTCAGCGGCAGGTGAAGATCGAAGCGGGTAGCGCGGAAGGGGGAGGATATCTTGTTACGAGTTCGGGGGATTGAAACTGATTGAGCTAAGCGAGCAGACATGTGTTTCTCCTGAGGGAGTGGAGTATCGAGCGTCTCCCGTACCTTTGCCTTCAGTGCGGGAAGAGTAAAGGGCTTCTGGAGGAGGGTGATGCCCTCGTCCAGCGTGCCGTTGTGGCCAATGTGGTTCTCCGTGTAGCCCGACATGTACAGCACTCGCATCTCGGGGCGAGTCGGAGCGACTTTGTTGGCCAGTTCGCGCCCGTTCATTCCCGGCATGATGACGTCCGTCAACAGCAGGTGAATGGGGCCTTTGTGAGCTTGGGAAATCTGGATAGCTGCGCCGCCGTCGGGAGCATCGATCACGTTGTATCCCTGGTTCTCGAGAGACTGGCGCGCCAGGCGGCGTAAGTTTTCTTCGTCCTCTACCAGCAGAATGGTTTCATGGCCGGGGCTGGATGGCTCCTGTGCCAGAGCAGGTTGCAGAGCCGGAACTTCTCCGGTAGCGCTGAACCGCGGCAAATAGATCTTGAACGAAGTGCCTTTGCCGGCCTCGCTGTAAAGCCAGATGTAGCCTTCGCTTTGCTTGACGATGCCGTAGACGGTGGAGAGGCCGAGGCCCGTGCCCTTCAGCCCTTTCGTGGTGTAAAAAGGCTCGAAGATGTGGGCCTGGGTGTCGGCGTCCATTCCCATGCCGGTGTCGCTGATGGCGAGCATGACATAATCGCCGGGCTTGACCGGGGCATGGAAGCGGGCATAGTTAGCGTCGAGGGTGACGTTGGCGGTTTCGATGGTCAGCTTTCCACCGTGCGGCATGGCGTCGCGGGCGTTGACCGCCAGGTTCATGATGACTTGCTCGATCTGGCCGGGATCGGCTTTGACGGCGCCGATGTCCGGGCCGGGGACCATGACCAGATCAATGTCCTCGCCAATCACCCGGGTGAGCATCTTCACGTTCTCGGCGACGACGCCGTTCAGGTCCACAATCTTGGGGTCCAGCATCTGTTTGCGGCTGAAAGCCAGCAGCTGGCGAGTGAGGGAGGTGGCGCGAGCGGCGGCGTTGGCAATCTCCTGCGCATGTCCTCGCATGCCGGGATCATCGCCGATCTGACCCAAGAGGAACTCGGAGTATCCCGAAATCACCATTAGCAGGTTGTTGAAGTCGTGAGCGATACCGCCGGCGAGGCGTCCCACGGCTTCCATTTTCTGGGCCTGGCGCAGTTGCTGCTCCAGGGCGCGGCGCTCGGTGACGTCCTCGGCGAAGAGTTCGAAGAAGATGGTGTTGCGTTCGTCGCGGAAAGCCCGGCCGGAGAGGCGCACGCTGACAATGGTGCGGTCGTTGCGCAGCCAGTCGGCGGGCAGACCCTGGAATTTCTCCAGCAGGCGCAGGTAGTCGGCCAGGCTGAACCACTGTTGCGAGTCGGAATAGAGGTTAGCGAGATTTCTGCCGACCAGGTCGTTGCCGGAACTGTAGCCCAGCATAGCCACCAGCGCCGGATTTACGTCGAGTAGAATGCCGGACGAATCGCATCGGCATACGCCGTAGGGAGCATGCGTGACTAGCGAACGGAAATTGATCTCGGAGCGGCGCAGGCCTTCCTGGGCATAGCGCAGGGCGGCGTTGAACCAGCAGATGAGTCCGGCTACGAACACAAACAACGCGAGATGTATGATGGCCCGGCGGTAGTCCGCCGCAGAATGCGCCCCAGCGAGCGAGAAATACGCGCTGACAGTAAGGGCAAAAGACGTCGCGACCAGGCCCGGCTTCCAGCCCCCGTACCAGGCGCTGACCATGATGGCGACCGCGAACACGACCAGACGGCTTTCACCTACGTCGGAAAGCAGGAAGGCTGGGATGAGGGCAAGAATAATGCTGAGAACCGCGACGCCGTATCGGAGGACTGGGGCCCGAGCCGGAGTGATGCTGCGGTTGCGAAGTAGAAGGGGGAGCTTCGCTCGCATGAGTAGAATTTAATTCCCGGATTGGAACTGCGCGAGTTACGTGAGTGCATGCGGAAACGGGCCAAACGGCAGCTGACCGGGAGATTCCCGGCGTCCAGGCAACCTGTACGCTGGATAGAGCAACGGAAAATTTCTTTGCGCCCTTTTCGGTGCCCTTGGCGAACATTGCGGTAAAAGTCTTTAAAATCTTAAACCGCAAAGGGCGCAAAGGATTTCGCAAAGGACGCAAAACAAAACTTATGAATATCGGGCTGCTGGGCGGGACTTTCGATCCGATTCACCACGGGCATACAGCCCTGGCACGGGCGGCAAAAGAACGTTTCGACCTGGGACGCATACACTTTGTGCCCGCCAATGTTCCTCCTCACAAGCAGAGCCGGGCCGTGACCCCGTATTTCCATCGCTATGCCATGGTGGTGCTGGCTACCATGGGCGAGAAGGCTTTCGTCCCATCGGTTCTGGAAGCTCCCGGGGTGGCCACGGGCGCCGCTCCAGGGGCCAAAAATCGGGCAGGGAAGGAAGTGGTTTCAGGTGCGAATTACAGCATCGACACGGTAAAGCGTCTGAAAGAATCGCTGAAGAAAAGCGACCAGCTGTTTTTCCTGATCGGCATGGACGCTTTCTCGGAGATCGCGCACTGGCACCAGGCCGAGGCGCTATTTCGGGAGTGTGAGTTCATCGTGGCCAGCCGTCCCGGATACTCGCTGGCGGATGTAGCCAACGCTTTGCCGGAGAAGATTCGCCCTCCCCACTCAGTCAGCCAGCCCTTCGCCAAGCAACCCGCTACGGGAGACCTGGTGCTCAGCGGCGCGACCATACATTTGCTGGAGAATGTGCATCAGGCAGTCTCAGCTACCGCGATCCGGGAAGCGGTCGTGGCAAAGAAGCCGCTGCGCCGCTTTGTCGACGCTGCGGTGGAAGAGTATATAAAGAAGGAAGGGTTGTACCTTAGTTAACCTTCAGTTGCTAGTCTTCAGTTGTCAGTTCTCAGTCGGGACTAATCCTGCCAATCTTTGTCGCGGTATTCGCCGGGGACGTCATCTTCCGGGACCTCGTGGGTGTGGACTTCGCCTTCGTCTCCAGCGTCTTCTACTCCCTTTACGATGTCAGCCTCGAACGCATTTCCTTCCTCGAGAAGTTCGTCCACACTCTCCGACGCGGCCCCTTCCTGGTTGGACAATCCCTGCAGGTCTCCGGACTGTCCGCCCGAGCGGGCTCTGAGACCTTCGCGGATGTAGGCTGCCGTATCCAGGACCGGGCCCCTTGCCGCAGCCGGTTTTCTGGGGGCGCGAGCTTTCAAGGCAGTTTTCTTCTTGCTGATGAGCTTTGTTTTCGCGGCCGCTCTCTTCGGGGTTGCGGTCTTATTTTTCTTCGCTGACTTCTTTTTAAGGGTTGGGCTCTTCTTTGCCAGTTTCTTCGGCGCCTTTTTCTTGGGTGCCTTCTTCTTTTTTTTCGCCTTCTTCTTGGTAGCCATAGGCGCAGTTTATCACCGGGCTGGCCCCGCGTGTATCAGGGTCGGAGCACGAAGCGGAAGCGCATGTCCTCAGCAAACCACATGATGTAGTTGGTGCCCCAGGCGTTGTTAAAGAGGTTGCAGTGAATGCCGCCGGAGAGGTCGGGCTGTGTCCGGGAGAAGTTGAGAGGAGATTTCTCACCGAGGGCAATGAGAGGCGCGTCGAGGGTTTCAAAGCTGAAGGAATGGTCGCGGTCCCGGTAGCTGAAGCCGGTGTTGACGGCATGCAGATGGCGGCTACCCCCGGCGACGACGTCGAAGGGTGAGACCGGCTCGCCGGATTTGTCCATGATCCAGCCCTGTTGATCACGGACCTCAGGGTTGAAGGTGAGCCAGAGCGCCTCGGGCATGCGGGTCGCGGGCTTGTGAAACCAGTAAAAGTCGAGATAGATGACAGGTTCGGCGTTGGGCAGCGTCAGCTCGAGATACATCTTTTGCGGAAACGCAGCGCGGCCTGAAGCAAAAGCCTCGGCATCGTGGATCTCGAGGCTTTCAAGCAGGCGATAATTTTTCCCGTCGTCGGCGAATTCGATCTTCGACACCGTGGGTTGCCATTCGCGGCTCTCCGCGCCGAACCGTTCGATGTTGGGCTTGCCAAAGTCCTTCTTCGCCCAGTCGGCGGTGCTGATGATGTAGTTGGCGAAGAAGCGAGCGTAGTCGGCGGGAGAGAGCGTCTGATATGAAATCAGCGCAAGCGGGTGCTCAGCGGAGGCCCACTCACGGCCCGTTCTTTTATTGCGCAAGCGATGGATGGCTCCGTTGCGGGGCTCAATTGCGAGGAGGAAATGAGGGGTCTCAATGTCCTTTCCAGCGGGAAGCGGCGATGAGCTGGGGAGTTGCGGCGGTGGTAGGGCGAGAGCGTGAATGGCACTCTGAGCTATATCGTGCAATGGCGCGGGAAGTGCGGCGATTCCGTCGAACAGGTCCTGGCGCTTCTCGGTCCAGCTGAACTCGACGACTTTGTAGTTCTTCGTATCGAGCATCTTGGCCAGATCGCGCGGGATGTAGTTATCGAAGTCGAGCCAGGTTTTCGTATCGGTGCCCCAGGTGTGCTCCGCTTCGAGCAGAAGTCGTCGAAGCAAGGCGATGTCGGTAGCGTCGCCGGACTGGAATTTTCCGCTCGCGATCCAGGAGCGTCGTAAGCGGGAAAGTTCGCGATAGCGGGCCACCTTGACGGGATCGCTGGCGACCCCGTAGATCCAGCTGTCGCCGATTTCCTGCGTGACGGTGGGAAGATTTTTGCGGAAGGGCTCGATGGCGTTGGCGATTTCCGTAAGGCCGCAGGCTGTGATCTGCGCATTCGGGAACTGACGGGTGAGATCGGAATAAACGTTCGCAATCTCGGCCGGAGAATGAGGGCCGCTGTTGTCGTTGCCGACGATGATGGCAACGGCGAGGTTAGAGCCGGGCACCTGCACGATGCTGCCGTAGCCGTGGTGGTACATGACCACGAGCGAGGCGCCCTTTGTGTCTTTCCAAACGAAGAGCGGAGGGAGTTCAGCGGGAGTACTGGCATCGTTGACGCCGATGTCGAGAAACTTTACCCCCTGCGCTGCCAGCGGAGAGATGATGCCGCGGGTGTGGCCCGGAACGTCGGTCATCTTGGCTCCGGTGGTGGTCCGGCCGAAACGGGCATCGAGCGACTGCGAGAGGGAGATGCCGGCAGAGATCATGTCGGCGTCCATCATCTCGGTCTGCCAGCTGAAGGGGATGGCGTGCCACGCGATGTCGCCTTGGGCGATGGCCTGTTCCATGCGGCGGCGGTCCTGGGGCGACGCCTGTTCGAGATACTCGTAGAGCAACCATGAGCCCGTTGTCCACACATAGCGGTGATTCCCCGACTGGCGGGACTGCTCCGCAGTCGCAATGGCCTGCGGGAAGAACTGCGAAAAATAGCGGTGGACGACGGCGGCTTGAGTGTCGATGAAACCGGCGTCAAAGTGGCACTTGAACATGGCAAGGACGCGCTTGACGTCCGCATTGGGCGTTGTCTCGGCGACTAGCGTCTGCGGAAGCTTCGAGAGCAGGGCGCTGCCTAAAGTGAGGACGGATGTGCGGACAAAGTCCCGGCGCTTCATGTTCACCTGTGGGGAATTGAAATGCCGATCCATTCTAGCTGTGCGCACTTTGCGGTCAAAATCTATTCCCGCAAAGGTCGCAAAGCGACCCGCAAAGAACGCAAAGGAATCCCACGATCCTCCAGGTTCTCGAAGGCTGGCGGTAGAATGATTTGCTTACTGGAGGCGGATGGACGTTCACCTAATTGACGGGACGTATGAATTGTTCCGCTACTTCTACGCCGTGCCCGCGGCGTCGGACGTGAACGGTCAGGAAGTCGGGGCGGTGCGCGGCGTGCTGGGTTCAGTGTTGTCCATGATCGAACGCGGTGCGACCCACCTCGGGGTTGCTACCGATCATGTCGTTGAGTCGTTTCGAAACGATCTGTATCCCGGATACAAGACCAGTGAAGGCGTGGATCCGCAATTGCTCTCGCAATTTCCGATTCTCGAAGATGCGCTGACAGCCATGGGAGTTGTGGTGTGGCCTATGGTCTACTTTGAGGCGGACGATGCGCTGGCTTCCTCCGCCGCCAAAGCGTCGCGGGATGACCGCGTGAAACAGGTGCTCATTTGCACTCCGGACAAGGATCTCAGCCAGTCTGTTGTGGGCACGCGAGTTGTGCAACTGGACCGCCGGCGCGAGATTTTGCGCGATGAAGCCGGCGTCGTGACGAAATTTGGTGTGAAGCCGCCATCAATTCCCGACTACCTGGCTGTGGTGGGCGACAGTGCCGATGGCTTCCCCGGGCTGCCGGGGTGGGGCGCAAAGGCGGCGGCGCTGACTCTTTCTCAATATCCCCACCTGGAAGACATTCCGAAAGATTGGCGAGAGTGGAATCCCTCGATCCGCAAAGCGCGGCCGCTGTCTGAATCATTGTTCAAGGCGTGGGACGACGCCCTGTTGTTTCGCACTCTCGCGACCTTGCGGCTGGATGTGCCTGTCTTTGAGACGGTCGAGGATCTTCGTTGGCAGGGGCCGCATTCGAACTTTGAGGAATGCTGTGTTCGCTTGAAATCTCCTGATCTTGATCGCCGAGCCAAGGCGGCCAGCGCGAAGGCGACGCATTGACTGACGTTTGCTTCGAAACTAAGATTGCGCGCGGGGACGGTTGACGCACTCTGAATGCCGAAAAAGGGGCCCTTCTGAAAACATCTCAAATTCTTACCTTAACGGCAGCAGTTTTGCTCGCCGGCCTCACCCTGATCGCCGGATCTTCCACCGATACCCCCGCAAAGTCTGGCGACGTGAACGAAGCCAGAGTCCTGGCGGACGCTTCTCAGGGCGCTAACTGGATGGTGGATGGCGGAGATTTTGGCGAGCGCCATTTCAGCGCTCTGAAGGAAATCAACGACAAGAACGTAAACAACCTGGGACTGGCCTGGTCGCTGGATATTGACAGTCCGATGGGCATGGCTTCGGAACCGATGGTTGTGGACGGCAGAATTTTCGTCACCGATTCGCTCTCGCGAGTGTATGCGGTGGATGCCTTGTCGGGGCATCGGTTGTGGCGGTTCGATCCGAAGATATCACTCGGCCTTAGCACCCAGAACTCCTATTCCGCGCGGGTCAACCGAGGCGCCGCGGTGTGGAATGGGAAGGTGTACGTAGGCACGGGGGATTGCCGCCTGTTTGCGATCGACGCCGCCTCGGGAAAAAAGGTGTGGGCGTCGCCCATCTGCGATCCGGCAGTTACGGGAACCACCGGCGCTCCTCACGTCGCCAAGGGAAAAGTATTTATCGGTTACAACGGATCGGACGATGAAATCCGCGGATCTCTGGTCGCTTTCGACGCGGAGACCGGGAAAGAAGCCTGGCGGTTCTGGACAGTTCCGGGGGATCCTGCGAAGCCGTTCGAATCGAAGGCATTGGAAATGGCCGCCAAGACCTGGACTGGCAAACAGTGGTGGAGGTTCGGTGGTGGAGACGTCTGGGACCCGATCACTTACGACCCCGTAACTGGCCTTCTACTTCTTGGCACGTCGCGAGCCGGAGTCGGCGAAGGTACCGACTCTCACGACGACACTCCGGGCGGCGACAAACTGTTTGCGGGATGCATCGTCGCAGTGAATCCAGATACCGGAGAATACATCTGGCACTTCCAGACCAGCACGCAGCGTTTCGACACCGAGAACTTCCACATCATTGTTGCTGACCTCGAGATCAACGGACAAAAGCGGCATGTGGCGATGACCGCTCCGAAGAATGGTTTCTTTTACGTGCTGGATGCGAAGACTGGGGAGTTCATCGCGGGGAATCCGCTGGTGAAGGTGCCGTGGGCTGAGGCGCTCGATCCCAAGACCGGACGGCCCTTGGAAATGGCCGGTGCGAAGCGCGGCTGGACGGTGCACAACTGGTGGCACATGAGCTACAGCCCGGTGACCGGACTGGTGTATGTCCCGACGACCGATCGCCGGGCGACCCTCGAAGCGCCTGCGAATAGCGAGCAAGACCAGACCCGAGGAGAGGGCGCGTGGGCCGCGGCTTTCGACGGAAGACTGGTGGCGTGGGATCCGGTCAGCCAATCGGTGCGTTGGTCGGTAGAACAGCCGATCGCAGTTAACAGCAGTACTTTGTCTACGGCGGGAAATTTGGTCTTTCAAGGCGAAGGCACCGGCGAATTCAGCGCGTATGCGGCCGACAGCGGAACGAAGCTCTGGTCGCTCAAGACAGGTTCAGCGATCGACGCCACTCCGGTGAGCTTTAGCGCGGGGGGACAGCAGTACATCGTGGTTCCGGTGGGATGGGGTTCAGCTTCGCGAATTTTCGGTCCGGCCAGCCTGATGGCGACTCCACAGTCGAAGCGGGGGCCGTCGAGGCTGCTGGCTTTTAGACTGGGAGGAACAACTCCTTTTCCGTATCCGCTGGATATTGTCCCGAGTGTCCCAAAGCCGCCGGAGCAAACTCTCAGCAAAGAAGTGATACAGCAGGGAAAGGTTCTCTACGAAACCCACTTATGCAGCGGGTGCCATTCTCCGGAACTCGACGGAAGCGGGGCGTGGACCGAGAACGGAGCTATTCCCGACCTGCGATACGCTCCGCCGCGAGTACACAAAGAATGGCATGCGATTGTCCTGGCCGGCACTCACCGCGACGCAGGCATGCTCGGCTTCGGGGTTGACATGCAATTTCCCCACGTCAAGAAGCTGACGGTAGAAGAAGACGATGCCATTCATGCGTACGTAATTGATGAAGCCTGGAAGGCCTATAAGGCGCAGGAAAAGGGAAACTGAGATCGGCCATTGTCTAAAGCGGCACAGAGAGGGTGCCCCATTCTTGCGTGTTCTGTGCGCAAGAGTGGGAGGCAGGGACGCGAGTAGCAAGGCATCTCGACTCCCTCCAGATGGGTATCGGTGCCGAGCAAGCAACACCGACCTCACCCTTGCCATTCCGAGGCCAGATCTATCGGCGAGAAATCGGCTTGCTGCCGGCAGTGATGCAGCAGATTCCTTTGTGCGACAATGCCGCGCTTCGGAATGACAATTCGTACAACAAAATTCTCAGCCTCAGTCCCGCTAACCATCGCCACACCCGCCTAGTCCAACGTTCCTACAGATGCTGGTGAGAGGTGTCGCATGACTGGAGACGCTGGGCCCAGGCCATCGGGGAAGAGGAACGCTCTATTGGCAATCGGAGTAGGCGGCTTCGTTGCCGGGGCTTTGGATCTCTTACAAGCGTGCATCCTTTTTGGATGGGACGTTCCCCTGGCCATTGCCGCCGGACTGCTGGGGCGACAGGCTTTTCATGGGGGCGCAGGCACCTATGTTCTGGGTGTTCTCCTGCACTTCTTTATCGCCTTCTCGGCAGCGACTGTCTACTACGCCGCCAGTCGCAAATTGGTCTTTCTGAGGGAGCATCCGCTGGTGTGCGGTTTGTTCTTTGGCGGCGCGGTTGAGCAGGTAATGAATCTTGTCGTCCTGCCGCTCTCTGCGCTTCACGCGCGAGGACCTTACAAACTGCACGACCTGATACTGGGGTTGCTTGTGCACATGGTCGTGATCGGGTTGCCGATTTCCTTCAGCGTCCGGCGGTTCGCCAGATAGAGGTGCGGCAGCCTTGCTGTATGCCTCCGTGCCCCCCACTCTTGCGCACAGAACGCGCAAGAATGGGGCACCCTCTTCGTGTAACTGTCGAGCTTTCATATGTGCTTAACGGTACAGACTATCCTTCTTCCGGCGTCATCCTGAGGGACTTTAGTCCTGCCATCTTGAGAAAGGGAATGCCTGCGATTCTGTACTATCCCCTCAGCCACTTAGCGACCCTACAATATCCGCGCCCCCTCATTCGTCTACAACTATAGGTATATAGATGAGCGGCGCAGTGAGCCTGGAGCGGATGGCACTCGAACCGGACCAGCGAATTTCCGATGTGGTCGAGCGGGAGCAGTCCCGGCTGCGCAACTTCATCCGCCGGCGTGTGCCCGATTCGCGCGACGCTGAGGATATTCTGCAGGACGTCTTTTATGAATTAGTGGAAGCGAACCGGCTGTTGATGCCGATCGAGCACGTCACTGGCTGGCTGTTTCGCGTGGCGCGGAATCGCATCATCGATCTCTTCCGCAAGAGAAAGCCGGAGAGCTTCAGCACTACCGCCGTCGCGCGCGACGATGATGCTGACGACGAATTGCCGGCGTTCGAGGACCTGCTGCCATCGCCTGATGCCGGTCCGGAGGCACTTTATGCGCGCAGTGTGCTTCTCCACGAACTCGAGTTGGCGGTCGACGAACTGCCGGAGGAGCAGCGCAAGGTGTTTGTGGCGCACGAACTGGAAGGGCGCAGCTTCAAGGAGATTGCCGCCGAGACTGGCGTGGGCGTAAATACGCTGCTCTCGCGCAAACGCTACGCGGTGTTGCATCTGCGCGAACGATTGCAAAGCATCTACGACGAATTCACGAAGGGATAGGAACTGAACATGAGATGGAAATGGATTTTCCTGGCTCCACTGGCGGTTGTGGGGATTCTGCTCTTTATCGCTATCGGCGGCGAGTTGGTGATGCGCCTGTGGAATTGGCTGCTGCCGCCGCTCTTTGGCTGGCACCAGATCAACTTCTGGCAGGCGATCGGACTTCTGGCGCTGTGCCGGATCCTCTTCGGCGGGTTTGGACGCCACGGGTCGGGGCGTTCTAATTTCCGCCGTCGCATGGCAGAGCGGCGGGAGCGCATGACGCCGGAAGAACGGGAACGATTCAGGCAGGGCATGCGCGGAGCTTGCGGCTTTGGCCCTTCGACCAGCGAGAGCAAAGGGCAATGAACCAGTTCAGTTGCCGGTTCGGCACGTTCAAAACGGCCGCAGGTTGGTCGAGGCTAGGGTTGTCCCGTCTGCGTCCGGCTGCGCGATCAGCAACAGCACGAGGCCGACAACCATGAACATGCGGAAGGCGGCGTCCTGCCCGTTCCACGTTTTTGATTGCCACATCAGGAACCACTCTCCGCCGACGCTGAGGAAGGCCACGAGCCACATCAGCAGGCTGACCGCGAGCGCGGCAATCGCGAGTTTCTTGGCTGATTGAATGCGGCGGCGGGCGCCCGCAGCGTCCGCGCCAGATTGAGCCCGCCCCACCATGCCAGCACCATGGTTATGGACTCCCAGGCAATGATCGAGAAGTAAAAAATCGTGTGCCACACCGGCGAGTTCATGGCGCGCCACATGGCGTGGTTGCCCGGGAGAGTGGAATCCATCATCAGAACGTGGCGGATGAACTGGTAGTTGGAGTCGTAGTCGGTCGTGTTGTTGAGCACGACGAACGAATTGAACAAAGCTACGCCGAGAACCAGCAATAGCTTCGACATGCGCAGCATCATGGTTTGTGTTCTTTCTGTTCGGCGCTCGAAAATGTCCGAAAATAATCAGCCAGGGCCTGAAGGGTGGCATTGTTATATCCGGGACTGGCGGGCATCTCGGTATGCGGATTCTTGCTTCGCGGATCCCGTACGTATGCGATGAAGTAGTCAGGGGAAGTTGTCGCCAGGGCCGAGAGCACCGGCCACGGCCGGCCGGCCTTCAGCCCGCCATTGGTTCCCATGCTGTGACAACGAAAACAGTTTTGCTGCGCGATGCGGTATCCGGACTGAACCGACGGTTCTGCGGCATGAGGGCCCCACGGCGCGATTGAGCCAAAGACGACCTGCTCATTACGGAATTCGATTCGCACTACGCCCCACGGAATTTGCGCTTCGTCATCGTGCGCCAACACCCGGAAGCTGGGTGTGAAATTCGGATGCGAGATCATGTAAGGACCCATCCCGCTGCCGTGGCCTTCCGCGTCCTTCGGCCATTCTGCCGGCGGTTCTCCCTTTATGGCGAGCACCAGAAGGGGATGATGCGCTTCCATATAGGCGCGCGGGTAGTGAGCATGATAGTGATCATCGCTCATCGCAACGATTAAGTCCGAGCCCGGGGCGGCGCCGAGATACTGGATGAGTTCTTCCAGCGCGACTCCGCTGATCTGGGTCGGGCCGGCAAAGTTGGGATCGCCGGTCACGGTAAATGTCTCCTGGGGAAGGGCCAGCAACTGTTCGCGGGTAGCGTAGCGTGTGGTTTCAGGAGCAAGGCCGGCGCGGTTGCCGCCCACTTCCAGGTCATAAGGCGAACAACGGTTCGCATGCAACTCGACGCGAGCGGCCACGGAAGTTTTGGATCCTGCATGGCCGGTGGAATTCAGCGCGATGCAGGGAGCGAAAAGAAGAGTGGCGGCCAGCAGGCTTCGGCAAACGTCTTGCATGGTCCATGTTAGCGCGGAGCCGCAGGAACGTAGGCAAGAATCTCGCAGTGGCGCAGTTTTGAAACATCCAAAGCATTGTCATTCCGAAGCGCGGCGTTGTCGCGCGAGGAATCTGCTGTTCCACTGCTGGCAGCAAGCATATTCATCGCCGATGAAAATAGCTTCGGAATAGCAGGGATAGGATTGCTCTTGCTGCAAACTGCACCACCGCCAGGAATCTCGCGCATCCCATTGATTGACACGAATCTGCCTTTTTTAATATGTTTGGAACCCGATGAACCGAAGCCAGCAACCGGCATTGACACTCTTTGCCATCGGGATGATCGGACTCGGCATACTCGCTCTGATCTACGGCGATTTCGCGTTGGTGTGGCAACCCGTTGCCCCATGGATCCCGGGCCGCACGCTCCTCGCCTATGGTGCGGGCCTGATCATGCTATTCGGCGGTGTTGGACTCCTTCTAACCACCACGGCGCAGTGGTCGATTCGCATCCTCTTTCCATATCTCATTGTCTGGCTCCTGCTGAAGGTACCCGCTCTGCTGGTGGCGCCGCAGATGGAAGCGGTTTGGCTCGGCTTTGGCGAACTTGCTGTGCTTATGACTGGAGGATGGGTCTTGTTTGCCAGGCTGGCCGGGCTGCGACCGGGATCGCCGCTGTCATTCGCCACCGGCGAAAACGGTGTCCGTCTGGCGCGCATACTCTTTGGGGTCTCTCTCATACCGATCGGGCTCTCACATCTTGTATATGTGAAGGAGACGGTTGAGCTGGTACCAGCGTGGCTTCCTTATCGTGTTGGCTGGGCCTACCTGACCGGTGCGGGACAAATCGCTTGCGGACTCGGGGTGCTGTTCTCGATCTTCCCGCGCATGGCCGCGCGCGCGGAAGCGGGCATGGTCAGCCTGTTTACGCTTCTCGTTTGGGGTCCTGCGATTCTTGCAGCGCCGACGGCACGGCTGCCGTGGACGGCATTTTTCATCTCGTGGGCCATCGCGTCCGCCGCATGGGTAGTGGCCCAAAACATCGCACCCAAGCAGCCTGCCCAGCCGGATGCGTGACCCCGAGGTATTTTGCCAGCGAAATTTGGTGGCGGCGCGTGGACTCGAACCACGGACCTACGGATTATGAGACCGTCGCTCTAGCCACCTGAGCTACGCCGCCACATTAGAAAACAAAAGACTTCGTCCCGACTAACGAAGACTTGCTGCAAATCAAAGCTTTGGGAGCAGCATGGCCCCGTGAAGAGAACGACGAACACCATTCTAGCAAAGCGCGGGAGCTGAACCGCCCATCAACAACTTGGGTCAAAACGATATTTTGATCGGACTGCCGTCGAACTTCACAGACCGTATTTCTTGTCTCAATCTTATTTCTATGTTCCTGCGGGTCAGCATGCGGGAGCCGGGGGCCAGTTCCATACTCAAAGAGCCCTGGGAGTCATTCCATGCCATTTGAATGCCCATCCACTCTCCTCTGCGGTGGTTGAAGGAAATGCCGTCGTCCTCATAGAGCAGGAACGAACTGTCGGCTCCGGAATAAATCAAGACAGATAGGGGCTGATCGACTGCTTCCGTTGTGTACTGCTTGACCGGGCCCAGCGGCAAAATTGATCCGGCGCGCACGTACAGCGGGATGGTCTCAAGATCAACTTGCCGGCTTATTTCGCGGCCGCCCTCAATGAGTTCATCGGTCCAAAAATCGTACCAGCCGCCCCTCGGGAGGTAGACCTGGCGCGCCGCCGCGCCCTTCTCGACTACGGGCGCAACTAGAAGATTCCTTCCGAACAAGTATTCGTCGCCACATGCCACAGCCCTGGGATCGTCGAGATAGTGCAGCCACAATGCGCGCATGATCGGCATGCCGGTTGCGCAGCACTCTTTGACGGCGCTGTAGAGATAGGGCAGCAGGCGGTAGCGGAGTTCCAAATATTTTCGGCAGATCGGTTCGACTCTTGCATCGTGCAGTTGGCTGGGATCCGGAAGAGCGGCGCCGCTGTAGTTGTTGATCTCGGCCGGTCCGGTATCGCCTGTGTTCCAGCCCCAGGGCAGGCGCAGTTTCCAGGCACGACCGTGGCTGCGGAAGAGCGTGCAAAATGCTCCGAACTGGAACCAGCGCAAGTACAACTCGGCGGTGAATTCTTTCGTGGGCACAAAGCCCCCAATATCAGTTCCCCAATAAGGAATGCCGGTCAGCGAGGTGTTGATGCCAATCGGAACCTGAATCTTCAACGTTTCCCAGGTGGAGTAAACATCTCCAGACCAGAGAAATGAAGCGTAGCGTTGCATGCCGGCATAGCCATTGCGATGCAGGGCGTAGGGACGTTCGTTCGGCCGGTCGATCTGCGGGCCCTCCCAATACATCCGGTTGCGTACCAGGCGCGAGGCTATGTCGAGTGGGTCGCCCTCGTCCGGCCACCAGCCGTCGACCCCCATAGCGAAGTCCCGGCGATGTTCGTCCCAGTGGCAACTCGCCTCCTGTTCGTCGAATTGGGACAGCTCACAAGAATCACGGACCGTTCCCCGGAGTTTGTCCGACAGAATTACAGCGTGCAACGCCACCCGGAAATGATCCTTATGTAGCTCCTCGATCATTGCCTTGGGATCAGGGAACACGCGGGAATTCCATACGAACGAGCCATTCACCGTGTTCCACCCCGACGGACAGAAGCCGGTGCCCAGATAGATCAACGCGTCGCAGGGCAGTCTTTTTTCACGGAACATTTTCGCTTCACCGAGTATTTCCTCCCGGCTGGCCAGGGTGCGGTGCGACTGCTGATAACCGAAACTCCAGAGCGGAGGCATCTCGGGATAGCCGGTCAGCCGGGCGTATTCGGCCATGATCGTCGCGGGGTCCCGGGCAACCACGCAGAAGATATCGAGGGGAAGATCAGCGCCCCGGCTTGACGGCATGAATTTGCTGGGGGAGCCCGTGAGGTCGAAGGTGCCGAACGGCTGATTAAAAAACAGCGCCCATCCAGAGGTACCGATGATCCAAGGGATCGGCACCCGCCCTCCGTGGGTAGGGAGCTTGTCGCCACCCTGGCCAGAAATCATGGGATCGATGGAACCACGGCGGTCGAATTGTGGTCCACCCTCTCCGAGCCCCAACAGCGGGGAAGTCCCGGATGTAAAGCCGACTACGCCGGACTCCCGGTCCCAGGTAAGCGTTTGGACAGTTTCGCCGCTTGCGGTTGCAATCGTGAAGGCCATGGGGTCAGGAGAAAACTTCAGCGTGATGCTGCCAAGTTTGAACGTCTGCGCTTGAGCCCCGCCGTGCAGCTTTGCAATTGGGGGATCCCACGCAGTTCTAACGAGTGAGCCATTAAAAGGGATGGAGTTTGGGTAGGCACTCTTGGCCGGAAGAATGGTCAGCCGAAGCGTGTATTCGCTGATCGAGGCGACCAGGATCTCGATATCATCCGGCACGCCGGGTCTCTGAGACAGTTTGCCGGCAGCCCTTGCGGGCACGATGAACGCCGCCGAAGTGGCGGCTAATCGTTTCAAGACTTCCCGACGATTCCACAGATGGTTCATGAGTTGATTGGATCACCACCAAGACCAGTTCTCGGTTCTCAGTTTCCAGTTGGGCCTTAACGAACGTAGTCGAACTCGTCTGCTGGGCCTCCCGAGCCTTTCTGTCAGGCGCTGACCACTGGAGTCCAGACCTGCATCGACGTTTCCTGCCGGTTCGACCAGGCGTAATACGGAATAAACGTGAGTGGAACCCGGCGACTTGGTGCCTGGCCACCGCCGTAGCGGGAGTAAAGTGCGTTGCGAGAGGAGGCTCTTTCGTAGGCCACTCCCGTGTGACGCAGCACAACCACGCCACCCAGCAAGTCATTTTTCATTTCAGTCTGAAATTGTGCTTGCGGTTTCTGACCCAGAGCAACGGCCAGATCGCTCATCGCCACCCCCGCCGGCTGATCGAGTTCTTCCAGGCAATAAACGAGCGGGCCACGCTGCACGGCAACGCGCCCCGCGTCGTCGGCGACCTGAGGATTCGCTTGCAGCACTTGCACGGGCATCTCCAATTTCAACTGAATGACGTCCCCCTGAGACCAGCGCCGCGCAATCGCCAGGTATTCTCCTGGCTTCGCTCCGCTTACCGCCTTTCCATTGACGGTGACTTCTGCATGGTCGGCCCATCCGGGAACTCGCAGATAAAAAGTAAAGTTCGAGGGCGCGGCGGGGGTGACTGCCACTTGAACCGTTCCATCCCACGGATAGTTTGTCTTTTGCGTCACTTTGAGGCCGACGCCATTTTCCAGATGCCAGTCCAATTCCGAATTGTCATAGAGATGAAGGTAGATGCCATCGCTGCTGGTGCTGTAGAAGTATCCCGGCAAAGAGGCGAAGGTGCGCTCAAGGTTCGGGGGACAGCAAGTCGTGTCGTACCAGGGATTGCGAATCTTTTCTCCCGTGGATGGATCGAACGCCAGGGGGTTGCGATAGCAGTACAGAGTGCCGTCCAGCGACATTCCGGAATTGATTCCGTTATACAGGGCACGTTCGATTACATCGGTGAACTTTGCGTCTCCGGTCGCGGCCAGCATGCGCCAGTTCCACATCATGTTGCCGATGGCTGCGCAACTCTCTCCGTAAGCGCGATCATTGGGCAGCTCATAGGCATTTCCGAAAGCTTCGCCGTCGGACCGCGAGCCTACTCCTCCCGTCACGTACATCTTGGTGGAGGTCATATCGTTCCAAAGAGTATTCAGGGTCTTCCAATAGACGGGGTCACCGGTTTCCATGTAATAGTCGGTTGCGCCGCAACACGCGTACATCGCCCTGACCGCGTGCCCTTCCAGCTTGGTTCTCGCGGTGAACGGTGTTCCACTGAACATGTAGATGGTTCGGTGCTCCGGCAGTTGTAAGCGCTCGTCTCCGGCCAGGATGTAACCCGCCAGATCGAGTTGCCGCTTGTCGCCGGTGATGCGGTACAGTTCGATGAGTGCCAGTTCAATCTCGGGATGTCCGGAAACGATGGGTTGTTTGGGAGCGGGGCCATAACCGGAGTTCAAGAAATCATCAACGAAACGGATTCCGGCGTCGAGCAGTTTGCGATCGCCCGTAGCCCGGTAATAAGCGATTGCACCTTGCAGCATGTGTCCGATGTTATAGAGTTCGTGGCCAGTCGTCTGGGTCTGCGTCGACATTCGGAGCGACTTGTGATCATCCTGGTAGTAGGTGTTCAGGTAACCGTTGGGCTCCTGGACCGCGACCACCTCGGCAATCATTTTTTCTGCGGAAGCGCGAAGCTCCGGACGGTCGCCCGACTGGAGGGCGAACCCTGCTGCCTCGGTCCACTTGTAAACATCGGAGTCTGAATAAACAGGGCCGCTCTGAGCGGCCGAACTTTTGCCGACCAGGCGGCGAAAGTTGTTCATGCGGCCATTCGCTTCGAGCAGATCGTGCATGGTAGGGATGCTTCTGGTCACGTTGATCTCGCGCCGCTGCCCCCAAAAGCCGCTCTGGATAGTTACGGCGCGCACCGGAATATCTCGCAGCTTCGCGTGCGGTGATTTGGTCAGATTTAAGATTCCCTGGTCTTTCCAGTTAGCGTCTTTCCAGCCAGGATCGTTCCCGCTTGGACTGTCGCTTCGCGCAGCTGCCGTCGGGGAGGATTCTCGTTTGGTAATACTTGCAAAAAGTTGATTCACGGGCAGCGAACCGATGGCTGCCGTTGAAACCGCCGACGCTACGAACTGCCTCCGAGAGAGTTCCTTTGCGGGGGCCATGAGTTCCTCCTTTATTTACTGTGCGCGCACAAGCACTCCCATTCACCGCCAGAGGCACCTCCGGATTAGACCGATAGGGATGCCCGGTGCCCGGAATACTATCGCATCCGGGAAAACGATCACAGTCTGGTCGACACTGCTATATGCAGTGGTGGGGACGGGCAGATGGGTAAACGTCTCCAGTCCTCGGTGAAAACGATCGAGCTTTCGCTTGGCTTGGACGGGCCTACGCAGGACACGGACCCCTGGCCTTGTTTTCAGGACTGGAGAGGAGTTACCTGCTAGGGGATCGCCACGGGTTGGCAAAACTAGCAGGATTCAGGTCAAACCTGCCGACGGCTCAAACCAAAGGAAGAATCTTGGGCAGCAGCGAGTTTGAGCCTATAATTCCGACCTTGAAACACATACGCATTGGGGATGTGCTTCCCGATGATGAAGGACTTGGCGCGTATCTCGTCCGCTGAACAAGACTCGCCGTGAAACAAGAACTTTGGCAAAAAGTCGAAGAGCTCTTTCACGCCGCGTTGGAGCGGACGCCGGATGCGCGGCGAGCTTTTCTCGATGGGAATTGCGGCATAAACACCAACCTACGACGTAAGGTCGAGCTACTCCTGGCAAAGGAAGCGCAAGCCGGGAGTTTTCTGGAAGTACCCGCAATTGAGGACATGCCGGTCACGCTGACGGCCGCAGAGTCCCTGCTTGGCCGGCAATTCGGACCCTATCACATCGTGTCTCCGCTAGGTGCCGGCGGCATGGGCGAGGTATATCGGGCGCACGACAGTAAGCTCGGCCGCGATGTTGCCATCAAGACATTGCCTCAAGAGTTCGCGCACGACCCAGAGCGCCTCTCGCGCCTCCGCCGCGAAGCGCGTACGGTGGCTTCCCTGAACCACCCCAACATTGCCGCGATTTATGGACTGGAGGAGTCCGAGGAGGCGGATTACCTGGTCTTGGAGCTGGTGGAGGGTGAAACGCTGCGTGGTCCGCTGCCGGTTCAAACCGCGCTCGACCGCGCATGCCAAGTGGCGGCGGCACTGGAAGCCGCGCATGACAAAGGAATTATTCACCGCGACCTGAAACCAGCCAATGTGAAAGTTACGCCGCAAGGCACATGCGAACTTGTGATCGCGTCGGCGGGGATGTTGTTGAGCACGACAATCGCCGGCCCCAGCCACGCCGAGCTCTCCAGCGGCAGAGTCGCCGGCGACATTGCCATCCACCCGCGTGGTGCAGAATCGCCAACCCACCAGCGTTGCGACGCCATCGGCGGCGACGGGCGAATCGCCAGAGCATCGTTCTCCGGCCAGGCGTCACCGGGCGAAAGCCGCGCGGTGATCGTCTCGGTCGTTGTGACGAGATGCGTGGTGAGCACGGTCGATCCCGTCGTGGCGCCGTTGCCGCTTGACGCTGCTTGTTCACCCAGCTCAACACGCGCGGCGGGCCGGTGTTTCGGACGTTCGCCGCGAGTTGATTCTCGCGTTCCTCAAGCTCGACAATCGCCGCATCGTTCGGTGATGCCATGCTGGATCGATCACGACATGCGTCGGTGGAATCACGGGCGGCGCGTCGAATCGTCCATCGCTGAAGAGCAGAATCTGATCCACCGGCGGCGGCGAGAAAGTCGTGTGATCCGCCGGCATCTTCGTCATCGCGTCGGTTTCCCGCATCCGTTTCGACGTATCGGCGAACGCGTACAGCTCGTATTCCCGATTTCCCAGCAGCTCGCGCACGCGCGATCGCACCCATTTCACATCACGGAAGCTCGCCCCGCGTGTGCTCGGTGAACAATCGACCATCACGGCAATTTTCGGCTCACGTCCACGCCGGCAACTGATCCCTCCCGTCGCAAGGGTGAGAAAAATGATTCCGCACATTGCAAGTAGAAGCGACGCCCGCGGCAACGCCGGCCGTCTCATCCAGCCAATCACAAACAGTGCGATTATCGCGATCAGGACTGCGATGAACAGCGAGATCGGGGAAGTGAAGGTCATTCGCGGCGGGCAGAGTATCGCGTGAAAACGTGAATACGTAAATACGTGACCGATCACACCGATTCCGTATTCACGTATTTACGTATTCACGCGCCCCGCCTATCCTTCCCTCGTGCGTGTGCGATCCACCACCATCCTCAGCGTCCGTCGCGGCGATCAGGTCGCCTTCGGAGGCGAGGGCAGGGTGAGCTTGGGCAACGTCGTCGCGAAAGACGACGCGGTCAAGATTCGTCGCATCGGCGGCGGTAAAGTCTTACCGGTTTCGCCGGTCGGCCGCGGGACGGCGTTCGTTGCCGAACCATTCGAAAAAAAGCTCGCTGAGTACCCCGACAATACGCGCCGCGCCGTCATCGAGCTGGCCAAGGATTGGCGGACCGACCGCGTGCTGCGACGGCTCGAAGCGATGCTCGCGGTCGCCGACCAGGCGACCAGCCTGATCGTCAAGTGGGGCCGGCGACGTCATCGAGCCGACGAACGGCATCATCGGCATCGGCTCGGGCGGGGCATTCGCCGCGTCTGCTGCGAAAGCGCCGCTCGCGCATTCGTCGCTCGCCAAGGAGATCGTCGAATCCGCCCTGAAGATTGCGGGCGAAATCTCATGACACAAACCAGAACATCAAGGTGGAGACGCTGTGAACCAACCACAAGCGCAAGGAAGTCGCCGAACAAGTGATTGCACGGCGTTCAACGCGACTTCGACGGCGACCAGATGGCGGTGCACGTGCCGCTGTCGGCCGAGGCGCAGGCCGAGGCCCGCATCCTGATGCTGTCGACGAACAACATCCTCAAGCCGGCCGACGGCCGGCCGGTGACCATGCCGACCCAGGACATGATCCTCGGCCTCTACCACCTGACCGCGCTCCGGCCGGAGTCGGAGGGTGAGGGGCGGGTGTTCTCCTCCGAGTCCGAGGCGATCATGGCGCGACGGCCGGACACTGCGCTCTGCAGGCGCCGATCAGGATCCGCCTGACCGGCGTACGCGTCGGTCGACAACGGCGCGAACGCCGAGCCCTGGGCCGCGCCGGAGGACTGGACGCCGGGTGACCCGGTGCTGGTGCGAGACCACGCTTGGCCGCTGCCTGTTCAACGAGGCGCTGCCGCCGGACTACCGGTTCGTCAACTACGAGGTGACGAAGAAGGAGCTCGGGCGATCGTCAACGACCTCGCCGAGCGGTACCCGAAGGTGCAGGTCGCGGCGACGCTCGACGCGCTCAAGGCGGCCGGCTTCTACTGGGCGACCCGGTCCGGCATCACGATCGCCATCGACGACGTCGTCACGCCGCCGAACAAGGCGGAGATCCTGGACCGCTACGAGAAGGACGCGGAGAAGATCGACAAGCAGTACCAGCGCGGTGTGATCACCGACGAGGAGCGCCGGCAGGAGCTGGTCGAGATCTGGACCAAGGCGACCAGCGAGGTGGCCAAGGAGATGGAGACCAACTTCCCGAGGACCAACCCGGTCTACATCATGGTCAACTCGGGTGCCCGCGGCAACATGATGCAGATGCGCCAGATCGCCGGCATGCGCGGCCTGGTGGCCAACCCGAAGGGCGAGATCATCCCGCGGCCGATCAAGGCCAACTTCCGCGAGGGCCTGACCGTGCTGGAGTACTTCATCTCCACGCACGGCGCCCGCAAGGGCCTCGCCGACACCGCGCTGCGGACCGCCGACTCCGGTTACCTGACCCGGCGTCTGGTCGACGTCTCGCAGGACGTCGATCATCCGCGAGGAGGACTGCGGCACCGAGCGCGGCGTCATCGCTGCCGATCGCGACGACGGCCGCGACGGCACGCTGGTCAAGGACACCCACGTCGAGACGTCGGTCTACGCGCGGGTCCTGGCCGAGGACGTCGTCGTCGAGCGACGCCACGGTGGCCGGGCGCCGGGGCAGGACCTCGGCGACGTGCTGATCGACGAGCTCATCGCACGCGGGCGTCTCCGCGCGTGCGCGGTGCGGTCGCGTGCTCACCTGCGAGTCGACGCTCGGGACCTGCGCGACCTGCTACGGCCGGTCGCTGGCACGGGCAAGCTGGTCGACGTCGGCGAGGCGGTGGGCATCATCGCCGCCAGTCCATCGGCGAGCCGGGCACCCAGCTCGACGATGCGGACCTTCCACACCGGCGGTGTCGCGGGTGAGGACATCACGCACGGTCTGCCTCGCGTGCAGGAGCTGTTCGAGGCCCGGGTGCCCAAGGGCGTCGCCCCGATCAGCGAGGTCGCAGGGCCGGGTGCGTATCGAGGAGGCGACGGTCTCGGAAGCGTCGCATCGTGACCCCGGACGACGGCACCGAGGAGAAGTCGTACACGGTCTCCCGGCGGGCCCGGCTCCTGCGTCGACGACGGTGACCGCGTCGAGGTCGGCCAGCAGCTCATGGCCGGGTCGGTGAACCCGCACGAGGTGCTGCGGATCATGGGCCCGCGCGAGGTGCAGCTGCACCTCGTTCGCGAGGTCCAGGAGGTCTACCGCTCGCAGGGCGTGGCGATCCACGACAAGCACATCGAGGTCATCATCCGGCAGATGCTCAAGCGCAGTGACGGTGATCGACTCCGGCGCGACCGAGTTCCTGCCCGGTCTGCTTGTGGAGCGGTCGCAGTTCGAGGCGGAGAACCGGCGGGTCGTGGCCGAGGGCGACGACCCGCGTCCGGGCCGGCCGGTGCTCATGGGCATCACCAAGGCGTCGCTGGCGACCGAGTCGTGGCTGTCGGCGGCGTCCTTCCAGGAGACGACCCGGGTGCTCACCGATGCCGCGATCTCGGCGAAGAGCGACTCGCTGGTCGGGCTCAAGGAGAACGTCATCATCGGCAAGCTGATCCCGGCCGGTACCGGTATCGCCCGGTACCGCAACGTCGGGTGGAGCCGACCGAGGAGGCCCGCGCGCGGCGTTCTCGATGGCCGGGTACGACGAGAGCGACTACTACGGGTTCGGCACCCAGCGCCGGGTTCGGGCCCGGCGGTCCCGCTGGACGACTACGGCTACGACGACTACCTGGTAGCTGCCGCCCTTAGCAATCGGGGACGGAAATGCTCGTATGGCTAGTATTCCGTCCCCGATTTTTGTCAGTGGGCGGCGCGAGATTGCTTGATCAAGGACTTGCCGAAATCCCAGATCATCGCGCTCCCTGCGTGCGCTTCGTCCATCACCGATACGAATGCGGCGAGGAAGCGATCCACCTCGGCCTCGCCGATGATCAGGGGCGGGATGAGTTTGATCACCTCCAAGTGGTCGCCCGAGACCTGGGTCAGGATGCCGTGCTTGTGATAGAGCGCGTGCACGATCAGCTGTGCGAATAGGCCTTTGCGGGCGGCCTGCAGCGCTATCGAGGACGCCCGCAAGCGCCAGGACGAGGGG
>CAWEZS010000008.1:0-179698 GCA_963813645.1 Terriglobia bacterium
GTACCCTTCCGCTTCTAATTGGGCGCGCAATTCGAGGCAATTGAAAATCTCACCATTGAATACGATCACGACATCGCGATCAGGGCTAAACAGCGGCTGATCTCCGTCCTCCAGATCAATGATGCGCAAGCGAGTCGCGCCCAGAGAGATTTGCTCCGAGCAAAAAGTTCCTTGATGGTCAGGTCCCCGGTGGGCAAGGGCCTTTAAAGCCCCTGTCAGCAGCCCAGCGGGTAAGTCTTTCGCGAGGTGTGAGTACCCCAGAATGCCACACATGTGCAGCGCCCCAATTTCGCACGAGAGCGATCTGAACCTAGTACTGCGCTCTCCCAATCAAGCAACTTGGCGAGTGTCGATAGGATAAGTCTTACTTGCTTAAGAGTATATTGTCAACTCGATATGCCCCACTGCCCAGTTCACGCAACCTGGCTAAAACGGTTTGCTCTTGACACAACACAGCTTAAACAATTAAGACGTAAGAGCTGTACCTCTTAACCATCGAGGAAACGGCTTAAAAAGGTCAGGGGGGAACGCGGTGGCGGATACCAAGTTGCTGGCGCTCGCGTCACAGACGGTTTGCGAAGTGTGCCACAGTAACCCAGCTCTGTTCCGCTATGAACTGTTCTCAACCTGCTCTTCGATAATGGGTAACTGCTGCCTCACCTGCTTCCTGAATGTGCTGAGGGCAACCACAGATAGCGCTGGCAACGCGGTGGGCCAAGACGGGCGGCAAGGAAAAGTCCTTCTCACTGTTTCCCGAAAGTCAGATCCCGCGAACTAGCAGTCCCGGAAGGATTCATCGAGTAAAACCGAAGGGCACCGCAGCCCTGTTGCACGACCTGGCGTTACGGTGACGTTCACGGACTTTTCGGCATAACTTAGAATTCTTCTTGGTTTGAACGATCCTCAACGTTGGAGATTTTTCAAGCTGGGCGAATCAGCAAAATTGCCCACTCGCTTGCCATGGCTTTTTACCTCGCCCAGCACGTAGATGGTCTTATTTTGCGATTCGTAGTAAGTGCGGGACACAATCTCACTCAGCAAACCCATTGAGATGAATTGAATGCCACCGATAAGAAGAGCGACGGCCAATAACATCAGCGGTCCATGTTCCGTCATAATCGGAACGCGGTGGAGCAGCTTTTCGTACACGAGAAAGGCGGCAACCACCAATCCAAGTCCCGAACCGGCCAAGCCAGGTAATCCAAACAACTGCAGCGGGCGAGTGGAATAGTCCAGCAGAAACTTCACCATGATGAGATCGAGAAACACGCGGATGGTACGTCCGATGCCATAGTTGGATTTCCCGCTCTGGCGTTCGAGATTAGCAATGGGTATTTCCGAAATCCTTGCTCCGACGGAACTTGCCAGCGCGGGTATGAACCGGTGCAGCTCGCCGTAGAGCTGGATCTCCTGAATAATTTCGCGGCGGTAAGCCTTGAACGTGGTTCCAAAATCGTGCAACTTGATCCCGGAGAGCTTCGCCATCATCCAGTTGGCGACGCGGCTGGGAACCTGCCGCGTGAGCCAGTGATCACGGCGGGCATGCCGCCAGCCGCTGACCAAATCGTAGCCCTCCTCGATCTTTTCTAGGAAGCGTGGAATCTCTTCCGGGTTGTGCTGCAAATCTCCGTCCATGGAGATGATGATTTCGCCTCGGGCGAAATCGAATCCCGCCGCGAGTCCCGCGGTCTGTCCAAAGTTTCTGCGCAGCCGCACCAGGTTCACGCAGGGGTCGTCTTCGTAAATGTCACTGAGGACTGCGAAAGTGTTGTCTCGGCTGCCATCGTCGACAAAAACCAATTCGTAGCGCTCGCCGAGCCCACGCATCACTTCCGTCAGTTTCGCGTACAAAGGAACGATATTTGCCTGTTCGTTATAGAACGGGACAACGATCGAGTAGCGAATGGAGGAGACGTGTCTAGGGTCCACAAAGTTTCGCAATATCAAACTAGTCTTAATCGTATAAGACTAGGTTGTCAAGGTCGAGGCGGCTATTGGTAGAGGGCTACGAAGCGAAAGATGAATACTCGCCTTCTTTTTGTCTGTGACAAAGAAGGATGACGCCGCAAGAAGGCCTTGGGAAGTGCAACTGACTTTGAAGAGGGTTAGTAATGTTTACGAGCAATTGGGCTGTTCGTATTAGACCGCTGCGCGTGGCTCCACCATCGCTATTGGCCTTGTATTGCAGCCTTTGCGGGTGGAGCCGAAACCGCGACCGAATCTGGTTGCGTCCAGACCACTGTGCCGCTCGTCAAGTCCAGACGGTGCATGGTGATCTTGAGGTTGCCACCATCGACTTCCACCAGCAGGTAGTGATAATTGACGCTCTTTCCGTTGAGGGGGTCAGCGGGTGCTCGCTCGATTGGGTAAGGCCGAGCGCCGCCGCCACCGGTCACAAAATAGGTCACACCGTTGTGTTCCTGATGTTCGTAGTTGTGCACGTGCCCCGAGAACACCACGAAGCGAGCATGACCGCGACCCTGGCGCTCCTCAAGTACCTGAGCCAGCAAGTGCTCAGGATGGCGCGCTGAATGCCCACCGCCCGGGGTGTTGTCGGAGGAGGCGGTATAGGGTGGGTGATGAAGAACGAGGAAGACGAAATCCACATCCGAAGGAATACTATCGAGCTTCCTCGTCAGCCACTCGCCTTGCGGACCTGAAGTCTCATCGAGCGAGCTGTCCAGCACCAGCATCAGTGTATTGGCAGCGCGGACGGAGTAATAGCGATTGTTCTCAAGTGCGGGGAAGCGTTGGAAATAATTCGCCAGGGCAACTGTCCGGTCGCCATGAAGGTCATGGTTTCCGAGTGCCGGGTACACCGCGATGTGCCGTTGCCGCCAGATCTCCGTTTCGCTATCCCAGACCTTCCAGTCGTCTGCGTCGTCTCCGTTATAAGCGATGTCGCCACCAACCGAGATGAAGGCAGGGTCGGCATCGGCAATGGCTTGAACGAGTGCCCGGCGAACGGGAGGACTCGCGGCCTTGGTGTTTGTCGGATCGGTGAAGCGCGTGTCGCCATATACGACAAAACGGAATGGCAGCCCAGCTTGCGCATGCAATTCGACTGGCTGCGTCTGGGCGCACACCAACGGAGCGAGCGACATCAACAGTACAAACACCAGAGATTTGGAAAGCGACACCGTGCACTCCTTATACAGCTTGCCCAGCCAGCCGGCTTGCGCGGCACATAATTGTGCCAAGCGTAATGGATTACTCTTCGTGGCTTAAGTTCTTCCCTAGAGGACCCACCTGGACTTCGGACCTCTTGCCCTTCGTGAGGACCGCGGCTTCGTAGGCCACCAGTTTGTCGTGTTTGGTGATCGATTCGACGGTCACAATCTTCCCTTTCCCTGCCTTGGCGTGCAATGCATCTTGAACGTCGGTTGGCAACGAGTCCATTGCAACCTGCTCTTCTACTTCGACGACTACACCGTTAGCGTTCATCAGAATATCCCTGCTGTGACCGTTGACCGTCATTTCGGCCTCGTAGAAAGTCTGCCCGTTCTCCTTTTCTTCTGAAAAGCCTCGAATGGTAGCGTCCACACTTTGCGCGGCAACCGTTTTCTCGACCGCCGGCGGCAGGTCTGAACGTTTGATCTTCTTTTCCGCTGCCAGGGCTGAGAGGGCGAAAAACAAACTGGTAGCTGCTGCGAGTCCAATCATTTGTACAATGCGCATCGGCTTCTCCTATGAACCGAGCATACGCTGTCCATATGAAAAGAAGCTGAAGGCAGATTCGCGGCTCTCGCTTTCACAGCCGGCCGGAAGCACCAACCATCACTGACAAATTAGCGTAGCTGTACCCGTCACCGTAGCTGATGTGTTCTGCACTCCATTATTAACAGTGAACTGCAAGTTTTGCGGCGCACTGGCGGTAATGGTGACAGTGCCCGGCGCCGAGCAAGTAACTTCTCCAGTAGCGCCAATAGTAGCCGCGACGCCACCTGTGCTCGTGGGCGAGGTTTTCCAGGAGAGTCCGTCTACCTGCGACAATTCCCGGCTCTTCCCATTTTGGAAGTTTCCCATCGCCGTGTAGCCGACCTGCCCTTGGGGACTGCTCGTTGTGGTTGCCGTCTGTGGACTAACGGTAATACTGGTAAGGTTGGAGTGACCGGCACCGCAACCAATCAGGAATGTGACCGCCAACAAAATAAACAATGCCTGCTTCATAAAATACCTCGGTGCAATGAGATGCGGTGTTTCTCACCCAGGTTTGTTCTTGCGCTGTTTTATCGGCGGAAAAGCATTCGCGAAGCTTATAGAGATAAGAGTTAAGAGTGTAGGCAGGAAGGCTGCCCTGTTTTAAGGTTCGCTTAATACTTAGTAGCTGCTCGCAGGAATCGGCGCATGATTCTGCTCGTGCTATGTTGGGCAACAATGCTCCGGTTGGCTGGGAAGGAAAAGGCTCCTTCAGTTTGAACCGCTACTTTGGTGCCACGACCGACGTAAGCGGAGCCACTCTTTCTCCATTTTCCGCCTGGCGTCGACGCCCGATTCCAATCTCCATCAAGGTATTCTTCGGGAACACTACTTCGTGTCCGCGAGCAATGAAGTTCGAATACACCGACATCCCGGCGCCGTATGCGCCCATGGCGTAGCCGAGAGCCCTCGACTGCACCGCCAGACCGAGCACGATCCCGACCAGCTTGAATCCGTTCGCACCGCCTGCAACCCGGGACCCGGTGTCCCCTCCGGCATGAGCCGCGCCGTGGTCGATGTCGTTGTCACTTCTCGCGGAGGCGGCCGCCAAGGTGAGCGACAAGGCGGTGGCCAGGTAGCGGGTCTTCGGTGTGGTGGCCTCGGCGCCGCCTTCGGGGTCGAGCTTCACGTTAGCGTCCTTGGCCGATTGCACGCCTTCCAAGGTCGCTGCGACCTTTCCCTGAATTCCATCCGCCTGGGTCAGTTCCTGGAAGCGGATACGCAGCTGCCCGTTTTTCTTCAAGCGCCGAGCGGGCTGGACTTGGCTCACTGTGCCCGAGAGTCGGCTGCCTTGAGGAAGGATCAGCTCGTGATTGCCATCCAGAAGTGGCTCGGATATGACTGCCTCCACCGTTTCGCCTTTTTGCGAGGTTGCCGATGTTAAAGGTGTAACCAGCCGCACGTGTACCACACTGCCCGGGGGCAGCGGGCCGCCGATTGACGAGGCCATCGCCGGCGTCATCGTCTCCGTCCCGAAATCCAAAGGCGCATTGAGCTCCGCGAAGTAAACCGTCCCCGCAGGAATGTATTGCGCATGGAGCGGCAGCTGTGCCTCAACATATCGTTTCAGTCGATGAATGCGGCCCGGTGTTTTGAGCTGCTTCATCGCTTTATCCCAGTCCTGCCTGGCTTGTTCTTTGGCCTGTCGGGTTCTCTCGGAAGCTGCATCCTTAACGCCCTTCTTCTCTTTGCTCTCCGCAGCTGCGACAAACTGGATCACTTGGCCCGAGCCGGGACTTACGCTCGTGTTCAATTGGAAATGTCTTCCGTCCGGCAGCGCCAGTTCGTTGAAACTCACTTCCACCTTGCGTTCAGGAGTAAAGTCTGCGTCCAGCGCAGCGACTGTGCGCTTGCCGCCAGAGATGGCCTCAATTTTCGTGACTTGGCCGGTCACCTGCGATCCCACCGGAACGACGAGGCGGTCAAACGCGTACACCGGCCCCACGACGATTGCGCGAATCGGCTGCCCCACTCTCTTCACACGCGTCTCTTCCCTCAGGGCTACTTGCAATGGTGTGCCCTTTGGCACAGAGAGCATAACGGTCTGAGGAGAAGAGGGCGTAAGAGGAAGTATGGCCGCCGGCGCCGGCTTCCGCGCCCAGCCTGGGAACAGTTGAGGAGTGGGAGCCTCTTGAGCTTCCGTCGAGCCCAAATATCCAAAGGCGAACAAAACAACGCAAAAGAGGGGCCGTATCGTCATGGAGTTTCTTGTAGGTCAGTCACTATCCTGCATATTCGTACTGAACTTAGCCCAGGGCGCCTCCCGGGGACAGTTGACATGCCTCAATCGCTTTGCGAATCCGGGCGGTGTTCCTCACCAAGATGTTCCGCGAATGCTTCCTTAAGTATGTGTTGTAACTCTGCCTGTGTTCCGAGATGGATCCCCTTAAGAATTATGGTTTTGTGACAGGCGGAGCATTCGCCAGAAACCACGGAGCCCACCCGAAGTGTGGCAATCAGTTCCGGTTGCTCTTCTGGCGGGTCAGTCACGATGTGGCCCACAACAGTGGAATGGGGAGGCCGAACCTGCATTTGCAACGGAGAACGGAATGAACATTCGCCCTCCGACTCCTTACACCACAGCCTTGATAGAAGCTGTTCCAGCGAGATCTGCTTAAAGTCTTACTACTATAAGACTATACTGTCAAGGCCGACAAGTTTAGCTGTAGATGCTCCAAGATAATGTCACCCCCTAACTGCAACGAGACTTTGTCACCCTAGAAGGATGGTGACGATGAGTCAGAAAGAGTTCCAACGGGTGAAAGTGATTGAGAATGCAGCGGGCGGGAGGCTGAGCGTACGCGAAGCCTCCCGCCTGCTGCAACTGAGTGAACGCCAGGTGCAGCGGCTCAAGCGCCGCTATCGGCCCGATTCCATCGCCTGGGTGCAGCACGGCAATCGCGGACGCTCCATGCCTTGGGCCGTTTCTCTTCCCCAGAAGCAGTTGATCTTGAGCTTGGCCCGCGGCAAGTATCAGGGCTTCAACGATTCCCATCTCGGCGGAAAAACTTCGCGCCGAAGAGAACCTCGCCGTCAGCCGCGAGACCGTGCGCCGCATCTTGCGCGCCGCCAAACTGGCCTCTCCGCAGAAGCGCCGGCCTCGCCAATATCGCTCCCGCCGCCCGCCCCGCCCACGTTTCGGCATGATGGCGCTCACCGATGCCAGCCGTCATGACTGGCTCGCAAGGCCGCGGCCCCCAGCTCACTCTCATCGGCTTTCAGGACGACGCCACCGGCCAGATCCTGGCCGCTCACTTCCAACTCGAAGCCGAAAATACCGTCGGCTATCTCCGCGCCCTGCACGCCATGATCACCACCCACGGCGTCCCGCTCAGCCTCTACCGCGACCGCCACAGCATCTTCCAGCGCAACGATGCCCACTGGACCCTGGCCGAACAACTCGCCGGAAAACAATCTCCCACCCAACTGGGACGCGCCCTCGACGAACTCGGCATCCAGCAGATCCCCGCCTACTCGCCCCAAGCCAAGGGCCGCATCGAGCGCGCCTGGCGCACCTGTCAGGACCGCCTGGTCAGCGAACTTCGTCTCGCCCGCGCCACCACTTTGGACGCAAGCCAACGCCGTGCTCGCCCGCTTCTGCGCCGACTACAACCAGCGCTTCGCCCGTCCCGCCGCCGAGGCCACCCGCGACTTCCGCTCCCTGCCGCGCCGCTTCGATCTCGCCCGCTGCCTCAGCTTGCGCTATCAGCGCGTCGTCGCCGCCGACCACACCGTCACCCTGGGCGCCCACTCCATCGCCCTGCCGCCCTTGCCCGGCCATCGCGGCTACGCCGGAGAAACCGTCGAACTCTCGCATCAGCTCGATGGCACGCTGCGCGTCTATCGCGGCGACGCTCTGCTGCTCGCCCAGCCGCTGCCGCTGCAAGAACACGCCGATCGCCGCCCAGCTCCACGCACCTCGGCGCAGAAACGCAAAACCCACGATGCCCCGCATCTACAACCTCTCCGGCCGCCCCGCTTTAGCGGCCGTTACTTAAATCGACAAGGGGTGACAGAGTCTCGTTGCAGTTAATACGACATTTTCTGGTTGCAACAACAGGCCGACAAGTTTAGCGGAGAGGACGTGCACAAGGCATCGGCACGCTTGGAGTCGTATGTGCAGGATTGGCCTGACGAATTGCCCGTATTGCGGAAGCTCTAACGTCTACGCCTCAACCCCCAGGAATTTGTGGGAAATACTTTTGGTCGTGTTTCTGCTGCGACTTGTGAGATGTCACGTCTGCATGCACCGTCACTACCGGCCCATCCTTTTGTTTACTGCGAAACGCCCTCGAAGCAAGGGTTCGTGAAGGTTGGAATAAGAGCGTTCCAGAGTTTTTTTCGACTTGGAGGGCCTGGTATGAAACTCCCCTCGAAACCAAGCGTCGCTGACCAAACTACGAACCGCGCCATGCTGTTCGGCATGGCACTCTGCAGCTTTTCTGCGCTCCTGCTTGAACTGGCGCTGACCCGGCTGTTTTCCGTCGTTCTGCTTCCGCCAACTGCTCGCGAGGGATGCGGCTCTCCTTACTCGCATTGGCTTCCACGAAACTGCCATCGACCGACAGTTGTCGCCTTGCACCAGTCCAGCCTCCAGGCAGCAAGCCACGATCTCTTCAAACAACTGTTCGAACACTTTCGACTTCTGGAATCGTCCGTGCCGATTCTTCGAAAACGTGGAATGATGCGGAATCTCCTCATCGAAACCCAGTCCGGTAAACCCGCGCCACGCCAAATGCATGCGCAGTTCCTCGATCAGTTTGCGCTCACTGGTGATGCCATAGAGATAGCCGATCAAGAGAATGCGCAGCAGAAGCTCGGGATCAATCGACGGACGGCCCGTCTCGCTGTAGCTTTCCTTCAACTTCTCTCGCACGAAGGCAAAGCTGATGTGCTTTTCGATGAGCCGCAGCAGGTGGGTTTCAGGAACCTGATCTTCCAGACGGAAGTAGTAGAACAACGCTTCGCAGCGGTCGTGTTGCCCCATCATGATCAGCAGGCCTCCGACGATCGGAATCAAACAGAGCATGGGCGGATGCCTTTCTTCTAACATGCTTCTGCTGAATCTCATCCTGCTAATCGACGTGACTTTTTCAACACCCACTCCTGTTAACGACAGCTGGGCGTGGTTGCTGCCAGCTATTGCAGCTTCGCGTACTCCGCCTTGGCCTCTTTCAGGACGGGAAGATCGGGATCGGCGTCTTTCCAGAGGGCGAAGAAGTCCTGGTAGTCCTTGCGCGCACTTTCCTTGTCGCCGCTAAGAGCTCTGGCTCGGCCCAGTTGTAAGTGCGCAAGCGCGCCCAGCAAAAAGTTCTGCACGATGCCACGATGGTCAATCAGCTTCTGAAACTCGGCGGCCGCCTGCTGCCCTTGGCCTGCTCCCAGATAGGCTTCGCCGCGCACATAGGCGGGATAAAGGCTTCCGCCCACTTGGGCTGCAGGCGAGGGCTGGCCCAATTCGTAAGCTAACGCCGCTTGCAGCAACTCAACCGCCTTTTCCGGATGTTTGCCGTCGAGTGCGATGGCAGCACGAATCGCCGGCAGCCAGTAGCCGTTGAGAATCGTATTCAACGGCGAGCGTTTGTTCAGGTCGTCCGCCAAGGTCTGCGCCCGATTCGTATCTCCCCCCCGCGCGAAGGCCAGTGCCGCCAGGACTTGCAAATCCGAGGTGGAAGCCAGTGCCAGCGCGGATGTGGCCTGCTGTCGCGCCTGTGCCGCGTTCCCAACTTCGGCCTCGCGCAAAGCTGCGTTCAGCAGCCATAATGCCGCCGTCTCTTTCTGGTCATTGCGCTTGGCTACGTCCGCCGCCCGCCGCGAGAGTTCCCGTGCTTTCTCTAGACGTCCCGCATAGGCCTCGGTATCCGACTGAACAGAAAGGAAAAAGTCCTCCGCTCCCGGCTTTCCCATTGCCCAGGCCAGCTGCCGCTGCATTTCTGAAGTGTCTCCCTCGACAAAGGCCACCCCGTAACGATTGACGTGAAGGCTGTTGTTTTTCAGATTGCGCGCCAGCGCTTGCTCATACGTGCTCTTGGCTTCATCGAAACGATTGACGGCGGCATACAGGCCCACGAGGTTGGCATAGCCAGTTGCTGCATCTGGGTTCAAACGTATGGATTCGACGGTTTCGGCTATGCCCCTTTCGTATTGTCCAAGCGAGATAAAATTGACCGCCAGGTTGCCGTGAGGAATGAAGTCCCGTGGATAGGCCTGGGCCCACTGCTGATAAGCCTGATCTGACTTCTCCAGTTCGCCCGTGGTAAAGCTGTAGTAATAGGCGGTGATGCGGTACTTCTCCAGTTCGCTGGCCCGCTCCCGCAGGTCATACGCCTTCCGGATGTTCTCGCTGGCCAGACCGTTCTCGCCAAGATTGGAGTATGCAATTCCCAAGCCATCGTAGGCCACGGCGAAGTTCGGATCCAGCTCGACGGCCCGCTTGAACAACGGAAGAGCAGCAGTGTCTCCCTCTTGACGCCTGATCTTTGTGCCCTCGCTGTAGGCTTTTAGTGCCTCAAGCGAAGGAGTTGTGGCCTGCTCGACTGGCGCATCGTACTTCTGCACCGAGCTCAGCGATTCGCCCAGCTTCGCTCGCAAGCTGGTGGCTGCATTGTCTAGTGCTTTCAGCACCTTTTCCTTGGCCGCCGCCTCGACCTGCTCCTGAGCCAGCGCGTCCCCAGAGTTGCAGTTCACGGCTTTCAGCCCGATCACGTACTGGCTGCCCAGGCTGGAGATTGATCCCGACAGCATGGCCTTGCTGTTGGTGCGCACGCAAATCTCCCGTGCCACTTCTCGGGTAAGCCGTTCCCCCGGGGTGCGACCCATCAGCTTCAGCGTCTCGCTCACCTTCTGTTCCGGCAGGAGGTTGAGGAAGGGCGACTGGGAAAGCTGTACGGAGAGGCCCTGCTTGAGCGTGTCGTCAAACACCGCGTCCCCAGTGGTATTGGCGAAGTCGGCGAGGACGATGGTGTCCTTTTCGGTCAGCGCGGCAGTGGAACGCGAGCGCAAATACAAGCCCCCACCAACCAGGGCGGCGATAAGGAACGCGGCTGCTGGAACCAGAACCTTCCACAGTCTCCTGCCCCCGGTGCTTGTTGCTTCGCCTGCTTTCGCCGCCGACTGGGATGAATTGACGGCTACTGAACCGGAACCCGGCGAGGGCGACTGGGCCACCGGCTGTTGGCTCGTCTCCCTGGCCACTGCGACTCCGCCCGAACTGCCCACCGCCGCCGCGTGCCCGGTATCCGTCTCTCGCTTCAGCCGCCTCAGGTCGGCCCGCATTTCCGCCGCGCCCTGGTAACGCAACTCTCTGTCTTTTTCCAGCGCCTTATTGATGATCCGTTCCAACTCTGCGGGAGCATCCGGATTCAACCGCAACGGAGACAGTGGAGCGCGGTTGAGAATGGCCTCAAAAATCGTCGCCGTACTGTCTCCGCGAAAGGGTAGTTGGCCCGTGGCCATTTCATAGAGGACGGCGCCGAAGGAGAACAAGTCCGTGCGTGCGTCCAATTCCTTGGCCCGGGCCTGCTCAGGAGACATATAGGAGACCGTGCCCACTGCCGAACCTGGAGTGGTCAGGTTGGGGTCTCCGGCTCCGGTTTCCGTCGCCTCGCTGGGCCTTGCTGCTGTGGCGCGTATTTTCGCCAGTCCGAAGTCCAGAATCTTCGCGTGCCCGCCGCGCTTGGTCACGAAAATATTGGCGGGCTTGATGTCGCGATGAACGATTCCTTCCGCGTGCGCTGCGTCCAGCGCATCAGCGATCTCGATGGCCAGTGACAGCAGCGTGTCCAGTTCAAGCGGGCGGTTGCCGATCAGATGCTTCAGTGTCTGGCCATCCAAGAACTCCATGGCGATGAACGCCTGGCCGTTCTCCTCGCCGATGTCGTGGATCGTGCAGATGTTGGGATGATTCAGAGCAGAAGCGGCTTGCGCTTCGCGTTGGAAACGGGTCAGGGACTGAGGATCTCTGGCGACCTCATCGGGCAGGAACTTCAGGGCGACGAACCGATGCAGCCGGGTGTCCTCGGCCTTGTAGACCACGCCCATGCCGCCGCCACCGAGCTTCTCGACGATGCGGTAGTGCGAAATGGTTTGGCCGATCACTGGCGCGAAATCTTACGTCTGCGAGACGGGCAAGTCAATGAAGGATGTGGAGTTGTGTAGCCGCAACGTGAGAAGTTCCTCTTTGAGCAAAGTAGAAAGTTCCGCTTTGATGGGGCATGGCGGAACACACAAGAGGAGCTGTGGATGTCAGCAAAGGAGCGGGACCGGTTGAAGGTGCTGCACGAGGTCAGGAAACGGCACATCACCCAGAAGCAGGCCGGGGTGGAGTTGGGACTTAAGCGTGCGCTGGGTGCGGACATTGCTGAAGCGGGTGCGGAGGGAGGGAGACAGCGCACTGCGACACCGGCTGCGAGGGCGGCCTTCGAACCGCAAGACGCCGGAGGCGGTAAAGCGACGAGTGGTGGAGCTGTTCCGGCAGAAACAGCAGGCCAAGCTGTGGCACGACTACGGACCCACGCTGGCGGCCGAAGAGTTGGCCGAGGACTATGGGATCCAGGTGAACCGGGAAACGCTGCGGCAATGGCTGATGGAGGCCAAGTTGTGGCGAGCGCGGCGAAGCCGCATCGAGCGAGCCCACCTATGGCGACCTCGGCGTGCGCGTTGTGGCGAACTGGTGCAGTGGGACACCAGTGAACACAACTGGCTGGAAGGTCGGGGGGAGAAGCTGTACCTGATCTCGATGATCGATGATGCCACTTCGCAGTTGACGGCGCGCTTCGTGCGACATGATTCGACGGAGGAGAACCTGGAGCAACTGCGACGGTATGTGGAGCAGCATGGGCGGCCGCTGGCGGTGTACACCGACAAGGCCAGCTTGTTTCAGATCGCGCCCCGCGCGCATCCATCACCGGGATGCTCCGGAGCCGCAGCAGAGCCAGATCGGACGGGCGCTGCAAGGAGCTGAACATCGAGTGGATCGCGGCCCATTCGCCGCAAGCCAAGGGACGGATTGAGCGCTCGTTCAAAACGGCGCAGGACCGGCTGGTGAAAGGATTGCGACGAGTGGGAGCGAAGGACGTGGAGACGGCGAATGGGTATCTGGAGCAAGTATTTCTGCCTCTCTGGAATGAGCGCTTTCGTCACCCGCCGCAACTGGCGGGCGACGCCCATCGTGGGTGCCCAAGGGAATGAATCTGGATTCGGGGTTGAGCATACGGATGAGCCGAACCGTGACCGCGGATTACACGGTTCGTTGGCAGGGCGTGATCTATCGAATCCAGCGCGAACAGATTACGGCGGGCCTGCGGGGAGCCCGGGTACAACTGGAGCGCCGGCGCGATGGAAGCAGGTGGATGCATTGGCGAAACCGCGTGCTGGCCCTGGAACCCTGTGAGACCCCACCACGGACGCTGGCCAAGCGATCTGTCCAAGGCGGCGTTACCCTGATGAGATCGGCGGAGGAGAAAGCGCGAGCGAAACAGCGACGTCTGGATGGCCGTCGACGATGGAGAGAAAGCTTCGCCATCTTCGCGCTCGACCGATCTGGCAGGCGGTGAGAGATTCTCCACCGCGAGCGCCAGGGCTTCGCTAGCGATGGCGAGGGGCAAGGGATTCAAACGCCATCCCTTGCCCCTCGCGCTCCCCCATCCTGGCTTCAAAGGCGGAACTCTCTATCTTGCTAAGAAGCGGAACTTTCTACTTTGCGTTGACATGAAGGATGCGGAGTTGCGGTATCTCAAGAGGAGGTTGGCGAAAAATCCCGTGGCTGTTGAAAAACTCACACTCTCGAAGTTCGCAGAAATTTCATCGCGCTAGGATGCCCTATAAACGACGTTCTCGATTTTGGTGGACATTTTCTACCCCTCGGCTGGTGCAGTCTTTTCAAAAGAAGGGGTTTTTCAACAGCCACTCCCTATTACACTCACAACCGCAACCGGCGCTCCATGGGGGCGTAGCTGGTGATAACGCCTGATCTATAACAAAAGTATCCCGTCCTTTACATTCTGGACGGTGCCAGCGCCTTCGACGTTTGCGCTTCGTTCAACCACGAAGAGATGCATGCCGATGAAACGCTCACCGAGTTGATCACCACCGGCAAAATACCCCCGCTGATTGCCGTCGGCATCGACAACGGCTCCGACGTGATCCGCCAAGGCGACAGCGGTGGGCAAGCGCGGGCCCGCGAATTTCTGCCGTATCCGGACCCCTATGACCCATCTACCCTTGCCCCCTCCGGAACAGCATATCCTGACTTTCTCGAGTCTGAAGTCATGTCAGCCATCGCCGCAAAGTATCCCGTCAAGACCGGTCCCGAGCAGACCGCCATCTGGGGTGCATCCTATGGCGGCGTCGCCGCGCTTTACACTTTGATCCACCGCCCGGACCTCTATGGCTCCGCGATTATCGAGAGTCCTGCACTTGAGGTCGGAAACGGACAGCTCTTACGTGATACCGAATTTCTTGTTAGGACGCCCAGCAGGATTGCTGTAGGAGCAGGAACAGCCGAGGACGTGGACAGGTTCGGGTCGAACGCTGCGTATATGCGCATGGTCCAGCGACTCGCGCAGAACCTGAAAGCCGCCTACCTGCCCGGCGAGGTGCAACTCACGATCACGGAAGGAGGCCACCACAATTATCCTACTTTCGGCGAGCGCTTCGCCGCTGGCCTCCTGTTTCTTTATGGCTCACGGCCCGTGAAGTAACACACGCCCGCTCGTTGTCCCCCAAATCAGAGTTCTTTCTGAATTACGGGCGACTCGGAAGTTACCCATTTCAAAAGGCGTCTTCGCCCGAATGTAAGCCTTTCCACGGGCCCGAAGTCGGCTTCGGAGAGATCGCGATTGATCTCCCCCAAGCCCGTTTCTGGGATAGTTTCCGGATCGCCGACCAGCCCCCTTGCGCCACATCCAGTACAGGCAAACGGCGAGTTTCCGCGCCATCGCGACCTTGGCGATCTTCCGTCCCCGCCGCATCGCTAGGTGAAAGTACTTACTGCGCCATTCCGGAAGGCTGCGCACCGTGACCTGGGCTGCTTCCACCAGCAAGAAACGCAATATCGAACTCCCCTGCTTGGTGATATGTCCGAGCCGTCTCCGATTGCCGCTGGAGTCTTCCAACGGCACCAATCCCAGATAGCTGGCCACTTGCTTGCCGCAATGAAACCGATCCGCTTCCCCGATGATCAGCACGAACGCCAACGCGGTCAGCGCACCCACTCCGGGATGAGTTCTTAACCGCTGGGCGGGCGGACACTTCTCCGCTTCTTGCTCGATCGCCTGCGTAAGTTCCGCGATGGTCGGGTTCAGTCGATCCAGCAACTCCAGCAGATCTCGTCGTCGCCGGCTCGCCCAGGGAGCCAACCGGAAGGACTCCAGTTGCTGCCGTCCGCGTTCCCGCCACAACCGCTTCTTGCAGCGCAACCCTTCATTGAGAGCTACGGCTTGCAGTTGATTCATGATCCGCGTGCGGGCCTGCACCATGCGATGCCGGTGCCACAGCAGTTGCCGCACATCGCGATTCTCCCAGCTCGGCACCCAGATCTGTGGAAAACGATCCTCCAGCAGCAACTGCAAAATCAGTCGTGCATCCTGCCGGTCCGTCTTCTGCTTGCGTACTCGCTGGGTGCGGATCTCGGCGGCATCTCCGATCCACATCTCCAACTGCAGTTCGCTCAACAAGCGTTCGAACCAGCGTGCATGCCCGCTCGCTTCCATTCCCACACGCACCTTCTGGCCCGCCAGAGTACGGTAGAAGTTCTCCGCCTCTTCGCGGTGGGTTAATCGTTTCTCCTGGAACTCTCCAGTGCCGGTATCCACCGAAGCTATTTGCTGAAACTCGGGGTGGAACTCTACGCCTATAATAATCATCGTTCGGCTCCTTTCTCCCGAACCTGTTGGTTGGCTTAGCACCATCAACTTTACTCGGGCGTCGGAGCCGACACTGTCATGGAATCCATTACACGCAAAATCCGCCCCGACTCAGATACCAGTCTGTGTCCGATACGTGGAGTCTCCCCAAGGTTGTCCGCAAGGTCGAGTCTTCAGCCGTGATCAGTCAACATCAAGAGGGCGTCGCGCGAAGAGTGCAGGATTATAGGTCGCCCCATTCGTCCCGCCAGCCCAGCATTCCAGAAAGTCTTTTGGCTCGATCAGAATTATCCCGCTGCGCTTGAAGGCGCGTAACTTCCCCTGCTCGATCTTCTTCCGCAACGTGGCTTCGCTCAGTCCGCTGATGTCTGACAATACGCCGACGCGGACGGGGTGCTTCAATCGCCTGATCTGATCTTCGACTGAGAGTAGTCCGTTAGGGTCAAACCCGTCCTCAGTTTCCATCTCCAGCAATGTGCTTTTGCGATAGACTCTCGGCTTTGAATCTTTGCTGCCTGGTGGTCTACCCCGCCCACGTTTTTTCGGCTCCATGATCCCCCTAAATTAGAGTGCAGTCGATCTGCTCTATCTGCGCCTGAAGAACGTCCGTCCGCTGTGCGCCCAGATAGCGCATTGTCGATTCAAGATCGTTGTGCCCCAACATCTGCTGGACAGACTTAATGTCCATCCCTCCCTGAAGTAGTCGAGTCGCCCGTGTCGCTCGGAACTTGTGCAGGTAGAATTCTTCCTTGTTCAGTTTTGCACGCTTGGCAATCGCTTTACACTCGTCGAGAAAATTCTGCTTGGGTCTGCAGCCTGTCGTCGGGAAGACCAGACCGCAGGTCGCGTCCGACTTTTCTTTCCAGGCTTTGAGCAGAGTGACCAGACTCGCAGGAATTGAGATGTACCGACCTTTGTATGCCTTCGGCTTCCATCCGAAACGCTTATTCTCGCGGACGGTGATGGCCGATCGTTCGAAGTCGATGTCGCTCCACGACACATGCATGACTTCCTGTTCGCGCATCGCAGTCCGATAGAAAAATTCAAACCACACGTTCTCGGTCTCGGTGCAGGCGGCGAAAAACTTGTCGAGTTCATCCTGAGTAGTAGGTGCTCGACTTCTTCCTCAGTGAACGTGGGCCAGTCGTTCTTGCCGATCAGCCCCGTGATCTTGTGCTGCTTGAGGAATGACATCACAGATGCGAACTTGTTCCAGAGTGACCTGTCGCTTTGCTCTTTCGTGTTCCGCAGGTAGGTCTTAAACGCGAGCAAGTCAGTCCGCGTGATTTCTTCGAGCGTTTGCTTTTTGCAGGACTCCAGAAAATACGTCAGCGCCGTCCGGTACGCGCTATGCGTTTTCTTTTTCTTGTGTGCTTCGATTTCGAGCAGGTAGGTATCGACCGCATCTTTGAGCAGTCGGCTCCCCGGGGCAGGCTTGATCTGCGGGAGGCTGATTCCGGCGTCCGCAGCGGCTTCATGAGCCATCAGCACTTTGGTCTGCTGCTCCGCCGCCGTCGCTGCCTCAGCCGCGGTTGCTCCCGCAGCGAGACGCTTACGCCGGCCGTCCTGGAGGAAATCGATGTAGTAGCGGCCCTCGGGATGGGTCTCTTCCTGTCCGTTTATTAGGACGACGTTGGGCCGAATCTTGCGGTTGCCGCTGTAGACGACTTCGCAGAACCGCCAGCCCTTGCCTTCGATCCGGACTCGCTTGGTGATGTTTACCATCGCCATGACCCCTCCCTGGACCCCCTGGGGAAAGGGTATACATGGGAGTATACACGACAGGTCAATAAATAAATAGCCAATGTCTATGCGCTGTTGCAAAAAATATGGCGGAGAGAGTGGGATTCGAACCCACGTTACCCTTTCGAGTAAACACGCTTTCCAAGCGTGCGCCTTCAGCCACTCGGCCATCTCTCCGTAGAGTCAAAGACTTACAGCAAGTTCCCTCAAATCAGGCCGCACGCTTGTACGATTCGGTCAATCGAGGATTTTGCTGCCCAGTCACAAAGCACGGCACCAGCAGTTTATCAGGGAACGTCAGTACCTTCGCAATATTGACTGCCTAACCGGCGGCGTAGTTGTCCTTGTCGGCCTGTCGTTTTTCGTGCAGAACACGCTCCAACACCATCCGCTGGTACACCCCACGCCTTCAGTGCCTCTCACTCTTCAGGCACCTCGCTAATCGGAACCGACGCGATGTTCTGCGGTCACCGCAGCGGGGCACCGTTGCCGGAACCTAGGCTTGCGCGCTCGTGAAGCGGCTGTGTCTCAAGCTTCAGTTGCAGCGCCTGTCCGTTCCCTCCAAATCTGCGATGCACTGCGGCGGTCAATCTTCCGCCCCGAGGCAGAAGCGTTTTCGAGCTTCAGAAACTCGAGCTTCAGAAACTCCTGGGGTATATGGCTCCTCGAAGCAATGGTTTGGCCGTATGCGAGCGTGTTAGAGTCCGAGGATGGTATCCGACGCTGAACGAATCATAAATCTCTATCAGCGATATGCCCACGACTGGGACAAAGAAAGAGGCCGCGTCCTTTTTGAGAAGCCTTGGCTCGACCGTTTGTTAGCCCTGCTACCGCCCAGACCTTGCATCCTTGACATTGGTTGCGGCTCTGCCGAACCAATTACCCGCTACTTCATCGAGAAGGGCTGCGATGTAACTGGCGTTGATTCTTCAGAGGCCCTCATCGCCATCTGCAAGGAGCGTTTTCCTCACCTGGACTGGTTTGTCAAAGACATGCGAGAGCTATCTCTGAGCCGACGCTTTGACGGCATTCTGGCATGGGACAGCTTCTTCCATCTGTGCCCGGAAGACCAACGCATGATGTTTCCCATCTTCAAAAGGCATGCTGCACCGAAGGCCGCACTGATGTTCACCAGCGGCCCTTCCCACGGAGAAGCAATTGGAGTCTACAAAGATGAGCCGCTCTACCACGGGAGCCTGGATGGGGCGGAGTACTGCTCGCTGCTCGACCAAAATGGCTTCAATGTCGTATCGCACGTCAACGAAGATGCAACCTGCGGTAACCACACGGTCTGGCTTGCCCAGCTCAGGTGACGCATAGAATCAAGGGAGCGAAAATCAGGAAGGCTTGGTGACAGTTTCTGTGCTTGCGGGGACCAAGTCCTGGACGCTGCCATTTCCCGATGACGGCACCGGAGCGGCCGGGACTTTTGCGCTTCCGTCGAGGACGCGGTTGTGCAGGCAGAACAACGCGAGTTCCAGGCGATCCGCCACGCCCAGCTTGTCATATACCTTTCGCAGATAATTCTTGACCACCTGCTCGGTCGTACCGACACGCAGTGCGATTTCCTTGTTCTTCATTCCCTGGGTTACGCAGGAGACGATGAGCGATTCCTTCGGAGTCAGCTGCACCTTGGGGCGCGGGGACGTGGGCCGTGTACCCTGCGTGCGGAAGGCCTCGAGCACCCATTGGGTGCCGCGGCTATCAAGCCAGGGATGGCCCTCGGAAACTTTGCGCAGGCATTCGACCAGAAGTTCGGGCTCGACGTCGCGCCCAACAACTCCGTGCACGCCGCGGCGCAGCAGTTCGAGCGTAAGTTCCTGGTTGGACTCCGGAGTGACGACTACCAGGCGAAGATTGGGAGTCTGGCGAATCAGGTCCGAGACTGCCTCCGCGGGATTCGGCGCCAGGGAGGCTTCGAAGATGAGGATGTCGGCGGTAAATTTCTTGGCGGCGGAAAGGGTCTGAGAAAGCGTCTCTGATTGTCCCACCACGCGGATGTCGTCTTCCAGGGCGAAGATCTTGCGCAGCCCGGCACGGAAAATGGCTTGGGTGTCAGCTACGATTACGCGAATGAAATGGCCGTCGATTTCGTGCGGCTGCTCGACGTCAATCTCCATGCTGGCGGAAGTGCTTGCCATTCGGTTTCCTTGCCCTTCAGTTCCCTGGCCTCAACGGCGCTCAAAACGGTATTCGTCGATGACGACGCCGACGCCGCGGCGGCCATCCTCTTCAAAATTTCGCACTACGCGACCACGGCAGTCGAGCTGCACATCGGCCTCGGATCCCACGACGTCCGCGGGCAGCGAGATAGTGAAGTCCACCATCGAACCAATCGGCATTTCCGAATCCACATGGAAGAGCACGCCGTTGGCGGAAATATTTTCGGTCTCGGCTGCGTTGGCGCCGGATTTCGATTTCACTGAAATCGGCAACTTGATGGGAAATCGCACCGCGCTCTGCATGTCCGAGTAGCGCGCGCGACTGGCTTTCGTCGATGCGGTTTCGCGGGTCACGGCTTCGGCTGACACCGATGGCGAGTTTTCTTTGCGAACAGCTGCGCCGGCACCGGGATTCCCGTCCTCCGCAAATCGCCCATTGTTCGACATTACGTGGTGCAGATTACACCCCACAACCAGCCGATAAAAGTTACGGAAGTCATGGAACTAGTAGGGGTAAAGCCTTGCGGATCATGGAATTAGGGTGGCTTTCGTGGAGTTGCGGAGGGCTTGAGAGCAATTGGCAATTGGCAATTAGCAATTGGGCCCAGACCGCGAGTGCAATTCTGAAAACTCAGACGCTTGTGACGAACGTCACTGAAACTCTTGCAATTGCCAGCTAGCACCTTGTGCTCGACGGAGGTGGCAGGGGTGAAGGATTTCAGAGATTTGAAGGTTTGGGAGAGGGCGCACCGGCTCACTTTGGATCTTTATGAAGTGACACGTGGGTTCCCTCGGGAAGAGCTCTATGGTCTGACAAGTCAGACGCGGCGTTGCAGCGCTTCGATAGCGGCTAATCTTGCAGAGGGCTGCGGCAAGCGTGGCAACAACGAATTTCAACGCTATTTGCAGATCGCCTCCGGTTCGGCAAGTGAACCGGCTTATCATCTGCTGCTCTCTCGCGATCTTGGGTTTCTCAGCTCGATCGAGCATGACATCCTGTCTAGACAACTGGGAGAACTGCGGAGAATGCTGACCTCTCTAATTTTGAAGGTGGGTTTGGAACGTAGGTAAGCAGCAATTGGCAATTAGCAGTTGGCACTTGGCAAAAGCCAGTGCACGTCTTTGCAGATTGCGTCCGAAGGCATTTGCTAATTGCCAATTGCTAATTGCCAATTGCTGCTTCTAAAACTTCGTTACCTCCGTAAAGTTAAAGTCCTTCACTTTCATTGGTGGCGCCACCATATCGAACGATTCTTCGCCGCTGGCACGGACGGGGGTGCCCATCGCCTCCACATTGGAGAGCATGTGAATCAGGCTTTCGTTGAAGCGGAAGTTCAGGATGCCATGCTGCACTTTGCCGTCTTCGACGTAGAAAGTGCCGTCGCGGGTCATGCCGGTGAGAATCTTTTCGTAGGGGTCGACTTCGCGGATATACCAGAGGCGCGTAGCCAGAACGCCGCGTTCCGTGGATGCAATCATCTGCTCGAGGGTCTTCGGGTCTGTCGGCGTGCCGAAGACGATGTTCATCGGGGCTTCACCCATTTCGTTGGGGAGCGAGAAGCCGTGCCCGGTCGCCGCCACGGGGCCGACTTTGTCCTTGAACTCTGACTTCTTCATCTTTTCCGCCGTGGCCCGCGCGTAGACCAGGCGTTTGACGACGCCATTTTCCACCAGTTGCACTCGCTGCCGGGGAACGCCCTCGCCATCGAACGGCGTGCCCGACTGCAGCGGATGCGCTACGTCATCCCAGATGTTGATATTCGCGCCGAAGATTTGCGTCCCGACACGCTGGTTCAAGAACGAACGCTGATCGATGATCGATAGGCCGCCGAAATCCCAGAACATGAAGCCTGACATATCGAGCACCGCCGCAGGTTCCAGAATCACGGTGTATTTGCCGGGCGGAATTTCGCGCGGACTGGCGGATTTGACGGCTTTGCGCGCCGAGATTTCCGCGAGAGCGGCGGGATCAAGCTGACTTACGTCCGGTGAGTTCGCCTTCTGCCATCCCGAAGAGTCGGCCGCGAGCATAGTGATGGAAATCTCGGATGAGGTCTGGGCGTGCCAGTCGTGCAGTCCGCGCGAGTTGAAGATTCCCTCCATCGATTCGGACGAGGAAAAGATGCCGGCGGTAGTGAGCTTGTGCCGGGTCGCGACCCGCACAATTTTCTCGACCCCGTCCGCGCGCAACGCAGGAGTGAGCGCAGCGGTCTGCGCAAAATGCCGGCTGGGCCGGGCTTGTCGTGTGGTCGCGGGCGACTCGCCCGCGCCCGGCATCGGCAACAAATCGGGATCGGGATGCTGAACCTTGGCCAGACTCTCCGAAGCCTGCACAACTCGCTTGAGACTGTCGCTGTCGAATTTGTTGGTGGTAGCGCGTGCAGTGCGTCCGCCAAACGCAGTCCGAACCGACACCGAGTAATTTTCCTCTGCAACGTTCTGATGGATGGTGTTATTGGCAAAGCGGGTCAGAGCGAACTTGCCGCCATAGATCATGGCTTCGACCTCATCTGCGGTCGAAAGCTTCTTTATCTGGTCGAAGATTTCAGCGGCTTTTTCTTTGGTCAGCATTCAGCACTTTGAGCGGCACACATGCCTGCAACGACTGGGTCGCATTCGGCAGACAGCAGATCCTTCGACTCGTTGCCCGTTCCCACGCGAACGAGCAAGCTTCGCTCAGGATGACAATATTTGGGTTGTTCTAATTTCCTTTGTAAGCCGTTCCTACCTTCACGTTGCGAAACCTGGCTGGCGCAGCGCCGTGGCCTGTGCCCATGACCTGCTGTGGCTGGCCCTTTCCGCAGTGCGGCGTGCCCCAGAGAATCCATTCATCGCGCGAGCAAATTGCATCCATCGAGTTCCAGAATTCCGTAGTGATTCCGCTGTACGACGGGTTCTTCAGCAGGCGGGTGCGCTTGCCGTTTTTGATTTCCCATCCGGCTTCGCAGCCGAACTGGAAGTTGTAGCGCTTGTCGTCAATCGACCAGGAGCGGTTGGTTTCCATGTAAACGCCGTCATCGGTGGACGCGATCAGCTGCTCCCGGGTCAGTGGCGTTTCGCCGGGGAGAATGCTGATGTTGGTCATGCGAATGATGGGCAGGTGGTTCCAGCCGTCGGCGCGCAGCGTTCCACCGGAGCGCGTCGCGCCGATGGTGTGGGCGGTCTCGCGGGAACTCAGATATCCGGTAAAGAGGCCGTTGGTGATGATGGGCGTGCATTGCGCCGGGACGCCTTCGTCGTCGAAGGCGAAGGTGCCGAGGCCGGGACCGTGCTCCTGACGCGCATCGGCGACGATGTTCACCAGATCGCTGCCGTAGCGCAGGGTGCGTAGTTTGTCTAACGTAAGAAAGGATGTCCCGGCGAAATTCGCTTCCATGCCGAGGACGCGGTCGAGTTCGATGGGATGCCCAACCGACTCGTGAATCTGCAAGCCGAGCTGTGAACTATCGAGGATGATGTTGAACACGCCTTCGGGACATTTGTCGGCAGTCAGCAACGCGACCGCTTCTTCGCCTACCCGGCGCGCGTTTTCAACCAGTTTAAGTTCTTCAACCAATTCGTAGCCTTTGTTCTGCCACTGCCCGCCGTAGGAATTGGGATAAGACCGCTTCTGGATTTCGCTTCCTGCAAATGCATAGGCTGCGTAGCCGGTTCCGGTGGTGTATTTCGTCTGATGAATGTCGGCGCCCTCAGATGAGAAGAACCATTGCTCTTCCCGCCGGAAGTTGAGATTGGCCTCAGCGAGCGTGACGCCGGGCACGGATCGCAACTCGGAGTCTATCTTTAGCAGCAACTCAATGTTCTGTTCGACTGAGGTGGTAAAGGGATCAATCTGGAATGGCGAAGTCCATTCGGCAGTGACTGCTTTTTCCGCTGCCATCTGGATGTCGTGCTGCTTGACTCGCGAAGATGCCTTGGCGATTTCAACCGCGCGAGCGGCGGTCGCTTCGACGCCGGAGCGGGAGAGATCATCCGATGCAGCGTATCCCCACGCGCCGTTGGCGATTACACGTACTCCGAAGCCGAGCGACTCTGCTACTGAGGCGCTGCCCACTTTGCCGTTTTTTGTGGAGAGACCGCGATGACGATCGTCGGCCAGGCGAACATCCGCGTAGGATGCGCCGCGTAGCGCGGCCACATTCAATGCCCAGGATGCAACGTCTTTCATGAGGATGTTTCGAATTTACCACAAAGGAAAACGACGTGAGCGTCGGCGGGAGCCGAGAATCAGTCGCAAGGTACTTGCGGGCCGGCGCCGATGTTGGTTGGCCGTCCGCTTGACGGCACGCAGTCCTGCAAATGGCCGTTGTAGATCAAGGCCAGAACTTCTTCTTCGCCGTTGAGCAGGAACATCTTCCCTTTGCCCCCCAGCCGAACCTTGATTTCGCGGCCAGCCTTCCAACTCGAAGGGTAATACCCAGTCATGCTTTCGTATCGCACCACATACTTCTTCTGGTCGAGGGCGAGGGTAATGTCGTAAAAAGGATAGCCATCGTAGATAGGAACCCTTCCCTCCCAGAATGCGATGCGGCCGCGATCGTAGGCTTTCACTGCCAACACCTGCGCCGTTTTTACCTCGGACGCAGCGAAGACAAGTGAGGTCATGAGAAGCATCGAGACAATGGGGATGGCAAGTCGCTTCATATTTGAATTGGATGCGCAGAAGGATACCGGAGATTTCCACCAAGAAACTCCACAACTCTCCAACCGCTGTCATCCTGAGCGCAGTCTTTCGTCCGCGAAGCGGGACGAAAGCAAGCGAAGGACCTGTATTCCTCGCTGCCGTCTATTGGCTCGCCGAGCATCGGGCGCACGATCGTCCGCCAATGCATAGGTCCTTCGTCGGGGGCCCTTCGCGTAGCGAAGGGCCCCGCTTCCTCAGGATGACAGCGCTTTCAGATTCATCCGTCGCATCACACCCTCCTGACACCAGCTGCCAATGTTCATCCGTCACATACAACACTCTTCACAGGTGTCATCCTGAGTGCAGTCTTTCGTCCCGCGAAGCGGGACGAAAGCAAGCGAAGGACCTATGCGTTCCTCGCCACACTTCTACTACGTTTACATCATGACCAACCGCTCGAAGACCTTGTACACGGGCGTAACCGGCCATTTGGAGCGGCGAGTGCTCGAACACAAGCACGGTATCAAAGGCGAGTTTGCAGCGCGTTACAAGATCGATCGTTTAGCTTACTTTGAGCGCTTTGGGGACATTCACGCCGCAATTGCGCGAGAGAAGCAAATCAAGGGGCTTCTCCGCATCAAGAAGATCGCATTGATTGTGTCAATGAATCCAGAATGGAAAGACTTAAGTGAGGAATGGTACGTTCGGCATCGCTATCAGCCGGAGATTGCATAGGTCCTTCGTCGAGGAGCCCTTCGATTTGCGAAGGACTCCTCTCCTCGGGATGACAATTACCTTGAGACTATGTTCCTTCTGACCAGCCAGCCAGATACTCTTCCTGCTCCGGCGTCAGCTTGTCGATCTTGATGCCGACTGACTCCAGTTTCAGCTTGGCGACTCGCTTGTCGAGATCGTCTGGAACTTTGTAGACCTTCTTCTCCAGCGTCTTGTAGTTCTTCACCATGTACTCGGCGGAGAGGGCCTGGTCGGCGAAGCTCATGTCCATTACGGACGGTGGGTGGCCTTCGGCGGCGGCCAGGTTGATGAGGCGGCCTTCGCCCAGCAGGTTGATCTTGCGGCCGTCGCGGAGCGAGTATTCTTCGACCGAGCTGCGGGTGGTGCGCTTGGACGACGACATTTTCTCCAGGGCCACGATGTCGATCTCTACGTTGAAGTGACCGGAATTAGAGATGATGGCGCCGTCTTTCATGACTTCGAAGTGGTCTTTGGTCAGCACGCTCTTGTTGCCGGTGACGGTGCAGAACACGTCGCCCAGCTTGGCGGCTTCGGTCATGGACATGACGCGGAAGCCGTCCATGTGCGCTTCGAGCGCTTTGGTGGGATCGACCTCGGTGACGATGACCTCGGCGCCGGCGCCGCGGGCGCGGCTGGCCAGGCCTCGTCCGCACCAGCCGTAGCCGGCGACGACGAACTTTGAGCCAGCCAGCAGGAAGTTGGTGGCGCGAATGATGCCGTCAATGGTGGACTGGCCGGTGCCGTAGCGGTTGTCGAAGAGGTGCTTGGTGTCGGCGTCGTTGACGGCGATGATGGGGAAACGCAGCACGCCTTCTTTGGCCATGGCGCGCAGGCGAATCACGCCAGTCGTGGTTTCTTCGGTGCCGCCGATTACTCCTTCGAGCGCGTCCTGACGCTTGGTGTGCAGCAGGGTGACGAGGTCGGCACCGTCGTCCATAGTGATGTGGGGCCTGTGGTCAATGGCGGCCAGGATGTGGCCGTAGTAGGTGTCGTTGTCCTCGCCCTTGATGGCGAAGACTGGAATATTGTGATCGCGCACCAAGCTGGCGGCCACGTCGTCCTGCGTCGAAAGAGGATTGGAGGCGCATAGCACTACGTCGGCGCCGCCGTCTCGCAAGCAGATTGCGAGGTTCGCGGTTTCGGCAGTGACGTGCAGGCACGCGGAAACGCGGATGCCCTTCAGCGGCTGGTTTTTGATGAATTCCTTGCGGATGATTTGCAGGACCTTCATGGACTGGTTGGCCCAGTCAATCCGCTTCTTGCCGAGGTCGGCAAAATCCAGGCTCTTCACATCACAATTCAGTTGCGTAGGTGTCGTCGACATACCTCTCCTGTTTCGAACTTATTCAAGCTATCAAACCTGAAATTATTAAACCACTAAGGACACGAAGTAACACGAAGGAAATCAAGTTCTCGGGCTCCTTCGTGGAGCCTCGTGACCTTGGTGGTTAAAGCTTTTACTTGCGGGCGCCCGCGGGCTCGCGCAAACCGGCGTCGCTGGCCAGCTTGGCAGCCTTGTCCGTAGATTCCCAGGCGAAATCGGGATCGTTGCGGCCAAAGTGTCCGTACGCCGCAGTCTTAGCGTAAATCGGGCGGCGCAGCTTGAGCGAGTCGATTATGCCCTTCGGGGTCAGATGGAAATTCGCCCGCACCAGATCGGGAATCGTATCGGGGTCTACCTTGCAGGTACCGAACGTGTCGACCAGAACGCTCACTGGCTCGGCCACGCCGATAGCGTAGGCGAGCTGGACCTCACAGCGGTCCGCGAGGCCGGCAGCCACGATATTTTTTGCAATATGCCGCGCCATGTACGCGGCCGAGCGGTCAACCTTGGTTGGGTCCTTGCCGCTGAATGCGCCGCCGCCGTGACGTCCCATGCCGCCGTAGGTGTCCACGATAATCTTGCGTCCGGTAAGACCGGTATCGCCCATGGGGCCGCCGATCACAAAACGTCCGGTGGGATTGATGTGGTACTTGGTATCTTCGTCGAGCAGGTTGGCCGGGATGGTGGCCTGGATGACGTGCTTCAGAATGTCGCCGCGAAGTTCTTCGTTGCCGACGGTCTCGGCATGCTGGGTGGAAATGACCACTGCGTCTACGCGGATGGGTTTGTGGTTCTTGTCGTATTCGACCGTGACCTGTGATTTGCCGTCGGGACGGAGATAAGGGAGGCGTCCATGTTTGCGGGCCTCGGAGAGTCGCATGGTGAGCTTGTGCGCCAGGGAGATCGGCATGGGCATCAGCTCAGGGGTTTCGTTGCAGGCATAGCCGAACATCATTCCCTGGTCGCCGGCGCCGCCAGTGTCGACGCCCATGGCGATGTCGCCGGACTGTTTGTTGATGGTGGAGATGACGGCGCAGGTGTTCGAGTCGAAGCCATAAAGAGCGTTGTTGTAGCCGATGGATGAAATTGTTCCGCGAACCAGCGACTGGAAATCCACGTAAGCCTTGGTGGTGATTTCACCCGCGATGACGACCAGACCGGTGGCGGTCAGGGTTTCGCAGGCCACGCGGCTGAACGGGTCTTCGGCGAGGCAGGCATCAAGGATAGCGTCGGAAATCTGGTCGGCGATCTTATCGGGATGGCCTTCGGTCACCGATTCGGAGGTAAAAAGATAGCGGTTACGGGATGACAATCAGCTTCTCCTTCATGCGATCTGGACTTTACGACCTGGCGGGAGGGTCAGAACGCAAACAGCCTATAAATGAGCACTTTGCGGACTCCAATAAGTTACCAGAGAAGGCCTGGGGAAGCAACGGCTTTGGGCCCGGAGGGGAATATGGCCAGCCATTGGGGAGGATCGGCCTCCAACGGGCAAATTCGGGCGCCGAATGGGGATAGCTGAAGTAGCGTACTAAGAAGCACCGGCGAGGGCGAGACGCCCCTCGCGACAGCCGGCGGGACGCCGGCGCTACTTAGGGCGCAGTCCATCGCCATCAAAGGTGAGAGTCTTGACCTGTTTTTCGTGGCCTTGCGGCGCCAGCTGCCTGCCGTTGAACCAGACATCCAGCGCGCCAACGTTGCCGCTCTTGATGACGATCAGGTTGTGTGCGTCGACCGATTTTTCCGCTGCCGCGGGGAGCGTGTCCTCGAGGATCGGGTTGCCATCGGCCGTGATGCTGACCCAGGAATCCTCGCGAGCCTTGATCAGAACGCTGAATACTCCTGCTTGGGTTGCGGGAGCGGCGGCAGGCGTTGCAGCCTCGGGGGCAACGGCCGAGGGGCCAGTTGACGGCGGCTGAGGGGCCGGACTGGCCGTCTGCGGCGTGGCCGGCGGGGTTTGCTCGGTTTGGACCGGCTTCGGGGCCCCGACCCTCGGGTCTCGCTTTTCCCGCGAATGATAGCCCCATAGTGCAAAGGCAAAGGCAACAATCAGGAGTCCGGCCGCTACCATACCCCACGGAATGCCGTCGTTGCTGCGGCTCTTCTGTTTGCTCTCCGGGACCCGCACCGCCATGGCGGCCAGCACTGGCGTTTCCTCGGGCGGGATCTCGGGAAGACTGGGGGCGCTGGCGGCGACGAAATCGGCAATCGCCTGGTTTTCGTCGAGGCCCAGATGGCGGGCGTAGGCGCGGACAAAGCCCTTGTTGAAGATGCCGCCGGGAAGCTGGTCGAAGTGCTCCTCCTCGAGGGCGACAATGAATTTGGTCGCGATCTTAGTAGAAACAGAGACGTCGTCCAGCGTGATCTTGCGCTGTTCCCGCTCCCGTTTCAGCCGTGCCCCAAAGGATTCCACCTGAAATGTCTTCCTGCCGCCTTCACTGCCGCGGGCCGCATCAAAGATTAAGAGTAATACGAAGTAAATATATGTTAATTAAGGCACTCCAGACCCATGAATTTGGGGTGGGAGAGAACCGCATTGTTAAACGAGCCGGCCGCATGCCTGCGCCTCGCGCACGTCCCTTAGTACGTGGCTTCAGGGGTTCAGGTTACTAAGGTTGATTGCCCCGGCTTTCGGGGGCCCATATAATTTCAACACTTCCCGCCCGCACAGAGGACCGCAGTTCATGACCAAGGCCGCCGCCGACCGCAAAGTGCAGGAACTGGGCATCTTTCATGATGTGGCCAAAGCCCTGACTTCGTCCCTTGATCTGGATTCCATTCTGCAGACCATTATGGAAAAAATGGCGGAATACTTCCGTCCAGACAACTGGTCCCTGCTGATGGTGGATGAAGAACGCGACGAACTCTATTTCGCGATTGCGGTGGGGAAAGCGTCCGAGGCCCTGAAGAACGTCCGCCTGAAAGTAGGAGAAGGCATTGCCGGATGGGTGGCGAAACATGGCGAGCGTGTGGTGGTACCCGACGTGTACACCGATCCCCGCTTCGCCAAGCGCATTGACGAGATGACGCAGTGGGAGACGCGCTCTATCATCTGCGTGCCGTTGCGCTCCAAGCTGCGCGTGCTGGGCGTTATTCAACTGGTCAATGTCAGCATGGAACATTTCACCGACCAGGAGTCCTTCTTCCTGCAATCGATTTGTGACTATGCCGCCATTGCCATTGAGAACGCACGTTCGGTGGAAAAAATTCAGGAACTCACCATCACCGACGACTGCACCGGCCTGTACAACGCGCGGCATCTCTACAAAACGCTCGAAACCGAGGTCTACCGCTCGGCGCGCTACGGCTACGAGTTCACGGTGCTGTTCATCGATCTCGATCATTTCAAGCAGGTCAACGACACGCACGGACATCTGGTCGGAAGCAAGCTGCTGATGGAGATCGGGTACCTGATCAAAGCGCAGCTGCGATTGATTGACTATGCCTTCCGCTATGGTGGAGACGAATTTGTGGTGCTGTTGCCGCAAACCGGAAAGGATGCCGCGCTGATCGTGGCGAAACGCCTGCGCGACAGCCTGCGCACCAGCATGTTCTGCCAGGAAGAAGGACTGAATCTGAACGTGCGTGCGTCCATGGGCGTGGCCACCTATCCGCACGATGCGAAGACGCCGCGCGAAATCATCCGCCAGGCCGATGAGATGATGTATTTGGTGAAGAACACTTCGCGCGACAATATTGGGATTGCCGCGCGTGGAGTCATGAAATAGCAGTTTCCAGTTTCTGGTTTCTGGTTTCCAGTGGCCACCACGGGTCTGCGTGGGGACAGCCGCCCTCGGCTGTCCGGCCGCAGCTCCCCTTCCTATTGTCATCCTGAGGCAGCGGAGTCACTCGCAAAGCGAGCGACTCTCAACGAAGGACCTGTGCATTTGGCCGGCGCTATCGATGCGATTGAGGAATCCAGGCCTTTCAAGGACACACCTTGGTTGCGAAACCTCTAAACCCTTTGTCATTCCGAACCGGTTTACCGGTGAGGAATCTGCTTCTGCCCCACAACAGCAGATTCCTCGCGCACGAGTGCGCTGCGAAATGACAAGTCTAAATGGTACTCGGTAGCCGAGCTTCGCTCGGCTGGGCGGGCGGGGCGCCCGCCCTACGTGGGCCGTGGTGCTTTTCTGCTGCAGTTTATTTTGCCGGGGCTGTGGCTGGTTGGTTGATGCTGACTGCCTGGGGCTTTTTATCCAGTTCCGGTTGCGCCAGCCACTTTCGTATTTCTGGCAGAGCGGCGCGCATCGCGGTTTCGCCGGACCGAATCAAATCGGCGGAGCGTTCGAAGTCGTCGTATTTGAATCCGTTCACGTCGGGATCGATGACCAGGTCGGCGGCCGCTTTCCACAATCCGCAGTTCATCTCCTGGGCAATGGCGAAGCACTGACCGATTACGTCGAACAGGTGTCGTGGCCCGGCATCGGAGTTGGCCCAGGTTCCCCGCAGATGGACTGCCAGCACTTTTTGAGCCCCCATCTCGCGCAACGGAACCGTGGGAACGGCGTGGGCCAGCATGCCATCCACCAGCAGGCGTCCCCGGATTTTTACCGGGAGAAACATTCCTGGATAAGCACAGCTGGCGCGCACCGGGTCGACCAGCGGGCCGGAGTGAAACACGACTCCCGCACCGGTAGAAAAGTCCGTGGCGGTTACCGCCAGGGGAATCTGTAATTCTTCAAAGGTCTTGACCTTGAGGATACTGCTGAGAAACTTGATCATGCGTTCGTTGCTGGCGAAGCCGTAACGCGAGAGAGTCCAGCGGGCAAAATCCTTGAAGCGCACGCGGGTTGACATCTGTTCCAGCTCGGCGATGGTCACCCCGCTGCAGTAGGCTGCGCCGATGAGGGCGCCGACGCTGGTGCCGGCCACCAGGCTCACTGGAATATTTTCTTCTTCGAGAACTTTCAGAACGCCGATATGGGCGATGCCCCGAGCAAAGCCGCCGCCCAAAGCCAGACCGATGCCCGAAGGCTGCGCCGGCTCGGGCCCGGACAGGCCTGACAGGCCACGTCCGAAGGCCTGCACGGAACGAATGATCTTGCCCAGACGCTTCACCGGACCCCCATTTCTCCCGGCTAACTCAGCTCTAGCTAGCAAATAAGATGCCAGCTCCGGGACCAGAGTTCCAGGCACGTCGGTCAACTCTTCGGTGTTACCTGTGGAGGCGTCTCCGCCCGATGACTAACTCCCGCATTCCTGATAACTTGGGGGCCATGGTTCGAGAAATCTCAGCCGGGGGCGTGGTGGTACGGCGGACAGGGGAAGGCTGGGAAATGGCCGCCATTGAGCCCCAAACCGATGCTCCTTCGGCGCGTCCGGCCAAGAAAACTTCACGCAAAGTGGTACTAGCATTGCCCAAGGGACTGGTGGATCCCGGCGAAAAGCCGGAACAGACGGCCCTCCGCGAGGTCCAGGAGGAGACCGGCCTGGTCGCGACGCCAATCACCAAGCTGGCGGACATCAAGTATGTTTATGTGCGTTCGTGGGGAGACCAACAGAGGGTGTTCAAGATCGTTTCGTTCTTCCTGCTGCGCTATCAGTCGGGAGAGATTGACGACGTATCCCGCGCGATGCGGGCGGAGGTCAGGCGTGCATTCTGGATTCCCCTGGAAGAAGCGCCCCGCAAGCTGGCGTATCGGGGAGAACGCGACGTGGTGCGGCGCGCACTCCTCTATTTGAAATCTCATCCGGAGGTTTGATCATGCCCCACGAACACGTTGAGACGCACTTCATGGCCACCAACCTGGTGCGCGACATCGTCATTGGCATGGCCGACGGCCTCACGGTACCTTTTGCTCTCGCCGCCGGGCTTTCAGGTGCGGTGCAAAACACGCGGCTGATCGTGGTGGGTGGACTGGCGGAGATTGCAGCCGGTTCGATCGCCATGGGTCTGGGAGGATACCTGGCGGCGCGAGGCGATGCCGAACACTACGAGCAGGAGCGGCAGCGCGAGTATCGCGAAATCAAGGAAATTCCGGAAGAAGAGATGGCTGAAGTGGGGCGCGTCTTTCAATCCTATGGGATGACGGCGGCCGAGAGTACTCCGGTGGTTGAAGCACTGAGCCGCCGCCCCGACGCCTGGGTGGATTTCATGATGCGCTTTGAACTGGGCCTGGAAGAGCCCGACCCGCGGCGCGCGCTTACCAGCGCCGCCACCATTGCCGCCGCTTATATTGCAGGCGGCATGATTCCGCTTTCACCTTACATCCTGCTTTCGAGTGCGGTGCATGGGCTGGCCTATTCGGCGCTGGTGACGCTGGCCGCGCTCGGCCTCTTCGGATATCTGAAAGGGCGTTACACAGGAACCGGCCCGGGGCGCAGTGCATTACAAACCATGGCCATCGGCGGAGTGGCGGCAGCAGCGGCTTTCGCGCTGGCCAAGCTGATTTCATAAATAGTCGAAGTGCGCGGGCGCCCTCGCCCGCGCGGCAGTGAGACGGGCGAGGACGCCCGGTTCTTGGATTGGTCGCGGCAGAGAGAACCTTGGTGGTGATTGGAGTAATCTGCGTCTTCCCGCATAATTCATGAGTGAATCGTGAATCGGTAGCGCCGGCGTCCCTTCGACTGCGCTCAGGACAGGCCCGCCGGCTGTCGGGAAGGCACCTTGCCTTCCCACTCATAGCCCTTTCCCTGGCCTTGCAGGCGTCCACCGTCTCCATCGCCAAAACCAGGCATACCGTTCCTCCTCAGCCTTCCGACCCCGGATATGCTTCCGCTTTGGCCGCGGCCAATCGTTTCCTTCAGGCGTGGCAGAATCAGGATCACGAAACCGGTCTGCTCATGCTGACCGATACCGCAAAACAGAACAGCTCGGAAGATCGGCTGGAAGTTTTCTTCGCTTCCGGGCGCGACGCGGCCTACGAAATTGCGCGGGGGAAAAAACTCAAGGCGGGTTGCTACTCATTTCCCGTTTCCTTGTTCACGTCCGTGGCCGATATGACCAATACCGCTCGCCCGCAGAAATCACAGATTGTCGTGGTTCGCGCCGGCAAAGACGAGTGGGCCATCGATAAACTGCCCTAAGCCGTGTGGGGCGGACACTCTTGTCCGCCGCTTTTGACTTGGACATGGATAACCTGAAAGCGGAATTTTAAGACAAGATCAAATTCAAAAGCGGCGGACAAGAGTGTCCGCCCCACACGAATTGACGGGCTACGCTATACAATCGTTTGTTCCTTCGTTCCTCCGAGGTATTCCATGAAGCGCATACACAAAGTTGCCGTTCTCGGCGCCGGAACCATGGGCGCACGCATCGCCGCCCACTTCGCCAATGCCGGCGTGCCCAGCTACTTGCTCGATATCGTCCTACCCGACGCCGATGGCGCCGCCCGGAACAAGATCGCCGCCGCTGGACTGGAAGCAGCGAAGAAATCCAAGCCCGCAGCTTTCTTCGAACCTGGACTGGCGCGCCTGATCACCATCGGAAACTTTGAAGACGATCTCAAGCGTCTGAGCGAGGTGGACTGGATCATCGAAGCCGTCGTCGAAAATCTCGAGATCAAGCGGGCTCTATTGAAGAAGGTGGAGGCCATCCGCAAGCCGGGAACGATCGTTTCGACCAACACCAGTGGCCTGCCGGTGGCAAAGATTGCCGAAGGCTTTTCGGACGACTTCCGCAAGTCGTGGTTTGGTACACATTTTTTCAATCCGCCGCGCTACATGCGGCTGCTGGAGATCATCCCCACACCGGAGACGGATCCCGCGGCCATCGAGGCTATTGCCCACTTCAGCGACGTTAATCTCGGCAAGGGCGTGGTTTTTGCCAAGGACACTCCGAATTTCATCGCCAATCGGATTGGTACCTTCTCGGTGCTGAACGCGATGCGGCTCATGCAGGAGATGGACCTGAGTATCGAAGATGTGGACGCACTGACCGGCGACGCCGTGGGATGGCCGAAGTCCGCTACTTTCCGCACGATCGATCTGGTCGGGCTGGACATTCTGGGGCACGTGGTCGGAAATATGGAGAAGGCAGGCGGGCAAGAGAGCCTGCCGCGCACGAGCCCGTTACCTGACTTCTACAAGCAGATGCTGGAGCGCAAATGGCTCGGCGACAAGACCAAGGGCGGCTTCTATAAGAAGAGTGGAAGGCGGGCGTCCTCGCCTGCCAATGGCGGCAAAGAGAAAGAAGAAGAGCGGCTGGCGCTCGACTGGAAGACGCTCGAATATCGTCCGCGCCAGAAACCCAGGTTCCCTGCTCTCGACATGGCGAAAAACATCGAGGACCCCGGGGCCCGGCTGCGCACGCTGCTGGGCCTCGAGGGCACTCCGCCAAAAGGAGATAAAGCCGGCACATTTCTATGGTCGCTATTGTCCGATCTCTGGAACTACTCTGCCAACCGCGTCCCCGAGATTTCTGATTCGATTGTCGAGATCGACCGCGCCATGCGCCTCGGCTTCAACTGGAAGCTGGGTCCCTTCGAACTGTGGGACGCCGCCGGGGTTGAGGCTACGGTAGCCCGCATGAAAAAAGAAGGGCAGACCGTGGCAGTGAATGTCGAGCAGTTGCTGGCGGGGGGCAAGAAATCCTGGTACATGGATGATCCCAAGGCCGCTTCGGGGCGTGTCTATTTCGATCTGAGAACCGCGAAGTATGAAGCGGTGAAGGTCCCCGCCGGCGTGTGGTCGGTTGAGGTAGCGCAGAAATCCAACGGAGTCGTCAAGAAGAACGCCGGCGCGTCGCTGGTCGATCTTGGTGATGGAGTTGCGTGCATCGAGTTCCATTCCAAGATGAACTCGCTGGGTGGTGACATTGTCAGTCTTATTAGTCAGACCCTAAAGCCTGGCGGTCCCGGCGATGGGTTCGACGCCTTCGTCATCACCAACGACGCCGACAACTTCTCGGTCGGCGCCAACGTCATGCTGCTGCTCATGTCCGTCCAGGAAGAAGAGTGGGACGAGGTTGACCTCGCCATCCGGCAGTTCCAGGGTATGACCCAGGCCATCAAGTTCTCGCCCAAACCCGTGGTCGTTGCGCCTTTCGGACTCACACTGGGCGGGGGCAGCGAAATCACTCTGCACGCCGCAGCCCGCCAGCCTTATGCCGAACTCTATGCGGGACTGGTAGAAGTCGGCGTCGGGCTTCTGCCCGGCGGTGGCGGCTGCAAGGAAATGCTGCTGCGCGCGCTGGATAGCGCGGCGGCGATTCGTCCGGGGCGCGGCGAGTCCATCGAACTCATGGAGGCCATTAAGAAGGCTTTCGAGACCATCGCCACCGGCAAGGTTGCGACTTCGGCTCACGAAGCGCGTGGCCTCGGTTTTCTACATGCGTCGGACGTGATCACGATGAATCGCGAGCGCGTTCTGGCTGATGCCAAGTCCCGTGCTTTGGAGCTTGTCCGCTCTGGATATGAGCCTCCGCAACCGCGGACCGATATCGCTGCACCCGGTGAGAACGTCCTCGCCGCGTTGAGACTAGGAGTGCACATCATGAGGCAGGGCGAATACATCTCCGACCACGAAGTGAAGATCGCCACCAAAGTCGCGGAAGTATTGTGCGGAGGAAATGTGACCTCAGGCACGCCGGTGAGCGAGCAGTACATTCTGGATCTGGAGCGCGAGGCGTTTAAGTCGCTGTGCGGCGAGAGGAAGACGCAGGAGCGAATTCAGTACACGCTGAAGACAGGGAAGACGCTGCGGAACTAGAGTGCACGCGTAGGGGCAGGTGTCCCACCTGCCCGGCGGATGTAGTCTGCGTGGCGAGCTTCGCTCGTCCGCTCAGACGAGGACGTCTCGGCCTACGTGGCCGGTGCCAGCATCTAATTCTTGAGTGCTAGACTTGATCTCATCAGCCATTGGAAATTTATGAGAGAAGTAGTCATTGTCTCCTCCGTTCGTACGCCTGTGGGACGCGCGTTTAAAGGCACGTTGCGCGCTACCCGTCCCGATGAACTTGCCGCCGTCGCCATCAAAGGCGCTCTCGAGCGCGTGCCGCAGGTGGACACCAAAGAAATTGAAGATGTGATCCTTGGCTGTGCCATGCCTGAAGCCGAGCAAGGGATGAACGTTGCCCGCATCGCCGCGCTGCGGGCCGGGTTGCCGGTAGAGGTTTCGGCGATCACCATCAATCGCTTTTGCTCCTCCGGGCTGCAGGCGATTGCCATGGCGGCCGAGCGCATCATGAGCGGCGGCGCGGAGATCATCGTGGCCGGCGGAACAGAATCGATGTCCATGATCCCCATGGGCGGACATAAGATTTCGCCCAACCCCTGGCTGATCGACCACTATCCCGACGCGTATCTCACCATGGGCCTGACCGCGGAACGACTGGCGCAGCGCTTCGGCATCACGCGGCAGGCGGCGGATGAATTTTCTTTGCATAGTCATCAGAAGGCGCTGGCGGCGATTCAGGCGGGGAAGTTCGCCGATGAAACGGTGCCGGTGAATGTGAGCTTCACAACGCCGAACGGTTCGAAACCCAAGCGGCAAGAGATTGTGTTCAAGGTGGATGAAGGCCCGCGGCCCGACACTTCGCTTGAAGCTCTGTTGGCCCTGAAGCCGGTCTTTCATGCCAAGGGGACCGTGACCGCCGGCAACTCCTCGCAAACCTCGGATGGAGGGGCCGCTGCGGTGGTCATGTCCGCGGAACGGGCCGCGGCGTTGGGAATAAAGCCTCTGGTCCGTTACTTATCTTTTGCGACCGCTGGATACAAGCCGGAGGAAATGGGCCTGGGCCCTGTATTCGCCATTCCGAAGGCGTTGAAGATGGCCGGGCTTAAGCTCTCTGACATCGACGTCATCGAATTGAATGAAGCGTTCGCGGCGCAATCGCTGGCTGTCATCAAAGAAGCTGGGCTCGATCCGGAGCGGGTGAATCCCAACGGCGGCGCGATCGCCTTGGGCCATCCGCTGGGCTGTACCGGGGCCAAGCTGACGGCAACTATCATTCGCGAGATGAAGCGGCGTAATGCGCGCTATGGGATGGTGACCATGTGCGTTGGCGGGGGCATGGGCGCGGCCGGCATTTTCGAAAACCTAAATTAACCGCCGAGCACGCTGAGGACGCCGAGAATACAGGCAAAAAAAACCTAAGATCACCGTAGTTTCTGGCCTATCGCTGGACCGAATAATCGGATTAGAATTGATGTTGCACTACTTCCCCGGCAAGCTTTTTCGCGAAACCAAGTGAGGTAATCATGGCTACGATTTCCGCGATTCCCAGCACCAAGATTTCCGGCGGCAGCTTTCTGCTTGAAGAGCGCAAGGCTGACGAAGTCTTCACTCCTGAGGATTTCACCGAACAGCATCAGTTGATCGGACAGACGGCGGAAGAGTTCGCGATAAACGAGATTCTGCCCAATGCCGAGAAGATGGAGCACAAGGACTTCTCCATCTCTCGCGATCTGCTGAAGAAGGCCGGGGACCTTGGTTTGAGCGGCGTCGAAATCCCTGAAGCATACGGCGGCCTGGAGATGGACAAAGTTACCGCCGCCGTGATCGCGGATCACATCGCCAAGTATGCTGGCTTCGCCACCACCTGGGGCGCGCATACCGGTATCGGCACGCTGCCTATCGTTTACTTCGGCACCGAAGAGCAAAAGACGAAGTACCTGCCGAGGCTCGCGGCCGGGGAGATCGTCGGGGCTTATGCCCTGTCGGAAGCATCCTCCGGTTCGGACGCGCTGAACTGCCGCGCTCGCGCCCAGCTCTCGCCCGACGGCAAGCACTACATCCTCAACGGCGAAAAAATGTGGATCACCAACGCCGGCTTTGCCGACCTGTTCACGGTGTTCGCCAAAGTGGATGGTGAAAAGTTCAGCGCGTTTCTGGTCGAAAGAACTTTCCCGGGATTTTCGATTGGCGGGGAAGAGCACAAGATGGGCATCCGCGGATCTTCTACCTGCCCTTTGATCCTCAACGACTGCAAGGTTCCGGTGGACAATCTGCTGGGCGAAATCGGCAAGGGCCACGTCATCGCTTTCAACATTCTCAACGTTGGGCGCTTCAAGCTCGGCGCGATGTGCGTCGGCGGAGCGCGGGTGTCGCTGGAAAACGCCATCGCCTATGCCAAGCAGCGCAAGGCTTTTAACAAAGTGATTGCCGATTTCGGTCTGGTGCGCGAGAAGCTGGCGAATATGGCGACTCTGATCTACGTCGGCGAGGCGCTTGTCTATCGCACCGTTGGCATGATGGACGTAGCGCTCAACGAAGTGGACAAGACTGGCGCCGACGCCGCCAAGGAGACGCGTAAGGCGATCGAGGAGTACGCGGTCGAATGCTCGATCCTCAAAGTGTGGGGCTCGGAGATGATTGACTACGTGGTGGACGAAACCGTCCAGATTTATGGCGGCTACGGGTTCGTCGAAGAGTATCCCGCCGAGCGCGCTTACCGCGATGCTCGCATCAATCGCATCTTCGAAGGCACGAACGAAATCAACCGTCTGATCATTACCGGATTCCTGTTGAAACGCGCCATGTCGGGACAGTTGCCGCTGATGCCGGCGATCAAGAAACTGATGGACGAAGTGCTGGCAGGGCCCAGCGTGGGCGAAGAACTGGAAGGTCCGCTGGCGGAAGAACGCAAACTGGTGGCGCAGGCCAAGAAACTCGGCCTGTTTGCCGCCGGAGTCGCCACTCAGAAATACATGCAGGCGATACAGGACCAGCAGGAAGTGATGGGAGCGATCGCCGACATGGTGATTGAGACTTACGCCATGGAGTCCGCCGTTCTGCGGTCGCAGAAGATGGTCCAACAGAAGGGCGAGGCGGCTGCGGCGACTGCGATTGCCATGACGCGAGTCTATCTCTCGCAAGCCATGGACAAGATTGAAACGGCAGCGAAGAAGATCATCGCGGCGGTGGCGGAGGGTGACATGCTGCGCACGCAGCTGGCTATCCTGCGGCGACTGGTGAAGCACGAGCCGTTCAACACGATTGAATTGCGGCAGCAGATCGCGCAGAGGGTGATTGAGCGAGGCAAGTACACGCTGGCCTAAGCGAGGATTGACCACAGAGAACACAGAGGGCACGGAGGAAGGCCGAAAGTACTACTCATCGCCCGGTGAGTTGGCCACCTCCATTTCCCTCTTCTCCGTAGTCTGTTACAAATGTCGGCATGAAATACCCCACTTTTTGTTGCGCAGCAGCATTTGGAATTGCGGTCTGTTTAACGGCAGCGGCGCAGTCCGCCTTCTGGTCCACCTGCTGACTTCGCCAGCTTTGACGCCGACGGCACTGCGCATGTGACTCGCGTGGTTCCGATGCCGTCCACGGTTAGCCCCGAGGCGCAAGAGTGGCTGGGTTCGCTGGCGAAGAAAAAACCGCAGTCGCAGACGCTGGGTGAGCGACGCATTGCCACGGATGCCTGGCGGAAGTGGGGCTCTGGCGAGGCGCGCAGGCTTTACCCGGTCAATGTTGAGGAAACCAGCATCGCGGGGGTTCGCACCGATATCATCAACCCGCTGGCAATGCCGGAGGCGAATCGCGGCCGCGTGTTGATCAATCTGCACGGCGGAGGATTTGTTACCGACTCGGGATCGCTCATCGAGGGTGTTCCCATCGCGAATCTGACGAAGATCAAAGTCGTGTCAGTGTATTACCGGTTGGCGCCGGAGAATCCTTTCCCGGCCGCCGTCGATGATGTGGTCGCCGTCTACCGGGAATTGCTGAAAACCTACAAACCGCAGGGCATCGGAATCTTTGGCACGTCCGCCGGGGCCATTCTCACTTGTGAGGTGGCCGTTCGCCTCAAGCAGGTAGGGTTGCCGCTTCCTGCGGCACTTGGCGCCTTCTCGGTGCGAACCGACTTCAGTCGCGTCAGCGACTCGCGGCAAATTTTCACGTTGGACGGGTTCCCCGGCGCTGTTGGAACCGCGCGACCCCAAGCGCCCGTTCGACGATCCGTATCCGGGCGCCACCGATCGCAAGGACCCGGTATTATCTCCTTTGTTCGCCGACCTTAAAGGAATGCCCCCGACCCTGCTGATCACCAGCACCCGCGACCTGCTACTCAGCGATACGACGCTGTTTCATCGGGAGTTGCTGAGCGCCGGGAACGATGCGCAACTGGTTGTGTTCGAGGCCTTGCCGCACGCATTCTGGTATCACTTCCAGCTGCCTGAGACAAAGGAGTGCCTGGAACTGATGGCGAAATTTTTCGATCAGAGGCTGGCGCACCAGAACTAGCGATGCGGATGCGGTGCGCCGAGAGAACTGGAAGGTCAGACGCTTTTTTGCGCTTGCTTGCTTAACTCCGCCATCACGCTCTGGATCAGTTCTTTCGCGTCGGTGAGGCCTTTCATTACTAACTGGATGTCCAGAACCGGCTTGCCCGGCCAGCGCTGGCTCTGGCAGTAGACGCCGTGTTGACCGACCAGCGCCATGGCGTCGGTGATCATGTCCATGGTCACGGCCAGCCGCCCACGAGGGACGCCCATCATGGTTTCGTAGTGCTCCAGTTCTTCCTGCTTTTCGTCGAATACCGGCATGGCTTGATTGTATCGGGTGGGTTGCGTGGCGCATAATTGCGGACGTCCGCTGTCCAAGTTTTCGGGGTTACGTCAAACACATAGCAATCGGCAATTAGCACTTGGCATTTAGCCACGCCACCGGCACCTGTGCCTAATTGCCAATTGCCAATTGCCAATTGCTGCTCAAGGAGATCTCCATGAAAATACGCATCGCACTCGTCATCCTCTTGCTTCCCGTGTTCGCCGTGCTGGCTTGTGCCCAGGACGCGAGCAAGCGTCCCAGCCCTGCAGCCCAGGCCCAGTGCAAGTTTTCAGACGGGAAGACCGTCAAGTCGGACTACTCCAGTCCGCGCATGAAGGGCCGCAAGATATTCGGCGGGCTCGTACCCTACGGCGAAGTGTGGCGGGCCGGAGCCAACGAAGCCACCACGCTGGTCACGGACACAAACCTGAACATCGGGGGCAAGGATGTTCCCGCGGGGAGCTACACCATTTTTACCCTTCCCAACGCGGACAAGTGGGTACTGATCATCAGCAAGAAGACTGGCGAGTGGGGTGTTCCGTATCCGGGTGAGGGCGATGACCTGGCCCGCGTGGACATGAGGGTATCGTCGTTGTCCTCGCCGATGGAGAATTTCACTATCGGCTTCGATCAGACGGGCTCGACTTGCGCCATGCACCTGGACTGGGAGAAGACGCGCGCCTCGGTCGACATCAGCGAGAAAAAGTAGACGCAGAACCTTACTCGCGTGCGGGGATCAGCGCGGCTTTCCGGACAGCACATCCACCGCACGCTGGGCTTCGGGTAGCTCGGGTGAGAGCTTGAGGGCGGCCTGGTAGGCGGCCAGCGCTTCCGGGCGACGGCCCGCGCTCACCAGAGCATGGCCCAGAAGCATGAATCCTGTATCAGTTGGGCGCAGCTCGACCGATTTCGAATAGTTGCGGATGGCATCATTCAACTGGTTCTGTTTTTCCAGCAACTGACCCAGGCCCCGGTAGGCGTTCGACTGATTGGGATTCAACCGCAGAGCCTGGTCATAACTTTCGCGAGCTTTATCGTCTTCTCCCAACTTTCGATAGGCAGTGCCCAGGTTGGCGTAGGTTGCCGCCAGCAAACCGGCGTCAGAGGTCAGACTGATGGTGCGATCGTATTGCTCCATAGCCTCGGACAGCTTTCCGTGTTCCTGAAGATAGGCGCCCAGGTTGGAGCGACTCATGGGATCGTTGGGATTAATCTCGGCCGCGGTCTGAAAGTGAGAATAGGCTTCATCAGGCCTGTCCAGCAGCAGAAGCGCCCCGCCCAGATTATTCTGAGCGATAAAATTTCTGTCCGTGACCGCAAGCGCGTGCGTCCAAAGATCGTAATTGCTCGACCAGTAGCCCAGTTGCCGATGCGTAGTGAAAGATAGAGCGAGCAGAACACACGCGGCTGGAATTATTCGCGAGCTCAGGCCGATCTGACGCGAGTCTGCCAGGTCCGCCGCTCCCCAGGCGATCATTGCGAAAATTCCAATGAGGGGTATGTAGGCATAGCGGTCGGCCATGGCCTGGTCGCCGACTTGCACCAGTCCGATGACCGGCACCAGCGTCCCCAAAAACCACAGCCATCCGGTCAGCAGATAACGCTTGGCACGGAACCTAACCACCGCACCAGTCACAGCCAGCAGGACCATCGCTGAAATCGCCACCTGCCACGCCGCCAACGAATTACCCGGATGAGGGTAGAGTGGCGCCAGATGCACAGGCCAGATCATCTTCCACAAATAGGTGGCGTAAGCGACGGCCGCATTTTCCAGGCGGACACCGAGCGAGAATTGTGCGGTGGAGCGCACGGCTCCGCCTGCCCTCTGGGCCTGTATGGTGACGACGGCGCTGGCGGCGGAAAGAGCGAACAGCGGGAGTTTCTCGGCCAGCAGCCTCAACGGCGGCGCTTGTGGAATCGGCCGTGCGCCGGCTGGACCTCCCTGGATTCTGCCTAGCGGCCAGTAGTCCAGCAACAGGAGTACGAACGGGAGAGTAATCACCATGGGCTTCGACATCAGCCCCAATACAAACAAACCGGCAAACGTGAGGTAGCGGCGCCAGTCTGGTTTGCGCGCGTACCAGCAGTAGGCAATGAGCGCGGCAAGAAAGAAGAAGGTACTGAGGACGTTCTTGCGCTCTGCCACCCAGGCTACGGATTCAACATTGATGGGATGAAGCGCAAACAGCGCGGCAACTAACAAGCTCGGTCCGACGCGCCTGGTGGCATACATCAGCAACAGGAATAGCAGGACAGCATTCGCGGCGTGAATCAGAAGGCTGGTGAAGTGGTGTCCCGTGGCGTTCTGGTGAAACATCTGGTAGTCGAGCGCGTGCGACAGCCAGGTAAGCGGATGCCAGTTTCCCTGTTCCATGGCGGAGAGTGCCCAGGTGATTGTGTCCCAGGTCACACCGTTGTGGATGTGAGGATTCTCGGTGACATAGCGGTCGTCGTCGTAATTGACGAAAGGGTGGCGGTTGACCGGGTTGTAGAGCGCCAGCGTAGCCACCACGAGCAGGAGACAAAAAACTAGGTTGCGCTTTTCAGGCGAGGAGAACAGGCTCGCTGAATGATCGGGCGGTCTTCGTGCAGGAGTCGGCAACAAATGGATTTAACCACAGAGCGGGCGAAGGACGCAGGCGTTCTGCCTCTTTGCACCTTTTTTGTCATGTGACGTGGGTTAAGACCCCGGTTTCCACCTAAGGACCGGCTTGCGGGCGGCAGCAGTTTCGTCCAAGCGGGACACGCGGGTGGAGTGGGGCGCATCTAGCACCATTTGCGGATCTTCTTCAACTTCTTCAGCGATCGATTTCATGGCCTCGACAAAAAGATCCAACTCTTCTTTGGGCTCGCTCTCGGTCGGCTCGATCATCAGCGCGCCGGGCACGATCAGCGGAAACGCCGTCGTGTAGGGATGGAAACCGTAGTCGATAAGGCGCTTGGCGATGTCCATTGTCTTCACGCCTTTTTTGGCTTGCATCTTGTCGCTGAAAACCACTTCGTGCATGCTGGGCGTGGAATAGGGCAGATCGTAGACGCCCTCCAGTCCCTTGCGAATGTAGTTGGCATTGAGCACGGCGTCTTCGGTGGTCTGGCGCAAGCCGTCAGGACCGTTGGCCAGAATGTAAGCCAAGGCGCGAACGAACATTCCGAAATTGCCGTAGAAAGCGCGCACCCGGCCGACTGATTGCGGCCGGTCGTAGTCGAAGCCCAGAGTGCCATCGGGCTTGATCACCGGCACGGGCGTGGGCAGGAATGGTTCCAGCTTCTGCTTCACGGCTACCGGGCCGGAGCCGGGACCGCCACCACCGTGAGGAGTGGAAAAAGTCTTGTGCAGGTTCAGGTGCATCACATCGACGCCGAAGTCGCCGGGGCGGACCTTGCCGACCAGGGCGTTCATGTTGGCGCCGTCCATATAGAGCAGGCCGCCCTTGGCGTGCATGATTTCGGCGATCTTGTGGATCTCCTGCTCGAACACTCCCAAGGTGTTGGGATTGGTGAGCATGAGGGCCGCGACATCTTCATTCATCTGCGATGTGAGTGCGGCCACGTCCACCATGCCCTGGGCATTCGATTTCAAGTTTTCCACCGCGTAGCCGACCATCGCAGCCGTCGCCGGATTGGTGCCGTGCGCGGAGTCCGGTATCAGAATCTTCTTGCGAGGATCGCCCTTCGACTCATGATAGGCGCGGACCATCAGCAGTCCCGTGAGCTCGCCGTGGGCTCCAGCGGCGGGTTGCAGGGTGATGGCGTCCATGCCGGTGATTTCTGTGAGGCACTCGCTCAGAGTCTTGATGATGCGCAATGCGCCCTGGGAAATCCGCTCGGGCTGGTAGGGATGCCCATTGGCCAAGCCTTCGAGGCGCACCACCAGTTCATTCACTCGCGGGTTGTATTTCATCGTGCATGAACCCAGCGGATACATGCCGAGATCGATGGCGTAATTCCAGGTTGAAAGCCGAGTGAAGTGGCGGATGATTTCGATTTCACTGACCTCGGGCATATTGCCCAGGTCTTTTCTTTCCGAAGCTCCGAGCAGCGCCGCCGTGTCCACGTCGGGAACATCGAGCGGGGGGAGCTTCCAGGCTGCCTTTCCTGGCGACGACTTTTCGAAAATCAAGCCCTCGTTCTGATTGACATGCCGGGTAGCTTTGCGAGTCATGTGCTTCACCGTGCTACCTCCTGCGCGTCCACTTCTTCTTTCGCAGACCTCACGGAACGTTCGCTTTCTGCGACCAGGCCGACCACGGTGTCAATTGCGCTGCGCGTGGTCAGTTCGGTGCAGCACCACAGAGCAGCATTGCCCAGCTCGGGATAGAACTTTTTCAGCGGAAGCCCGCCCACGATCTTATGTCCCAGGATGCGGCTGTTGACGGCGTAAGGATCCTCGCTGGTCTGAACCACGAATTCGTTGAAGCGTGGGGAACCGGGGAAGAGGACTTTGGCCTGCTTGCCGAACTGAGCGGCGGCGTATGCCGTCTTGGCCAGATTCTGTTTGGCCAATTCCTTAAGTCCCACTCTGCCGTAGATGGTCATGAAGACATTGACCATCAGCGCCACCAGCGCCTGGTTGGTGCAGATGTTCGATGTCGCCTTTTCGCGGCGGATGTGCTGCTCGCGCGTAGCCAGGGTCAGAACAAAACCGCGTTTGCCGTTGCGATCGGTGGTCTGGCCGGCCAGGCGTCCGGGCATCTGGCGCACGAACTGTTCTCGAGTAGCGATCACGCCGCAGTAGGGGCCGCCGAAACCGAGAGGCACGCCAAAAGACTGCGCCTCCATTGCGATGACGTCAGCCTGGCGCGGGGGTTCGACAATGCCGAGCGAGACTGCTTCGGCGATGGACACGACTAGCATCGCGCCTTTCTTGTGCGCGATCTCGGCGATGGAGGCGGCATCCTCAATCGTTCCGAAGAAGTTTGGCGATTGAATCAAGACGCAGGCCGTGTCCGCGGTGATGGATCTTTCCAGCTCTTCCAGATCCAGGCGGCCATTGTCTTTAAACGACGTCGTCGAGAGTGGCAGGTTCTGGTGGTGCGCGTACGTGGTCAGCACCTCGCGATATTCCGGGTGCACGCTGCGAGCAATGATCACCGAACGCCGGCCGGTCAAGCGCACCGCCATCATGACCGCCTCGGCAGCTGCGGTCGAGCCGTCGTACATGGAGGCGTTGGCGACTTCCATGCCGGTGAGTTCGCAAATCATGGTTTGGAATTCGAATATCGCCTGCAACGTGCCTTGCGAAATTTCCGCTTGGTAAGGAGTGTAGGCGGTCAAAAACTCGCCGCGCGAAATCAGAGAATCAATGATCACGGGCCGGTAGTGATAGTAGGCGCCGGCGCCAAGAAAGGTGGCGTAGCTGTCACCGTTTTCGCGGGAGCGCTCGCGAAACCAGTCCACGATCTCGGATTCGGCCATCTGGCGCGGTACTTTGAGATCCCGCTGCAACCGGTATTCCGCGGGGATGGGCGAGAACAAGTCATCGATCGAGCGCGCGCCCATGGCCTGCAGCATGGCTTTTCGGTCGGCGGGAGATTTGGGTAGATAACGCATAGAACTTCTTTAGATGTATCTCAAGCACAGTTCGATTGTTGAAACGCCGCGATGAATCACTTCCCGCCTTCTTCAGTCACGAACTTCTCATAGTCAGCGGCAGAGAGTAGCGAGTTCAGTTCAGCCGGGTCTTTCAACGTGATCCTGATCATCCATGCACTGTGGGCATCTTTATTAATCTGTTCCGGGGCAGTCGCCAGTTCGCCATTCACTTCCGTGACCCTACCAGAAACAGGCGCGTAGAGGTCTGAGACTGCCTTCACGGATTCCACGGATCCAAAAGTCTTGCCGGAAGTAATCTCGGCGCCGGGCTTGGGCAAATCAACGAAAACGATGTCGCCCAGCGACTCCTGGGCGTAGCTGGTGATGCCGATAGTCGCGTTGTTGCCGTCGGCTTTTATCCACTCGTGCTCTTTTGTGTACTTGTAGTCGGTTGGAAACGGCATGGCAGCTTATGGCTCCTGGCTTCTAGCTTATAGCTTCTGGCTTTCTGATCCTCTGTGCTTCTCCGTGTCCTCTGTGGTTAAGCCTTTTTTGGTTTCTTGTAAAACGGAGTCGGCACGACCTGTGCCTTCACTCCCTGTCCGCGAATTTCGACCTTCAGTTCGGTGCCCAATGCAACGAAGTCGGTGGGGACGTACGCCAGAGCGATGTTTTTCTTCAGAAACGGTGCCGGCGAGCCGCTGGTGACGTAGCCGATCTCACTCCCTGCCTGATCGAGCACTTTGTAACCGTCGCGCGCGATGCCGCGGTCCAGCATCTCAAGTCCCACCAAGGCGCGCTTTGTCCCTTCAGCTCTCGCTCTTTCAAGCGACGCACGGCCGATGAAGTCTGGCTTTTCCATTTTGCAGAAACGATCCAGACCGGCTTCCCAAACATTGATCGTGTCGGAAATTTCATGGCCGTACAGCGGCAGTCTGGCTTCGAGACGCAGCGTGTTGCGCGCGCCCAGGCCGCAGGGAACAACCCCGAATTCCCTGCCCGCCTCCAGAATCTGGTTCCACACGCGGGCGCTGGTTGCTTCATCACTGGGAACGTATATCTCGAATCCATCTTCGCCGGTGTAGCCGGTGCGCGCGATCAGAGTATTTTTCAGTCCGCAGACCGTGCCGCGAGTCACCCAGTAGAACTTGAGCGCCGAGAGGTCCGCATCCGTGAGTTTCTGCAGCAGATTCACAGCCTTCGGACCTTGAATCGCGATCTGGGTAAAGTCGTCCGAGAGATTCCCGACCTTGCAGTTGAACTGGCGGGTGTGATCGCTCACCCAGCCGAAATCTTTCTCTCGTGTGCCAGCGTTGATTACGAGCAAATATTCATCTTCGCCAAGGCGGTGGACAACCACATCGTCAACGAACGTCCCCTCGGGATAAAGCAGTGCCGAATACTGCGCCTGGCCGATGGCGAGCCGCGAAGCGTCGTTCATCGAAATGTGCTGGACGGCGGCCAGCGCTTGCGGTCCAGCCAGTCGAATATCGCCCATGTGGCTGACGTCGAAGATACCCACGCCAGTTCGCACCGCGTTGTGCTCGGCCATGATGCCGCCCGCGGACGGGTACTCGACGGGCATTTCCCAACCGTTGAATTCGACCATTTTCGCGCCCATCTTGCGATGCACAGGGTGGAGTGCGGTCTTGCGAATGGCTGGCGTGGTCGCCTCAACTGCGGGCAATGAGACCTCGATCAAAAGCAGTGGCTGAGCTGCTGAAATGGTGAGACTTATTACCCTAACACGCACTTGGCGGTAGCTTCAACTTGAGGGGATGCGCCCGACGGGCAGCCTGTAAACGGGGGTTACCAACGGAACCTTCCACCTCCCCTGGACCCGCGCTAAAGTTCGTTCATGGCCACCACGACCAAAACCAAATATCACTGTATGCAGTGCGACATGACGGAAGAGAAGTGCGACTGCGAGAAGTACTGCTGCTCCTGCCAGGGACAGATTGACATCCGCTTGTGCAGCGACGGCCTTTACTACTGCCCGCCTTGCCGGCAAGCGTGCGGGTACAGAGTTTCGGATTAGTCCGGAGCACAGTTTTGACCTTGGGAGTAGCGCCGCCGTCCCGGCGGCTGTCGTGGGGGCGTCCCGCCCGCACCTGGGAAGCGCTCAATCGTCGAGGGCGAGACACCCTCGCGATAGCTGGCCAGAGGCCGGCGCTACAAAGACCCGCTAGATAACGACCGCTTCTTTGTACTCTCCAAACACTTTTCTCATGGTGTCTGAGATCTCGCCAACAGTTGCGTGGGCTTCGACTGCGGCCAATATTCGCGGCATGAGATTTTCTCCGGAGCGGGCGGCGGCTTCGATCTGCTGGAGAGCCGCCTGCCACGGGCCCGTATCGCGGCGGGCGCGCAGGGCGCGCAGGCGTTCCACCTGTCTGCGCTCCAGAGACTCGTCGATGCGTTGGATCGGAATGGGTTTTTCTTCGTCCACAGTGAACCGGTTTACGCCGACGACTATCGCTTCCTTGCGATCGACTTGCTGTTGGTACTCGTAGGCGGCATTCTGGATTTCCTGCTGCACATAGCCGCGCTCGAGAGCTTTGATCATGCCGCCCAGGGCCTCAATCTTTCCTAAATACTCGTTGGCGCGGGATTCGATCTCGTTGGTCAAGGCCTCGATGTAGTAGGAGCCGGCAAGCGGGTCGACGGTTTGCGGCACGCCGGACTCATAAGCCACGATCTGCTGGGTGCGCAGCGCGATGCGCGCGGCTTGTTCGGTGGGGAGGGCAAGAGCCTCATCGTAGGAATTGGTATGCAGCGACTGGGTTCCGCCCAGGACTGCCGCCAGTGCCTGCAATGCGGTGCGAACGATATTGTTCTCCGGTTGTTGCGCGGTCAGCGTCGAGCCCGCCGTCTGAGTATGAAAGCGCAGCATCCACGAGCGCGGGTTCTTTGCCCGGAAATTCTCTCGCATGATGCGAGCCCACATGCGGCGAGCGGCGCGGTATTTGGACACCTCTTCCAGGAAGTTGTTGTGGGCGTTAAAGAAAAAGGAGAGTCGCGGAGCAAACTTGTCGACATCGAGACCGGCGTCGATGGCTCCCCGAACGTAGGCGATGCCGTTCGCCAGGGTAAACGCGACTTCCTGAACCGCCGTCGAACCGGCTTCGCGCATGTGGTAGCCGGAGATCGAGATTGTGTTCCACTCGGGAACGTTCTGGTTGGTCCAGGCAAACAGATCGGTGATGATGCGCATGGCCTGTGCCGGCGGGTAGATGTATGTTCCGCGAGAAATGTATTCCTTAAGAACATCGTTCTGCACTGTGCCGGACAATTGGCGAGTGTCGACACCCTGGCGGCGAGCGACGGCAACATAGAGCGCGAGCAGGATCGACGCCGTCGCGTTGATGGTCATCGAAGTGGAGATTTTTGTCAGGTCAATGCCATCGAAGAGTCGCTGCATGTCTTCGATCGAATCGATGGCCACGCCGACTTTGCCGACCTCGCCGGCGGCTAGCGGGTGATCGGAATCCAGGCCGATTTGGGTGGGCAGATCGAAGGCTACAGAGAGCCCGGTCGTGCCGTTCGCCAGCAGGTACTTGTAGCGTTTGTTCGACTCCTCGGCGTCGCCCATGCCGGCGTACTGGCGCATGGTCCAGAGCCGGCCGCGATACATCGTGGCCTGCACTCCGCGAGTAAAGGGATAGTCGCCAGGATAGCCGACTTCCCGCTCCTGGTCTCTGGCGTTCAGGTCGTCGGGCGTGTACAGCGGGCGGATTGGGACGTGGGAAGAAGTTTCTGGATCAGCAGGCGGGCGGCTTTCGGCTTTGATTTTATCAGTCATGCAAAAGAGCAATAACCACGAAGGACACGAGGGTCCACGAAGGAAGTCTCACGGTTCGAAGGCCTCTTCGAACCCAGATCGAAGGGTCGAAATATCCTTCGTGGTACTTCGTGTCCTTCGTGGTTCACTCTCAGCCTTTCTTCCATACTCGCCAGAATGAGCTGGCGCCGAACCAGGTGAAAGTCAGTGTGAAAATAATTGCGACCGCGACGCGCGCGAGGGTAGTCTGGCCAACGCGGTAAAGGGCATACTCACGAAAGAAGGCGCCCCCGCCGATGAATGCTAAAGCCAGGAAAACAAAGCCTGTGACCTCCAGCCAAAGCTGGCGCAGGACGCGGCCGAAGTGCACCGCTGTGGTTTGGACACCCTTCATGATCGCGCCCACGGTCCGAGTACGCCCGGCGTGCTGGGCCGCGATGCGAGCCGCGATGCTCAGTTTACGGACTGTAGAAACGTTCACCATCAGCGTCGATTTTAACAGTGTTCGGGGTTACAATGACGTGGAGACGACGGTGGCGTCGGGAATCGGAGAACCGCAATCCGGCATCTGAGTAACTGATTACTGCCGTTTACAGGGGGCCACGTGGACCAGCAGCTGAAGCAGTTGATGAAGGAACTGGGCGAGGCGATCAACGAATCGCTGGCGGACAGCGAACAGATTGCCGAAGTGGTTTCCAAAATCAAAGACAGCGGCTACGACATTTTCCTGGTACTCGAAGCGACCATCGGCGTGAGTAAGCCGGGCGAGAAATCCGACGACAAGACTTCCCTGGTGACCACGCTGACCACGAATCCCGAGTTTAAGATTAGCGATCAGGACCTCAAGTTTCTGAAATCGCTGCGCATTAAGATTGAGAACGACGCGGCGTAGCTGCGGACTTCAGACGTCGGACCTCGGCCCTAGCAAATCTATCCTCTCTCGGCTTGATCCCTTAAGACAGGTCCGCTTGAAACACTTCTCACATGCACCGTTTGTGCTCCCACACCATCGGGCGCTTGCGCCCACATTGTTTTTGCTGAAAGCTGATGGCTGATAGCTGACAGCTGCATCTCTGTGGTAAAACCACGTCTTGCCTGGCAGCGAACAAGCCGGACTGGTGCGCGCCATTGGACGATGGAGCCTGGCGGCGCTGGTGATCAATTCGATCATCGGCAGTGGGATTTTTGGCTTGCCTGCCGACGTTGCACGACTCATTGGACGGGCCAGCCCCTGGGCGGTTTTGTTGGCGGGAGCGGCGGCGGGCATCATCATGGCCTGCTTTGCCGAGGTGGCTTCGCAATTCACCCAGGCCGGCGGTCCCTACCTCTATGCTCGGGCCGCATTCGGTCGATTGGTCGGAATCGAAATGGGCTGGATGCTTTGGCTGGTGCGGCTGGCTGCGCCTGCGGCGACAGCTAATCTATTCGTCATCTACTGTGGCGAGTTCTGGCCCCACGCCAAGGAAGCCCTCCCGCGTTTCCTGATTCTGACGTTCCTGTATGGCGTCTTGACGCTCATAAACTATCGCGGAGTGCGTGCCAGCACGCAGGTCAGCAACGTCTTCACGGTGGCGAAACTGGTACCGCTGTTTCTGGTGGCGATCGCGGGTTCGTTCTATCTGCTCGCGGGCCACAAACCCGCGCCCCTGTTGCCCGGCGGCGCCGGGACCGGCGCCTGGCTGAAAGCCTGCCTGCTTCTGGTCTTTGCCTATGGCGGCTTCGAAACTGCGCTTACTCCGTTGAGCGAGGCGAAAAATCCCCGGCGGGACGCGGCTTTCGCTTTGTTCACCGCGCTGATCACCTGCGCTTTGTTGTACTCCGCAATTCAGTGGGTGGTGGTGGGAATTCTGCCCGATCCGGCACACAGTGAGCGTCCCTTGGCCGATGTGGCGCGGATCGTCTTCGGAAACGGTGGGGCCGCCTTCGTGTCGGTGGGCGCCCTGGTTTCGGTGGTGGGCTACCTCAGCGCCAATATCCTGGGCGTGCCTCGAATCACTTTCGCGCTGGCGGAGAACGGCGACTTCCCTTCCATCTTCGCGGCGATCCATCCCCGCTTCCGGACTCCCTATGTTTCGATTCTTGCCTTTGCCCTGCTGAGTTGGCTGCTAGCGCTGCTGGGAAGCTTTACCTGGAACGCGACTCTGTCCGCGGTAGCCCGGCTTCTCTACTACGGACTGGTTTGCGCGGCCTTGCCGGTGTTTCGCCGCAAGCAACCGGGAGCGGCAATGTTTCGGCTTCCTGTGGGAACCTTGTTTGCGGTGTTGGGCACGGGAATTTGCGCGGCGTTGATTGCCGGCGTGAACCTGAGCGGATCGTTGATCCTGCTCGCTACCGCGCTGGTGGCATTGCTGAACTGGCTGCTGGTGCGCAACCGGCACACGGATGAAACTCTCGTCAAGTGATTCTTGTATTGGAGGTTGTGAAACTGCTAGGCTACGCCGTTCCATGAAATTGAGTTTCCTCTTCGCGCTGCTTTGCGGCGTAAGTCTCCGCGCCCCGGCCCAGCCAGCCCCTTCTTCGGCGGGAAACTACGTGATGGAGAAAGATGTCGCCGTGCCCATGCGCGATGGCGTAACCCTGCGCGCCGACGTGCTACGGCCACGCGGGGTGGGCGGATTCTCTGTGCTGGTTTACCGGACACCATACGGCAAAGAATCTGCGCTCGAGGAATACACCACGTTTCGCCATGCGGTCGAGCACGGATACGCCGTCGTGGTCCAGGATGTTCGCGGACGCTACGCGTCCGGTGGTGAATTCCGTCCTTATGAGAACGAAGGCCGCGATGGCTACGACACCATCGAGTGGGCAGCGCGCCAGCCCTGGTCGAACGGCGCGATTGGAACTTTTGGGCTTTCCTATCCGGGCGCGGTGCAGTGGCTGGCCGCGGTCGAGGACCCGCCGCACCTCAAGGCCATGGTTCCGGCTATGACTTTTTCATCGGCACAGAATTTCTTTTACGCCGGCGGTTTGTGGGACATGTCGTGGATGGAATGGATCTGGGACAACATTGCACCGGACATTCGCAGCAAGAGAAATCTGCCGGGACCGAAGACTCCTGACGCGGCGGTTGCCGCCTGGGCTGAGGCGGCACCAAAGATGTTGAACACGGTGCCGCTCGATCAGCTTCAGGAACTGCGCGGCATCGCTCCGTACTATTACGATTGGCTGTCGCATCCCTTCGACGATCCCTGGTGGGACTGGTGCGATTTGCGCAACAAGTATGGCCGGGTGCACGCCGCGGTGCTGAATTTTTCGGGGTGGTATGACGACAATTACGGTCCCGAGGGCGCGACCACGAATTTCTTGGGACTGTTGCGGGCGCGAGCCGGGACTTCCGATCCTCAAACCCACGTGATTATTGGTCCGTGGGTCCACGGCGTTGCATCTACGGCAAAGACAAAATCCGGAGAGCGCGAATTTGGCCCTGCGGCGGCGGTTGACTATGACGAAATCATCCTGCGCTGGATGGACCATTATCTGCGAGGCGCGGCGAATGGAGTAGAGAACGAAAAACCCGTCCGCTACTTTGTGATGGGGGACAATCAGTGGCGCGATGCGGACTCCTGGCCGCCCGCCTCAACAGCTGCGTCCTACTATCTGCTCAGTCCAACGCTTGGCGAGGTCCGGGGCGGCCTTTCCACGAACGCGCCCCGGGAAAAGAAATCCTTCGCATCCTTCGTTTCCGATCCCGCCAGACCGGTGGTCAATTCTTACAGCGCATCGGGCGCTCACGACTACCGCGACTTGGCAGAGGGGCACGATATTTTGACTTTCGATTCCGCTCCGCTCCAGCAAGACACGGAAGTGAGCGGCCCGATTCGAGCGCAGATTTACCTCGCGTGTGACTGCCGCGATGCCGATTTGTGGGTCCGCTTGCTTGATGTGGCTTCCGACGGCACCGCCTTCAATGTGATGGGCGCTGGGCTGGACGTGTTGCGTGCCAGCTATCGCAATCTCAAGAAGGGCCGGCAACTGCTCGCTCCAAACCGGGTGTATGAGTTGCATCTCGACAACCTGATCACAAGCAATGTTTTTCGAAGGGGCCATCGCATCCGGGTGCAGGTTTCAGCGAGTTTCTTTCCAAATTTCTCGCGCAATCTGCAGTCGGGCGAGCTCGAAGCTTCGTCCGCAAGAATGCAGAAAGCAAACATTTCGATCTACGCCGACCGACGTCGGGCTTCACGCATTGTTTTGCCGATCGTTTCCCGGTAGTGCGCAACTACGGGAACCGGAGGAATCCTTGCACCTGCGAAAACGGACTGGCTTTCTGCTCACCCTCGTTGTTACTTCCCTGCCTCTCTGGGCCCAGCGCGAGCCTGTGCTCAAGCAAATCAACGAGCCGCATCCTTATTACTTCCGCGAAATGTATTTGCCGCAGCTAACCACCGGGCCGAGCGCGGTGGCGTGGTCTCCCGACTCACGGAGCGTGATCTACTCCATGGCAGGATCGCTGTGGCAGCAGAAACTCGGCTCCACTGTGACGGAGCAACTAACCTCAGGGTCCGCCTATGACTATCAACCCGATTGCGCTCCCGACGGACGCTGGGTGGTGTATGCGTCCTATAGCAACGATGCGGTGGAACTCTGGTCCCTGAATCTGGAAACGAAACGCACTCAGCAGCTCACGACCGGTGGAGCGGTCAACCTGGAGCCACGTTTTTCGCCCGATGGCAAGCGGATCGCCTTCGTTTCAACTTCGTTCAACGGACGCTTCCATATCTTCGTCGGACAATTCAGTAATGGCGAACTGAAAGACGTCCAACGCCTGACCGGCGAGAACCGCAACACTCTTCCTCGCTATTACTACAGCCAATATGACCACGAAATCAGCCCGGCCTGGTCGCCGGACGGGAAAGAAATTCTTTTCGTTTCGAACCGAGGACACATCTACGGCACTGGCGGTTTCTGGCGCATGAGAGCGGAGACCGGCACCGAGGCGCGCGAAATTCACTACGAAGAAACCGCCTGGAAAGCGCGGCCGGATTTTTCGCCCGATGGCAAACGCATCGTCTACGCGTCCTATCTGGGACAGCAGTGGCATCAGCTCTGGGTGCTGCCCTCACAGGGCGGCGACGCTTTCCCGCTTTCATACGGCGATTTCGACAATGTATCGCCCCGCTGGTCGCCCGATGGAAAGCAGATCGCGTTCATTTCGAATCGCAGCGGCAATACTTCTTTGTGGACGCAGACTGTTCCCGGGGGCGCGCAGACCCAGCTCGTCGCGAAGGAGAAGCACTACCTGAAGCCGGTGGGCCAACTCAGCATTGCCGTGCTGGACAACACGGGGCGTCCAACAGCAGCACGCGTTTTCGTGGTGGGTGAAGACAAACGAGCCTACGCGCCGGATGACGCGTGGATGAATGCCGACGACAACTTCGTGCGCTCAGAGCGTCCTTTCGAAGCGCACTACTTTCACACTTCGGGCAACGCCGAACTGACTCTGCCGTCAGGACACGCAGAAATCGAAGTGATGAAGGGCTTCGAATACAGTTTCGAGCGGCAGACGGTGACCATTACCGCTGGTCGAAAATCGACTCTGACGGTTCATCTACGACCACTCGACCTTCCCAAGGGCGCGGGATCGCAGTGGGTAAGCGGCGATGTCCACGTCCACATGAATTATGGAGGCGCATATCGCAACACACCCAGGCATCTGGTAACGCAGGCCGCGGCTGAGAACCTGCAGGTTGTCGAAGACCTGGTGGTCAATAAAGAACAGCGGATTCCGGATATCGCATACTTCAGCACCAAGCCCGACCCAGCCTCAACGGCCACTAATCTGCTGCTGCATGGCCAGGAGTTCCATACCAGCTATTGGGGACACATGGGCCTGCTCAACCTCACGCAAAATTTTGTTCTGCCAGGATACGCCGCATACCCCCATACTGCCGCGGCCAGCTTGTTTCCAGCCAACGCCAATGTGGCGGACTTGGCGCACGCACAGAACGCGCTGGTGGGATACGTGCATCCCTATGATTCGCTTCCCGACCCGGCAAACGACCCATCGGTGTCGCACGAACTTCCGGTGGACCTCGCGCTGGGCAAAGTGGATTACATCGAAGTGACCGGGTTCGCGGAACACAAATCCACCGCCGCGGTTTGGTACCGCTTGCTGAACTGCGGGTTCCACTTGCCGACTGCGGCCGGCACCGATGCGATGGCCAACTTCGCTTCGCTGCGCGGACCGGTGGGATTAAATCGTGTCTACGTCAAAGTTCCAGCTGGCCCGCTCAATATCGGGCCGTGGCTGAATTCGCTGAAGCACGGCCGCACCTTTGCGACTAACGGACCTTTGCTGGGATTCTCGCTTGGGGGCAAGCAACTGGGCGACGAAGTGGGCCTGCCCGCCGGCGAGAATAAAGTGAAGTTCACGGCGTGGCTGCGATCGTTCGTGCCCGTCGATCACCTGCAAGTAATCTGCAATGGCGCGGTGGTGCGGGACTTGAAGCTCAATGGGGACCGCGAGAGGGCTGATGTGGAAGACACAATTCCGCTTTCGCGCAGCGGATGGTGTTTGCTGCGGGCCTGGGGCGATAAGGCCGAGCATCCGATTCTGGATATGTATCCTTACGCGACTACCAGTCCGATCTATGTAAAGGTTGCCGGGTCGAATACACAATCTGCCAAAGATGCCGCGTACTTTGTCGCATGGATCGACCGCATGATTGACGCCGCAAAGTCGAATACCGATTGGAACACCGAGGCGGAGAAGGCGGCGGTCTTGGAGACATTGACCTCGGCGCGGGAAGTTTACCTGCAGATGGAAAAATAAACGCCGGATCAAATTTACGGGTCCAGACCCCGCCCTGTCTGTCCCGAAGTACTAGAAAGACGAGGACGGGACACCCTTCATCTAGCAGCTGCGCTGCTTTCGAGTTCCAGCAGCGCTTCTTTTCGTTCCACACCCCAGCGATAGCCTCCCATATCTCCGCCCTTTCGAACCACGCGGTGACAGGGGATCGCGACCGCGACCGGGTTGGTGGCGCAGGCGCGGGCCACGGCGCGGGTCGCAGTGGGCTGGCCGATGGCTTTCGCGACCTGACCGTAGGAGCGGGTTGCGCCGAAGGGAATGGACTGCAGCTCTGTCCACACCCGCCGCTGAAACGCCGTCGCCTGAATGTCGAGCGGCAGCGATGAGCGCAGCTTGTGGCCATGCATCTGGCGAAGCAGATTGTCTTTCCAGATTTGCAGGGCAGCGTCGTCGCGGCGGCGGACCGCGAAGGGAAACTCATGCCGCAGGCCGTGCTCGAGTTCGTCGTCTGAGTCCGCGAACTGGATGGTGCAGATACCTTTTTCGGTCGCAGCAATGAGCATGCGCCCCAGCGGCGAATCGGTGCAGGTGTAGCGGATGGGCGCTGCGATCGCGCCGCGACGATACTTGTCCGGGGTCATACCCAGCTGAGACGCGGTGCGCTCGTAGAGGCGGCTGCTGGAGCTGTAGCCGGCGTCATACATCGCCCGCGTGACGGAGTGTCCGGCCTGCAAATTGCGCTTGAGCTGATTCATGCGGCAGGAGTCGGCGTAAGCGCGCGGTGAAATGCCGAGCACGGCCTTAAACGAGCGCTGCAAATGGAACGGGCTCTGGCGGAATTCCGCTCCCAAACGGCTCAGCGTAACCGGTTCATCGAGATGCCGTTCGATGTAGCGGCACACCGCTTTCACCATCTCCGCCTGCTTGTTGCCGCCAATCGCCTTCGGACGGCAGCGCAGGCAGGCACGGTAACCGGCCTTCTCGGCTTCGTCGGCCTTGCGGAAGAAAGTAACGTTTTCTCTGCGTGGACGCCGCGACGGACACGATGGGCGGCAATAGATTCCGGTGGAAGAGACGGCAAAGACAAAGCTGCCGTCCCGATTGGCGTCGCGAGCCACGACCGCCCGCCACTGGTTTTCGACTTCGTGATTGTCTACCCGCGAACTGGGGTTGCGCTGCGCCATATCGCTGGTTCCAGTCAGGTTGAGTATCGCATTGGCTGTCATAATGCCCAAAGCTTAGCCTTGAGGCCACTGGTGAACTATCCGGATCTTGCGGTCAAACTGTTTTTCCCGGTTATCCTTTCGCGACGATGAAACATATACTGCTTTTTCAGATTGTTAGCTTGCTTCCGCTCTCTATGATGAGCCAGACTACGCCTTCGTCGCACTGTGCCACGAGCCCTTCCGAGATTGTGGCCTCCCACGTTTACGGGGAAATTACTCTCGACGCGCGGCATCCAGCGCCGGAGTGGCAAAAGGCTCAGGCCGTCGCCTTCTGTTCGGACTGGCAGGGAAAGAATCCTGACGAGGAGCGAGAAACTGAAGTCCGAGTGTTGTGGTCCTCGCAAACCTTGTATCTGAGATTTGAATGCCGCTACCGCGAGTTGTTTCTCTTCGAGGACTCCGATAGCAACGGACGCCGCGACCACCTGTGGGACCGCGACGTGGCGGAGGCCTTTCTACAGCCCGATCCTACGCGGGAACGCTACTACCGCGAGTTTGAAGTCAGCCCGAACGGAATGTGGATCGACCTGGATATTTTTCCCGGTGGACTTGCCGATCTCAAGAGCGGTATGAGGCGATCTGTGTTTCTCGATGAGAAAGCGCGGCGCTGGATGGCGGAGTTGGCTATTCCTATTAGCGCTCTCACGACGAAATTTGATCCGAAGGCGGCTTGGCGAGCCAACTTTTATCGGGTGGAGGGTAAACAGGAGCCGCGAGCGTACCTGGCTTGGCGGCCAACCGGGACGCCTGAGCCAAATTTTCATGTGCCCGCTCAGTTTGGGCGGCTACGGTTTGCTGGCAGTAGATAGGGACGAACCAGTTTTCAGTTTCCGGTTCTCCGATCTTAGTTGGGCTAGTGGGCGAGAGGTTGAAACGGCCCCATCACGACTGCGATGCCAGCGCGTTTGCGCAGTTCCGTGAGGACGGCGCCAGCTGCGTTTTGATAAGTCTTGGTGGGATCGGACGGATCCGACCAAACCGCTTCGTACACTACCCTCGTGGCTTCTGTCAGGTCTATGTGCAAGGCTGCCTCCAGCTGATCAACCCGTTGCTGCAGCCGCATATAGCACTCCTGACATATTTCTGCCGGTTCGAAGCCGTCGCGATGATTTACTTCTATGCTGCAACTCAGACTTCTCGGTGACTCGATCTCCGCCGGATCAATTTGTACCTTCGAGGCATACGATTGGGACTTGAACTCGCGCAAGAAACGCTCGCGCTCTTCCTCCAACGCGGCATCGTCGGGCGCCGGCAGCGCGGTTTCCGGAACGTTAGGGATAGAAGCACCAGCCGCATCCACGACCGGCGAAACTCGCTCTTCGCTCTTACACACCGGGCACATGGACAGGTCGGCGGCGTAGTAGGTCTTGCACTTGACGCAGGGCAGACCGTATCCGATCCGGCGAGGCCCGAGCTCCGAGGGCAGGCACTCCGTCGAAGTTGTGGCACGGCGGAAACCGGTCTCGCTGGGAAGAATGGTAGACGGAATCGAAGTGGTTTCGTGTGATGGTGTTGCCGAGTTCATCCGATTGCTCCCTGAATCCAAAAAGACATTCTAGGTCGGCGGGGCGGGTTCGCCGACGCACGACAGTTCATAAGGGCCATTGCCCTATCGTGCCTATAACTATGGAACCAAAACCTGGGGATGAAGCCATACAGATCGGGTTTTGATCGTTTTCAGTTCCCGTTCTGGCACTTCGAGTGGGCGCCGCACCGTTAGCGCACGTTCGAGGCCTGCATGAGCTTTAGCAGTTCTCGTTTGCGGGTGCGATACAGGTCTTGCGCGGGTTCGAGCCGAGCCGCCGTATCCAGTTCGGCGAGAGCTGCGTCATAGCGCCGCATGGTCATCAGACAAGCTGCCAGGTAGTAGTGATTGCTGGCCGTGGGTTGCAGGCGCACGGCCTGGCGAAATTCGGTTTCTGCCGCGGTGAAGTCCTCGCTGCTGAAGAGGGCAGTGCCGAGGTAGTGATGGGCCAGCGGGGAATCCGGATCCAACTGGACGGCCAGGCGCAACTCCCGGACCGCTTCCGCTTGCCGGTGAACCAGCATCAGGGTCTGTCCCAGGTAGCGGTGCTCGTCGGGGCTCGAGGGATTCTGCAAAATAGCGGCCCGAAGTTCGACGATCGCCGATTCGTAATCGCGCCTCGACATCAGCGCGCGAGCCAGGCAGCTGTGCCCGTTCTGCCAACCGGAATCCATGCGAAAGAGTTCGCGGAGCTCGCTGATGGCAGCGGCGTAGTCGCCTTTGTCGCAATACGTGTTGCCCAGATTGTTGCGCACCACGGACTCGTCCGGCGCCAGCCGCTTGGCTTCGAGATATTCGGCAATGGCCCCGTCGAAGCTCTTCTTATCGTGCAACAGCAATCCCAGGTTGTTGTGCGCCTCCCAAAGCTGCGGGTTCAATGCGATCGCTTTACGGTAAGCAGCCGCGGCCGCATCAATGTCGCCTTTGTCACGGAGGGTGATTCCCAGGTCGTAGTACACGTCTGCGCTATTGGGGTCGCGGGCAAGCGACTCGTGGAACGCGTGGATTGCCGCGGAATATTGGGTGTTGCCGTACAGGCCTAGTCCAAGAAAACGGTAGGCTTCGGCGTTCCGGGGATCGATGCTGAGAGCGGTGCGGGCTTCGGCAATGGCGTTATCGGAATCGTCATCGCGGTAGAATAAGTAGGCCAGCCGGCTGTGAACATCGGAGAGGCCAGGCATCCTGTCTTCTGAATCCTGGTAGGACTCAAGAGCTTCGTCCCAATCTTCCTGCTGCTGATGAACATAGCCCAGGACAAAGTACAGGGCGGCGTTGCCGGAATCGGCCGCGATGAACTTCCGCAATACCGATTGCGCCTCTTGATACCTTTTCTGCTGAATCAGCTCCGCAGCGTGGGCAAGCGGCGCGGAACAACCTGCATCGGCTTTGCCGGGATCGGAATGAGTTGAGCCCAGGCTTGTCTTTCGTAGATTCTGGAGCACAGCCGGCTCGGCTCCTGCCGTCAACAACAACTGAGACGCAGGCGCATCGAGAGTGAAAGAGATGCCTCGCTGTTGTGCCAGGCGGAGCAGGCGCTGGCTCGACATGCCGCCGGCGCTCCAGGCCATGAATTGGGTGCAACTGACCGCACCGGGATCGTTCTGCTGGGCTGAGGCCATCCCCGCGAAGAGGCCAGTAAACAGCAGAAAAACAAGGGTCTGACGGCGCACTCGAACTCCTCCGCCGGGAAAATAATCTACCGCTGCAGTTGGCAACAGTAAGACCCCACTGTGGACCCGGATAGATCACGGAGGTAACTGGCCTTAAGCCAGGTTCGACCTGACCCGCGGAAAAGTTGACGTGGATTGCTGCTTTCGATACTGTTGGGCTTGCTGCCAGCTACGGGCGGCGGAGGTTTCTTATGTTTGAAGGCCTGTTTCAACCGATGCATCTGCTGGTGATCTTCTTTATCGCGCTTTTGGTGTTCGGCCCCAAGAAGCTGCCTGAATTAGGCAAAGGCATTGGCGAAGGCATTCGCGCCCTGAAAGACAGTATGAAGGAAGGCTCATCGGAACCCGCGACCACAGCCGCTGCCGAAGTCAAGAGCACCGCGCCCGCCGACACTTCCAACCGGCCCAGCTGATTTTCGAACATCTCTTCGTTATGGGGGATTGCCCGATGACTCGTCTGTTATTTTCCCCTACTCCTGCATTCGGTTTTGCTCTTGCCCCTCACGTCTCATATGATTCCATCCTTCTTCGCAACCCACGCGCAAGGGTTGTAAGTAAGCAGGACTGTAAGTAAGAATGATCGATTCACGCAGTCGGTGACTCCTACTGTTGATTCTCGTCTTCTTCTTCAGCCGTTAAGCAGCCTTTCGAAAGCCATGAACTAATCCACGATTTCAGCAGTCCACTTTTTTGGAGGGAAGACTTGTCGAAAATAAAGGTGCTCGCGCTCATTTTTGTTTGCTTGTGTCCTGCGTTCTTGTTCGCCGATCAGATTGGGTTGAAGAATGGCGATCGTCTGACCGGAACCATCGAGAAGTCGGACGACAAGACATTGCTGATCAAGACGGAATTCGCCGGCGAGGTTTCGGTGAAATGGTCGGCCGTCCAGGAGATCACTTCCACTCAGTCTCTGCACGTCAGCTTGAGCGATGGCAAGACGGTTGTGGGAACGGTAACAACCTCGGATGGCAACCTGGCGGTAACCACTTCGAATGCAGGGACAGTCACCGAACCCATCGCAAACGTCACCAAGCTGTTCGGCGAAGCGGAGGCGGCTGCGTATGAAAAATCGCTGCATCCGGGGATGCTGGAGGGATGGAAGGGCGGCGCGAACGTCGGATTTGGACTCACTCGCGGCAACAGCCAGACCAAAAGTCTGGATATTGCCTTCACCGCCGATCGCAAGACCCTGCACGATCACTTGGGTCTATATACCAACAGCGTGTATGCGACCAACGATGCGCCCGGCGCGACGCCTGCGACGACAGCAAACGCCGTTCAGGGTGGAATTCGCTACGACCATGATTTCACTCCCCACCTTTTCGCATACGTGGGCGCGGATTTTCAGACCGACGCTCTACAAACCCTGGATCTTCGCTCCGTCTTTGGCGGTGGCCTGGGCGTACACGTGATCCAGAATAATCGCACCACCCTGGATCTGCTGGGTGGCGTCAACTACACCCGTGAAAAATATTCCTCGCTTGTCAGTCGCAGCTTTGCCGCGGCATCGCTAGGCGAAGAACTCAGCCACAAGCTGGGTGCGAACACGTTGTTGACCCAAAAGCTGTACTTCTTCCCCAACTTCAACGACACCAGCGAGTACCGGGCAACCTTCAATTTCGGTACGGTGACCAAGATCAGCAAATGGCTGGGATGGCAGAACGCGTTTGGCGATATCTACGTCACGAATCCGCCCGCGGGAGCCAAGCAGAATGATATTCTGCTGACCACAGGCTTGAACTTTTCGTTCACTCACTGAGGCAGTTGAAGAAGCGCGAGTTCTCCCCGCATTGAACCGCGAGCACCCGGCTGTGCTTTTTAGATGGCGGTCGGCTCTCTCGCCTCGTACAATCGGCGGGTGCGCCGGCACATTGTCCGGAGGTAATCATGACCAATCGGGTTTCGATTGTTTTCCTGTCACTTTTTCTTCTGTTCACTCCCCAGATCCATGCAAAAAACAAGAAGAAGCAGTTGCTTCCCGACTATGTTCTCCGCGCAGAGAACCTCATGGTCGTGATTCCTCCCGACGCTGGAGAAGCTCTGACCAATCCCAGAGAAAATCGGACTGCTCAGGATGATGTCGAAAGAGCCATCGTGAAATGGGGCAGATTTAGGGTGACGACCAATGCACAAACGGCGGATTTGATCATTGCGGTTCGAAAAGGAAACAAGAGCGGACCGATCATCGCCCATTCGCCGGCGGACAATCGGCCGGTCATCTTTGAACCCGGCATCGCGGGTGCTCAAGTCGGTCGGCAGGCGAGTCGTCCACCGGATCTGTCTGAGCCTCTCCCGGGCGGGAGCAGAGGTCCGCAGCTAGGCAATCAGATTGCTTCGTCTGAAGATACATTCGAAGTGTACATGGGCGGACGCGAATATCCCCTGGATGCGTCGCCGCTCTGGCGCTATATCGCGAAGGATTCGCTGAATGCGCCGCAAGTCGATGCGGTCGAGCAATTCCGCAAGGCGATCGAGGAATCCGAGAAGCAGCGCCATAAGCCTTGAATCGTTACAACCCCGCAAGCCTGCTCAACTGCTCTACTTTCATTGACGTATCCGGCTTCACCTCGTAAGATTCGCGCCAGGTGATCGGGCAAACCATCTCGCATTACCACGTCATCGAGAAGCTCGGTGGCGGTGGGATGGGTGTGGTCTACAAGGCCGAAGACCTCGAACTCGGCCGCATGGTCGCTCTGAAGTTCCTGCCTGACGCGGTGGCTAAAGACCCGCAAGCCCTGGAACGCTTCCGCCGAGAGGCGCGGGCGGCGTCGGCGCTGAACCATCCCAACATCTGCACCATCTACGAAATCGCTAAGAACGAAGGTCAGTCGTTCATCGTGATGGAGTACCTGGAAGGACTGACGCTCAATAACCGCATCGCAGGAAGGCCACTGGAGACCGGCACTCTTACTGTCACTGGGCATCGACATTGCGGATGCGCTCGAGGCAGCGCATGCCAAGGGCATTGTCCATCGTGACATTAAGCCCGGAAACATCTTCGTCACCCAGCGCGGCCACGCCAAGATTCTCGATTTCGGATTGGCCAAGGTGACGCGCGTCAGCAGCGGAGCGGTCGAAGCCGGAGTCATGAGCGCCGCCACTGTCGCAGCCGAGGAGAACCTGACCAGCCCCGGAACCGCATTGGGCACGGTGGCTTATATGTCGCCGGAACAGGTGCGAGCCAAAGAGTTGGACGCTCGCACCGATCTGTTTTCATTCGGCGCAGTGCTCTACGAGATGGCAACCGGCGCCATGCCCTTTCGCGGAGAAAGTTCCGGCGTAATTTTTAACGCCATTCTGGAACGTGACCCAATTCCCGCGGTGCGGCTAAATCCTGACCTTCCACCAAAGCTCGAAGACATCATTAACAAGGCCCTCGAAAAAGATCGCAATCTTCGCTATCAGAGCGCAGCTGAGATGCGGGCTGACTTGCAGCGCTTGAAGAGAGATACAGAATCAGGACGTTCGTCCGCACGGGCAATCCAACCGGGCAGCGTCGAGGATTCCCAAGTCGTGCCCTCGAGAATTACGTCGGGGTCTCAGAGGGCGTCTGAAACAGAGCCCAAACCCCCAAAAAAGCGGTGGGTTCGGGTTGTTCCTGCGGCAGTCGCCGTGGTTGCCCTTGCAATTCTGGCTCTCCGCTTCGCCTTTCCCTTGCCGCCTCTCAAAGTCTCCGGGATCGCCCAGCTTACGAACGATGGTAGAGCCAAATTTTTTCCCGGAGTCTTCGGCAGTTTGGCCACCGACGGTTCACGGCTGTATTACGTACAATCGCCGTTTGTTTCGCCCGTGTTGATGCAAGTCTCCACTGTGGGTGGCGAAACATCGCCGATTCCTACGCCTTTTTTGGTGGACCAAATCGGGGATATATCCCCGGATCGGTCTTCCCTTTTAGTTCCTGCATATGAGGGACTGCAGTATGAGGCGCCACTCTGGCTGTTGCCCCTTCCTGCAGGCACGCCCCGCCGATTGGGGGAACTGGTTGGCCATGACGGAACCTGGTTTCCAGACGGACAGAAAATACTTTTTGCCAAGGACCACGACCTGTACGTCGCCACCGCCAATGGAACGGAACCCAAAAAATTCGCTTCTCTCCCAGGCTTCGCGAATTGGCCCCGCTGGTCGCCGGACGGATCACGTTTGCGCATATCACTGTTTGACCTAGCGACCGGGTCGTCTTCGCTGTGGGAAATTCAAGCCGACGGAAGTCATGCTCACCCCTTGCTGCCAGGCTGGAGTGAGTCAGTCCAGGAATGTTGTGGCGATTGGACACCGGACGGGAAGTATTACATCTTTCAATCCGATCACGATGGCAAGACGCAGATCTGGGCCATCCCAGAGAAGGATGGATTGTTCCGCAAAGCAACTTGGAAACCGACCCAGTTGACCACAGGACCACTGAGCTATTTACGTCCCGTTCCCAGCATGGACGGAAAGAGAATTTTTGCAATCGGTTCTCAACCCCGCGGGGAACTTGCACGTTTTAATCAGAAGAGCCAACAGTTTGAGCCCTATCTTTCGGGTATCTCAGCAGACAGTGTGGATTTCTCCAAGGATGGGCAATGGGTGGCATACGCTACTTATCCGGAAGGTAATCTGTGGCGAAGCAAGGCGGACGGTAGCGAGCGACTCCAACTGACGTTTGCCAACATGCAAGTCTTATTGGCACGTTGGTCCCCTGACCAGAAACAGATTGTGTTCACTGGATTCGTACCCGGTAAACCTGGCCGGAATTATGTGATTTCGGCCAACGGGGGCACCCCGCAGCCAGTGATTCCCGAAGAACAGAAAACCGACGAAGAGGACCCCAACTGGTCTCCGGATGGCGCCTCGATAGTCTTCTGGTTTAATGAAGCGATCAATATTTTGGACCTGCGAACTCACAAAGTATCGGTGGTCCCGGGGTCAAAGGGATTCTCCTCACCTCACTGGTCGCCCGATGGTCGCTATATCGTGGCGATGACCGCCGATTCTCGAGAATTGAAGCTCTTTGATTTCAAAACTCAAAAGTGGGTTGAACTGGCCCGAATGACAACTGCGTTCCCCAATTGGTCGCGCGACGGAAGCTACGTCTACTTTCACTCCTTCGGAAGCGATCCCGCCTTGTATCGCGTGAGGATCACCGACCACAAGCTGGAGAGAATCGTCGGTCTAAAAGGACTCCGTCTAACGATTGGCTTTGCGGGAACCTGGTGCGGCCTGGCCCCGGACGATTCTCCTACGATATTGCGCGATGTCGGCAGCCAGGAAATCTACGCGCTTGATCTGCAGCTTCCGTGATCGTCGAAAAATGTCACAGATGACCATGACGAAGACTCTGTTACTGCTTTGGGTGGGACTTATCGTGATGCTCATGCTCGCACCGCATTCAATCGCACAGGAATCGTACGATCAGCCCTGGCGGCCGCAGTACCACTTCACTCCTCCAAAGAATTTCATGAACGATGCCAACGGGACTGTCTTTTATAAGGGCGAGTATCACCTGTTCTACCAGTACAACCCGGAAGGCAACGTTTGGGGACACATGAGTTGGGGTCATGCCGTCAGCGCGGACATGGTGCACTGGCAGAATCTTCCGGTTGCGCTGCACGAGGAACCCGGGCAGTACATGGTCTACTCCGGAAGCGCGGTGGTTGATTGGAACAACAGCAGCGGCCTGTGCAGGAATGCCGATCCGCATGACCATTCGTGCCTGATCGCGATCTACACCGCAGCATACAAAGATCGCCAGAAACAGCACATCGCCTTCAGCAACGACCGCGGCCGGACCTGGACGAATTACTCGGCCAATCCAGTGGCCGACCTCGACGCTCCAGACTTCCGCGATCCAAATGTCTTCTGGTACGCGCCGCAACATAAGTGGGTAATGGTGGCCGTGCTGGCCGATGAAAGAACGCTCGTGGTGCTTGACTCGCCCGATCTCAAAACATTTACCAAACGCTCGACCTTCGGACCGGCGGGAGACACGGCGGGACAGTGGGAGTGTCCCGACCTTGTCGAATTGCCGATCGAGGGAACCAGCGAGAAGAAGTGGGTGCTGATCATCAATCGCAATCCCGGGAGCACCGGCGGGCGGAACCGGAGTCCGTTATCTGATCGGCAAGTTCGACGGAGCGACCTTTACCAGCGAAGTTCCCGACACCCCGGCGCTCTGGGCCGACTGGGGCAAAGACTTCTACGCCACCAACACCTGGAATGATGCGCCGACGAGCCGACGGGCATGTGTGGATCGGCTGGTTCAGCAACTGGCAGTATGCAAATACCGAGCCGACCGTGCTCTGGCGGGGAGCGCAATCCATTCCGCGCACGCTGATGCTGCGCCGCTACGCCGACGGACTGCGGCTGGTTCAGCGGCCGGTTCGGAACTGGAAGGACTGCGGCGCGAGAAGCTCCGCGTCGTGAACGCGAGCGTCGAGGAAGTGAACCAGAAAATCCGTAAGAGCGGAATGAAGGCCGAGGTTTACGAGTTCGAAGCCGAGCTTCGCCCCGGACAAGCCGAAGACATTGGGTTTCGCCTGCGCAAGAGCAAGGACGCCGAGACTCTGATAGGCTTCGACGCCCTCCGCCGCGAGGTCTACGTTGATCGCACACGCTCGGGCGAGGTTTCTTTCAGCAAAGACTTCCCCGGACGTCACTCCGGCAAGCTGGAGCAGAACGCGAGCATCAAGCTACAAGTGTTCGTTGACCGCTCCAGTGTCGAAGTATTTGCCAACGACGGCGAACGCGTTCTTTCCGAGCGCATATATCCTCCGCCGGGCAGCGACGGTATCGAACTTTACGCCCGTGGGGCAGGCGCGAAAGTCGTTTCACTAACGATCTGGGAATTGAATTCGATCTGGAAGTAAAGCCGGGACGCCGAGGCACAATGCTGGCTCTCGCGTGACAGTTCTCTGATTTGCTATTCCAGACAGGTTTCCCTTGGATACCCTAGCCGCGCATGTTCCAATTCCTGTATTGATCCTATCTTTACGAAACTTTACGGTTGTTGACTGAGTTTTTACCTGTTGGAGGGGGGACCCCGTGTTGAATATATTAATGGTACCCGCAATCCATCACCACCGCGCATGAACAGCCGCGCCAAATCGACTTGCGGTGTGCCAAGGTCCATCGGCTTCAAAATGTGGGTGTTCGCCATGCGGCTCATCGGCCTGCTGCTGGTGGCGAGCATCTCGCCGGCGCAGGATGCGCCTGCCGTCGCAAGCTTTTCCGTCACCGGTATCGTGAAATCGGGAAATACTCCGATTCCCGGAGCGACCGTTACTGCCATCAACTCTTCCACCCAGGAAAAAACTACAACCTCTACAGATTTGAACGGCGCTTATACGCTGCAGGTCGCCGGCGGAAAGTACGAACTGCGGGTCGAAATGCCGGCGTTTGCGCCGAGCACGCGGGAGATTACTCTGGCCGACCCGAGCACTCATGCCGACCTTGAATTGACTTTGCTCTCGCGTACGCAACAAGCGGCGAGGCCGCAACAGCGGCCGACAACGGCAGGGGCTGGGCGAGGATTTCAAAGTCTGGCGGTGATGCAAGGGCTGAGCGCCGATACCGGCAACGGTAGCGCCGCTGACCAGATTGTGCCTTCGGGAATGCCGGTGCCCGGCATTGCGCCTGATATCGCCACGGAATCGGTGTCGTTCTCCGGCAGTACCTCGGGCGTCGGGATGTTCGGCATGAGCACCGACCAACTCGACCAGAGAATGCGCGAAGCGCAGGAACAAGGCGGCTTCGGTGGAGGCGGAGGACCCGGTGGCGGTGGACCGGGCGGCGGTGGGCCCGGCGGCGGTCCTGCAGGCGGAGGCGGCTTTGGTGGCGGTTTTGGCGGCTTCGGCGGAGGCGGCGGGCGTGGCGGCCCCATGGTGCTGGGCGGCGGCCGCGGCCGATACGACATCAATCGTCCCCACGGTTCTGTTTACTACTCCGTGAGCGACGCTGCCCTCGACGCCGCGCCTTACGCTCTCACCGACAGTTCCTCGGAGAAAGCCAGCTACATACGGCAGCGCTTCGGCGTCTCGCTGGGTGGGCCGTTGAACATCCCCAAAATCTATAACGGAAGCAAAACTTTTTTCTTCCTGAACTACAACGGCTCGCGTGGCAGTTCGCCCTACGACGCTTTTTCCTTCGTGCCCTCAGTCGCGGAACGCAGCGGCGATTTCTCTGGATTGACGGGAGCCCAGTTGGTCAATCCCAACAACGGGCAACCGATTCCGGGTAATATCCTGCAAAACGCCGGGCTGGTCATCGATCCCATCGCGCAGGGGCTTTTGAAGTTTATCCCGCTGCCCAACGTTACGGGTGCAGCTCCCGATGCCCCGAATTTTCATTTTGTGACATCGACGCTCAACGATAGCGATGACCTGAACATCCGTGTGAATCAGACTCTGGGCAGCGCCACGAGCAGCAGAGGGCGCGGCCAGCGCGGCGGACAACGTGGGCCACGCAACAATTTGAGTTTTGGCTTCCACTACCACTCGGCCAGCGCCAACCTGACCAATCCGTTTCCCAGCGTCGGAGGCAACACCCACACCCGCAGTTTCGACATCCCCATCGGATACGTGCGGACCTTCGGCAAGGTGGTCAACAACGCGCGCCTCGACTTCAACCGCTCCCGCACCAGCACGCAGAATCTCTACGCCTTTAACCAGGACATCACCGGAACCATCGGAATCACTGGGGTTTCGACGAATCCGTTTGACTGGGGTCTGCCCAACTTATCGTTCACCCATTTCGGCAGCCTCAACGACATCAACTCGCAATTGCTGCGCAACCAGACCTGGACGTTTTCCGACAACCTGATCTACCGGCGCGGAAAACATACTTGGCGATGGGGCGGAGATTTCCGGCGGATCGAGGTGAACCCAGAGACCGACAGCAATGCTCGCGGCACTTTCACTTTTACCGGATTGAACAGCGGATACGATTTTTCCGATTTTCTGCTGGGACTTCCGCAGCTCACCTCGGTGCAGTTTGGCAACAATAACTACCATTTTCGCGGCAATTCATGGGACCTGTTCGTACAGGATGAATGGCGTCTGCGCGGCAACCTGACTTTGAACCTGGGCGTGCGCTACGAGTATTTCTCTCCATTCTCCGAAGAGAACAACCGCATCGTAAACTTGGATTTGCCGCAGGGCTTCACGCAGCCGCCGGTTCCGGTGCAGGTTGGCCAGACCGGACCGTACAACGGACAGTTCCCGATGACGCTGTTGCGTCCCGACCGCAACAACTTCGCGCCGCGCCTCGGCTTGGCCTGGAAGCCGTTGCGCAACACGGTGGTACGCGCCGGATACGGCATCAACTACAACACCAGCGCGTACCAGAGCATCGTGCAGAACATGGCATTCCAGCCGCCATTCTCGAACACGGCTACGAACACACAATCGGCGACCACGATACTCACTTTGCAGAACGGATTTCCGCCCGTGCCGCCCGGGTCCATCAGCAACAATTTCGGCGTGGACCCCAACTATCGCCTGGGCCACGTGCAGATCTGGAATGTGGACGTGCAGCAGCAGATTCGTCCCACGCTGATCATGAACCTCGACTACACCGGGACCAAGGGCACGCGCCTCGATGTTCTGGAAGCGCCCAACCGCACCGCGACCGGAGTGCTCTTCCCCGGCGTGCAGCCGTTTTATTGGGAAGACTCGGTGGCTGATTCGACTGCGAATGCGCTTTCGGTACGTGTCCGCAAACGGTTGCAGGCAGGCTTTTCTATCGGCGGCCGCTACACGTTCTCGAAGTCGCTGGATAACGCCTCGACCATCGGAAATGGCGAGCCGATCGTGGCCCAGGGCGCCGGACGCGGCGGAGTTTCCGGCGTTACCAACGTCGCCCAGAATGCGTTCGACCTCTCCGCCGAGCGCGGCTTGTCCAGCTTCGATCAGCGCCACAGTTTCACAGCTGACTATTTGTGGGAGCTTCCCTTTGGCCATGAGCGGCGCTGGCTGTCGGGCAAGACTCCGCTGCGGGCCATCCTGGGAGATTGGAATTGGAGCGGCGATTGGACCATCGCTTCGGGATTGCCTTTCACTCCACGAATTCTCGGCAACACGTTGAATGTGAGCCAGGGCGTTAACGGGACGCAGCGCGCGGATGTGGTGCCCGGCCAGCTTGTCACCGTGCCTGATCCGTCGATCGCAGAGTGGTTTAACACGGCTGCGTTCGTTGCCCCCACCGGGGTGTTCGGCGATGCGCGCCGCAACAGTATTGAAGGACCGGGCAGCCGGTTGTTCGATATGTCGTTCACCAAGATTTTTCCGCTTAGCGAAACACGTTTCCTGGAATTCCGGGCACAGTTTTCGAATGTCTTCAACACGCCGCAATATGTCGGGATCGATACCGTCATAAATTCGCCTACATATGGACGGGTGATTTCTGTGGGACCGATGCGGTCTCTGCAGCTGACTGCGAGGTTCAGGTTCTGATGCGTGCTGCGAACAATTGCGTATCTCGGGTTCATCGCGGGACGGGCGAGGACGCCCGCTCCTCCATCGTTTCGGCTCTCCTCGTCATCGTGATGCTATGCACCGGCGTAAATTCGCAGGAGCCGTCGTCCACCGAGTACACCTTCCGCTCCCGAACTGAACTGGTATTGGTGAATGTGACTGTCCGCGACAAAAACGGAAATCCGGTGCGCGATCTCAAGCGGGAAGACTTCACGCTTCTCGAAGACAACAAGCCGCAGCAGGTCCTCTCTTTCGATCTGGAAAATACCGACGCGGTGCTCTCGACCGCTGCGACCGAGGCGGCATTGCTTCGCCCGGCTCAACCGGCGAAGACTGACACGACATCTGCGCTCGCAAGCCGGCCTTTAAAAGACCGGCGGCTCATCATTCTGTTCTTCGATCTCAGCTCCATGCAGCCCGATGAAATCGACCAGGCCACCACCGCCGCGCAGAACTACGTGGACAAGCAAATGGTTCCTGCCGACCTGGTGTCCGTGGTCTCACTGGGGAGCACGCTGAGTGTGAATCAGGATTTTACTTCCAATCGGACGCTACTGAAGACAGCGCTGCAAAGCTTCAGCGCTGGCGAAGGCGCGGGATTCGAAGAAGGCAGCACCGGCACCATCGAGGGCACATCCGAGACCGGGGGGGCCTTCACGTCAGACGACACCGAGTACAACATTTTCAACACCGACCGCCGCCTGCAGGCCTTGCGCTCCATCGCGGACAAACTGGGTTCGATCGACGAGAAGAAGTCTCTGATCTACTTCTCAAGCGGAATGGATCGCACCGGAATCGAAAATCAGTCACAGCTGCGATCCGCGACCAACGCGGCGGTACGGGCCAACATGGCCATTTACACCATGGACATTCGCGGCCTGCAGGCCCTGGTGCCGGGCGGCGAGGCCCAGAATGCCAGCATGCGGGGGACTTCTCCCTATTCTGGAAAATCGGTGGCCAGCGCGTTCGACTCGAACGCCACCACCCAGGAAACCCTGGTCACTCTGGCCGGGGACACCGGGGGACGGGCGTTTCTTGACTCCAACGATTTCGGCCGCGTGTTCACGGGCGTGCAGCAGGATACCTCGGTCTACTACCTGCTCGGCTATCACAGCTCGAATGCAGCGCGGGACGGCCGCTTCCGGCGCATCACAGTGAGGGTGAACCGGCCGGGTCTCAAACTCGACTTCCGCCGCGGCTACTATGCTCCTGCAGATTTCCAGCACTCTACGCGCGACGATCGCGAACGCCAGCTGGATGAAGAACTCGCCTCGGAACTCCCCACCACAGATCTGCCGGTGTACTTGTCGGCCGCCTACTTCCGCATCGCGGACCGCAGATTTTACGTGCCGGTATCGGTGGTCGTGCCCGGCTCGCAGATTCCCTTTACCCACAACAACGATCAGGACCGCGCCACTCTCGATGTTCTGGGCATTGTGACCGATCCGGACAAGCGGCCGGTGGGACAGATACGGGACACAGTGAAGGTAGCGCTCAACACGTCGCAACTGGTGCAACGGAAGAATGTGCAATACAACAGCGGCTTCGTCCTACCGCCCGGCGCCTATCATCTGAAATTTGTGGTGCGCGAAAATCAGAGTGGACGCCTGGGCTCATTCGAAACCGATATCACGGTTCCCGACCTGAAATCAGTTCCGGTAAAGATGAGTTCGATCGTGCTGGCGAACCAGCTGCAACAAGCCAGCAACCATAAAACTGAAAATCCAATGGTCCGCGACGGGTCAGAGGTCATACCCAGCGTCACCCACGTATTTTCTTCCGGTCAGCACCTGTATTTTTATTACGAGGTGTATGACCCGGCCCGGGCGGCGGCGCCTGCGAACGCCCAGGCCAATGACCGCAACCGCCAGGCCATCCACCTGTTGACCAACGTGGCTTTCTTTCGCGGAAACACCAAGGCCTATGAGACTCCGCTAGTCGAAAGCAATCAGCTCAATACGCCGGACCGCAAGGCTGCGGTGTTCCAACTCGACGTGCCGCTCACCCAACTGAAGCCTGGTTTCTACACCTGCCAGGTCAACGTGATTGACGATGCCGCCGGACAGTTCCGTTTCCCGCGTCTGGCATTGCTAGTGCGCGAATAGGCCAGCTCCGCGCGTGGGTAACTTCACCTGTCCCTACCCTTTCGTAATCTCTATGCCGGGCAGGACAAGGGCGATACTGGGCATTTAGTCGATGACTTGCCCGGCCCCATCGCTCGCTCGTCGAGCTCCGCGCATCCGAACCACCGAACGCACCCCAGCCGTGCTTCGCTTCCAGAGCGGTGACTGCGTGACCGGCAGGCTGGAGGTCTTTTCCTCTACCGGCGGCCTACTCTGCCTGTCGAAACCTCTGATTCGTGGCACCCGCATCAAGGTCATGTTTCTGACCCAAACGGGACCGGTCATGGGCTCTGCCGAGATGTTGACTCCTGTCTCATGGACCGAGCAGCCTTTCCGCTTTGTAGCGCTGGCCTCCGGAGACAAACGCAGGCTGCAGGCCATTACCGGGTGCTCCCCGAGAGTGGAAATGCCCATTCCGGAGCCGACCAGCCGGACATTTAACCCAGAACCGGATTGGATCGACAAATACCGGGCTGCCGTGAGCCGCACCCCATCACGCCGGCGGCTCCTCGAAAGAATCATTGACGCATTTACGCCGGGCACGAAGTAATGGACTCCGTTCACAACGTCGAATATCCGTTCTAATCTTCCCTTCTCCTCATGGGGTCATCCTGAGCTTGCGAAGGATCTCGCGCGCAGCGGATCTGCAAGTGGAGGACGGGCGTCCCGCCCGTCATGCACCGGCCATTGCCAGACGGGCGAGGACGCCCGTCATCCATTCACACGATTGTGAGGGTACGCGCGAGATCCTTCAGGACTGAAGTCCCTCAGGATGACGCCTGTCTATGTGGACTCTTCCAAAGTGACCCAGGTGAAAACGAAGTTTTTCCGGATTGGGGCTTGGCGGGTTATAATGTTGCACCCGAGTTGCAATAAGGATCGGCTATGCCATTACCCGAAACCGAGATTCCTGGACGTTTGCAGGCTGAACTCATGTCGCGCGGGCTTCGCATGACGCGCCAGCGGCGCACCATACTCAGCGTGGTGGAAACCGCCAAACAGCACCTCGACGCCAGCCAGTTGCTGCGGCGTGCCCGCCGACTAGATCCGCAGATTGACCGGGTCACGGTCTATCGCACCCTCGGACTGCTCAAGCGGCATGGATTGATTGACGAACTCGACCTGATGCACATGCAGGGCGAGAAACACTTCTATGAACGCCGTCCACAGCGGGACCATATCCACATGGCGTGTCTGCGCTGCGGAAAGATCACCGAATTTGAAAGCGACCTCTTCGATCGCCTGAAGGGACAGATCCAGAGAGACTGCCGCTTCCATATCGTCGTCACCCGGCTTGAAGTCGGCGGTTACTGCGCGCAGTGCCGCACGACGGACCAGGCCAAAGGCTGAAGCTCTGCCTTCCTGATCTCAACCTAAAAGTTATCGGCCGGCTGTTGGCCCGCTCACCGCCTTAACACTCCTCGCTCATATCGAACATTCATGATTGCATATAGTTGCAACTAGGATGCAACAGAGATTTTTCGAACACCGATTGTGTCGGAGCCATGGCGTCTTGGCGCTGGAAGCTTCGGCCTACAGTCCCGGTAGTGGCTCAGTTTGGACGAATCCACATCCAGGGGCGTCATCCTGAGGGAATTCAGTCCTGAAGGATCTCGCGCGCACCGTCACAAATTGCCGTGAGGGTACAGATACGCCGCGCGCTAGATCCCTTCGACTTCGCTCAGGGCAAGCTCTTCGCAAGCTCAGGATGACCCCGTCAGGAGAAGAGGAGTATTCAAACTGACCCACTACAGTGTTCCCCGTATTGACGACAATTCCAGGACGTATAACCTAAGACTGGTGCAGCTCCCTCCCCGCAGTCTGGCACTAGCAAATCAACGAGTTGCGTCACTTCGATTTCCGGTTACCTTCTGAGAGACCACGCCCAGCTTCCATCTCGGCCCGCGGTGTACCCGGGTCTGAAACGGGATCAAGCGGGAAATGTAAAGTCTTGTAAAACAGGAAGATAACTCGCAACCGGGATATAATTTCTGGAGTCAATATGGAGCGATTGTTGCGCCGCGAAAAGACCCAGCGGCATTCGGGGAGCGACTGAGTGAGCATACCGAATTGGCACGAGGCAGGCGCGGGGCTTCCCCGCCAAATACAAGCGAGCACGACTTCTCGCCAGCAGTTTTCTACCGCTCTGATCTTGATTGTAACGGCCGTCTTTCTCGCCAGCTGCAGCTCCGCCTCCAAGACCGGCACGGCGAAGGCCTCGACCCAGGTAGTGGTGCCCGTGTCGGTCGCCACCGCCGAGCTTCGCGACGTCCCCGTGTACTTGAAGGGCCTGGGCAGCGTGACCGCCTCCAACACAGTCACGGTAAAGAGCCGGGTGGATGGACAACTGGCGCAGGTCAACTTCAAAGAAGGCCAGCACGTCAATCAGGGGGACCTGCTGGCCGTCATCGATCCGCGGCCGTTTCAGGTGGCTCTCGATCAGGCGCAGGCCAGCCTGGCACGCGACCAGGCGCAACTCAAAGATGCGCGACTGAACTACGAGCGCTTCAAGAGTCTGCTGGATGATTCCGGCGCCATGTCGCAACAGCAGGTGGACACTCAGAAGGCCGCCGCCGATCAGCTGGAAGGGACCGTCCGCGCCGATCAGGCAGCGATCGATAATGCGAAGTTGAATCTTGTCTACTCCCACATCACCGCGCCCATCGGCGGCCGCGTCGGATTGAGGTTGGTGGATGTAGGCAACATGGTGCACGCCGCTGACACCACTGGTTTGTTAGTCATCACCCAATTGCAACCGATCGCTGTCGTTTTCACGCTGCCGGAAGACAATTTGCAGACTGTCTCCCAGCACATGCATCAGAACACGCTGCCAGTCGAGGCCTACAGCCGCGACGATCTGACGAAGTTAGCCACCGGGAAGTTGTTGACGATCGACAATCAGATCGACCAGACCACCGGCACCGGGCGGCTGAAAGCGATGTTCGACAACCCGGACGACGCACTATGGCCCAACCAGTTCGTCAATGTCCGCCTGCTGCTGGAGACCCACAAGGGAAGCACCGTGATTCCCTCGGTTGCGGTGCAGACCGGTCCCCAGGGAAGCTATGTCTTCACGGTGAAGCCCGACAAGACGGTCGCGGTCAGTCCAGTTACGGTTTCGTTCACTCAAAATAACGTGGCGTCAATCGCCAGCGGAGTGGCTCCCGGGGACGTAGTCGTGGTGGATGGACAAGACAAGCTGCAGGCCGGGAGCAAGGTGGATCCGCACGCGTCGGGCGGAAGTGGAAACCGCAATGCGTCCTCCTCGGCCGCGCACCCCGCACCCCCCGGAGCACCATGAACCCGTCGCGACTTTTTATTCTTCGTCCGGTCGCGACAACTTTGTTAATGGTCGGACTTCTGCTGGTCGGCATAGCCGCCTACACCCAGCTTCCCGTCTCCGCACTTCCCGAAGTTGACTATCCTACGATCCAGGTTGTGACGTTTTATCCTGGGGCCGACCCCGACGTCATGGCGTCTTCGGTGACCGCGCCGCTCGAGCGCCAGTTTGGCCAGGTCCCCGGACTGAGCCAGATGACTTCGACGAGTTCTCTGGGCAGTTCCATCATTACCCTGCAATTCAATCTAAACGAAAACATTGACGTCGAGGAACAACAGGTTCAGGCCGCGATCAACGCCGCCACTACCTATCTGCCGCGCGATCTGCCGAACCCACCGATTTACAGCAAAGTGAACCCGGCTGATTCTCCGATCATCACCCTGGCCCTGACTTCAGAGACGTTGCCGCTCTCGAAAGTGGAAGACCTGTCGGACACTGCCCTGGCCCAGAAAATCGCGCAACTTCCGGGCGTCGGCCTGGTTTCTATCAGCGGCGGGCAGAAGCCGGCGGTGCGGATTCAGGCCAATCCCACGGCGCTGGCTTCTTACGGACTGAGCCTGGAGGATATTCGCACTGCGCTGGCGGCTGCCAACGTCAACCAAGCCAAAGGCGTGCTGGATGGCCCGCGCCAGTCTTTCACCATCGGCGCCAATGATCAGCTCAGCACGAGTTCGGAATACAACAGCATCGTTGTCGCGTACAAAGACGGCGCACCGGTTCGCCTGTCCGATATCGCCACCGCGGTTGACAGCGCCGAAAATGTGAAGCAGGCCGCCTGGATGAACACCACGCCGGCGGTGATCCTGAACATTCAGCGCCAGCCCGGCAGCAACATCATCAGCGTGGCGGATCGGGTAAAGGTTCTGTTGAAGCAGCTGCAGTCGTCGCTGCCCGCCGCCGTTAGAGTACAGGTGCTGACCGATCGCACCGAAACCATTCGCGCGTCGGTGAAAGACGTCCAGTTCGAACTGATGCTCACCGTCGGGCTGGTGGTCATGGTCATCTTCCTGTTCCTGCGGAACCTGTCGGCCACTGTGATTCCCAGCATTGCCGTCCCGTTGTCGCTGGTGGGCACGTTCGGCGTGATGTACCTGCTCGGCTACAGCCTGAACAATCTGACACTGATGGCATTGACCATCTCCACCGGGTTTGTGGTCGACGACGCGATCGTGATGATCGAAAACATCGAACGGTACCTGGAGGAAGGCGAGACGCCGTTGGAGGCGGCTCTAAAAGGCGCGGGTCAGATTGGCTTCACCATCGTTTCGTTGACAGTTTCGTTGATCGCAGTGTTGATTCCCTTGCTGTTCATGGGCGACATCGTGGGACGCCTGTTTCGCGAGTTTGCAGTAACTCTGGCGGTCACGATTCTGGTCTCGGCCGTAGTCTCTCTGACCCTGACCCCGATGATGTGCGCCAAGCTCTTGAAGCGCCACGATCCCCGACATCAGAGCCGCTTTTATAAGTCGACCGAAAATTTCTACAACCGGGTCATTGAGTTTTACGGGCGCACTCTGAAATTCGTTTTGAAACACCAGACCATGACCCTGTTGGTAACCGCAGGCACACTGGTACTGACCCTGTTCCTGTACATCGTCGTCCCCAAGGGTTTCTTCCCGGTGCAGGACACGGGCGTGATTCTGGGTATTTCAGAAGGGCCGCAGAATGTTTCATTCACCGCGCTGGCGAAAAGTCAGCAGGCATTGGCGCAGGTCATTCTGAAAGATCCGGACGTGCAGAGTCTTTCGTCTTTTATCGGAATCGACGGCACCAACTCGACTCCGAACAGCGGACGCGTTCAGATCAACTTGAAGCCGCGCGATCAGCGTAAATCAACCGCCTCCGAAATTATCCGCAGACTGCAGCCGGAGCTGGCGAAGGTCCACGACATCACCTTGTACATGCAGCCGGTACAGGACCTGACAGTCGAAGACCGCGTCAGCCGCACTCAATATCAGTATTCGATGGAGGATGCCGACTCGAAGGAGTTGTCGCTGTGGGCGCCCAAATTGGTGGACGAGTTGCGGAAGTTGCCGTCCATGCGTGACGTCGCCACCGACCAGCAGAATGGCGGACTTGAAGCGGAACTGGTGATCGATCGCGATACCGCGTCGCGCCTGGGCATACTGCCGCAGGCCATCGACGATGCACTTTACGACGCCTTCGGACAGCGCCAGGTCTCCACCATATTTACGCAGTTGAACCAGTATCACGTGGTGCTGGAAGTGGACCCACAGTTTTCGCAGAATCCAGATTCACTGAAGAGCATTTACGTACACGCCAACAGCGGGAGCCAGGTTCCGCTTGCGTCCTTCAGCCATTTCCAGACCAACAACACGGCGCTGGCGGTCAATCACCAGGGACAGTTCCCCGTGGTCACGCTGTCATTCAATCTGGCGCCCGGAGTTTCGCTGGGAGAAGCTACGCAGGCAATCCAGCGGGCGGAGCAGGACATTCACCTTCCGCCCAGCATCCACACCAGCTTCCAGGGAACGGCTGCGGCGTTTCAGAATTCACTTTCCTCCGAGCCTTACCTGATTCTGGCTGCGATTGTTACGGTGTACATCGTGCTGGGCGTGCTTTACGAAAGCTACATTCATCCTCTGACCATTCTCTCCACGCTGCCCTCGGCGGGTGTGGGCGCTATCCTCGCGCTCCTTTTGACCCGCAACGACCTGGGTGTCGTGGCTTTGATCGGCATCATTCTCCTGATCGGTATCGTGAAGAAGAATGCCATCATGATGATTGACTTCGCACTTGAAGCGGAACGCGTCGAACACAAACCGCCGGAAGAAGCGATCTTCCAAGCTTGCCTGCTGCGTTTTCGTCCCATCATGATGACCACGATGGCGGCACTGTTGGGCGGACTGCCTCTGGCGCTCGGTAGCGGCACGGGCTCGGAGTTGCGCCACCCCCTGGGCATCACCATCGTCGGCGGCCTGTTAGTCAGCCAGTTACTCACGCTCTACACCACGCCGGTTGTCTACCTCTGGTTCGACCGCCTGGCGCAGCGCTTCTCGCATTTGAACATTGGCAATCCCATTGAAGAACCAAGCGGGGCCTCGGCGGACTGAGCCATGAATATTTCCGCCCCATTCATCAGGCGTCCCATCGGCACCTCGCTGCTGGCGGCGGCGTTGCTTATGGCGGGAGCGCTGGCGTTTAATTTTCTGCCGGTGGCGCCGTTGCCGCAGGTCGAGTTCCCGGTGATCTCGGTCGGAGCCGGGCTGCCGGGGGCAAGTCCGGAAACCATGGCTTCCGCTGTGGCGACCCCGCTGGAACGGCAGTTCGGCCGCATCGCAGGCATCAACCAGATGACTTCGGTGAGCCAACTGGGATCCACCGGCATCACTCTGCAATTCGACCTCGGCCGAAACATTGATGCTGCGGGGCGGGACGTCCAGGCCGCGATCAACGCCGCCCGTAGCCAGCTACCGACCAACCTGCCGGGAAATCCTAGGTATCGAAAAGTCAACCCGGCCGATGCGCCCATCATGATTCTGGGGCTCACCTCCGACATCATTAAGTTGCCGCAAATTTATGACGCCGCCGACTCGATCCTTTCGCAGAAGCTGGCGCAAATCGAAGGAGTCGGACAGGTGTTTGTGGGGGGCGGCGCGCAACCGGCGGTACGCGCTGAATTGAATCCTACTTTGTTGAACAAACTGGGCGTCGGCTTGGACACGGTTCGCACTGCCCTGGGCAATGCCAATGCCAACAAACCCAAGGGTTCACTCGACGGTCCGGTCAACTCCTGGACTCTGGACGACAACGATCAGATCTTTACCGCAGACCAGTACCGCCGATTGATTGTTTCCTACAATAACGGCGCGCCAGTGCGTCTCGGGGACGTTGGCACGGTGACCGACTCGGTCGCCGACATCCGCAATATCGGACTATCTGGAGGCAAGCCTGCCGTCCTGATTATTGTCTTCCGGCAACCGGGCGCGAACATCATCGCGACCGTGGATCGGGTGCGCGCCGCTCTGCCTCTTCTTAAGTCTTCCATTTCGCCGGCGATCGATGTCAATGTCGTTCTTGACCGGACAATTACAGTTCGCGCTTCGGTCCAGGACATCGAATTCACCCTCTTGATATCGGTCGTACTGGTCATCCTTGTGGTTTTTGCTTTTCTTCGCACTTTCCGAGCCACGCTCATTCCCACCGTTGCCGTCCCCATGTCGTTGATCGGAACCTTCGGTGTGATGTATCTGCTGAACTACAGTCTGGACAATCTCTCCTTGATGGCCCTGGCCATCTCGACCGGCTTCGTGGTGGACGACGCCATCGTGGTGCTGGAAAACATCACTCGCCACATCGAGGAAGGAGTGCGCCCGGTAGATGCCGCTTTCATGGGCGCGCGGGAGATCGGCTTTACCGTCCTATCCATGAGCCTGTCGCTGGTAGCGGTATTTATTCCGATTTTGCTGATGGGAGGAATTGTCGGCCGCCTGTTCCGCGAGTTTGCGGTCACCCTGAGCGTCGCCATCGCAGTGTCGCTGCTGGTGTCTCTCACCGTCACTCCCATGATGTGCGCGAAATTCCTGCGCTCCGCAGAAAAGGAGAAACACGGCCCCATCTACCGCTTCAGTGAAAAGATCTTCGATACCACGCTCAGGATGTATAGCAAAGGGCTGAAGGTTGTTCTTCGTCACCAGCCTCTGACCTTGTTGATCACGATTGGGACGGCAGCGCTGAGCATTTATCTCTACATCATCGTCCCCAAGGGCTTCTTCCCGCAGCAGGACACCGGCCGCCTGCAGGGCGCAGTCCAGGCCTCGCAGGATATTTCGTTCGCCTCCATGAAAGACAAGATGACGCAATTTGTAGGCATTGTCATGAAAGACCCGGCGGTCCAAACCATCGTTGGCTTCGCAGGCGGCAACACTTCAGCGAATCAGGGCCGCATGTTTGTAACGCTGAAGCCGCTGGCCGAGCGCAAGATTAGTGCTGACCAGGTCATCGGCAGACTCCGTAGACAATTAGCGGTCGTACCGGGCGCGACCCTCTACATGCAATCAGCCCAGGACCTCACCATTGGTGGACGGCAGAGCCAGGCGCAATTCCAATACACGCTGCAAGGCGAAAACTTGAGCGATCTGAACTACTGGTCGCCCCTTCTGCTACAGAAGCTGCGTTCTTTACCCGAACTGCGCGACGTCAATACCGACCAGCAGGACAAGGGACTGGAGGCAACCGTCATCATTGACCGGGACACCGCCTCGCGGCTGGGAGTGAATGCTGCGGACATTGACAACGCCTTGTACGACGCCTTCGGCCAGCGCCAGGTGTCGATCATGTACAGACCCCTGAACCAATATCACGTGGTTATGGAAGTGGCTCCGGAGTTTTCCAACAGCACCGACGCACTGCAGAATATTTATGTTCGTGCGAACAACGGCACACCGGTTCCGTTGGCTGCGTTCGCACACTTTGGCCCTTCCAATACGCCTTTGGCGGTAAGTCATCAGGGGCAATATCCGGCGGTGACGTTGTCGTTCAATCTCGCGCCCAATGTGTCTTTAGGCCAGGCCACGGACGCGATCAACAATGCGCAACGCGCCATCAACTTTCCTCCCACCATCGATGCCAGCTTCCAGGGAACGGCAGCGGCGTTCCAGACGTCGCTGGCCAGCGAGCCGTGTCTGATCGCGCGGCGCTGGTCACGGTGTACCTGGTTCTGGGCATGCTTTACGAAAGTTACATCCATCCCGTCACCATTCTTTCCACTCTGCCTTCTGCGGGTGTGGGCGCGATCCTGGCCCTTATGTTGACGCACAGCGAACTCAACGTGATGGGACTGATCGGCATCCTTCTGCTGATCGGCATCGTAAAGAAGAACGCGATCATGATGATTGACTTCGCATTGGAGACGGAGCGCAAAGGCAAAAGTCCGGCAGAATCGATCTACGAAGCGTGCATTCGCCGCTTCCGCCCCATCATGATGACCACGATGGCCGCTCTCCTGGGCGGATTGCCGCTGGCCCTTGGGCACCGGCACCGGATCGGAACTGAGGCGTCCGCTGGGCATCACGATAGTCGGCGGACTGATCATGAGCCAGGCGCTCACGCTGTTCACCACGCCGGTTGTCTATCTATATCTGGATCGCTTCCGCCTGATGCTGGGAAGCAAACGGCACATAGATCCGAACCAGCTCGCGCCACTTTCCCCGCGGCCCAGCGGCGCCGATTGATAGTACAGTCACTGTCTCATCCTCAGCGAACTGTCATCCTGAGCGGAGCAAACCGATTCGCTTGCGAATCGGTTTGCGGAGTCGAAGGACCCCTATTGCGATCACGTACTCATCTGTCTAAGCGAAGAGTTTCACCACGGAACTGGCATCCAACTGGGCATCGGCAGCCACCCGCAGACGCAAGGTCCTTCGACTGCGTGAACCATTCGGAAGCGCATAGTTCCACTCCGCTCGGGATGACAAGCTAGTGGCGGTGACCGTGACGGTGCGGATGGGAATGAAGGTCGCCGGGGGCGTGGGCGTGGCGATGGGCGTGGATGAGATTCGTGCTGAGAAGCAGTGCTTGATCGTTCAAGATCTCTGACGGCATACCGGCTGCGACAATGCGCCCGCGCTGGAATACATGGCAAGTATCTGCAATGTCTTCGACCAGATCGAGGTCGTGAGTCGCCGTGACGACCGTCTTCTTGCCGCCGCTACAGCTCACCAGAAAGTCGATCATCTGGCTCTCGCTTTTGGGATCGAGCGCTGCTGTTGGCTCGTCCAGCAGCAACACTTCGGGATCGAGGATCAGCACCGACGCCAGGGCGACCCGCTTCTTCTCTCCCGTCGACAGGTGATGTGGAGAACGGTCTTTCAAGTGCGCGATCTCCATGTGGTCGAGCATCTCGTTGACCCGAAGCCGGATTTGTTCCTTGGGCCATTGCATCTGCAGCGGACCAAACGCGACTTCGTCAAAGACGGTCGGGTTGAATAGCTGGACATCGGGGTTCTGAAATACCAGCGCCACCCGGCGACGGAAGCCGAACTCAACTTCTCCGCCCAGGCGCTCCTCAGTCAAGACCTCTCCCTGGAAGGCGATGCTTCCCTTCTGCGGAAAACACAGACCGTCAAGAATACTGAGCAGCGTTGACTTTCCCGAGCCGTTAGCGCCCAGGAGCGCGATTCTTTCGCCCGGCATGATCGTGAGATTCAATCCGTCCAGTGCCGTCACTTCGTGATAGCGGTAGGTCACATCGCGCAACTCGAAGATGGGGACGGTCACAAATCTTCCTCGTGGCGATGGATTTCCATTCTCATCGCCCCAACCAGATGGCAATTGCCGCCACACTCATGAACGCCGCCAACACGATCCAGTCGAACCAGCCGGTGCGGAATTCGTCGAGCACATACACTTCGCCCTTGAAAACCTCGCGAACGCATGGCCAGGTAGACGTCTCCGCTGAGTTGCAGCGTTTTGGATATCAACACTCCTGCACTGGCTGTAGCCGCACGCCGCTGCTCGCGTCCGTCGAGCTGGCCTACGGTGCGGCTCTTACGGGATCTGAACATATCGTGTGCATTCCGCAGCAAGAGAAAAATGTAGCGATAAGTCATGCCCAGGATCACCACCAGCACAATCGGTAGGCGAAGCACGCGCAGCGCCTTCAGCAATTTGCTCCAGGGAGTGCACAGCACAAGCAAGACTGAAAACGTCGCAGCCGTCTCAGCTCGCATGATGAGATACGCGACGGCGCGAAGTCCTTGCGCCGTGACGATCCAGCCAAACACCGGCAGAGTGTAGAGTGTCTGGCCGGGAGTGAGGAACAAGGCTGGCAGAGAAATGACGCCGGTGAATGTAAGTACTCCAATCCAGACTCGTTTCACCAGCGTGCGCAGGGGGACCTTCGAGAGCATCGCAAGCGCGACTGCAATGACAAAGAGAGCCGCAATGACCCAGAGACGGCGCGCGAGTGCCGTGATCACGATGAGCGGCAGCAGTGCCACGATCTTTACCCGCGGATCTAACTTTTGCAGGAGGCCGTTTTTCTTTGCCAACTCCTCGGCATAGAACGCGTGTTCAAGAGCATCAACCATGGACGCAAGAGTGCGCTCAACCACCGCTCGCGATTTCTTTCCGCTGCGTGTCATGGTGAAGTCCTGGGCGGCGCGCCCCCGCCGCGTCTATCCGCCATCCATGCGATCACCAGGAAGGAACCAAGAATTAGCCCGCTGCCAAACACCGCGGACATCGCGTAACCGAAGGCGGGGTGGCGCACGAACCGAGGCGCGTACTGCGGAAAGGGCGCACTCCATAGGGAAGAAAGCCGCGCCAGACCCCGCGGCTGTTGCGATGGCGGCGCAACGTTTCCGGAGGCAGCGGCGATTTGCTGCCGCATCTGCGGATCGGAAAAATCTCGCGCGCCCCACTCCCCCCAGGCCGTCCCCGCGGCCAGAATTCCCAGAGGCGTCAGCAGCATGAGCAGGGCCAATCGAATCCAGAGCGGACGCGTTGTACCCCAGCCACTCGCTGCAGCCGGCGGCGGATCGTCAACCCTGGCTAACGGCTTCCGGCCCAGCAATACCGGATTCGTGCGCTGCAGATACGCCACGACGCCGCTCGACACAAATAGTTCCGCCAGTCCAGCGAACGTCAGATGCCCGAGCATCATCGCTGGAATCGCGATGTGCAGCGCGTAGGGAGCATATAAAGGAGCGCCACTCGCGTCCTTGAAGAAGAGAGGCTGGATGCCCAACTCGGTGGCCGTAAGAAGCGCGGCAACATTAATCGCCGCGTACCCCGCGAGCCCGGCCGCGAGAACCCGGCGCGAAGAGGTAGTCGCTGATCTGCCCGCAATGACCCGGCAAACAAAGTGCGCGACCAGTGAACCGGCAATCGCCATGTTGAAGCAGTTCGCGCCCAGCGTGGTGATTCCGCCGTCACCAAAGAAAACCGCCTGGATCAGCAACGCAATCGAAACCGCCAGCATAGACGCCCACGGGCCCAGCACCGCGGTTGCAGCGCCTACGCCTACCGCATGCCCCGTCGTCCCGCCAGGCAGCGGAACGTTGAACATCATGATGACAAAGCAAAATGCACTGACCACTGCCAGCAGCGGCACCTGGCGAGTGTTCAGCAGCCGTTTTACCCGCGCGAACGCCACATACCAGAAAGGTATCGCGGTGCCATAAAGCACCGCGCAGGTCGAAGGGCTGAGGTATCCATCAGGGATGTGCATCGCTGGCAGGCCGCGCGACCGTTGATTCCCGGCCCGGCCGTCAGAGTAGCACACTCGTACCCTTCGTGTTACGGGCCGCAAAGGCGGCGGCCCGGCTCATCGCTATCCGGAAACCTCACTACGATCTTGTAATATGCGGAACTCTGCGACTGATCGAGGGGAAAGTGCTTATTTGTTCATTTGGCCGACTCTGCAAGCTGGAACCCGGGCGTGAGTGTCTCGAACTCGCGGCGCGGCTAATTCTGGAGCTCAGCTCGGTCACATACGTCAACGGCGGTGGTTCCTTGATTGACGTTAGATCTACGATGGCGATGCCGTCACCGTTTCCTGTGATTGCGATTAGGACATTGTCTTTGCCGTCGGCGACGAGAGCATCGCAGCTGGAAGAGAGAGACACCGGCAGAGCAACGCGGTTCAAGAGGTTTCCCAGTCTGCCGTCTAACACGTCGATGCCATTGGTGGAGGGCTGGAACAACAGGCCACCGTCGGCGCTTAGCTTAGCGCCATAGACATACGAAATGTTCATCACTTCACGATCATTGAGCGCGTAATACGACTCACCATCGAGGTTGTAATCGTAGAGATAACCGCTGGCGTCAAACTGGTCCTGCTTAGCCGAAAGACTTAATTCATCATCTCCGTAGCAGCATCCTATGTCCACCGAGCTAGATACCCACTTGTCCGTGGCCGTATCCACATAGAAGATGAATCCATCCTCGTTGAAAAAAACTCGGCTGTTGTCAGAACTGATTGCGTTTCGCAAGTAAGCATCACTTGCTCCGAGCCCGGGGCCATTGATGCCATAGTCGAAAACTGTTCCGGTGTTTGTATTCAACTTAAAGAACTGGTCAGCTCCACCTCCCTGTCCCAGCACGGTAACCATGTAATAGACATTGCCGGCATCGCTGATAGCAAGCCCACAGGGATTAACGGTGAAGGGAGACAGCGACCCGACGATAAAAGTCTTGACGGAAGTCGGATGCGCCGGATCCAAAACGTAAATAGCCCCCGCATTGGCATCGGAGACTGCCAGCTTGCTGCCGTCAGGCGACAACGTGATTCCCCACAGCCTCTGTGTCGTTCCGTGGGCTGCTGGAATGCTGATGGGAGCCTGCCACGAGCCTTGGGTTTTAGAAAAGACCTGAATCTGGCGGGTGTCTGTGAAGTAGTAGAGATCGGTATACGGGTCGTAGATCCCCTGAATCAGATTAGCTCCTGGTAACGTGAACTGCTGAATCGGTGGCAAGTACGCCAAAGTGGCATGTGCCGTAATGCTGCCGCTGCTACTGGTAACAGTCACATCCGCGGTCGCCGTGCCGGAGGGGATGGTGTATGCGACGGCCTGGAGAGGGAACGGTGGATTCTGAGTAGGATAGGCATACGGTAAAAAGCCGGTGACCGGTACCGGATTGCCGCCCACTCTCACCTGCAGAGAAGACGGAATCCCGCTGCTGGCCACGCGGGCAATCTGCGGCAAAGGCCCTTCCACGCCGGAGCCCACCGGACCAAAACCGTACCCATAGATGACCCCCGTCCCTCCGCCTTCTCCCGTGGAGACGTTGGGGGTTACCTCGAGAATTGTCGGCCCATAGCTGAAGCCCTCCGGAATAAGTTGCATGCCACCGTCCGCTGTGAACGTGTAGATATCGGCGGGTCCTGAAGTACCCGGGGGAGAAGTAGCCGAGAGTGAACCGAAATTTCCAAAAGTATTCGGCCCCGAGACTCCTGACACATTGGTTGCTCCTTGACGGCCGAAGTACATGGCGCTCAGGGCGCCAATGCCGCGGGCTCGGTCACCTTCACTTGCGTGCCCCCGGACGTCGGTCCCGTCGCAGGATTCAAGTATCCGTTCGGGAACTGAGATCCGACAGCGCCGGTCCGCATCGTGGTTGTGTCGACAAACCCGACGCCTCCTTGCATCGGTCCAACCAGCAGACCCGTACCATCAGTTGCCTGGAGGTTTGGGTTCTCAATCGGACCCCACGCTAGTCCTCCAGTGGTAACAGGGACATTCAGATTTGGCAGCCATCCAACCTGTTGACCGGTCGACAAGTCGTATGCGTAGATGACCCAGTCGTTGGGGACGAACAGCGTCTTGGAGTCTGGGCTTATTGCAAACCCCGCCGCCGTAGAGGTATTGCCGCTCACAGCAATCTGCGAGACCAGGTCTAAAGTGGTTGTGTCGTAAACATAGGCATACGCATTGGGCGACATCGTGAGGGTGTTAACCGGCGCAACAATATATTTCCCGTCTGGAGATATTCGGAAATTTACAGTTGTAAAACTACCAGTGCCAAAGGTTCTGGTTTGCCCGGTCGCCACGTCCACTTCGCAAAGCGGCCCGCTATCAACGCTGCCCAAAATGATCTTGGTACGATCCGGCGTATGCGAAAAGCCGCCAATGTTGCCGCCCGACGGACCGCAGTCTCTGATCGCCAGGGAATTATCGGCTGGGTTCCAAATTGCAAAACCCCGGGAACCATCCAGTGAAATGCCGCCCGTCCCGCCCAACAGTGCCAACCGGCCGTCCGCAAGAACGAGCGCAGACTGGGTAGAGTAGCCCGAAGGCCCAATCTGGGACCCGAGATACCGGTTCGTTACCCTCATGGCAACAGGATCAATCGTGTACAAGTCGCCGACTGCAGTCCCTACGTAAAGAGTCTTGTGATCGGGGGTGTCGTCAATAGAATAGGCTCCAGGGACACTAATCGACACCAAATCTACACCTATCGCCCTGCACTCTTCCGCGATGCCCAGCAACTGTTTCAACGATCTCGCCAGCCGATCCAGCGCCCAGACCACGATCACGTCAATCTTACGTCTGCGCAGGTCATTCATCATGACAGTCAGGGCTGGTCTGTCACTCTTTGCGCCGCTCTGACCTCGATCCCGGTAAACAACATAACTCCAGCCGCGCTTTTCGCAGTATTCGCGCAACTCGTGTTCCTGCAGGTCGGTTTCCTGTTCGGCGGTTGAGACCCGGACGTAAATCGTTGCTCTCTTTGACCCATTCATGGTTTTCTCAGCTTTCGTTTCCTTCGCTTTGCCCATCGTGACTTGGCCGCATTACTGGCAATCTCACGCCGTCGCTTGGCCGACAGTTTCTTCATCCGTGCCTTGGCCGACTTGCGTCCCATTGCGGAAAAGTATTTTGACAGTTTGTTGTCAATCACAGGTGCATTATAACATGCTCAACGGCTTAGCATATGTCATACCACCAGCCGCGACTGCATTCGCCATATAGTCACCAGGCGCAAATAAAGACTTCCGAAAGACCCAAAAACCCCGATGCCAGATCGAGGCTTTTTTACATTTATGTTGACTTCTGTTGTCCTAGAGGAGCAAAATCCGCCCTCGGTAACCATACGGGGCAGTGGCCATCAGCCCGTACAGTAATGAACTGGCGTGCGAGGTCTCGTCTCCCGTTTCTCGTGGTAAGGTGCAGGCAAGGATACGCCCAGATATATTCCTGTAGCTCGTTAGCGTCAGGGAGTCACCATCATGGCTACGAATGACACCAAAGACTGGAGCGAACTCTTGGATGTTGTATTGTTTGAGGCGGGCAGAGCCAACCTACGACGACAGCGCATGGAACACGCGGCGAATGCGATCCACAAGAGAATGGAAGAATTGCAAAAAGACGAACATCCGGGCAGCATGTCGGAACGCGTTGCACTCCGCAATGCGCTGACCACCTTGGCTGATCTTCAGAAGATCGCCTATGCCCGGAAACCTAGCGGGAGTGTCATGCGCGACGGTGGTCGAGCTATAAGTTCTTAAGGTCGAGATCGCAACGCCAAGTGCCTATAAAAGACTTCTGAAACACCCAAAACCACCGAGCTGCCGATAGCAGCTCGTACCTAGATTAAGACCGACTCGCCATTCGGCTCTTGCCGTTCTGTAGTGGAGAGCGACCTTCCATTCAAAGGGAAGGCGAGTCCGTCGACGTGGCAGCGTTGCGACGCAGAAGCGTAATGGAAACGACAAACACAAGAATCAGTAGCCCCAACAAACCAAGCTCAACCATCGAAGAGTGAAAAATACCGCTTGCGCCCTCAGTCGTCCACGTCCCTTCCTTGGTGAGAGTGGCAGCTTCCAGGGTAATCACCAAAATCCGCCTAATTGAGGCAATCAGGCCGACGACGAGGAACGGCTCGGTGACCAATACATGCGAGCGGATGGAGATGCGCACGGTGTGGAGGATTTCCACTAGCATCAGCACAATCAGGAGTTCGTTTAGTACCCGGAGAGTCTGGGCTGCAATCGTCCAGTGCCTGAGGCCGCTCCCCAGTATTTCTCCTGCCGTCGCGATCGTCACGAAGGCTGTGACTGCCAGCAGCACGGCCAGAACGGAGTAAATGACTACTTCGGTTTTGCCCAAATAGTAGTCAAAGCGGCGACGTATTTTGTCCTCGACCATGCGGTCAAACTCCGACTCCCGGGCACGCTGGGCGAATTCAGAGCGCTCGGCCCGGATTATAAGCCCCTCAAGGAGGTTCCTGAAACGCAGCCCACCGGTCTTTTTGGTGGCTTATTCCGAGTACATGATTCACTGTATTGAATCCTGTACGAGTCTGGAGCAATGTGGCCTCTCCGCATTAGAGGTTGCAAGTGTCGTACCTTACTCTCCTAGAAGTCATCGAGAGAATCAAGAGAACCAACTCTGCCGTAAAAGATCAGCGAACCGAAAACAATCGGACAAGGGGCCCGTCGCACTGTCCCGGATTCGACGTACCTCGTATAGTAAAGCTGTTAGCCCACATCACGTTGAACACACGAGCCTAAGATTTCCCCCAAAGGAGGAGATGTGTCATGACCCAATTGACTCGCTGGGATCCTTTTCGTGAGATTTCCACCATGCAAGATCGCCTAACCCGCATGAATCGTCTTTTCCGTCAGTCAAATAGCCCCGAAGGGGCGGAGGACGCGTTAACAACCACCAGCTTCGCACCGCCGGTGGACATTTATGAAGACGAGCACAGCATCACTTTGAAGCTTGAAGTACCGGGCATCGACGAGAAGGACATTGATGTCCGCATCGACAACAATACCCTCACCGTTCACGGCGAACGCAAAATTGAGAAGGAAGAGAAAGAGGAGAACTTCCGTCGCGTCGAACGGCAATATGGAAGTTTTACCCGCTCGTTTACCCTCCCCAGCTCGGTTGACTCGGGGCAAGTGAGCGCCGACTACAACCAGGGCGTGCTGAAGATCAAGCTCGCCAAGAAAGCCGAAGCCAAGCCCAAGCAGATCAAAGTCAACGTAGGCGGCGAGAAGGTGCTCGAAGCTAAAGCTCCCAGCAAAGCCGCGTAAACCTCACTTGCGAGTGGTCAGTGAGAATGGGAGGCGGCTTTTCGGTTCGGATCCCGCTGTGCGGCGGGCCACCAGAAAACGAACGGCTCGCACTCGGGTCGCCTCCCTCCCTCATCAGTCTGCGGTAAGAGATTGCAGAGAGCTTTACGTCACGAATCATGAAAGGAAAATCCCATGAAACTGCCTACCCTGTTCGTTGCTGGCACAATTCTAGCATTGAGCGCCGCGGCTGTGGCCCAAGTGCCCGCACGCTCCGCAGAGCGAATCTCTCGAGAAGTCAGGCACGAGTTGCTGATGCTGCCCTATCTCGGTGTGTTCGACAATGTCTCCTACAAAGTTGACGGATACAACGTAACTCTCATAGGACAGGTCACGCGGCCGACCTTAAAGTCCGACGCCGAACTGAGTCACGAAGAACTGTCCTTATTATTGGGCGGGATCGATCTGGCCAAGACCAAACACAAGCGGTGGTATCGGAAGGCTTCCCCAGAAGGACATTCTGCCGCATGATTGCTTGGTTGCTTGAGCGTTTCGATCGACTCTGGTAAATCAATAACCCATTGTGAGTGTGCCTCCCATTCCTTCCGCACCATCCGATCTGGAACTCATTGCACAACTGAAGAGCAAGCTGCAGTACGCGGAGCTGCGGATTCGGGTGCTGGAAGAGCAGCTGCGGCTGATGCGGATCGAGAAATATGGAGCGGGCGGAGAGAAACTTTCGCAGGCGCAAATGCAATTGTTCGAGCTTGAACCTGTCATCAGTGAAATGATCGAGCAGGCGGAGAGCGAACAGGTGCCCGTGCATCGCTTGATACGGGAACCGCACAAGCATCCGGGCCGCCAGGAGTTGCCGGCGAATCTTGCTCGCGTTGAGCGGATTCTGCCCTGCGCATTAGATCAGCGCGTATGTAAACGCTGCGGCAAAGAAACAGTGGTGATCGGCTACGAGGAGAGTTCCCAACTGGACGTGGAACCGGCGAAATACTTCGTACTCGTCACGAAACGAGAGAAACGGGCTTGCCGGTCGTGTGAGGAACTCGGAGTGGTCGCGGCGACACTGCCACCACGGATCATCGAGAAGTGCCTGGCGAGTGACCGGATCGTCATCGAGACGGTCGTCGGCAAGTATTGGCAACCACACGCCGCTGCATCGGCAGAGCATGATTCTGGAACGGGACCTCGGCTTAGAAATCAGCCGCGCGACGCTGGACGGTTGGGTTCTGAAAGTCGGCGAGTTGCTGATCCCTATCGTCGCGGCGATGAGGCGAGAGTTGATTAGCGGAACGTATATTCAAGCGGATGAAACCCCGGTAGATGTGCAGACGCGCGAGGGCCGGGGGCAGAATCACCAAGCGTATCTTTGGCAATACAGTTGCCCTGAAGGAACCGTGGTGTTCGACTTCCGCTTGGGTCGTGGACGCGATGGGCCGAAGCGGTTCCTGGGACAGTTCGAAGGCATTCTGCAAACAGATGGATACGCCGCCTACGATCAGATCGGCGGGCCAGGAATGGTGCATGCAGCGTGTTGGGCGCATGCAAGAAGACAGTTTTTCGAGGCGGTGAAACTAAATCCCCGAGACCCGGTTGCAGCTCCGATTGTGGCGCGGATGGACGAACTGTTTGCCGTCGACGCCAACGCTCGCCGCAAGGCGCTGACTATTGCGGCCCGCCATTTCCGGCGTCAGGAAACAGCCAAGCCTCTTCTCGACGAGGCAGCGCAATCCTTTGTATTGCCCTCCAGCGCGATCAGCAAGGCTTGCCAGTACGCGCTCACGCTATGGAAAAAGCTCACCCGCTTCTTAGAGTATCCCGAATTAGAGCTGAGTACCAACCAGGCGGAGAATTCCATGCGTCCCGTGGCTCTTGGTCGAAAGAACTGGTTGCACATCGGCAGTCCACAGGTGGGATCCAAAGTTGCAGCGATTCTCTCGGTCGTGGAGAGTTGTCGTCGGTTGAAAGTCTCCGTGCGCGACTATTTTTCCACGATTCTCCCCGGGCTTGCCGATCTCCGCATCCGGTGCCTTCCAGACCTTACTCCCGCTGTGTGGGTCGCCCGGCACTCATAGACCCAAGCGACGGAGGTGAGGAGTGAAGATGATTTTCGACAGTTGGTCAAGCCAAGCGGCAGAGTGCTACATTCAATGCAATGCGTTCTGAAATCGAACAAGCCGTGCAGCTCCTGCAGCGGGGTGACGATGCGGCGCTGGAGCAGGCTTTGGCTCTGCTCCAAAATACCGTGTTCTCCTTCAGTATGCGCGTCTGCGGCCAGCGCGAGGACGCGGAAGATACCATGCAAGAAGTGCTGCTGAAATCGGTTCCGCACCTACCCAAATTCGACAGTCCTAAAGCGCTTGTGGTGTGGCTCTATAAGGTGGCAAAGAACCGCTGCCTGATGAGTCGGCGCCGGAGCAGGTTTGCTCCCAATCCAGATCTCTCTCTGGAAGAGCTCATGCCGGATCGGAAGGAACTCGAGCAATTGGGAGCCGATGGCAGCATCAACCCCGAAGCATTCGCCATTCGGAGTGAGGAAGCGGGACGGTTGCGAGACGCCATTCAGCGGCTGCCGCCACAATACCGCATCGTTTTAGTGCTGCGCGATATGGAAGGGCTAACCGACGAAGAAGTGGCCGAGATCACAGGACTACGTTCTGGAACAGTGCGAGTTCGTCTACACCGCGCGAGATTGTTTGTGCGCAAGGAATTGATGAAAGGTTTGAAACCGCGCTCCCGAAGAGCAGGTGTCGCTTCCCGAGCATCTTCCCTAGAACAGCTCAACAAGGAACAGCCCAGGCCTGCGCGCTGCAAGGCGATGTTTGCGGAGCTCTCGAACTATTTGGACGAACAGTTGGATGATTCGCTTTGTGAGGAACTGGAGCGGCACTTGGGCGGTTGCGAACCATGCAAGGTGTTCCTCACCAGTCTCGAAGCAACGATTGAGCAGTGCCGAATGGCCCCGCCGGAGTGCCCTGCGAGTAAGAAGGCCGTCCGGCTCCGCAAGCAACTGCGGAAGAATTACGAACAAGCCCTCGCGGTGGTCAGAGCGAAGTTGTAGCCCTCCTTACGGCCCCAAGTTCCTGGCCGATTTTCTCTGTAACAAAACCCAACTTCCTGCATTTATTCGGTGTGCTTAGTCGATAGAACCAAGCAGGAGGCAATCATGATCACAGCCAAAGTCGAACTCACTCAACCACTTAAGCAGCAGCGCCAGTTTGTGGCCCAGACCGGAAGCGGCCATCACACGCTGTTAGACGATGCAGCCGGAGGTACCGGACCGAAGCCAATTGAACTTGTCGCTGCCGGACTGGCCGGCTGCACGGCGTTCGACGTCGTTACCATCCTCCGCCAGAAGTATCACCAAAAAGTCACCGGTTACGAGGTGCGGGTCGAGGCCGATCAAGCGGAGCGTCCACCCCAGGTGTTCACGGCCGTGCGAATCCACCATGTGGTAACCGGCTTTGAACTTGACGTGGCGGCGCTGGAGGAGGCCATCCGTCTCTCCGAGGAGAAGTATTGCTCGGTGGGGGCCATGGTGCAGAAGACCGCCAGTTTTCACACAACCTACGAAATCGTTGAAGACAGTACTGACTGGATGAAGCCAGCTCAGGCTGCGGGAGTGCAAGGTTGAAAGCCTTGTTCAAAGTGGTTCTGAGCATCGCCACGCTGTGGCTATCTTGTGTGTCGGCCTCGGCTCAGCAAGAGGCCCAGCCTTCATCTCTGACTCTGCAGCAGGCAGTGACAATCGCGCTGGAGAAAAATCCTCTGCGCAAGGCAGCCATTGCAGACACAAAAGCTGCCTCGGCCGGAGTTCGTGAGGCGCGCTCATTCCTCCTGCCTCACCTGAGTTTTTCTGAAACGGCGACTCGTGGTGATGATCCCGTTTATGTGTTCGGCGGCAAGCTACGGCAACAGCGTTTCACCACTGCAGACTTCGCACCGAACAAACTGAACTCGCCGCCGCCCTTCGGCAACTTCGCCACTCGGTTTGCGGGGACATGGAACCTGTTCGACTCATTCGCCAGCTGGCACGGAATCAATCAGGCAAAACAGATGAACGAGGCGGTCGGACACCAAATGGACCGCACGGATCAGGAGATTGTCTTCGGGGTGATCACCTCCTATTACGAGGTTCTATTGGGAGCCAAGGAACTGGAAGTTGCCGAGCAGTCGGCCAAAACTGCCCAGTCGATCACGGACCGTAGCCAGGCGAGGTTCGACAGCGGACTGACTGTAGAGTCGGATCTGCTGACAGCGAAGGTTCGGATGGCGGCGCGACAGCAGGAAGTGATTCGGGCCAGGAACACTCTGCAAGTGGCGCGGTCACAGCTGAACACGGCGATGGGTATGCCGCTTGATTCTCCGTTCCAGACTACCGAACTGTTGTCTGACCGCACGCTTCCCGAGCCTGTGCTTGGGGAAGTCGAGAAGCAGGCGCTCGCAAATCGCCCCGACTTGAAGCGGATCACCTCCGAGGAATCGGCCCAGCAGCAAAGCGTGTCGATGGCCAAGTCGTCCTTCGGTCCTCGGGTGAACGCCTTTGCAGGGTGGGAAATGGATAACCCTACGTTCGTTGCTGGGGGCGGCGGGAACAACTGGCTGGGCGGGATCGAAGTGCAATTCGACATCTTTCAAGGCGGCGCCAAACGGGCGGAACTCTCCCGGCAGCGAGCCCTCGAAGAAAAGGTTGTGGCGATGAAGCAGGCAGCTAGCGACGCAGTTCGCCTCGAAGTGAGGCGAGCCTACTATGAAACAGACGCCAACCGGCAGCAGATCGAAGTGGCCCGAGCGGCAATCACCCAGGCGCAGGAGAGTCTGCGCATCAACCAGGACCGCTACGACAGCGGACTGACCACGATTACCGATTTGTTGGGTGCTGAGGATGCGGTGCGCCGCAGCCAGACCGACTACTGGGAAGCCGTTTATCACTTCCAGACCAGCTATGCCAACCTGGAGTTGGCGAGCGGAAGTTTGACTCCGCAATCTCCGGTGGTGATGCCATGAATCGTATGAATACAGGACTTAGACTTTCGTTATTAGTACTTGTCGCGGGTGTTAGCCTCGCCGGCTGCTCTAGCGAGAAAACCCACACGGCTCCTTCGCCAGAAACCGTGCGGAACGTTCCCGTGCTCGTCGTGCAGCAGGCCAACGTGCCCGATTTGCTGGAAGCGGTAGGCACCGTACGTGCCGCCCAGACCAGCGAGGTCGCCAGCCAAATGATAGGGAACATCGTCGAGATCCGGGCTCACGAAGGAGATCACGTTCAGCGCGGTCAAGTGCTCGCCGTAATCGACGACTCCCAGCCGCGAGCCGCAGTAGACCGCTCGACCGCAGCCGACCTTGCCGCCCAACAGCAGCTGGTCGGAGCAGATTCCGACTTGGCATTGGCGGAATCAACCTTGAAGCGTTATCAGAACCTCTACGAAAAGAAATCGGTAAGTCCGCAGGAGTTCGACGAGGTGAAAGCCCGTGAGCAGGCTGCTTTCGCACGTCGCGATATGGCAAAAGCTGGGCAAGCCCAGGCGCAGGCAGCATTGAGCCAGGCACGCACTTCTCTGGATTACACGCGGATTCGGGCGCCATTTGACGGCGTGGTGACAGAGAAGAAAGCCGATTCCGGCACCCTGGCTTCACCCGGCATGCCGATCTTCACCGTCGAGGACGTGCGCCGCTATCGACTGGAGGCTACCGTCAACGAGAACGATCTTCGGTACGTGCGAACCGGACAGCAGGTCTCGGTCGCGATCGATGCTCTCGACAACGCGGGACTGAAAGGCAGGGTGGTACAGATCGTTCCGGCCGCGGACTCCGCAAGTCGCACGTTTCTGGTGAAGATCGAGCTGCCCACAGACACACGGCTGCGTTCGGGACTCTTCGGGCGGACCCAGTTCTCTCGTGGCGAGCGGCAGTCGCTGTTGATTCCACGTTCAGCGGTTGTCGAACGTGGCCAACTGCAGGGCATTTACGTGCTGGACCAGAACAAGGTTGCGAGCTTGCGCTACATCACATTGGGAAAGCCTTCCGGGGCCGAGGTCGAAGTGCTGGCGGGCCTCCAGGACGGCGAACGACTCGTGGCCAAACCGGGTGCAGTCGACCTGAACGGTAAACGCATTGAGGTCCAGTAATGGCTGATAGCAAATCCAAGACGGTGATGCAGCCTCTGAAGAACTTGCGCCTAGCCGGTCGCATCGCCCACAGTTTCATCGATTCGAAACTGACACCGCTGGTGATCGTCGCTGCGCTGCTTCTGGGTGCGTTCAGCATTCTGAAGACCCCGCGGGAAGAAGAGCCACAGATCGTGGTGCCAATGCTCGACGTTTTTGTTCAGATGCCGGGCGCATCGGCTGACGAGGTAGCACAGCGCGTCAGCCTTCCCATGGAGAAGTTACTGCGCGAAGTGCCAGGAGTTGAGTACATCTACTCGATCAGTCATCCCGGCGTGAGCATGCTGGTTGTGCGTTTCTACGTTGGCGCCAAAGAAGAAGATGCGATCGTACAGACCTACAACAAGCTCTACTCTAACTTCGATCGTATCCCGCCCGGCGTCTCACAACCGATCATCAAGGTCCGCTCCATCGACGATGTACCGATTATGGCCCTGACGTTGTGGGGCAAAGACTATGACTCTTATCGGCTGCGGCGAATCGCGGGTGAGCTGGAAAATTCACTGAAGCCGCTCAACGATGTTTCTGAGACCAAGATCATCGGCGGGCAGCCTAGGCAAATACGAGTAGTGCTCGACACACAACGGCTCGCGGCCTACGGCCTTACGCCGGGCGCGATCGTGGGACAACTCCAGAACGCGAACAGCCGCGGCCAAGCCGGTAGTTTTGCGCGTGACAATCGCGAGTTTCAGGTCGAAGCAGGCACTTTTTTCACGAGTCTCGAAGACCTGCGTCAGGTCGTGGTCGGGGTTCACGTCGGACGCCCCGTCTACTTGCGTGACGTAGCGGAGAAGCTTGAGGACGGCCCCGCCGAAGCAAACAACTACGTGCTGTTTGCCAATGCTCGCGGCGGCGCAGGACAGACAGCCGGCGCGGAATATCCCGCGGTAACGATCACACTTTCCAAGCGCAAAGGTACGAACGCCACCGACATTTCCGAGCGCGTGCTGGACAAAGTCAATGCTCTGCGCGGTTACGTGCTTCCAAATGATCTGAACATCACGGTCACGCGCAACTATGGCGAGACCGCGAAGGACAAATCCGACGAACTTCTCAAACACCTGCTGATCGCAACCTTGTCGGTCACATTGCTGATTGCGCTTGCGCTGGGCTGGCGGGAGTCAGGCGTCGTACTTCTGGCTGTGCCGGTCACGCTCGCCCTCACGCTCGCCGTCTTCTACCTGTATGGCTACACCCTGAACCGGGTCACACTGTTCGCGCTGATCTTCTCGATTGGCATCCTCGTCGACGACGCCATCGTTGTGGTCGAGAACATCGTGCGCCATTTTCGGTTGCCGGAAAGCCGAGGGCGATCCTTATCTGAAGTCGCGGTCGAGGCGGTGGACGAAGTTGGCAATCCCACGATTCTTGCCACGTTCGCAGTCATCGGCGCGATCCTGCCCATGGCCTTCGTGCGCGGCCTGATGGGTCCGTACATGCGCCCGATCCCTGTGGGAGCTTCGGCAGCCATGCTGTTTTCGTTGATGGTGGCCTTCGTGGTTTCGCCGTGGGCGGCTCTGAGGCTGCTGAGAAAGTATGCGAGCGATAGCGACCATTCCGGGCACGAGACCGAAGGTTGGACCACGCGTCTGTACCGCCGGATGATGAACCCGCTCATCCGCGATGCGCGTCGCCGCTGGATGTTTCTCGGTGGTGTCGTGTTGTTGCTGCTCGCCGCGGTCACTTTTGTCCCGTTGAAGTGGGTTCGCGTAAAAATGCTTCCCTTCGACAACAAGAGTGAGTTCCAGGTCATCATTGACATGCCCGATGGCACGCCACTGGAACAGACGACCCGCGTGGCGCAAGCCTTGGGACAGTATCTCGGCCAGCAGCCCGAGGTTATCAATTATCAGATCTACGCCGGGACCTCCGGCCCTTACAACTTCAACGGTCTCGTGCGTCATTACTTCTTGCGCAGTCAGCCCAATCAGGCTGATATCCAGGTGAATCTGCTCTCGCGGCACGATCGCAAGGCGCAGAGCCACGAGATCGCACGACGATTGCGGCCGGAGTTGGACAAGATTGCCGCGCCCTTCGGAGCGCGCATCAAGGTAGCCGAAGTCCCGCCTGGTCCGCCCGTGCTGCAGACTCTGGTGGCCGAAGTCTATGGACCAGACTACAAAGGGCAGATTGAACTGGCTGCTCAAATCAAGAAGGTCTTTCAGCAAACGCCAGGTGTCGTGGATGTGGACTGGTACGTCGAAGACCCGCAAACCAAGTACGACATGAAAGTGGATCTGGACAAGGCAGCTCTCCACGGCATTTCACCCGCCGATGTGACGCGCACTCTGCAGGTGGGGCTCGGCGGCGCCAACGCGGGCTTGCTCCACGATCCCCATTCACGCGAGGACATCCCTATCGAAGTGCGGCTGGCGCGCCCGGATCGCTCTGGGATCGAAGACCTTGGCAACCTGAAGCTGCCGACGCCCTCCGGCGGCCAAATCGCCCTGCAGGAAGTAACGAACCTTCAACAAACGACGATCGATACCAGCGTGTATCGCAAGAATCTGCAGCCAGTCGTCTACGTGACGGGAGATGTGGCGGGCGGAGAAGAAAGCCCTGTGTACGCCATCATGAAGATGAGCGACGCCATCGACAAAATCAAATTGCCCGATGGCTACGGCGTAAAGCAATACAAGGGCACGACCATGCCCGAGCGCACCGACCGCTTCTCCATGAAGTGGGATGGCGAGTGGCACATCACGGTGGAAGTCTTCCGTGACCTGGGACTCGCCTTTGCGGCTGTCCTGGTCTTGATCTACGTGCTGGTCGTGGGCTGGTTCCGCTCGTTCGTCACGCCGCTGGTCATCATGGCGCCGATTCCGCTTACCTTGGTCGGCATTCTGCCGGCGCACGCTTTGATGGGAGCTTTTTTCACCGCGACCTCGATGATCGGCTTCATCGCTGGAGCCGGCATTATTGTTCGCAATTCCATCATTCTCGTCGACTTCATCGAACTGCGCCGCTCCCAGGGAATGTCGCTGGAGGATGCCGTCGTCGATGCGGGCGCGGTGCGCTTCCGCCCAATGCTGCTGACCGCAGCCGCCGTCGTGGTGGGAGCGAGCGTGATCCTGTTCGATCCGATTTTTCAGGGCTTGGCTCTGTCGCTGATGGCGGGAGAAGTCGCGTCTACCGTTCTGTCGCGAATGGCAGTGCCGGTTCTTTACTACCTGTCTCAGAGGGGACACTCGCTTCCACCCATGCATCCGCATTCGCCCGAGAATGTCGCTGAATGCGAAACACCGCAATGCGAAATTGCGCAGGAACAGTTTGTAGTTCAGAAGGAGAACTGTTATGACCGTAGAACGCACACTTCGTTTGATCGCTGGCAGCTTTATTCTGTTGTCGCTGGCACTTGGGCACTACGTAAGCCCGTACTGGTACCTTTTCACGGCTTTTGTTGGGCTGAATCTGTTTCAGTCTGGATTCACCAACTGGTGCCCGATGATGACGTTTCTGCGTAAACTTGGAGTCGGCAGATAGGAGAGAATGCCGCACCAGTTGCACTGAATCTGGAGTCTGATAAACAGCCGACGGTCAGTCGTTTTTGGTATGCTTTGGGTATCTGAGCCGTGCTTCCTTTTCTTCGAGCAGCCGATTGATCTTACGTATCAGTTCCATAAGTTTATCGGGATCTTGCTCAACTGAGGCCTGTTGGCACAGCTCCATCCAACGCGGTTTGTCCCTTGTGGGCTTCATCAGAAGTGTCGACCGGACGACAGACGACAGACAATGTACCGTATCGTATAAACCACCCTCCCATATGATTTCGGCATCCAGCCGCTTAATGACGTAGAACAGCCAGGCGCTTATGTCCCGCTGGCGGTAATCCTAGATCGCGCCGGGTCTCGAACCTTCGGGGCCCTTCAGCACAGTCCCTGGGATAGCGAGATTTTACTGAGTTGCCGCGATGAGACTGTTGGCGTTTATTTTTGCGTTATCCCGGCCTGCATCATCGTGACTTGCCCGCCATTCACGGTGAAGGATGTGGACTTCATATTGGTCGAGCCGAATTGATCCACTACGGTAGCTGTCGCTGTGTAGGTACCGGCTGCTGGAAAGGTTTCAAGGGCTGCCGGTGTAGAAAATTGGCTGCCATCGGAATAAGTCAAGCGGTGACTGATCAGGAATCCGTCGGAATCGGTCGAGTTGGCCGTACAACCCAACACGGTAGTGGGCGATATCTCAGGTAGTGCGCTTGAGCGTGATTTTGGCTACCGGCGGAATATTTCCCGGTTCAGCAATCACATTCAATTCGGCGCTGGCGGTGACGTTTCCCCCGTTGTCCAGCGATTGGACTGAGATCTGATGGGTGCCGGAGAAAATCTTCAGTGCGGTATTAAGGGTATCGCCGCTGGCAGCGTACGCTTGATGCCCATCGATCAGGACTCGCATGCCAGAAACCGGGACCGCGGGGTCGGCGGAGGCCACCAGCATCGTCGGCCAGTTCACGGTTGCACCATTCGCAGGAGCGAGGATGGTGACACCACCTGACGAAGGCTTGACCGAGATCTGTTGCAGGGCGACAGCCGAAGCACCGGCCTTGTCGTATGCGGTCGCAGTAATGACGAATGTGCCGACCGTTCCATAGGTATGCGAAGCGGATGCTCCACTGGCCACGGTGCCATCGCCAAAGTCTATGGTGGCGTGGTCCATCTCGCCCGATGCAACTGCCACCAGGGCCGTATATGTCAGCGAACCGGTTTGGGTGAGACTGAGAGTGATGTTCGGCGGCTGGTCGCCGGGATGGTAAGCAATGGGTGGCGACATTTTATTTTGAAAGCTCGGCGCGCCGGTTGCTTTGACGTACACCACATACGTGGCGGGAGGAAGCTTCAAGTCCTTCAGGTCGAACGCGTGTGTCCCTCGCGGTAAATCAATCAGCTTCGACAGGTTGGTTCCATCGCTGCTGATGAACACCGTGTAGTGATCAATGGTGTTTTCATCGCCCCCCTGTACGCTCCAGTTAATCGTCGTGCCCGACTGTGAAGGGCTCAGGTAGATGCAGTTGTCGATGCCGGGTTCGATTGCCGTGCCTTCCTCATAGTCGTTCCAGGTTGCGATTTGGATCGCGGGCAACTGGTTTCCGTCGGAGTAGAATGTTCCAGCCTCGCTAAAGGTCTGTTGCCAGGCTTGGCCGCATTGCTGGTTGATGAGACGGTTTGTTCCCCACGCTGCCTGCGTGTCGTTGAAGCCCTTGTACGCTGTGCCCACCGCGAGCCGGACCGGCACCTGCTGCGCGTCCTGGTAGAAAGTGTCTTGACTAACCAGATTGGGATCGAAGGGATTACTCGAGTTTATGTTGATCCAGGAAAACCCTCCATCGGAGACTTCGCTGTTTAAGCCGTTCGTCCCTTGAAAAATCAGGAATGGATTGCCCGGGGCTAGAGACCTCACGCGGTTCCAATCAATATAGTATGCGTCAACGCCGAAGAAGAAGATGACCGGCCGGCCGTTCACTCGTATGTACGCTGGCGACGATTCATATTGCGTCGCGATATAGGTCAAGTCGGCGATGACCTGCTCGGTGACCTCGCATCCATTACTCACGGCGGCGGAGTTCAAGGCGCCCACATCTTCCATGATCCCAAACTCGAATTGCCCCTGGTGAGCCTCGGCCTCCTTTCTCAGAAGCATTGTGGCTTGGTCGGTCGCGGTTTTGGCCGCTCCGAACCAGTCGGCAATCGCGCCTTGTACTCCGCGGCTGATCATGTCCTCCACCTGTCGGTGAACCTGTCCGGGATCGTTCGAGGTGTAGCCGACGTTCATATGGTCTGTACCCCCAAACCAACCGAGCCAGGTCACGTAAATTTTGGTATTTGACCCGCTGTAAAGCAGAGATCGGAGCGGAGCTTTGCTGACATTGCCGGCTGGGGCGTTTCCATTTGTCTGCCGCACAAAGGAGTCCGCTGCGCTGGTATTGTTGCTGCTTTCTGCCTGTACAGTGGTACTTGCGGCGGGCACCGAATCGACAGGCGGCGGTGGCGCGCTTGGACCGGAGGGTGAGCCCCCGCAAGCAACGAGAATTGATAGAAATCCGGCGAGAAATATAAGTTTAGCTTGAATTGTATACCGACCGAATCTCATCATCAGTGAGCGGCCAGAGACGTGCGACCTCTGCTTGCAATCTGCCACAAACGCTTTCAATGCTGCATGTTTATGTTGACGTTGTATTGCACCCGGTACATAACCCCAGCCGTGTCCCATGCTTGAAGAGTAATGATGTGCGTGCCGGTGGGAGCGTTATCCACGGGAGACAGCATGGTTGGGCCAGGCGACATCGCCACCAGGGTATTGTCGAGATAGGCTTTTATGGTTGTGATGGGACGCGGGTTATGCAAAATCTGGTTCTGGATGGTGAAGGAACTCCCAACATAACTATCTGGTTCAGGCGTGAACACTGTATCGAAGCCCGGGCTGCAAGGATCGTTTCCCTTGGGGGGACATCCGACCTCGGTGTATCTGTAGGTGGAATGGATTTGGCGTGTAGCCTTAAAGACGTGGCCAGTCGTGTCCCAGGCAACAAAGGCAATCTGGTGATCGCCTTGGTTGTCAACCTCCGCGACGGTGCTTAGTTGGTTGGGGTCTTCTTCTGTTTGAGTTACTTGTGCCTTGCCATCCACATAGAGACGAACGGCGGCAATGGTCGAATTACCCTTGGCAGTAGCGGTAACAGAATAATTGACACCCAGGATGGCATTTGCGGGTGGCGCGCAGAAATTGATGCCAGGTACTGCCGGCGCGTCACAAACAGTCGGATAGCCATCGCCGACAACGGTAAATGAAACCGAGTTTTGGTACAGATTGCCCGCCGTATCCCAGGCATTGATGGTTATTTTGTGCAACCCATTCTTGATAGCTGCGTCGATTACAGTCTCTCCGGTCTGGCCGGGGAAGCCGTCAAGCTCATCGTTATCATTGTCATACACGGTGAACTTTACGATTTCCGCCCCAAACGCAGGGGTTGAGTTGAAGTCAATTGCCGGGATGTAAACCACGATCGCATTAGGACTCGGAGAACAGATGCGTACCCCTGGTTTGGGCGGGGCTGCACAATCAGCCCAGGCAACAACATGAAACAGTGATAGGAAAACCAGGAGGAGCAGAGACGAAATTTGAAACCTTTTAAGCATACTGCCCGAACAAGCGGGCAATTAGATAACGATTTCTCCCGGCCGGGTTGCTTCAACTCTCTCGGCGGAAATTGCTGAACTCGCACGGCGCACGACAGCGAACTGGGCGCAGCTGTCGGCGCTTCGAATGGGTTTTATCCGCACTGCTCAAGGTCGCCCAACCGCCTGTTCATTTCCTGAAATACAGTAAGAACTGTATTGATTCTTAGCATCTCTTACGGGAGGATTTGGGGCCATACGCGACCGCCCGGTAAACGCACCGGGAGGTGTCTCCGAGGTAGTCCCGTGGGTGCCACCGCCACTTCGAAAAATTTGTACACTCCTTCGTGGAAAGAACTCTACCAGCGAGCAATCAATGAGACGGATTTGACCAAGGTTCCGGAACGAATCACCGACGCGGAAAACGCGCTGGTGCTGCGGGCGCGAGAGTTGTTCTATTCATCGGGAAACGGAATTGAGGAGGAAAGCATGGACGATGCGATGTGCATCCTTCGTGCCCTGCGGAACTCGCTCAAGCGCCGGTCGGTTTCCGGATACGGCCAGGATGATTTCAAATGTCCGTCCGATAACCGCGTTGGAGCTGCCTGATCAACCGATCGTGGCCGAAACAACCGTTCAATCGCCGTTTCACTATTGCTTCGCCTCGACGTGGCTCTCCAGAAATCCCTCGGATCGTGATGGCCGCATTGCCCCGTGATAAGAGTCGATCGGCTGGCCATCTGGGAAGCTGAATTTAGGTGGTGATAATCTCGACTTCTCCACGCTTATCAAGAATCTGCAGGCGAACCAAATTATTCCGCCGCTCAAGGAAAAGATCGACACACGCGTCCCCGACTCTCAAATCCCTGATCCAGAGTTCCGGAATGGCCTCTGGAAGATAGGGTCCATCGAGCCGAATCTGCTTATTTACTGCGTCCAGCGAGAGTCCCAGACACGATTGCAACAAGAGGAAAATGGCCCCTGCGGCCCAAGCTTGCGGGGCGCACGCCACGGGATAGAGAGTTGGTCCTTCGCGCGCGCGCCGCTCAAGCCCACAGAAAAGCTCTGGAAGGCGATTCAAGTCTACAAACTTACTGACGTCCAATAGCCCGGCAATCACCTCGCCCGCCATGTCTTTAAACCCATAGCGCGCCAAACCGGCTGCAATCAAGGCGTTGTCGTGCGGCCACACCGAGCCGTTGTGGTACGAAAGGGGGTTGTATCGGGCCTCCTCGCTGCCCACCGTTCGAATCCCCCAACCCGAGAAAGAATCTTTGCTGAGAAGCGAGTGGGCTACCCGAAACGCATGATCAGCGGTAGCGATTCCTGTGTAAAGGCAATGACCCGGATTTGAGGTTCGAACCCTGCACTGCTTCTTTTCTCCATCCAGCGCCAAGGCATAGGTACAAATTTCATCGCACCAATAAGCTTGTTCGAATCGTTTACGTAGGGCGGCAGCCTGGCTCTCGAGCGTGGACGATCTGTCACGATCGCCCAAGACCAGGGCGAGATGAGCTGCTCCGCGCTTGGCGCCATATACATACCCTTGTACTTCGCAAAGAGCGATCGGGCCTTCCGCCAACTTTCCGTCGGCATGAAATACCGAATCGTTGGAGTCCTTCCAGCCTTGTTGCACGAGGCCATCTTTGGATCGGCGCGAATACTCGACAAACCCGTCGCCATCGCGATCGCCGTAGGTGTCAATCCAGGCTAAGGCCCGTTCCAGACTGGGCCACAGGCGCTCAATGAAAGCGCGGTCTCCCGTGCGGACGTAATACGAGTGGGCCAGCAGAACAAACAGAGGAGTAGCGTCAACCGTCCCGTAATAACAGCGGAACGGTACTTCTCCCAGGACTGACATTTCGCCTTTTCGCATCTCGTGCAAAATTTTGCCGGGCTCCGCTTCTGAAACCGTATTTAGCTCAGTAGCCTGATGCGCTGCCAGAAATTCCAGTACCCCACGCGCAACTCCGGGATTGAGCCAAAGGCACTCCAGAGCGGTGATGATTCCGTCCCGGCCAAATACAGTGCTGAACCAGGGCACTCCGGCGTAGGGATAGTTAGGCTCGGGATTGCCTACGATCATCATCTCCAAGTCGGACTGTGAGCGTGCGATCCAGCGATTGAATTCGTCGCTGGAAGTGTGAATTTTGCTGCTCTCGCGGCGGATGTCATTGCTTTCGGTCTGGGTCGCGCTCCAGGCCCTTTCGTAGGACTTGGGTTGGCGGTAGCCGCCCGGTCCAACCTCGCACGAAATTGTCAGGTTGAGCGTGACCTTGTTCTTGGGCTCAAGATACGCGTCAAACTGGATTTCAGAAGCTGAAATGCTCTTGGGCTGAGGAGAGCCCGCAACGTGCACCCGGCGAACGACTTGATCCAGTCCGCGATACGACAGCACTACGGCATCGGTTCCTATTCGGTCCTCAAGCCTCTCCCCACGGCACTTTCTCGTCACACCTCTTACCTCGAAAATATCGGCAAAGTCAGCGGCAAAGCGCACGCCGAACGGAATATCTACCGTCGTGGCTCCATAGTTGACCACTTCAAACCGTTCGTAGCAGACGCCTTGCCACAGGAATTTAGTTCGCAACACATGTAGGGTGCCCCGCGGAATCACCACCTTGCCATCTCGCGATATGTCGACATTGGCAAGATCGGCGGCGAACTGTGAATTGTCGGCCTTAATCGTTGAACTGAGCAGGAGCGGCCGGGCATAAGCAAGTTGGAATTGGAGCTGAGAGAGAAAACGAGTGCCCTCACAGAAAATTCCCTGCTCCCTTAAACCTGCATCTTCAATGTCCCCGTAGTGATCAAAGACGGCAAACGTGTTGCCGTGTTTGAGCACACGCGTGCGGTCGTCGGCGGGCGACGATTCAGTCGCAATGTAATACTTTCGGGTAAGGCTTTCGTCTTCCAACCTACAACCTCGTGGGATAAAGGGAGGCAAGCTCAGAATCGGTCAGCACCGGTTCCGACGCTGACAAAGGCGACTCTCGATTCATGGCCAGAAGTTGCTGGTACGCGACCACATAGTCGGCGCACATTCGAGCTGCGCTGAAGCGCCGTTCAAAGTAATCCCGGCAGCCCTGACGGCTGAGCGATCGAGCTGCAGCCACCGCCGCCGCGGCTTGCTGCACACCGTTCACGATAAATCCGCTGACGCCATCCTCAACGATTTCTGGGACCGATCCCCGAGGATAAGCAATGACCGGCGTGCCGCAAGCCATGGCTTCGATCGTTACCAAGCCGAACGGCTCGGGCCATTGAACCGGAGTAAGAAGGGCGATCGCCCCCCCGAGGAATTCGCTTTTTTCCATCTCACCAATTTCGCCCACAAATTCAATCCCTGGCCCGTTCAGAAGAGGTTTTATGACGGCTTCGAAGTACGCCTGATCGGCGCGATCCACCTTGGCGGCTATCTTCAGTTCCACCCCGGCTTCTCTGGCGATCATGATCGCATGGTCCAAACCCTTTTCCGGAGAAATTCGACCCAGGAATGCCAGATATCCCTGGGACTTGGATTGAAATTTCAAGCTTTCGACTGGCAGACCATGATGGATCGTCCTCTGCCAGTTCAACCAGGGCAAAGGCTCCCGCTGCGAGTCCGAGATCGAGACCAAGGGGACGTCCCTGAATCTCTGATACAAAGGCGCGAGGTCGGGAATGTCCAGCCGGCCATGTAGCGTCGTCAGACTAGGCACATCTTCAAATCGAGTTCGAGAGTAATGCAGATAATCAATATGGAAGTGAATGAGATCAAAATTCTCTTTCTCGTCGAGGACCCTTTCCACCAGCAAGACATGGTGGGGCAACGGGTCGACACAGGCCGGAGACAGTCTTAACGACTGCTTGCAAATCGGCACCAGGCGGCCCTCGGTGAGCGAGTCGCCGCTGGCGAACAATGTCACTTCATGTCCTTGCCGCACCAGTTCTTCTGTCAGATATGAGACCACGCGCTCGGTTCCTCCATAAAGTTTGGGCGGAACGCTTTCATAGAGTGGCGCAACCTGGGCAATTCTCATGTGCGGCAAATTTCCTTCCTTCAAGCAAATTTCTCGACACTGTTACAGGGGTCGACGCAAGTACATATGCGTCAATCGATTGTCGCGAAAGAATCACCTCACATCTATCGGGGCTTATCTGTATTCGACGGGCCGCAGTTTGTATTCTCTGGAATTTTCCCAGGGCGAGAATAATTCGCGAGTGCCCTGCTCACGGAATGTGGCGGAGCCGCAGTTTAAATTGCACGGGGCTGGTGCACGAGCGCGGTGCGGTCACACTGCAAATTCAACAGGCTGCGTCGAGAGAAAAAAAGGCAGGCGCCTTGCGGTCACCTGCCATAGCTTCGCGTCGGATTAACATCGCTATTTTCCAGGTTCGACTCGTCTGGGGCAATACATCAGATCCCGTACACCGAGTACAGGATTTACTGTATGTCGCGCGGACCCTTCGAAGCTCTTACCAGATGCCCTTGTCGCTGCCGGTGACTTCTTTGCTCCACTATTGCGGCCGTAGCCAGGCAGGGTAAAAGGCTCAAACGTAGAGTGCCCTCCACTTCGCCGTTCAGCGCCAATCGTCGGAGCTGAGAGGTGTACAGGCGCACCGAGTGCGGCATGATTGGTATCCGCAGGAAACGCTGGAAAGTCAGCTGGTTACCGCGAAAACGTGCCGCCGACAAGACAAAGGGAGGGAGGCTCAGCCCGTTACCGCGGAAGTGCTCAAGATAGTCAGACACCACGGTCAGAAACGTGGCAGCCCCTCCCAGATACCAGCCGTCCGAGTAAGGGAACGCAAGAAGTCATAATCGACAGTATCTTTCTCTACAAGTTGGGTGGTGTCCGATACATCGCAAAAGCGAAGATAAAAATGGCGATACATCCGCTGCAGGGTGCTAAGGATCACGCGCTCCTCGGGAGCGGGCACCCGGAAGCTATAGCCTTCGAAGGGCAGCGACCTGCCACGCCGGATCAACGACTTGGCAAGGGTGACGTGCTCTCCCGTCTGACCCAGGCGGCCAACGTGCACTTCCACTAACTCCCTCAAACCGGGGACAATGAAATTCCATTTGTTCGCCAACCGGTCTCCCCAGCTGCGCGCTGCCAGCGAGGCACTGAAGTGGCTTTTCATGACTTGGATTACGTCCGTAGCCGGAGCCGAGGTGAAAAGGTCCAGGTCGCTGCCCAGGTCCGGCCAGTGATCGAGAGATTTGATCACCATCGTGTTCAGGCCTTCCGCCTGCAGGGCGTCGCAAATCTCGCTAAGGAAGGAAATCGCATCACTGATTCGCAACCGCTCCTTTCGGAGCGCTTGGGCGGCCCAGCCGGCCAGTTCGCAATTCCCCGCGGCCGAAGCCACTTGCTCGAGGGGCTGCAAGCCGCGAATCACCACATGATGAGCATCGGCGAGGGCCAACAGATCGGGTAATTCTTCGGGACGCAACTCGTCGGGACGCAGATCCAGCATGCCGGACGGATCGTCCCGCCGAGATCGATCTTGCCCATTCCGGCGACCGAAGAGCAGCCGGGACAGGACGGTTAGGTCCCGGGTTGCTCCATCCGGGTACGTCGCGACTCCGTCACGACGGGTGGCTGCAGTTGGTAAAGGATGCGCGCTCAACGGCTGTTCCCTCCTCGTAGTCGTTCCAGGTTTCAATCAGCAGGAATGGCAGCGGGTTCGAATCGCTGTAATAACGGCGATAGAAACCCAGAGTCTCTTCAAACGTCTTACCGCATCTCGCATCCATGTGCCGGTTCAGGCCCCAACTGGCGCGAGAATCGTCGAAACCGGGCCAGGCCGCTCCGATTGCGATTTTGTCGGCATACTTGGTGGTCATGTTCTTATAAAAGTTAGCGAGGTATTGCTCTCCCCAGTCGCTTCCGTCGGAAGCCCAGCCACTGTGTCCGGGATGAATCCATGCGTAGTAGCCGTCAAAGGCGCGGTCAAATCCCGCCGCAGGCTCGTCCTTGTATATAAGCAGCGGCGGTGAGGACCATGCATTCACTGTCTCGCGAACGCGGTTCCAATCAGTGTGTCCGCGCTTGGGAAATATAAAGACGACCGGACGGTCCGTTGTACTCTCAGGTAGGCACCACGATAGCGTCGCCTGAGGGCCGATGTATGCCTTGTAGGCTTTATCAAACGCCGCCAATGCCTCGTCGGTGGCCTGTCCGTTGTCATTCTCAGTTTCGTCGTACATCAGGGCTACCTGGAAATTCATTTCGCTGGCTACCTGTTGCAGAAGAGCAAAACTTTTGTCGTGAAACGGCCGTCGGTCTCCGTACCAGTCAACCACGAAAGCTGCGATGTTTCGATCGACTGCTTCTTTGATTTGCCGCCGCATTACTTGCGGGTCCTGACTCGAATATCCAACGTCAATGTGCTTGTGATCGCCGAACCATGGCATCCAGACGGCCAGCACTTTCGGCCCGCCACGCGCAACCCGCGAGGGGTCAGATCCGGAATGAACACCCTTGCGGGCACATCCATCAACGATGACCATGGACAACAGCAACATAGCGACAAGCATCTTCGAACAAGCGTTTAAACCTCTTTCTCGATTTACCGTTCTCAGAACTCTGAGACCGCCTGAAGCTGGCGAATGACCCAGCGATCGGCACTCGGGGTCATGAGAACGATGTAATGCAGGATCGTCTGCTCATTGTGAATTGACGTTTCCCCGTCCAGCACTTGCAGCTCGCATTGCAGGGTGTCGCGCAGTTCTACCAGATCGCCCTCTGGAGCATAAAAAACCACATCGATTTTGTGCCGCTGGGTCAGGTAGCGCGAATGCAATCCAATTTTCTGCTGATCGGAAATCGCCATGGCCAGCTGATCTCTTGCGGGGCCGACAAAATAATTATTCAGTGATGCCGGCGAGTTGTAAGTAAAGGCATCGGCCAGGTCTTGCCATGCCTTGCCGTAGTGGCGACTTATGTTTTGCTGCGTGAGAGACTCCAGGCTTCTGGGAGTTGCGTTGCTGCCGTTGAGCTCTACCTGAGGCAAGGCATCGGCTGGAAACGAAGCGGCGCGCACCAAAGCAGGCGATGGAAACAGAGCGAGAAAGGCGACGGTTAAGACTATGGCCACGCCCAAAACCGGCCGGCAGGAAATCGTTGTCCAACTCCGGCGCTTTATCATTTCGCCTCCATGCGAAGCTGATTGCCCATCACAACGCCTGAGGCTACTGAAATTACAACCGGCCCGTTTGCCAGCAAATGGGCCTGGGCAATCCCTTGCTTCACGGGCGTGTCCACCGAACTCTTTCCGTCCGGTCCATTCGCGGTAAAGGTGATGATGGTTCCATCCTGGACAGGATTTCCCGAACAATCCCTTACCGGTTGGGTCTGCACCAGGATCCCCTTTGGAGTGCGCTGGCCGGTCACACGCAGATTGCACGGATCGCCTGCCACCTGCTGCACGATCCGGCGCGCCGACAACTGGGCGATGGAAGCCACCAACTGCGCCGGGCCCGCACGAAGCCCGGAGTTCGCTCGAAACCATGCCACGCCATATCGAGTGGGCACCGTTCGAGACGTGGCTTCGCCCGTACTCGATTTCAAGTGGAAGTCAATCGTCAGGGGGGCGGTCACCAGGTTCTGATACCTGTCATAGGGAATGGCAACTCCGCTGATCGCATCTGGCTGCTTTACCGGCACCCGCGATGGGTGTACCAGAAAACTGAGACTCGCAGGGCTTGCCGACGATACATAGAAAGCTGCGCTATGACACGCCGTCGTACACAGGATTGCGAGATATCTGCCGGCAGCATTCAGTTGATCCGCGTCGACCGTTACCTCTTGCCCGAGGCGCACCTTCTGTTTGGAAGCGTGCCCCGGACCCAGCAGATAAAGAGTTCCATCACCGCTCCCGGAAGTATTGATCGTTATGGGTTGGCCGGAAGTCACGGCCGACGGCGCTCGCAGTTCCGCACCCTGCCCCCGACATACACTAGCCAGGCACACCAACAAGAGCAAAACCGCCGGTTTGAAGCTACGATTTGGCACTGTAATAGTTGACCACCACGTGGTAATTCTGCACTTTTCCCACGACCGGTCCGGGAATCTCAACCGCAAAAGGTTCCGGCAGTTGCGGAAGCAAGGGACGATCCACATATCCATCGGAAACCCAGACCACTCTCCCGTTGTTATCGTAGAAGGTTGCAATGACATGCGGAATGCCGACTGCCTGTCCGCTCTGATTCAGCAAGTTTCCCCGCAAAACGTTCCGGCCTTCACTATCTGTCTCCACTCTCTGATCCATTACTCCGATGACCGGATCGGCCGAGGCGGGCACCAGGGTCGCTCTCACATCCATGCGAACGTTCTTCACTCCGTCCAGGCCAACGTTTGGAAAATCCACCCGGTAGGGAGAGACCTGTTTGGGCAGGAGAACGTGCGAGATTTTGTCGAAGCTATTTTCTTCGGCAATCGGTTTGCCAGCTCCGTCTACCAGAATGGCGTTGACGTTTACGTACGCAGGAATGGTGTCTTCATTCACCACCTCACCCATGACCACGCAGCCATTCTGATATGGAATGGCATTCATCGAAACGATTCGGACGTGGGGTGCGTCTACGGCCCGGTCTCCCCAGTCCGCCTCGCCTGAAGGCGTCACCAGGTCCCAGCGTAGATAGTTCACCGGGATCACCTGGGCAGGGAGGTTGAGAAATTTTGGCACCGGCCAGACCACTTTCCACGTATCAGCTTGACGAACGACTCTAAGATCTTTCACCTCGCGAAGAGGACCCACGGCAGTTGACCAGTGCAAGATGGAGCGGACCTCAGCCTCCTGGTTGGTCGCATGAAGAGGCTCTAGTTCCCAGCTCTCGAGTCCCGAAAGGGTGCGGAGGCTTCCATTGTTGCCGGTTAAATCGCGGGTGAATAGTGCCTGGTCGACATCTCCCTTGTTGGCGAGTTCGGAGTAAGCAGCACGCCACTCCCGCTTCTGGATCTGGTTGAGCAGTCTCCCGACAGCTTGTTCCGGCGTGGCCGCCGCGGTCGAGAGTCCCGGCAGAGCCGTGCCTGATGCGATGCCGGTGGTAGCACCCGGACGAATCGGCCCCAGCGTACCCAAAGCGACCAATCCTGCGGTCACAACCAACATGATGATGGGTATCAAGTACCTCATCTGACTTCCTCCGCCACGTAGTGCTCCTGCACTCGCGGCGCAATTTCAACCGGCTCGGCCAACCTCCGCCGCCCGGGCAGCAGTAATACCAGACCGATAGCCAGGAAACTGCTTCCCATGGGCAGAGTTCCCCAGAGCAGTCCTTCCCAAGGGGCCGGCATGGCATCGGATTCAATCGGGTGGGCGGGAGGAACGTCGTCTTTCGACCACGCGGTAATCGATCCATTGTTATAGGTCTCTATTTTTCGCCAGCCCGCGAAGGTGAGCAGCGGTTCGTAATAAGAATCGTGGACGAACACGTACTTGAGACCATACTGGTTGGCGTGCTTCAGCATCGAACGCAGAGATTCCATGCCGGCCGTCGCATAGAACTTGGCATTGGTGAGCTGGGCTGATCCGTAACGCGTCATCTCAGGCAGCAGGCGCGCCGAGTTGTAGTCTCCGTCCACACTGTTCGCCTCGGTATACGTGGAGACTCTTGCCAACAGGTTGCCAAAACCAAGGGTGAGGTACCGATATTGGTCGTGACCGTCACGGTTTAAGAATGCGATCACTGGCGATACATCCAGGGTTGAAGCCGGCCGGTATGGATTGACCACGAGCCAGCCCAGAGCGCCGCCCAGCGTGGCAATGGCCGCTAAGGACAAGGCCACCACCGCCCTGGTGCGGAACCGGTCCAGCAGGTCTACCGCCAACAGTCCAACGATTGGTGCGGACATCAGTACCGCCCAAAACGCGAAACGTTCAAAAGTTAAAACGTCGAATGCCCGTCCAAGCAGCCATTTGGGCAGAGGTGTAGTGCCGCCCAGGCCAAAAAGAAAAGTCACCCAGAAACCGAACAGCAGAGGCCGCAACCGCCGGACTGCGGAGCCGCGCACGATGAGGAACGGCAAGGCGAGGATCAACGCACCGTATGGAATGACGAAATAATTCACACCGGTAATTGAATTGAGCAAATAGTTGTTCCGGCTATCGTGTGGAATCGGCATCTGCACGATCGGGTGACGGAGTATGGCGATCCAGTAAGGCAATAAAACCACTGCGATCCCGATGCCGGCCACGAGCGCGAACCCTACGGCGCGGGAAACCACTGCTGGAATCGAACCACGCGCTCGGCCTTCGCCAGCATCGATACATGCCAGCCACAACACTGGCCCCGCGAACAAGACCAGGCCAAAGATCAGTGTCACGTGATGAGCCGCGGCCGCGGCTAGACTGATGGCGATCCCTTTGATCAACGAACGCACATCAGCCTGAGCCGACCACTCATAAAAGTAAGGCAACGCGTTCAAAAACAGCGAAGCAGACGCAACGGTCGCAAGCTGTCCGGCCTGGTACACCATGAACGCTAAAGCTCCAAAGAACACACTCCCTAATGCGGCGTAACTCGCCGAACGTTCGTCCACCCAGATCTTGGCGAAACGGTATATCCCCAGCGGCAGCAACAAAATCGCCAGCAATTGCACCAACATGTAGGCCATGTTCAAACCGACCACGTTGGAAAACAACGCAATCCATTGGTGGGTGAGAGGGGGGTAAGTGGTTTGTGAGAATCCGCCGAACCACTTTTCGTTCCACGGATTGAACCAATGCTGAGCATAATGGGAGGCAAAAAAGATATGGAAATTGGTGTCGAATGAACCCGCCGGAAGCTGCATCCATAGAAGCGGTCCGTGAACCGCCAAGGCAATCAACACGATCGCGAGCATCGGGACTGCATGGTATCGGTCCTTGCCAACAGGCGTCACGTAGTCGCGTTCCATAATTTGTACCTTCAAGTTTTGTACCTTCGGGGACTTTTTGATTCCGCATCTCCGCCAGAGGTTTGCTCAAAACTGCCGAGCAACCACCAGGCAACGGTTCGCATGCAGCCTGAAAAGGGGCAGCAGCATCTGAACGCTACCGCAAGGTGCTAGCGGGCAACGCAACGAGGGACGCCCTGCTCCGAGGGACAAGGAATTGAAACAACGGTCGCCGACTGCAATTGCTTTCATCCTTACACTGGCCAGCCTGGCTCCGGGCCAGACCTTCGACCTCGATAAGGGGACGTCTTCAACCGCATCCAAAGAGCACAAGCAGAGTCAGGCCGGCAGCGGAGATTCTGCTACCCAGAGTCTCGGGTGGGGATCAAGCATCGAGGTGGCACGTCAGGCCCGTGCGGCACAAGACGCATTGAAACAAAGGAGATTACGGCGCGGCCGTCGCGTTCGCCCAACAAGCGGCAAAAGCCGCCCCGCAAAACGCCGACCTCTGGTTCCTGCTCGGATATTCTGCACGGATAGCAGGTCGCTATCCACTTTCGTTAGATGCCTACAAGCGCGGGCTGCAGGATCGGCCGAATTCAACCGCGGGGCTCGCCGGTCTGGCCGAAACTTACGCCAAGATGGGCCGAGACGAGGAAGCCCGACAACTGTTGATGAAAGTCGCCGAGGGCAATCCTGAAGATGCTAACGCCTTGCAGCTTGCGGGTGAACTTTCGCTGAACTCTGACCCGCGGATGGCTTTGGATCTACTCCGTCGAGCCGCGGCGGTGCAATCCTCGCCCCGCACCGACCTGTTACTGGCACGGGCGTATCAGCGGCTTGGGCGTCCGGCAGAATCCAGGCAGTCGCTGGCTCGCGCCAAGAGCCGCGCGCCCCGTGATCCGGAAATCCTGCGCGCTATCGCCGGCGAGTATCGGGAAAGCGGCCAATACGACCAGGCGATTGCGATCTTGAAAGCCCTGCCTTCAAAAACTTCGGATGTCCTGGCCGAGCTGGCCTACAGTTACGTGCTGGCGGGACGCAAACAGGAAGCGGCGGATCTCTATTCCAAGGTAGCAAAGGCTTCCAAAGGGAGTCTGGGGTTCCAGTTAAGCGCGGCCCAGGCGCTGTTTAATGCGGGTCAGGGCGATGCCGCGCGCGCTTTCCTCGAAGAGGCAAGACGGCTGAATGCGAACTACTATCGCTTGCACGCAATTCAAGCGCAAATCGCCCTGTCCGAGGGACGTCCGGAAGACTCGATCCGTGAATACCAGGCTGCATTAAACAATCTGCCAGCCGTGACTGAAGAGGGACCGTTGTACCCGCTCCAGCTTCGCCTTAACCTCTACGAAATCTATCAGCAGGCGGGCAACGCAGGTGAGGCCAGGAAGCAGCTGGACTTTGCAGCCGGCGAAATCCAGCAGGCACAAGTCCCTGATGCCGCCAGGCCAGAATTCCTGCGGCTGCGCGCGGCAATCGAATCGGCTTCCGGCGATCTGACGGCGGCTGAGAAGGATTTGAAAGAAGCGCTGTCGCTGGCGCCGTTCAATATCAACTCCCTCCTGAATTACGGCAACCTGCTGTGGAAGTTCGGGCAAAAAGACGCTGCTCGCAACCTGTTTTTGAAAGCTCTTGAGCTGGATAAACACAACCAGCAGGCAATGATCTCGCTGGGTTATCTGGCCCGTGAGCAGGGAGACATGAAAGGTGCGGAAGATTATTTTTCCCGGGTCGCGCGGCTTTACCCCGAGGACTTCGTTCCCCATTTGGCCTTAGGGGATCTGTATTCCTCGCAGAGAAATTTTCGCGCTTCCCAAACCAGCTACGAAGCCGGCTATCAGAGGATGGCAGCCAATAGCTTGATCGTGGCCGGCGGAGTGAATGCCGCGCTCGAAGCCCACGATCTCGATCTCGCGAAGCAATGGCTGGATCGCGCCACCGGAGCGATGAATGACAATCCGCAAGTGATGCGCGAGCGGCAGCGCTACCTGACCTGGACGGGCGGTTACCAGGAAGCCGCCGACTTGGGCTACAAGGTTATCGACCGATTGCCGCGGGATCCGCAAGCGCCTGTCTATCTCGCCTATGACCTTTATTATCTCGGCCACTATGACGACGCGTTAGCCTTGGCCGTCAAGTACGATCCGCTTCTTCCCAACAATCGGGACCTGGCTTTGATCGAGGGTTACGTTCACGCCCGCGCCGGCTTGTTTCAGGAGGCCTTGGCCGACTTTACAAGGGCGGTGCAACGCGATCCCAAAATGGCTACCGGGTACGCCAACCGGGGTTTCATGCTTAATAATCTTCGTCAGGCAAAGACCGCGGTAGTTGATTTCCAGACCGCCATAAAACTTCGCCCCGACTATGGCGAAGCCCACTTTGGTCTTGCCTATTCCTATTTGCAACTTCATCGCGCACAAGCCGCGCTGGAACAGCTCAACATTTCGCAGAAGTTACTAGGCACTCCGAGAGCGTGGCATCTGGCCCGGGCTGAAGCTTTCCGGCAGCAGCAAAAACTCTCACCCGCGGAAAAAGAGTATCGCGTCGCGTTGGACGAAATGCCGAATGACCTCACAACGCAACTAGCGCTGGCCGACACCCTGTACCAGATGCATCGCTATCAGGACTGCATCGACATTCTTGATGCGGCCGTCAAGCTCGCGCCCGAGAATCCGGCGATTTATTCCCAGATGGCGCAGGCCCATGCCAAACTCGGCCATCGCGACGCCGCTCTTCGAAACATTCAACTGGCTGAGCAGTATGCCAAGGGCCAAGTCGACATCCTGATCGCCACCGGCAATGCTTTGCTGACCTTGGGCGACAGAGATGCCGCGATGCAACATTTTGTACGTGCCCTCGAAGACCCAAAGGCCAACCGGGTGGCTCTCCGCTTAGCCATCGCTCATATCTTTGTCACCGAAGGCCAGGATGACGAAGCCCGCCGCCAGATCGGGTTGGGCTTCGCCGAGGCTCGCGTGAGCGACTCACCCCAAGTTACGTCAACTGACTTCGTCGACGCCGCCAACATTTTCCTGTCCATCCAGGACTTCGATCTGGCCAAAACCTATTTTGAGAAAGCCCGCTTGTCGGGCGCCGATCCACGTGTGGTTTCAATCGGCCTGGCGAATACCTATCTGGCCGAGGGAGACAGTCAGGCAGCTGCCGCCTCGCTGGCTAAGCTGGGAAGTCCTGACGAGTTTAAAAATGACTACGACTACATGATTGCCAGGGGAAACCTGTACCGCCAGAGGCAGGATACGGTGAATGCCCTGTCCGCATTCACGCGCGCAAGCATGGTGGCCGGGCCTGACGCCCAGCAAGCGGGGCAAAGTGCGGAGTTTGAACTGGCCGAAGAAGAAGGACGGCAAGTCAACCAGAAGATCAGCCTGTTGCCGGAAGCGTCGTTCGAGCCCGTGTTGGAGGATATCAACGTCTACACGCTGGACGCCAAATTGCTGCCGGGAATTACCCCGGCGCACTCTTCCCCCGCCGAGGCATTCGTTTCAAAGCCTGGGCGAGGCGAACTATCGCGTGCACCTGAATAATCTTCCCACTATCGAAGGCTTCGTCGGCGAGAGCCTGATCAATGGGAAGTTTTCTTTTCCCAGTGACAACCTCATTCAGAACCGTAATACATACGACACCATATTCAACGGGGGCGTGAGCCCCGCCTTTCATCTCGGCACGAACTCAGTAAAGATCCATACGGGACTGCAGTTCACAGTGCGCCGGGACACACTGTCGCCGGTCGACATGAATCAGGACTTGTTCCGCCAATACCTCTATCTCTCTACTAGTTCGTTTTTCAATTGGGTCTCGATACAGGCCAGCGCCATCAGGGAGGCGGGTCCGTTTACGCAACAAAACCTGCACTCGCGCGATGCGCTGGCCAACCTGGAGTTCACCGTCGGCCGTCCGTGGGGAAAAACCTCGCTGATTGCAGGATATTCCGTTCGCGATCTGTTGTTTCGTCCCTTGATTCGCGAGTACTACTCGACCTCCACCTATGTGGGCGTGCAGCGCAAAATCGGCAGCCGGCTAACGCTCGCGGTTCTGGGCGAATATTTGCGCTCCTGGCGGGTGATCGACGAAAACTTCGCCATAGCTCAAGCCATGCGGCCGGGCGCGAGGTTCGATTACCGCCCCAGCGCTCGATGGCAAGTGACCGGTTCTTTCACGCTCTCCCGTGGCGAGGGCTTTCACACCTATGACAACGCCCAAAGCGAGTTCATGATCTCGTACCTGAAGCCGGTGCGAAGAACCTTCGATGATGGTAGTGGCGCGATCCCTGTCTTATATCCATCGCGATTCTCCTTCGGGCTGCAACAACAGACTTTCTACAATTTTGGCGGCCAGGTGAAGACCACTCTTCTTCCTGTCGTGCGCCTCAATCTGTTCTGACAGCCTGGGCTTCAGATCGACAAGACCAGTTCAGCAAAACTCAGGTTAGAGATAGAGGGAATGAAAAGCCCATCGCTTGAAGAAGAGGTTCTACGGGTCGCGCTTCCGCCGAAGCAGGCGCTCTGGACCAAAATCCTCAGCGGAAGCCTGACTCTGCTCGCTGGCTCCGGCCTGGTCGGCGCGATGAACCTGGTTTACAACCTCGCCATCGCCCGAATGCTCGGACCTGTCGGATTTGGACATGCAACCGCCGTTTACACGCTCCTGATGTTGATGTCGGCGGTCACTCTATCGTTTCAGATCGTATGTGCCAAGCTGGTGGCCGGGCACGATTCCGTTACCGAAAAAGCTGCGGTTTATTCAGGACTGCATCGCCGGGCCTGGATGGTCGGAATCGGCATTGCGGTCCTGCTGATTATCGCCAGGGACGTTGTCGCCGCATACCTCAAGCTGCCAGATCCTACTCTCATTGTTTTCCTGGCACTGGGAACAGCCTTTTATATTCCTCTGGGCACGCGCCGCGGATGCATGCAGGGGGTCTATGCGTTCAATTCGCTGGCCATCAATCTCATTCTTGAAGGACTCGTGCGCCTAGGAGGCGCTCTAGTGCTGGTGAAGCTCGGGCTAGGCGTCAACGGCGCAGTCCTGGCTAGCGTCGCAGGGGTGATCCTTGCCTACATTTTCGCCCGGCCCGGGGTTAAACACGTCGGGGTTTTGAGCATCCCGGCATCTTTTCGCGAAGGACTTCAGGCAATCGTGTTTTTTGTCGGACAGGTAATTATCAATAACTTCGATATCGTCCTGGTGAAGCACTTCTTTCCGCCAGCAGAAGCCGGTCTCTATGCCGCCGTAGCCCTGGTTGGGCGGGTCGTGAACATGTTCGCCTGGTCAGTAGTTGGAACCATGTTTCCCATTTCCGCGGGAACTCGATCTCGGGATGGCGAAGGGCGGACCCTGCTTCTGACCTCGTTAGCGTTGGTCACATCGATTGTGCTATTTGTGGTGTTGGGACTGCTAATGCTCCCCACTCTATTCTGGAAGGTTACATTCGGTCCTCAGTTCAATCTCAGCGGCTACGGCAACATATCTTCCCTACTTATTCTGTACGCCATTACTACCGGCGTTTATTCCTTAAGCTCGGTCATCATCGCCTACGAAATGTCACGCACGATTGTGAACACAGGGTGGGTACAACTGGCGGCCAGCGTCGCTCTGGTGCTTGGCATTTGCTTTTTTCATGCCGACCTTCATCAGGTCATACTCATACAGTTAGTGATGATGGCATTGTTGCTTGTCATCGTGTCGCTTCCTGTGCTGGGTTCTATTCTTGGTTTGGTAAAAACTCAAATTCGGGAACCGTATGTAAGGATCCGCAAGCTGCAATCCCTTTCGGAGGATGAGATCATTGCCGAATTTCTGAGAAATGAGTTTCATCATCCGGAATTCGATCGCCACCGGAGCAAACTTGAGCGGGTCGCGATGAAACCCAACCTGGGCGATGCGCAGGAAAACTTATTGCGTCGTGCCCTCCTGTTTCTGCGCCGAGGAGCGATGTGGCGCCAGCTCCCCGATGACACGCAATGGTTCGAAGTCGAGCTCACAACTCAGGACCTTGCCCGAATTCGGGTCTTTCCACGGGCGCACTGGCGAAGGATGGCTCAAGAGAGCTATTTTCTGGGCGACGTCGTGGAACGAATCCGCGCCGAATATCCCAATCGTCCGGAGGACGAATTTTTTGGCAAGCTTCGGCTTCTGAGCACCCTCTTGCAAGACGAGGTGGTCAATTCAACCGTTCTGCTCATAGGAATAGACGAGACTCAGCCCCTGACAATCCTTGACGGAAATCACCGCCTCACCGCGGCCATGCTGGCCGAGCCTTCTTCCATCCTGAAACAGTTTCGCTTCATTTGCGGCTTCTCTCCGAAGATGGGGGAATGCTGCTGGTATCGCACGAACGTGCTTACCCTGGCGCGGTATGCCCGGAACCTCTTGAAACATTTGCCCTACAATCCGGAAGCCGACATTGGGCGTTTACTCCAGAGAGAATTCTGAGGCGCAACTTACTGAGGACGGTTTTCGTCCAATGGCGGCTGCGTTGGGGAGGGTTGCGGCTGCGGCGTCAACTGCGGTACCGATGGCTGCGGCGGTCCTAAGGTCGGTGGCGCCCGGGGATCCTGCGATTGCGGCTGTTCCTCTTCCTCGATCGGCTTGCCGTCCCTGCGTTTGAGCTGGATGGGACCTGTTTCTCGTCGGCGAGCTTCGCGCTCTTCGGCAATCTTGATATCCACCTTCTGATTACTCTGGTCGGCAACTTCAAATAACTTCATCCCTTCGGCTGATTGACGGGTGGCGGAGCCTACCCGAACATTGGCACGTTGCGCCTTGCGCGCCTTCTCGTAGTAGACCTGCGCCGTCTCCGAATCGCCATCGAGTTCCGCCAGGTAACCCAGATTGTTGAGGGAAAACGCGTTTTCGGGATCGAGAGCATATGCTTGCTGAAAATACTGACGAGCGTTGGTCCAGTCGTTGCGATTGACCGCAGCTACTCCTCTCAGGTTCAACCGCGCCACTTTGGCTTCGTTGCCCTCATCGCTCTGAAGACGTTCCCGAACTTTCTTGGCGCTGTCCGCTGCAGCTTCGCTGATTGGCTTTCCTCTCCATTTGCGGTCCAGGGTCACGATCACCGGGTCTTGGGAATGGGAATCGGCAGCCTGTGAATAGTATTTCAGTGCCTGATCGAAATCCCCCTCCATCTCCTGGACAAGTCCCATATTGTTGAGTGTGTATGGATTGCTCGGGTCCAAAGCCAGCGCCCGTTGCAAGACCCCATCCGCCTCGAACGAACGGCCCTGATTGATCAGCCGGATAGCTTCGATATTAGCCCGGTTCACCTGCAACGAAGCGTCCCCCACATCGTTGACCGCATCCTTCACTCCCTTGCCCAGCAAGCTCTTGGAGCTGGCTCGGTCGATGATAGCTTCGGTTGGCTGTTGCGCTGCCAGATCATAAAAGCGATGGGCGCGCTCCACGTCCCCCTTCAATTCGGAAATGTATCCCAGGTTGTTGAGAGTGAATGGGTCATCGGGATCGAACAGATAGGCTCTGTAAAATAGCGACTCCGCTTTTTCAAACTGGTTCCTGCGGATCGCTTCCACCCCGTCACGATTAAGGCTTTGCACCGGAGTAAGTCTTCCTCGCTTGGGGATCGAAATCCTCAGGGTACGATCTTCTGCCTGCGCACCGGCGGCAAGAACGCCGGCTAACAGCAACAGCATCAATCGCCTCGAGACATGGGAGTACCCACTCATTTTCGTGTTGCTTTGATGCATTTATGCCGTCCGCGTTTGCTGAAGGAAACCATCGAACGGAACCATCCTTTGACGGGCCCTGGCATCAAATCGGTGGCGTTTACCAAAGGCAGGTGTGTGCAATGAGCCGTGTCGTGGCTGTAATCCTGATAGGCGGAATGGCGTGGGGCCAGTCTGGGTCTCAAACGTCGCTGCAAGTTCCGCCTCAGGCCCCGTTGCCCCAAAATCCGTCAACCCGCCCCCCGTTGCGTGGGCCTGAGCCAGCAGACGTGCAGCCGGCTGAAGCAGATGCGCCTGGATTCACGGACGCGGCCGACCTCCTGCCCGAGCCGCCGAGTGTGCCGCAAGGCAAGGCCACACTCGTGGGAGGCACGCTTACGAAGCTCGACCGCGTACGCGATCAGATTACGGTTCGGCCGTTTGGCGGGCGGGGTCTCCGTATCCTGTTTGACGGACGCACCCAGATCTATCGCGATGGAACGAAAATTCCCTTAAGCGAGCTGCGCGACGGGGAAAAGATTTATGTGGATACGATTCTTGATGGGACGGTCATATTCGCAAAGAATATCCGGCTTCTTACCCAACCCGCGCGTGGCGAGAGCCGCGGCCAGATTGTGAGCGTTGATCGCGAAAGAAGTGAATTGGTGGTCAATGACGTTCTCTCTCCCAAGCCAGTGAGATTGAGCATCACTCCCACGACCAGGATCACAAAGGAGCAGCAGGCCGCCTCGGCCGGTGATCTCTATTTGCGGTCTCTGATTGACGTTAAGTTCGGACGACGAAGTGACGGCCGAGTCGTAGCGGACGAGATCACAATAATGGCCCAGCCGGGCGCTGACTTCACGTTTGCCGGTCGCGTCACCGATCTGGATTTGCACACTGGTCTTCTGCTGGTGGAAGATCCGCGTGACAAAAAAAGTTACGAGGTACACTTCGATCCTTCGGCTGTCCACATTGATGGAGACTTGATCCAGGGAGCGGAAGTGACTGTGACTGCGGACTTTGACGGGACCCGCTATGCAACCAACGCCATCACGGTGACCACTCGCCCAGCCGAGTAACCCGGCCGCACCGCCCGAGCAGCTAAGGATTCGCACGAATTCCGGGGAGAGGAGTCTTCAGAAAGAACCTAACTTGCGTCGTGAGGGTTCGTGGGAATCCGTGGCTTCCCCCAAGGAACTCCTGCTCCATGCCTATTGCAGCTTAAGAAAATCACACGTGCCATTTGTGTTCTGGGGTGGAACGTTCGCCGGCGGCGTAGCCCATGGCACATTCTTAAAGTCGAAAAACTCCAGCATCACGGGATTTCCATTCCTATCGACCTGAGCATCGTCACGATTGGTTAATGGCTGCAGATTGAAGCGGCTCTCAATCAACTTCAAAATCGCGGTGTAATCTGCAGTCGTATGCGAGACATAGTTTTTCTTGGCAAAAGGAGAAACCACGATCATAGGCACACGAAAACCGGTGAACTTGAAATCGCAGATATCCGTGGTGCTGCCGGCACAAATGTCAGTGGGCTGCAAATCGGACGGCAGAATGCCGTCGGGCTGCTTCGCCGGCTGTGGAGGAACGTGGTCATAGGTGCCACCGGCCTCGTCAAAAGTGAGGATGAAGACCGAATCCTTCCAACTCGGACTGTTCATCAGAGGGTTGATCAGGCTGGCCACATAAGCGGCGCCAGTCTGCACGTTGTTGTTGGGATGTTCATCCCGGCCCGAGCTGTACCCAGTCTCGATCAACGCCACCGCTGGTAGCGTACCGTTCTGCACATCGGTCAAGTATTGCGCGACCGGCACAATGCTGGCAGTGTGCGTGCTGGCGAACGGCTCGAACATGTTGATGTAGGAACCGGCCGGCTCGGTCACGTACACCTTCCAGGAAATACCAGCCGCATCGAGCGAATCGAAAATTGTCTTGTTCGACAAGGCTGCTGTCGGCGGGTAGGCGTGCCCGGCGGACGTCGCAGCCAGCAAGTAAAGGCGGTTGGGAGGAGTGCGCGACATGGTCGGAGAAAACCAGCGATCCGAGGTGGCGAAGTTCGACGCCATGAAGTAGTAGTAGTTCAGATCTGTCCCGTCGTAGTACCCCATCGTCCGAAGGCCGGCGGTGTCGCTGACCGGTGGCTGGCCGGGTAATGGATTCTGAGCGTAGGTAGCGGCCGTAAACACGAAGCCGTCCATGGCCGGTGTGCTGGAATCGGGATGCTGCCGGTTCCAATCCACATGGCTTTCATTCCATGAAGGACTCAAATCAGCGAAGCACTCGGTTTGCAGATGGTAAGCGCTGACCGTGCTTAGCCCGTCGAAGCTTGGGTTGGAAGCGTCGGTCGGCAGACCGTCCAGCGCTTGTGCCGGGAATCCGTTAGCTTGCCAATAGGCTGGCAGCTGTCCGAAATACTGATCAAACGAGCGGTTTTCCTGCAGCATGAAAATAATGTGATTGATCGATTGCAGGCTAGCCTGGGTCCCACCGCCCTGGTTGCCACCTCCTCCTGCGTTGCCAGCAGCCGGCTGCAGTCCCTGACAGCCGCAAATTGCCAGCGTGAAGCCCAGCACCGGCGCCACTAGCCATCGTCCGATCATCGAGACAGACCTCCGCCAGGAGAATTTCAGAGCGCCAGCTTTGATGATGGCCGGCCCCTGCCGTGTTGGCCGGGAACACCACGGAATTTACCTTTTTCGAGTCAAGGATCGCTTCCCAAAGACAGTTTCCCACGGGGCTAGAACTATTGATCGTTGACACTCGATCGGTAGCACGCTATCTTGACCCAAACTCTTACTGGTTCACGGTCCGGCGAACTCGAACCCGGGGGGCAGGCAGTACCTGGGTGCACGCGACTGGAACAGTGCAGATCCAAACAATTTCAGACCTGCCGAGGGCTTCGCGTCGGAGCGGCCCCTCGACCCGTGAGGAGTAGCCGTACATGACCAGTATCCCCTGACTTGACCCTGCTGCAATTCAGTTTGCAGAGCGGGTCAAGGCGTCCGGTTAACCGGACTCAGCAAATCTCCCCTGCTGTAAGACCCTCCCGTTCTGTGTCCACGAAGTCCGGCTTGTGAGCGACGGAGGCGCACTCCTGTGTCTGCCTTCTTGCACTCGCCCAGAACCGAGGGGTGCGTCTGTCCCTTCCTCCCAAGGCGATCATGCGTTCATTCAGCTTAGTTCTATTAGTGGTAACCACTATTCTTCCCTGCGCCGTTTTCGGCGCGAGCCTCCAAATCCAGCCAACGACGACCCTAGCGGCCCAAACTTCAAACAACACCAGCGCGGCAAACAGCTTTGCCAGCCAATCCAACGGCAACGTGGGAAAGAGCAATGTCAGCAAGCTCGACGTTCATTCCCTGCTTTACTCCGGGGCCAACACCAAGGTATTCGCCCACCTGATGCTCTGGTTCGGTGGCGCAAATCACATGAACGTCGGCTACAACTCGGCCGATCCGGCGCAAGTAAAGAAGCAGATCGCGGATATGATCGCCCGCGGCATCGATGGCGTAATTATCGACTGGTATGGCCCGAGCAGCCCAGTCGACAAGGCCACCAAGGTCGTGATGGCCGAAGCCGAAGCCCATCCTGGTTTCAATGTGGCCATCATGGTGGATCAGGGTGCGATCAAACAGAACATGTGCTCCGGATGCACTGCACAGCAGACGCTGGTGCAACTGTTGCAGTACGTCGAGCAAACAATACTTTCCTTCTCCCGCTTATCTGCGAATCGACGGATCTCCGGCAGTGACCAACTTTGATATCGATCTCGTCTATAAGGTTGACTGGGCCGCCGCAAAAGCCGCGCTGGCAACCAATCCACTGTTCGTTTTCCAGAATAGCGGCGGCTTCAGTCACGCCCTCACTGCCGGCAGTTACTCGTGGGTGATGCCCACTACGACCGACTACGGAATGAGCTACCTGACGAACTTTTACAAAACTGGAAAGGGATTCCCCCAGCAGAACACGGTCGGAGCCACCTACAAGGGATTCAATGACAGCCTGGCAGCCTGGGGAGCGAACCGGGTGATGGGCCAGCAATGCGGACAGACGTGGTTGCAAACCTTTGCCAAAGTGAACAGCATGTACAACTCGACCGCTCAACTTAACCTGCTGCAACTTGTGACCTGGAATGACTACGAAGAAGGCACGGAGATCGAATCGGGCATCGACAACTGCGTAAGCGTATCCGGATCGCTCTCGGGAGGTTCGTTAAACTGGAAAATAACCGGCCAGGAGAACACCATCGATCATTACACTCCTTACGTCAGCACTGACGGTCAGAATCTTATGGCGCTGAATGACCTTGCGGCCGGACTGCACTCGCTGAACTTGTGCAGCTACTCGCTTGCTTCGGGGAATTACACGCTGTACGTGCAGGCCGTCGGCAAGCCCGGTTTCAAGAACCAAATGTCGGGACCCGTTCGCTACACTCCGGCCTGCGGAAATAGTACGCCCACCAGAAAAATATCCCTCGGGGCCTCCCCGTCGTCTGCGACGATTGCCCCGGGACAATCGGCGACCACGAACCTTACGGTGAGTTCAGATACTGGAGCGTTTGACGCTCCAGTATCGTTCTCCTGTTCGAATCTGCCTGCGGGAATGACTTGCTCCTTCGCACCCGACGTTGTGACTACTGCTTCCGCTACCGGAAGCTGCGTGTTGACGGTATCCACGACTGGCGCGATGGCTGGCCTTCGCCCGGTCAGCCCGGGTGGAAAGCTACCCATCGGTCCCAGTTGGTTCGTCTTGGGAGTCGCTGGCCTCAGTCTGTTCCAACTGCCGAGGAAGCGGCTTAGTCGCACCGGGTTGGTGGGCATCGTGGCCGGATTGGCCGTTCTGCTGAGTGCCTGCGGAGGAGGCCGGATGTCGAGTTCGGTCGCGCCGGCTCCCATTTCTCGGCAGAATTACACCATCACCGTCACTGCGGTTTCGGGAAGTATCCAAGCCTCGACCACGGAGACCATTACGATCCAGCAGTGAGGACCCCATTCGGACTTCGGGCACAAAGACCGAACGCTCGGACCAGCGAGTGCGGTTCCGGCCTACGCCTGTTCCCGCGAATAATTGCGCGGGCAGCCAGCGCGGCAGTCGGCGAAGCCGGGTCATAAATTTTATCGCCTTCGTGCGCTGCTCGATGCCAAAGTGATGAATGTACTCATGAATAATCCGCGGCATGGTCATGCGCAGAGCGGCGGAGAAGTTTTGCGTTGCCATCTCTTGCTGCCGTTCGGGCGACCCCAGCAGCGATATAACGTGACTTGCCAGGTCGCGCGTATCGGATGGCCTGTAGAAATCAATCGCCAGCCCTTCTTCGTCGGCCATTTGACGAAAGTCAGGAATGTCGGCGGATATGATAGGCACACCGAAGGCAGCCGCCAGGTGAGCCACGCCACTCGATCCGGTGGCGGAAGAATAAGGCATGACGGCGACGCTGGCAGTGCGAAACAGGTCCGGAATTTTTTCTTCGGCCACGTAGCCGGTAAATTCCACGCGCGGATCATCCTTGAAACGCTCGGCCACCGAAGCCACGTAGCCCGGCGTCCTGGGATGGTCGCCGCCGGCCACCACGAGTTTCACATCGGACATGCTCTGGACAATCAGCTCGAAAGCGTCGAGCATGGACTCCAGGCGTTTGTACGTTCCCCACTTCCCGAAGGCCAGGAGCCGATGAACCGGGTTGCCGCGCTGGGAAAAGTCGGGATACTCCGGTAGGTACGACAGAATGCCGTGCGCTCGTACGTGCACATTCTCGCGGCCGTACTGCTCAAGCAGGATCTTTCGATAGGCGGGCATGAGAACAGTGACGGATGTTGACATCAGCAGCATTCGAGTCGCGAGGCCACCCGCCGCCCGGTAGAGGCGTGGAAAGCGTACACCTGCATCTTTCAAGTCTATTACGTCCATCAGGTGATGCAGCGTCACATGGGTGTAAGGTCCGCACAGACGGGTCAGCAAGGGAGTCGCCAAACCGAAAAATGCAACGAAGGGATTGTGGCCAAATGTTGTGAACAACAGATTGAACCAAACCACGTCGGGTTCATGCCGCCGGATTGCCCGTAGAAGTTTCGCTGGACTTTGTAGATCGTTGAAGGACCAGCAGCGGTCTATAGAAAATCCCTCCGGCTCGGCTCCTGTTTCCGAGGAACCCAAAGTATCAGCGAGTATCGTGAGACTTAGAAATGGATTTCGTTGCAGCTCTTTCGCAATGTGGAATCCGTATTCGCTTAGTCCTCCACGACTCGGGGGGAATGTCGTCACTAGACAGATTTTCATAATCCAGGGCTCTGAACTCCATAAATGAAGGTTCGATGAGAGTGCGGCGAAAGCCGTTGGCTGATCAGGCTACAACTGGTGGACTAAATCCCCGAGCGTGCGGACTGGAGAAGATCGAGCTACAGCGCCGTAGGCGGTGCTGCGCACCCCCACATAACCTCTGCCCTTGGAGCTGTTTCCAGCAAATCGAGGAATGCCGGCGGGTTCAGCTTAGACGCGCCCAGCGTTAACAGTTGCCGCAGAAGATTCTCGTGGACTCGTGAGACCGATCCTGGACTGACCACCTTCAAAGCAGGTACCAATTTGCCGAGTGCGATGTACGCCAACTGATTCGCATGAACGAAGTCAAGCGGATACTCGGGCTTGCGTTCAACGGCAAGGGAGGGATCAGCATCCAGCAAAAAGGCTAGATCCGGAGTGGGAGAGAACTTGAGCACCAAATGAATGTAAGCCCTGGACAAGAGGTACTTGAGCGGAAGGTTGGCCAGTTCATCGTAGATGTAGCGGTCGAAGACCACCAAGTCCGAGTTCCGGCGCCTTTGTTGCCACCACACGAAGTTCAGTCGAACGGCGTCCATTAGATACAAGAATGCCCGGATGAACGTCAGATACCAGGACCTGACATTCTTGTCCCGGCGAGCGACTGGACGGCCAGTCGAGCCAATCCCGACCTCTCCTTTAAACAGGCGATGGCTGGAACGCTCGCGCTGAGCTGAAAAGGCAACGACGTCATCCCAGAATGACAAACGCGTCACCCGCGCACCGGCCGCAGACACGCAGGCGCATAGCAAGTCGATCTGAGTGCTCTTGCCCGCTCCGTCAATTCCGGAAAAAGTTATGAACAGGGGTTGCTTCAGTCTGGGCATCAAGATTTACTTCGCTCCCGGCGGTTTGCTGGGGCTTGCCATCGAAAGCGCCATCACGGTTCCGAGCGCGGCTCCGGCCCCAATCACAGCACCCACTTTGATCAAGAATGATCGTGACTGACGCTGCTTTCCGGGTGCGATCGCGAACCCGGCCGGTTTGGAAGCTCCAGTCCCCCGTACGCTCGGCGCTTCTGCGGCAGCTGTGCCCACGGGTTTCTGCTGGCCGACGGGCAAACATTGCGTCGGCCCGCCGTCCTGGTTCGTGGAGTCCTGACTCCTGCCTCGGCCTGAGGAACTCATCGCGCTGGGGCTATCAGGTAATTCCTCGACCGACCGAGTTGTTGATGCCCCACTCTCAGGAGTCGCAGGCTTCTCCGCAGATAGGGGAGAGGATTGCGGGGTTGAGTCCTGCGACTCCTGCTGTGCCTGAGCGTTTTCTTCAGCAGAAAGAGCCAAGGCAAAACTAGGATCAACCAACAAACACACCAGAACCGATGCCAGTACGATACTCGTCCAGCCGTTAGTTGTATTTTTCATGATCAGCCAATTCTCGCATCAGCTCGTGAATCTCGAGTGGCCGGCACCATTACCATCCGTTCCGACCGATGGGAAATAATTTCCGCCTGCGTCCTCGCGAGCCTGAACGTGGAATAATTCATCAAAACTGTCCACGGCCTGTTCCACCGTGTCGAAGATTTCGAAGATACGATCCACTCGGGTCAACTCCAGGATCACAGCGGATTCAGGAGGAACGGCAGCGAGCTTCAGATCTCCGTCCCTCTTCGCGGCCTCCTCGACACAACGGAGCAACATGTCTACGCCGGCGCTGTCGATCTGACAAACCTGGGAGAAATCAAATACCACACGTGGCCGATCCTCCTTGAAGAGCGGGGCGATCTCCTGCATCAAGCGCTGAACGAGCCCCAGCTTTACCTGCTCTGGAAGCCGCTGGACGACGACTGGTTTCCGGGATGACATAATTTATTCCCCTGTGTTCAGTCTGAATCACCATTACTTTACTCGTCGACTGCCATCAACCGGCCCATGCGTTGCGCGTTGCGACGAAGCCCGGCTCAGTTTCGTGGCTTGATCCGCGCAAGCCTTCGATACCCACTTCGATATTTGCTTGCACCGGCGCCGGTACCCGGGGCGGGTTCGCGAACGCGGGCTTCAAATGCATCTTCGGCCCGCTTAAGAGTTGGGGATCATTGACCTGCAGCGCCACATCGTGCCGCAGGTTCACCAGCGTGGAGCCGGACACAACGGCATGAGTTACGTCCAGCCCCGCCCCCACATAAGTGCCAGCCAGAATGGACGCGTCCTCGACAACCGTGCCGTATCCCACTTCGCAACCGCGTTCGAGACTGCTGCAGCGCGTAATCAAAGCGTCGGATTGCACCTTCACGTTGCGTCCGATGTAAGCCGGCGCTACCAGGCGGGCACGGCGGTGTACCTGGGCCCCCTGGTCCACCCATACCCCAGGCTTCTTTTGAACGCCATTCGGCCTGATTTGGCAATGGCCCAGAAAAGAATCGACCACCAATTGCCGAAGATCGTGAGCGTTAGCTAGGCGATTCACATATTCGCTGGTTCGGTAGGGCGTCACGTCTGCAGCCGCGGATATCCGAGCCACGACGGGATCAATGAAATTGGTTTGCCGGTGAAGGGACGCATCCAGAAGCCAGTAATCGAGCGGCCCATCGCCATCGCATACCGGTGTGATCGTTTGCCCTTTGTCGCGATGGAATTGCATCAGATGGGTCAGCTCGAACTCAACATACGCACCCAGTCGCATGAGTAAGATCGCCTCGCAACCGGTTTCGAAGTATTCACCGAGTCTTGGTTGCGCGGTCGACCACACATCGCCGAGGCCATAAACGATACCTCGTCCGGGCTGTCGGTCCAGGAGAGACGCCACTCTCCTGGCACTCACAACCGTGATTTCGGTTACGCCTTCGCTCTGCAGCCGCTTAATCGCCCGCTGCAGAATCGATTGCCCGAGTACCTCGATGGATGCAATGGGATTTGCTCCCAGAAATTCCTGCCATTCATGAGTATCCGAAATCTCCTCGCCCGCTGCGGAGTTTGATCCGATCACCAAGATTGCACCCAAATTCACCCTAGCTTCCTCCTTGATCCTTATGCTTCATGATGCTTGTGCTTCCAGTTGCGTCAGGGCGGCTGACTCTGGCTGGCAGTTTGATGCAGCCAGCTCAACAGAGCTGCCCAGTGTCTCTCGCGAAGTGCATTTAAATCTCAATACGGCTTCCCAGAGACTCCGACTGATAAAACCTGCAAAAGCTGCGTCGTCGCGGAGATCCTTCAACCGGCGAAAAGCGTTCAGGAAAATCTCCTGGGTCAGAGATTCTGCTTCAGGGACATTTTTCAAAAGCCGATAACTTAAGGCGTAGACGCGCCTCTCGTGGAGAGAAAAAAGCCGCAAGAAAGCCTTTTGATCACCCTTCAGGGCGAGACTTACAAAGTGCTCCTTGGAGCGAGCGGAGGGTTCTTCCACCACAGCAAACCCAGACACTGATACGGCAAGAGCAGGCACTTTCGGTGTTCCCTTCCCTACAGTCTCTACATAAAGCTTGCATAGAGTATGGAAACCGGACCTCACGTACCATCCAGTCTCCGCTGTACACCTTGGAAACTGTTGCTGTATGAATGAAAAAAAGCGACTCGCCAAAAACCGCGAAAATCTCAGCCAAATTCTGTTGGCAATCGATTTTCAGGGGGTGCTTTTTATTCGATCCGTCCCACGGAGCCCTTAGGGAAAATACCTGATTGACTTGAAAAATTGGCGGGCGCTTGAATCCCGGTCCTATGGGCGATCGGCGAAGATGCTCGCCCCAATCATGGTTTCGTGTACCTCTGAGTAAAAAAGTTGTCTTTTAGGTTGAGTTCTCCTGATCCCCTCCGTAAAATCATCGAACTGCCACGCCGTCGTCTCTGGTAAATCCACAATTGGTTAATGAATTCATGAAGAAGTGTGCCTTTGCTATCGTTCCGTTCTTTTTTGGTGTGTCCGCATGGGGCACGGTTTTAGTGAGCAGTCCCGGTAATGGATCAGCGCTGCAATCCCCCGTTCATTTTGTTGCTACGGCCAGCAGTTCGTGCTCTCAGGGCGTAACCTCCATGGGGATCTACACGTCTCCGGGCGTGCTCTCGTATGTGGTCAAGGGCGCGAAGTTGGACACGAACCTTGACCTTAACGTGGGAACCCGTCAGGTTGAGGTAAAGGAATGGGACGCATGTGGCTCCTCGTCGGGATCTCTGGTCACGATTACGGTAACCGACGGAGAGATTCAGGCGAGTTCGCCGCCAGGCGGTTCGACAGTCTCAAGCCCGGTACATTTTGTCGCGTCGGCCAGCACTTCCTGTGCGAAGGGTGTCGCGGCCATGGGCATATACTCATCGCCGTTTAAGCGGGCCTACCTCACACAAGGCGCGACTCTGGATACGAAGTTAGCCATGGATCCCGGCACGTACCACACGGTGATTCAGTCGTGGGACAACTGCGGAGGGTCGGCGACCAAACCCGCCACGATTACCGTCGACCCGTCGGCTAGCGCCGATATAGCCACCAGCTCTACGCAGTCGGCGGTCAACGTCACTCTTCCGGCGCCCGGCAGCACGGCCTCTTCGCCCGTTCACTTTGTAGCCAGCGCCAAGACGTCATGCTCCAAGGGCGTGGCGGCAGTTGGAATTTACGTCAATAACGGGCTGGTGGCGACCGTTCCCGGGGCAAAACTTGATACGAGCATATCTCTAGGCGCGGGGAGCTACGGCACGGTAGTGCAATCGTGGGACAATTGTGGAGGCACGGCGAACACGGGGATTACCTTAACCGTGAAGTCGTCCGCGGCATCCAACCCGGGAAAAACTTTTTACAACCTTCAAAACGACAAGACTTGGAGCAGTTTCGGAGAGTTGGCGCCCAAATACGATATCTGTTCCGATTGCTCGCCGGCAGTGACCTGGGGAACAAGACATGGAATCTCGTCTCCCTCCCTGAGTGGAAGCTCGATGCAGGCGACCGTAGGAGGTAAGACGCCATATTCAGATGCCCTGTGGTTCAATCAGTTGATCGGCGATTTTTCCTCCCAGGGCCTGCCCGACGTGAGTAAGACACTCGTAGCTGGCCTCCACCATTTCATTTACGACGTATATTTTTTTACCCCCAACGTCGAGATCGCCCAGTCGATCGAGTTTGACATCAATCAATTCACCAGTGGCAGAGGCTACATTTTTGGAACGGAATGCCGTATTGCCGCAGGACACGTGTGGGCGGTGTGGGACAACCCCAACAACCACTGGGTCAACACCGCGGTTGCCTGCAATCCCAAGAGCAATGACTGGAACCACCTGGTCCTCGAAGTCGAAAGAACCTCGGACAACAAACTTCTTTACAAGACCATTACACTGAACGGAAATACCCAGACCTTAAACCTTTACAATAATTCGACCCCAAGTAGTTGGCACGGGGTGACGGTGAACTTTCAGATCGATGGGGATTACAAACAGCAGCAATATTCCGTTTACCTGGACAAATTCAATTTCACTTACTACTGATTCCACCGCAGCCTGACTCTAAGTCATAGTGCACTCGCCATATCTCCAGTCGCCTTCGGCACTGGTGGCAGGGCCAAGCCCAGCCCGTCAGCGACTAAGCGGGTCCTTTTCCGACCGGTTTAACGCATCGATAAACCCCTGCTCCGCCCTTTTCAGGCGCGCCGGCTCGAAGAAGCAACTTAGAGCCAACCGCACCCTTCTAAGCCACGGGCTTAAATTGCCTGTGCATCCGTATATGAAGAAAGATTCCTTCATCCCCAACCTGGCTCTGGCAGCAGTCATTTTTGCGACTATCTTGATGAGCGCAACTTGTGGCGGAGGGAATTCCGCTGTCTCAGCAAATAAAGACCCCAGTGGCGGGGCAACGCCGCCGCCTCCTTCCACTCCCGCGATCAGCGGTGTGCTGATGTGGAAGGGCGATGTTTCAGGCAAGGGGCTTTACGATAACGAAAGCACTCTGACACCGGCACAGATCAACGTAAATCAATTCGGAAAGCTGGGGATTTTTCAGGCCGATGGATTGCTGATCGCCCAACCGCTTTACGTCGCCAATCTTCCAATTGGAGGCGCCACGCACAACGTGATCATCCTGGCTACCGAGCACGACAGCGTATTTGCCATAGACGCCGATAATCCGGTTGGGGGCGCGCTGTGGGAACGGCATTACCTCGACGCCTCGAGGGGTGTGACCTCGTTGCCGGACAATTTCGGTGGTAGAACCGCGCTGGGAGGTGAAGTGGGGATCACCGGCACACCATTCATCGACTCAGCCACCGGCGTTCTCTACTTTGTGACCGCACTCTCGCGCAATGGCGTTGCTGAGCAGTGGCTTCGGGCCGTGGACATTCGAACCGGGAACGATGTCGGCCCCGGGAGTCTCAGGATCCAGGCCAGCGTTGCCGGCACCGGAGTCGGCAACGTAAACGGGATGATCGCTTTCGATCCCTCGATACAGAATCAGCGTCCCGGATTAACCAAAGTAAACAACTCCATCCTGGTGGCCTGGGGATCATTCTCCGATTGGGGCGTCTATCACGGCTGGTTGATGGCTTTTGATCCCGCGACGTTGCAGATGCAGGCGGTATTCAATTCCACTACCGAGGCCCAGCAGGATGACGATGCCGACGGTCCCTCGGACCACGGGGGCGGTGGCGCATTCTGGCAGGGTGGGGCAGTCGCCGTCCGCTGACGCTCAGGGCAGCATCTACATCGCAGCAGCTGACGGCAGTTTCAATGCCGATAGCGGCGGCAATAATCACGGCGACACTTTGCTCCGGCTACAGTTGAACCATGGCAGCTTTCAAGTGATGGACTGGTTTACACCCTCTAACGCGGCCTGCGTGAACGAGGCCGATCTGGAACTTGGATCGGGTGGTGCCGCGCTCCTGCCGGCGGATATCGCAACCGGCCGGACTCTAGCCGCCACATACAACAAGGAAGGCCGACTATTCCTTCTCGATACGACAAATCTGGGAAAGTTTAATCCCGCCGGCGACACCCAGATTCCTCAGGAGTTCATGGTTGGCGCGGACACCTGCGCTCCCGCGACCCCGTCGTCTTCTGCGGAAGGGACGAGATGGAATCGGCTCTACGGAAATCCCTCGTACTGGAATGGGAACCTTTATGCTGGGGCTTCCAACGCACCCTTGAAGCAGTATCAGTTTCAAAGCGGATTGCTCAACCCAGTCCCGGTGGCACAGTCACCGACCGCGTATGGCTTGCGCGGGGGCAACACGGTTGTCTCGGCCAACGGAAAACAAAACGGAATTGTTTGGGCTTACGAAAAGTCAGCTTCCGGGCAGGCCTTGTTACGCGCGTACGACGCCACCCAGATCTCCCACGAACTCTGGAACAGCAACCTAAACCAGGGCCGCGACGCCATGGGAACCGGGATTGGCTTTGGCACTCCGGTCGTGGCAGGCGGCAAGGTGATTGTCACCTTTGACAAGGCGGTTGCGATCTACGGTATCTTGAAATAATTCGGCCAGGTCAGTCTGAATTCGTTTCCATCTGGAACGGAGGAAGCACTTCCACTGGAGGCTGCTCTTTGTCGCGCCAGTACAAGCGGAAACATTCTCCGTGCTGCTGAGGCTCCCACTTACTGCCATCCGCGTAGACAATCTGGTATGGAAAGAGCGCCCACCCCACAATGCCGCCGCTCTGATAGAAGTTGTTTGACTTCAGTTTCCGCTGCTCACCGGGCGCGATGGCATCATTCGACATCCAGGGTGTGAGGGAGGTTCGCAGATCCATGCGCGAAAGAAAAGCGCCGGAAGTCAATACCACGCGAGCAATGGTTTTCTTGCTTGTATTCCGCATGGTGACAGAGAGTTCCTTCGGGTTGTCCCAGAAATCTCCATCGCCTAACTCGATCGGGCAGGAGTTCGGCGGCGGTGGGTAGATGGTGTAAGTCGCCATCATGCCGCCTTCCATGTGGTCAGTCACCTGACAATGGAATAGCCAGGTGCCGGGATTGTCGGCCAGCATATCCACCGTCGCTGTGCTGGCCGGAAGCAACTCTATGACGTCGGCATGACGGTTCTGATATTGCACAGTCTTGCCGTGCCAGTGAGGAGTATGCAAGTCCTGCTCTCCGCCCATTGCCATGAGGTACCAGCGCACACGGCTTCCGGATTTCACCGTCAGGCCGGGAAGATTTCCAAAAACGTAGCCATTGATGGCATAAAACCGTCCGGTATCGTCGTTGGGATCGCGCTTGAAGGTACGGTTCATCCCATGGGCCTGGGATTCGAACTTGGCCATCAACTCGTCGAAGATCATGAATGAAGCGACGAATTCCTGATCTACATCCCTCGGAGAACCGTCTGGCTTGGCCTTGCCCTTGGCCGTAATAATGATCGGCCCCATAAGACCTGCGTTGGTTTCAGATGGCTCGTCGGAGTGCGGGTGGTACCACCAGACGATGGAGCTCGGGTCGGCCGGTCCCGGACCGCTTCCGGAATCCGCTAGCCAGGTGTAGGTATAACGGGCGCCAGAGAGAACAAGAGAACCGGGCCCCGACGCGACGTAATGAGCTCCTTCACTATTCTTGTCGTAGCGCAGCCCATGAGGATGGATGTTGTGAACCCGGATGCTTCGGTTCAGAAATTCGACGACGATAGTATCTCCCACTTCCGCGCGAATGACAGGACCGAGTACGCCGAGCCACTCCGGCTGAGGCTTGCGGATGGAAAACGAGCTGTCGGTGTACTCGATAAAGCGGGTCTTCGGCCACTGGGTTTGCTGTCCCCAGGGCATAGGGATGCGGGCTCCATGAATCAGGTCCCTTTTGCTCGGCGCGTAGTCCCAGGAAACATCTTCCGCTGCGATGAAGTAGCGGCGCGTAGCGGCAGCGCAATGCTGAACGGCAAAGATTACAATCAGCAAAAACCAGACCCGAAAGAGCTCGGCTAACATTCGTCCCCCGGGTCAGGATACCTCAAGTTTCCCCTGATGGGTCGTGATGGGTCCGTTATCGAATGGCCCGTCGTCCCGTCATTGGGCAAAAATAAAAAGTCTCCGCGCAATCGGCGGCCGGAAAAGTTTGCTTGGCTCGGTTCAAAGCTACCTAGTGACGCGGCAGATCGCTACAGTGGTTGCTTTAGGTGTGCCGACCATTTTTGACCAGCGGAATAACCAGACAGAATATTGTTCTGCAAATAACTCTTGTTCTTGCAATACCGTCGAAGTGGTTTTTTTGTGCGGCGTGGAAGTTGGCAGCCTGCGTGCAGTGCTGTCTCGAAGAATATCCTAAAGGAGAATAGCTATGACAAAACGAAGTTACTCGGCAGTCTCGTTTGTTTCACTCGGCCTGTTAGCAGGCATAGCCCTGTCCGGCGTTCAACTCAACGCCCAACAGCAGACCGATCCGCAACCGGCCTCGCCCCCATCCCAAACCCACTCCGCTCCTGATCAGAGCCAATCGCAGCAGGCCCAGGTTCAGACCTTTGCCGGCACCATCATGAAGTCTGGCGACAAGTATGTGTTGCAGGACGCCAGTGGCACGAATTATGACATTGACCGGCAAGACTTAGTGAAGTCCCATGAAGGTAAGAAGGTGCGAATCAACGGTACCCTCGATCCGGACGGCAAGACAATCCATGTGAAGTAATCGAATCCAACTATTACGCAAGAAATGGGCCGAACCGGCCCTTTCTTTTTGGTGCGCTACGGGACCGACAAGAGGCAAGCTGAGTTACTTACTATCGAAGTAAGGGGCAGGGCGAAAAGCCTTTGGAATATGGAGGATGTCATTCGGTGCAAAACTTAGACATGAATGAATCCGGTGATAGTCATAACAGTATCCACACAGTACCTGGCCGCAGCACTCTCGGCCGCACGAAGAACAAACCGAGGCTGCGCAATGCACACACTGCGCCACTGCTGGCCGACCGCACCTCCTCCGAGCATCTACAGAACCGTATTCAATGCTGCAGAGCGTTGTCATAGTCGATTTGGATTCCCACTGCTCGAACGCAGGTTGCCACTCGAAGGTCGAAAAATGTACGGATCGACGTACAGCGTTTCGTGTAGCCACAGTCAGTCAGCGCCCGGACTCATGGGTGGCTGCACGAAATCGGGCCAGCTGGGCCTCTGCTCCGGCGGATTGAGCAGATGCAGCGCTGTTCGAGAAGTCGCTGCACGGTTACGCGATCTGTGTGATTCGTCCGTCTTTTTCGACTTTCCATTTTCCCAGGAGGGGTGGGCCGAGAAGATCCGTCCCGTGGTCATGGAACAACCGACGAATTTCATCAATCGACAGGACTTCATGGACGTATGGCTTGCCGTTATACTGCCTAGCTCGCGGAAGAACTCCTCCAGCTTGCCTGCGGGTTGGTACACATTAATAATCTTGCCCGGCTTCCGGTTGACGCAGCCCCACCCGTGATCGTCGGCAGGGCGCGCTTTGTGAAAGCTTACGCACACTCTGGCTCCTCAGAAGGTCGGATTGGCTCGAGCAATTTGGCTTGCACTTGGCGAAAAACCGAACGAGGAAGCAAACTGTCTGCCTGTTTACCATTCACTAATACAGAGAAGACTGTAAGGGCTCGGAAATGAAGTTCATAGATAATACTTGGCTGCTTCTGAACGAAATCCGTAAACCAGTCGAGAGAATTTAGAAGATGAGTGCCGTCCGCATTCTGATCGCCGATGATCAATCCGCGTGGTGATCCCGACTCCCAAAACTGCGTTGCGGGCTTGAACGGGTATTTCAGAATTCTTATCGATTCTTGCAACTGAGCAACACGCCTAAGCAAACGCAAACCATGACCGTCGTGGCGCACCACCCGACCCATCTCAGATAAGCGGGAATGACGAACTTTCCCATCACCTTCCTGTTGGATGCCATCATCATGATCACGGCCATCAGCGGCGCCGCGACCAGTCCGTTGAGAATGGCCGACCAGTACAGGGCCCTGACCGGATCGATGCGTAGAAAATTGAGCGACAATCCGGTCGCGATGGCAATGGCGATAACGCTATAAAAGCCAACTGCCTGATACGGCTGCCGTTCGAGGCTCACACGCCAGCGACAGCCCTCCCCGATCCCATAGGCTGCCGAGGCCGCCAATATCGGTACCGCCAACATTCCCGTGCCTAGGATCCCGCACACAAACAGCGCTGTTGCAAAACGACCGGCGATGGGTTTCAAGGCAACAGCCGCCTGCGCGCATGTCGCTATATCCGTAATTCCGCGAACGTGCAATGTCGAGGCCGCGGTCAGGATGATAAAAAAGGCGACCATATTCGAAAATGCCATGCCCACGTACGTGTCTGTACGGATCCGATCCAACTGGACGCTCCCTTGCGCCGGAGCGCGTTTCAGAGCTTTTTCTCCCCGGTTGGCCCTCACCTCTTCAACCTCCTGCGAAGCCTGCCAGAAAAACAGATAAGGACTGATTGTGGTACCGAGCACCGCGACAATCGCCATCAGAAATTCCTTGTTCAGCGCCACATGCGGGATCAATGTCGCCCGCAGGACCGCTGGCCATGAAACGTGTACCAGAAAAACGACGCCCACGTAGGAGAAGAGCGAAAGCGTCAGCCATTTCAGATACTCAGCGTAGGTTGAATAGGGAATGAACAGAACGGCTACCAGTGAGATGATTCCGAAAGTCACCGTCAAGACGTTGACATTAGCCGGGACGATCAGCCCGAGGGACGCGCCCATAGCCCCAATATCGGCGCCGAGATTGAAAACATTTGCCGCCGACACGGCGATCAGGACGAAATAAAGAAGTGAGCGCGGGTAATTCTTTCTAAGGTTGGCTGCCAGGCCGCAACCTGTCACGCGTCCAATGCGGGCACATATCTCCTGAATCGCCGCCATGAGCGGGTAAGAGATCAGCATGGTCCACAGCAGTCCCGTACCGAACTTCGCGCCCACTTGTGAGTAGGTGGCTATCCCGCTTGGGTCATCGTCAGAAGCACCCGTGATCAAACCGGGGCCCAGCTTGGCCAGAAACCGTTCGCCCGAAAGGCTCCTCCCACGGGCAGGCGATGAAGATCGCGCCGTCGCTGGGGCAAGTGCACGAGTTGGAGCAGATCTTGACATTCACTCGCACTTTGCCAACCAGTTAACGTTAAGCGGCCCTACGCCCCGATGGTTTCTCGACTTTTCTTGCCAGCTTCTCGACTGCTTCGACCGCCATCCCTTTGACGTAGACCATTTCGCCGCCCAGCCAGCCACCGATGCCAATGGCGAGAACCCCGACTATGGACAACCCCAGCGGCAAATAACTCTCCGCCGGCAAACGGAATCGGAGCCACAGATTGATCGCAAAAATAACGATAGCGCCCAGATTGACCGCCAGGTGCAGATTCGCAATTCTCTTCATTGCGGTTTCGTCAATTGAGAAATAGTCAATCAGGCCCGGAACGGCGGAGACGAGAGCGCCCACGATGCCCCCGGCTATACAGTAAATGGCAACCGTCTGCCACACATTGTTGCCGGTTATTGCGCGCATTACGTCGCAGACCAGCGCAAAGGCCCACAGTCCGATGGGAAATCCTACCAGCATAGGATGAACGGGGTGTTTCTTAATACTTGCGGGACTCGCCATAGTTGCTCCCATTTGAGGCAGGGCGCCTCATCACACTGCGTCGTACCTTAGTTGCGCTATGGGCCGCATAGGTTTGACGACGGTCCGAGAATTGTCGAAAGCAGATCTGATCATGCAGAAGACTTTTGAAAAACGAGATGCACATGCAGTGTCTTCGGCATCTTTAGAACGTGAGAAATTCCGAGATTGGCGAACTCCTAGCACGAGCCGCCGAACACGCGAAGCAACCGCTTCAGCGCGCACTCCGGCGCGCGTCGCGGCGCGCCTTGTTGTGGCCGGAAGAGGCAGAAGACATTATCAGGGACGGGGGGAGCCTCACAGAGCTCCCCGGCATCGGCCCTTATCTCAACAAGCAAATCGTCACTTGGTTGGAACATCCGCCTGATCTTGACGAAACAATTCCCGATATTCGACGAAACTTCCTGACGCTTGCGGAAGTCAGGACGATGCGGTCCAGGGAGCCTGAGCGCTTCGCCGGAGTCCGTGGCGACCTGCAGATGCATACGACCTGGAGTGATGGGTCGGGTTCGATTCAGGACATGGCTGACGCAGCTGCCGCGCTCGGGTATTCCTACCTCGCGATAACCGACCATTCCAAAGGATTGAAGATCGCCGGCGGCATCGATGAAGACCAACTGGCACAGCAGGCGGAGGAAATCGCGGCGGTCAATGATCGGATGCCCCACGTGCGGGTTCTTCGTTCTATCGAGTTGAACCTGTCTCCCACAGGATCGGGAGATATGTATCAGCCTGCGCTGGGGAAACTTGACCTTGTACTGGGCTGCTTTCATTCGGCTCTGAGGAAGAAGGAGGACCAGACAGAGCGCTATCTCAACGCACTGCGCAACCCTTCCATTCACATTCTGGGTCATCCGCGTGGGCGTATTTACAATTTTCGTCTTGGCCTGACTGCCGATTGGTCCAGAGTCTTTGCCCTCGCGGCGCAACTCGACAAGGCTGTTGAAATTGATTGCTATCCTGATCGGCAGGATCTCAGCATTGATTTGCTCGCCATTGCCAGCAAAGAAGGATGCCGGATCTCAATGGGGACGGACGCGCACGGCCCGTCGCAGCTTTCGTTTATGGAACTCGGCATCGCCGCAGTCATACGAGCAAAGCTAGATCCGAAGAGAATCCTGAATTACATGCCAACGGATCAACTGCTGGGCTGGGCGTCAACCGTTCGTGATCGCAAGCAACCATCACCTTTTCCCTGACTTTATAAAGAGGCATCCATCCCCCGCGCTCGTAGACGCACCACCCCGATCCAATCGCTTTCGATGGTTATCGGAGTGCCATTGACCGCCGTGGCTATTCTTGAGGACGCGAAAGCGGGACTGCACCTCCTCGGTGAAAGGGGCAAATCGTGTCCGAGTAAAGCGGCTAAGGCAGATCATTGTGGTGGAGTCTTCGGGAGCAGAAGCGGGCGAACTGGTGACTATGCAATTGGAACCAGATCAGGTGCTTCGTAACGCGCCGCGGTTCCTTACGCGGATTCGCGAGTGGGAGATTGAGAATTGACAGTGTGGGGCTTGCCATGGGCGGGCCGATGAATCTCCTGGACGATGCTGGGCCTTTCCTTGCGAGGAGACGGGGGCAATGCGACCGCTTTGCCGCTGCGGGCTGATTCGTAAAGGGCGCGCACGATCCTCACATCCGCTAACCCTTCAAGCCCGGAGGGTTCCGGTGTCCTGTTCTTGAGAATGCAATCGGAGAAGTAGGTAATCTCCGCGGCAAACTGATCTCGTTTGGCGAACCTTCTTTTGGATTTCCTTCCTCCGGCAACGACTTCGTGTTCTATATCCATTGCATATTCGTAGGCCGGATCAGAAGTCAATACACCTTTAGTCCCCACCACGGTGTATCGGCTGATATCAGCAGCTCCAAAGCTGCATGTGAATGTGGCAAGGCGTTCTTCGGGAAAATGAAGAATGGCCGACATCATTTCGTCAACTTTCTGAAACCTGCGCTCCCGGTTACGTGCACTGAAGGCGAGCACTTTCGTTGGTTCGGCTCCAAACAAATATCGTGCCGCGTTAATGCAATACACGCCCATATCATAAACCGGACCTCCGCCACGACTCACAGGTTCAGTCACTCGGACATTGTTTGCCCTGACCTGTTGGGCAAAATCCGAGCTGAAGATTCGTGGCTTCCCTAATCGGCCGTTCTTGACCGCACGAATGGCCTCCAGGTTTCCTTTTTCGAAATGCAGCCGGTAAGCCACCATGAGCTTAACGTGATTCTTTTCGGCCGCGGCGATCATTGCTTCGCACTCTTCTTCGGTTACCGCCATCGGCTTTTCACATAGCACGTGCACGCCCGCCTCGGCGGCACGAATGGCATATTCTTTGTGCAGATGATTTGGTAAGCCGAGATAGACAGCGTCCACCAGTGAAAGAACCTGATCGTACTTGTCATACGAGAACGCTTGTGCGGCGCGATACTTCCTGGCGAGAGCTCTCTGTTTTCGCGGATCGCCCGACACCAGAGCCACCAGTTCCGAGTTCCGGGCGCTCTTGAACGCCGGAAGAACGGCTACCTGAGTGATGTGGCCCAGTCCGACCACCGCATATCGAACCTTGGATCCTGAAGATTTCGTGCCCATTGCTTCCTCCGTGGAAAAGTGGGTTCATGCCGCTTGCCTCGCGGCAAGAAGAGCTACCCGTTTCAAATCGTTTATGAATTCATCCATCTTTCGCTGACGCGACGCGGCATCGGCTGCGCGCAAAATCGACGATGGATGCATGGTTGCTATCGCAAGCGGAGCGTACGGAGACTTAAACGGTTGCCCGTGCATGCGGGTTACACTGACATCTTTTCCTAACAACGCTTGCGCAGCAGTGGCTCCCATACACACCAGGATCTTTGGCTTTACCGCTCGGAGCTCAGATTCCAGCCAGGGATGGCAAGCTTGAATCTCGGACTGGCGCGGCTTCTTGTGAATCCGCCGCTTGCCCCGTTCAACCCACTTGAAATGTTTAACGACGTTCGTAACGTAGACGGTCGCGCGGTCGATGCCGACCTCTGCCAAGGCTTGATCGAGCAGTTTTCCGGCCGGCCCTACGAAGGGTCGACCGACCCTGTCTTCCTGGTCCCCAGGCTGCTCGCCTACGAGCATGACTGCGGCTCTAGGGTTTCCCTCTCCGAACACCGTCTGCGTCGCGGCCTTCCAAAGATCGCACGCCTTACAGTCGCTCGCCGCCTTCCGGAGTACGGGAATCGTGCTGCGAGGAGACACCCAGCTCTCCGCGGCGATACCGGCCGCTTCTGGATTGTTCCCTGAACGGCGAAACGCAGGTTTCATAGCATTTGTCCCAGGGTGGAGGTCGGCGCCCCTTCAGATCATCTCGCGAACTTTTTCTGACAGGGCGGCGAGGGCGATCTGACCTCTATTCGGTTCGCCACGTATAAGAGACTCGGCAAATTTCAAAGCCTGATCCGCCGTAACCTTGGCGGGAAGTGGCGCCTCTAAAGGATCAACAACCGCTTGCAAAACCGCTGGTCCGGTCGCCGCGAGGAATTCTTCTACGACCCGTCCACAATCTGAAGGATCTTCCGCAGTGAACCCGGTTCCTCCGCAGGCCTGCGCGATTGCGGCGAAATCGATCGGTTGCAAGTCAACCCCGTATTCCGGATTCCCGAGGAATACCATCTGCTCCCATTTGATTTGGCCCAACGTGCCGTTCTTCACGATAACGACTTTAATGGGGAGTTGATATTTTACTGCGGTTGCAAATTCAGCCATCAGCATCGAGAAACCGCCGTCTCCCACGAATGCAACGCATTGCCGGTCGGGATGAGCGATCTGGGCGGCGATCGTATAGGGAAGTCCGTTGGCCATGCTGGCGAGGTTTCCGGAGAGACTATGAATCTGTCCTTTTTTCACGGGAATGTGGCGCGCCCACCAGGTCGCAATCGTTCCACTGTCGCAGCTGACGATCGCGTCTTCGCGCAGTCGCACGCCGAGTTCGTGTGCGATTACCTGCGGCTTCATCGGTACATCACGACGGGTGGCACGGTCATGCATGATTTTGCGCCAGTCTTCCATACCCTTTTGCGTTTTTTCGAGGAAGCTTCGGTTCTCTTTCCGCTTAAGACGCGGCAGCAGGTCACGAAGAATACGCCTGCAATCACCGACCAAGCCCACTTCTACGGGAAATCTGAGGCCGATGCGTTTGGGATCAAGCTCGATCTGCACACCCTTGGCGTGCCCGGTTTAGGCAAGAATTCAAGATATGGAAACGACGTTCCGACCATCAGTAAAGTGTCGCAAGTCTCCATCGCCTCTTGGGAGGGTTTTGTACCGAGCAGTCCAATCGTTCCCGTCGTGTATGCGCTGTCATCGGGTACGGCCGCCCTGCCGAGCAATGCCTTAACGATCGGGGCGCCCAGGACATCTGCAAGCTCTTCCAGTTCTGCCGTTGCTTGCAGGGCACCTCGCCCGGCAAGGATCGCGACCTTATTCCCGTCATTAAGGATCTGCGCTGCCCTTTCCAGATCTTCCCCATCGGCCAGCATCGCGCCGGTTGCCTCCGCATGGGAAGTGTGGTGCTGGATATTCCGTTTGGAACGCTGACGATTCTTCACTTCCATTTCCTGAAAGTCCACTGGAAAGGTCAGGTGGCTGACCGTGCGATAGGAGAGCGCAGTACGCACCGCCAAGTCGGTGACGTTTTCCACGTGTGTCGGACCCATGATCCGCTCATTGAACGCAGCAACATCCATGTAAAGACGGTCGAGTCCGACATCTTGCTGGGTAAAAGTTCCAATCAGATCATGAAATTGCAAGCCCGTGATCGCCAGCACAGGCTGACCGTCCATCTTGGCATCGTATAGACCATTGAGAAGATGAATTCCTCCGGGGCCTGATGTGGCCAAACACACGCCCAGTTGTCCTGTAAATTTGGCGTACGCGCAAGCCATGAAGGCCGCCGACTCTTCGTGTCTCACCTGAACGAAACGAATCTGATCCTGATGGGTCCTCAGCGATTCCATCAGGCCGTTGATTCCATCTCCCGGCAGCCCGAAGATGATATCCACACCCCAGTCAATCAATGTCTCGATCAGAACATCGGCAGCGGTCATGAACATTGCTCCCGGCGCGTGCGACGAATTGAGGTTCGTGGGCCGCGAACCCCTCTCCTATATAGCTCCACCCAGAAAGGGAGTAAATCGGGAATCGCATGTATAGCGTTCAATCAGGCTCTGTACATGTAGGTTTGCTCAATTAAGGAAACCGTAAACCTAAGGCTTTCAGTCGCCGCAAGCGGAGCAAACCCTGTTTGCAGTGTGTGCATCCACGTTGTGGCAGCTCGGAGGCCTGATGGCACAAAAGCCAGCCGCTATTGCAGACCCCACGCGACTTGAGCCGTTCGATTTCAACGGACAAACAACTGCTTCGGGTTGTTATAGAAACCCCGAAAGGAAGCCGGAACAAGTTTGCTTTCAATGCCGACGATCACATTTTCGAACTGAAGAAGTTCTTGCCGGCGGGGATGGCGTTTCCTTACGACTTCGGATTTGTTCCCTCTACGGAAGCCGATGACGGTGATCCCGTCGACGTGAAGGAAATCTCCAAAACTCTACTCGCTATACGCTGCCCGACATGTGGCGCTGCGCCTTGGCACTGGCCAGCCCCGCACAGAGCCACACCGTGATCGCCGACTGATTGCAGCTGAGAAATCACGTTTGGGACGATCATGGAAGGAATAGGGCAAGACATCCAAGTCAAGCGCGCCTACAAACGAAATCCGAGTGAACGCAATTTATGTAGTGGAACGTCCATCGGTGGGAATTTCAACTGTTCGTTAACGCCCGTCTTCGAGAGTAATCTCAACTGTGAGGCTATTGCTCCCTCAGTGATTCCGAAATCTGACAGAACTGCGAATATCTCATTTTCGGAGTGGTATTCCTGTCGAGCCTCCGAACCGTGTTGGGGTCTTGCTGACCGTGGTGGGCACATGGGCCAGCCCTTCGTGCTCTTCGAGGTGCCCCTTCTCGGCACCGGGCGCCGCCGTCGAGCCGGTGCCGACGTGCAGGACCTGGCCGCCGTGGCCCGACTTGCGATCCGTCACGAAAGACCGTGATCCCGAGGCACCCGAGGTCGTAGGCCAAGTGGTAGGCTCGCGCCACATCGTCCACGGACGCGTCGTTCGGAAGATTGATCGTCTTCGAGACGCCGTTGTCCGTGTACTTCTGGAAGGCGGCCTGCATGCGGACATGCCACTCGAGCGCGATCTCGTGCGCCGTGACGAAGACGCGTCGGACGTCCTCCGGGACCTGGGTGAGACCATGGAGCGTGCCGTGCTTCGGCGACCTTCTCCATCAGCTCGTCGCTGTAGAAGCCGCGCTGCCTTCGCCACGGCCTCGAAATGCGGGTTGACGAAGGTCAGGTGCCGGTCCCCGACGATGTGGCTGTAGGCCACGGCGAAGAGGGGCTCGATGCCCGACGAGCAGTCCGGCGATGATGCTGATGCGTGCCGGTGGGCGCGATGGTCGTGACCGTGGAGTTGCGGACCGGCCGTCCCTCCGGTAGATGCTGCGGGCCCAGTTGGGGAACGGGTCCGCGCTCCTCGGCCAGCGCGCCGACTCGTCGCGGCCGATCGGTGATGAACTCCATGACCTTGTCCGCCCAGGTCCAGCGCCGCCTGGCTGTCGTAGGGATGCCGAGCTGGATCAAGAGATCCGCCCAGCCCATGACGCCGAGGCCGATGCGGCGGTTGCCGCTGGACCTCCTCCATGATCTCGGCCAGCGGGTACGGGTTGACCTCGATCACGTCGTCCAGGAATCGGACGCCGAGGCGAACCGTCTGCTCCAGCGCGTCCCAGGCGATGGGCGCCTTGGGTCGCCCGGCCGGCCGAACTTGTCCAGGTTGATGGAGCCCAGGTTGCAGGCGTCGTTGGGCGCCAAGGGCTGCTCGCCGCACGGGTTCGTGGCCTCGATCGTCTCCAGCTCCGGGACCGGGTTCGCCGAGCCGCGGTTGACGCGGTCGATGAAGACCAGGCCGGGATCGCCCGTCTGCCAGGCGGCGTTCACGATCCGATCGAAGACCTCGCGGGCCTTGAGACGCCCGACCAGCCTTCGTGCGTGTGGGGATTGATCAGCTCGTACTCGCCGTTCTTCGCCAAGGCTTCCATGAACTGCTCGGTGACGGCCACGGAGATGTTGAAGTTGGCGATCCCCCCGTCGAGCTTGCACTGGATGAACTCCAGGATGTCGGGGTGATCGACTTTGCAGGATGCCCATGTTGGCGCCGCGCCGCGTGCCCCCCTGCTTGACCGCCTCGGTGGCGCCGTTGAAGACGCGCAGGAAGCTGACCGGCCCGCTGGCCTTGCCGCCGGTGGAGTGCACCTCGGTGTCCTTGGGGCGCAGGCGCGAGAAGGCGAAGCCCGTGCCGCCGCCGCTCTTGTGGATGATGGCCGCGCCGCTTGACGGCCTCGAAGATCTCGTCCATCGAGTCGCCGACCGGCAGCACGAAGCACGCCGAGAACTGCAGGCCGTTGTCCTTGCCGGCGTTCATCAGCGTCGGGGAGTTGGGCAGGAAAGCCCCGTCCACCATCATCTCGTAGAAGCGACTGGCGACCTCGTGGATCTGCTGCGGCGTCTTCCCCCAGGTCGCCTCGGCGGAGGCGATGGCATGCGCAACGCGCCAGCACATGTCCTCGGCCGTCTCGCCTCCGGCGACCAGGCGCCGTCCCTCGGCGGTGGACCCGTCCGGGATCGATCCAGATACCGCTCCCGCAAGACTCGGAGGGCGGACTCGGACCACTGGCCCTGCTTCATGGGACGCGCGAGCTCTGCCATGGCGGCTTCCTCCGTCCTCGGATATGTTTAGGCCCTCGGCGTACCCATCGCCAGTCGGCCGTGTCTTCACCCCGGAAAAACTCGAACGTGCACTGCCCTCACGGCTTCGACGCCTTCCGACACTCAGTCTCCCTCAGCGCGTCGGCCGCCGTGGCGAGTCACTTCAGAGTGGCTCGGAATCTCTACGAGCGCAACATCTAGCGTAGGGCGTCAGTTTATGCGCCATATCTGGTAGCTTGTCAAGCGAAAACTCGTGAAAAAATTGAGCAAATTTGCACAAGGATTGACGCGGGTCCGAAGGAATGGAGATGCAAAAACGCCTGGTGCGATGGGCTCGCGGAGGTGTGGTTTCGGTGCAGGACACGCCTGTTCTGGCGAAGCCGCGTCGGGATTCGCGGAACCCGCGCCGAAGGCTCTCTCGAGCACTAGCCCGGATGATTCACGAAGGGTTCGTGAGTCATCCGGGGCTCATGGCCAATGACCAATTTCCAATGACCAATGCTGGTACGCGCACACGGCGCGCTGTCAACGGATTCCCGGGCCGGCCTCGCCTCCATTGACATTGGTGATTGGGATTTGGTCATTCCCGCGATGATTCGCGACGGCGTTCGAGAATAATCCGGGCTAGACCGCTCGCAGGCCGAGTCCCAAGAGGGCGGCCACGGCCCCGAGGAGGCATTGGACGGTGAGACCAAGACGCGCCCGGCGCGTGGCGTCCGGCAATTCAACCTCACCGCGCCGCCAAGCCACACCCATCCAGATTTGCAGCCCAACCATGACCGCGAGCAGCGCCATCTTCACGGACAGCATCGCGAAGAAACCGGCGCTCAGAGCAAAATTGCTCTCGAGGCCTTTGAAAAGAATATTCACGAGACCGGTGAGGATCAGAATTTCCATGGCCCGAGAGGTCAAGAAGTGGCCGCGGCGCGCCGCCGCCGCCCGCGCCTTCTTCCGCCAACGGAAGACGGCGACGCGCGCCATAGCGGCGCCGCCCAGCCAGACCGCCGCCGCAAGGATGTGCACCCAAAGAGTCCACGTCGCCAGGCTGATCACGTCGCCCTCCTACAGGATGCCAAGCGGAAGGAAGAAGGATACGCGCCAACCGCACCCGTCGCGCGCCCACCAGGGCGCGCTCTCAGATGGCCTTGCGCGTCGCCACGAGTGTCGCCGCCCCGAAGGCGAGGACGCCGAAAATCGTGGTCGCCACGACTGAGAACGCCAAACCCGGGAGCGGACCCACCGCGTCCGGGGTACCGAGATACAGGCACCGACGGATCGCCGCCAGGCTGTAGGTCATGGGATTCAGTCGCATCGCCCACCCGAGCCAGCCCGGAACACCGGTGGCCGGGAAGAACGCCCCGGAGAGCACCCACATCGGAAGGAGCACCAGGTTCATGATCGCGTGAAACCCTTGGGTGGACTCGAGCCGCCAGGCGATGATCAGGCCGAGGCTCGCCAGGCCGAAAGACGCGGCCGCCATCACGGCCATGACGCAGAGAATCGCCCGCATCGAGAGCGACACGCCCACCGTCGGGGCCAACGCCAGAAAGAGCACTCCCTGGAGCATCGCCACCGCCGTACAGCCCAGGGCCTGGCCCAAGACGATCGTGCCGCGCGCCACCGGCGCCACCAGCACGCCCTGCAGGAACCCCGCTCGCCGGTCCTCCACCACCGAAATCGTGGAGAAGATGGCGGTGAACAGGAGCACCATGGCGAGAATGCCGGGGTACGCGTACACGGCGTAGCTTGCCCCGTCCGGAACGCCGGGCGGTCGGAACGACGCCCGGAAGCCCGCGCCGATCAGCAACCAGAACATCAGTGGTTGCACAAAGGCCCCGATGACGCGACTCCGCTGCCGGAAGAAACGAGTGACCTCCCGGCGGCAGAGTGTCAGCACGGGGAAGATCACCCCGGTCGGACCCTGGTTGATCATGCGTCCCTCTTCGCCCCACAGGCGATGGCCCGTCAGGTGAATGAAGACGTCTTCCAGCGTCGCCTTCCCGAACGACACCGATTCGACCGCATCGCCGAACGCGTTCGCCACTTCGCAGGCGAACTCGTGTCCCTGCGGCATCTCCACCCGAAGGTTTCCGTCCACGAGCACGGGGTCGCAACCGAACCGCTCCCGGATCTGCACCCGCAGGGACTCCGCCACATGGGAGTGTATCACCACGACATCGCCTCCAACTTTCGTTTTCAGCTCGCCCGGTGTGCCGAGCGCGACCAGCTTCCCTTGGTGAAGGATCCCCAAGCGGTCGCACCGCTCCGCCTCGTCGAGGATGTGGGTCGTGAGGAGAACCGTGACGCCGTCCTCGGCGCGGAGGTGGCCAAGGTAATGGGTGAAGTCGCGGCGCGAGCCCGGATCGAGCCCGGTGGACGGCTCGTCCAGGAGCAAGAGGTCTGGCAGGGGCACCAGTGTCTTGGCCAGCTCGACCCGCCGCTGTAATCCCCCGGACAGCTTTTCTACCCGGTCGCGAGCCCGCCCCTCGAGGCCCAAACGCGCGAGCATCAGACCTGCGCGCTCGCGGAGCGCCGCGCCGCGCATCCCGTAGAGGTGGCCGTGGTGGAGGAGGTTCTCCGTTACCGTGAGCTTCGAATCCAGACTCGGATGCTGGAAGACGACGCCAAGGTGGCGGCGGATGTGGGCGGCCTCGCGGGCCAGGTCGTGATCGAAGATGGTGACGCGGCCACTCGTGGGCGTGAGCAGGGTGGAGAGGATCTTAAAAAGAGTCGTCTCCCCGCCCCCGTTGGGGCCGAGGAGCCCGAAGATCTCACCCCGTGCGACCTGGAGCGTCACGCCCGAGAGTGCCTCGCGTGCTCCATAGCGATGCACGAGACTCTCGATGGCCACCGCGGGCCCCTCGGGATGCCTCGGTGCATCGCGGCGCGTCTCCAGCATCTGCTCGCCAATCATTCGCCCGCCGTGCGCTCCCGATGAACCTGCCGGATCCAGCGTCTCGTATCTCACGTTGGCACTCTAGCATACGAGCAGCGGCCGCGGTAGCCCACAAGCCACAGCCTGCGACGAGGCGGGAACAGATGGACCAAGAGCGAGCAAGGCAGGCGAGTTTTTTCGGGGTTGTCTTTGTGAAGTTAGTAGCATACATTTCGACCCGGGGAAATTCGCTGCAGCCCGGATCATCTCAACCGTCACGACACGACGCCCTGATGGCGCAAATCTTCCATCGCAGTACCAACGTACTCGCCAGGGCCACCATCTTCGGCGCCGTCTTTTTCATAGCCGGCATCGGCTGGGCGGTGAGCGCGTTCGTCCGCTCCCCATACATGTCAGGTGTCGGCGCGCCCATCCAGCAACCGGTCCCCTTCAGCCACAAACACCATGTCGGCGATGACGGGATCGATTGCCGATATTGCCACACGTCGGTCGAGCAATCGTCATTCGCCGGTATTCCCCCAACCAAGACGTGCATGAACTGTCACGCGCAACTCTGGACCGAGGCCCCGATCCTGGAGCCGGTGCGGGAGAGCTTCCGGACCGGAAAGCCCCTGCAGTGGGTCCGCGTTCATCGGTTGGCGGACTTCGTCTATTTTGATCACAGTATCCACGTGAAGAAGGGCATGGGGTGTTCGACCTGCCACGGACGCGTCGACCAGATGCCCCTGACCTGGCGGGAGAACACCCTCTTCATGGAATGGTGTCTGGAGTGCCACCGGAACCCAGAGCGGTTCGTACGCCCGCGCGACCAGGTCTTCAGCATGGATTGGGAAACGCCGAAAGATCAGCTGGCCTTGGGCACGAAGCTCGTTAAGGAGTACAAGATTCAGAGCATGACGAGCTGTTCTACCTGCCACCGATGACGATGGATAACATGACCGGACAACAAAGGATCGATTTCGACGCCATCCGCGCACGCCTTGCGGATTCCCACGGACCGACCTATTGGCGCAGCCTGGAAGAGCTGGCCGGAACACCCGAGTTCCAGGAGTTGCTCCAGCGCGAGTTCCCCGGAACGCGTCAGAGTGGAGCGACCCGGTCGGCCGGCGCGAGTTCCTGAAGCCGATGGGGGCGTCCCTGGCGCTGGCGGGGCTCACCTCGTGCAGCAGTCAGCCTGGCGACACGATCGTCCCCTACACGCGGGCCCCTGAAGAGGTGATCCCCGGCAAGCCCCTCTTCTTCGCCACGGCGATGTCGCTGGGGGTATCGCCACGGGCCTGTTGGTGGAAAGCCACATCGGTCGACCCACCAAGATCGAGGGCAACCCCGAGCATCCAGGGAGCCTGGGTGCCACGGACGTCTTCGCCCAAGCGTCGCTGCTCACGCTCTACGATCCCGACCGGTCCCAGGCGGTCTCGAACTGCGGGCACCATCAGCACCTGGAATGCCTTTGTCACCGCACTCGCGACGCAGCTGGAATCGTCCAAGCTTCCCCAGGGGGGCGGTCTAAGGATCCTGACCGAGACGGTCACCTCGCCCACCCTGGCCCAACAGCTCAAGGCTGGTACAGGCAAAATACCCGCAGGCCAAGTGGCATCAGTATGAACCCGCCAACCGCGACACGGTCCACGCCGGCTCCGGGCTGGCGTTCGGCGAGGCGGTGAGCACGGTTTACCGCGTGGACAAAGCCGACGTGATCTGTCGCCCTGGGCGCTGATTTCCTCACCGCCTGGACCGGGGAGCGTGCGGTACGCGCGGCGAATTCGCGGCTCGTCGGCAGGTGAGCCCGGCGGCAGCCAGATGAACCGGCTGTATGTCGTGGAGAGCACCCCTTCCCTCACGGGCGCCGCGGCCGACCATCGGCTTCCACTTCGGCAGACCGAGATCGAGGGTTTGGCTTGGGCCCTGGCAAAGGCCACGGGAGTTGAAGCCCAGCGGTCGCGTGGAACCCAAGTCCGGTGCCAGGCCAAATGGATCGCGGCCGTGGCCAAGGACCTCCAGGGGCATCGGGGCACCAGTCTGGTCGTAGCGGGCGAACGAGCAATCCCCGGTCGTCCACGCTCTGGCCCACGCCCTGAATCGACGCGCTGGACAATGTCGGCCAGACGGTGGAGTACACCGACCCCGTGGAAGCCAGCCCGGTGGACCAGACCGCATCGCTCGCCACGCTTTCTGCCGACATGCTGGCGGGGCGCGTGGAGACGCTCCTCATTCTCGGCGGCAATCCCGTCTTCACGGCGCCGGCCGACCTTCGGATTCGCCGAGGCCATGGCCAAGGTTCCCCTCCGCGCTCATCTCAGCCTCTACAACGACGAGACCTCGGCCCTTTGCCATTGGCACATTCCTGAAGCGCACTATCTGGAAGCGTGGGGCGACACGCGGGCGTACGACGGCACGGTGAGTATCCTGCAACCGCTCATCGCCCACTCTAGGCGGGCACTCCGGCCACGAAGTGCTGGCCGCTTTGCTCGGCGAGCCGGGCAAATCGTCCTACGACATCGTCCGGGACTACTGGCAGAGCGCAGCGGCGATCGGCCGATTTCGAGCTTTTCTGGCGGAAGGCGCTGCACGACGGCGTGATCCCCGACACGGCGCTGCCCACCACGACGTTCCGCCTGGAAACCGCCAGCTTCAACGGACAGCCAGGGCAGGCGGCGGCCACCGGGCTCGACCTGGAGATCATGTTCCGCCCCGATCCGACCATCTGGGACGGCCGCTTCGCCAACAACGGCTGGCTGCAGGAGCTCCCCAAGCCGCTGACCAAGCTCACCTGGGACAATGCGGCGATGGTCGAGCCCGGCGACCGCGCAGCGGCTCTGGGCGTGCGCAACGAAGATGTCGTCGAGCTGCCCTGAGCGGGCGGAAGTCGTCACGGCCCCGGTCTGGATCCTGCCGGGTCAGGCCGACGATACGGTCACCGTCCACCTCGGGCTACGGCCGCACGCGTGCCGGGCGCGTCGGGAACCGAGCGATCGGCGTTCAACGCCTACCGCGCTGCGCACCGCCACGCGCGCGCGTGGTATCGCCACCGGGTCTCAGCCTCGCCAAGACGGGCGCAGCACTATCGACTGGTCGACCACGCAAGAGCACCAGTCGATGGAGGATCGCGATCTGGTCCGCACGGCGACGCTGGACGAGTACCGAGAGAACCCCGACTTCGCCCACGGAAATGGGCGACGAGCAGCGCGAAGAGGTCTGACGCTCTACCCGGCCCATCACCTACGAAGGGCTACGCCTGGGGCATGTCCATCGACCTGAACGCCTGCATCGGCTGCAACGCCTGCGTGGTCGCCTGCCAGGCCGAGAACAACATCCCGGTCGTCGGCAAGGAGCAGGTCGCGCAGCGGCCGCGAGATGCACTGGATCCGCGTCGACCGCTACTTCAACGGCGACCGCGGACGATCCCGAGACGTACTTCCAGCCGGTGCCCTGCATGCACTGCGAGAACGCGCCCTGCGAAGCTGGTCTGCCCGGTCGGCGGCCACCGTGCACAGCGGCGAAGGCCTGAACGAGCATGGTCTACAACCGCTGCGTCGGCACGCGCTACTGCTCGAACAACTGCCCCTACAAGGTGCGGCGCTTCAACTTCCTGCCAGTACTCCGATTGGACGACACGCCGAGCCTGCAAGCTGCTGCGCAATCCCGACGTCACCGTGCGCAGCCGCGGCGTCATGGAGAAGTGCACCTACTGCGTGCAGCGCATCAACGCGGCGAAGATCGAGGCGCGAAGCGCGAGAACCGGCGACATCGCGCGACGGCGAGATCGTGCACCGCCTGCCAGCAGGCCTGCCCGACGCAGGCGATCGTCTTCGGCGACATCAACGACCCCAAGAGCCGAGCGTCGCGAAGCTGAAGGCGCAGCCGCGCAACTACAGCCTGCTTGGCAGACCTGAACACGCGGCCGCGCACGACCTATCTGGCGCGCGCTGCGGAACCCGAACCCGGAGATCGAGAAAGGCGTAGAACCGCTGACAGGCTGCGAAGACCCATCGGAACGCCAGCGAACCGCTGCCGGCGATCCCGACCGGATCGTCGCGCCGGGCCACGACTTACGCTCACGGTCACCGACAAGATCAGCGATCATCGTCCTGACGCCGGTCCACGACGCCCCTGTCAGTGGTTCGATCGGGCTTTCTCGATCGCCTTCGCGCCTGCTGCAGCTTCTCCGGCCTGGCGCGTCACGTGGACTTGTTCTTGCGGGCGTCGGCATCTGGGGCATCAACATCCCCGTCGCCTGGGGCTTTGCCATCATCAACTTCGTCTGGTGGATCGGCATCGGCCACGCCGGCACGCTGATCTCCGCCATCCTGCTGCTGCTCCGGCAGGAATGGCGCACGTCCATCAACCGCTTCGCCGAGGCGATGACGCTGTTCGCCGTGGCCTGCGCCGGCATGTTCCCGCTGCTGCACCTGGGCCGGCCCTGGCTCTTCTACTGGCTGATGCCCTACCCGAACACGATGGGCGTGTGGCCGCAGTTCCGCAGCCCGCTGGTCTGGGACGTGTTCGCCGTGTCGCACCTACGCCACGGTTTCGCTGCTCTTCTGGTACATCGGCCTGATTCCCGACCTGGCCACGCTGCGCGACCGCGCCACGCGAGCGCTGGCGCCAGATCCTCTACGGCATGCTGGCGCTGGGCTGGCGCGGCTCGGCCACGCACTGGCAGCGCTATCGAGATCGGCCTACCTGCTGCTGGCCGGGCTGGCCACGCCGCTGGTGCGTCTCGGTGCACACGCGTCGTCAGCTTCGATTTCGCCGTCGCGCATCTGCCCGGCTGGCACACGACGATCTTCCCGCCCTACTTCGTCGCCGGCGCCATCTATTCCGGCTTCGCCATGGTGCTGACCCTCGATCATCCCGATCCGCGCAAGTGTATCGACCTGGAGGACCTCATCACCATGCGGCACCTCGACAACATGGCCAAGCGTGATGCTCGCCACCGGCTTGATCGTCGCCTACGGCTACGTGATGGAAGCCTTCATGGCCTGGTACAGCGGCAATCCGTACGAGCTGTTCATGATGCTGAACCGCGTCGACCGGGCCGTATGGGCTCTATCTTCTGGCTGCTGATCCTCTGCAATATCGTGATTCCGCAATTGCTCTGGTCCAGGCGGGTGCGCAGCACAGTGTCCCGCGTCTGTTCCTCATCTCGCTCGTGGTGAACGTCGGCATGTGGCTGGAGCGGTTCGTCATCGTCGTCACCAGCCTGCACCGCGATTTTCTGCCGTCGTCCTGGGGCATGTACTATCCGACGTGTGGGACTGGGCGCTCTTCTTCGGAACCATCGGATTCTTCCTGACGCTCGATGTTCCTGTTCATCCGGGTGCTGCCGACGATTTCGATCTTCGAGATGCGCACGCTGGTACCGAAACCGTCGCGGGCTCCCCAGACTGTGGCGCCTGCTCGCCGCTCCGGCGGCCGGAGACTGAGTCATGGCCGAAGTGGCGCCGCTCTACGGCCTCTTGGCCGAGTTCGAGAACCCGGACGATCTCCTGGCCGCAGCCGAGCGCGCGCCACGCGGAAGGGTACCGGCGTATCGACGCGTACACGCCCTTCCCCATCGAGGGCCTGGCGGAAGCCATCGGATTCCATTACAACCGGCTGCCGCTTCTGGTCCTGATCGGCGGTCTTGCGGGGGCGGCGGGCGGGTTTGGCTTGCAGTACTGGGTGGCCGCCATCACCTATCCGATCAACGTCGGCGGGCGGCCCTTTAACAGTTGGCCGTCCTTTATTCCGGTCACCTTCGAGATGACCATCCTTTTGGCGGCGCTGACCGCGGTCTTGGGGTTATTGGCACTGAATGGGTTGCCCATGCCGTACCACCCGGTTTTCAACGTCCCGCGTTTCGCTCTGGCCACCCGGGACCGCTTTTTCCTGTGCATCGAGGCGACCGACCCCCGCTTCGACCGCGAGGGCACGCGCCGGTTTCTGGAGGGTCTCGGACCGAGGGAGGTTTCCGAAGTTGTGCCGTAGACAGCCATCAGCCATCAGCGATCAGCGATCAGTTCCGGTGCGGCGACTGGCCGAGCGCGCCCTCACCTGCGCCTGGCCGTCCTCGCGGTGGCGGGACTGGCGGGATGTCGACAGCAGATGGCAGAGACGGGCCGCGAGAAGCCGTTGCAGGCGACGGCGTTCTTCGACGACCAGCGGCTCGCCCGGGCGCCGGTTTCCGGGACCGTGGCGCGCGGCCAACTTCGTGCTGATGAGGCGTTCTACACGGGGAGGTTGGGGACTAACCTGGTCGACCGTCTGCCGGTGCCGCTCACCATGGACCTGTTGAAGCGTGGACAGGAGCGTTTCGGCATCTTCTGCTCCCCATGCCACGGACGACTTGGCAACGGTGAAGGGATGGTGGTGAAGCGCGGCTTCCGGCCGCCGCCGTCGTACCACATCGATCGGCTGCGCGAAGCCCCCATCGGTCATTTCTTCGACGTCATGACCAATGGATTCGGCATCATGCCCGAATACGCCGAGCAAGTCCCGCCGGAGGATCGGTGGGCCATCGCGGCGTACATCCGCGCGCTGCAGCTCTCCCAGAACGCCCGGGTTGCGGACCTCCCGCCAGTCGATCGGAAGAGCGTGGAGAGCGTTAAATGAGTGGCAAGTGCCGCAAGTTCAGAGTTGAGCGTTGCCGAGCGCGGGACGAACGATGACCGAACAAGAAACGCCAGTGGAATGGAATCGGATCCAGCGACGGTGTCTCACGGTGGGCGTCGTGGCACTGGCGCTCTCGCTGGCCGGTGGACTCCTCAGCCCCGGACGGTTCTTTCAGGCCTATCTCCTGGGCTACATGCTGTGTTTGGGCATCACCCTCGGCTGCCTTGCCCTCCTCATGCTCCATCATCTGGTGAGCGGACGCTGGGGCTTCGTCATCCAGCGCCTCCTTGAGGCCGGGGTGCGGACGCTTCCCCTCATGGCGGTCCTCTTCGTTCCTCTCCTCTTCGGGCTCGGCAGTCTGTACAGCTGGGCCCGTCCCGACGTGGTGGCGGCGGATGAGATCCTGCGACACAAGCAGGCGTACCTCAACGGTGCCGGCTTCTTTGGACGCGCGGTGGCCTACTTCGTCGTCTGGATCGGGGCTGGAACGCTCCTCACGATGCTTTCGAATCGGCAGGACCAGGGCGCCGGAACGGCGATACTCACGCAGCGGATGAAACAGGTAAGCGGGCCCGCCCTTGTGTTGCACGGATTCGCCGTCACGTTCGCCGCGGTCGATTGGGTCATGTCGCTCGAACCCCAGTGGTTCTCTTCGATTTACGGGATCGTGTTCCTCGTCGGGCAGGGGCTGGCCGCGCTGGCCTTCGTGGTCGTCGTGGCGACGTTTCTCGCCCAGCGGGAGCCCCTCCGGACGGTGCTGGGCCCGCAACAGTTCCACGACCTCGGCAACCTCTTGCTGGCTTTCGTGATGCTCTGGGCCTACATTGCATTCTCCCAGTTCTTGATCATCTGGTCGGGGAACTTGCCGGAGGAGATCCCCTGGTACCTCAACCGCCTGCAGGGCGGGTGGCAGGGATTGGCGGTGATCCTGGTGGTGTGTCACTTCGTTGCGCCCTTCCTGGTGTTGCTCTCGCGGGCCACAAAGCGACGGGCGAGCACCCTGGTCATCGTCGCCCTGGGCCTGCTCGTGATGCGGTTCCTGGATCTCTTCTGGTTGATTGCACCGGCATTTCACCCTGGGCGGTTCAGCGTGCACTGGTTGGACCTGGCGGCCCCCGTGGGGTTGGGTGGAATTTGGTTGGCGGCCTACCTGTTCAACCTGAAGCGGCGGCCACTCCTAGCGCTACACGATCCCCGTTTCGTGGCGACGGGCCAACCGGTCCATGGAGTTTGAGGATGCCGAACGAGCACGTCCCCGCCCCTCTGACGAGCCCTGAGGGCGGAGGCTACGAAAAGAGCGATCTGTCGGTCAAGGCCATCCTCATCTTTGGCGTGATCCTGGCCGTCCTGATCGTGGGGTCCCTCGTCGGGATGGGGTGGATGTTCGGTTTCTTCGCCTCGGAGGAGGCCAAGCGGGACGTCCCGCCCTCCCCGTTGGCCACGACCCGCTCCGCCACGCCGGAGCCCCGTCTTCAGGTGGCCGCGGTCCGGGATATGAAAACGCTCCTGGCCTCGGAGGACGCGATCCTCACGACCTATGGCTGGGTCAGCAAGGAGACCGGTGCGGCGCGGATCCCCATTGATCGTGCGATGCAGCTTCTCGTGGAGCACGGTCTCCCGCCTGCGACGAACGCAGCCGGGGTTGCGCGGACAGGCACTGCAGGGGGTCCCCGATGACTCGCAGGCATCTGGCAGCGCTCCTGGCACTCTTCGTGCTCTGGGTGGGGCCGGCGGTGGCCCACACCGGGACCGAGCCCTACGTGAAGGACGAGGCCTTTTTGAAGGGCGTGGGTTTCGATCAGCGGCTGGGCGAACAGGTTCCACTCGCCTTGACGTTCCGGGACGAGGGCGGTCGAGCGGTCACGATCGGATCGTACTTCGGGACAAAACCCGTGATCATGCTGATCACCTATTACAACTGTACCATGCTCTGCCCTTTGCTCCTGGACGGCTTGGTCCGCGCGCTGCGGCCGATCAGTTTCGACGTCGGCAAGGAGTTTGCCATCCTCACGGTCAGCATCAACCCACGGGAGACACCGGGGATCGCCGCGTCGCGAAAAGACCTCTACGTGCAGCGCTACGGACGGGCGGGCGCCGCCGAGGGCTGGCACTTCCTGACCGGGGAGCAGGAGGCCATCCGCACGTTGACGGCGGCCGTGGGCTTTCGCTACGTCTACGACGCCAAGAAAGACGAATATGCCCACGCCACTGGCCTCCTCCTCCTCACCCCGCAGGGGAAGGTGTCGCGCTACTTCTACGGGGTGGAGTTCTCGCCGCGGGATCTGCGGCTTGGCCTGATCGAGGCCGCCGCGAGCACCATCGGATCTCCGGTGGACCAAGTTGCTCCTCTACTGTTTCCACTACGACCCTCTTACAGGAAAATACGGACTCGTCATCATGAATGTCCTGCGTCTGGCGGGTCTCGCCACGGTGCTGGCTATCGGATCGTTCATGCTGGTCAGCCTCCGGCACGAGCGTCACACCCCGCCCTCCTCCGGGGAGGCGCGCTGACGCCATGTGGCCCATCACGCTCGCACGCGCGTTGCGCTGGCTGCCCGAGGAGGCCTCCACGGTGGCCGGCCAGGTGGATGCGCTGTTCTTCTTCCTGGTGGTGGTGAGCGCCTTCTTCGCCGGCTGATTTTCTTCCTCGTGTTCGTGTTCGCCCTCAAGTATCGCCGCCGCTCAGAGGACGAGCGGCCAAGGGCCATCCACGGGTCGCTGGTCCTGGAGCTGTTCTGGACGATCGTTCCGTTGGGCATTGTCGTACCGATCTTCCTCTGGGGTGCCCACCTGTTCTTCGTCATGTCGCAGCCGCCGGCGGCGGCCGAAGAGATCTTCGTGGTAGGCAAACAGTGGATGTGGAAGCTCCAGCATCCGGGCGGCCAGCGGGAGATCAACGAACTCCACGTTCCGGTCAACCGCCCCATCAAGCTCACCATGACCTCGGAAGATACGATTCACAGCTTCTTCGTTCCGGCCTTCCGCGTCAAGCGCGACGTGGTGCCCGGTAAGTACACCAGCGCCTGGTTTCAGGCCACTAAGGTCGGCGAGTACTACCTGTTCTGCGCACAGTATTGTGGCACCAGCCACGCCCTCATGGGCGGCCGAGTCGTGGTCATGGAGCCGCCGGATTACGAGCGCTGGCTCGCCGGCAGCGTCGCCCAGGAGTCGCTCCCGGCCGCCGGTGAGCGTCTCTTCGCTCGCCTGGGGTGCAGCACCTGTCACCGGGCGGACGGCACCGGCCGTGGCCCGTCCCTGGTGGGTAGATTTGGTAAGACAGAGAAATTGGCCAATGGCGCGACCGTCCTTGTCGATGACACGTACGTGCGGGAATCCATTCTGACCCCGCAGGCCAAGCTCGTCGCCGGCTATCCCCCAATCATGCCCACGTTCAAGGGTTTGGTCACGGAAGACGGACTGGTGCAGCTCCTCGCGTACGTGAAGTCCTTGCGAATGGAAGAGAAGGCGCAGGCAAAGCCATGAACAGAGCGGAGACGGACGTGCGCCCGAACTACCTCAACGTGGACTACAGCGTGAAGTCGTGGCTCCTCACGACCGATCACAAGCGGATCGGCCATCCTCTACCTATCTCGATCACGCCTTTTTCGCCTTCGGCGGCGCGATGGCCGGCCTGCTGCGCATGTCGCTGATCACGCCGCACGGTGATCTGGTCACATCCGAGACCTACAACAAGCTGTTCACCATCCACGGCGTCATCGATGGTCTGGTTCTTCCTTGATCCCGTCGATTCCCGCCGTGCTGGGCAATTTCCTGCTTCCGCTGATGATCGGGGCGCGCGACGTGGCCTTTCCGCGGCTGAACCTGCTGAGTTGGTACATCTTCATGCTGGGCGGGATGTTCACCCTGTATGCCGTCATCGCCGGCGGCGTGGACACGGGCTGGACGTTCTACACGCCCTACAGCACGCACCTACGCGAACAGCCACGTGATCGCGATGGCGCTCGGCATTTTCATCGCCGGCTTCTCCTCCATCCTCACCGGGCTCAATTTCATCGTGACCATCCACACGATGCGCGCGCCGGGCATGACCTGGTTTCGGTTACCGCTCTTTGTCTGGTCGCATCTACGCCACCAGCCTGATCATGGTGCTGGCGACCCCCGTGCTGGCCATCACCCTCGCGCTTGATGGCCGTGGAGCGCATCTGCTGGGCGTCGGCATCTTCGATCCCAAGCTCGGCGGCGATCCACTCCTCTTCCAGCACCTCTTCTGGTTCTACTCGCATCCGGCGGTCTACATCATGATCCTGCCCGGCATGGGCGTGGTCAGCGAAATGATCTCCTGCTTTCGCACGCAAGCGGATCTTTGGCTACAACTTCGTCGCCTTCGCCAGCCTGGCGATCGCCATCCTGGGCTTTCTCGTCTGGGGACATCACCTGTTTGTCGCGCAGCCAATCTGTTTACGCCGGCATGGTCTTCTCCGTCCTGAGTTTTTTGGTCGCGGTGCCATCGGCGATCAAGGTCTTCAACTGGACGGCCACCTTATACAAAGGGTCGCATCTTCTTTCAGCACGCCCATGCTTTACGCGCTCGGTTTCATCGGCCTGTTCACCATTGGCGGGCTTGACCGGGCTCTTCCTCGCGACGCTCGCCGTGGACGTGCACGTCCACGATACTTATTTCGTCATTGCCCATTTCCATTACATCATGGTCGGCGGAATGGTCATGGCCTACCTGGGCGGCATCCATTTCTGGTGGCCGAAGATCACCGGACGCATGTATCCCGGAAGCCTGGGGCCGCCTGGCGGCTGCCATCTTGTTCGTGGGCTTCAACCTGACGTTCTTTCCCGCAGTTTGTCCTGGGCTACCTCGGCATGCCGCGGCGCTATCACGTCTACCCGCCCGAATTCCAGTTCTTGAACGTGATGTCTACGGCGGGTGCCTCGATCCTCGGCCTGGGATACCTCATCCCGGTGGTGTATCTCACCTGGTCCCTGTTCTATGGCCAGAAGGCGGGTCCGAACCCCTGGGGGGCGGAGGGTCTGGAGTGGCAGACGCCGTCCCCACCCCCCACCTTCAACTTCGACAAGACGCCGCTGGTCACACAGGAAGCCTACGCCTACGACTCCCAATTGGAGGGGCACCGTGTCTGAGCATGCGTCCCACGTCGCCCATCAGTTTGACGACGACATACAGCAGTACGAAGCCTCGACCCTGGGCATGTGGGCGTTCCTGATCACGGAGGTCATGTTCTTCGGGGGTCTCTTCGCGGGCTTCTTTGTCTACATCCTGGGACACGCGGAGGCCTTTGCTGAGGGCAGCAAGCACCTCGACCTGACGCTCGGCACTGTCAACACCATGGTCCTCCTGGGCAGCAGTCTGACCATGGCGCTCGCGGTGCGGAGTGCCCAGCAGGGGCAGCGCACCGGCCAGATGCTCTTCCTTATCCTGACCATGGCCCTGGGAGTGGTGTTTTTGGGCATCAAGGGGGTCGAGTACGCGCACAAGTTCGAGCAGCACCTCGTGCCGGGCCGGGGCTTTCTCATGGAGGGATCGGACACCCAGGCAGCTCAGCTGTTCTTCTCGTTCTACTTTGCCATGACAGGCGTCCACGCGCTCCACATGGTGGTGGGAATCGGGCTTCTCTCGTGGCTGCTCGTCAACGCGTGGCGCGGCAGGTACACGGAGGCGTACTTCACGCCCGTGGAGGTCTGTGGTCTGTACTGGCACTTCGTGGATATCGTTTGGATCTTCCTGTTTCCAACCCTTTATCTGGTGGCGCGTCACGCATGACACACCCTGTCGTTCCTCTCCGGCTCTATGTGGGAATTTTTGTCGGCCTGATTCTATTGACCGGCCTCACCGTGGGCCTGGCATCTTTCGATCTCGGCGGTGGGCGATTACACATCGCGAACGCGCTCGCCGCCATCACCATCGCGGTCACGAAAGCGCTGCTGGTCGTGCTCTACTTCATGCACCTACGGTATAGCTCGCGGCTCATCTGGGTTTTCGCCGGTGCGGGGGTGTTTTGGTTTCTGATCCTGATCGTCCTCACCTTGGCTGATTTTCTGAGCCGGGGTTGGCTCCCCATCCCTGCCGCCTGGTCCTCGTAGTAATCCGTCGCCGCTGCCTCGCGCTGCCCTGAGAGCACGGGCAGGCTGCTCAAAAAGGTCAAGATGCAAGGCGGCACGCCGTAGGCCGGGGTACCCAGTCGCTGGGTCCAGACGTACTGGATGTACGTCGCAGCGAGTGCCGAGGCGGGCCAACGCCGCAGATGGGCCTTTTTCAGCAGCCTGTTAGCCTGTTCAGAGCTTATCGACCGCCATCAGGACAAACAGCGCGGGGAGATACACGAGTGACGCATAGAGCAATCGCCGAGCGTCGCCCAGGGAACGCGTCGCGGCGAGCCCGAGGCCGCACACCAGCATGACACTTCCGAGCAACAGCGCTCCCGTGAAGTAGACCAGTCCCGTCATTCCGATGAGTGTGGGCAGAAGCCCCACCGCCAGAAGCGCCAAGCAATTGACCACGACTTGGCGGCCGGTACTCCCCCCGTCCGGGTCGACGACGGGCAGCATCCGGAGGTCGGCACGCGCGTAGTCCCGACGATAGACAGAGGCAATGGCAAGCGTATGCGGGAGTTGCCAAAGGAAGAGGATGCCAAAGAGTACCCAAGCGCCCACCCCGAACTCGCCGCGGGCGGCCACCCAGCCCACCACGGGCGGCAGTGCGCCGGGAATCGCCCCCAACACGGTACACAACGAGGAGTGGCGCTTGAGGGGCGTGTAGGCCAATAGATAACTGGCAGCGGTGACCGCGACGAGGAGTGCGCAGAGCCAGCCGATGGTCAGCCCCAGATACGTCGGGCCGCCCAGCGTCAGTGCGAGGCCGAAACGCAGCGCATCCTTTGGCTGGATTCGCTTGTCGGGAAGCGGACGCCGGCGCGTGCGTTCCATGAGGCCGTCCACATCCCGCTCCAGCCACTGGTTCAACGCCAGAGATCCCGCCGCCGCCAGCCCGGTGCCCACCAAAGCGTGCAGGAGACGCAGAGGATCTGCCAGCCCCACGGATCCCACGTGGAAGCCCACAGACGTCGTCACCAACACCATCAAGACGACACGTGGTTTCGTCAGGACAAGGAAATCCAGCGCTCGCTGCTGAGAGGACACCTGCGTCGCGGCGAGCGTCAGCGTACGGAGGGTCATGCCGTCACCTGCGGCGTGAGTTGTTCGCTGTCCCTCGCGCCAAGGGGCCAACCGGTCCGTCGAGAGATCCCCAGGGTGAGCGCCAGGCTGGTGATCAACATCAGCCCCCCCGTCAGTGCGGTGGCTCACCGGAAGCGCGAGAGAAAGCACCGCCCCGATGGGAAGCACGGCGGCGTGAAACTTCGCAACGTAGGCGCCCAAACCCAGGATCAACTGCACAACCCAGAGCGCCCGAAGGATCTCCGTCGGTCCGACCAGCTCGGGCCACCGCGACCGCCCAGACACGATCCGGAAGCCAAGCAGGATCACGGCGACGGAAAGTAGCGCCGCGACGAAGAGATGGGCCTCCAGCCACGCACCTCGGTGCGTCACGAGCGTTCCGAAGACGACTTGAACGTAGAGACCGATCGTGGTGGACAGCGCCAGGCGCCTCAGCCGCCGGGCATCGGTCGAGGAGATGACCGAGACTGGTGCGTTCCAACTGGGCGACGTGAACAGTGCAATGGCCGCCACGAGGCCGAAGAAGGCGTGGGCGAACGCCCCGTGCACGATCGCCAGAGCCTCTGGGCCAGGACAACGCGCAAACCACCCAGGACGCCCTGGACGGCGACGGCGATCAGCGCTGCGATTCCCAATCCGCGAAGCCAATGCCGCGGCTCGAACGCCCACAGAAGAACGGCGAGGGTCAATGTCAAGGAGCCAACCAGAGAAGCGATGAGTCGGTGCACATGCTCATAGAAGATCCCCCCGACCATCTTCGACCACGGGTAGAGAAACATGTTGTACCCGAACGTGTTCGGCCAATCCGGTACCGCCATGCCGCTTCCGGTGTTGGTCACCACACCCCCGGCCAAGATCAAGACAAACGTTGCGCCCGTGGTGATCAGCGCAAGGCGGTGTGGCCACGGATGTGGAGGTACGCCGATTTCCCTGTTCACGGAATCCGCCGTTGCCATCTCCACTCCTTCCCGCCCCGCACTACTGAGGCCCAAAGGTCGGCTGCCCTACCACCCTGGCTTCGACAAGACGTGGACATCAACCCGCGCCTGACCAGTCATGGCCTTCTTCCAGCCTCGCGGAATCTCGCCCACGACAGTCAGCGCCAACAAGACCACCACCGGGACCAAGGTCCAGATGAATTCCTGACCGCCCAGTTTCCGCGGTGGTGAGGGGTTCCGACCCACGCACAGCCAGACCAGGACCGTTAACACCGCGAGGATACACGCGATCCCGGCAGCACCATACACGAAATACGTGACGGGGAATAGACTCGGATACCGCATGGAAGGACTCCGGAAGCGCCCTGGAACCGGTGCCAACGGCGTTCAGGGGTGTGGTCGGTCGCTCCAGTGCCTAAAAAGCATAAGCTGTCAACGGCAGGAGTCAAGAAAGAACTCCGCGTGATGTACAATCCCACAATTCCCTTGCGTTATTCTCTACGTGGTCTATAAAATGATCGCTCATCATAGTAGCTACCGGCGGCAAGATATACATATGGCGAACTATTCATTCAAAGTCGGAACACCCACGGGATCCATTCAGGCTCTCGAGGTCGAGGCGGACAGCGCCGAGTCGGCTCGGCGAAGCCTCGAAACCAAAGGATTTTTTGTCTTTGGAGCCTCGACCGCCGCACGCCAGGGGTCCCGACTGCGCCTCCCGACGATACTGGCTTCCCGCGTCAGCGCTCGGTCTCTCTTGGTATTCAACCAAGAACTCTTGGCCTTGGTCCGAGCGGGACTCCCGATCATTGTCGTCTTGGACCTGCTGCGCGAGCGGAACCAACTGCCCCGCCTCCGGGCAATTTTGGAGCTCGTACGGGAGGACGTCAGAGCCGGCGCCGCCCTGTCGGCGGCGATGGCCAAGCATCCCACCGTGTTTGGCCCATTGTACACGGCCTCGTTGCACGCGGGAGAACAGAGCGGCAACTTCGTCGACGCCCTCACCCGGTATGTGGAGTATCAGAAGCGTATGATCGGCTTGCGCCAACGACTCCGGGCAGCCCTCACGTACCCGGCCATTCTCATCACGGCGTCGTGCGCAGTCATCGTGTTCCTTTTGACGTTTGTGGTCCCGACATTCAGTCGGATCTACGGTGATGTTGACGCGGAGCTTCCGGTGCCGACCCGCGTCCTTCTCATGATCACGGGCCACCTTCAAAGCATGCTCCCGGTGGTCCTCCTCGCCGTCTTTGGGGCGGGGCTTGCTTTGTGGCGCTGGCGTCGCACTGGCCACGGGCGGCATGTGACGGACCGATGGATCATGCACATTCCGTGGTTCGGAGCCCTGGTAAGCGGGTACCTGTTCTCCCGCTTCGCCCGAACATTGGCCATGATGCAGGCAGGCGGCATCCCAATGATTCCGTCGCTCGAGACCACCCTTGGAACCGTGGGGAACGCGTATTTGGCCGACCGGCTGCGGACCGCCGTGCCTCGAGTGGCCGCCGGCGGGAGCCTGGCGGATTCTCTAGGGAAGACGGGCATTGCGTTCCCTCTCTTCCTGGAGCTGGTGGCGGTCGGGGAAAACAGCGGAGCGCTGGGGGAGATGTTGGGTCACGTCGCCGATTTGTACGACTCCGAGTTGGATACACGGCTCACGTCCCTCACAGCCGCGATCGAGCCCGTGATCATGATGGGGATGGGGCTCATTGTGGCCGCCATCGTGATCGTGATGTACTTGCCCATCTTCCATCTTTCGTCGGTCGTACGGTAGGGTCCAGGCAGTGGTCTGACCTGGCCTGGTTCTTGCTTTATAGCAGCGAAACAGCCGCCTCGAAGACGCGAATATGGCACAGTACCGAACGCTGGAAGACGCACTGATTGGCGAGGGTCACCTCACCCGTTCGCAGCTGGACCAGGTCCTGCGACAGCGGAATGGGCTGCGCGGTGGTTTGGCCTGGCATCTGGTCGAGTTGGGCCTCCTCACGGAGGAGCGTCTCGTCGAGACCTTTAGCCGGCTCCATGATCTGCCGATCGTCGATCTGACCAATACTCCACTCGAAACCGGAATCCTCGAGGCCTTTCCGTTGGAGCGGATGCGGCGGGATCTCTATCTGCCCATCCGCCACGACAAGTCCCGTCTCGTCGTGGCCGTCGCCGATCCCGGAAACGTGCTCTTGAAGGACGACCTGGTCCAGTCTCACGGCGGCCCGGTGGACCTCATGCTGACCACCCGGGCGACCCTGTTGGAACGGTTAGGCCGGGTAGACGCGTCGCAGCAGGTGCTGAACACCATCAGCGAGGGCTTCAAGTTGGCCGAGGCCGACGACGAAGGCAGCGCCGTTGCCGTCGAACCCCAGGCGGAAGACGCCAGTCCCACCATCCGCCTCGTCGACACCATCCTTCTGAACGCCCTTGAGCACCGGGCCAGCGATGTTCACGTCGAGTCCAGCGAGAAGCACGTGTATGTGAAGTTCCGGGTGGACGGGATGCTCCATCCTGCCATGGATCCTTTGGACCGCCGACACCAGGACACGATCGTCTCCCGGATCAAGATCATGGCGGAACTTGACATCGCTGAGCACCGTGTCCCCCAGGATGGTCGGTTCAAACTGCGCATCCGCGACCGCTCCATCGACTTCCGCGTGTCCATCCTTCCCAGCAACTTCGGCGAGGCGGTGGTCATTCGAATCCTGGACAAGGAGGCCATCACCAAAGAGCTTGCCGACTTGAAGCTCGAAATCTTAGGGATCGCCGGCACGGACCTCCGTCGCCTGCGGCGGCACATCCATCGCCCACACGGGATGGTCCTGGTCACGGGCCCAACCGGGTCGGGAAAGACGACGACCCTGTACGCCGCCATCTCCGAGATTCACACGGGCACCGACAAGATCATTACCATCGAAGACCCGATCGAGTATCAGCTCAAGAACGTGGTCCAGATTCCCGTCAACGAGAAGAAGGGCCTGACCTTTGCGCGCGGTTTGCGCAGCATCCTGCGCCACGACCCGGACAAGATTCTGGTGGGCGAGATTCGCGACCCGGAGACGGCGCAGATCGCCGTCCAGTCCGCCCTGACCGGCCACCTCGTCTTCACCACCGTCCACGCGAACAACGTCATGGACGTCCTGGGGCGCTTCTTGAACATGGGACTCGAGCCGTACCATTTCCTCTCTTCGCTGAACTGCATCATGACGCAACGCCTCGTGCGCGTCCTGTGTCGGGCGTGCCGGCGGCAGGTCCAGTATACACCCGAGTCCCTGGAGGAGTTTGGGCTGGATGCGGCGACGGATGCGGGCCACACGTTCTACGAGGCGACCGGGTGCGATGAGTGTCAGGGGTCGGGATTTCGAGGGCGGAGCGCGGTGGCCGAGTTGGTCGAGGTGACCGATACGATCCGGGGATTGATCATGGAGCGGCGACCGGCGACCGAAATCTATGCCGGCGCCCAGGCGGGCGGTACCGTTCTCCTGCGAAACGCCGCCCTCGCCAAGGCCCGCGCAGGCGTCACGTCGGTGGCCGAGATCAATCGGGTAACCTACGCGGAGTAAGTGGAAAGGCCGGGGAGCCGATGGCTTGGGGACTGGAGATCGCGTCGGATCGCATTCGGCTGTCGCGGGCAGACCTCCGCCGCGGACGCATTCACCTCCGCCGCGCCGCGGAGATACCCGTACCCACGGGCTTGGTACACCCTTCGGTCAAGGACACGAATCTCACCGACGTCAACGCCTTGGCCAAGCTACTCCGCGACCTGGGACGGCGCGCTGGCTGTCGAGGCTGGGTCCGCGTGGTGTTGCCGGACCCACTGTTTCTCCTACGGACGATTTCCACGGACGAGTTGCCCGCGGACCGGAACGCTGCGCGCCGCTTCCTCTGTTGGCAAGCCCGCGACCTGCTTCCCTTCCCGGCGGAGCAGGCCCGCTTGGACTACGTCGAGGCCGGTGCGGGGCCAGATGGGCGGTTGCGATTGACGTGCTTGATCGCCCATGGCGGTATCCTGGCAGAGTACGAACGGACCCTAAAGGCCGCCGACTTTCTCGCGGCCACGCTGGACGCCAGGAGTGTGGCGCTGGCCCAAGCCGCATCGGCTCAACTCGCCTCGCGGTCCACGGGCCTGCTCACCGCCGAGGGGCCGCGTGCCACGCTGCTCGTGGTGCAAGAAGGCCGGCCCCGACTCTGGCGCATCCTGGCCGCGGACGACACCAATGGCGACAAGGGTGTCCGACTCATTCGGGAAGTCGCAGACTCGCTCGCCTTTTTCCAAGAGACCGAGGACGTCGGCCCACTGGACCATCTCTTCGTCCACGGCATGGGTCCTCGGACGGTGGAGATCGCCACCGGCTTGGCGCGCTGGCTCGAGCTTCCCGTGAGCGCCCTCGATCTCAGTCCGGCGTTGGCATCAGGCACGAGACCACGGGGGATCGCCGAGGAACTGACCCGGTGGGGAGCGGCCCTCGGGGCCGCGATCAGGCCATGGTAATAACAGGATTCAACCTCGCCGCCCTCAACTATCGTCGCGACCGACGTATGCTCCTGTTCCTGGGAGTGGCGAGCGTCGTTCTCGTCCTCGTACTCGCCGCCCAACTTTTCCTCTGGGTCGCCCAACGTCGCGAGAACCAGACTGTCGAAGCGCGCCTTGCCAGCATGGAGGCGGAGTTTCGCGGACATCAAAGTCAAGTGCAGGCCATTCGAACGCAGCTTCCCAGCGAGACGGTCAAGCAATACGAAGCGAGGGTCGCTGCCTACAATCAGCTCTTGGAGGCGTCCGTTTTTTCGTGGATCGGCCTGTTGACGGAACTGGAGCGGTCCGTCCCGCCGGGAGTCACCGTGGGCACGATCCAGCCCGATCTGTCGACGGGAAAGGTCGCCCTCGGCGGCGAGGCGCGCTCGTTCGAGGACATCACCAAGCTGTTACGCGCCCTGGAGGAGCGGACGGCGTTCCGGGATGTTTTCCTCTTGCATCAAGCGACGCACAAGGCTGTGGGGGGCGCTCCCGAGACGTTGGACTTCTCCGTCAGCCTGATCTACAAAGGGCGTGCCCAATGACGACGCGAGACACGCGGGCCATCTGGGGGTGGGGGGCGCTGGTCGCACTCCTCGCCGCCAATGTCTTGGTTTTCGCTTTCCTGTTTTTCCCGGCACGCCAAGCGCGTCTCGACTTTGAAGGTCGGACCCGGGACCTGGAACAGCAGGTGCGGAGCCTTCAGCGGGAAGGTCGCTCCAGCGAGAACATCCTGACGGCCATGCGTGACGTTGAAGAGTTCTCACGCGGTTTCCCCGGTCGGACAGACTTGGTGGGTCTCATGGGTCGACTTACCAAGCTGGCGAGTTCACTCGCTCTGCACGTTCCCGATACGGACTACCGGCCGGCCGCGATGAAGGAGACCGGCCTGACCAAGGTGACGGTTCAGATGGGGGTCGACGGTCCGTACGAGAAGCTGCGACGTTTTCTCTATGAGTTGGAGGGCCTGCGGCGGTTTCTGGTCATCGAGCGGTTGTCCATCAAAGACTTGAAAGGCACCGCAGGCGTACAGGCCCAACTGCAGTTGGGCCTGTACCTTCGTTAGGGTTTGCAACCGGACGGCGTGAGCATGCGAACAACGCGGGCAAAGGTGATCATCTTGGCGGTACTGCTGGGCGTCTGGGCGCTGGTCTTTTTCGTGCGCCTGCCTGGCGACCAGCCGGTGCGCTCCGGGCCGGCCCCGACGGCTGCCCGCACGCCTCGCACGCCAGCCGGCGAGATGCCGCACCTGAAGACCGACCTCCTGAACGTGCCGCGGCCTCCCTACCCCGCGGAAGTCCAGAGTATTTTCAGTAGCCCTCCGCCACCGCCGCCACCGCCGCCCTCGTCTGCCGTTGGTCCCGGCGGGCTACCGGGCCCGGCGCCGGCGCCGCCGCCGGATCCATTCCAGGAGGAGGCCAAGCAGCTTCGGTACGTGGGCTTTCTCCAGGCGGGCGACGTGTCCACGGCATTCATTGTGCGAGGACAGGAAGTCCACACCGTCGCTGTTGGCGGGTTACTGGGGGAACGGTTTCGCGTGATGGAGGTCCGCGACGATAGCGTGATTCTTGGGTCTCCCGCCGGAGACAAGCAGGTCCGGCTCTCGCTGGCGACCGAAGCGGGGGCCTCTCCCCGAGCGCCAGAAATCGTCACGCCTGCTCGGCCCATCGGGGCGGGCCCGGCAATGTCTCCGATCCCCGAGGCTGGAACACCTCTGCCACCACCTTCCGTCGTTCCTAGACCAGGCTCGCGTCGTGGCCCGCCCTAGCGCGGGCAGAAATGCTTTGATTTACGCAAATCATCCGCTTAGACCTCGGCGAGGGACCACGATGACTACTTCATGTATCGGCGAAATTCGAAGGCGCCTCATCCCCCTTGTGGTGGGAAGTCTCCTCACCGCTTGCGCCCTCGAGTTCCCCATCCAGCGCGGGGAAGAGTTGGCTCAACAGGGGCGTTGGGAAGAGGCGGTCCGCGCGTACCAGGACGCCGCGCGGAGCGACCCGCGGAACCTGGAGGCGCGCCTGGGGCTGGCCCGCGCGATGCTGGAAGCGTCCGATCAACTGGTCCAACAGGGCCAGGCGGCCGAGCAGGCCGCCCGGCTGGCCGAAGCCGATGCGCTCTACCGCCGCGCCCTGACCTACAACGGCGAGAACCAGGCGGCCTTGGCGGGGCTCGGTCGCCTGGCCCGGGCCGGCGTAATCCAGGAGAAGCTGACCCGCGCACGGGACCGGCAGGCCAAGGGTGAGACCCAGGCGGCCTTGGCCGAGGTGCAGTCCGTCCTCCGGCTGGAGCCGACCAACGCCGCGGCGAGGGCCCTGAAGCAAGAGCTCACCCTCAAGCTGGCGGCGGAGGCGGCCAAGGCCGAGGACGCGGAGCGGGCGGCGGTGCAGCTCTTCGCCACCAAACCCGTGACCCTCCGTTTTCGCGAGACCGACATCAAAGAGGTGCTGGAGGTGTTCGCCCGCACCGCGGGGGTGAACATCTTCACCGACGAGTCGCTCCAGCCGAAGCGCATAACCACCTTCTTCCAGAACCTGCCCTTGCGCGAGGCCTTCAACCTCATCCTCGCCTCCAACCGCCTGTTCGCCAAGCGGGTCGCCGAGAACACCGTCATCGTGGTCCCCGACAACCCCGGGAAACGCCAGCAGTACGACGAGTTGACGGTCCAGACCTTCTACCTCACCGACGCCGACGCCAAGGTGGCCGTGAACCTCCTGCGGACGATCCTCAACACGCGCCAGGTCTTCGTGAACGAGAAACTGAACGCCCTGGTCGTCCGGGAGACGCCGGAGAAGATCGAGCTGGCCCGCAAGGTCCTGGACGCCAACGATCGGGGCGTGGCCGAGGTCGAGATCGACCTGGAGGTCTTGGAGATCGATCGCAACTCCCTGCAGAACCTCGGGATTGACTTCTCTCCCCGTACCTTGACGGCGACGATGGCGCTACCTACCGGCATCCCGGTGGGCGCCATCTGGCCGGCCCTCCGGTTCGGGAGCACGGTCAGTTTCACGAATCCTGCCTTGATCCTGAATCTCGTCAAGAACGACGGAACCACGAAGAACCTCGCCAACCCCACCATCCGGATCCTCGATCGGCAGAAGGCCCGCCTGCTCATCGGCGAGCGGCGGCCCTTCCAGATCTCGTCGATCTCCAGCAATACGCTCGGAGCCACGACGACCACACCGACCACGGGGACGACCGGGACCGTGGGCACCACGACCGAGACCCGTGTCGAGTACCGCGACCTGGGCCTCAAGCTCACCCTCACCCCCACGGTGCACCTGAACGGGGAGGTCACGGTGGAGCTGAACTTCGAGGTCAGCAGCGTCGGGGCCGCCATCGCCGGTGTCAGCAAGACCAACCGTACCAAGTAAGCAGGAAACCATCGTCGCCGAGAAGTCCGGCTGGGGGAAGACCAAGCTTCCGCGCGGCTCGGGCATGGGCGTCGCCTTCTACTTCAGCCACCGCGGCCACTTTGCCGAGGTGGCGAAGGTCTCGGTCAGCAAGAAGGGCGAGCTCCGCGTGGAGAAGGTCTGGGTGGCGGGAGACATCGGGAGCACCATCATCAACCCGAGCATGGCGGAGAACCAGGCGCAGGGCGCGGTGCTCGACGGGATTTCCGAGGCGCTGGGCCAGCAGATTACCTTCGCCGGCGGCCGGACGGAGCAGAGCAACTTCAACGATTACCCGATGCTCCGCATCCAGCAGACCATCCCGGTGGAGGTCCACTTCCGGAAGACCGATTTCGCGCCCACCGGCCTCGGCGAGCCGCGCTGCCGCCGGTGATCGCGGCGGTGTGCAACGCGATCTTCGCCGCGACCGGCAAGCGGGTGCGCTCGCTGCCTCTGTCGAAGCACGACCTGTCCTGGACCTAGCGCTGAGGCGCCGCCCAGGCGCTGGTGACAGATTTGTAACTCCGAGCGCGCTCCAGACAGATTTGTAGCTTCCGGCTCGGCGGGTGGCGAACGTGGCGTGGGAGCCGCGCGCCAGGTTCCGTCCGGCGTCCCCGCGACCCCAGAATTCGCGCCGAAGCCATTCGAACAAATTTGTCTGAGTCCGCAGCGATTTAGACAGTTTTGTCGGTCGAGCTCGGATGGCTTCGAGGAGCCCAGCAGGAGAACGCGCCGCGTCACGGGTGGCATCGCGCTTGCTGGTGTGTCTGGCCCCATGACGAAAAAGAACCTCGTCGTGGTCGGCAACGGGATGGTCGGGCATCGCTTCCTCGAGCTCCTGCTCGAGAGCGATCACCGGGACGACTGGGCCATCACCACCTTCTGCGAGGAGCCCCGGCTGGCCTACGACCGGGTGAACCTCACCTCTCTTCTTCGCCGGCAAGACCGCAGCCGACCTTTCCCTGGTGACGCCACACCGTTACGAGGACGCCGGCGTCACCGTACACCTCGGCGATCGGGTGAGCCGCATCGACCGTCAGCAAAAGCAGATACTTTCCGCCGAAGGCAAGCGCATCCCGTATGACGTGCTGGTCCTCGCGACCGGGTCGGCGCCCTTCGTTCCTCCGATCTCCGGCCGGGACGCGTGGGGCTGTTTCGTCTACCGGACCATCGAGGACCTGGGGCGGATCCGCCTCTGGGCCAAGCAGGTCCAGACGGGGGTGGTCATCGGCGGCGGCCTGCTGGGCCTCGAGGCCGCCCACGCGCTGACCCGCATGGGGCTCGAGACCCACGTCGTCGAGTTCGCCCCCCGGCTGATGGCGATGCAGATCGACGACGGCGGCGCGGACATCCTCCGCGCGAAGATCGAGGCCCTGGGCGTCTCGGTCCACACCGGCAAGAACACCAGCCGCATCGTCTCCCGGAGCGGCCGGGTCACCGAGATCCAGTTCGAGGACGGCGGCGTGCTCGCCACCGAGATGGTCGTCTTCTCCGCCGGCATCCGGGCCCGCGACGAGCTGGCCGACAGTGCGGCCTCGGCGTCGGCGAGCGCGGCGGCATCGTTATCGACGAGCACTGCCGCACGTCCGATCCCGGACATTCTCGCCATCGGCGAGTGCGCGTACTGCCGAGGGGCGCACCTACGGCCTCGTCGGCCCCGGCTACCAGATGGCCCGCACCGCAGTGGCCACCCTGAACAGCGGCGGCGACCGTCTCGGCGTCTTCGACATGAGCACCAAGCTCAAGCTCATGGGCGTCGAGGTGGCGAGCTTCGGTGACGCCCATGCCACCCAGCCCGGCGCCCGCATCGTCGCCTTCACCGACGCGGTCTCCGGCGTCTACAAGAAGCTCGTCCTCAGCGCCGACCGCCAGCGTCTCCTCGGCGGGGTGCTGGTCGGCGAAGCCTCGAGCTACGGGCATTTGCTTCGCTCACCCAGAGCAAGGCCGCCCTCCTCGACGGGCCGAGCAGCTCATCCTCCCCCGCATCGACGGAGCAGCGGCACTGCCCGGCGTCGATGCGCTCCCGAGCGCGGCCACCATCTGCACCTGCCAGAACGTCGCCAAGGGCGTCATCTGCGAGGCGATCCGCTGCCAGGACCTGTCCTCGGTCGGGGCGATCAAGGCTGCGACCACCGCTGGCACCGGCTGCGGCTCCTGTGGCCGCTGCTCGGCGAGCTGCTCACCCTGGAGATGAAGCGGGCCGGCAAGAAGGTCTCCAACCACCTCTGCGAGCACTTCCCGCACTCGCGGCAGGAGCTCTTCCATCTCGTCCGGCTGCACGAGCTGCGGACGTTCGAGGCGCTCCTCGCCCGGCACGGCCGAGGCACGGGCTGTGAGATTTGCAAAGCCCGCCGTGGCGTCCATCCTGGCGTCCTCCTGGAACGAGCACGTGCTGGACGATCCAGCTCGGGCTCCAGGACACCAACGACTGCTTCCTGGCGAACATCCAGCGCGACGGCAGCTACTCGGTCGTCCCCCGGGTGCCCGGCGGGGAGATCACCCCCGACCAGCTGATCGCCCTGGGGCGGATCGCGCAGCGTTCGGCCTCTACTCGAAGATCACCGGCGCCCAGCGCGTCGACCTGTTCGGCGCGCGGCTCCAGCAGCTGCCGGAGATCTGGCGCGAGCTCATCGCCGCAGGCTTTGAGTCCGGCCACGCCTACGGCAAGGCGCTGCGCACGGTGAAGTCGTGCGTCGGCAGCACCTGGTGCCGCTATCGGGGTGCAGGACTCGGTCGGCTTCGCCATCCGGCTGGAGAATCGCTACAAGGGCCTCCGCGCTCCGCACAAGCTGAAGTTCGCCGTCTCCGGCTGCACGCGCGAGTGCGCCGAGGCGCAGGGCAAGGACTTCGGGCGTCATCGCCACCGAGAAGGGCTGGAATCTCTACCTCTGCGGCAACGGTGGCATGAAGCCGCAGCACGCGCATCTGCTGTTGCCACCGACCTCGACGAGGACACCCTGGTCCGCTACGTCGATCGCTTCCTGATGTTCTACGTGCGCACCGCCGACCGGCTGCAGCGCACCGCGCGTGGCTCAACAACCTCGAGGGCGGTATCGACTACCTGCGGCAGGTCTGATCGGGGACAAGCTTGGCATCCCGCCGATCTCGAGGCCGACATGCCGCGCGTGGTCGACACCTACCGCTGCGAGTGGGCCTCGACGCTCGAGGACCCGGCGAAGCTCGCGCGCTTTGCACCTTCGTGAACTCCCCCGACCCCGACCCGAGCCTGGTCCGGGTCCCGCAGCGGGCGCAGCACCGGCCCGCCACCTGGGAGGAGAAGAAGCACCTCGTCCCGCAGGAGGCCGGATGACAGCCGTCGCGCTCGAACCCGAGGCGTCGCGGTGGGCGGACGTCTGCGACCTCGACCAGATCGTCCCCTGGACCGGCGTCTGCGCGCTGGTCGGCGGCCGCCAGGTGGCCATCGTCCGCACGGCGGATGCGGTCTACGCCATCGGGAACTTCTATTCCTTCAGCAAGGCCTTCGTCCTCTCGCGGGGCATCGTGGGCGACAAGGGAGGCGTCCCGAAGATTGCCTCTCCCATCTTCAAGCAGAACTTCGACCTGCGCACCGGTCGGTGCCTGGACAATCCAAAGATTAGCGTTCCCACCTACGAGGTCCGCATCGAGCGCGGGCGGGTCCTCGTGCATCGCGGTATCCGCGCCCTGGAGAGCACGATGGAGCATGAGACGATTGCCACCGCCGCCGGTGCCGCACGGACCAAGGCCGGAATGCTTCGACACGGTCCCTGCAGTACCTCGTCCTCTCCGCGATGGCGGGGGCCTACGTGGGACTGGGCATCGTCCTCATCTTCGCCATCGGCGCGCCGCTGGCGGCCACCGGCTCGGGCGCGACCAAGGCGGTGATGGGCGCCTCGTTCGGCGTCGCCCTCACCCTGGTCATCTTCGCCGGCTCGGAGCTTTTCACCGGGAACAACCTCATCATGACCGTGGGCCTGCTCTCCCGGACGGTGAACTCGGGCGCCCTCGGCTGGGTGTGGATTGCGAGCTTCATCGGCAACCTCGCCGGCTCGCTGCTCCTCGCCCTGGCCACCGTGGCCTCCGGCGTGCTGAGCAAGGCGCCGGCGAGGGACTTCGTGCTCGGCGTCGTCTCGGCCGACTGACGGCGCCGGCGAGCGAGCTGTTCTTCCGCGCGTGCTCTGCAACGCCCTGGTGTGCCTCGCCGTCTGGATGGCACTGCGGACCAAGGACGAGACCGCGCGGCTGGTGCTCATCTTCTGGTGCCTCTTTGCCTTCATCGGCTCGGGCTTCGAGCACAGCGTGGCGAA
>CAWEZS010000009.1:0-258786 GCA_963813645.1 Terriglobia bacterium
GATCTTCGCCGAGGCGCTGTTTGGGGTCTTCGGCGATCCCGCCAAGATCCTCGCCGAGATGGACGACATCGCCGCCTATCGCGAGCAGGCCCAGCCGATCAAGGGCCCCAACCGCATCGAGACCTAAGAACCCTCCGGCAAGAAGGCCTGGCAGCTGATCGATGCCGCCGGTTGCCGCGGGCTCGCGGTCGGCGACGCCAAGTTCTTCCCGATGCATTGCAACTTCCTCATCGACGAGGGCGATGCAAGCCGCGGCGCCGGTCGTCGAGGAGCTCGGCGAGACGGTGCGCGCGCGCGTCGAGGAACGTGGGGTGGAGCTCGATGGGAAATCAAGCACCTCGGCAACCCACCTCGATCAGCCACTTCACCCGGGCCAGCACGCCCTGGCCGTTGTCGTTCAATCCGTACGATGGTGACCTGGCTCGCTTTCTGGTCGGGGCCGATCGCGAAGGTCACGGCGAATACGGCATGTCGGGCATCTCGGCGGTGGGATGATCGAATGGTCGCAGTAGAAGTAGACCGCGCGCACAACTCGCCCGTCAGGCCCAAGCTTCAGCACCAGGCCGCCATCCTTCTCGGCCACCACCGCCTCGCCGAGATAGTAGTTGGCATAGTTGCCGGCATCGAGAAGAGCGGCAGGGCCGGCGAAGGCGTCGCGGGCTTCACGCATAGACTTTCTTCGCCGCCTCGATCGCCGGCCCGAACAGCAAGAAGTCGAACACGGCGTTCCACTGCGTGGCGTCGTCCTGCTTCGGCGCGCCGGCGAGCACGAGATGGAAGAAAGACTGTCGGCGAGACCCTGGTGACGCCCCGTCGAAGGCGTTGGCGAGCACCACGATGCCGAGCTGCTCCGACGGCAGCAAGCTCACCAAGGTGTGCGCGCCCATGCTGAACGCGCCGGCATGGCCCCACACCGTGCCGTGGCCGACGAAGTCGATATTCCGGCGCGTCCATGAAGGCCTCTACAACCAGGTCGCCCAATTCTTTCCGCGATCGAACAACGGCTGATGCGTCGGCGCGAGCGCCTCCTCCTTGATCAGCTGCACCCCCATTATCTTGCCATTCCAGGCTCGAGCCGCATCCACTGGGCGAGGTCGCGCCACATGGAGCTCACGCCGCCGGCCGGCGCCTGAGGATCAGGATCGCGCTTGACAAGCGCGGTCCATTTTCCGTCGATCGGCACATGCAGCTCGGCGCAATTCTCGTGGTTGAGGAAATCGGCGTTGCGCGAGCTGGTCGAGTCCATGCCGAGCGGCTTGTACAGTTTCTCCTCGCACACATCCTCCGGAGCTTGCCGGTCGGCTTGGCGGCGGCGACTGCGCCTTCGGTCAGCCCGAAATTGCTGTAGGCATCACCCGCGCGGAAGCTCGATGTCGGTTTCAGAAGGTGCAGGCGGGAGAGGATCGTGGCGCGGTCGTAGCCGAGATCCTCGAGGTCGTTGCCGGCATTGCCGGACAGGCCGCTCCGGTGATTGAACAGGTCGGTCGGCGTTGACCTGCTCGGTCGGATCAGCATCGTGCAGCTTGAAGGCGGTACGAGATCGGCGATGCGGCTATCCCAGGCGACGACCCCGTCGCTGACCACGCCGCCGGCGACCACGGTCGCCGACATCGGCTTCGAGAACGAGGCGAGCTGGAACACGGTGTCGGCGTCGACCTTGCCGGGCTTGCCCGCTTCGCGCACCCCGAACCCGCCGAGATAGACCACCTCGTCCTTGTAGACGATGGCGATGGCGAGCCCCGGCACCTGGCCCTTGGCGATCGCGTCCCTCGCCGGCTGCTTGAGCTTGGGAATGGCCGCCACGACCTTGCTCGCCTTGGTCGCCGTCTCGGCCAACGCCGGTGAGCCGAGCGCGAGCAGGGTCAGGCCGAGCGCTGCGCGAAAACGGAGGGTGATCTGATCACTCCTGGATCGGTGGTCGCTGAGGATAAGGAGCAGGCTAGCGGCCTCGCCTGATCCCCGACAGGGGCGCCCGCGTGTTCAAGCACGATCTCAACCCGCCCGAATTCAGCTAAAGCCGTGGGCGAGCGAAGGATCACAAGCGGAAGGACGAGATATGCCCCAAGCCCCCCACGTTGCCGTCCTGATGGGCGGCTCGTAGATGACGCGCGAGGTGTCGCTTCGCTCGGGCGCGGCCTGCGCCAATGCGCTCGAAGGCGAAGGCTTCACCGTCGACGGGCTCGATGTCGGCCGCGACGCTGTGGCAGCGGCAAGCTACGCCCAAGCTCAAGCGCGATGTCTGCTTCAACGCTCTGCATGGGCGCTACGGCGAGGACGGCTGCATCCAGGGCGTGCTCGAGACGCTCGGCATGCCTACACCCAGTTCGGCGTGCTTGCCTCCGCGCTCGCCATGCATAAGGAGCGCGCCAAGGCGGTGCTCGCCGCCGGCGAGGAGTCCGTCGCCGAGAGCATGGTCATCTCGCGCCGAGGCCGCCCGCGCGTGCGGTCGAAGCCGCCTTACGTGATCGACCGCGCCCGCCAGACCGAGGGCTGGAGTGTCGGCGTCTACCGTGCGCGAGGACCAGCGCCACCCGCCCCAGGAGCTGACCTCTGCAGTTGGACGCTCGGCGAGGAGGTGATGGTCGAGCGTATGTCGCGAGCAGGGAGCTGACTTGCGCCGCTGGTGAAGGAGGCCGCTTCGGGGTGATCGAAATCCGCCCGGCCGAGGGACTGGCCTTTTACGACTATGACGCGAAATACGCCCCCGAGCAGATCAATTCACATACGCCGGCGCCCGCTAAACCAAATGTTTACCAATTGGCTCAGAAGCTGTCCCTGGCGGCTCATAGGGCACTGGGCTGCCGGGGCATTCGTTGCCGAGCTTTCGCTCGACGACCGGCCGAAGGCGCGGGGGAAATGATGCCCTTGAGGTCAACACCCAGCCTGGCATGACGTGGGCATTCGCTCTACAAGCTGCCGCTCATGCTGGCCGCTCGTTCGGACGCTCGCGCTGGATCGTGGAGGACGCGTCGTGCAATCGCTAGGCCCCGCAAGGGGACAGGCCAGGAGAAAGGGATCGGCTGACGCGCTGCTCGCGCGCGGCGTCGCCACCGCGCGAATCCGCCCGGCCTGCCCGTGCTTGCCGGCGCCCGCCGTCTCGTCACCCGAAGCCCCGAGGCCTGCCTCAGCAGGCTCAACGGCGACCGCGTGCGCGGCAAATGGCTCATCGTCTGCGTGCTGTTTCTGGCGAGCGCTCTGCTTCTCGCGCTGGATCGGCGGCCGGACCGACGACTTCGACGCGCTGAACGGCGGGGTCGAGAAGCTCGCCGTCGCCGCCGGCTTCGGCGTGAAGCGCATCACCGTCGAGGGCCAGTCGCACGCGACCGACGCCGAGATCACCGCGGCGCTCAAGGCCGGTGCCCGACCATGATGCTGGGCTTCGATTCCGATCCCGCCAAGGCCCGCCTCGAAGGGGTGCCATCGATCAGGCACGCGCAGGTCATGCGCCTCCTGCCCTCGACGCTCCAGGTCCAGATCGAGGAGCGGGTGCCGTATGCGATCTGGCAGAACCACGGCCAGACCTCGTGGTCGACGCCGAGGGCGTGATGCTCGCGCCGGCATTGCGCGAAGCCTCTGGCCGACCTTCCGCTCGTAGTGGGTGAGGGCGCCGCCAAGGCCGCTCCGGCTCTCTACGACGCGCTCAAGCGCTATGGCGACCTCAGGCAGATGATGATCGCGGCACTCAGGGTCGGCGAGAAACGGCATGGACGCTGAAGCTCGCCTCGGCCTCGAGATCATGCTGCCCGATGACAATGTCGATGAGGCGCTGACCTCTTGATCAAACTCGACGCCGGAGAACGCGAGCTGCTCAACCGCGACATCGCCGCCGTCGTTCGGCTGCTCGACCGCGTCACCGTGCGGCGGCGCGAGGAAGCCGACGCGTCCTCACCCGACGCCGGCGCCGCGCCTGAGATTCCAACCTCGAGCACCAAGACTGCGCCGGGCAAAGGCAAGACCTAAGAAGAGGCAGGGGGATGGGCTACACGACCACGATCAGGAGCAAGCGCCAGCGCGTCGTCGCTGCGCTCGACATTGGCACGAGCAAGATCTGCCTGATCGCCAAGACCTTCGCCCCCGCGCCGAATTCGTCCGAGGGCAAGGGCAAGACACTCCAGTTCGAGGTGCTGGGCTTCGACCACACCCGCGCCGAAGGCCTCAAGGCCGGCATGATCACCCATCTCGACAGCGCCGAAGCCGTCCGCCTGGCCGTCGATCCCGCCAGAGCGCATGGCCGGCGTCACCGTCGAGGACGTGCATGTGACCGTCACCGCAGGCCGCCTGAAGAGCGAGAGCTTCTCGGCGAGCGTCGCGCTGCCCTCCGGCGCGGTGCGCGAGGACGTCGTCCGGCTGTTCGCCGCGGGCGCCAATATGCCGGCCGCGACAAGCACACCGTGCTGCATGCGCTGCCCATGAGCTACCGCATCGACGAGAATGGTCATTCGCAGCAGCCGCCGTCGAGCTGTGCAGCGAGCCAGCTGCCGTCGATCTCCACGCCGTCACCGCCGACGACGTGGCGATGCGCAACCTCATGCTCTGCGTCGAGCGCTGTCATCTCGGCGTCGCCAGCCTGATCGCCGCGCGCCGTATTGAAGCCACTGTCGGTGGTCACCCCCGACGAGGCCAAGCTCGGCGTCGCCGTGATCGATTTCGGCGCCGGCACCACCACGCTCTGGGTGCTGGCCGATGGACATTTCGTGCACGCCGACGCCATCGCTCTCGGCGGCAATGGCATCGCCGCAGACATCGCTCGCTCGCTTGCCGCACCGCTCGACCACGCCGAGCGGCTGAAGACGCTGCATGGCAGCGCCTTCCTGGCCACGGCTACGCCGACGAGCGCGAGATCATCACCTATCCATCGTCAGCGGCGTGGCGCAGGAAGCTTGAACCAGATCGCCAAGGCGCAGCTCGCCATCATCAGAGTCAGGCCGGCGCATCGAGGAGATCCTCGATCTGATGCGGCGGCGGCTTGCCGCGAGCGGCCCAGCAGCAGAAGATCGCCAGCATCTCGTGCTGACCGGCGGCGGCAGCCAGCTGACCGGCCTGCCGGACCTTGCCGCCAACATGTTTGGGCGCCCGGCACGGCTTGGCCGGCCGCGCGCCATGAGCCGGATTACCGGCAGCGGCCGGCGCGCCGGACTTCGCGGCGGCGATCCGAACTCCTGCTGCATTGGTCGCGCGGCGACGACAGGCTCTCGAGCCGCGCGGGGCGGCTTCTTGCGTACCGGCACCGGCTATTTCGCCAGGGTCGGCGAGTGGATTAGGGATAATTTCATGAACGAGTGAGGCCGAGGACGGCGCATCGCCAGAGATCGTGCTCTACAACCAGCCGGGCAAGGACGAATCGGCGGATCCGGAAGGCCGCCGTGTCTATCGACTACAAGGGTTCCTGATTTGACCGAACTCAAGCCGCGCGTCACCGTATTCGGTGTCGGCGGCGCCGGCGGCAATGCCGTCAACAACATGATCGAATGCGGTCTCAAGGGCATCATCGTGGTCGCCGACGCCGACGCGCAAGCTCTGGCAAGCTGAATCGCCGAGCGCCGCATCCAGATGGGCGCCAACGTCACCGAAGGTCTCGGCGCGGGCCGCGCAAGAGCCGGAAGTCGGCGCTGCCGCGGCCGAAGAGGCGATGGCCGACATCGAGGCCCATCTCGTCGGCTGCCACATGGTGTTCATCACCGCCGGCATGGGCGGCGGCACCGGCACTGGCGCGGCGCCGAGTGGATCGCGCGTGCGTCGCGCGAGGAAAGGCATCTTGACCGTCGGCATCATCACCAAGCCGTTCCAGTTCGAGGGCTCGCGCCGTCTTGCGCGCGGCCGAGAAGGCGGCATCGACGAGCTGCAGAAATATGTCGACACGCTGCTCATCATCCCCAACCAGAACCTGTTCCGGGTGGCGAATGAGAAGACCACCTTCACCGACGCCTTCTTCCATGGCCGACGACGTGCTGCGGCGGTGGCGTTACCTGCATCACTGGACCTGATGGTCAAGGAAGGCCTCATCAATCTCGACTTCGCCGACGTCCCGCACCGTAGTCGCGAGCATGGGCAAGGCGATGATGGGCACTGGCGAATCGAGTGGCGAGAGACGCGCCATCGAGGCTGCCGATCAGCCCCTCGTTCGATCCGCTGCTCGACGATGTGTTGCATGAAAGGGGCGAGCGCCCTTCTCCGTCTCCATCACCGGCGGCAACGACCTTCACCCTTTACGAGGTCGACGAGGCGGCTAACCGCATCCGCGCCGAGGCCGATCCCCGACGCCGATCTCGCTCATCGGCACGACCTCGACGATCCAGCTCGACGGCTCGATCCGCGCATTGTCGGTGGTGGCGACCGGCATCGGTCTTGCCGCGCAGGCCCAAATGCAGCAACCCATGCAGGCCCAGGCGCCCGTCATGCAGAGCGGGGACGTCTCAGCGAGCGGCTGGCAGGATTGAGCGCCATGCCGCATCAGCCCGCGGTCGATCTCGACGAGGCGAGCCTCATGCTCAGGCCGAGCAGATGGTCAAGGAGCCGCAAGTGTGGCGCGCTCCCGGCGACATCGAGCAGTCGAGAAGCGCCGGCGCAAATGCCGTCGGCCCCGCTTCCGCTCGGCACCGCGCGGCCGAAGACCCGCCGCGCCGCAGCGGTCGCTCAGCCCGCGCCGCCCGCCATGATCCGCCGGCCGGTCCGGCGCATGCCGCGGCGGTCGAGGAGCTGCCGCTCGTCGCCCAGAACGAGATCAAGGCCGCCCAGGCCGGCGGAACGCCGCGGCGTGAACTGCGCGCGCAGAAACCCAAGGTTGGCTTCCTCGAGCGGCTGGCAGGCGTTCGCCACGCGCCGGGAAGAACGGAGGCCGATGCGTCCGGCAAAGCGTGAGCCGATTGGGCCGGCGATCCACAGGCAGGCGCCGAAGCGCGGATCTGCAGGCTCAGCCGCAGCCGCAGCTCCAGCCTCAGGCCCAGTATAGGCCTCAGCCCGGCTGCCGGCCGGCAGGCTCAATACCAGCCGCAGCTAGAAGCTCAGCCTCAGCCCCAGCCTCAGCCGCAAGCGGCGCAGCGAGGCGTGCGCATCGACCGGCCACGCCGGCCACCCGGTCACGCTCGCGCCGAAGCGGGTCGAGCCGCAGCCGCGCCTGGCGCAGCTCGCTCAGGCGGAGATCGGCGCTGCCGCGCCGGCCAATCGCAAGGCGACGACGACCTCGAGATTCCGGCGTTCCTCCGCAGGCGCGCCAGACTGGTCTGCCGTGACCAGCGTTAACGAAAATGCGCAAGCAGGTGGGCGCCGGAGAAATGCGCGATTGAGTGGAGTTATGAGGCTCGGCGGACGGTAATACAGTGAAGAAACGGTCACTTGTCGCTCCTAAGTCCGAGCGTTAAGGTTCTTGTCAGGTTGATCGACAGCACCGGGAAAAGACGAGCCGAGGGCTGGCGATTGATGGGGGGCTGGATTATCCTCGAGCAGGAACTTAAAAAAACGGCGGGGGCCGTGGGGGCCATGAAGGGTTTCATAGGGGCACGACAGACCACGCTTGTTCAGCGAGATATCGCTTACCGGCACCGGGGTCCATCGCGGAGCGCGGCCTCCATCATCTTGTTCCTGCTGACGGGGACACCGGGCTGGTTTCCTCCTTTCCAACGGCGACGCCGACGGCACCGAGATCGCTGCAGACCAGCGCTGGGTGACGGGCGTAACGCTGTGCGCCATCCTTGGCGACGGCAACGGCGCCCAGATCGCCACGGTCGAGCATCTACTCGCGGCTCTGCGCGGCCTTGGCGTCGACAACGCCCTGATCGAGATCGACAGCTCCGAAGTACACCGATCATGGACGGCAGCGCCGCGCGCTTCGTCGAGGCGATCGACGAGGTTGGCCTGGCCGAGCTCGATCAGCCGCGGCGCTTCCTCAAGGTTCTCAAGCCGGTTCGCATTGATGCCGGCGCGGTTGGCGAGCTGACCCCCCTATGATCGGCTTCCATCTCGACGTCCAGATCGACTTCGAGACTTCGCTCATCGGCTCCCAGCACATCGAGATCGACGTCAATCCCGGCTCGTTCCGCCGCGAGCTATCCCGCGCCCGGACCTTCGGCTTCATGAAGGATGTCGAGCGGCTGTGGGCGGCTGGGCTCGCGCTCGGCGCCTCGCTCGAGAACACCGTCGCCATCGGCGACCGGCATCATCAACCGGCAGGCCTTCGCTACACCGAGTTCGTCCGCCACAAGGCGCTCGACGCGGTCGGCGATTTGGCCCTTGCCGGCGCTCCCATTCTTGGTGCCTTCCGTTCCAGTCGCGGCGGCCATCGCCTCGACGCTTCTCGTGCTGCTGGAGCCATCTCCGATACGAGATCTCGGACAGTCGTCGAAGCCCCGCGTTATCGCGAGGTTCGTCACGCCGAGCTCAGCCACCGCCTCGCCGCGGCGAATTTCGCCGCCGAGCAGGAACTCAAGCGCCCTTCGCGCTCATTGGCGGTCGCCCTCCTGCTGGCGTCCGACGCAGTTCGCCGCCGAAGGGTCTTGCCCGCCGGCAATCGCGGCCGGACGCGCGACCGGGCAAAAAAACACCATAATCAGCTAGTTGGTTGGCGGAAGACTGCGCTAGTTTCACCGGCGGCGATATAAGCTCCCCGCGCGCGAGGCTTTGCGCGAGGGGGACGGTCTTTGAGGGGTAGCATGTCCGGTCAGGCACGGAAGGGGCGAGGCCTGGCGCGGCTCGGGCACGGGCCACGTGGCGCGCTTCGGCTGCCGGTAGCGCTCCGTCGCCCTCCGTTCTCGCCTCGAGCGCGCTCGCGGGCTGCGGCTCGCTCTGGGGCAGCAAGCCGGTGGTCGGGGCACGCCGATCCGCCCGACATCATCTACGGCAAGGCCGAGGGGATGATCAACAAGGGCAACTACGGCGAGGCCGCCAAGGAATAGGACGTCGACATCGATCACCCCGTATTCGCAGGAGGCCGGCAAGGCCATCGTCATGGCGGCCTTCGCCTTCTACAAGGCCGGCAAATTCGACGACGCCGTCTCGGCGGCCGACCGCTGTCTACGGCCCGCTTCACCCCGGCACGCAGGAATCGCCGCTGACCAGAACATCGGCATGTCGTATTACGACCAGGTGCTGGATCCGAAGCGCGACCAAACCTTTGCCGGAAATCGCTCGCGGCCTACGACACGCTGCTCCGGCGCTATCCCGAACTCGCGCTACGCGGCAGAGGCCGCCAATCGGCAGCGCATCCTGCGCAATCTCTGGCGGCGAGCAAGAGGAGACGCAGGTCGGCGCTGTTATTCTCGCCGACAATTCTGTTGCCGCCATCAACCGCTTCCGCGTCGTGGTCACCTCCTACCAGACGACCGAGCAGGTCGAAGAAGGACCTGATGCGCCTGACCGAGGCCTATATGGCGTTAGGGATCGTCAACGAGGCTCAAACGGCGGCTGCCGTGCTGCGCCACGACTCCGGACAGCAAGTGGTACGGCCACGCTACCAGATATCCTGCAACGATACGGCGTGCAGCCCCAGGAGCATCCAGGGTCGTCGATCTGCACGCCAACCTGGAAAGGCAACGCCCCACCGGCCTGATCCCCTCATCATGCTAGCGGCGCTCTCGATCCGCGATATCGTTCTGATGGACAAGCTCGATCTCGAGTTCGGTGGAGGGCCTATTCCCGCTGACCGGCGAGACCGGCGCCGGCAAGTCGATCCTGCTCGATGCCTTCTCGCTCGCCATGACCGAGGCGATCCGCTACCTTGGTGCGCCGGGGCGCCGCTCAAGGCCAGGTGACCGCGACCTTCGAGCTTGCCCCGTCCCATCCCGTGCTCGCGCTCCTCGCCGAGAACGGCATCACCGACCGATCCAGCCGACGCTCATCCTGCGCCGGGTGCAGGGCTCGGACGGGCAAAGCCGTCTTCCTCAACGACACCAGCGTCAGCGTGCAGCTTCTTCGCCAGGTCGGCCAGGCCCTGGTCGAGATCCGCCGGCCAGCACGACGACCACACCTATCGATCCAAGCGGGCACCGCGATCTGGTCGATGCCTTTGGCGGTCTCGGCGCAGGAAGGCCGCCGCGCTGGCCGAGACTACGCCGCATGGCAGGCGGCCGAGGCGGCGCATGCAGGCCATGCAAGCGGGATCGCCGCCTCGCGCGCCGATGCCGACTATCTCAGCCATGCGCTGGATGAGCTTCGCGAGCTGAATCCGAGCGCGGCGAGGAAGACCTGCTGGCGTTCCGCCGGCCAGTTGAGTAGATGCATGCCGAAGATCGCCGCCGAGCTCGCCGGAGCTGGAATGCTGCTCTTCAGGGGGAAGGGACCAGCGGCGCCCGCCTTGCCGCAGCATTTCGCACATCGAGCGCCGGCGAGCGTCGGCGGCGCCGTGTTGGCGCTCGTGGCAGAGGCACTTGAACGCGTGCTCGCTGAGACCAACACCGCCCGCGCCAGGATCGAGGAGGCGCTGGCGTTGCGCCCGGCGGGGACATGGCAGCGATGGTAAGCGTGCCCTCGTTAAATTTTGGGAGGGATTCGCCGCCCATCCAGAGGATGCTGCTGATGGAGATCGCCACCAGATCGTCACGGCCATGAGTATCGCGGTGCTGTGGCGAAGGGAGAATCGCAGGGCAAGAGTGTCGATCCGTTTGAGCCGCGCAAGAGAAAAGGATAGCTCTTCCGCTCGAAGGCGCACCGCGGGGAGCAGGTAGGCGGCCAAGGCGGCCGTTACGGTGAGTGACACCACCAGGGAGGCCGGTAGCGTCGTCAGGTAGGCCAGGCCCAGCGGGGGGAACATCGCGATAGCCGTTCATCAAGGCATTGAGGCTGGTGCGGCCCTTTGCCGGACTTCTCGATCACGATTGAATAGACGATCCATGCGCCGGCGAACCAGGCGAGGGCGGCGAGGTCGGGTGCGGTGAACACCATCATGGGCTTTCATCAGCTCCTCCTCATGATGTTGCCCGCTGGCGCGACGGGCTTCAACCGTTCGGCTTGAGTGCGAAAGCGGGCTCTGCCAGCATGCGCGCCCGAGGAGACAGGCCATGCAAAACATTACAATTGGATACAAGGCTTTGTGCGAGGCCGCCGAGCGCGAAATCGAAACACTCCCATTCGAACAGGCCGTCAAGCTCGCCGAACACAACAATACCGTGCTTGTCGATATCCGCGATATCCGTGAACTTCAGCGTGAGCGACTCCGGGGGCCTTTCATTGTCCGCGCGGCTTGTTCGACGCTCTGGAGTCGATCCGCAAAGCCCCTACCACAAACCGGTATTCGCGCAGGATAAGAAATTTGTGTTTTTCTGCGCTGGTGGCTTGCGTTCCGCACTCGCCGCGCAGACGGCACGCGTGGGGCTCAAACCCGTAGCGCATATCCGTGGCGGCTTTGGTGCCTGGCAAAAAGCCGGTGGCCCGGTCGAAGCACCGGAAGTCCGACACGGATCAGGCAAAAAAGGCGTGAGCGTCAATGGCGTTGAAGTTGATTATCGGCACGAAGAATTACTCTTCATGGTCGATGCGGCCATCGATCGCCATGAAAGTGGCGAACATTCCATTCGAGGAAACGGTGATCTCGCTAGACGCACCGAATTTCAAACAAGTCGTTGGTCAGGTGTCGGGTACCGGCAAGGTGCCGGTACTGATCGACGGGGATGTCAGGTGTGGGAATCGCTGGCCATTCTTCGATATCTGGCGGAGAAACATTCTGACGCCAGTCTTTGGCCGACAGACAGTTGCGGCCCGGGCGTTCGACGCGTGATTTATAATGAAATGCATGCCGGTTTTCTGCCCCTGCGTCGTCTCCTGCCAATGAATATGTGGCGACCGGTGATCCGGCGTGAATTGACGCCGGAAGCGGCGGAAAATGTAAAACGCATCGAAGCGATGTGGGCTGAATGCCGCGAACGCTACGGCCAGAAGAGCGGCGAGCCATTTTTGTTTGGCGGCTTTGGCGCTGCCGATGCCATGTATGCGCCGGTGGTGGCGCGCCTGCATACCTACGGCGTTAATGTTGGCGTCACCACGCGGGCTTACATTGATGCCGTCATGGCGTTGCCGGCGTGGCAGGCGTGGTCTGCCGCCGCGCTAAAGGAGACCTGGGTGCTCCCGGCTGATGAAGTGGATTGGCGACTGTTCATCGGGTCTAGTCTTAAGGCGCACGACCAATTCTTCTATGAAAGGGCGCTGCCCCGGAAGAATTTTCTTTCGCGCCGTGGCGAGGCCGAAATACGATATTCGATCGACTTCGGGGAAATTTTGGCGTTTACCGGTATGCGGTGGCCATTCCGTTTCGGATGTGTTGTTCGAGAAAGCCGCCAGGTCGAAATCTGCCTCAATTGCAAAGGCATGCACGATCTTGCCGCTCTTTTGACGACGCGGCGCGAGCGGTACAAACGGACTGCTGCAGCGACAAGGCCCGCTCTTCGTTGAATTCGCGTTTGGCGCAGGCCAGCAAGTCGTCGGTTTCGACATTCCTTTCGGGAAACTCGAGCCAGACGCCATCATCCCGGTTGCGCCAGTAGGGGCCGCCAGGGTGGGCGAGCAGATTCGAGCCGCGAACTGCGGCGATAGCGAGGATGCCGGCGCTGACCTTTCGGCGGGACATAAACGTCTCTCGGCTGCGCAGAAGAAAAGCCAAAATACGGGCCGTTTGCGCGCCAATCGTGAAAATGGCATGGTCGTTACGTGCGGGGGCGGTTCAGGCGCTCGCTTCGGATTAGATAGGGGCCCGCGCACGTCGGTGGCCCGAGTGATCTACCACCGGCGTTCGATCGAATTTGTCACATGCTCTCGAATCGGGAGCCGTCAAGCACACGCCAATGCAGAGGTAGGGTGATTCGGGGTGCGGATTGTGACCGCGATGAAATTTGGCGATTGGCTCGGCGTGGCGTTTCTCCTGCTTTCGCCTTGACGAGGACGCCCTCCTGGAAGTGAGCCTCGAATAAACCCTGGAGTGCCACGAAAAATGCCGCCCCATTGTGGCAATGCCAGATTGGTGTAACCGCCGGGCACGATTTCGGCATTATCGATTTGCACTTTGACCTGAGGATCGCGCGGAAGCGAAGCGTAAAGCGTGTCGAACAGTAAATTACGATGAAAACCGTGCCCCGACGCACAATGCCATCCAGCTTGAGCTTTAGATCTTTGTCGTCGTCAAGGCGCGCTTGCATCTTTGTGCCCCCGCTAGGATGTGGAAGCCTAATACATTGCTTGCGGAGAGGTGAAGCACGCGAAAAACGAAAACCCGGCACACCGCCGGGTCTTTGCAGTCGAGGTTTATTGGCAACCACTCGTTAATCGTCAACTGCTTCCTTTACGACGTCCTTCATTCCGCCGATTGTATTCTGAACCTTGCCGGCGATCTTTTGCGCCTTGCCTTCGCTTTCGAGCTTGGTGTCGCCGGTCGCCTTGCCGGCAACCTCTTTCACTTTGCCTTTGATCTGTTCGGCGCTGCCTTGAATACGATCTTTGTTCATACCGTCCTCTCGTTTTTCTGTTGTTGGTGTCGATGAAACAACGTTCGACCGTGCGCTTGCGTTCCAGCGAGCGCGTCACGATCGATATTGCCCGTAGGCGCATGCTGAAGCCCCGCGCCGAATTGGCGGCACGGGGCCGAGCTACGCAACTGTTACGCTACCGGTACGCTACTGCTTCGAACCGGTTGTGCTCTTGTTCGGATTCGGCGAGCAATTCAGGTTCTGCGGCTTTGCATCCTTTTCACAGGCTGACATGCTCGCATACTTGCAATTGAGACCGCCGCTCGCTGACGTGTTGATGCAGAACGCGGCACTTCCGATGGTCTGTTGTTTCTGCATGCTGCCGCCCGAAGAGGGCAAGCCCATCGTGCCCTGCGCCTGGGCGAATGAAATCCCCGCGACGAGTGCGGCGACGGCGGTAAGAGTGGTCAAAGTCTTCATGATCTGCCTCCTTGGGGCTGATGCCGGCACGCGGCATCCGTGAACAACGAGGGGGAAGGGATGGTGTTCCCGGAACCCGGGCGATTTTGGGAAATAGTTTCAATTGCGGCCCGGAAAAGGCAAACGGCCGGGAGAGTTCCCGGCCGTCGACCTGATATAGCGCTTGAGTGCTACGCTTCTACGATTGCCACGATCTCATGCGTACGCGGATTAATAATTACAATCTGGTCACCGACAAGAATGTAATCGTAGCCGCGCCATTCTGGATAGACCGAGATGACTTCAACCGGCAGCGGATAGAAGTGGACGTTGGTTGGCACTCGAGTTCCAACCGATACCGACACGCTCAGGTAAGTCGGCTCTACCTTATGCTGGTGGATGATCGACGTGATCTTGGTGCGCTGTTCAGTCGAGAATTCGCCGAACCAGCGGCGGCTCCCTGGCCGGTTGTCGAGCGGCTTTTCTCGGTCGTCGACTGAGTGGATTTCGACGCACCGCTATTCTGCTCATTTTGCTCGCTTCGTGACCGGACGTCGGACTTGCTATCGGACTTGCCATCGGCTGCGCCCGATTTCTTATCGTTGTCCATGGCACGGGACGGAGCCTGAGCCTTATCGTCGGCATCCGACCTCGGTGCCTGACCCGTCGTTTCTTTTGCCTTGCCAGACTTAGCGTCCGGCGTGGCCTGACCGGTCGTTTGCGGCGCTTTTTGTTCACTCTTCACGGACGGTGCGACACCTTTCCGCCGGCGCATTTTGCTGCGCCGCGGGCGCGCGCTCCGGGGTGTCCTTACTCATACCTTGTGCAGATGCGACGCCGGCGCTTAACAGCAGCGCTACCGCCACGTTTGATAACAGTTTCGCTTTCCTCACGGGAATGTCTCCTCTGGGTGCCCACGAATTTCTCGACGATGTCGAGACCTCCAGCGAAAACGTTCGAAGAGACCACTCGGTTCCAAAGGTTACTGAAACGCAACAATACAGCACCATTGCGTTCCGGGTTCCATCAAGGCAACTTTCGATCCAATGGGAGAGGCCCTTGGCGATTCTTGCGTCATTGATAGACAAAAACGGCGCCGAATTCAGTGCCAACGCCGAACGAATGCGCGCACTTGTGGCTGAGCTGCAATCCAAGCGTACCGAAGCCGCCTCCGGCGGATCGGAGCGGGCGAGGGAGCGTCACGTTGCTCGCGGCAAGCTGTTGCCGCGCGATCGCGTTATGAACCTAATCGACCCGGGCTCGCCATTCCTCGAGCTGTCGCCGCTCGCAGCTAACAGCATGTATGACGATGCTATTCACAGCGCCGGCCTGATTGCCGGTATTTGCCGCGTCGAAGGCCGCGAATGCATGGTGATCTGCAATGACTCCACCATCAAAGGCGGCACATATTTTCCGATGACGGTGAAAAAACATCTGCGGGCGCAGGAAATCGCGCGCGAAAACCGCCTGCCTTGTATCTATCTGGTCGACAGCGGCGGAGCCAATTTGCCACATCAGACCGAAGTGTTTCCCGACCGCGAGCACTTCGGGCGGATTTTCTACAATCAAGCGACGCTATCGTCCCTCGGCATTCCGCAAATTGCAGTCGTGATGGGTTCCTGCACGGCGGGCGGTGCCTACGTGCCGGCGATGTCCGACGAGACGATCATTGTGAAAAATCAGGGTACAATTTTTCTGGGCGGACCACCGCTCGTGAAGGCAGCAACGGGCGAGGTCGTGACCGCTGAGGAATTGGGTGGTGCCGACGTGCATGCGCGCAAGTCCGGCGTCGCTGACCACTATGCGCAGGACGACCATCACGCTTGGGTGGATTGCGCGTCGTATCATCGCCAATTTGAACACCAGAAGAATCTCGAATTCAATTGTTGAAGTCGCGCGACCCCGCACTCAACGGAAACGAGCTCGACGGTCTTGTGCCGTTCGATCTTGAAGAAACAGTATGATGTTCGCGAAGTGATCGCACGTATCGTGGACGCTTTCCGAGTTCGACGAGTTCAAAGTGGCTTTACGGTACAACTCTCGTTGCCGGCTTTGCGCACATTCAAGGCATTCCGGTCGGTGTCATTGGCAACAATGGCATCTTGTTTTCAGAAAGCGCCCTGAAGGCAGCGCATTTTATTGAGCTTTGCTGTCAGCGACGCATTCCTTTGCTGTTCCTGCAAAATATCGTCGGGTTCATGGTTGGACGAGACTATGAGGCCGGCGGGATTGCGAAAGACGGTGCCAAGATGGTGACGGCCGTTGCGTGCGCGCGCGTGCCGAAGATCACGGTGATTATCGGCGGCTCGTACGGTGCGGGAAACTACGGCATGTGTGGACGGGCATATAGCCCACGTTTTCTGTTCACTTGGCCGAACGCGCGCATTTCTGTCATGGGCGGCGAGCAGGCTGCGAGTGTTTCTAGCGACCGTCAAGCGAGACAATATCGAGGCCGGCGAAAAAAATGGTCGGAGGTCGAAGAGCAGGAATTCAAACAACCGCTCCTTGACCAGTTCGAGCATGAAGGAAATCCTTACTATGCTACGGCCCGACTTTGGGATGATGGTATCATTGCTCCTTCGGAAACGCGTCGCGTGCTGGCGCTCGCGTTTTCGGCTGCATTGAATGCACCCATTCCGGAAACGAAGTTTGGCGTGTTCAGGATGTGAGCGGGGCAAAGCACGCTCTGCTGCTTGATTATCGAATTAGACAAATTCAAATGTTGCTTTCGCGTCTTGCATCGAATGCTACGCGGTGTCACAAGATTCAAGCGCGTAACAAACGAGGCTTGTCCATGTTTCGGCGAACAATCGGGATAGCGCTTGCCGTCGGTCTGTTGGCGCTCGCGGCAAGCGCACAAACGCCATCCCTTCCATCGTTAAAAGAAGCGCCGAAAGAAACAGAAGGACGCGTTCAAAGCCTATGTGCCCGGATTAGAGCAATTCATGAATGTGATCCTGATCGAGCACAACAAGCTTTGGTTTGCCGCCAAGGCGCGCAATTGGCCGCTTGCCGAATATCAGCTTGGCGAGATCAAGGAAATTATGGGCGACGTGCAGGACTTTGTGCCCACGTTCAAAAATCTTCCGCTCGCCGAGATGCTTGACGCGGTCATCACCAAAGAGATTGTCGTGCTGGAAAAATCGATCGAAGCCAAGGACTACAAAGCTTTCACTGCCGGTTATGACAAGCTCACAGCCGCTTGCAATGCCTGTCATCAGGGGACCGGCAACGGTTTTGTAGTCATCAAGCGCCCGACGCAGCCTGCTTTCACCAATCAGGATTACACCCGCTTGGCACCGTAGCCCGGCTCAACCGCGCATGCTAAATGTAGGCGGAATGACCAGCGCTGATGATCTCGAGCGAACTTGCGCCCACGGGGGCATTGCGCGGCGGTGTCGTAGCAGCCCCGGCGGCCTCTGCATTTTTCGCAATTCGGAACGGTGTCGAAGTGAAGGGTGTCACCGTCGATCTGATCCGTAGCTTTGCCGTGGCGTTGAAGCTGCCGTTGTCTTTGCAGGTATACGACAATTCTGGGCAGGTGACCGATGCCGTCGCCAAAGGCGATTGCGATCTTGCCTTCATGCGCAGGATGCTGAACGAGCAAAGCGGGTTGATTTCGGTCCCGCCTATTATTTCATTGAGAGCACGTACCTCGTGCCTGCGGGCTCCGCCATTAAAACGATCGAAGAGGTCAATCGGCCAGGCTGCCGAATTGTCGCTATATCGAACACGACGACAGCGCGAAGCGCGCGCCGAACCGCTCCCAATGCGAGCGTTGAAGAAGTCCCAAGCGTCGACCGCATGACTGAAATGGCGCGGCTGGGGCAGGGCGATGCGTTCGCTCTATCGCACGACTCGTTTGCCGGCCTGTTGCCGAAGCTTCCGGGCGCGCGTGTCCTGAGCGGAAATTTTCAGCAAACGGGCATCGCGGTCGCTGTACCCCAAGGGCGAGGCGTCGCCCTTAAAATTGCAAGCGAGCTGCTGGAAATTGCAAAATCGTCCGGCCTGGTGCGGCGCGCACTCGATGCTTCGGGTTTTCCTGATGCTCCCGTAGCCCCACCCTCAGGCGGCGCTTAGGCCCGTCACATCGTCACGATGACATTGCCGAGCGTACCTTGCTCCACCGCTTCGTGGGCCAAAACTGCATCAGCGAGCGGGTAAGTTGATTTTGCCAAGCGGTTGAGTAGGGATGCTGCTTAAGCCCGGCATTGATCGCCGGAAATCGCGCGCTCGCGTTCAGCGGCATCAAGCTCATAGACCAAGAAAAACTGCAGGTGGATCGATTTGACGAGACAAAAGGCGGCCGGCAGCGCCGCCTCCGGCCCTGTTCCGTACACAACGACTGTCCCTTTTGGCCGCAGGACGTGGGGAATGAGTTTTGCGTTGGCGGAGAGGTCCATTTCGATGACGGCGTCAACACCCCGTTTGTCGGTGAGTTCCATGACCCGCTCGCCGAGGTGTTTCGCGTTTGTAATCGATCGCATGATCGGCGCCGGCTTCCTCGGCGGCCTTGGCCTTTTGAGGTGAGGATATCGTGGTGATCACCTTCGCCCCCTTCGCCTTCGCGAACTGGATGACGTATTGACTGACGGCGCCGGCGCCGCCCGATACCAATAGGGACATACCTCTTTGTGCTCGCGCCGACCCTCCCTGTGCGCTTGCCAATGCGACGGCGTGAATGGCGGTCATTGCCGGAATTCCGAGGCACGCGCCCGCTTCGAAACTTGTATTGTCCGGCAATTCCACCGCCTGGGCCGCTGGCAACACGATGTGCTCAGCCGCGGTGCCGAATGCACGTTTCCACTGACCGTTCCAAACCCAAACTCGTTGGCCTACGCGTGATGGCGGCACGCCGTCGCCGACTTCATCAATGACACCCGCGCCGTCGCTGTGCGGAATGACCCGCGGGAAGGCGATCTTGCGGGTGGAACCTTGGCGCGACTTGACGTCCGAAGGGTTTACACCGGAGGCAGCGAGCTTGACGCGCACTTCACCAGGTCCGGCACGCGGTGTTTCTATGTCACCCACCCGGAGGACGCCGCGCGCAGTGCCATTCCGCTCGTAGTAAGCCGCTCGCATGAGACCCCCTTCTATTCTGTCCCCACGATAGCACGTCATCTAGTAGCAAAATCAGGTGGGAGAACCGACACATCGATCAAGCGTTATGTCTGTGACCCAATTTGAGAAGGAGGCAGGGGGCTCAATTGAAGAGGTTTGAAATGGCTTATCGTGTGTATGGCGGCCCAAAAGCGTCCGCTGATTTTTCGCCGATCGAAAAATCACAAATGCTCTACAAGGAACTCCCGATGCTCGACGACGCACTGTCGTCGGCGCATCACCTTGACCAGACTGGTCGAGCGCCGCTTCTCATCGAAGGCGATGACGGTGTGCGGATGGATCGCCGGGCCATCATCGACGCGCTGAGGACCGGCATGCGGGAGGAAGTCGGCGCGGACCCTGGAGCAACTGCGAGATATCAGCCCGCGAGACGCGTCCACTCGGCTCGGGCGCGGTCGGTGAGATGGTTCCATTTCGTGCTGACGACGTCCCAATTCACCATTGGTCGTTGCGCGCTCGCTGATGTGCCGGTGCCGGACTCAGCATTGTGCAAGTCATCAAGATAAGCACCGCCGATCGTCAGAAGGGCGCCAAGAATAATCCCGATGAGGACGCGCATATCGAACCTCCTCGTTCCCCACGTCAGAACGCAGCGGCAAGTATGGAGTTCCGGGGGGCTGTGTGTTGCTCTTACGACCTATTATGACATCAAACCGGACGATTTTAGGTCGCTATGCGTTAACCATATGCACTCACCAGCTGTATTCTAACTTATTGAAAACGCTCACGTTCTGCCCTAAAAAACTTTGCCCGCAAACAAAATTTGCTGCTATATTGAACTTATGAGTACGAAATTCAACAAAAGCGGCCGGGCGGTCCACCAAGACTAGCCGGGAACGGCAAAAAAGGCGCGAAAAGCGTCCGCGCGACCGCAAAGAAAGCATCGAAATCGGCGCGTCATCCCGTCGGGAAGGGCAACCCGCGCGGCGCGGGCCGGCGCCATTGCGGCACAGTCACAAGGCTCGAAGATCATGCGGACGTCCAGTCCGCCGATGCAGCCGATCGTGGCGCACTGAGGTCCCGTCCGGTTGCACAAGTATCAGGTCGGTGAAATGGTTTACTTCACCTCGCCGACCTTCGGCCGCGCCGCCGCGACCGGCAGCTACATCGTGGTCAAGCTGTTGCCGTCGGAAGGTGACGACTACCAGTACCGGATCAAGAGTTCCGGTGAGGCGTTCGAACGCGTCGCGAAGGAAAGCCAGCTCGACCGCGCCTTAGTTCACGGTCGCGATTTCGTCTCCGCCATCACTTAGCTGCGGCGAACTGCGGTCGTTGCCGCATGGGAGGCCGCGCATGGCAGTTTACATCACGCAGGGTCGTTATACCCGCGACGCCATCAAGGGCATGATTGTTAGACCGGAGGACCGCGCCGACGCTGTCTCGCGGCTGCTGTCGAAAATAGGGGGCCGGCTCTTGGGCTACTATTTCACCTTCGGTGAGTACGATTTTTTGGCGATCGCCGAAGTTCCGAACGACGTTCAGATGGCCGCCGTTCTTTTGGCCGCGGGCAGTGGAGGCGGCGTCACCGATCTGCGCACCACCGTTGCGCTGACGTCAGTGGAAGCCAAAGGCGCATTTGCGGCGGCAAGCGACCTTGCTCCCGGCTTTAGGTCGGCGGGCGGGACGTAACGGCTGCGGGAATAAACAAAAGAATGATGACCTTATAACCAAGCCAAACAGAAACCTTCCAGGGGAGATAATTGATGCGTGCGTTTATGCGACTGGCCGCTCTAATGCTGCCGATTGTCCTTGCGTGGCCAGCTGCCTCACAGACCTATCCGACCCGAACCGTAAAATTGATTGTTCCATTCGGTGCAGGCGGTCCCGCCGACGTTTATGCCCGGGTGCTTGCTCAACATCTTTCTGAAGAAACCAAGCAGTCATTCATTGTTGAGGACCGTCCGGGGGCCGGGTCCGTTATCGGGACCGATACGGTCGCCAAATCCGCGCCCGATGGTTACACGCTGCTCGTGATGTCGAATACGCATACGACAAACGAATTGCTACTTCCGAACAAGCCCTATCAATTGATGCGCGATTTCGTCCCGGTCGCGACCATTAATTATTCCGATCTCCTCTTGGTGGTTCACCCGTCGGTTCCAGCCAAGACGGTGAAGGAATTCATTGAGCTGGCCAAAAAAGAGCCAGGCAAACTCAATTACGCATCGTCCGGTCCGGGCACGCCCTATCACATGGCGGGCGAGCTGTTTAAGGCCATGACGCAGACCGACATCGTGCACGTGCCGCACAAAGCTTCAGGCGATGCACGCAACAGTGTGATTTCCGGCACGGTCCAGATGATGTTCGATGCCGTGACCACCATGTCGGCATTGGCAAAAGGCGGGCAGGTGCGCGCCCTGGGGACCACCGGACTGACACGGTCAGAATCGACGCCCGATCTGCCGACGATCGCTGAAACGGTCCCGGGCTATGAGGCGACGATCTGGCTTGGCGTTATGGCACCGAAGGGCACGCCCAAGGAGGTCATTGCCTTCCTCAATTCGAACATCAACAAAGTGCTCAACAATCCCGAAGTTAAGGCCACATGGCTCAAGCAGGGTGCCATTCCACTCGTAAAAACACCGGAAGAATTCGACGCGTATTTGCGTAAGGACATCGAAAAATGGGCCAACGTGGTAAAAGTCTCGGGAGTTCAGATCCAGTAGCTGGAAACCGATGCCGATTATCGACAGCGCATCTATAAACGGGCTGCTTTCGACACCGCTGGTGCTGCCGGCTCCTTTAGCCGGGGCGCTGGCGGCGTTGTTTTTTGTGATCGTGGTCATTGCGGTGCGACGCGCGTCGCGAGGGGCCGGTGCGCGTTTGCTGCTTCCGGTATCCGCGATTGTCGTCGCGGCGCTGGCCGTGTTGGGGCTCCTGGATCGCCTGGCGGTGAATGAGCGAGCCGCCGAACAGCGAGCACTACTTCAGCGCAGTACGCAACTAAACCTGAGCGCCGTTGCGCCCGGTTCGCCGCTTGCATGCCTTGACGGCACTGCCGGCGAGCAAGTTGAGAATGCTTGCGAAAAATCCGTGTTTGCTGATGCGCAAAGTGCGGCGAGTGCTGTGGCCTATATCAGCGCGCGGCTATCGCTGCTGTCTGACGCGTTCGCAGCCGCCAAACATGGCGACTCCGAATTGCTCGCTGCGTTTGCCACTACGCGCCGTGCCCTCGAGCTCGATCGCTACGGTATTGCAGCCCATGTGCTGGCCGTGCGTGACGGATGTGTCGCCGAACATTGCGCTGCTCTGGCCATGTTTCAGGACAAAGGAGCACTCATGGCCAATTTGAGGGTTCATGCCTTCGACACATACGTGGCCCGCTATGCCTCCACTTGGGGCAAAAACGAGCCTGTGGCCGATAAGGAGCCCCAGGCGGCGAACCCCACGGGCGCGCCGGTCGTTGGCGCTGCCGAACCTCTTTCCGCCGAACATCCTTTGGACAAACGCTATGACTTCCCTTCGGCCGCTTCGATCCCACCCGTCAGCATTATGAATTCGGAGCCTCCACCGCCCAAAGAGCAGCCGAGCGCCGCTAGTGCCCAGGCGGCTCCGGACAAGACCGGCAGCAATCCACCGGTGCCTCCGAAACGTCCACAAGCCCAAGCGGCAACCCCGCCAGCACGCTAGTATCGGGCCTTCGAAACCGGGCCCCATGTTCAAATCTGTCCTCATCGCAAATCGCGGCGAGATCGCCTGCCGCATTGCTCGCACCGCAAAGCGGATGGGCCTGCGTACGATCGCGGTCTTTTCGGACGCTGACGCACACGCCCTGCATGTCCGGCTCTGCGATGAAGCGCATGCGATCGGCCCAGCGCCGGCGTCGCAAAGCTATCTCTCGATCGACAAACTCATTGCGGTGGTCAAAGCCGCCCGTGCGGACTGTGTGCATCCGGGATATGGCTTTCTTTCGGAAAATGCCGAATTCGCGCAAGCCTGCCTCGACGCGGGTGCGGTTTTTGTCGGGCCGCCGGCGCAAGCCATCCGTGCCATGGGTCTCAAAGATCGTGCAAAGACGCTCATGAAGAAAGCCGGGGTCCCGGTCGTGCCCGGCTATCACGGCGAGATGCAGGAGCCGAAATTCCTCAAGCAAAAGGCCTACGAGATTGGCTATCCGGTCCTGATCAAGGCCGTCGCCGGTGGCGGCGGCAAAGGCATGCGGCGCGTCGAGCGTCACGCAGAGTTCGATTCGGCGCTTGAAGGAGCTCAACGCGAAGCCAAGGCATCATTTGGCGATACCCGTGTATTGATCGAAAAATATGTAACGAGTCCGCGCCACATCGAAGTCCAGATCTTCGCGGACCGGCACGGCAATGCCATTCATCTCAATGAGCGCGACTGTTCGCTCCAGCGCCGCCACCAGAAGGTCATCGAAGAGGCGCCCGCGCCGGGCATGAGTGCGGATCTGCGCGCCGTGATGGGGGCCGCGGCGGTGGAAGCTGCGAAGGCCGCGGGTTACGTGGGCGCCGGGACAGTCGAGTTCATTGCCGACGGTGCGCACGGGCTCAAAGCCAACGGTTTCTGGTTCATGGAGATGAATACGCGGCTTCAGGTCGAGCATCCGGTGAGCGAGGCGATAACAGGGCTCGATCTGGTGGAGTGGCAGTTCCGGGTGGCCGCGGGCGAAAAATTACCGTTGGCGCAACATCAGGTGAAGCTCGTTGGCCACGCGGTGGAGGCCCGCCTTTATGCAGAGGATCCCGAGCACGGGTTTTTGCCTTCGACCGGCCGCCTCATTTCGCTTCAATTTCCGGTCGCCGACGGCCTTCGTATCGACAGTGGCGTTGAATTGGGCGGCGAAGTCACGCCATTTTACGATCCGTTGCTCGCCAAGCTGATCGCTCACGCAGAAACGCGTGAAGGGGCCCTTGAACGCCTGGCTGACGCGCTTGACCAGACGATCGCAATTGGTCCCCGTACGAACGTCGGATTTCTCGCCGCGATTTGCCGCGCGCCGGCCTTTCGCCAGGGCGATTTCGATACCACGTTTATCGACCGCAATCTTGCCGTCCTGGGCGCTGAACCGCAGGGCGTCGATTACGCGGCAGCCGCGCTGGGCGCGCAAAAACTATTGGCTCATGAACAGGCGCGTGTGCTGGAGAGATATGATCCTGACGAAACTGGGTCACCCTGGGATGCGGCCGATGCGTTTCAATTGTCGGGCGCGCGGCGGGTGTCGTTGCCGATCTTGGCGGAGGGCGAACCCCTGCTGGCCGATGTGCGCTATGGGCCGCAAGGTTCCACAGTGTCGATCGAGGGAAATCCACCCGCGGACGACGCGGTAGCAATCGCGGATCATGACGCGGTCTATGTATTGCGCCACGGGCGTCAGACCAAAGTGATGTTGCGCGACCTCGCTTTCGACGAGTTTGGGGATCACGACAAAAGCGGGGTTGTGCGTGCACCCATGCATGGCAAGGTGCTCGGAATTCTGGTCGAGCAGGGCGCGCTTGTCGTTCGTGGGCAACGCGTTGCCATTATTGAGGCAATGAAGATGGAGCATACGCTCGTTGCTCCGGTCGAGGGCACCATCGCGGAAATTGCGGTTGCGCAGGACGCACAGGTGGCGGAAGGCGCCAAAATTATGCGAATTGTGCCCGTAACAAAAGAATAGGCTTGGAATACTTTAATGCCCCTTCATCTCATTAAATTGTGCGTAGGCTGCGATTCCGTCGCGGACCTCGAAGATTGGATCAAGCAAAAACTGAAAGAAAAGAAACGGCGCGGCCAAAAAGCGGAGCGCATCCATACGACGCGAATGGTGCCAAAGCGTGCCGAGGAACTTACGAGCGGCGGCTCGCTTTATTGGGTCATTCGTGGCCAGGTCACCTGCCGCGAACGTATCCTCGATGTCCGCCCGTTTACCGACAAGGAAGGCATTGGCCGATGTCGACTTGTCCTCGACGGCAAAGTCGTGCTCGTGGAACCCCGGCCGCGTTCCGCATTCCAGGGCTGGCGCTACCTTGAGGCGAAAGAAGCGCCGCGCGACCTTTCTCGCGCCGCGCCAGGTGCGGCCAAGATGCCGGAATCCATGCGACGCGAGCTGCGCGAACTGGGACTGCTTTAAACCGCGATATTATCGATCAGGCGCGTTTTTCCGAGCCTGGCCGCGACAAGTAAGCGAACCGGACCGTCTTTCGGCGAGCCGATTGGGGCAAGCGTTAGCGCGTGCCGCGCCTCCAGATAATCCAACGCAAATCCGGCAACATCAATCTCGATGCGCCCAACATTGAGGACGTGCGGTATTTTTTCGCCGGTTTTGATCCGTGAAGCACACCCCTTAAGGACGCGATAGAGCATGGGCGCAACGGACCGCTCTCCCGTCGAAAGGTATACGTTGCGCGACGACAACGCCAAACCATCTGGCTCGCGGATGGTGGGGACGCCGACGACCTTCAATGGCAAATCGAAATCCTTCGCCATTTGGGTCACGACGCGCAGTTGCTGGTAGTCCTTTTGGCCAAAAAGCGCGAAATCCGGTGAGACTTGCGTAAATAGCTTGGCGACGACGGTAGCGACGCCGCCGAAGAAATGTGGCCGATACTCATCTTCGAGGCCCACCTTGGCGGCACCTTCAGGCGCGACCCAAGTCGCAAACCCGTTAGGATACATGACTTCAACCGAAGGCGCCCATACAAGATCGACTTTGGCTTCGCGCAAAACCTTGATGTCTGTCGCAAAGTTGCGAGGGTAGCTCGTGAAATCTTCATTCGGCGCAAATTGCGTTGGATTGACAAAGATTGATACGACGACGCGTCTTGCCCGTCGTCCAGCGTCGCGAATGAGAGCCAGGTGGCCGCGATGCAACGCGCCCATCGTTGGTACGAGGGCGATGCGGTCACCAGCATTCCGGTAAAGTTCCAGTGTACGGCGGAGGGCAGAAACCGTACGCACGACTTTCGGGTGGTTTGCCATAATTTGTGGCCTTGTCGGCGGATTGTCGCAAAATCCGACTACGACCTAGCAAGGCTCCATGAAAGTGGCCATGCAAAATGATCAACAGCGCGGACGCGGGTTTAACTTGACTAAGCTACGCGAATATTTTGAGAATCCGAAGCCGGAAGGGGGCGGCGTGTTGATCCAACCGATCCAAGAAAGAGCTCAGTCGGCCCATGTTGTCGTTCTTGGCAACGAAAAAGGCGGCTCGGGCAAATCCACGACGGCGCTGCACATTGCTGTCGCGCTCCTCAAAGCTGGGCAGCGCGTAGCCACGATCGACCTCGACTCGCGCCAGCAAAGTTTCACGCACTATGTTGATAATCGCCGTGCTTGGTCCGGCCGCTCGCGCACCAAGCTTGAGGTCCCCACGCACTATTGCATCGCTCGTGCCGAGGGCAATTCGCTGGAAGCAAATGAGGCGCAAGAGTTTTCAAACTTCTCAGCGGCGATCAGTGCAATAGAACATACTCACGACGTGGTGGTGATCGATACTCCGGGCGCCGATACGTACCTTATGAGATTGGCGCACTCGATGGCCGATACGCTCGTGACTCCACTCAACGACAGTTTTCTCGATTTCGACGTTTTGGCTACGCTTGATCCGACGAATTTCAGCGTTACAGGCGAGAGCCACTATGCCGAAATGGTGCGCGAGGCGCGCCGGCAGCGCCGCCTCGTTGATGGTCAGCTGACCGATTGGATTGTGGTTCGCAACCGCCTGTCTACTTTGGCCTCACGCAACAAGCGATTGGTCGGCGATGGCATCAATGAGTTGTCCAAGCGCATGGGTTTCCGCTGTATTGATGGCTTCGCAGAGCGCGTCGTTTATCGTGAGTTTTTCCCGCGCGGCCTTACTGCGCTCGATGACCTTGACGAAGAGACTCTCGGTACGCGTCCGAACTTGTCGCATGTAACGGCGCGAGAGGAAGTCATTGCGCTCTTGAATGCACTGCACTTGCCGTTGTCCGAGAACGGCAAAAGGCGCGCCGCGGCCCGAGCGGAGTGGTACTCGGTCATGGACCAACCACTGCAAGTCCACGACATTATCACTTAGATTTCAGCTAAACTTGTATCCGGCGGCAGATGTCGCCATTTAACGCTGTGCGGCAGCAAGCTGCGCAGGCAATGTGTTTCAGTGTAGAATTTTGGCGATGAGCAAGGACTCCCCAAATACGCCGGCACCGGTTTCCTCCAAGCCGGAAATAGAGAATTTTATCGAGCAGGTTCGGGCGCTTGGGCCGTCGACCGCGGGAGGCAATCGCGGCCGTCTTATTTTCGCGCTGGATGCCACAATGAGCCGGCAGCCGACCTGGGACACAGCCTGTGCACTTCAGTCCGACATGTTTCGGGAGGCAGCGAGCATAGGTGGGCTCGACATCCAGTTGGTGTATTTCCGGGGATTGAGCGAATGCCGCGCGTCTGGTTGGGTCGCTGCCAGCGACAAACTCGCCGAACTGATGTCGCGCATTGATTGCCGTGGGGGCCAGACCCAAATCGGCAAGGTGTTAAATCATGCGCGTCAGGAGTATGGGCGTCAGAAGGTCCAAGCTCTCGTGTTTGTTGGCGACGCTATGGAAGAGTCTATCGATCAGTTATGTCAGGCTGCAGGCGAACTGGGACTGCTTGGCGTGCCGGTTTTCATGTTTCAGGAAGGCAATGATCCGGTCGCAGAGAACGCCTATCGCGAGATCGCGCGCTTATCGCGCGGCGCCTACTGTCGTTTCGACGTCGGTTCTGCGCATCAGCTTGGCGAATTGTTGCGTGCGGTTGCGGCCTATGCAGCCGGCGGCATCAAGGCACTTACTCAATTGTCGAAGAATCGATCGTCAGGCGCCCAATATTTGTTGTCGCAGTTGAAATAGCCATGCCAGCGCTCATTTTCGGCGTGCTCATTCTTGTGCTCGCGTTGTGGGTACTGAGCGTCATATCCAAAGTCGACCCGAAGGTCGCCGCACGCGTGACGAAGGTCGGCGGTGGTCTTCTCGCACTCGGATTTGCAGTTTTCCTCGGATTGCGGGGAGAAATTGGAATTGCCATTCCCCTTGGTGCAGTGGGGCTCGGCCTGCTCGGGTGGGTGCCGTTCGGGCCCAGCGGATTTTCTGCACGCACACAAAAGAGCGGGGGACAGACCTCGCGCGTGCGGTCAGCCTATTTCGACATGGAGCTTGATCACGACAGCGGCGCGATGCGGGGACGCATTCTTGCCGGCCGTCATCAGGGCGCCGAGCTCGAACGCCTCGACGTTGCCACGCTCGCTGCAATGCTCGGAGAAATCGACGAGGAGAGCCGCGCGTTACTTGTGGCTTATCTTGACCGCCGGGATCCCAGTTGGAGTGAGCACGCGCAATCGGATGCGGCAGCGGGGCGGCGCGGCTCGAGCAGTGGCAAAATGTCGGAACAGGAGGCCTATCAGATCCTTGGCCTGGAAACCGGCGCGAGCGCCGATGACATCAGCCGCGCGCATCGCACGCTGATGAAGAAACTGCATCCCGACCAAGGGGGCTCGACGTATCTCGCCGCGCGCATCAATGAAGCTAAGGAAATCCTTCTTCGCCGCCATCGCTGAGGTACTCCACTGACTCGACCATCAGCGGCTCCTGCGTATTGGCGCATCCCTGGAATTTTTTTGTTTTTCAATTCTTCAGCAGCATGCACGGAATTTCGCTGCGTTTGAGGTGTTTGCAGGCGGCTTCCGCCTTGTCTTTCTCAAGTCCTGCGAAACGGGCGCGGTACATCGCCTTGTCGCCTTTTGCGACCCGCTCGGTGAATGGATTGGCGCGTCCGAGAAAATCTTTGGCTTTGTCGAGCGCTGCTTCAAGCCGTTGCTTGGCGTCTTTCTCATCGTCGAAGGCGCCTACCTGGATAAGCCAGCCGCCACGCGCTTTGACGGCCGCGTCTGCGCTGGACACTGGCGGAGCGACTGGCACCGCGCTCGCGGCAGACGCGACTTTTGCCGGCAATGTGCCGAGCACGCCGGGTTTTGCCCCCGGGGGCGGAGCGGGTGGCGATGAAATTGGTGGTGAGGCGGCGGCGACCCGAGGAGCAGCGACCGGGGCGGCAGCGGGCGTCGGGGACGCAGTCGGCGTCGGGGGTGGCGGGGCGGCCGGCGGCGGCTCGCTTCGCACTGTTGCAATGGTGGTGATGTTTGCCGGGTTGGACACGGCGGGCGCCGGCGTGAGCTGACGGTTATCCGACGGCAATGGCGATAGCGAAGCCACGTACATCGTGGCGGGGTGCACGGTCACGGTCTTCACCGTGTTTGGCTTGATCGGATCTGTCGAACCAGGAGCAGGCGCATCCGACGCGGGCGATGCTACCGGGTCGACCGACGCCACGCGCACGACGGGCGCTGAACCAGTGCGGTCTTCGTCTTTGACCTCTTTGGTGTCCTTGCGCGCTTGTGCCATTTCCGAGCCCTCGATGACAGGCGGCGCAGTTCGTTTAATCGAAGCGATGTTGATGTTGTTGTCGATCAGACTGCGCACGCGCGCGTCACGCGCTTCGGCAGTACGGCCGCCGAACACGACCGCCACAATATGATGATTGGCGCGGCGGATGGATGTGACGATATTGAACCCGGATTCGTGAATGTACCCGGTCTTGATGCCGTCAACTCCTTCGACAGCGCCAAGCAGGTGGTTGTGATTTCGGATTGAGGCACCGCGGTATTCGAACGTGCGAGTTGAGAAGTAGGTGTAGTACGCCGGGAAACGATCCTGAATGGCGCGGCCGAGGATGGACTGATCGCGCGCTGTTGTAATCTGCTGGTCTTCGGGCAGGCCCGAAGCATTGCGATAAACCGTTTGCGTCATGCCGAGCGCGTGCGCTTTTGCGGTCATCATTTTGGCGAAGCTGGTCTCGTCGCCCCCGAGCGCTTCGGCCACGATGACGGCGACGTCATTGGCGGACTTTGTAACGATGGCGCGGATCGCCGTTTCGACGCGGATTGTGTCTCCGGGCTTAAGCCCGAGCTTGGAGGGAGCCTGCACGGCGGCATGCGCAGACACCGGCAAGTCGGTGGTGAGCTTGATTTTGCCTTGCTCCAGCCGCTCGAACAGCAGGTAGAGCGTCATAATCTTGGTCAGCGAAGCTGGGTGGCGGGGGCTATCGGCATTCGTCGCCTGCATCACCGCGCCAGAATTGGCGTCCACGACGATCGAGGCATAAGAGGGCTGGTAGCTTTCGCCTGCTTCCGCTCGGGCCCGTCGACGCGCGTCAGCGGTGTCAGTGAAGGCCGCTACAGCAACACATGCGGTTAGGCCCAGGGCGCCCCAGTACACAGTGCGATGCCCAAAAGGTCCCCCACGCAACATGCGCTCTTCCCCAAACCCCAAATTTTCTGGTGGCGATCCCGTAGGGCGCCATCGTGGCCGTTTTGTAGCGTGCCGGCAGCGCGACAACTTACGACCGTAGGAGAACGCGGTTTACAAGTAATTAAGGCAATCCCCGGATTCTGCTGGGCTTTTCGCACTGCAATATTTCGCTTGACTTTATTGTGCAGTGCAGTATAAACCACCCTTAATCCCGGGTGAGGCCGGGTAGAAATCAGCACATTGGCGCCGCATAGCGGGCCGGGAAAGGGATGTCATGGTCAAGAATCTCGAGGACCTCCAGCAGGTCAGTAAAGACAACGTCGATGTCACGCTAAAAGCTATGGGCGCGCTCTCGAAGGGCTCTCAGGCGATCGCGGTCGAGGTTGCGGACTATTCAAAGAAGGCGTTCGAGGACGGCACTGCCGCGCTCGAGAAGCTGTTTGGCGTGAAGTCGCTCGATAAGGCGATCGAAGTACAGACCGAATACGCCAAGACCGCCTACGAAGGTTTCGTGGCGAAGGCCTCCAAGATCGGCGAGCTGTATGCCGACCTGGCGAAGGAGACCTACAAGCCTTTCGAAAACCTGATGGCGAAGGCCAAGTAAGTCGCGCTGCGTAAGTCGCGTCGCGTAAGTTGAGTTTGTTGCGTATCGTTGCGTAAAGCGTTCTGAAATGCAAAGCCCGGCTCAATTGGCCGGGCTTTTTATTTGTCCGCTGTGAACGGGCTTTGGTCGAGCATCAATCCAGACGCGAAATAGACCTGACGAGCGGACTATCCCGCTCGTCAGGTAGATCGTTACTGAGCGACGCGCAACTTGGTCAGGTTGGTGCCGATCGTGTTGAACGTCGCCGTTATTTGCGCTGTCGGCGGGCATGCGCTCCTGGCCGGGCTCCCGGAAGAGGCCGTACTCGTTGAGCAGGAGACCCATGCGCCTGGCGCGGCCGCGAAGGGCGGTGTTGTGCTCCCGGGAGCCCGTGAAGTAGAGCAGGGCGGACGGAAACTCCTCGTCCGATACGACCCTCAGGTCCGCGGCGAGCCCGTCGAAGAAGCGGACGGACGTCTTGGTTTCGCCCGACCCGATCGTCTCCACGACGTCGCCGAGGGTGCGGAACCACTGCGCGAGCTCCCGGGATCGCCCCGAGGAGGCCAGGAGATCGAGGTCCGAGACGACCTCCAGCCGGCGGCGGAGGCTCCCGGCCACGGCCACCCGGGTCGCCAGCCCGGTCGCCTCGAGCGCCGAGACGATGACCTCGGCCCGGGCGCGGGCCACCCCGTACAGGAACCGCCCGGCCGAGCCGCGGACGAAGCCGATGCCCTTCAGGATGTGCTGCGCGCTCTTGGGACCGAACCCGCGAACCTGCAGCAGGCGTCCGTCCAGACACGCCCGCTCGAGAGCCTCCAGGGAGTCCACGCCGAGCGTCTCGAAGAGCGCCCGGACCTTCTTGGCGCCGAGCCGGGGAACGCGCAGACAGTCGCGCAGGCCGGGAGGGAACGTCGCGCGGAGCTCCTCGTAGACGGGCAGGTCTCCGGTGGTCATCAGCGACTCGACGTTGGCGAAGATGGTCGAGCCGATGCCCGGGACCTCCAGGAGCGTCCGGGAGCGAACCGCCTCGGCCAGGTCGCCCTCGAAGGAGAGGACGGCGCGCGCGCCGTTCTCGTACGCGCGCACCTTGAAGGCATTCGCGCCGGCGAGCTCGAGCATGCCCGCGATCTCGTGCAGGACCCGCGCGATCTCCTTGCGCTCCACGCTGCGGATTCTAGGTCGGAGGCCGACGCGGATACGGGTCGGATAGGATGCCGCGGATGAAGGTCGACCTGCACTCCCACTCGACCGTATCCGACGGCACGGACTCGCCGTCGGAGCTGGTGGGCCGGATGGCGGAGGCGGGAGTCACGACGCTCGCCCTCACCGACCACGACACCCTGGCCGGCCTCCCGGAGGCGCGGGAGGAGGCTTCGAGAAGGGGTCTCGAGCTCATCTCCGGGGCCGAGATCTCGGCGGAGTGGGGAGGCCAGGACGACATCCACGTCCTGGCCCTCTTCGTCGACGAGGACAACGCCCGCTTCAATTCGGCGCTGGCGGAACGCCAGGCGGAGCGCCGCACGCGCGGCGAGCGGATGGCCCGCAAGCTGATCGAGGCCGGATACGCCCTCGACCTCGACGCGATTCGCGCCGACGTCGGCGACGGGGTCTGGGGGCGGCCGCACCTCGCGCGGGCGTTGATCCGGGGAGGCTTCGCGGCCACGAAGGACGAGGCGTTCGACCGGTTCCTGGGTAAGGACCACCCCTGGTACGTCCCCTACGAGAAGTGGAAGGCGGCGGAGGTCGTCGCCGCGATCCGCGAGGCGGGCGGCGTATCGTCTCTGGCGCACGCGGTCTGGTACCGCGATACCGAGGCGCTCGTCCGCGCGCTCGCCGCCGCCGGCCTCGACGCCATCGAGGTCTTCCATCCGGACCACGACGCCGAGCAGGAGCGCCGGTTCTCGGCGCTGGCTCGCGAGCTCTCCCTCGCCGCGACGGCGGGAAGCGACTTCCACGGAGCGCTGGAGGGCCGCAAGCGCCCGGGCGGAGTCGTCGGCGACGTTGCGATGCTCGAGGCTCTTCGCGCCCGCTTGCCGCGTTGACCCGCGGCCGCTGCCCGCGTCGACTCGCGCGCGCCGGCGCCGCTGACGCCGCGCCGGTCTCGCGCCGCGACGGGTCGGACATCAACTGTCCGACACGTCGGTACTCAATGAGCCTGTTGAAAAACGCGGCGCTGCGGAAAAGAAATATTTTTCGTCATGCGCGCCGAGAGAGTGCGGCCGAAGACGCATGCGGAAATCGTGGAGCCGATTGACAGGCACGGACGCAGAGGGAAGAATCGCCCCAAACTCCGTGATGCTCCAAGAAGCGCTCTCCGAGAGAACTCTGCCCCAGAATCTCGAGGCGGAGCGCTCCGTTCTCGGCGCGATCCTGCTCGATCCGGCCGCCCTGTATCTCGTCGTGCCGATTCTCGAGCAGGACGACTTCTTCCCCGACACGCACCGGCGGATCTATTCCGCGATGATGGAGCTCTCGCAGCACTCCGCGGAGATCGACGTCCTCACGCTGCGCGAGGAGCTCGACCGCAAGGGCGCCGTCGAGAAGGTCGGGGGCGCGGCCTATCTGACGAGCCTGCTGGACGGCGTCCCCGACGTCGGCAACGTCGAGCACTACGCCCGGATCGTCAAGGAGAAGTCGACCCTCCGGCGGCTGATCCGCGCGGGCCAGCGGCTGACGCGGGAAGGCCTGGCGGGAGAACGGGACGCGGAGGCGCTGCTCTCCGAGGCGACCGGCGAGATCTTCGACATCGCCGAGGGCTCGATCCGAGCCGGATTCGAGCCGATCGGCCCCATCGTCAAGCACAACCTGGAGATCATCGAGGATGCCCGCGGCCGCGCGGGGATGCTGTCGGGGCTCGCGACGGGCTTCCAGGAGCTGGACCGGATGACCTCGGGCCTCCAGGCCACGGACCTCATCGTCGTCGCGGCCCGGCCCTCGGTCGGCAAGACCTCCTTCGCGTTGAACGTGGCTCAGCACGTCGCCTTTCGGGAGGGCCGCTCGGTCGGCTTCTTCTCCCTGGAGATGTCCAAGGAGCAGATCGGTTTTCGCGTCCTCTGCTCGGAGGCGGACGTCGACGCGAAGAAGGTCCGGGACGGCTACGCGTCGAAGGAGGCGGCGGTGCGCCTGGTCACGGCCCAGGCGAAGATCGCCGGCGCGAGCTTCTACATCGACGACAGCGCCGCCCTGAACGTGCCGGAGATGCGGGCCAAGGGCCAGCGTCTCAAGCGCGAGCACGGCCTGGACCTCCTGATCGTCGACTACATGCAGCTGATGGCGGGGCACGGGCGCTTCGACAACCGCACGCAGGAAGTCTCGATGATCTCGCGCGGGCTGAAGCTCCTGGCCAAAGAGCTCCGCGTTCCGATCATCGCCCTCTCGCAGCTCTCGCGTCAGCCCGAGCAGCGCAAGGGCGAGCTGCGCAAGCCCCAGCTGGCGGACCTGCGCGACTCCGGATCCATCGAGCAGGACGCGGACGTCGTCGTGTTCCTCTACCGCGAGGAGCTATACGACAAGGAGACCGAGCGCAAGGGGATCGCCGACGTGATCATCGCCAAGCAGCGCAACGGCCCCACCGGAGACTTCCCGCTGGTCTTCCTGGGGGACCACATGACCTTCGCGAACTACGCCGGGCCCGCGGTGCAGCCGGAGGGCCAGCCGTTCTGAAGCAAGTTCCGGGCTGCGGGTCTCGGGTTCCGAGTTAACTTATCCGCCCTTGAACGCGAAGCTCGAGACCGGAGGCTCGGAACCGCCCGTGCGGGCACGGATCGACCTGGACGCGATCGCGCGAAATTATCGGCTGCTGCGCGAGAGGGTCGGAGCCCGCGTGGTCTACGCCGTCGTCAAGGCCAACGCGTACGGGCACGGCGCGCCCGCGGTCGCGCGGCGGCTGGAACGGGAGGGCGCCGACCGCTTCGCGGTGGCCAACGCCGGCGAGGGAGTCGAGTTGCGCCGCGCCGGAGTCGCCGGAGAGGTCCTGCTGCTCTCGTGCGCGGAACCCGAGGACCTGCCGCGGCTCTGCGCCTACGGTCTCACGCCGGCGCTCTACGACGCCGCGCAGGCCGGGGCCATGCTCGCAGCGGCGCAGGCGATGTCCCGCCCGCTGCGGGTGCACCTCGAGCTCGACACGGGCATGGGTCGTGCAGGGGTCCGGCCCGAGGAGCTCGAACCCATTCTCGCGTTGCTCAAGAGCAGCCGGCGCGTGGAGCTGGCCGGCACGTTCGCCAACCTCTCGGCCGCGGACGATCCCGCCTCGCCGGCGACCGCCCGCCAGGTCGAGACGCTGCGCCGCGCGCTCGCGCGCATGCGGGAGGCCGGCGTCTCGCCCGGCCTGGTGCATCTGGCCAACTCGGCCGGCATTCTCGCGCACCCGGAGTCCTGGTTCGACGGCGTGCGTCCGGGGCTGGCGCTCTACGGCGTCGCGCCGTCGGAGACCGTGGTTTCCACCGGCCTGACGCCGGCGATGACGATCGAGACGCGCGTGGTCGGAGTGCGAACCGTCCCCGCCGGGACTCCGCTGGGTTACGGCGGGCGCTTCGTCACGGCGCGACAGACGACCGTCGCGGTGTTGCCGATCGGCTATCATGACGGCTTTCGCCGGTCGTTCTCGGGAAGCGTTTCGGTTCTGCTGCGCGGGAGGAAGGCGCCAGTGGTGGGCTCTGTGAGTATGGACGTCACCCTGGTCGACGCCACCGCGACGGGCGCGGAGCGCGGCGATCGGGTGATCTGCCTGGGGCGAGACGGGTCCGAGACGGTCTCGGCGTGGGACCTGGCGCGAGCGGCCGGGACCGTGCCGTACGAGATCCTCTGCGGGGTCGGAACGCGCGTGGTCCGAGTCTCGTCGGGAGAGGGGACCGGCGCGTGATCCAGCGATTCCTGGAGGCGATCGGCAGCGTCATCCTGCGGTTGCTGGAGGAGACCGGCCGCTTCTTCATGATGCTGGGCCGGATCCTGTTCTGGTTTCTCCGGCCGCCGTATGACGTGCGCGAGTACTTCAAGCAGATGCAGCGCGTCGGTGTCGACTCGATCCCGGTCGTCTTCCTGACGATGCTGTTCACCGGGATGGTGCTGTCTCTGCAGGCCTTCAACGGCTTCGCGCGGTTCAACGCGCAGAGCCTGGTCGGCAGCGTCGTCACGCTCTCGCTGATGCGCGAGCTCTCGCCGGTCCTCTCCGCGCTCATGGTGACGGGCCGGGTCGGCAGCAGCATGGCCGCGGAGATCGGGTCCATGCGCGTAACCGAGCAGATCGACGCCCTGGAGGCGCTGGCGACCGAGCCCGTGCAGTACCTCTTCGTTCCGCGCGTGATCGCGTCCGTTCTGATGATGCCGCTGCTGGTCGTGATGGGCGACGTCATCGGCATGATCGGCGGGTACTTCGTGGCGGTGAAGCTGCTGGGCACCAATCCCGTCAGCTATTACGAGAGCCAGTTCCAATACGTCGACATGGTCGACTTCACCTCCGGCATCATCAAGGCCGCGGTGTTCGGGCTGATCTTCTCGGTGGTCGCCTGCGTGCAGGGGTACTACACGTCCGGCGGCGCGGAAGGCGTCGGCCGCTCGACCACCCGCGCGGTCGTGGTCGCGAGCCTGACGATCCTCCTGGTCGATTTCTTCCTCACGAGGCTGCTCTTTTGAGCGCCCGGGCGCCGGCTCCGCCTCCGAACGCCGCGAGGGATCCCGGCCCCGGCAAGATCCGGGTCGAGAACCTGCACAAGGCCTACGGCAACCGGGCGGTCCTGGACGGGATCGACCTCTCGGTGGCGACGGGCGAGTCGCTGGTCATCGTGGGCCCGTCGGGCACGGGCAAGAGCGTCCTGCTCAAGCACCTCATCGGCCTGATCCGCCCGGACTCCGGCCGGGTGTTCGTCGACGGCCAGGACCTCTGGGCGCTGGATCAGGTCGAGCGCGTGACCCTGCGCAAGAAGTTCGGGATGTCCTTCCAGGAGGGCGCGCTCTTCGATTCCATGAGCGTCTACGACAACGTGGCCTTTCCGCTGCGGCGCTCGGGCAAGAAGCCGGCCGAGGTCCGCGCCAGGGTGGAGGAGTGCCTCGAGCTCGTCCTGCTGCCGGACATCGCGGCCAAGCGCCCCTCGGAGCTCTCGGGAGGCATGCGCCGCCGGGTCGGCTTCGCCCGCGCGATCGCGCACAAGCCCGAGATCCTGCTGTTCGACGAGCCCAACACGGGTCTGGATCCGATCATGACCGACATCATCGCCGAGGTGATCCTGGGCATCCGAAAGCAGCTCCGCGCCACGATCGTGACGATCACGCATCACATTCTGAGCGCCCGCAAGATCGGCGACCGGCTCGCGCTCTTGTCGGGAGGCCATATTCTGTTCCAGGGTACGCCGGAGGAGTTCATGAAGAGCAGCGACCCGGCGGTGCGCCAGTTCGTGGAGGGACGCGCGACGGGTCCGCTGACGGGCGAGTTCGAAAAGGGAATTCACAGGACTATCGGGGAGGTGCGATGAGTACCGCTGCAAAGGTGGGAGCGTTCTTCTTGCTGGCCTTGGCCTTGACGGGGATCCTGATCTGGAACATCGAGGACCTGAAGCTGGGCCGCCAGATGGCCAAGACGGTGACCGTCCAGTTCGGCGACGTCGCGGGGCTCAAGGAGAAGGCCGATGTGAGGGTCGCGGGCGTGCTCGTGGGTCGCGTCGCCAAGATTCGCCTGGTCCGCGGCCAGGCCCTGGTCGACCTCGAGCTCGAGAAGGACGTCGAGTTGCACAAGGGCGCGGTCGCGGCGATCCAGACGCTGGGAATGCTGGGAGACAGCTATGTCGAGCTGATCCCGGGCCCCAGCGCGGCGGAGCACCTGCCGGAGGGCACCGTCCTGCACGGCAAGGAGGGCGTCTCGCTCGACCAGGTCAGCCGCCTCGCCCGCGACATCGAGACCGACCTGCGCGACGTGACCTCGAACCTGAACAAGTCGCTGGGCGGCGAGCAGGGGAAGGAGCGGATCGAGACCGTCGTGGACAACATGGTCGCGCTCTCGACGTCGCTGCGCAAGCTCATCGACGCCAACCGCGCCGGCATCGACGCGACGACGTCCAATTTCCGCGAGTTCTCCTCGCAGATGACGCGCCTCGTGGACCGCATCGACCGGCTCGTCGCCGCGAACCAGGGCAACGTGACCGACACGGTGGCCAACGCCAAGGACCTCTCGGCGCGGCTCCAGACCACGATCGACAACATGAACGCGATCACGGGCAAGATCAATTCGGGGCAGGGCAGCGTGGGGCAGCTCGTGACCAACGATCAGACGACGAAGAATCTGAACGACGCGCTGGTCGCGGTCAAGGAGGGCGTCAACAGCGTCAGCGGAGCGCTCAAGGAGGTCACGAAGCTCAACTTCGATCTGGGCATCCGCGAGGAGTACCTGACGGGCCCGGGCAAGGGGAAGGGCTACTTCACCGTCGACATCCAGCCCCAGGGCAAGCCGCGCTTCTACCGTCTCGAGCTCGCCAGCCAGCCGCTGGGCCTGCGCACCGAGACGACGGGCATCACGACGACCACCTTCCCCGACGGCCACACGGAGACCACGCGGCAGGACACGACCAGCTACAAGAACACCGTGGCGATCTCGGCCGAGGTCGGCTACCGGCTCGGGGACTTCGTCGGCCGCGCCGGCATGATCGAGAGCCGGGGCGGAGCGGGGCTCGACTACCTCGCCCTTAAGGACCGCCTCCGTTTCTCGGCGGACGTCTGGGACTTCGGCCGCGACAGTTACAACGCGCACGCCAAGATCACGGGTCGCTACTACTTCTCGCCCTCGGTGTTCGTGACGGGCGGCTGGGACGATTTCCTGAACACCAAGTCGAAGCAGGACTCGCTGTTCCTCGGCGCCGGCGTGCGGTGGGGCGACGAGGCGATCAAGTACCTCGCGGGAGCGGCCGCCAGCGCGGCGCACTGAGCCGGGACCGCGGAGGCAATCGTGGCACGTTCGGCGACCGTCTTCGCCTGCCAGACCTGCGGCGCCCAGTCCAGCAAGTGGCTGGGCCGATGCCCCGAGTGCGGCCAGTGGAATTCCTACGTCGAGGAGTTGCGCTCGGAGCCCGAGCGCCCCGCGTCGGTCACGGCCAGCGCGGCACCGGTCTCCATCGCCGAGGCGCCCCTGGACGAGAAGCCGAGGCTGACGACCGGGCTCCCGGGCCTGGATCGCGTGCTGGGAGGCGGGCTCGTGCCGGGGTCGGTCGTGCTGCTGGGCGGCGAGCCGGGCATCGGCAAGTCGACCCTCCTGCTCCAGGCCGGGCGCGGCCTGGCGCAGCGCTCGCGCGACGTCCTCTACGTCAGCGCGGAGGAGTCGGTGCAGCAGGTGCGCCTGCGCGGCGGACGGCTGGGGATCCTGGACGACCGCCTGCTCGTGCTCTCGGAGACCGACGTCTCTCGCATCCTGGCGCAGGCGGAGTCGCGCGTGCCCGCAGTGGTCGTGGTCGATTCGGTGCAGGCCGTCCAGCAGTCCGCGCTCTCCTCGGCGGCCGGGACGGTCTCGCAGGTCCGCGCGTCGGCGTCGGAGCTGTCGCGGTACGCCAAGCTGCGCGGCGTCCCGGTCCTCCTCGTGGGGCACGTGACCAAGGACGGGTCTCTCGCCGGCCCCAAGTCGCTGGAGCACCTCGTGGACGCGGTCCTCTCGATCGAGGGCGACCGCAGCTCGTCGCGCCGGCTCCTGCGCGTGACCAAGAACCGCTTCGGACCGGTCGACGAGATCGCGCTCTACGAGATGACGGGGGAGGGGCTGACGGAGCTGCCCGACGCCTCCGCGACGCTTCTGGCCGAGCGGCGCGCGGGCCTGCCCGGCAGCGCGGTCACGGCCGCGCGGGAGGGCTCGCGTTCGCTCCTGGTCGAGATCCAGGCACTCGTGGGCGGCCCGACGGCCGGCTCGCCACGGCGCGTCGGCATCGGCGTCGACGGCGGCCGCCTGGCGCTGCTGCTGGCGGTCCTGGAGGGCGCGGGGTTCCCGCTGTCGACCCGTGAGGTCTTCGTGTCGTGCACGGGCGGCATCGAGGTCACCGAGCCGGCCGCCGACCTGGCCATCGTCGCGGCGCTCGTCTCCTCGGCGCGGACGGCGCCCCTCCCCGACGCGAGCGTGTTCTTCGGCGAGATCGGTCTGTTGGGAGAGGTGCGGCGAGTCCCGGCCGCCGCATCGCGCCTCAAGGAGGCCGCGGCGCTGGGTTTCCGGACCGTGTTCCTCCCCTCGGGCAACGCCGGCGACGCGGCCGCGTTTCCGGATCTGGATTGCCGACCGGTCGATCGCGTGACGGACCTTGCCGTCGCCCTTCGCTGATTCGTCGCCTTCGCTTCGCGAGGGGGGCCTGGCTGACGCCACCGGCGAGCGGCTCGCCCGGATGCGGGCTCGACCGCTCGCCTGGCCCCCTCGCTACGCTCCGGCTCCCGCAACGCGAGTCGTTTCGCTCGCCCGAGCTCGCGAAACTTGGTCGCGTTGCGAGCGAGTGGACCATTGGGGAGTCCCGAGTCTTCCCTCTCCACTCGTGGGATCACCCCTCACGCGAGGCGCGGTCCCTATCGTTCGCCGCTACGGCGAGGTGAGATGTTCCGGCAGAGAGTTCCGTCGCCTTCGCTTCGCGAGAGGGGCCTGGCTGACGCCACCGGCGAGCGGCTCGCCCGGATGCGGGCTCGACCGCTCGCCTGGCCCCCTCGCTGCGCTCCGGCTCCCGCAACGCGAGTCGTTTCGCTCGCCCGAGCTCGCGAAACTTGGTCGCGTTGCGAGACGAGTGGACCATTGGGGAGTTCCGAGTCTTCCCTCTCCACTCGTGGGATCACCCCTCACGCGAGGCGCGGTCCCTATCGTTCGCCGCTACGGCGAGGTGAGATGTTCCGGCAGAGAGTTCGTGAGCTTGCGGTAGGCGTCGAGGTATTTCTCGCGCGTGGTTCGTACCACGCCCTCGGGCAGCCTGGGAGCGGGCGGGCGCTTGTTCCAGCCGGTGGATTCGAGCCAGTCCCGCACGAACTGCTTGTCGAAGGACGGCTGGCTGCGGCCCGGCGCGTACTGGGCGGCGTCCAGTACCGCGACGAGTCCGGCGTGAACGCCTCGTCGATCCAGACGATGCGCCCCTCGAAGCGCCCGAACTCGAGCTTGGTGTCGGCGAGGATGAGGCCCCGGGAGGCCGCGAACTCCGCAGCCCGCGCGTACAGGGAGAGCGTGAGGTCCCGCAGCCGCTCCGCCTCACCCTCCGGAAGCGCCCCGGCCATCGTCTCGAAGGAGACGTTCTCGTCGTGGCCGTGCTCGGCCTTCGTGGCCGGCGTGAAGATCGGCTCCGTCAGGCGTTCGGCCTCCCGCATGCCCTTGGGCAGCGGGATGCCGCAGACGGCGCCGGTCTTGCGATAGTCGGCCCAACCCGAGCCCACGAGATACCCTCGCGCCACGCATTCGAACGGGATCACTTCGCACTTGCGCGCCAGCACGGCGCGGCCGGCCAGGAGCGCCGTATCCGCCGCGAGCGCCTCCGGAAACCGCGCGACGTCGGTCTCCAGGACGTGGTTCTCGACGTCCGCGAACTTCCGGAACCAGAAGTTGGAAAGCTGCGTGAGGATCTTGCCCTTGTCGGGAATTCCGGGCGACAGCACGACGTCGAAGGCCGAGATGCGGTCGCTCGCGACAAGGAGCAGTGTGTCGCCCAGGTCGTAGAGCTCGCGGACCTTGCCGCGGCGAGACAGGGGAACTGCGGAGAGATGCGTTTCGGTGACGGTCGTCATGGAGGGGTGAAGTTAGCACAATTAAATCCCTCTGCTATCGTTGCGCGCCAGGCGACTGTATGCGATTGCGTCTGACCCAAACGCCTCCCGGACGAGAGACCGTGCGGATCGCATTCCTGCACGAGCGAAGGGATCCCGCGGCGGGCGCGTCCCCGGCGGTGCGCGGCGCACTGCGCGCGGCGGTTCGCGCGAGCGGCTTCCGCGGCGAGGAGAAGGAGGTCGGCGCGTCCGGAGCGTGGACGCTCTACGGCCTGGGCCCGGCGCCCGCGACGCTCGCGCGCCTGCGCCGGGTCCTCCGCCGCGCGCTCAAGGACGTCGCGCCGACGTCGCGGCGAATTGCCCTCGCCTTCGATTCCGGCGTCACCGCCGCGAGCCTGGGGGCGCTGCTGCCGCAGATCGCGACCGCGGACTACGCGTTCGACCGCTACAAGAGCCGCAAGGCTTCGGGGAAGCCGCGGCGGAGCGTGGCCGTGGCCATCGACGTCGTCGCGCCTCCGGGGCTCAGGCCGGCGCCGCTCGCGGACGCGCTCGCGCGGGCGCGCGTCGTGGCGGAGTCCGTGGTCTGGGCGCGCGACATGGGCAACACGCCCGGCAACGACCTCGGTCCGCGCGAGTTGGCGCGCGAGGCGGGGGCTCTCGCGAAGCGGCACGGCCTTCGGTTCCGGACCCTGGACAAGCGCGCGATCCAGCGCGAGCGCATGGGCGGGCTGCTCGGCGTCAACGCGGGGAGCGCGCGCCCTCCGGTCTTCCTCATCGGCGAGTACGCGCCGCGAGGGGCGCGGGGGACGGCCGTCCTCGTGGGCAAGGGCATCACCTTCGACTCCGGCGGCATCTCGCTCAAGCCCGCGGCCGCGATGGGCGAGATGAAGTACGACATGATGGGAGCCGCAACCGTGTTCGCGTGCCTGGCGGCGGCGAAGGCGCTGGCGCTGCCGGTTCGGGTCGTCGCGCTCGCGCCGGTCACCGAGAACATGCCGGGTGGAACCGCGACGCGCCCGGGCGACATTCTGCGCATGCGCAACGGAAAGACCGTCGAGGTCGACAACACCGACGCGGAGGGCCGCCTCATCCTGGGCGACGCGCTCTCGTACGCCGCGAGGTTCTCGCCCGACGTCGTCATCGACTTCGCGACCCTGACGGGAGCCGTCGTGATCGCGCTCGGGCACGAGTGCGCCGGGCTCATGACCCCGGACGACGATCTGGCCCGGGAGCTGGTCGAGGCCGGCGAGGCCACCGGCGAGCGCGTCTGGCGACTGCCGCTCTGGGGCGAGTATCGCGAGAATCTGAAGTCGGAGTGGGCCGACATGAAGAACACCGGCGGGCGCGCGGCCGGGACCATCAACGCCGGTGTGTTCCTGAAGGAGTTCGTGCCTCCGGGAGTCCCCTGGGCACACCTGGACATCGCCGCCGTCGCCCACTTCGAGCGCGAGCAGAGCGGCTGGCCCGCCGGCGCGACCGGATTCGGCGTGGCCCTGACGGTCGAGTTCCTCCGGCGGCGGTTCGGCGCCTCGAGCTCCACGCGCCCGTGAGCGAGCGGCCGGTCGCGATCGTGACGGCCGCCAGCCGCGGCATCGGCGCCGGCTGCGCGCGGGCGCTGGCGGGGCGCGGGTATCGCGTGTCGCTGCTGGCCCGGTCCGAGGCGATCCATTCCCTGGCCGCCGAGCTCTCCGGCGTCGCGACGACCGGATCCGTCGAGGAGCCGGCGGACCTCGAGGCCCTGGTCGACCGAACGCTCACGGCCTACGGCCGCGTCGACGCGGTCGTCAACAACACCGGGCACCCGGCCAAGGGCGAGCTTCTCGCCCTGGACGACGAGGCATGGCGGCAGGGGTTCGCGCTGATCCTCCAGAGCGTCGTGCGCATGTCGCGTCTGGTGACGCCCGTGTTCCTGCGCCAGGGCGGCGGCTCGATCGTCAACATCTCCTCCCTGTGGACCGTGGAGCCGAGCCTCGACGCGCCGGTCTCCTCGACGCTGCGGGCCTCGCTGTCGAGCTTCACCAAGCTGTACGCGGACCGCTACGCCGCGGACGGCATCCGCATGAACGCCGTCCTGGCGGGCTTCGTCGACACGCACCCGGTGCCCGAGAAATTCCTCCAGGCGATTCCGATGCGGCGCGTGGCGACGCCCGAAGACATCGCGCGCGTCGTGGTCTTCCTGCTGTCGGAGGAGGCGGGGTACATCACGGGTCAGAGCGTGCGGGCCGACGGCGGCCTGACGCGGAGCTTCTGACGGAGTGCGCCCTCGATCGGACGCTCGACGGTTGATCGACGAGGGAGAGGCGACTCGTTGGAGCTTCCCCTCTCTCGTCGGCCGCGTCGAGCGGCCATACAAAGCCTTTGACTCGACCGAGTCGCTTTGTTAGGTTGCGCGTCACCATGCCGCTGCGCGATTTCCGGATCGGGCCCGTCGGAGAGGAGCTCTTTCCGAAGTTCGTCGCCGGCCTCGCGCAGGCCTTCGACGACCCGGCCCGCGACCGCAACCTCGTCGTCCGCGACGCGCTCGCCCAGCTCTACCTCGGGCGCGAGGTCGCCCACGACGAGGTCGTCAACGACGCCCGCACCCCGCCGGCCATACGCGCGTTGGTCGCGTCCTTCGACCCCCGCAACGCCACGCTCGAAGCCGAGTACTACCGCGAGATCGATCTGGAGAAATGGAGCCGGGTGAAACCGCTGCTCTGGTTCTGGCAGATGTTCGACCATTCGCCGGTCGGCCGCAACGTGCGGCTCGGGACCCAGATCCGCTTCATGCTCGCCCAGCGCGTCTTCAAGAACTGCGGCGAGAAGGTGCGGATCTTCCACGACGTCGAGCTCTCCTTCGGCTACAACCTCACCGTCGGCGACGGAGTGACCATCCATCGAAACGTCCTGATCGACGACCGCGGCGAGGTCGTCATCGGCGACGACGCCTCGATCTCCGACTACGCCAACATCTACTCCCACTCCCACGCGGTCGAGGACATCCACGACGTCACCCTCGCCCGGACGGAGATCGGTGCGCGCTCCCGGGTGACGTACCACGCGGTCGTGCTCTCCGGCGTCAAGATCGGGGCCGACGCGATCGTGGGCTCGATGGGAGTGGCGTCCAAGCCGGTCGAGGCGGGGTTCATCGTCGGCGGAATTCCGGCCAGGCCGATCGCCCAGAAGAGCGTCAAGTCCTAGTCGGTCTTCCGTTCCCGGTCTCCGGCCGGCGGCCGACGCACGACCGTTGACTGTAGACTTCTCTTCGTGCTGCGCCGGCTGAGGATCAAGATCTCGCCATCCTCGAGGACGTGGAGATCGAGTTCGCCGACGGCCTGACCGTGCTCACCGGGGAGACGGGCGCCGGCAAGTCCATTCTCGTCGACGCGCTGGCGCTGCTGGCGGGAGGGCGGGGCTCCTCGGAGCTGATCCGCGAAGGCGCGGAGCGGCTGACCGTGGCGGGGGAGTTCGACGGGGACGGGGACGTGTCTTTACCTCGATGGCACAGAGTATCGGTCAAGCCAGTCGTTTTGCATTTCTTCAGGGCTTATCGCTGCTATTCCTGTTGCTGCTTGTCCCACTTGCTTTGTCCAATCACGTGGAAAGTGCGGCCTTAGGAATTCTGGTATTTGCTGTCATTTTCTTTTTTTCCGGTTACTTGCTGTTGACCCTATCGAGCAGCCTGCGGGGAGACCTTCGAACCCTGCTAAGCCCCGTCTTCGGCATCGTGATCGGTACGACGACCTACGATATTTTCGAGTGCGCTTCGATCGGCGGATATTTTCCCTACTTGATAGTCGTGCTCTCGGTTGTGGGGATGTTTCTCTTCATTCGGCAAGGCAAACCACTGGGAACGTGGACACAGTGGACCCGTGAAGAATACGAGACCGTCGTGGCAGGTTGCGCCACCGCCTTCAGCGTGTCTGCCCTCTTCTGGAGAAGTGGACGGTTCTCAGACGGCGAGTTCGTTTTCTACGGACCCGCCGGCCAGGATCATCTCTACCACGTCACTTTGCTGCAAAGGCTGTTGCATCACGTGCCGCCGGACAACTTTATCGTGTCTGGGCTCAGGGCGCCGTTGTACCACTACTTCGACGATCTCACGCTTGCGCTTCTTCTGCACGTGCAAAGCTCTCTGCATCTTGGCGCAACCGATGTGTTCGATTTGTATTACAGATGCTATCCCCTGGTTGCGTATTTCCTTCTGGGCTCGTTGGCCTATCGCACCGGCAGGCAATTGCTGGGATCGGTGAGAGGCGGAATTCTGGGCCTTCTGCTTCTGCTCGGCGGCGGCGGGCTGGGATGGTTTCTGGGTGCTCTTCAGACTGCCTCCCACGCATCGCATTTCGCCGCGATGCGGGCGGCTCTCTTCACTGACTGGACGTCATGGGATGGCGTCGATTCCATCCTGCCGCTGATTCATCGGCCCGCCCACTACCACGGCCTTCTGATCTGCCTCGCAGCAATCAACATCCTTTTGCGCCCAGAGCGCTCCCGGCGCGACTGGCTTCTCGCAGGATTGTTGTTGGGGTTGATGGCCGGATTCAACTTTACTCTTGCGGCGACCTTCGGCGTTGCCGCTGTTTTTGGCAGTGTCACTATGTTTTGGCAGCGCAGACCGTCCGACGCGCGCGATCTCGCCTGGCTCGCTCTGTCTATTTTTTTGGGGAGCGTCCCTGTGACCGGCGGGATGCTGCTGGCGGGATTTCACAACACGGCACCGGGCTTTCCCTTTCGCGGCCCGAACCTCCAATTCTCCACCGCGACCTGGGGCACATCGCTCAGCCAAGTGATGCCGTGGGCGGCCGTTCCCTGGGCTTCCCTGATCGTGTTTCCGATTCTCGCTTACGGGATCAAGCTATTTGGGCTGGGTCCGATGGCGCGTCTCGATCTCGGCGAAGATCGCCGTCGTGCTCTTGCCATGGTCTTGGCACTCGCCTTTGCCCTGTCGTTTGTGATCGGAACATTCTTTCCTTATCAGGCCTTCGGCGGCGTAGGCATCATTTTTCTTCAGCCGACGTTGTGGATTCTGGGCCTCTTCACGCTGCGTCCGATCAATACCTGGATGGAACATGGCAGAGGAAGCTGGCGCGCAATCGCTCTGTGGGGAATCCTCGGACTGACGTGGGTGCAGGCCCTGGCGGCGTTCAATTTCTCCTACAAAGTTGCCTTCGACAAAGACACGACTCACGCCTTGCAAGCGATTCGTTTGACGGCTGCGCCCGACGACGTCGTCGCCTATCTGCCGAGCGAGCGTTCCGCAACCCCGATCTGGGGCTCTGCCCCAGCATCTACGAATTTTGCCGTGATGGCGTTGACCGGTCTCGACGGTTATTTCTCCTCCGCGCCATACTCACAATTTTTTGCCGTTCCCGGGCTTCGTGGGAGTGATCCAGCAGACGTGCTGACCCAGGCGGAGCATCTGTATGAACAAAGGCGCGGCGACGTTGAGTCCTTCGTCCGAGGGGACGCCAGTGATGCGGCTTTGGCGCGACTGGCAAAAGACCATGTTCAATGGATCGTTGTCTCGGGTGATGCGATGCGGGGGATTTCAACTGCGGCGACGCCGTGGCGCAAGACTCGGGAAATTGCGGTTTATCGTCTTGCTCAGCAGAGTAATGAATGATCGCTTCTTGACGAGCAGCTTGAGCTAGCTGGCGCGCGCTGCAACCGCCTGAGTCTGCTCTTCGCGTAAAGCAGCTTCAACTGCGCGATCTTCAATCCGCTCCAACGCGTCGGCCAGCGCCTCGGGGAAGACCGAGGTCAGAAGATTAACGTCAAGCTGCAGGTCGCCACCGCCATAGAGCCGGTGCAGGATGAGGGAACCACGCCGGTGATTGTTGGCCGCAACCAGACCGAGAGCCAGACTCCACGCGGGAATTGTTTCTTTGCTGAAGCGGCTGCCTGGCCTCTTCCAGCGGAAGTCCACTTTTTCATCGGAGACGATCTGGAGAACTTGAGGGTCAACCAGCCCGTCCGTGGGCCGTAGCAACCGCAGTTCAAAAGCATCGAAGTCATTGCTGTTGAAGGCGGCCTCAAGAATCCGGCAGAGCTGCTCGAAATCGGACGCCACCCTGAGCTCTTCTGTGGCCCGGCGAATTGCCAGGTTGTTGATGAAAATAAGCCGCTGCTCCAGGGCGCGCTGGGCGACGCGGCGCAGCTCTCCGAATTCCAGGTAGTTCAGGTGCTGCACGCCCATCCATATCCCGATACCGAGAACCGCCAGCACCAGACCCAGCGTGCTGCCCGTGGGCCAGAGCAGGAAAAGACTCAGCATGGCAAAGATCGCGGAGACACCGTAAAGGACCGTTACTACCTGCCGCTGTGAAAGCCCGCGCTGCAGAAGTTTGTGATGGATGTGCTCGCGGTCTCCGGTAAATACGGGCCGGCCGCTGATGAGACGCCGGGCCACCGAAAGAGCCGTCTCCAGAATAGGCAGCCCGAACGACACCACAGGAATTGCGACAGCCACGATGGTGGGCGACTTCTGCATGCCTTGCAGCGCCAGCGCACTGAGCATGAAACCCACGAACAGGCTGCCGCAGTCTCCCAGAAAAATGGTCGCGGGATTGAAGTTGTAGCGGAGAAAGCCCAGGATAGCGCCAGCCAGCACCAGCGTCATCACCGAAACAAATGAAGAATGGCTGAAGAGCGCAACCACGAAGACGACCAGGGTGGAAAACAATGCGGAGCCAGCGGCCAGTCCATCCAGTCCATCAATCAGATTGAAGGCGTTGGTGATGCCGAGGACCCACAGAATCGTGAGCGGCAAGCTGACAAACCACGAAAAATGGTATCCGCTGAACAGCACCGGAAGGTCGAGAATGCGGAGTCCACCTGCAAACAGAATGGCGCCCGCCAGCACCTGGACCAGAAACTTGAAGTACGGCCCCACCGGATGCAAGTCATCGTACAGGCCCAGCAGAAAAATCAGAGAGCCAGGAATGAGAATGGTAAGAACTGCCTTGAGTGAAAACCCGAGGCTAAGGCGAGGAACCCACCAACCGACCAGCCCGGCAATTCCAATGCTGAGGAGGAACGCCAGGAAAATCGCTGCACCACCCAGACGGGGAAGCGGCCGCTTGTGTAAATGGCGCTCCAGGCCTGGCCCCGCTACCCAGCCATTAGCGGTAGCGAAATCGCGTATGTACCGGGTCAGGACAAACGAGGACAACACCGAGGCCGCAAATATTCCCAGGTAGAAAAGCGTCAACCGATCCCCCTCGGGCCCACTGTCTCCACTCTTAAAAAAACCGTTCTGTGTCTACCGTGTTCGCGTCAATTCCGCAAAAGCGGACGCACACGGCCAACACCACTTGCCGCAGAAAACAAACTCTCTGTGTTTTGTGGCTACTTGTTTGCACTATACCAGCGGGAAAATTTGGGCCGCAACCGCCATTTGGACATAGTTGTGGAAAACGTCAACACCGCTCTTCCCTTTTTGAATCGCCACGAACCACGTGGGGACAGCCGCCCCGGCTGTCCAGCGGAGCAATGCTCCGCTGTTTTTTGCTTCCGGCAATTTCGCTTTCGGCAACCTAAAAACCGTCGAGCTGCGCTCGACCGGACAGCCGAGGGCGGCTGTCCCCGCGTGGTTTGTGGTGATTCCGGGCGGTGAGGCTATGCTAAACTTCAATTCTCGTCCCCATGCCAAGAGGTCCAGAGATGCCGTCTTTCCGCAGGGTTCTGACCGCGCTGCCATACGTCGTCGTTATCTTTTTTTTGACTCTGTCACTTGGGGTGAGAGGTTCCGCGCAAAATCAAATACCTAAAACCGCTGAGAAGCCGGCGGGGCAGGTTTTTCCGTCGGCCGTACCGGCACCGGATCAACCTGAAGTACCCCAGCAGCGGATGCAACCGGCCCGGCTCCCAAACTAGGCGTTGGGGACCTGCTCGAAGTAAGTGTCTACAATGTGCCTGAACTAACCACCAAAAGCCGGTTGGGAACGAATGGCGACGTGTACCTGCCGCTGATCGACTATGTCCACGTAGCAGGCCTCACGGTCGAGGAAGCGCAAGCCTTGATCGAGAAGCGCCTGTCCGACGGAGGATTCGTCAAGAGTCCGCATGTGACTTTGAACGTGGATCAATCCGCCTCCCAGGGCATAAGTCTGCTGGGCGAAGTCGCCAGACCCGGCGTGTATCCCGTGATTGGTGAGCCGCGATTGTTCGACGTCATTTCTACGGCCGGTGGTTTTACCGCCAGTGCCGGCCAGAGCATTACCGTAACCCATCGCAACCAGTCCGATAAGCCGGTTACCGTGCCTTTGAGCCGGAAGCTGGCTGACAATCCGACCAGCAACATCGGCGTTTCTCCCGGCGATACGATCCTGGTGCACAAGGCAGATGTCGTCTACGTGGTGGGAGAAGTAAACCGGCCCAGCGGATTCCTCATGGATAGTGACAATCTCACCGTGTTGAAGGCGGTTGCTCTGGCGGGAGGGACGACTCGTCTCGCCAAGATGAACGGAGTCAAGATCATCCGCAAGGGGCCCGACGGAATGACCCTGACGCCGGTTGAGCTGAAGAAAATGCTGCAGGCCAAGGTGGCGGACCTTCCGCTGAAGGCAGACGATATCTTGTTTGTCCCCAGCAGCACCGCCAAAGTGATCACTTCCCGTACCGTCGAGTTTGGCATGCAGGCTGCCAACGCGGCCACTATCGTCGCTATCCATTAAGTTGTCTCGGATTCAGGCGGCTGCGGTGGCGCGCCTTTTCTCTTCCCCCACGAGTTCGCCGAGTACGTCGAGGTACGCCATCGCGGTTTGCCGGCGCGAGAAATGCTGCAATACATGGCGGCGCCCGTTACGGCCTAAGGTGTCCCGGAGTTGCTCATCGGCGGCAAGACACAAAACAGCCTGCGCCAGTTCCGAGGCATTTCCGGGCTCGATGAAAATTCCCGCTCGCGCCTCCTCGAGAATCTGGCGCGCCTGACCTTCCACCCCAAGAATCACCGGACGAGCGCAAGACATGTACTCCAGCATTTTGCTGGGAATGACAGTCTTGAATATTTCATTCTTTTTGAGCAGAACGAGGCAGACGTCCGAGGCGCAAATATAGGCTGGTATTTTCTCCCGCGATTGCTGATCTACAAAACGCAAATTGGTAAGACCGCGCGCCCGCACCTGCGAAACCAGTTGCTCTTTTTCTGCGCCTTCTCCCACCAGTAAAAACAGGACGTCAGGCGCCGAATTCTGCAATTGCTTTGCGGCCTCGATCAGAGTCTCCAAACCGTGAGCGTTCCCCATCGTTCCGATGTAGGACACGACAAATTTTGCGTCCGCGCCCATTTCACTTCGCAGGCCGCTCTCCGGCCTTGGACTGAACAGGTCCGCCTCGACTCCGTTCTCTACCACCGAAATCTTCTCCGGCGCGACCTGCCATTGTTGCACCAGATATTCCTTGAACGCAGGAGTCACGACGACGACGTGGTCGGAGTTCCTGTAAAGAAATCCAGCGATCCGGGCCAGTATGCGATACACCAGCGAATCAGTGCTCCCCACCCCCACTGCGACAAGCGACTCGGGCCACAGATCTCGAACCTCGAAGATGAAACGCGCCCGCTTGCACCGCGCCAGCCACCACCCAGACAGGCCGACCAGCAACTGCGGAGAGCTTGCAATCACAACCTCAGGGCGTTCGGTGAACAATCCCGTGGCGGCCGCCGAGAGACAAAACGAGCTGTAGTTCAAGATGCGCTCGTACGTCCTGCGATTGGGAAACGGCAACAGCCAGGTGCGAACCACGTTCACGCCATTCGTTCTCTCGCGCGCAATGAGCTGCCGGAGTTTAGGGCGATATTCGGCGGGCACGACTCCCGTCGGATGATTCGGAAATCCCGTCAGCACCGTAACTTCGTGATGCTCCTGCGCCCAGTAGCGTGACAATTCTGCAACCCGGGCGGCGGGCGCGCCCATCTCCGGCGGAAAATATTGTGAGACGTAGAGGATCTTCACGAGTTCCTAGTAATAGCAAAGCTTGAAAGCGCTCTTGTAGCACAGAGCACGAGTCCGCTTGGTCCGGCTGCGGGCGTAGGCCGCCCAGCGGTCGGCGCACTGGGAAAACACGTCATCTCCGGTCAGCCGGTGCATCAGCCGCAGCTGCGCGACATGCAACTGGTGATAAAAAGGGCTCGCGACCATCGGCAAGCGCGTACCCGACAACTCATAGAGCGACCAGAATCCAAGGTCGAAGCGATCGAGATTCCTGCGCAAGGTCTTAACCGCGCGGCCGAATAAATCCTGCGCGGCTTTCTCTTTTGTGGCCAGAAAGAAATCGTAAACACCCCACGCGGCCCAGATGAAGCCATTCAAGATATGGGTTGGCGGCGAAACGATGTACTCTTCGAACCAGAGGTCACCGCGTTCGTCAGTAAAAGCTACTCCGCCTTCCTGAGTCGACTTCAAAAAACTGTTGAAGGCACGAGTGGCGGCCTCGAGATACTCAGACCTCTTCGTTTCCTGCGCTACTCGGACCAGCAAGGAGATTCCCTGCCCCTGGGCGAGAGCGGAATACCACGGCGCTTTCAACGGCGTGCGGTACTCCCAGTCAAAAAGGTGATTCCAGACCAGGACGCCGAAGGCATTCGGCTCCAGATGTTTCACCAGCCAATCGGCCGCAGCCAGAAACTTTCGTCTGTGGCCCCCATCTTTCGAGCGCAGAAAAAGATTGAAGTTCCCCAACCCCCACTGCGCAATCGCGATGGGGTTGTATTGCAGGCCAATGTTGCCATGATAGTCGAGCAGCGGAATGCCGTCGCCATCGTGCCGTCCGGCATAGCCCGCCTTCTCGAGGAAGGGCATGTAGTATTCGCCAAGCTGGCCGACCGGTGCATCAGAGTTCACCTGCGGCTGGTCATGCCAGAAAGTAAGCTGGCTCTTTCCCGGCAACAAATAGGCGCTGGAAATGCGACGGTAGTAGTTCAGACGGGCCGCGACAGACATAGGAAAAACGCGAATTGCGCTGGTTTTCCGAACTATAGCACGCTCGCAGGAACGACACGCCAAATCGAGGTCTTGAGATCGTCGCCATCGACCGCGACCGTGGTCAATGCCAGAAATTCCGTGGCGTTTCGCCCGTCAGGGAAAACAGCGTTGCCATATTGGAAGAGCGCACATCGGCCAGAAATCTTTTTTCCAACCCATCAGGTCACACCAACGAAAGCCGTCGAGGCTGCCGTAGAGCCGGACATTGCGATCCCGATTCGCCCGGCTGGGCTCGACCATGGTGGAAAAGAAAATTCCCCCGCCGGCTCGGCATCCATAAATCGAGGAACTGCTCAACTTCGCGAGTTCAGTAAGAGTTCCTCCCCGATCGAGACGGTAGACGTGGTTCGATTCGAGCGGCGTGTCGGAAGAAAAATACAGTCCGTCGGGGGTGGGCACCAACGCTACGGCGCGCGCCTGCTGGTGGCCGGAGAGAATCACATCCACGTTCCTGAAATCGCAGGAGACGCGCAGGATGCGGCACTCGGAACCACTATCCCCGGTAAGCACCCAGAGGCAGTTGGCCCACTCGTCATAAACGACGTTGTGCACATGCCGCACTGCTCCGCGAGGAAAGGTGTAGGCAACCTCCCACGTGCAACCCCGGTCGGTGGAGGCGTAAATGTGTACCTCGTCACGAGCTGGATTGTCGAAGTACTCGCCCCAGAAGACATGGTCATCCGGTGTGGAGGCAATGTGTAATGGCCGAGTTCCACGCAGCACGCGGTGAGAAACCTTAAACTCGCATCCCCCGGGAGCAGCAGTAAGAATCGCGCCAGGCACTGCCGCGACCATGTGCCCGGAGGCAAGGGTCACGAGCGCATGAAAACCGTCGCGAGACAAACGGAAGGTAAGCCGCGACGATGCGCTCAGATTTCTCCACCAAGCGGGAACATAGCGCGCCACCGGCTGCCACTCGACGGGGTCCGAGTCGAGTTTCACCCGCGCCCGCAACAAAGAGTAGCTGCGGGATGCATAAAGCCAATCATCGCGCCAGGCTAGAACCCGCAAGCGGGGAAATACCGCGGCCGGGACCAAATTAAGAACATTCGGCCGGGCCATCGGGGATGAGTCGTGTACCGCCATATTTCCGTGAAGCGTTGAGTGTTGCGAGGCCTAACATCCGAAAGTAAGAATGTTCAAAAATCCAGTGGTTAGTTATTTGTTCTCCGTTCTCAGTTTTTGAGGACTAAGTATGGGCCGACCGCCAGCACGTCCATGCGGGTACGTTTGAAGCAATCGATCGCTTCGCCCGGGGTACAAACGATTGGCTCATTCTCGTTGAAGCTAGTGTTCAGAATGACGGGAATCCCCGTCCTGCGCTCAAAGGCCCGTATCAGATCGTAGTACAGCGGATTTTCGTCACGGCTGACAGTCTGCAATCTGCCCGTGTCATCCACGTGATTGACCGCGCAAAGTTGGGCTCGCTTCTCAGGACGAATCTTATATACATGAAGCATGAAAGGCGAAGGATGGTCATACTCGAAATATTCACTTTGCCGTTCTACCAGGATCGAAGGAGCGAACGGACGAAACCACTCGCGATGCTTGATGCGAGCATTAAGGACATCCTTCATGTCCGGCAGCCCGGGATGGGCCACGATGGAGCGATTGCCCAGCGCTCGCGGCCCCCACTCCATCCGGCCCTGAAACCAGCCCACAACATTCCCGGCGGCAATTTGTTCCGCAACGGCATCGAGAAGCGCTTGCCGCTCCAGCTTGCGATAGCTTAGGTTCGCTTGCTTGAGGTCCGATTCGATACGCGAGTCGGAAAATTCCGGGCCCAAATAAGAATTCTTCATCTGGTAACTGCGCGGCTGCTGCAACGTTGAGTGATAGGTGTGCAAAGCTGCACCGACGGCCAGCCCTTCATCGCCGGCCGCCGGCTGGATCCACGTCCGCCTGAACGGGGTCTCGTGAAAAAGTTTCCCGTTAGCGACGCTGTTCAGCGCGCAGCCTCCAGCCATAGCCAGATCCTCGATTGGCACACGCTGGTGCAGTTGCTTCATCAGATGAAAGAAAACTTCCTCGAAACGATCCTGCATAGCATAGGCGAGATCCATATCGCGCTGCATGATTTCAGCGTGAGGCTCACGTGGCTCGCCGAAAAGCTGCACCATACGGTCGGAGAAATGCCGCGCCAGCCGGACCGTTCCGTCATCCTGAATCTGCATGCCCTGATTGCTTCCCAGGGGCATGAAGTAGTCGAGGTCGAGCCGAAATGCAGAATCGTTGAGTTGAATAATTTCGTGAACCTGGTCGCAGTAAGTGTCCTTGCCGTAGGGCGCCAGTCCCATCACCTTGCCTTCATCGCCGTATTTCTTGTAGCCGATGAACTCGCAGATCATGGTGTAGAAGCTGCCCAGAGAGTGCGGCAGGAAGACACGCTCCAGTATCTTAATCTCGTTGCCTTCGCAGCTCGCCATCATGGTCGAAACAAAATCGCCGGAGCCGTCGTAACTGAAGCCCGCCGCCTTCTCCCAGGGCGAGCAGTAGTAGGCGCTGGCGATGTGAGCGATGTGATGCTCGAGGTGATGCTCCTCAAAGTGAAGGTCTTTCAGATCGACGTCCAGCGCCTTGGCCAATAACAACCGCACATCTCGCATGGCTTCTTTGCGCTGGCGCAGGCGGATGAAATTCAGAATCTTCGCGGGATTGGCCAATGCGTACTGCACTTTTTTGGCCAGATTGGCATCGCTGTCCTGCCCCACGGCCACGTGATCCACGTCGGTAATCCGCGCGCCCACCGCGTCCAGACAAGCCTTGACCGCCAACCCAGGAAATCCCGCGTAGTGCTTCACCCGGTTGAGACGCTCTTCGGCAATGGCGAACACGACCTCCCCGTCCTGCACGATGGCAGCGGAGGCGTCCGCGTGAAACATGTTGAGGCCGAGGATCAGCATGCGGCGTTTGATGTTTCGAGGCGTCCTGTCATGCAGTGGCGCGGCCGGCGAGGTCTGTCATCATGTGCGGCGCGCTGCTGTCGAGGAAAGTTTGCATCCAGAGTTCAAGCGTGAGGAACTGCCAAATCTGCATCGACCAATCCTGTGTACCGCGGCGATGCTGGTCCACGAATCCGCGGACGGCCTCGGGACGAAACAGCCCACGTTCGCGAATGCGTGACCCGGTGAGCAGATCGTCCGTCATTTCTTTCAGGTCGTGAGCCAGCCAGTAATCAATCGGCGCCGCAAAACCAGCCTTCGGCTGCGACAACACCTCACGTGGTAAGACATCTTTCATCGCCTTGCGGAAAATATACTTGGTTGTCGGGCGGAAAAATCCCTTGAGCTTGAGTTTTGGCGGGACGTTCCAGGCCACATACTCGGCCAGTTCGCGATCCAGAAACGGCACCCGCACTTCGACTGACGAAGCCATACTCATCTTGTCGTTGTAGTTGAGGTTCAAGCTCGCCATGAAAATCTTGCTATCGAGATAGAGCATCTGGTTCAGGAAATCCGAGCCCTCCACCTGCGCAAAACCGGCGCGGTGACGAGCGGTTGGATCAGATCCGAAAATCTCTTGCCCGAATGCTGGCGCGTAAAGCGAGGTCTTTTGCTCGGCGTCCAGGTAAGTGCAGTTCATCATGAAGCGCTCCATCGGCGAGAGCGAGGCGCTGCGTGTCATTTTCTTCGCCAGGCGCACGCTTCCCTTCACAACCGTGCCGCGAAAGTTGGGAAGACCCGCAACTGTTCCTGCAATCAGGCCGCGTGCCGCAGCCGGGACATGCTGATAGGCCTCCGCCCAGTAGTGCGCAGAGTGCTTGCGATATCCTGCGAATAGCTCGTCACCGCCCACGCCAGAGAGCAGGACCGTGGCCTGCTTTCGCGCCTCGCGGCATACCAGGTAGGCAGGAATGATGGCGGGGTCCGCGGTGGGCTCGTCCATGTGCCACGCCAGCCGGGGCAGCAGATCGGCCACATCGGGCTCAACCACGATGCGCTGGTTCTCACATCCAAGGCGGCGCGCCAGGCGAGTGGCGACTTCAGGATCATCAAGCGCATTTTCGCCGACGCGGTACTTGTGCGGAAACGTGACGGTGTAAGTGCGCACCGGTTGCTGGCTGGCTTGTGCCATCATGGCGACGATGCTGGACGAATCCAGACCGGCGCTGAGAAAGGCGCCGATGGGAACATCACTGATCATCTGGCTTTTCACTGAACGCCGGAAGCGCTCGCGAATTTCTTCCGCCAGCTCGTCTTCCGACTTTGCATAGGAAGCATCGGCCGAAGGAAAGCTCAGGTCCCAATATTTTGTAAGCTTGAGCTGGCCGTCGCAGAATACGGCGTAATGGCCTGCGGGCAGCTTTTGAATTCCGCGAAACATCGTCCCAGGATCGGGCACCCACAAGAAAGTCAGATATTGGTGCAGCGCTTCCGGATCAAGCTCAGCGTGGATGCCAGGCACTTGCAGCAGAGCTTTGATCTCCGACGCGAACGCGAACCGGTGGCCCTGGTGCGCATAGTAGAAGGGTTTCACTCCGAAGTGGTCGCGGGCCACGAAGAGACTGGGCGTGCCGGAGCGAAGATCGCAGATCGCGAAAGCGAACATTCCGTTCAGCCGCTTGACGCAATCCGCGCCCTCTTCCTCATAGAGGCGAAGCAGGACCTCGGTATCGCTTTCCGAGACGAACCGGTATCCCTTCGCCTGCAACTCGTGGCGCAGTTCGCGGAAGTTGTAGATCTCGCCATTGTAGGTAACCCACAGCGTGCCTTGCGGATTGCCCATCGGCATATGTCCGTCAGGAGAGAGATCGAGGATCGCCAGCCGTCGGCTCCCCAGAGCACAGTAGGAGCCGTCAGGAAAGCGCTGCTCCCACAGGCCGGAGTCGTCCGGACCGCGGTGCGCCTGAATCGCCGTCATGCGCGCCAGGGTTTCCCTATCCCCGCAATTGGCCAAGCCGCTAATCCCGCACATGAGCGCGCCAATCCTTCCGATTCCGCAACTCGTAGATCTTGGCTTTAATATGAAAAAACTGGATCGCCTGAAAGCCGCAGTAGATCAGCCCGGGCACGCCATCGAGGAATCCCAGGCGAAAAAAATACCGGTAGCTGAACAGCAGCAGCGATGAACCGGGAAGCGTGAACAATCGCTTGCGCAGCCAGCGCCGGCGCTGGGCCTGGCTTCCGAACAGGGACGGAGGGAGTTCGGCGGAATTCGCTTCGCCCTCGAGCCACACCCGGGCGTCCCAGTTCGCATATTCATCATGCTTCTGAATGTAGCGCGAGATCGATTCCACGTTGTGATGCAGCAAAGGATTTCTCAGCTTCGCGCTCTTGCCCTCCACGACGATATGCTCGTGCACTTCCATGTCCGCCATGGAGGCGTCCTGGTCTTTCAGGCGGCACTCGAAGCGGCCCTTGCCTCGCCGGAATAATGAGAGCTTGTAAAATCCGGCGCCGCCGTGGCGCAGTACCCGGCCCAGGAAAAACATCTGCAGCGCTATGTAGTAACCGTCAAAGCGGGGATCTTGAATTGCGTGTCGAATTTCCTCGGCCAGTTCAGGAGTCAGGGCCTCGTCTGCATCCACGAGGAACACCCAGTCATAGGCGAGGGGAAGCGTGTCCATCGCCCACTGCCGCTTCTTGGGCCAACCGCCGGCGTAGTCGAACTGCACCACTGTAGCGCCAAGGGATCGTGCGATCTCCGCCGTGCCGTCGCTGCTTTGTGAATCGACGACGTATATCTCGCCTACCCCGCGCAGCGATTCCAGGCAGCGTGGCAGGTTGCCCGCCTCGTTCCGCGCCGGAACGATCACGCTCACGGGAAGGGACACAGGCGAAGCAACTACCTGGATCGCCCGGGCTTCTTCTAATTTCTGCATCGCTGTTGGAAGGCTGTGACCATATTACATCGTGTGGGATGCAGGCCGGGTGCCCTCCAACGGACCACGTGGGGACAGCCGCCCTCGGCTGTCCGGTCGAGCGAAGCTCGACGTCGTTTTTGCCGAGAGCTAAAACCAAGCGGAGCCTTGCTCCGCTGGACAGCCGAGGGCGGCTGTCCCCACGTGGTCTGTGGCGGTTATGCCGACACCGAATTCAGCTCGCACCACTGCTCCAGCACATGCAGCGACCAGATGCGCGACCATGAAGTCCGCTTACTCATGAAATCGTCCCAGACTTGTGCGACGGCATCGTAGTCCAGTAATGACCCTAGTGGGCCCTGGCCAATTTTCGGCAACGCGGCTTCCATTTCAGCCCGTAAATTCTCCCGCAACCAGCGCTCAAAGGGGAGAGTGAAACCCTGTTTCTTGCGATGAACGATTTCGTTCGGCAAGGCTCCTTTCAAGGCTCCAACCAGCAGGGGCTTCGGCACTTCGCTATCCAGTTTCCAGGCGCCGGGCAGCTGCAGCAGCTTGTCGGCAAGCTGATGATCGACGAGCGGCACTCGCAGCTCGAGTCCGTGGGCCATACTCATCACGTCGGAATCTCGCAGCAGCGTATTCAACATGTAGCAACGCGCTTCCAGGTAGGAAACTCGATTGACCGGGTCGAACGCCCCGGCGCGGCGCAAATCTTCCTCCAAGGGAGCGTTGGCCCGCGTCAGAGCGCCCTGGTCCACCGGCATCAGCAAAGAATCGCGCTGTTCGGGGGTAAAGAGTGCGCGCGCCAGAAAATAGGGATGTAGTGACGCTCCCTTCTTGCTGCCGAGCGCAGTGAGTTTTCGGTTCTTGTCCGTGTCCGCCGACAGAGAAGAAAACATGCGCAGCAGCGGCTGTCGCAGGATGGACGGAAAACGCCCCCAGAATCGCTCGAAGCGCTCCATGCGGGGAACGTCGCGAAAGGTAGAGTAGCCGGCGAAGAGTTCATCCCCGCCCAGACCCGAGAGCGCCACTTTGATCCCGGCGGCGCGGGTTTGCCGCGCAACAAGAAAAGTATTGAGGCCATCAATGGTGGGCTGGTCCATGGCCTTGAGCGCGTACGGGATAGCATCCAGCACATCACGCTGCGAGACCATGATCGCCTGATGCTCCGAGGAAAAAGCCCGGGCCACGGCGCGCGAATATTCGGATTCGTTGTACTCGGCCTCGCGAAAAACTATGGAGAACGTGTTGAGCCGGATTCCCGCCCGGCTCAGAATGCCAGCCAGACTGCTCGAGTCAATGCCGCCGGAAAGAAACAATCCAACCGGAACGTCGCTGACGGTCTGCATGCGGACGGCTTGGTCGAGCGTGGCGTATACGTCCTCTTCCAGAGCTTTCCGCGTTGTCGCGTTGTCGGCGAGATGGCTCGATGCCTTGTCGACCCGGCCGTGGGGTGCCAGGTCCCAGTACATTGAATCCGTCAGGCGCCCGTTCTCCCACACGGCGTAATGTCCGGCCTCCAGGGCGGAGACGCCTGCGATCATGGTCATGGGATCGTAAACCGATCCAAAATTCAGATAGTTAATCAGGCCAGCGGGATCCAGGCGCCGCGGTAACAGTCCCGTACCCAGCAGCGTCCGGAGTTCAGAGGCGAACAGAAAATTCTGGCCCGCGGAACCGTAGTAAAGCGGCTTGATGCCCATTGGATCGCGCCCCAGCAACAGGCGCGAGCGCTTGGCGTCCCAGATGGCGAAAGGCAAACATTCCGCGCAACTCGCCGAGGCACTTCTCGCCCCAGCGGCCATAAGCCTTCAGCAGCACTTCAGTATCGGACTGGCTGACGAAGCGGTCACCCTCGGCCTGCAATCTCGTCCTGAGTTCGCGGAAGTTGTAGATCTCGCCGTTGTAGACGATCCAGTTTCCGGTTTCAGGGTCCTGCATGGGCTGGTGGCCCAGCGGCGAGAGATCGAGAATCGCCAGGCGGCGGCAGCCCAGGCCGACTTCGAGGCCCGGCGTAGATTTCGATTGAATAATGACGGTCCCGCGGTCGTCAGGCCCGCGATGCGCCAGCGAATCGGTGGCTTGCTCCAGGAGTTTCGGAGAGACTGAGCCGCCGCTCGCAAGAATGCCGAAGATGCCGCACATGAATGGAGACTATATTAGCGCGACCTATTCGGTTACGACGGCGGTGAAGCGGAAGAACACAGTAATCTGTCCCAGCGATCCGCTGCCAGCCATTCGAGACGTTTGACGGACAGGAAGAAACCGCACGCGATGCGCCCGCACCGGCAAAGGCCACGTAAACTCTCTCTCTCGCTTCTTCGGGAGATTCCCAAAATTGCGCGGAACCATGATTCGCGCCCATGACCTCGGCGACGATTCGCAGCTTTGCCAGACGTGCCCAATAAGCCCCTGTCCCATCCCCAATCACAGCCACTTTGTCGCCGGGTCGCGCCCCCATTTTCTGAAGTTGCTCGGCCGCCAAAACATCCTGCCAGGCTGAATTAGGGCCAGAGCCCGCGATGGCGAGATGATGCGTTGCGTAGCGGAGCGTCACATCCGCTGTCGCCAACGCAATTGTGATAAATACGGCGATGGCAACATACCCAGCGCTCCTTTGATCGGCAGGCGCGAAGCTGCACCGCGGCGAGCAGGGTCAGGAACAAGACGACGACGAAACCGCCGAGGAACCTGTCCTCGACGTGAACTGGAAGGTAAACCGCAAAGGCTGCGGCGGGCAGCGCGATCAATGGCCACAACTCGCGCAGGCCCGCAAACCAGACGCCCCCGCTGAGCAAAGCAAGGACGATCACAGCAATCACCAGGCCCGGTTGCGCCCGCAACAACAGACGAATCTCGCTCGCGAAATTTGCGCCGAGCACCTCCATCTGCGGCCTAATCCTGAAATGCCACTGCAGTCCTTCATTCCAATACGACGGATCGGCCCAGGGCGGATAGGTGCCGGGTATCGGACCCGCAAATTCAAATACCGGCGGATGTTGCAGTAGTTGCCGGGTCGGATGCACAGGAGTCCCGCTTCCCGGAGTCTCCCCCTGCCAGTTTCTCCAGAACGTTCGAGGGGACACCGCCCAGGCATAATTCAATTTTCCCGAATCGCCAAACGTAGGCCGGCCTTTTTGCCACGAAAGCGCGAGAACAAGCGGAGCTGCCACTCCCAGGAATACCAAGGCCGACACCACGGCGCCCCGACCCCAGATTCGCGAGGGACGTTTCCATAAGTACACGAAGAACAAGGTCAAAACGCCAAGCGGAAATAGTATGGCCTTGATCCAATATCCGAGGCCGAGCAGCAGACCCAAGAAGAGCGAAGTTCCGGTAACGTCGGGTGTCGCCGCAAACGCAACAACATCCCCGCCTCCAGGCATACACACGCCAAAACAGCCTGATCGGGCGAGACATCGTACAGGCTCACCAATTCCAGCGACGCCCACAGAAATATCGAGTAGCCCAGCAGGAGGAGTGCCCACTCCGGCAGAGCCACACGCCCGTCCGAATTGCCTTCGTCCAGTGCGGCTCGCTCATGAATGAAGCGGATGACTTCATGCAGGAAAAAACGGAAACACAGCAGCGCGACCAGGAAAATCGCGAAGTTCACAGCGTGCACCAGCGGAAATTCCCAGCGCGGGGAAGGCCGGATTTCACCCACCACCAGCCCAAGCATCCATCCATACAGCGGGCTCCAGTACCCATTCACGGCATGGGCCCAGTCGCGGCGAACCAGTGCGTCACCCATATCCAGGTAAGACACGCCATCGGGATTCATCGAGTAGCGCCCGCTCCAGGCATGCACGAGCCCGAAGCGCGAGGCTGGCCGGCACGAGAATATTTCTCCAGCGCTCTTTTGTTGGGGAAACGGTGCATGATCAGGAATCGCGGCGCGCGAAAGTGAGTCGCGAGTGTAGCATGCGCAATATCACGGTTTCGGCGCAAACTAGGGCGACGGCTTCGAGGCTTCAGCCGGCGCCGACTGGCTCGATACGGCCTCAACTGGAGAGGTTGACGATCCGGCTCCAACAGCCAAGACTGTTCGGCCGCGAAAATACTCGAATAGAGGATTCATATCGACGCCGGGAATCTCCCGCGCCCACACGATTTTCGCATGGTCAATGTCGGCCGCGTTGTAGACCCACTCGACAAATGGGGAATGATCGGGCGAATACCGGACGATGACAAGCTGCTGGCTTCGGCATTGCATCCAGTTGCTTGACCAGGTTCGCGCGTTCAGGCCCAACCGCTTCAACCAGCGACGGTGGCCGCGCAATGTAAAACGCGATCCGGGCGAGTACGAGAATCACTACGAGGCGTGTCAGAAAAATTCCAATCGGTCGCCCTTTGACCTGCCAGCATCGCAGATGCCGCATCGCCTGTACCAGCAACAGGAACACGGTTGCCGCAAGAGGCGCCTGATGGTGGGCCATGAAAATTACGGCGACGAGCAACGACCCGGCAATGCTGAAAGCGAACTGGATCAAGGGAAATCGAACCCGGCGGTCTCGCACCATCCAGGGCAGTGTCACGACAAAGGCTACGCAGAGCACGCTCCCCAGAAAGAACTGCCCGAACATGACAAACAGTTGCTTCGGACCCCACTTGTGAGGGCCACGCAGCCAAACGTTGAAATATAGTTCGAACTGCCGGTTCGCATAGTGGAGGGGTGGATGCAGCTTCTCCCAGATCAGCACTCGGTAGTTAATGTATTGCGAGTCGTAAAGCACATGCGGTAAGAGAAGCGGGTTACCCGTGACCCGCCAATTGTAGTAACCGACGGATACCGCTGTAAGCGCCAGCATGCAGACCAAAGGCAGCAAAACGCGCTGGCCTGTCACCTTTAACGCCGGGCTGCGAGAAGACCAGAGCCACGCAATCATCGCAATGCCTACCGGAACGCAGAAAAGGAATCCTTCATACGGACGGCTGTTGGCAAGGAGAAATGCGCCGGCACCCATGATCAGGGCATCCCGGCTGCGGTAATATTTGAAAATCCGAGGCAGGGCTCCCAGCACCAGCGCGCCACCGGTGGCCGCCACCGCTCCGCCCCAATAGCTCTCCATCCAATAACTGAAAATCACGATTCGAAATACGATCAGCACCACGCCCAGCAGCGCCCATTTTGCAGGCAACCATCCTTGCAACATCCAGGTCAGCGCGGCCGTCATGAGCGCCATGCTCAATAACACGCCGATCCAGGGTTGGCCGAGAATCTCTCCCAGCGCCAGCGCTGCTCCTTGCCCCGGAGGAAATATGGATGCGTACGTCGGGTGCTGCAGCACATGAAATGTATCCAGAAACAACCACATGGGGTGAGGCGGATTGGTCAGTCTTCCGTGGGCGAAAGTGTCTCCCGCGAGCAGATAGCTGAACTCGTCGTGACAAGTCGGCGTAGGCAGGGGCAGCACGGGGAACAATGCCAGGCGTAGAGCGATCACGACCAGCGGCGCAGCGACAAGCACTGCTCGCTTCCTGGCTGCAAAGCGGGCGCCGAGCCTTTCGACGGCGCCGAACCAGGTATCCCCTAACCGTGGCTTGAACCACGCCAGGACGAGAAACACTGGCAGCGCCAACCAGCCCAGATGGGACAAGAATTCCTCTCGTACTACAAGTATGGGTCTCAATCAGCGACCACCACGGAAACGCAGCAGCAGTTTTTGGGAAGTGCCCGCCTATGTTAGCAAAACAATTGCACACAGCGGACGAGACTAGTGCGGAACAAAACCTGGTTGCGCTGCAGCCATCGATTGACGATGTTGTCCTCATCAATCCAAACTGGGGTGACGCAAATCGATCAGTGCCCACGATCATCCAAGCTGGAGGCAGAACTTTTCAAATCCCTTGTGAAGAGTTCAGGCCCAAGCCATGATTGAAGCCGTCCGCTCCGTGCTCTCCCTTTCCTGGGCCTATCAGTCCTTCTGGCATGCGATCGGCGGAGACAAGCGGAATCGTGTCCTCGTGCGGGACTACATTCGTCCCGCAGCCCGGAGATCGCGTTCTGGACATCGGATGCGGGCCCGGGACCATGGCTGCCTTATCTGCCGGCGTCAGAGTATGTCGGCTTTGACGCCAGCGCGGAATATATCGATCAGGCAAGACGTCGTTTCCCGCAGATGCGGTTCGTCTGCCAGCGCGTGAGCCAATACACTCTGGTCGAGCGCGACTACTTCGACATCGTGCTGGCACTCGGTGTCCTCCACCACCTCGACGACGATGAGGCCCTGACGCTTTTTCAGATTGCTCGCGACGCCATGAAGCCGGGAGGAAGACTGGTGACGATCGACGGAGTGTGGACCGACGATCAGTCCCGGCTGGTGAAATATCTGCTTTCGCGAGATCGCGGCCGATTTGTGCGCAGCGAGGCAGGCTATCGGGCAACTGGCCTCGAAAGTCTTTTCGAATATTGAATCGAGCATCCGTCATGACCTGCTCCGAATCCCGTACTCTCTCATGATTCTGAAGTGCGTTCGGTGACAATATGGACTGGTTTAACCTTGCTCCTGGGCGCGGCCACCATGTAGAATCGCGTCACTTTCAACCTCTAGTGCTCGCATAAGACGCGCAAGGATGCGTCCTCAATCTTGCCCACCATTCCCGCGATGCAGACCGGCGTTGTCCACGGATGGAAGCCATGATTCATAGCATCAATTCACGGCCCAGCGGACTTTCGGTGGTGGTGCCGGTTTACCGCAGCGAGGCCATCCTGCCCGAATTGGTCCAACGGCTGGAGAGTGTGCTCAGCCGAATCACGTCCAGCTACGAACTGGTGCTGGTCAACGACAGCAGTCCGGACCAAAGCTGGGACGTCATCTGCCAACTGGCCGATCGCAATCCCTGGATTCATCCCATCAACCTGATGCGCAACTACGGCCAGCACAATGCGCTGCTGTGCGGCATTCGCGCCGTCGCAATATGACGTGATCGTCACCCTGGATGACGACCTGCAGCACCCTCCCGAGGAGATTCCCAAGCTGCTGGCGAAGCTGGCGCAGGGTTTCGATGTCGTCTATGGCACGCCCGAGAACGAAGAGCATGGCGTCTTGCGCGATCTGGCTTCGCTGGCAACGAAAATGGCCTTGCAGAACGCCATGGGAGCGACGATCGCCCGCCAGGTTTCCGCTTTCCGCGCCTTTCGCGCGGAAGTGGCGGGCGCATTCAGTCACTACGAGGGATCGTTCGTGTCCATCGACGTGCTGCTGACCTGGGGCACGAATCGTTTCGCCGCGGTGCCGGTGGTTCACGAACCGCGCAAGCAGGGGACCTCCGGTTACACCTTCCGCAAACTGATCACTCACGCCATGAACATGATGACCGGCTTCACGACCTTGCCGCTGCAGATCGCCAGTCTGGTGGGTTTCGCATTTACCTTCTTCGGTTTTTGTGTGCTGGCTTACGTCCTGATCCGGTACTTCACCCACGGCAGATCCGGTTCCCGGGTTTCCCTTTCTCGCCTCGATCGTCGCCCTGTTCTCCGGCGCCCAGTTGTTTGCCTTGGGAATTATCGGAGAGTACCTGGCTCGCATGCATTTTCGAAGCCTGCAGAAACCTCCTTACGTGGTTCGTTCGGGCGTCGCCAGCGAAAAGAGGCGAGAGCCGCCGAGTAGGCGCCTTAGAGTGACGCATAAGTTGCTCCGTCGGCATGGTATTTCTTGAAGATCACCCTGGGCTATGACGTCAAGCTATGAGCTTCCCTGATCCCTTTCAACCGACCGTGCCTCGCGGGCAATGAGTACGGATATATCGCCCAGGCCATCGCCAACGGCCACGCTTCCGGTGACGGACCATTTACCCGGCAGATGCCACGAACTCCTGGAGCAGGAACTGGACGCACCCAAGGTGCTGCTCACTACTTCTTGTACTCACGCTCTGGAAATGGCGGCCCTGCTGCTCGATTGCCAGAGCGGAGACGAAATCATTGTTCCTTCCTTTACCTTTGTCTCGACCGCCAACGCCTTCGCCCTGCGCGGCGCCCGGCTTGTCTTTGCGGATATCCGGCCCGACACGCTGAATCTTGACGAGACCCGCTTAGAGTCTTTGATCACGCCCCGCACCAAAGCCATCGTTCCGGTTCACTACGCCGGCGTTGCCTGCGAGATGGATACGATCTGCGCGATTGCGCAACGACATCGGCGTTCGGGTGGTGGAAGACAATGCGCATGGATTGTTTGCCCGGTACAAGGGCCGACTCACCGGCACTTTCGGATGCCTGGCAACCCAGAGTTTCCATGAAACCAAAAACATAACCTGCGGCGAGGGCGGCGCCCTGGTGGTGAATGATCCCGAACTTATCGAGCGAGCGCTGATCATTCGCGAGAAAGGAACGAATCGCAACCAGTTCTTTCGCGGGCAGGTGGACAAATACACATGGGTGGACCTGGGGTCCAGCTACCTGCCGTCTGATCTTCTGGCCGCCTTCCTGCTGGCACAACTGGAAGCCAGAGTCGAAATTCAGAAGAAGCGCCGCCGGGTCTGGGAATACTACTGGCGAACACTTGCAGGGCATGGGCGCAGGAAAACCGGGTGAAGCTGCCCTTTATTCCAGCGGATTGCGAGCAGGCCTATCACATGTTCTACATGGTCGCGCCTTCACCGGAATATCGTGATGCGCTGATCTCGCACTTGAAAGCGCAGGGAATTCTGAGCGTGTTCCATTACGTGCCCCTGCACCTGTCGGACATGGGGCGCAAGTTTGAGGCCCAAAAGGCGGACTGCCCGGTGACCGAGGACTTCAGCTCGCGGCTGCTTCGCCTGCCTTTTTACAACGATCTCGCTGAGGAAGAGCAGGCGCGGATCGTGTCCGGCGTGACCGGATTCGAGATGCAGAACCGGGCAGGAACAGCCGCATGATCGGCCAGCGGACATCGAGCCGACGTTAGCGGATGCCGGCACCAACCGCGCACGCCGTTGGCAGACGCGAAGAGCATTTGCACCTACCTGGATTGGGACTCCGAGTTCTTCGGAAAGCGGGTCGCCCGTTTGAACTGCTCACGATTGACCGAGTCCGACGCTTCCGAAGCGTTGGAGTGGTGCGCTGAGCAACAGGATCGACTGCCTGTATTTCCTGGCCGATGCCGATGACGCGTGAGACCCGCACTGGCAGAGCAAAACATTTTGTTGAAGTTGATGTGCGTTTGACTCTCGCGCGGTCCGATTCCCCGAGGACCAGATCAGCTTGCGCGTCGAGGATCCTCGAGTGCGGTTGGCGCGCGAGTCCGACCTGGCAGGATTGCGTCGCTCTGCTCGCACTCTTCACCGTGACACGCGATTTTACTTTGACCAACAGTTCGAGCGCGCCAAATGTGACTTGCTGTACGAGACGTGGATCGAGAAAAGCTTCCGGGATCCCACTCAAACCGTCTTCGTGCCCGAGGTGGACGGCCAGCCGGTTGGCTACCTCACGTGCGACGCACGCGGCCAGGAAACGCAGATCGGATTGCTTGGCGTCGCCGAGACACATACCGGTACGGGTCTTGGCAAGGCGCTGGTGCGAGAGATTCCTCTCGTGGTCCGCGCAGCAAAGAGTTGCACGCGCAACGGTCGTCACCCAGGCACGCAACACGGCCGCTCAGGGTCTCTATCAATATTGCGGATTCCTGCCCGCTATCCTCTCAGCGTTGGTATCACCGCTGGTTCACGAACAAATAGCGTCTATAGCGACGACGAGACCATCGATGCCTGCAGCGGTGGAAAGCATTTCACGGGGCGGATACGACCCATCCTTCTTCCGAACAACTGGCCCAGGTCGAAGACCGTCATTTCTGGTTTCAAGCGCGCAATCGATCTGATTTTCGAGATTACCAGGAAACTGGTCTTCCAACTCGATCCGGGATATCGGGTTCTCGAAGTTGGATGCGGCACCGGCAACGTCCTCAGGGTCCTGCGCCAGGCCTGCCCGGACGGCACCGTGGTCGGTCTGGAACTCTGGTTTGATGGCTTGCGCTTCGCCCAGCAACGATCTCGCCGGCCCGCTGGTGCAGGGCGACGTGCGCCACTCCCCTTTTGGAAAGCCCTTTGACTTGATCGGCATGTTCGATGTCCTCGAACATATTCCGGAAGAGGTCGAGACCCTGGTCGCGCTGCGGGAAGCGCTCGCGCCGGGCGGAAGGCTTATGCTGACCGTGCCCGCGCATCAGTATCTGTGGAGTTATTTTGACGAAGCCGCCCACCATTGCCGCCGCTATTCCTCGCAGGAGATTCGCGACCGGCTGGTCGAGGCAGGATTCGAGGTGGAGTTCCTGAGCCAGTTCATGACCTGCATCTTTCCCATCGTCTGGCTCTTCCGAAAAATGGGTGCCCGGCGGCAGGCGCGGGTCCGGAAGACGCAAGAACTCTGACTCTAAGAGAATTTCGCGTGGTCCCCGGTGATCAACGGATTGCTCACGGCGATGCTGAGGCTCGAAACGATTCTGGCTCAGCCGTGGGTAGCAGCTTGCCGATCGGAACTTCGTTGATCGTGGTCGCGAGAAAACCTCTTACTTAGACGACTCCACTGCTTCCGAGTAACGCTCCCGGGTGTGCGTCACATACATACTGCGACCAGCCTGGCTCCAGAGACGCCTCCACGTACACCGAATGCGGCAGTCCCGCCGCGTCGCCGGGTTCGAAAGCCGGAACGGTCTCCCCGTAGAGCCGGCTCTGTCCTTCCGCCGACTCCGCTACTTCCCGAAATCCTGCCTTGCGCAACACTTCGTCGAGGTAGCTGAGATCAAACGCAGTCCGGTGCTGTCCGTCGCAGAAGACGAAATTGGAAAAGCGTCCTCCCAGGGAATCGAAATGGCGGGGAAAATTGTCGTAGAACCAGTCGCGACGATTCTGCTGGAAGGCGAGGATGGCGTTCGACAGGCTGGGCACGATGATTCTCATCCCGCCTCCGGCCTTGAGTACGCGGGCGCAGTCGAGCAACAGCTTTTCCAGTTCGTCGGGATAAAGATGTTCGATCATGTGGGTGGAGTAGATGGAATCAACGGAACCGCTGGCGAAGGGCAGGCCGCAACGCACGTCGAGCCAGATGTCGGTCTTCTGCATCGGGTTGGCGTCGATGTTGACGAAGCCGGGGAGGTATTTGGGACCGCATCCCAGGTGAAGGTCGAGGCGATGTCCGTTGCACCGATCGCCCGGCGTGGCGCAGCCTTTTGAGCCAGTAATTCGGCCAGGTTGCCTGGGCGATCAGAAGGAAATAGAAATCCTTGTAGCGCTGGTGAAGCACGCTCAACCTCAGCTCGGAGAATCGCGGCGTCCATTCGGTTTCCGAGCCGGATCAATTGTAGCAAGAAGATTTGTCGCCAAATCCAACAGCTCATCAACGTGTTTGTCCCAGGAAAAAGCGCGCGACCTCTCCTGTCCACGCTTCGAAAGCTGCTCTGCCAACGTGTCCGAAGTCGCAATCTGGCAGACCTTCGCGGCCAGATCTTCCGGGGAAAAGCGCGGAAAGTAAAGTGCGGCATCTTCACAGATCTCGCGATGCACCGCCGAGATCGGCAGCTACGACCGGCAAACCGCTGGCCATGGCTTCCACCAGCGGGTGCGCAAATGATTCTGCATAGGCGGGCGTCACGTACACGCTGCACGCGCGATAAACCTGGTGCAGCAAGGAATACGGAATCGTCTCCCAACTCGACCACGCTGTCCCCGATGCCAAGCTGCGTAACCAGCGCAGAAGCCGCCTGGGCGCTGTAACTTCCCGGATTGTCTTCCGAGCGCAGGCGGCAGGTGAGAAAGAGCTTCAGCTTCCGGCCCCGCAGGCGCGTCGCGTATCAGCGGCAGGGCGCGGAACAGGGTCTCGAAATTCCGGTAGTAGTTGTAGTGGCTGACGTAAAGCAGGCGCAGCAGCGTCTTTTTCTGCTTCGCGCTCGAGCTTTTGCCGGACGTCTTCCGGCAACGGCCTCTGGTCACGAAAGAATGCCTCGGGGTCGAACCCGTGATGGATGGCCACCACATCGCGCCCCGTCCACTGCCGCAGTTCCTGCGCGAAAGCCTCGCTCGGAGCGACAGTGCGGTCCGCCCAGCGGATGGAACGTCGAGCCAGGCTGCCCTTGATCCGCGTATCCAGCCACAAACCATACTCCCGGCGTTGGCGCAGATCGCGAAGAAAATCCGCAGAGGTATAGAGCGAGTTTCGCGAAAGCAGAATCTGCGGCACCGGCGACTTTCGCAGAGCGAAGTTGCCGACCGAAACCAGCACATCGGCGCCGCTCTGGCGAATGCGCCGACGGCAACGACGTTTGCTCCTGCCAGAAACGGCTTAGCGTCCCGGCCTGAAAATTGATTTCAGGAAGCGAGACGCGAGGCAGCCCGGAAAACTCGCGCCGCAGTTGCGGATTCACAGCGGCAGTTACCTGCACCTCCGGGCGGGCCGAAAGATGGGGCAGGACGTTGCGCAGATAGGTAAGTCCTCCGCCAGCGCTGGCCGCCAGGCCGTTCAGGAACAGATGCATCATCGCTCGGGCGCAGCCGCGTTAGCGTCCCGTCGCAAGGTCCCGAAGCCGAAGTCCGTGATCGGGCGGTAGACGACAGCAGGCGCGGCCGCAGGCAGCATGTCCACAAACGCAAACGCCAGCACCCAGAAGAATACGCAGAGGTAATAACCCACCGCGAATAGCCAATCCTCAAAGCCCGCATGCACCAGCCCGGCGGCCAGCACCATGGCAACGGGGACCACGGGTTGATGGACATTTGAGGTCCGGCGCAGCCACGCAAAACACGCGCCCGACTCTTCAATGCCAGCATAAGCACGAGTGCAAAAAAGGGGAGTACGCCCAGCAATCCGACGCCTTCGATGACCGCCAGGTAACTGTTTCCATGCTCGTGAGTGGCCGCAACGACAGTGGAATACTGACCCACGCCGATATCTTCCTGCCCGGTGGTGAGGCTGGTGCCAAATCCGCTCCCGAACCAGGGATGCTCCTGGATGACGGTCACCGTTTCATCCCAGGGAGTGATGCGTGAGCCCAGCACGCCTTCGTTCTCGTGGCCCTTGTAGAGGAGCATATCCGCGAGCGAGGCTTCTTCCCGGCGGGTGGGCATATCCGTCATTTGTTCGGCAGGAATCAACACCAGGAAGAGAGTGGCCACGCATACGAGAGTTACGGCGCCCTGAATCAGCAACCGGTAGCGCCGCAAAGCCACGCAGGTCACGAAACATGAGACCGCAGCAGCCAGGATCCCAGATCGCGCCTGGCTGAAAAATAGCAGGCCGGTACTCAGCACGAGCGCGACCATCAGTCGCCGGTGCATCGTCTTCCCTTCGGCGGTCAGCACTCCCCAGAAAAGCAAGGGCACAGCGACTACACCCATGACGGCTCCCAAAGAATTCGGGTTGCCGAAAACGGGCATATGCAAAACCAGGTAAGCAATCGCGGAGAGGTACACCACAATCTCGACGAAGAGCAACAGTCGGGGGAAGAATTGTTCTTCACGGCCGCTCAGCGCCAGCCGCGCGCCCGTGGATGCGTAGAGAAAAAGCAACAGCAAGCTCAATGCCTTCAGGAACGACAACCCGGCATACGAGGACACAGCGGCGGAAACCAGCGCGGCCATCACAGAAAACAGTGCCACCATGTGGAAGGTCGAGAAGCGGGGGTGCGGGCTGCGCATGTAGAGAGCAAAACCCACGATCGCGCCTACGGCTAACACCGCCCAACGCCCCGCAGTCCACACACCGCTAAAGGGAACCGACATACCCGCCCAAAGAAAAACCAACACCAGGAAGGGAAAGAACCTTTGCTCGTATTTCCACACCATCGCCAGAAGAACTTGCAGGAACATCAGACCGCCCAGATAGTAACTGCTGCTCAGGTATCCGGGACTGTACAGCGCGATATAACCCGCCATGAGGCCGGCGGCCAGAATCACGCCGGGGACAATAAATCTAGATAGGCGGTTATTCATGATCTTGCACTCTTAGGAACAATGCTGCCCGGGCAATACTATGCGGCACAAGCCTCCGGTGAATATCTCAGGATACGCTCCCGGCTGTGATTTCCCATCTGCGCACGCAGCGCCGGGTCCCGACCGAGTTCCTCCATGGCCGACACAAGCTGCGCCACGTCGCCGCGACGGACGACCCGTCCATTCCAATTGTCCTCGACCAGGTCCGCAGTGCATCCCGCGGCATCGCTCGAGATCACCGGAAGGCCGCACGCCATGGCTTCATTCACGACCAGCCCCCACGGATCCGAGTGCGACGGGAAAACAAACACGTCAGCCAATGCATAGTAGCTGGCCAGCTGCTCGCGCTGGACAAAGCCCGGGCATCGAACCTGTCCCGGCTGAATCTGGCTCGCTCGGCGAATCAGTTCGGTGCGGGCAGTTCCCTCTCCCACCAGAACGAGACCGGCCGCGGCGCGCAGCTCAGGAGTCAGTTTGCCATAGGCCTCAAGCAGGTCAAAGACTCCTTTTTCCCGGACCAGCCTGCCCACGAACAGAAAAAAGCGCGGCGGCAATTGCAGAGTCTGACGTATCCCGTTGTCCTGGCGGACGGCAGACGCATTTCGAGCGAAGAGTTCCGTGTCCACCGCGTTGGGTGCGGTAAAGATTTCTTCGTCGCGCGCGCCATAGTCCTTCACGTACTCGAACGATGACTTCCCGGGAACGACAAAAGCGCTACAACCCTTCAGGAATTTTGTTTTCAGAAGTTCGATGATCCAGTTCCGGCTGCGAAAGTCCTGCTTTGTGCTTTCCACCCATAAGATAAATGGAGTCCGACGTTTCGTGGCCCACCGCTTGGCCGCCCAGGAGGCCAGATAATTGTAGCCACCACAGAGGATGATGTCGGGCGCCGCCCGCTGCAGTGCCGCCTCCAATCCGCGGTTCAGCAGGAGGTTGAACCCGCCGAATCTTCTCCGCCAGGATGGCAGCACCTGGTAAGAAAAATTGATCTCATCCGTGTACACCGCCCAGTGGCGTAGTTCGGGATCGCTTTCTGCCAGGAAGATCACGTGCAGATCGATGCCCTCATGCCGGGCCAGGGAGTTGAAGACAGGGATTCTGTAGGGCGCAATTATCTCGCTCAAGATAACCAGCCGACACTTCATCGCTGGCACTCCCGATAGAGTCGGAACAAACGCGCTGCCTGTTCCCCCAGGGTGTATGACTGGAGAATGGTGCGGCGCGCCGCGTCGCCCATCTTTCGCCGGGCTCCAGGTTGCTGTAAAAGGAGCGTTAGAGTATCGATCAATTCCTGCAGATCGTCGGGCTTGATCAGACAGCCGTTGATTCCCGATTCAATCACCTCGTCAATTCCCTGCCCGAGACACGCAATCACAGGTTTGCCCGCCGACATTGCCTCCAGGTACACACATCCCAGTCCTTCATATCGGCTGGGCAACGCGAAAATGGTGGCGCGCTGCATCACATCTGCGACCTGGCGGCGACTCTGGCGTCCACGAAAATGAACTCTGGCCGCGATTCCCAGGTCGTTGGCCAGCCGTTGCAGGCGAGGTCGCTCCGGTCCGTCGCCAATGACTTCTAGCGACAGTCCAGGAAATTGATTCTGAATGGCGGCAAAGGCCCGCAACAGCAGCTCATGCCCTTTGATGGGAATGAGATTACCAACGCTGAGGATCACCGGCACGTCGGGCTCGCTGTCCGGAGGAGAAAACAATTGAGGATCTACGCCGTTGTACAGAACGGCGGTTTTCACCGAAGTGCCCGCTCCCTCGATCACCTGCTCCCGAACTTTTTCGCTTACGCAAATCACCGAGCACGCAGAACGATACACGGATCGCGAAACACGGGCGCACCATTCTCCCGGGTAGCCTCCAACTTGCCGGGTAGAGAAAGCATCGAGGCCATGGACCGTGACCGCAAAAGGTATCTTCAGTTCGCGGCTGAGCAGCGAAGCAGCATGGCCGCAGGGCAAGGCGGAGTGGGCGTGGATCACATGCAACGGTTGCAAATCATGCAGGCGCCGGATTTCAGGAAGAAGGCTGGCAAAAAGAAAGGCCCCGGAACTGGAGAGACCCCAGCCACCAGGAAGCGAGAAGTAGCGCACCCATCGTGCCGGAATCGTGGAGCCGCTTGACCTTGCGCTCTCCCGGTAAAATGGCCGCGCCGCGCGGACCGTGTTGGTCACTCCCAACTTTGCCAGCCAGGTTAGCGGCTCCGCCACAAAACATCCCTGACCATCGTCTCCCTGCACCGGATAGAACGGCGTCAGAGTCAACAGGTGCAGCGGCTCCCGAGGTGGAAACAATTCCTTGACGATGGAGCTCTCGGCAATCATGCGGCGCGGGCCGCCGTCTTCCGCGACATGAGATCGAGGAACACTTCCTCCCAGCGTCGGGTGATGGGGTCCCAATCGAACCGTTCGCTATGCTTGCGGCCCGCCTCTCCGAGTTTTCGGCGCTGGTCTGGGTGCGAGAGCAATTCCTCCAGCCGGGCAAACACTTCATCGTCCGAACCTACGAGATAACCAGTTTGCCCATGAACTACGGTTTCGGGCTGATAATTTTTCCGTGCGATCACCGGCAAGCCGCACGCCGCGGCTTCCAGCAAGACCTTCGGAGACCCTTCCCAGGCGGAGGGAAACAGAAAAATATCAGCCTTCTGATATTGCTCTCTAAGTTGCTCGGCCCCCAACGAGCCGGTAAGCGTGACGTTCGTGAGTTGTTCGCGCTCCATCCGCGCTTTCAGTTCGTCAGCCATCAGGCCTTCGCCTACAAGAGAAAAATCCGCCTCGGGAAAACGGGCTGCGGCATTCAGCAACAGTTGCGGCTGTTTGAAGGGACGCAACGATCCCACAAACAGAACTCGCGGGCGAGGGTTGGCCGGGCGGTCCCATACCGGCGTAAAGAAACCTGTGTTCACGCCCGTGGGCACAATCTCGCTTGACAAGTTGTACTCTCGCTGCAGATTCTGTTGCACCGACTGTGAATTGCTGAACAGGTAGTCGCAGCGCAGCACTGTCCGCTCCCAGAGGTGCACGGCCTCGGGGGTAATCGTCGGCTCGTTGCGGACGTCCGATTGCGATTCAACGGTCCCGACGGTGATGCGCCGGTCTTTCAAACCTCTGCGCCACGCCATGTACAGCCTGCTGGCGGGAGACGACTTTACGTAGAACAAGATGTTATGGCGCCCCAAAAGAAATTCGCGAAGGATTCTGACGGTGCGCCGCCGCTGCGGCAAACGAACCAGCCTGGTGTTGGGCCGCTGCGCGATGCTTCGGTCCGGCACACCTCCACAAAAAACGCTGACGTGAAAGCGGGCCGGGTCCAGCCGCCGGATGATCTCGCGCGCGTTGGTCATCTGGGAGTTGGTGAGGCCCTGGTCAGCCAGGCTGTCCACGAGGATTCGCACAGGGGTCATACGGAACCTGACCAGAGACCGCGTCTCCCGAGACGCAATGCGGTCATGTTAGGCGGACTTCCGGACAGTGGGGCTCGACCATTCTAGCCGAAGATCGCGCAGGCGCGCCGCCATGCGGTAGTCGGCATCGCGCGAACGCAATGAGTCCGCGAGATGGTGCCGGGCGCGATCGAGCAGGCGCTTGCGTACTGCCTTCTCCGCATCAGCCGGCAACCGACGCAGCTCACCCGGGTCTGCATCAAGGTCAAACAACTGTTCGGTCACAGAGTTGAAGTCGAATACCATCTTGTAACGCGCCTCGCGGACCGCCAGTATGCGCGCCTGCAGACGGTTCTCCTTCACAAAGGGATTTGTACATCCCGATACGCATTCGACGACCGCATCACCCTCCCAACTCTTTCCGCTCTGCAGAAGTGCGGAGTGGCTGCGTCCGCGGAAGCTGCCGGGAATCGCGACTTCAGCCAAGTCCAGCAGCGTAGGAGCAAGATGCAAAAGGCTGAACGGTGCCGTCACTCTTCCCGCATGAGTCAAATCCGGCGAACGCAGCAGCAGAGGAACACGCACCAATTCTTCAGCGACATTGGACGGAGAATGGTAGCGGCCGCCATGATCGAGAAATTCCTCGCCGTGATCCGCGGTCAGCGCGGTGACACAATTCTCCCACAGCCCCAACCCACGAAGAGTGTCCACGAGACGAGCTACCTGCGCATCCATCCAGCGAATGCCAGCGTCGTATAGAGCAACTATACCTTCGCGATACGGCCGCAATCGTGGCGCTGCAACATCGCCGCGGTTCCAGTAAGAATTCAGATAGCGCGCCCGCGAGGCATCAAGCGAGCTTTGTTCCATTAACTCGAGCGCTTCTGGCCGCGGGTAATAGGGCGAATGCGGATCCATCATATGCAGCCAAAGGAAAAATGGCTGACCGGCGAGATCCATCAGCCAGTCGCGGGCATGGTCAACCATCACGTCGGCAGCGGGAAAGCGCCGCAACTGGTCGAGTGACAATGCAGGCGAAGACCCCAATCTCTGGCAGTATTGAAAGTAGAGTTCGTCATAGAGCGAACCCACCGGCCCGAGCGCATGGGAAGCCTTTGCCAGACGTTGATTCCACCGGCTCGGAATTTTGACATTTTCGGCGCTGTCAGATTCCATCGAAAACAAATCACTCTCGGCCTCCAGGAAATCTTGGAAGACGTCGAAGCCCACGTCATATCCGAAGCGCGGCGAAAGATAGGGATTGGCCGCCAGAAAGGCCGCAGTGGCATGGCCCGCTTCCTTCAACGTGGAAGCAATCGTGGCCTCTCCGGGCGCGAGGCCAACCACGTCACGCCCCAGGCCGAGCGCATAACGCGAAGCCATCACGGCAGGAAATGAAAAATAAGTCGGCGCGCCGGCCACGATCGCGTTGGAAAACACCACGCTCTCCTTGGCCAGCGAAGCGAGAAACGGCGTAGTCGGACGAGGATAGCCGAGAAAGCCGGCGTGGTCGGCCCGAAAGCAATCCACCGTGATCAACAGCAGCGATCGCGGCGATTTCATCCTAGCTCATTCCCATCTTCATGGATCTCGACTTGCCTCCGCTGTGCTTAACCTCAACCGAAACCGGCCCCCGCGGGCCTTTGAACTTTCCCCGCGTAACCAGTTCACGCAAGTTCATGTCGTGCACATATAGCAAATCAGGATGCTTCGCTTCCAGGGCAGAGAGAAATTCATCCAGCGCCTGCAGCGTGGGACCGCGAAAATCCCTCAACGAAGAATGAAAATTTATGGAGTGCACCGACACAATGGCCGGGATGCCTCGTTCAAAGCAGCGTTCGGCAAGCTGCATATATTTTTCCAGCGGAAGTCCGCGCTCGAAGGGCTCGAAGTCGATGGTGCGATGCAGATTCAGCATCTCCCACTCATCCATATGCGGAGGTAAAGCGCCGCCGCTGCCGTTCTGAGCCACCCGGACGCCGCACTGTGCCCATGCCCGGTGAGTATCATCGTTCGCACGATATCCGGGTGCGCACGCTGACAACGGAGGCATAGCAAAAAACTTCTTAAATTCCCGCGTGGCTTCCGCGATCAGACTGTTTTGGGCCTCGGCATCCAGAAAACCCGCCTGCGGCTTCTCGGGATTGCTGTATTCGTACCCGATCCAGGGCATTCGCCAATAAATGTAGGGCGTCTCCGCCTTCCACAAGGTGTGCAGCAGGTTGTTACGGTCGCCCGGCAGTGTCAAAGCCCGCTCCACGGCCAGCCGGCAGAAGTGGGTCAGGCCGTGAAGCGCGGGATAGAAAACGTCGTCGGTAATGCCTTGCCGGTAAGCTTCAAATAGCCCGGGTCGCTTCCAGGCGCCGGGCAGCCCTTGGCTCAAGGGCTTCAGATGAATGTCTTTGAATCCTGTGTCCATCGTCTTTTGGAAGTCCAGGTTCGCCAGCAGAAAATTCATGACCAGACACGCCGGACGGCCGGTCGAATCGCGGTGTCGCTTCAACAGGTCGCGCAACAACATCACATCTTCCGCAGTTTCCAGCGAATAGTAATCGTAAGGATTTTCACCCAGGGGAACTCCGCTGGCCCGAAGCTGCTCGTAACCTTCGCGATCGCGGACGCCTACGCGTCCCCAATCGTCGCTCTGCAAAAGGACCAGGGGCCGGCTGAAATGCAATGGGTTTGGCGGCGCCGCAAATTCCCTGCCCAACAATTTGCGGACGGCATTCAGCATCTTGCGGCCGCCTGTTCAGGCTGGTGCACGATCATCATTTCGCACCCGCCTTCTGTGATTCGCCAGTACTGAAGGACCAGGCTCCGGATCAACGGACCCAGTCCGGGCAAGCGTATCAACCTGCCCACCAAGCGGGCCCGGGAACTGGCGAATGAAAGCTGCACGCACTTTCTGAGGAAGGCTTCGCGATGTAAATCAAGAACCGCATACTCTTTTCCGAGTCCCCGACAAATCGCCCTGAGACGCGCATTGGTGGTGTAGGTCAGCTGATCGAGCAAGACCGGGTCGCGTCCCCGCAGTTTCAAATACCAGCGCCCTAGGAATTTCGGCAACAGCGGAAACCATTTGACCTTGTAGTGCGGTTCGTAAAATCGAAGATAGTTCGGAGTCGCTATGTAAATAGCACCGCCGTCCTTCAATACTCGCAAAGCTTCGTGCAGGACCGCACGTTGCTCTGAGACATGCTCCATCACTTGGTTCATCGTGACCAGATCGAAGCTGTGATCGGCGAACGGCAGACGCTCGCCGACGCCGACCGCGAACACCTGGCTTTCGAGCCGGCGGCGCGCAATTTGAATGGAACTGATCCGGCCGCCTTGTCCAATTCGATCCGGCTCGACACCGAATGCGCGAAATCCTCGCTTCCGGCACGCCACCACAAAGCTGCCCAGGCCGGAGCCGACATCCAGCACCCAGGCCCCCGGCGGCGCCGTCCAGAAATCGGCGATGGTCCGCAGAATGTTTTCTCCGTCGTCGCGGAGAATGTCCTCGGCAATTCGTTCCTGCCACTGCGGCGTCTGAATGCCCTGCCAGTTCTGCCTGCGATATTGCAGGACCAGGGCCCTCAGTTCCGATTCGCTCAGCTCCGTGCGCTTTTGCAGAGGCATGGCAATTCACTTCCGGGCCAGAACACTATAGTTCGCGGAAAACCGGTCATTCGTACTGCGCATGAGCCATTGCCCAGCAGCGCCCAACAGGTTGAGAAACGGAACCGCACTAAAGCGTAAGACCGTGCCTAGCAGTGCGGGCCGGGCAAATGTGATAAGACATACGTTGGCGGTGCGGATGAAGCCGACCACGCTGTTCCCTTCCGGCACCACTTCAACAATGGAAAAGCTTGACAGCAATCGGGTCAGCGCGCAAGGCAGGAAACGCCAATATTCATTCTCTGAATCCCGAGGAAAAACCGCCGGCGCGCTAAGCAACAGAACGCCCCCGTCTTTCAGCGTGCGGTAAATTTCGCTTACTACCATCGGCGGTTCGGGAATATATTCCAGGACCTGCGTACAAAAAATCAGATCAAATTGCCGATCTGGGAATGGCAGGCGTTCAGCCTGTCCGATAACGTCAACCAGCGGCGTGGGATTTACATCAATCGCCAAATAGCTGGCGCATCTTTTTCCGAGAAGCTCCCGGTACGGCTGAATTCTTCCGCCCACGTCCAGAACGGACAAGTTGTCGGACCGTATGTTTTTCAGCCACGTAGTAAACAATTCGCGGCGCTTCCTCAGGACCAGCCAATTGGGATTGGTGATCGAGGGATAAAGCCGCTCCCTGCCCGCTTTCTGAAACTCCTTCACCGGGTCTGTTCGTGGCATGGAAACTGAGAAATCAGGCGAAGAGTGAGTAGCGTCAAATGTATCCCAGATCTTTCAATCTCTGTTCGATGACGCGTTGCTCGGCTTGGTCCATCTGGGTCGCCTGGTCCCGCAGCAGTTCCTGCAAAACGAAAACCAGAAGCTCCTCCACGCTGCCAAAGCGGCCTGCGAAGCGCTGCTCGGCATCGTTGCAAAGCTCGGCGGGCAGACGGACGTCACGCACCTCGCTGGACATCAGGCGTTTTCCTCCGCGCCTTGGAACGCGCCGCGTACCTTCGACCAGACTGCGCTGGCGATGAGACGGTCGTCGGCATCCAGCCCAAACGCCATCGCGATCCCGATGAAGGCAAGATAAGCCAGCGAAATCGCGGCCCCGATGACGATCCATTCCGGACGGACTGTTTTCAAAGTTGTCCTGATGATCAGCAGCACGGCGAGATTTCCGCAGACCGGAAGCAACAGCCGCCAATAGTTGCGACTGTAAGGCAGCAACCCCAGGCTGCGCCGGACTTCCGCAAGATACCAGATGTTGGTCACGGCGTTGGTCACGGCGGCGCCGACAGCGGCGCCGACAATTCCCCATCTTGGAATAAGGAAGATGTTTAGCGCCAACATCCCGCAAGCCATCACCGCCTGGATCCTGATTAGGCGGCGCTGGTTCCCCGACATAAGCAGCAGATAGCCGACGGAGCCAACGCCACAGTTTATCAGCTGGCCCAGCGTGCCAATGACCAGAACCGCCCATCCCACTTCAAAGTCATGACCGAAAATGCGCATCAGCGCGGGAGCAAAAATGACCATTCCCGCCGCCAGCGGCAAGGTAAGCCCGAGGATCCATTTCGTGAGCGTCTGGAAAATCCGGCCCAGCAGTTCGATCTGCCCGCGCGCATAAAGGTCCGCGATGGTGGGAGAGAAAATCTGGTTCACGGATTGCAAAATTATCGGGACAAACGCGACCAACGCCATGGCCACAGCATAGACTCCTACTTCACGGGCATTGAGATAGAAGCCAATCAGAATTTTGTCGGCCTGCGACATCAGATATTCGAGAAGACTTACGCCGAAAACGATGGCTGAAAAAGAAATCACCTCGTTCTCAATCGGCGCAAGTCCGCCGGAAAACTCTCGCGCCGGTTTGGGCGTGAGTTTCCAAACCGCAACCGCGAGCAGGACAATCACGACAAACGCGCTAGCCACTTGGGCAAAGATGTAACCCCAGAGGCTGAGACCCGCCCCGACGAGCAGCAGTGTGAACACCATCGTCAACGGGCTGCCGATGAAATTGGTGATAACAGTGCGGCGCGCCACATCCTTGTAGCCAGTCAGGACCTGGCCGAGAAATCCGGTCAATGCGCCGAAGATCATGATCAGCGCAAACAAACTAAGATATCGGCTCAGCGCCGGAGTGTGATAGAAGTGAACCGCCACCCACGGCCCGGCCAGCAGAACTGCGGCGCCCAGCAGAAAGTTGAAAATTAATAGCAGGAATATGCTGCGCACCAGGAATCCGCGCAGCAGGTCGAATCTGCCGGTAGCGGTATAGCTCGCCACAAAACGCACCGCGGAGTACGGCAGGCCAAGGGCATTGAAGATTCCCAGCAGTCCAACAATCGTCATGCCCAGGGCATAGATGCCGAGGGCCTCCGCTCCCAAAACCCGGGCGAGATAAATCTTGAAAAGGTAACCGGTGGCTGCGGTAAAAATCGTGCCTGCAAAAAACACAGCCGAGTGGCGCGAAATGTGCCCCATCTGCTGGCGGAAGCCTGGCGCCTCCCCGGGCCGGGGCTGAAGCTCCCGGGTCGGTTCAGCCAGCGGAATTTTCTTGGCGGGCAAGGCTCCTGCCATAAATGGGGATACGCTAAGCTTTGATCGCTTCTGAAAATGAACCGGTTCGCAAGAGCAGATCCCGCAGTTTCACAGGGTCCATGGTTTCCCAAAGGGCAGGCCGCATTTGAATCGTCTTGCCCTTCACCTCGAGCAGGCGGGGTATGTCGCTCAACTCGTCAGACGATTCCAGGATGTGGCCTATGCCGAATCTGGAGAACTGCTTGACGTATCCCGAGCTGGATTCCCGCAGCCAGGAACACAAGAACACGGGGATTCCCAGGGAAGCGCACTGCAACGCCACCGTGGATTGCACGACCAGTGCAAAGCGCGTGTTCCGCCACAGTTGCGGCGAGGGCGCTCCCGCGACGACTCCGATTCCCACTTCCTGCCGGGGCAGATATTTTCGCAGAATCCGGCGATGGCCCTTAACACTTTCAAAGGGATGAAGCTTGAAAACAAGTTTCAGTCCGCAACTCTGCGCCAGTGACCACAATTTCGGCAGCAGATCGCGGTACACCTCTTCCGTCCGCCATCCGGCCGCCTGAAACGGTTCCGTAAAGAACACCAGCCAGGGTTCTGTCGATCGCGCCGCCGGCTTCGCGGTCTCCGGCGAGGAGGCCAAGCCCTGGCCGCCCAGCACCACTCTCTCCGGAGCCACTCCGCAGGACCGCACCAGAAAGTCTTGTTCTATTTCTCCCTTGGCCAGGTAAGCGTCCGCATGCGCCACCTTCACCGCCATCTTCGAATCCATCGCCCCATGATGGCAGACCAAGGTCGGGATTCCACGATTCGCAGCCAGAATCAGGGGAAGCCGAGAGTAAGGATTGCTGTCATCGGCGCACAAACATCCCCTCACCGTTTCGGACTCGAACACCCCGTTCCAGGCATCGCGCACGGCGATTCCCCAGCGCATCAAGCCCGGAATGCGGTCGAGCAACCCCGTTGCATCCGCGGCGGAGTATTCTGGCGCGCCCGCCATGAGACGGGCCTTCAGCGACTCCCATGACTGGGTGAGACTTGCGGCTTCCCTGCGGTCAGGGGTCGCGAAGTAGGAATCCAAAGAGGTTGTGTGAATATTCGAAGGCAGATTCTTCAGACGAGCGCTGTTTCTGGCATAGACCAGCAGGAATTTTTCGTTCGGAAGCAGCGCCGCGTAGGAAGCCGCGGTGCGCGAGACATTGACATACGCCGAGGGCAACAACACAACCGGATATTTCGAGCTGCGCCGCCGTCGGGCCAGTCGTCGTCGCACGAAGTGTTCGCGATCAAACTTGTCCTGAAAAGCCTGACTCATCTGCGCCCGATCCAGCTGGGCGAAAACATCGCGATAGTGCCGCGCCCATCGCATGCCGGGGCGAAATCCGGCAGCTCGCACGACTTGTTTCGCTCCGATAAATGTCTGTAGCGCGATTGCCAGGATACTGGAGCGGCTGGTATGGAGCTCGCAGCCAGCGGGCAGCTCATGCGCCAGCCGGCCAATCAGCATCAGCTGGCGAAGGTCGGGCTCGATCATCAGCGAAAGTACATCCCACCAGTCGATACCCAAACCATCCACCCACCGGCCCATCCCGAATTGGAGCAACTCGCGGACGCGATGCTGATCTTCAAAGTCCCGAGCAAAATCGTACACGCTGATGACGCGGCCGCCCGTCTGCGCGCCCCAGCGTTCGTAGGTCGCAAGCGGCGCGCGGCTCAGGTCAACAACCAAATCCCATTTCCCGCCCGAGCGCTCGCCGGGAAGTTCGTCTTCGGGATGGAGTAACAGCACTCTCATACTTTTGCATCTTCCGCGGAAGGCCGGCCCACCAGCCGTCGCACCCAGTGCTCCAGCCGCGGCGAAGCTTTGACCGCGGACGCCGCGTGGTAGCGCACGGTTTCGCGGAGACGCAGCGCCTGTGAATTCGTAATTGTAGCGTGCAGGGTCTGGCGGTAGCCGGTGGCAAAGCGTTCTTTGTATCCCTCTTCCCCCAGACCCAGGTCCAGCAAATGTATTTCCCGATCATCACATGCCTGCTCGACCATTTTGCTCAGTAGGCAGAAGCCGGGAGAGAATTGCCGCCAGCGGGCGTCAAAAGTTGGCTGGTAGTAAAACCAGCTTCCGGCAAATTTGAATCCATAATTCCAGGCCACGGGCTCATCGCCAACCAGCAGGCGGGTCAAGACCAGCCAACCCGCGCTGGAAAGCAGTTCGGCGAGCGCGGCAAGAAAGTTCTGACGTTCCGCGCTGGCCAGATTACTGGCTCTTCCGCCGGCGAGAAAACGCGCGACGTGAGCGTCGACAAAGCGCGGCAGGTTCGGCTGGATCGCATTCCATTGCGTGAGATGATCGGTGGTGACCGGAGCAGTCTTCTCCAGGCCCTTAATGTAGGAACGAAACGCCTTTCGTTTGACCACGGACTGTTTCAACTCTTGCCGCTCGGCGGCCGAACCCAGCGCGATCTGCGCGCACTGGTAAGCCGGGCGGGAAAAAACCAGATATCCATGCTGGCCGGCGGCATCTTTCATGATCCGCGATGTGGCCGAGTCGGCCGGCAAATTTGCCAAGCGCAAAATTGGCGCATGAAGCTTCGCCAGTTCTGCAAGAACCGCCTCCACAAACTCCGCTCGTCGCGCCGGAGAACAGATGAAATCGCAATAGTCAGCGGTAGTTCCGCACAGAAACGAAACTTGCTTCTCCGCGTTGTCGGTAGCCAGCGCCACCACACCAACCAGCGTGTCCCCTTCGTGGGCCAACAGCAGAAGGGGTTTCATGGACGCCCGGTAAGCCTGTTCCACAGCCATCGCCCACTCGCAGGTGTAAAAGACCTCCGGCCGCTCCATCTGCTGGACTTCCATCTGAAGGACCAGCGCATTCCACTGATCGCGGATTCGCTGCTCCTGAGGAATCGCCCGGTGCACGCTTATGCGCAAGGCTCACCCGCCGCGCTCTCTACTTTGCGGAACACGTAGTAGTACCAGCCTGTAACCAGTTCGTGGCTGCTCTGCGGATGATCATCTCCCAGCAACGCCTCCTGCCGAAAATTGAACCTGGTCAGTTCTTCGCGGACCCGGGCAGGCGTCCCGCAGTGCGTCATCAAGCCGCCGTGCGCGGGATCGAACAGGTAGCCCTCTCCCCGCCAAAAAGCTCTGTTCGAGACCCTCCGGCAAATCCGCCCGGCAGATTCCGCGGTCGCACGCCAGAAAGAATGCAACGCCTTCACCGCGGTGAGCACCGACAGCGTCGCTGAAAATAAGACGCTCCGCTCAGGAACCAGTTTTCTGGTGAGAGAGTGCAGCCGCTCCCGGTCCCACGCCGGCCGGACAAAAACGGAGCGCGGATTGTGAGATGAAAATATAAACACTCCTCCTACCCGCAGCACGCGCTCACATTCCCGCAGGCACTTCCAACGCTGGTCCTCCGGAAAGAGGTAGTCAAGCCCGTTGAAGGAAAAAACGATCGCATCGAAAGACCGGTCAGAAAATGCCGACAGATCCGAGGCATCGGCAATCAGAAATTCCAGTTGAGGAAATTTGTCACCGCACAGACGGACCATCTCTTCTGAATAGTCCATCCCGACATAGCGAGAGGCCTTCTGAGAAAGATACGGGGTGGTACGCGCGCCGCCAACCCCCATGTCGAGAATCGCCATCCCCTGCATCAAGTAAGTATCAAAGAGATGGCGCTCGCATGCCGTCAGATACTCCAGCGACGCGTAATGCGAAACCACTTCGGGATGGCGGTAAACCAGCAGGTTGGCTGCTTTCTCTTCGACTGGCGCGGGTTGTTCTCGCAATCTCATGACGCTCCCGCCACGGCTCACTGGGAACTCAGAAAACGATGGCGCAATGACCGGTAAAGGCCCGACACGTGGGCTTCGAATTCGCCGAGGTTCATGGCGCCGGAAATATGCACGCGCGGCAATGCAAACCGCGGCATCGGGGCACCCAATCCTCCGTTCACGTTGAGAAATGCGCAGCGGAAGCCGGCGCGTTCTGCCATTTCCTGCTCCCGCTTCGTGACCGACGCCAAATCACCAAAGGGATAGGCCAGCGCCCATACCGGTTTGCCAATCACCTGTTCCAATTTGCAGCGACTTTCTGAAATCTCTTTCCAGGCGGCCTCATCCGATACTTGCGACAGCACCGGATGGGTCAAGGTGTGCGCGCCCACCCCCATTCCCGCCGCCACCAAAGCCCGCAGTTCCGTGGCATTCAGCATCAGGAACCGCCGGCGCAGGGGATCCGAAAGCAGATGCACGCCCCAATCGTCAGGCAGGGATAACTGTCGTCTTACCTCCTCGATCATCTCCTGACGCGCATGGGCTTCATATTTCGAGAGATGCTTTACCAGGTTCCACCACAAGGCTCGCTTCTCATCCTGGGTGAGCGCCCTATCCCGGGAGCCGGGCCGGACCATATCCAGATTGACGACTCTCTTTTTGGTGGCGAGAAACATCAAGTACAGCTGCTCATACCAGAGCATGCTCGATACTTCGCCCAGCGAAGCGCCGGTGACAAAAAACAGGCAAGAGAGCCCGTACTCCTGAAGCACAGGCACCATTTCAGTCAGAGTGTTTCTCAGGTCATCGTCGCAGGTGAGCAACACGGCGCGCGGAGGCAGCTCCTGCTTCGACTCCATCCAGTTCAGAAATTGCTCGGAAGAGATAACGTTATAACTCTTTTTCAAGAGCTGGATTTGCCGGCGAAACGATTCTGCAGTAACCAGGCTGCCGTCGAGATCGGGGTCGGTCATGGTGTAGCCCCTGGGCATGATTCCGTGGTAAGTCAAAATCGCCGGGCTGCCGCCATCGCGGCTCCGGAGATATCCCAGCTTCGCCAAGCCAGGAAAGACTGCGCGCTTCAAGAGCGGACTGACTACCTTCATTGATTCTCAACTAAATCCCAGCCAAGTGGCGTGCCGCGAGGAATGTCGCGCGCCGCGCGTTTACCGAGCACCTGGGAGAAATGGCGGGTATGCAAACCATAACCGGGCCGGATGGAGCGAACGTTATGGGTGGTGAATTCCTCTCCGCGCCGCAGGTCCTCGACCACAAAAAGAGACCTCCGGAAAACCCTGCTGCTGGCCTCCTTCGGGCTCACTCCGAAGTGTACCGCGCCCAGAGCCTGTTCCGTGGTCTTTATGGCCTCGACCATCGTCTTGAACTCCTGCGGCTCCAGGGAAAACTCGCTGTCGGGCCCCTTCAGCGATCGCGACAAAGTGAGGTGCTTTTCGATGATACAAGCGCCCAGGGTCACCGCCGCCACCGTCACCGTAGTCCCCATTGTGTGATCGGAGAGTCCGACGGGAACCCCGAAGCGTTTCGCCAGTTCAGGAATAGTGCGCAGGTTCATGTCGCCAGGTTGGGCAGGATACGCGCTGGTGCACTTCAACAACGCAATCTGGGTTGCACCCGCCTGCCGCGCAGCCTGCACCGCTTCTTCAATTTCTTCCACCGTAGCCATGCCCGTGGACATGATCATCGGCTTACCGGCTCTCGCTATCTTCTGAATGAGAGGGATGTCCACCAGTTCGAAGGAAGCCAGTTTGTGCGCCGGAACATTCATCTTCTCGAGGAAATCCACCGCGCTGTCATCGAAGGGAGTCGAAAAAAGATCCATGCCCAGATCATTGGCGACCTGTTTAAGTTTGGGCTGCCAATCCCACGGCGTGTAGGCCTCGCCATAGAGTTCGTAAAGCGTGCGTCCATCCCAAAGCGTACCCCCTCCGATGCGGAATTGCTCGCCCGCGCTCTGGATGGTCATGGTGTCGGCGGTGTAAGTCTGCAGCTTGACCGCGTCCGCGCCCGAGTCTTTTGCAGCCTGAATGATCTTGACGGCCTGTTCGAAATCCTGGTTGTGGTTGGCAGAGACCTCTGCGACCACGTAAACCGGGCAGCCCGGCCCGACGCGGCGTTCGCCGATATTCAAATGAGTGGCCATGTCTTCCATCACACTACGAGATACCTCCTCGCAGCGATCACGCCTTCCCGGTCTTCGCGCCAGCGGTCCGTTTCATCCCAATCTGCCGTTCCGGTTGCGCTCGTAGTGCACCGCCTCATTGCCTTTCACCTGCGCGGTCCCCACTTTTCTGAAATCTGCTTTCTCAAATGCCCGCGCTGAAGCCCGGTTATTCAACTTCACGAAACCGTGCACTCGGACCAAATCCATCTCCTCGAACGCAACTTTGACTGCTTTCTCGATCAGGCGAGCACCCCATCCGGCTCCCCGTTTCTCTGGGATTACGCTGATGTGGATTTCAGCCTCTCGCTGGTTCGTTGGTTCAAATCGTACTTGTCCCACCGGAACGCCCTGCTCGTCGGAGGCAAGCATCATCAAAACTCTTTCATCGCCAAGCTTCCTGGTGAACCAGTCTCGATGTTCGTCCCATGCAATCGGCGCGGAGGAAAACGAGGCCAACCGGACATCCGGTTCGTTGGCCCATTCCCACAGCAGGAGGCAGTCCGCCTCCTCCACCCGCCGGAGAACCAGGATTCCGCCCTGCATGGCGGACACTACGCGTTCTGCGCCCAAGCCATCCACCAAATCTCGGCTTCGTTCGGACATCGCCGCCCGGCGCTCCGGAGAAGCGAGAAGCGGCTTAAGCCGCGCAGCGATGCTATCCGGCGTAACGTCCTGGCTGCTCCCAGCGTGTATGGCAATGCCTTGACGATCCAGTTCACGAGCCCCGGGCGTCTGATTCTCGGCGACATCGACGAGTACCGCCGGCAGCCCGAGAAAACACATTTCCCAGGTGGTGATACCCGCGGCCGAAATTGCAACGTCGGCGTCAGCCATGAGCTTCGGCATATCGGGAACGTCTCTCACCAAACGCAGAACGTCACTCCCGCCCTGCGCCTCCCGTTCCAGATCATGCCCATGCGGATTGCTTCCACCCACAACTACGGTTGCTTCCAGATTGTGCTCCGCGAGTAGCCGCAAGGCACGAATGACGCGGAACGTGATATTGTCCGGATCAGAACCGCCGACCGTCACCAGCACTTTGCGAGCGACCGGAGCAATCTCCCGCCTCCAGCTCCGCCAGGGCTTGAACTCGCGCCGCAGAAGTGCGTAGCGCGGCCCTAACAAGAGTTGAGTATAGGATTCGCGGCGGGCGTAGAAATCTTCCGTGGCGTGGGCGTTCTGGTCCAACACTAGGTCGGCAGCATAGGCGCCGACATGCGCCGTGTCGTCCACCACCAGCAATTTCACTCCGGCAGCCTTCAGCCGCCGCTGATGCTCAACCTCGAACTGGTAGCCATCCAGCACTACCCAAGCGGCATGACGTGCCAACGCGAGTTCGACCACCCGTTCTGCATCCTGAGGAGAACCGGGCGACTCGGCCAGGATGATGACTTCAAATTTTTCCCTCCGAATGCGTTCTTCGGCGCCTTCCGTGCTCTCTGCCATGGCGAAGATGCATTCTCCGCCTTGGTCCTGCCAAGCTTGCGCCAGCGCCAGACAGCGCATGAGGTGGCCCGTACCCATGGCAATGCTGGCATCGGCGCGAAGGACGAGAGTGGAAGGCGGCATCAATGCTCGCGAACCGATTTCTGGAGAACTCGCGAATTGAGCTCGGCCAGTCTGGGCTCGCGCTCCATCAGGTCAACGACCTCCCGCCAGGAAAAATCGTCACAACCATCGAAATGGCGGTAGATCGCATGCAGCAGGTCCATGTCCTCGCGCGTATCGAGGGTCCAGCGATAGTGGCTGTAGTCCATGTCACCGCTTTTGGAAGCCTGTCGGAAAATCTGGGGATGCTCGTACAAATACGGAGTTACATGTTCCCGCTGATAAGGTTCGCGGCTTTCACTCCATGCCCGATCCAGCGCGGCCACGGTGAAAACCTCGGTATCGAGTCCGCGAGGATAGGTGCGGGGAAAGACATTGCTGCCATAGTCAGCGTGCCCGTCCCTGAACACTTCAACCGTTTCATCGACCAGCTGCGGATCAATCAAGGGGCAATCCGAAGTGACGCGCACCACCGTGTCGGCGGCATTCTCATGCGCGGCCCGATAGTAGCGATCCAAAACATCGTGCTCTGAACCGCGAAAACACGAAATCTGCAAACGCTCGCATTCCCTCACGATCGCTGAATCTGCAGCTTCGCAAGTCGTGGCCACGACGACGTTGTTGACTTGCCGGGAGCGTTCCAGCCGCCGTACCACGCGGGCCAGGACTGTTCCTCCTTCTAAATCCATCAACACCTTGCCCGGCAGCCTGCTACTGCCCATGCGCGCCTGGATAATGGCTACGGTATTCATGCTGGCCGCTCATCCTTGCCGGAGAGTATGGATGCGGTTGGCTCGCGCGAGAGCAGAAACATGGAATCAACGTTTGCCCCCTCGAGATAAGGTATCTGCTCCACTCGCACTGCATCGAGGTCAGAGAAGAGATCGAGATAAAGCCCGGCAAAGTTCCCTTTCCACAGCAATGACTGATGACCGCGATATCTCACCTCGATCGGCTGCGGCGAATAGTATTCGAAACCCCAGATGAACCTTGCGGCACAGCGATGGATTTCCCGCAGCGCTCGTGGCAGGTCAGGCGGCGCGATGTGAATCAGCACTCCCGAGGTAAATACAAGATCGAAAAATCCGTCAGGATAGGGAATCTCAAAAGCCGTCGCCAACGCGAGCTGTGCGTTTTCCACCCGGGCGCGCGCCTTGCGCAGGGCGTAGTCCTGTATTTCGATCCCGTAAAGGTTCTGGAATCCCATTCCCCGCAACGCACACAGCTGGTTGCCCTCGTTGCACCCTACTTCGAGGATACGGGCGTCGCGTGGTATGTCCGCCAGGAAACGCTGGTTGAGGTCACTCCTGCCGATGCCGTAGTTCTTGCGATAGAGGGCATCGAGAGCCCGGGGAGTCAGAGAGTTGCGGTCCGTGTATTCACGCCCGAAATCGCTCCGCCAATGTTCCAGTTGGGCTGTCTTCATCCGGTACTCTCGCGTTCAACCTCGCGGAAATGGTTTGTGACCTTGTCTACCGCACGGATTACGTCTTCCACATCCTGATCGTTCATGCCATGAAACATGGGCAGGCTGATCAGCCGCCCGTAAGCATTTTCAGCCATGGGATATTCGCCGCCCCGGTAACCGAAGTGTTCAGCGTAGTAAGGGTGGCGATGCACAGGAATGTAATGCACGTTGACACCGATATTCTCTGCACGCAGCGCCTGAAAAACCTGGCCGCGGTCTGCCTTCAGCTTCACTTGATCAATCCGGATCGGATAGAGGTGCCAGGCTGGATTGACATCAGGTCGAACCGCCGGAGTCATCACCTCAGAGATCTGACGAAACGCGGCCGCATAACGTTCCGCGATTTGCCGGCGCCGCGAAAGATTCGCCTCCAGCTTCTTCAGCTGCTGGATCCCCAGGGCGCATGCAATATCCGTCAACCGGTAGTTGAACCCCAGCAGCACCATCTCATAGTGCCACTGCCCGGAGGCCTGGCGCTGGCGCGCATCGCTGCTGATGCCATGGTTGCGAAAGCGGCGAAGCGTATCCGCGAATTTTGCATTGTCGGTGGTGACCATGCCGCCTTCTCCAGTGGTGATGTGCTTCACCGGATGAAAGCTGAAGACGGTCATGTGCGACAGGCTGCCGACCGCGGCGGCCCTTGTACTCGGCGCCCAGGGCGTGGCTGGCATCTTCGATTACCACCAGTCCGTGACGCTCGGCCAGTTCAAGAACCGGGTCCAGGTCTGCGGGATGCCCGGCATAGTCCACGGGCAGAATGGCCCGTGTTCGCGAGGTAATTCGCGCTGCGGCCTCTTCGGGATCGAGATTCAGCGTGTCCGGCGAGACGTCGGCGAAGACCGGAACCGCTCCCTGGTATAGCACGCAGTTTGCTGTCGCCACGAAGGTCAAGGGCGAGGTGATAGCTTCGTCACCGGCTTTCAAGCCGGCGGTGAATGCGGCGGCATGCAAGGCGGCTGTGCCGGAACTGAAACTCACCGCATATTTCGCGCCCGTCCGGGCCGCAAAAGCTTCTTCGAATTCGGCGATCCGAGGGCCGGTGGTCAGCCAGTCCGAGCGCAGGGTCTCGACCACGGCCTGAATATCGGCTTCATCGATGGACTGGTGCCCGTACGGCAGGAGAGTTTTTCTTACAGGCGTTCCACCCTGGATGGCCAGCACTTCACGGCTTGCCGGAGTCACAGTCATCTCTTTTGCTCGTCAGGCTCGCGCTCGCTTGGGAGGTATTACCCGGAGCTTTTCTCCGGCCGGAGTTTCTCCTTCGATCAGCGCCTGCAACTCTTCCGAGGTTAGCCACTGGGCATTGGAATCGCTGCCGTAGCGGAATCCGTCGGGCAGGGGCCGGCCGTCCTTCCAGTTCTGCAGGCTCCACCAGGAGTGCGCCGGCTGGATCACATACATGTCATCGAGCTCCACCGTGTTCCGGGCTTCATCTTCTGAGACCAGCACCTCGTGCAGCTTTTCCCCGGGACGGATGCCGATGCATTCCACTTCGCAACCCGGAGCGATGGTCTCAGCCATGTCAGTCAGGCGCATGCTGGGAATCTTGGGCACAAAGATTTCGCCGCCGTGCATTTGTTCGATGCAACCCACGACGAAGCGCACGCCATGCTCGAGCGTGAGCCAGAACCGGGTCATGCGGGAATCGGTGATCGTGATCTTGCCCCGCTTGCGCTGCTCCATAAAAACCGGGATCACGCTGCCCCGGCTGCCCACAACGTTGCCGTAGCGCGCGCAACTGAATCGCGTATCCTGCGCTCCGGCGTAGGCGTTGGCCTGCACGAACATTTTTTCGGCGCAAAGTTTGGTCGCGCCGTAGAGGTTGATGGGATTCACCGCTTTGTCCGTGCTCAGGGCGAGAACCCGGCGCACGCCCTGGTCGATGGCGGCATCGATCACGTTGCGCCCGCCCATGATGTTGGTCTGTACCGCTTCAAACGGGTTGTATTCGCACGCCGGCACTTGTTTCAGCGCGGCCGCGTGCACGACCACGGTTACTCCGGACAGGGCGCGCTGCAGGCGTTGCGGGTCGCGCACGTCCCCAATGAAATAGCGCAGGCTGGGATGATCGAAGCCCGACGAGCGCATATCGTGCTGCTTGAGCTCGTCACGGCTGAAAACGATGAGCTTTTGGGGATGGTAGTCACGCAGCATCACTTCCAGGAACTTCTTCCCGAACGAGCCCGTCCCGCCCGTGACCAGCACGACCTCTTCCTGCCAGTTCATCGCTGATGCCCTTTTTGAGTGTCACAGGATTATAGCGGAGATTACAAAAACGCCGTGACTCGATTGGGCGTTGCGTAGGGTTCAGTTTGAATTTCCTCAATCTCACGAGGGGTCATCCTGAGCTTGCGAAGGATCTAGCGAGTGGCGCATACGCACCTTCACGGCGATCGAGCGGTACGCGCGAGATCCTTCAGGACTAGAGTCCTTCAGGATGACGCCGATTTTGTGGATTTGTCCGAACTGAGCCACTACCGGGCGCCGGACCGAGTCGCATCGGAACCAAATCGGCACTCGCGAGTAAATTTAGCCGCAAGAGCTCTTCCCCGCCGGTGCTAGAATGACCAACTAGCGGCTCAAAATATTTCTGGGAGTATGGATGGCTTCGGGTCCCTTGATCCCCGTCAACGGCCAGGTTCTGCGCGAAGTTCAAGCTGATCATCCCATCGAGTTGAATCGCCAGCTGGGACCTTCTGCCTATGCAACTTTACCCGGCCAGGACTCCCCTCTCCGCGAATACCTGCGTGTCTTGATCAAGCGCAAATGGCTGGTCTTCAGCTGTCTGGCAATCATCTTCGGAGTGGTGGCGCTGGCTACCATGCGCAGCACGCGGATCTATGACGCCTTCGGTAGCATCGCCATCAACAAGACCGATCCCGCAATCCTCAATCTCAAGGAATCCGCAAATGGCGGCGGGGCGGACTATTACGATCCTACCGACCTGGATACGGAAGTACGAATTCTCAAGAGTGATCTGCTGGCCCTGCAGGTGATCAAGCAGTTGAACCTGGACAAACAACCGGAGTTTGGCGGAGCTGAACCAGCCCCGTCAGACTCCCTGGGTCTGACCACCGACGCGCTGCAGCCGGACTCGGAAAAGACCACGACGTTACTCGCCGGATTCAAGGGAGGCCTTCGCGTCACGCTGATCCCGAATACCAGGATCATCGAGATTCACTACCGCAGCGCGGACAAGAATCTCGCGGCCAACGTGGTGAACACGCTCATCAATACCTATATCGAACAGAATTTCAAGACCCGCTTTGAGTCCACCATGCAGGCCTCGGACTGGCTATCGAAACAGCTGGTGGACCTCGAGATGAAGGTCCAGACTTCTCAGGAAAAGCTGGTCCAATACCAGAAGCAACACGAGATTCTGGGGATTGATGAAAAGCAAAATATCACCACTTCCAAACTGGATGAACTGAACAAGGAACTGACCGCCGCTGAATCGGACCGCATGGCGAAAGAATCGGTCTATCGCCTGGTGCAATCGGGAGATCCCGACACCGCAGCCGCGGCTGCCACCAGCGCAGGCACCGGGAGTGCAAGTTCGGGGCTCATGGAAAAAATGCGCGAGCAGCAAGCCGACCTCAAGATTCAGGTGGCCCAGCTGAGCACGCAGTTCGGGACCTCCTATCCCAAAGTGGTGCAGCTCAATACTCAGCTGAAAGAAGTGGATGCCCAGCTGGCGGCCGAGATGACCAAGGTGGTCTCGCGCGTGCGGAGCGGATACCTCTCCGCGCTGCAGCACGAGACCATGCTGCGCCAGGCGCTCGAAAATCAGAAGCAGGAAGCCAACAAGCTGAACGAAAGCGCCATCGAGTACAGCCTGCTGAAGCGCGACGTGGAGAGCTATCGCACCCTCTACGAAGGCCTGATGGAAAAGCTGAAGGAAGCCGGGGTCACCGCCGGACTCAGGTCAAACAATATTCGCAGCGTGGATAAAGCCCGGGTCCCCACCTATCCGTCCGAGCCCAACGTGCCGCGAAATCTTATGTTCGCGCTGGCGCTCGGTCTCTCCACTGGAATCGGGCTGGCCTTCCTGCTGGAAGGCATCGATAACACCGTGCGCACTCCGGAGCAGGCGCAAGCCATATCCGCATTGCCGTCGCTGGGCATGATCCCTCTGGGCTCGAAGGGCGGCATGGAGGCCGCTGCGAAGCGCCTCACCGTGGCATCTTCCCGCGAAGCCGTCGAACTTGTCACGCAGTCCCGACCTCAATCCCAGATGGCGGAGTCCTACCGCGCCTTGCGCACTTCCCTGTTGCTGACCTCGCTGGGAGGACCGCCCAAAGTGATCCTTATCACCAGCGCCCTTCCGCAGGAAGGAAAAACGACGACCAGCATTAACTCCGCCATCGTGCTGGCCCAGAAAGGCACGCGCGTTCTGCTGATCGATGCCGACCTGAGGCGTCCCAGCATTCACAAGACCCTGGGCATGGGTCCCAAGACCGGGCTCAGCAATGTTCTGACCGGCAACGCCACCCTGCAACAGGCCGTGATCCGGTCGAGCATTCTGCCCACTCTCTTCGTGCTCACCGCGGGCACGCCGCCACCCAATCCTGCCGAGCTTTTGGCCTCCTCCAATATGCGCGACATCCTGGCCGAATTGCGGGAACAATACGACCACATCATCGTAGATACGCCGCCGACTCTGTCGGTGACGGATGCGGTTGTCATGTCCACCCGGGCCGATGCCGTTGTCCTGGTGATCCGCTCCGGGCAAACCACCAAGCAAGCCCTGCGGCGCGCCCGCGATCTCCTGATGCAGGTCAATGCCCGAGTCGCCGGAGTGCTGCTGAATGCCGTCGATCTGACTTCCCCCGATTATTACTACTATTACGAATACCAGGGAAAATACGGCCATCGCTACTACCAGGAAGACGAGCCCATGGATGACGAGGACTCAGTTTCACGGGCCACATCGAGCGGCGCATAGCGTAGCCCGCGAATCGGCACACCAAAATGCATGAACCACGAAGGGCACGAAGGTACACGAAGAAAAGCCCTGAAATTAAAGCCTTCGTGGTACTTCGTGCCCTTCGTGGTTAACGGTTTCAGAAACTACTGTAAACGCCAACATGCAAATTGCAATTAACACTCCCGCCAGGAAAGCCTCCCTGGTGCTGGCGTCCGCATTGCTTCTCTCGGCATACCTATGGTTCGTAGGCCGGCAACTGGGAGGAGCGTATTTTTCCGGACGGCCAGACCTGGCCAGCTTGCAAAGAGCGGTACGCTGGCAGCCGGGTAACGCGGACTATCGCCATCGCCTGGGACGCTATTTCTTCCTGATCCAACGAACTCCCGAGGCCGCGGTGGAGGCTTTTCGCGCCGCGGTTGGTTTGAATCCACATCAGGCGCGCTACTGGTTCGACTTGGCCGGCGCGTACCAGTTTTTGGGCGACACGGATGCCCAGAAAGCGGCGCTGGAACGTGGCCTCATGGCTGACTCCTCCACTCCCGATCTGGCCTGGGAGGCGGGGAATTTCTATCTGGTGCAGGGCGACACCGATAAGGCGCTGCGGGAATTCCGTGTGGTCATGGAAAGCGATCCGTACCTGCCTCCGGCTGCGCTCAGGCTTTGCTGGCGCGTCAAGCCGGATGTGGACCTTCTGCTGCGCGACGTCATTCCCGCGAATGTCTATGCCACATTTTTGGATTTCCTCCTCTCCCAGAAGGAGACGGCGGCCGCGTCCAAAGTCTGGACGCAACTGGCGCAACAGCACCAGCCGATTCCGACACCCCTGGTCTTCCTCTATATCCGCTACCTGGTAGGACAACATGAGGTGGACCAGGCGCACCTGGTATGGCAACAGGCTTCCAGTCTGTCCGGGTTGTCGGCCTACCAGCCTTCGCCGGGCAATCTCATTGTCAACGGTGATTTCAGCCTGAACGTATTGAATGGCGGGTTCGATTGGCAATATCACCAGTCGAAAGAAGTCTCGCTGGCCCTCGACCCCACCCAATCGCACGGGGGGCACCGCTCCCTGCTGATTACCTTTGACGCGCAGAAGATCAACGACGCGGGCATCGCACAACTGGTCCCGGTCCAGCCCCTCACCACCTACGATTTCTCGGCTTACTTCAAGGCCGGCGACATCCAGGGCGCCGGGGGACCGCGCTTCGCCCTCCAGGACCTTTACACCGAGACCACCTACTTCGCGAGCGATGAATTAAAAGACGCCGACTTCTGGAAAGAAGTAAGCGGCAGCTTCACTACCGGAGCCGATACGAAGTTATTGCTGTTGCGCATACAGCGTGAACCTCCCGGAATACCGATCAAGGGCAAACTGTGGATTGATTCAGTCCGCCTGGTGGACCGAGAACAATGAAGGCAAGAACAACAACGACGAAGGCGCACGACGATGACTCATTCCGATCTCGATCCTCTGACGTGCTGAACGTCCCCGTCACCGACGCTCCGGTTCAGCCAGTGCGCGTCCCGTCCGCGGACCCCGTAGTCTTCTACGGTGTCTTTGGCCTGTTGCTCTTTGGGCCACTTGCCTTTGGGGCGGTTGAGCCCTGGTCGATTTTCATCCTGGAAGCCGGAGCCACGCTGTTACTGCTGCTCTGGACCTTCCGCCAGGCCGCATCCGGGGAGTTGTCCGTTGCCGGCAATCCACTGTTTGCGCCCGTACTTGTATTTGGCTTCCTGATCGGCCTGCAACTCGCGACCGGCCGGACCGCCTATCGCTACGAGACTTTTTCCACTGGCTTGCTCTATTGCGCCTACGGCATGCTTTGTTTTCTCGTGGTTCAGATTCTCCGGCGCACGTCCCAGGTCCAGACTCTGACGGTTGCGTTCTCCGCGTATGGATTTCTGATGGCGGCTTTTGCTTTGCTGCAAAGCCTGTCCGCAACCTCCAGGCTGTACTGGGTTCGGACGCCCCGCATGGGCGGCTGGATCTACGGGCCTTACGTAAATCACAATCACTATGCCGGGCTGATGGAAATGCTGGTGCCGATCCCGCTGGTTTTTTCACTCACCCGCGGGGCTCGAGGCCCTCGAAAAATCATGGCCGGGCTGGCAGCCGCTTTGATGGCCGGTACCATCTTTCTCTCCGGATCGCGCGGCGGCATGCTCGCCTTCGTCGTCGAAATGGGATTGCTGGCGGTGATCGTGGTGTGGGGCCAAAAAAGTCGTAAGACGACCTTGGCCCTGGCCACTTTTCTGGTGATTGGAGTCGGGCTGGTCCTCTGGCTGGGTGGAAGCGAGCTTGCCAAGCGCCTGGCCACCATTCATGCCGATACCAAAACCGAACTATCCGGCGGCACCCGGCTGGAAATCGATCGTGACGCGCTCCGTATGTTCGCCCGCAAGCCCGTTCTGGGCTGGGGACTCGGGACATTCCCCGATGTCTATCCGCAGTTCCGCAGCTTTCACACCAATTTCTTTATCAACGAAGCCCATAACGACTACCTGCAGCTGCTGGTCGAGATGGGAGGCCTGGGCGGCGCGGCCATGCTCTGGTTTCTGTGGGCGGTCTACCGCAATGGCCTCAGAAAACTGAAAAATTGGACGGAAGACACCAACGGCGCGGTCGCCCTGGCAGCTCTTCTGGGAGTCACCGGGATCCTGGTACACAGCCTGGTGGATTTCAACCTGCAAATCCCCGCCAATGCCGCCCTCTTCTATGTGCTCTGCGTGACGGCCGCGTCAGACTCGAGGTTCGGCAAATCGCGGCGGAAGCCGGTGCGCCGGTTCAATGTGATGGGAGAAATCTCCAATCCAGACCCAGAGGGACAAACCTAGTACGAGCACGGTAAAGAAGCGCCCGCGTCATCCTGAACTTGCGAAGCAGTTGTGTACCGGCAGGAAAACTTAGGGCGCGACCTGGCTGACGGGGTTGCTGTCTTGCAGTAGCACCCAGGTCAGGAGTCCACCCACGGCGGCCGCTCCGCCGTAGATCACGGGCGGGGAGTCCAGCACGGCTCCGCCGCTGGCGGGGACAGCACCGCCGCCTTTTCTCCTCTTCTTCTTTTTCTTTTCCATGGAGTTGCCGACGGTCGTCTGTTGTCCCTGGGACAGGGTCGAGGAGTTTGACCCGTCGCTGACGGTCACATCGCCCTTTTGGGCCATGATCTGGACGCTATCGTCCCCGACTTGCTTCACTTCAAATTCTGTCCAGCCGTTGGAAGCGGGAGCTACAGTAAGATCTCCGGTGTGCGTGCTGAGCCCTTTGGAGGTCGCCACCCGCAAAGTGCCGTGTTCGAGCGCCACCGCCGGACCTTCGAACTTGACCAGGGAGTCCGCCAGCACGACTACATTCGAGCCAGGAGCATTGATGCTGGCCACGGAGTCGGAGCGCGTCTGGACCAGGTCGCCGGGGAAAACTGCAGAGGTGCGGGGCACCGCGCCGCCATTGATCCAGGCTGCTCCCCGGGCATACAGCATTGCCGGACTGGAATCTGCCGCCCACAGGGACACAGGCACGACTGCAATCATGGTCCAACAGGCGAGATTACGGAGCCCGGAAACCCTCATGCACAACTCCGATCAATTGCGAATCTTGTTGTTATCGTAAGCTCCTGCCTGCGCAGGCGTCAATGTTCATATTGCGATGGCCAAAAATACTAAGCCCAAAAAAGTCACGCCCCAAAATCGGCACCGCGCGCTTTTCCGTTACTCCCGTAACCGCAATTTGCTGAAATCGCTCAACGAACCGCCGCAAATCTGAAAACCTAGGTGATGTGGGGCGCGAGCGTCCCGCTCGTGCTCCTGCGACAGAGACGCTGCCGCACGAGCCGGACGCTCGCGCCCACATTGTTCTCCCGGGAACGATGTCACCAGCGTGCTAAAATTCTTAAGCTAGGAAATTATTTCTCAAAATGACGACATCTTCTGTAGCTGCAACGAATTCGGTCTCTGAATTAAAGACCAAGATTGAAAAACGCCAGGCGCGAGTGGCCATTATCGGCCTCGGCTACGTCGGTCTGCCCCTGGCCCTGCTTTATACCGACCAGAAGATCCGTGTCACTGGATTCGACATTGATCAGCGCAAGGTCAAGACTCTGACCGAGGGCGGATCCTATATCGTCCGTATTCTGCCCAGCGAAATTCAGCAGGCTCGCTCCCAGGGCTTCGAAGCCACCTCGGATTATTCGAAGCTGACCGAGATGGACGCCATCATCATCTGCGTCCCCACCCCGCTGAACGAGTATCACGAACCCGACCTCAGCTACATCACGGACACTGCCAAATCCATCGCGCCTCACCTCCGCGCCGGGCAACTTGTAGTGCTCGAAAGCACCACCTACCCCGGCACTACCGAAGAGGTCATGATTCCGATCCTGGAAAAGGGGAACAAGCACGGTCTGAAAGCTTCGCGTGGCGGGCCCTTCTACCGGACAGGAAATCTTTGTCGCCTTCTCGCCCGAGCGCGAAGATCCAGGCAATACCAGCGTGGCCCGGCGAGACATTCCGAAAGTCGTGGGCGGTCTCGATGCCCAGGCTTCTGAGATGGCAGCCGCGATTGTACGGAACCATCTTCAATCGAATCGTGCGGGTGTCCTCACCCGCCGCTGCGGAAATGACCAAGCTGCTGGAGAACATTTACCGCTGTGTGAATATCGCGCTGGTCAATGAATTGAAGATGCTCTCACTACGTATGGGTTTGGATATCTGGGAAGTCATCGAGGCGGCATCCACCAAGCCGTTCGGATTTCAGCCTTTCTACCCCGGCCCCGGCCTGGGCGGACACTGCATTCCGGTCGACCCTTTTTACCTTTCCTGGAAAGCGAAGGAATGGGATTTCCGCACCCGCTTCATCGAGCTGGCCGGTGAAATCAATATCGGCATGCCGTACCACGTGCTCGATTACGTAGCCAAGGCGCTCAACCAGCATAAGAAAGCTTTGAATGGCGCCAAGGTGCTGGTTCTCGGCCTGGCTTACAAGAAGGACATCGACGATCTGCGTGAATCTCCGTCACTGACCATAATCGAACTCCTGCAACAGCAGGGCGCGGCCGTCAGCTACAACGATCCCTTTTTCCCGACGGTGGGCAAGGGCCGCAAATACGACCTGCAAATGACCTGCACTCCTCTGGACAATCTTGGCCAATACGATTGCGTGCTGATTGTCACCGACCACTCCGACTATGACTATCAACGCATCGTGCGCGAGTCGCAGCTGGTGGTCGACACGCGTAACGCTTTGAAAGGAATCGACAGCCCAAAGATCGTAAGGTGCTGAATCGACCTTACCCTGAAATTCGCGCTGCGAGCTGGATCCAGGCTGTCAAGTTCCGCCGATTTTTCCCGGAATGACCCCTACCTACCCACTGCTATGCAAATTTTTTCCGGTTTCGCCACCGGACTTTAGTACCCTGTTACTTAACAAACCTAACTGGCTGTTGCATAAGCGCTTCCTTGGTTTTCCTCGGTGCGGAGTGGCTATATTCGTGCACGGACAAGAGTGAGGCGGTAGCGTTTTTCCGCAACTCTGGGGCCGCACACCCACGTCGCGGATGCGATAATGATGCTGAGATCAATCAGCAAAATTTGGCGCAATAATCCCTGAAGATGAGGCAGCTATTCAGGAGTGCCAAACATCAAGAAGGGTAGAAGTTTCCTCCGAGCGGACCGGCATTATGCATGAGATGTACGAAAACGGCCCCTTTTCCTTGCTTCCCGACCGGCGTCCGCCGTGGAAACAGTTCGTGCTCACCATGGGCGTGCAGGGGATTGCCCTGTTTGTGCTTGCCTGGGCTGCGGTTTTCAACCTTGCGGTATTAGACCAGCCGGTTCGGGATTATCATTTCGTCCGACTGGTAGAAACTCCGCCACCCGAGATCCATGAGCCCGCGCCGGTGAAAGAGATTCCTCCGCCGCGTGTCGTTGCCCACATCGAAACTCCAGCTGAAGTTCTTCACGTCCCTGCGCCCGAAGTAAAACCGAAGGCCCCTCCGGAGGAAACCCCGGTTGCTCCACAGGTCGAGATCGCGGCCACCAAACCCGTGCCGCTTCCGCCGACGGCGCCGGTCATTCCGAAGCAACTGGTGAAGACTCACGTATTTTCCACCGGCAGCTCAGCCGTGCCGACGATAGCCGAGGCCCCGAAGAACGTGCAGACCGGAGGCTTTGGCGATCCCAATGGTGTGGCCGCGCGTGAAACTAATACCAGGGCGATCAATATCGGAGCCGCGGGAGCGTTTGATCTTGCCCACGGGACCCGGCGTCGGCAACGGCACCGGCGGAGCCAAGGGCGTCCGTGGCGTGGTAGCCAGCAGCGGCTTTGGAAGCGGCATCGCCACTGGTGACGGCAGCGGAAAGGTAAATACTTCCCGGGGCAACGGCGTACAGAAGAGCGGCTTTGGCGACACTCAAGCGGTCTCCATGGCTCAACTGCGTCCCAAGCAGACCGACGATTCCGCCGGCAAGATGGTCCCCGCCGAAGTCGTTTTCAAACCCACGCCGGCTTACACGCCGGAAGCCCGAAACCTGCGGATCGAGGGTGAAGTAGTTCTCGAGGTGGTTTTCGAAGCCACTGGCAAGCTTCGGGTGGTGCGCGTAGTGCGGGGTCTGGGGCACGGCCTCGACGAGACCGCAACCCAGGCTGCGGAACAGATTCGCTTCAAACCCGCCAAGCGCGACGGCCAACCCTCCGACTACACCGCCCTAGTCCACATCGTCTTTCAGTTGGCCTAACACTGTGAGTGATCTGACCCTGGGGTGCCCCATTTCTCGCGTCCTTTGCGAGAAGTGGGAATCCACAGACGCATAAATTGGGACCTGTAAACACCAATCTAGAATTTCGTCACACAAAAAAACACCGCCCTGCCTCTCAAAAACGGAGAGACAAGACGGCGCACCATTGAGAGCTTCTCTACTGCACGGCTCCGCCGCCGAGGCTCATGCCCCGGTCTTGCGGTAACGGAAGGCGGCCATCGGCGCCGCTGGTAAGCGCGATGAAGTCTGGGTCTTGCATGAGAGAAGCAAAGACCGCGTCGACCCGGGCTTCCATCATTTCTTTCGAACGCACCGCCTCATAGCGCTCATAGCCGAAGAAATGGCGTTTGAGCATGGCGAGAGCTTTTTCACGCTGGCCGAGTTGGGCATAGATCGCCGCCAGATTGTAGGACGCCGGCAGCATGTCATCGTGCTCGCGGGCGATCTTCAGGGCTTCGTCGCCGTGTCCGTTGGCCGCCATGAAGCCAGCCGCGAACACCAGGTTATAGGCATCGTTGGGCTCGAGGTCCAGCGCTTTGCGGACGTAGTAGTCGGTCTTTACCGCATTGCCCTCTGAGTTCCAATACACCGCCAGGTTGCGGTAAGCGAGGGCGATAGGAAACGCCTCGACCGACCGTTCCATCAGTGCCAGGCCATCTTTGAACTGGCCTTCATGAATGGTCATCTTGCCCAGGCCATGCAGGGCGACGGCGCGAGCCAGTGGATCGGCCGGCATCGCCAGAATTTGGTTAAACGTCTGCCGCGCCTTGGCCCAGTCACCGGTGTGATGACGATAGAGTTCACCCAAGTACCGCAGCGGTGTGGGATCAGCCGGATCCATGCGGTACGCCTTGGCATACAGCTTCCCGGCTTCGACATACCTGGAGGCATTCTCCGCCGTCAATCCGTGCAGCATGGTGCGCTCGATTGTGGCGCTTTTTGCCGCATCGAACACCGGGGAAGCGAAGTCGGGAGAGTTCAGGATCTCTCCCACATCGTTCACCCCCAGCTTCTTCAATTCCTTGGCAGCGTCTTTCGCGCGCTTGGGGAAGAGGCATTTCTGGTCCAGCACGGCACGGTAAAGTGGAATCGCGCCCGCACTGTCACCCGACTTGGCGTGTTCCTTGGCCTGCTTCAATTGCTGTTCCAGGGAATTGTCGCGACGCTTCATTTCTCCATCGACGACTTTCTCCACTTTTTCCGCGCGCAGGAAACCGTCCTGGTTTTCAATTTTGGCCACCGCATCTCCCTCGGGAGTGGCCAGAACGGCGACCGGCAGCTTGTCTGCGCCCACCAGCTTTTGTCCCAGCGGAGTGGCCGCATCAGCAATTTCCATGGAGACGCACTGCGCGGCGTAAAGCGACAACACGCGCGAGGTGCGCATACTCGATTTCTTCACCTCTTCCACCGACGACGGGAACCAGTAAAGCACCAGGCCCGCGGTCACCGGCGGCAACTCGGGCACGCGCACCCGCCACGGAACGTTGTACACCTGCTCAGGCATTGCCATGCCCGGTCCCATCGAGCTCATTCCTCCCATTCCACCGCCTCCACCGCCGCCGCATGTGGCCCACAGTTGAGGAGCGGAATTGACCGCGATAAGCAGGATGGCTGTGAACCGAAGCAGGAATGTTTTCATGCGGAAGATTGTAGCCCCAACTCAGCACGGGTTAGACGGGAAGACAAACTTTTGACAATTTCACCCGGCCCGTAAGGATAACCCGGCCGAGGGGTGCCCCATCCTTCGCTTCTTTTGCGAAGGATGGGGAAACCACAGGCGCGTCAAAACCGAACCTGCAAGCACCAATCTGAACTTTTCGTGGCTGTGTTTCCCAGTTCCCACCCACCCTTCGCAAAAACCGCGAAGGCTGGGGCACCCTCATTTTTGGATGGCGCTAACAAAAAATCGCGCAGCATCAATCGCCCGGATGCAGACCGAGAGTTCGGCAGCAAGACCATGCTGGGGGTATGGGAATCAGTGAGAGGAGGAGGGGGGACCCTGAACCTGAACCCGGTTGGTGGCTGGGGGACCAACTCGGGGTTCGAGCCTACTGAATCGCGCTACCGACCGAAGAAAATACGTTGTTGGCATTGGAACCGATGAGCCGAATCGTCCCGACTACGATCACCAGAATCACGGCGAGCATCACCGCATATTCGGCAACATCCTGTCCCTGATCGTCGTGCCAGATGTGTTGCAGTAACTGTGCCATCGGCGCCCTCCTTGGACCCGTTCGGCCTGCTAGATTCTCTTTGCCTGAGTACACGTCCAGCCCCAACTACTGTCGGACGCTAAACTCAGAGTTAAAGTCTGGTATTAGGTTATCTGTGGTAAGGCCCAACTGCCAATAGCCCAAGTGTGGAAATATATGGCACCAAAGTGCTACGTCTTTAGGCGATGGTTTTGAGCGGCAGGCCCTGATTTACGGCAAATAAAGCTAGTTCCAGGCGGGTAGACACACCCAGCTTGTCGAAGATGTTGCTGAGATGGTGTTTAACCGTGTCTTCGCTGATCTTGAAGTACTCCGCTATCTCTTTATTAGAGTAGCCCGCCACCACGGCAGATACGATTTCCAGTTCCCGCGGAGTCAGACCAAACTTCTTCTGTTTGGCCTCTTCCCCGGAAGACTGCACCAGGTTCCTCAGGTATTGCACCAGGTTGGACACGCTCTCCCGTCCCACCCAGTATTCTCCCGACATCACGGTGTGGATGCTTTTCAGCAGCAACTGGGTGGCGGAGTCTTTCAACACCACGCCACGGGCCCCGAGTTGCAGAGCCTCGACAATCTGTTTCTTTTCCGCCGCAGCGGTCAGAAGAATGACGCGGACCGAGTGGGCCGGTCCGGTGCTCATTTCGCGCAAGGCTTCGAGGCCCGGCATGCGCGGCATGGCCAGATCCAAGAGCATGATGTCGGGTTTCAACTGGCGGGCCATCCGCACGGCTTCCGTTCCGTCGCAGGCTTCGCCGATCACCTTAAGATCGGATTCCGCCTCCAAAAGGCGGCGCAGACCATCGCGAAAAATAGGATGGTCATCTGCAATCACTATGCGTACTGGCTTTCGATTATCCATACGCCGCTTCCGGCTTTTGCGGGACACTGATCTCGAGCCGCGATCCTTGTCCGGGATTCGATTCTATCGTGAGTTCACCCGCTATGACACGGACCCGTTCCTTGATCACTAATGGGCCTTTCCCCAGCGCGTCCAACTCCACTTGCGAAAGCCGTCCGGTGAAGGGAAAGCCGCGGCCGTCGTCTTCAATCACCAGCGTCCAGCGGCCATTTCTGGCGCTCAGCCGGACCAGCGCGGTGTGCGCCTGGCTGTGTTTGCGGACGTTGACCAGACCCTCCTGCACGATCCGGCTCAATTCGCGGCACACCGGTTGCGGCATGTCCGGCTCTTCCAGATCGGAAGTAAAGCGCGCCGTGATCCCGGTTTCGCGTTGAAACCTTTCCACCGTGTCTGACAGAAACCCGATGAGCTTTCGCGAATCCACATCCAGCGATTTCATCTGCTGCATCAGTTCCCGGAGCTTCAGAACTTCTTCCCGCAGAAGTCCCTGAATGCGCCCCAGTTCCTCCGGCACCAGCTCAGACCGGGTCGTTGACTGACGCCGCAGCACGTCAACTTGCATCTCCACCGCGATAAGCGACTGCACGGCGCCGTCGTGCAGTTCGCGGGCAAAGCGGGCGCGTTCCAGCGCTCCCGCCCGCAGCCGCAGACGCCGCAGAAGATACACGTTGTACACGGCCGGACCAATCTGGCGGACCAGTTCCTGCAGGAAACGCAGCTCTTCGGTAATCTCAACCGTCAGCGCTGGCTCGAGAAAGAAGATTCGTCCCCACCATTCCTTGCCGAAAACGAAGGAAACCGTCATGAGCTGGTTGAAACGATGCCGTTGCGCGAGCCCATCGAGAAATGCGGCGGAGGCGCTGGGAAGTTTTTGTCCGGCGTGGTCGAGGCCCAGCAGCATGTAGCTTCCGTTTGCTGAGCGGCCGTTGCGCCACGCGTAGGACGTTTCTGCCGGATAGTCGAACAGGTAGGTCTCGCGATCGGAAGGCGACGGGTCGAGCCAGCGGAAGAACGAAGCCTCGCCATTGCGCAGCAGCATCTCGCCCACATAAACGCGGTGTCCCGTGGACTCCTGCGAGGCGATTAGTGCCCGCTCCGCTCCGTACATGACCAGCAATTCACCGACAATTTCCTGCAAGGTCCCGCTGAGACCGGCTTCGACTCGTACCTTCCCCAGGATTCGCGCGATCACGGCTTTTTCCGAGCGCAACTGCTTCTGCTGCTCCGCCAGGTATCCCAGCAGCAGACCCATCACCAACAGATAAATGGAGAGCATGAAAAGCCGCTTGGGCTCGAAATCCGAGGCCTGAACACCTAACTGCGGCAGGTGATAACGCGCCAGCCAATTGTCCACGCCGCCAAACAAACCCATGTAAAACGCCAGGCTCTCCAGCCACAGCAGAGAGATCTCCAGGGCGGCGGTGGCAACTGTCTCCCACACGCCCCAGCGATAAGCGGCCGCGGCCAGCACGAAAACGAAGAACAGAAAGAAAGGATTGGCCTGGCCGGTGGCGAAAATCGAAATCAACGCCGGCCATACGATGTCCGCCGCGTGCACCAGCCTGCGAAAGGAAACGGTGGATTGTTCGCGCCGCCGCAGCAGCAAAATGACAACTACACCCTGCGCAATATAGAACGCCAACAGGCCATAGGCCCAGAAGGAATAGCCGATTTCCCCAGGATCCATGCGAACGGCGACCAAGGCAGAGATAGCCAGGAAAACGCGAGCTGTAGCCAGCCATCGTTCGGTACGGCGTATTTCGCCGGGATCGATGGGAGCCCTCTGCCGCCACAGAAACCGGTGTCGCAGCGCTTGAAATAACAATCGAGTCAACTCACCTGTTCGATGCCAACGATAGTACAGAATGTAGGCGCGAGCGTCCACGCTCGTGCGGGAGTGGCAAGGACGCCGTAAGAAAGCCTGTCAGCCGTCAGCTATCAGCTGTCGGTGAAAACCCGTGCAAGTCGGCACCGGCCGTGTGGGGGCGGGTCTCCGACCCGCCCAGGCCGAGCGCAGCTCGGCAGAGTGGCGTCCCCGAAAAGCCAGCGGCAGCGCCCGCTAAGGGAAGCGTCAACAGGGTGGGGCAGGCTCACGTTCACGACTCCGGTAACCAAGGCGTCGGCAAATTACAATTCGGGTCGCGCAACATCTTTCGGGCTGGAGGTTCGATATGACCATTGACATTCAGGGGATGACGCCGCTGCTTCAGGTATTCGACATGCCGACCTCACTGCAAGTTCTATTGCGATGTCCTCGGGTTCGAGATTGTCCAAACCGATGCGAACACAACCGCACCAAACCACAACTGGGTTTGGCTCAAGCTGAACCATGTAGACCTGATGCTGAATACCGCTTACGAATCTGACAAGCGCCCGCCTGCTGCCGATCCGCGCCGGGTCGCAGCCCACGACGACACGGCTCTGTTTTTCGGATGTCCCAACGTTGATGCCGTGTACGCGCACTTGCACGCTCACGGATTCGACGTGAAAGAGCCGACGATTGCGCCATACGGAATGAAACAACTCTTCTTCCATGACCCTGATGGTTTTGGTCTCTGCTTCCAGTGGAAGGCGAACGGTTGACTGTCGCTGGGGAACCTGAGGGTGCCCCACTTCTCGCCTCCTTTGCGAGAAGTGGGACTCGGACGGCGGATCCGAACTGGTGCTCCGCCTCCGGCCCGGTGACGAATGACCCGTGAATGCGTCTATCTGCATCGTCGGGGACAAGCCCCACTTCTCGCAAAGAACGCGAGAAATGGGGCACCCTCGTTTCTTTCAAATCAGAATCCGAACTACCCGTCACCGTCAGATAGTATTTCCGCCGCCACAGAATCTATAATGCCCAGTCCGCTGCAATCCCACGGAGGAAATGAATGCGCCCTGGCGCCCGGCTGTTCCTGCTCGTCCTTTCCTGCTTCCTGCTTTTGGCCGCATCTCCTGAAACTGAACAGCCCTTGAGTGGTTATTCCGCGGCGACGTCGCACAGCCAGCGCGATTGGGAGACCAAATTCCGCGCCATCCCCGAGCCCCAGAACCTGCGCGACTACATGCAGCGTCTCGCCGCCCGTCCGCACCACGTCGGCTCGCCTTACGACAAGGACAACGCCGAATGGATGCTGGCCAAGTTCAAGGAATGGGGTCTAGACGCGAACATCGAGACTTTCTATGCTCTGTTTCCGACGCCAAAAGTGCGCGTCGTAGAACTGCTCGAGCCCACAAAATTCACTGCCAGGCTGCAGGAGCCGGCGCTGGCCATCGATCCCACCTCCGACCAGCTGGCCGAACAGCTTCCCACCTATAACGCGTACTCCGCGGACGGCGACGTCACCGCTCCGCTCGTCTACGTCAACTACGGCATCCCGGACGACTACGAGAAGCTGGAACGCATGGGCGTTTCAGTCAAGGGGGCCATCGTGATCGCGCGTTACGGAAATTCCTGGCGCGGCATCAAGCCCAAGGTGGCAGCCGAGCACGGCGCCGTAGGATGCCTCATCTACTCTGATCCGTCGGATGATGGCTACACGCAAGGTGACGTTTTCCCCACCGGCGGATGGCGTCCCCGTGACGGTGTACAGCGCGGCAGCGTGGCTGATATGCCTCTCTATCCCGGCGATCCGCTCACGCCTGGGGTCGGAGGCACGAAAGACGCCAAGCGCCTTGAGTTGAAAGATGCCAAAACCCTCACCAAAATTCCTGTCTTGCCGATTTCCTACGCCGACGCGCAACCCCTTCTGGCAGCGCTCAAGGGACAAGTGGCTCCCGAGGGCTGGCGCGGCTCGCTTCCCCAAACCTACAAGGTCGGTCCCGGACCTGCGAAAGTTCATCTGAAAGTGCAATCCAACTGGGACGTCAAGCCGCTGTATGACGTCATCGTGAAAATTCCCGGCTCTGCCAATCCTGACCAGTGGATCGTGCGCGGCAATCATCACGATGCCTGGGTCAACGGCGCCGAAGACCCGGTCTCGGGCACGGTCGTTCTGATGGAAGAAGCGCGCGGCCTCGCCACTCTGCTCAAGCAGGGATGGAAGCCGAAGCGCACCATTATTTATTGCGTCTGGGATGGTGAGGAGCCGGGGCTGCTCGGTTCGACCGAATGGGGCGAGACTCACGCCGATGAACTTCGAGAGCACGCGGTGGCTTACATCAACAGCGACGGCAACGATCGCGGCTATCTGACCATGGGCGGATCGCACACCCTGGAATCGTTCATCAACGGCGTGGCCCACGACATTCAGGATCCGGAAAAGAAGATTCCGGTGTGGAAGCGCGACCAGTTGAAGGCAATCGCCGACGCGAAAACACCCGAAGACCGTAAAGATGTTCGCGACCGCGCCGACCTCCGCATTGACGCTCTGGGCTCAGGCTCCGATTGGACCGTGTTCCTCGATCACCTGGGAATCGCCACGCTCGACCTGAGCTATGGCGACGAAGATGGCGGCGGAATTTATCACTCCATCTACGATGATTTTTACTGGTACACCCATTTCTCCGACACCGATTTCAGCTACGGACGCGCGCTCTCGCAAACGGTAGGCACAGCCGTCATGAGACTCGCCGACGCCGACCTGCTGCCTTACAACTTCAATGGCTTGGCCGACGCTATCCATCGCTACCTCGAAGAGCTGCAGAAACTCTGGCAGACCAAACAGGACGAAGCGATTGAGCGCAACAAGGAAATCGAGGAGGGACTTTTTACGGCGATCGCCGATCCCAAGAAAACTTCGGTGCCGCCGCCACCGCTGGAAGTGCCCCCACACTTGAACTTCGCGCCCTTGCAGAATGCGTCCGACGCACTCACCCGCAGTGCGGAGCGCTATCAGAAAGCCCTGGAAAAGGTGAGCGCCAATGGTGAACTGGGAGTGACTCCGGCGGAAGTACAAGCTCTCAACCAGAAACTGATGCAGAGCGAGCGCAAGCTCACCTCTCCCGAGGGACTGCCGGGCCGTCCCTGGTTCCAGCACCTGATCTACGCTCCCGGGCAATATACCGGCTACGACGTTAAGACGATCCCGGGTGTCCGCGAAGCCATCGAGCAGAAGAAATGGAAAGAGGCCGATGAGCAGATCGTGCGGGCGGCCAACGCCCTGCAAGATGAAGCTACGCTCGTGGACTCGGCAGCCCAGGACTTGGAAAAAACAAAATAAGCCAGTTTCTGGTCTGGTTTGCAGGTTTCGCTTTCCAGGTTCTGAGTCATCCTGAGCGGAGGGACTGCTTCGCTTCGCGAAGCAGTCGCGGAGTCGAAGAGCCTGCCCCGAGCGCAGTCGAGGGGACCCCTATAACCAAATTGACAGCCGGCCAGCTTGGGGTGTAGACGACGCCTCAAGCAAAATCCCTACGAAGAAGAGTGCACTTTAGCCGGTAGGGGTCCTTCGACTCCGTTACCCATTCGCAAAGCGAATGAGCGAACTCCGCTCAGGATGACAGGCGTCGAAACTCGGGACGTTGGACGGACACCTTCCGCAGTTGGGCTCCGCATCGGCTAGGTCCTCTCTCAAACACGCCTAATCAATCCCTGATTCTTGCCGATTATTCAGATATGGCACCTCCGGACCTCCCCAAGCCGGCCTCGCCCCTTGGGGCAACCTTCGGCCCGCAACTCACCCCGAGCGCTGGTGCGTTAGCGCAGCTTCCACTCCGTCTTCCTTGCCTCGGAAAAAAACAGTGAACCGTTTCGAGCCAGGCAGGATCTTTTCCCCGCCGGCGAGGCAGGTCATCTACCGGCACCTGTTGCTCTGCCTTTGTATCGTTCCGATCAGCCTGTTGCTGAGCCGCCCCGAGGTGATCCTTCTCGACCGTCTGGGCTCCGTCGTGTGGTACCCAGCGACCGCCTTGTCGCTGGCCCTGATGCTCGCTGTCAGCCCCTGGTATTTTTTCCTGGGCTGCTTTACCGACACCCTGGCCAGCGCCTTGTTCTATCACCAGCCACTGAAGTCCTACACCGAGCTGTTGAGCAAGATCGGCACTAACACCTGTTTTGCGGGCGCGGCCTACCTGCTCCGAGGTCCACTACGGATTGATTTCGGGCTGCGCCGCCAACGGGACGTACTTCGGTACTTGTTTGTCACCACCGTGGTGGGACTGGCGTCCAGCGTTCTGGGCGTCGCCGGCCTTGCCCTGGACGGCACAGTTTCCTGGAAAGACTTTGGAACCAGCGTCCTGTCCTGGTTTTCCGGTGACGGTATCGGGCGCTTTGGGGTTGCGCCCTTTCTTCTGATCCACATCTTCCCCGCCATCCGACAGAAATTGTTCGGCCGGAGGTATCGGAGCCCGGTCCCGTCCGAGCTCCCCGCGGACAAGCCACTCGGCATCAACGGCATGTTGGAAGGGATCGGCCAGGCCTGCGCTACATTGCTTGTGCCCTTTCTTATCTTCGGACCCAGATGGGCGTTTGAGCTCTTCTATTTGAGGATTCTGCTCGCCGAGGACAATCTGGTGAATCAAAAAGTGGCGGTGCGATTCCTGGAGAAAAAAGGGCACGCCGTGGTTGTTGCCGGATCTGGCAAGGACGCGCTGGATCTCTGGCGGAAACAGTCCTTCGACCTCGTCCTCATGGATGTGCAGATGCCGGAAATGGATGGGTTTGAAGCAACCGCCACTATTCGTGAACAGGAAAAGTCTGGCGCGAAACATATCCCCATCATCGCCATGACCGCTCACGCCATGGTCGGCGATCGCGAACGCTGTCTCGCCGCCGGCATGGACGACTACGTCTCAAAGCCCATCAAGGCTGCCAACCTGTTCGCAGCCATCGAACGCGCCATGCTAGCCACTGCAAAGGCTCACGCGTAGAGCGGGCGGCCGGTCGAGTAGCGCCGGCGCTAGCGAAGGGAGCTAAGCTGGCGCCAGCTCAACGGTCCGCTTCAGTTGTCCGCAGGCAGCATAAATATCCCGTCCCCGGGGACGGCGGACGAATGCAGGCACGCCGGCAGCTCGTAAAATATTCTGGAACTGCAGCACCCGCTCCTGCGCTGGGGTCTTGAAATCAACTCCAGGTCCGGGATTAAGCGCGATCAGATTAAGTTTCGCCCGTAGACCGCGAATCAACTCCACGACTTCGCGTGCATTCTCGGTGGAGTCGTTGACTCCGTCCAGCAGCACGTATTCGAATGTCATCTTTTCCCGGTTGCGCAGCGGGAACTCGCGGGCCGCAGCCATCAGCTTTTCCAGGTTCCACTTGCGATTGATGGGCATCAGGCGAGTGCGCAATTCGTCATTCGAGGCATTGAGCGAGATCGCGATTTTCGGACGCACTGGCTCCAATCCAAAATCGTAGATGGCCGGCACAATCCCGGCCGTGGATACCGTCATGCGCGATTCCACAATCCCCACTCCCTCCACCAGCAGATGGACCGCCTTCATGAAATTTCCGTAGTTGAGGAAAGGCTCGCCCATCCCCATGAAGACCAGATTGATGCGGTGCAGAGGCAGTGAAACGTGCTGATCGTTCAGGACCGCGCACACCTGTCCCACGATTTCTCCCGCGGTAAGGTTCCGCTTGATTCCAAGCAGCGCGGTCAGGCAAAACTGACAATCCACCGCGCAGCCCACCTGGCTGGAGACACAAATGGTCGCGCGTTCCCATTTGCGGCCAGGCGTTTCCGCCAGGTCGCCGGCGTCGCTGCCGTCTCCGGCTTCACCACCATCTCCTTCAGGCATCCAGACGGTTTCGACGCTCTGGCCATCGGCACAGGCCACCAGGTAGCGCACCGTCCCATCGCTCGAGACAAACTTGTTCTCGATACGGGGCACCCCGACCGAAACTCCTTTCTCGGAAAGGCGCCGCCGGAAATCCTCTGGAAGAGTCAAAATCTGCTCGAGAGTTTCCACTCTCTGCCGGTAAAGCGCCTCGAAAAGCTGCCGCGCGCGGTACGCCGGCTGGCCTGATTCTTCGACCAGCACGGCCAGCTCTTGAAGCTCAAGCCCTAACAACGAGTTATGTGCAACCTGACCCATGAATTAAGAACTGCTTTCCTTTGCGTACTTTGCGGTCCCCTTTGCGACTTTTGCGGTAAAGACTCTCCCCACCTGATCCAATTGTAGAGGACAACCCGGCAAGGCAGAGGCATCCCACGGAAAAACTCTTCTAACTATATGATTATAAAAGATTAACCACACATTCGCCGGACCCGGCCACGTTGTGCAACAATACTTGTATGGTTCAGGAAGTCCGCAATATTCGGCGTGAGGTCCTACCCAACGGGCTGATCCTTATTACCGAGGAAATGGAACACATTCGCTCGGCCTCGATCGGAATCTGGATCAAGACCGGTTCCCGGGACGAAGACCTGCAGTGGAACGGCATCTCGCACTTCATCGAGCACATGGTGTTCAAGGGCACGAAAAACCGCAGCGCGGAGAAAATTGCGCGCGAGGTCGACTCCATCGGCGGCAACATGGACGCCTTCACCGCCAAGGAATGTATCTGCTTCAATATCAAGGTTCTGGACGAGCATCTGCCCGTCGCCATGGATGTTCTCAGCGACCTGGTGCTGAACCCGGTCTTCGACGCCGCCGACATCGGACGGGAGCGCGGCGTGATCCTCGAAGAAATAAAGATGGACGAGGACAATCCCGACTACCTGGTCCATGAAATCTTCACCCAGAGTTTCTGGAAAGACCATCCCGCTGGGCAAGCCGATCCTGGGAACCAAAGACACGGTCAAGAAGTTCGAGCGCGATCCGGTGCGGGATTTTTACAAGGCAGCGTTTTGCCCCGGGCAACATGATCATTTCCGCCGCCGGTCATCTGAAGCACGAGCAATTCGTGGACCTCGTGAACCAAGCATTTCGGACACATGAAGCCGGTGAAGAACGGCTTTCACAGCCCACAACCCAAGACTGCGGCGCGCATCATCCTGCGCAACAAGAAGGCGCTGGAGCAGGTGCAGATCTGCGTGGGCGTGCCCTCTCATCCCATCGCTCACGAGAGACCGGCATGCGTCTTACATTTTGAATACGCTCCTCGGTGGCGGCATGAGTTCGCGCCTGTTTCAGAACATTCGCGAACGCCAAGGCCTGGCCTATGCCATCTACAGCGATCTATCGCCCTACCGCGATACTGGATGCCTGTCGGTTTATGCCGGAACCTCGCGCGAGTCTGCAAGCAAGGTCGTGGAGTCCGTGGTCTCCGAGTTCCGCAAACTCAAAGCCGAGCCTGTTCCCGAGGAAGAGCTGCGACGATCGAAAGATCAGTTGAAGGGGAGCCTGATGCTGTCGCTCGAATCTTCGAGCGCGCGCATGTCGAACCTGGCCCGGCAGGAAATGTACTTCGATCACTTCTACACTCTCGATGAACTGATCGAGCGGATCGAAAACGTCACGGTCGAGCAGTTGACCCAACTGGCAAATGAATTTTTCCAGACGGAATCAATTGCAGTGACAGTTCTCGGCAATCTTAACGGGCTGAAGCTGACCCGCGATCAACTTGTCTGCTGACCTCTCAACTTCCATTGTCGACCCCGCAATTTCAACCACGAACCACGTAGGGATGGATGCCCCCATCCGTCCGGCGGAGCGAAGCTCCGCAATTTTCTTCCGCGTGCAAGAACCGGTCGAGCTTCGCTCGCCTACGTGGTTTGTAGTGGAGATCGCACTTTTGCGACGGCATGAAACACCATCACTTCACAAAAGTTGCGCCGCCTGATCCAGCATCATCCTGATTCTTCGACGTGCCGTCCGCATCTAACCAGGTAATTGAGCGGACCTGGCGGGGTGAGATGCAAGAAGCCAGGCGTGCAGCGGTGGATCGGAGGATGGTTATGGCCCAGGTGATTGAGTTCTACATTCCGACGCGGTTCAAACCAAAAGTCAAATGGGTGCCCGTAGAACAGCGCGGAAAGATTATCGCGTTCCCCACCGACCTGAAAAAGTCGGCGTAAAGGAACGGACACAGACGCCCGGCAGCTTCCATGCGAGCCGGGCGTCAGTGTTTGTACCCCAGCAGCCGCCGTAAGCCTTTCGTTTACAATTGATTAAACGGCTAAGCCTCTAGTTGGCGCATCCTTCGCGACCCTTGCAGCAAGAAAGGCTGCCCCCGAACCCAGGAACGCCCAGCAGTTGCCTCCAACTCGGCAGAAGCACTACTTTCACTGGATTAGACCTAAATTTCGAGGCATAATGCGGCAGGCCCGTCTCCCCTGCGGGCGGGAGGGCTTCAACGTCATGCCGTTGCTGGAGGAGAAGCACGCAATTGATATCGTACCTTCGGTCGGGGATGATTCCGAAAGTAAGCAGCGCCGTCAGATGCTGGTTGCACTGGCTCTGCTGTTGGCCGCATTAATCCTGGTCCTGATAAAAGACCGTGACTTCTGGTTTCCGCCGGACCTTCCGGCACAGGCGGAATCCGAACCGGTTGAAGAGCCTTCGTCCGATGTGAAGCCGCCATCGGAAACAGCAAGCACATCTACGCCCTCGCAGCCGGCTGCTCATGCGCGTCCGAAGTCGAAGCCCCATGCGCCGCCTGCCGCCGAGCCCAGTCCCGCTCCCGCATTGGCGCCGGTCGTCATGACCCGCGCCGTTCTGCCTCCGCTCGAGGTCGAGGTGGTGGCCGGGGATGAGCGGCGCACCATCCAGCCAACCTCAAATTCGGTCAGGGTAGACCTCCAGCCGCGAACACCCTTCACACCCTCGACCGCGAACTCCTCGCCCGGTGGTTCTTCCGCGTCTTCTTCCGGATCTTCCGGATCTTCCGGGTCGGTGGATTCCGGGGGCATAGCCGATGCCACGGCACGAGTTCATCTTTCGCCAGGCGCCGCCGATCTCCTCTCCCGCCCCGTGCAGCCTAATTATCCGTTGCTGGCCAAGGAGATGAAGGTGCAGGGCGCGGTCGTTCTCGAAGCCTTGATTGGACGGGATGGAAACATTCAGGACCTTCATGTGCTCAGCGGTCCCACGATTCTTTCGACGGCGGCCCGGGAAGCCGTTAAGCAGTGGCGCTTCAGGCCATACCTGCAATCGGGTCAACCCGTCGAGACCGAGGCCCGCATCACAGTAAACTTCACCATCTCGACCCAATAAAAGAAGATCATCCACGGATCGGGGCAGATTGTCACGGATAGGAAAACCGAAAAAAGACTTTGATTCGTGTAGATCCGTGGCTATTCTTGATTGCAGACGGAGCAGTCCAGATGGCATTTGCGATTTCCAGCACAGGTTTTGAGAATGGTGGCGACATTCCCAGGAAATTCACCTGCGATGGCGCGGATGTCTCCCCCGAACTCGCGTGGACCGAGCCTCCACCGGGGACTGCATGCTTCACTCTGATTGCGGATGATCCCGACGCCCCCGCGGGGACATGGACGCATTGGGTGCTGTTCGACTTGCCGGCCGCAACCACCAATCTGGCCGAGGGCGTTACCAAGATTGACGAACTGCCGGGTGGCGAGCGGCAAGGGCGCAACGACTTCCGAAAAATCGGTTACAACGGCCCTTGTCCACCTCCGGGCAAACCCCATCGCTATTTTTTCAAGCTATATGCGCTCAAGGGAAAGCTGGATCTCAAACCGGGCGCCAGCCGGCAGGAAGTGGAACAGGCCATGCAAGGCCTGGTGCTAGGCCAGGCCGAGTGGATGGGGAAATACTACCGCTGATATCACTCTAAGGGTGCCCGTCCAAGCTCCGCTTGGGCGGCGGGATTTTCGTCTGTCGAAAGTCCGAAAGAAATTCTCTGGGTGAGCTGCGGGCGCAGCAAGAACCCGTCCCAAGCAGCGCTTGGACGGGGCACCCTCATGAATTATTGTTGCGCTGTGGCCGCCTGTGCCTGGCTCACCATGATTTTCTCCGGGGCGTGCTCCACGCGGTTCCTGCCCTTCGTTTTGGCGCAATAGAGTGCAGTATCAGCTGCGCGCAAAAGTTCTTCGCCTTTGAGGACTGCGGAACCAATCGCATGTCCAGTGACCAGTCCGATGCTGAGAGTCACCGGAATCGGTCCGGAATCGGTTTCAACCGGCTTCTTCGATATGCAGACCCGCATCCTCTCCGCGGTCACCGCCAGGTCCGCGGCGGAACACTCGGCCAGCACAATCAGGAATTCTTCGCCGCCGTAGCGGCCCACGTAGTCATAATTTCTCACCGACGCAAGTATGCGGCGAGCCACTTCGCGCAACACGACATCCCCCACCGGATGTCCGTAGCTGTCGTTGATGTGTTTGAAGTGATCCAGGTCGGCCATAATCACGCCCAGGGGCGCGCCGAGGCTTCGATCATCGTAGCCCAGCCCTCTATGGTGCTGCTCGACCTTAATCTTCCCGACAGTCACGGCGCGGAAACCTACCGCAGGGTACTCGAGCAGGCGCCCGGCGTGCCCATCGTTGTGCTCTCCGGTGTGGACGACGAAGAACTGGCGGCCAGCGCGGTCCATCAGGGAGTGCAGGACTACCTGGTCAAAGGGAATTTCGACAGTAAGCAACTGGCACGCGCCATGCGTTATGCGATCGAGCGCCAGGCGCTGCTGACCACTCTCGACCTGAGCCGGCGCCAGCAGCTCCAGTTCAAGAATGAATTCCTGTCCCATGTCTCCCACGAATTGCGCACACCCCTGACCTGTATCCACCAGTTCGTCTCGCTCATGCTCGATGGGCTGGCGGGCACCTTGATGCCGGAACAACGCGAGCACCTGGAAACTGTTTTCCGCAGCGTGAATCAGCTTCGCGCCATGATCACGGACTTGCTTGAGGCTACACGGGCCGAGTCCGGAAAAATGTCCATCGAGCCGCACTGCATCGTGGTCGGCGATGTGATCCGGCAGGCAGTGGCGATGTTGCAAGGCTCGGCCCAGGCCAAGGGGATCGGCCTGGAGGCGGGCCTCGACATCCGAATTCCATTCATTTTCGCGGACCCCAAGCGGGTGCTTCAGATCTTGACCAATCTCATCGACAATGCGATCAAATTCACTCCGACCGACGGCTCGGTCATGGTAAAAGCCTATCTCACGGAGAAGGACCCGGACTTCGTCCACGTCTCGGTCACCGACACCGGCCGCGGCATCAGCCCGGATTCGCGCGCCCTGATCTTTGAACGTCTGTACCAGGATCCCAACTCGATCGACGACAGTCGCAAGGGATTGGGGCTGGGGCTCTACATCTCGAAACAACTGGTCCAGCTTCACGGCGGACAAATATCGGTCGAGAGCCAGCTGTCACACGGCAGCACCTTTACGTTTACGCTGCCCTTGTTTTCACTGGCAAAATTTCTCGCCCCGGTCATCACCCACTTCGGCCGCTTGCGGGATTCCCTCAGCTTGATCACGGTCGAGGTCACGCCCCTGCGAACGCCCTTTGCCGGGAGCTGGGAGGATGTTCGCCAGCACTGTCTGCAAATCCTGGAGCCCTGCATCCTGGGCGACAAGGACGCCATCCTGCCGGTGCTGGGCGACACCGGGCAGCGTGAAACCCTGGTCATCGTGGCCTCTACCGATGAACACGGAGCCACCGTGGTCGAAAAGCGCATGCGGGAGCAATTGGGACGCTCTGAACGTTTGCGCGCCGGCTGCGCTTTCAAGCTTTCCTCGGTGGGCCTGAAACTCCCAGCCGCGGATCGCCAGGAACCTCTGGAGACTCTGGTTCAGCAAGTTGCCGATCGCATTACGGAGATGACCATGGCGACGCTCCGGCGTCACAACTCTCCCAACAACTGAGCCCAACGCAAGAATTTTTTCGAGTGATCAAATCTGGAATTCACGAAGGCAAGGAGAAGAACACCATGGACAAACCAAAAATCCTTATCGTTGACGATGATCCCGACTTGAGACGGGGTCTAAACCTGCGCTTGCGCGCCAACCACTTCGATACCGCGTATGCCACAGACGGCTTCTCGGCCATCGCCATGGCCCAGAAAGAACGGCCCGACCTGATCATTCTTGACATCGGCCTGCCGGCGGGAGACGGCTTTATCGTGCTCGACCGCTTGCAACAGAGCGCTCAGCTGTCTTCGATCCCGGTCATCGTCCTGACTGCGCGTGATCCTCAGTACAACCGGGAACGCACCCTGAAGGCCGGCGCTTGCGCGTTCCTGCAAAAGCCCGCCGACAACAATGAACTCATCGACGTGATTCGCACCACCCTGAGCCCGGTGTGGCCGGGCACGGCGGCTTCGGCGTTGCCCAGTCCATAGCCTCGCGAAACGAAAGAGCTTCAGCACAGGCTGTGTGGGACCGGGTCGGAGCCTGCTCCACACAGTTGGTGCCGATCCCTGCACTCTCCATCAAAATCGCGAAACCAGGAAAAGTCCGCCGCCAACTGCGATCAGATCTTCCGCCAGGGCAATCACCCAATCCGGCAAACGCGAGGTTTTTACCAGGCGGGCGCGCGCCTCATATCCCGCAAACGCCCCCACCACTCCGCCCGCTCCGCCGAGTATCGCGCCGACGGCGAGCGAGTAACCGGCCGCGGCACAGAGCGCCGATCCCGAAAGCGCGCCCAGCACGACACGCCCGAACAGCGGCCCCGGCGAAGTCCGGTTCGGAATGAAGGGCAACTTGTCGGCAACCAGTTCTCCCAGCGCCAGCGCGGAAAAGCTGTATGTGGCCGCTGTGGATTCCATAAATACCAGGCGCGAATCTTCCAGGTTGATCCAGCCCAGGTGGGCCGCCCAACAAACCAGCGCCGGGCCGGTCATCGAACGCAGACCGGTTACGAATCCAATTCCGAAAGCCAGAAGATAAACCAGGCTGGATTGCATCTCCAATCCTTCTTCTCCCCTCCCGCCGAAGCTTGTCCCGCCAATCTAGCGGGACTTCTTGATGTGGCGCACGCTGTGACCCTGCACGAGATGGAACAGCTCTTCCGCCAGGTTCTTGGTGTGATCACCGGCACGTTCAAATGCCTGCGCCATGAAGAGCAGGTTGGTCACCTCGTAACTCCTGACTCCGGCGCCTTTTTCCAGGTATTGACGAAAGACAGAATGGCAGACCTGGTCCATGTCGTAGTCCATCTTGATAACGGATTCCGCCAGCCCGAGATCGCGGCTGACAAATCCCTGGTGCACGCGCACCAGCATTTCCTGCAAGACCTGCGCCATCTGGATCAGAATCGCTGATTCTTTCGAGTTCAGCGGCGCCGGCAAACCGTGAATTCTTTGCACCACGGACCAGATCAGGTCCCCAACGCGTTCCAGATCAATCGTAAATTTCAGGCAAGCCAACAGTTCCCGTGCCTCTGCTTCGGCCACCTGGGTAACGGCGCCGGGCGTGGCATCATCAATCTGCCGCTCGATCTGGTCCAATTCCTTTTCGCATTGCCGCACTGCCATAAAAGCGATTCGCGAACCAGTCTCAATGTAGTCGCGGGCGTTGAAGGCAGCGTCCTTGGCAATCAGACAGGCGCGCAGAGCGGTGTCGATCACGTGCTTGCTGGCTTCAGACTTTTCTTTGCGTGGTCGCTTCATGGCGGCGTCGGGGTCGTGCGGGATCGGGTGCAATCAAGGCTAGCAGAGTCTCCACCTCGGCGCGAGTACCTACCCGGTTTGTCTCGAAGCCTTTTGCGGTTCAAAATATCGCCATGACAGCAGCGACCAGAAAGAAGGCAGGCCAGTCTCCGCAGGGTCAACTGGAAGACCTACTCAAGAAGTACACACCCGACCTTGCAGCAGCGGCACGCGACTGCCTGAAGAAGATGCGGAAACGCCTGCCTGGCGCCACGCAACTGGTTTACGATACCTACAACGCCCTGGGCGTCGGCTTCGGTCCCTCCGAGAAAGCGTCAGACGTCATTTTCTCCATCGTGCTTTACCCGCGGTACGTCACCCTCTTCTTCTTGCAAGGCGTGGGCCTGCCCGATCCAAAACAATTGCTCAAGGGCGATGGCAAAGTGGTTCGGCACATCAAGCTCGAATCGCCGAGCGATCTGGACAAACCGGCCATCCGAAAGCTGATGGCGGTTGCGTTGAAGAGCGCGAAGCAACCGATTGACAGCACCGTCCCCGGCGGCCTGATCATCAGATCGATCGCCAAGAAACAACGTTCGCGCCGTCCCAGTCAAATGTAGGCACGAGCGCCCTCGCTCGTGCGGGAGACTATCAAAGACCACGTGGGGACAGCCCTCGCTGTCCGGCGGAGCCAAGCTCACCTTCTTGCTTCCGGCAAAAATCCGTCGAGCCGCGCTCGACCGGACAGCCGAGGGCGGCTGTCCCCACGTGGTTCGTGGCACTGCCGCACGAGCGGGCGCTGGCGCTTACATTTGGAATCCTGACTTATACTGGGCTGACACTTGGGGCAACCGGCCCTGTTTGGAGAGTCTCAGGCTTGATGGGCAACGTCCATGCGGTCGAACTGGTTTTCCTGTTACTGCTTCTCTTCGTGGTGGCGTTTGGAGCGCTTGCCCGAAAGCTTCAGGTTCCCTATCCCATTGTTCTCGTGATCGCCGGAGGGCTGCTCGGATTCGTTCCTGGAATTCCGAAGATCGCGCTCAATCCTGACATCATCTTCTTCGTCATCCTGCCGCCTCTTCTTTACTCTGCCGCCTGGGTCACATCCTGGCGCGAATTTTCCTACAACATGTTCAGCATTCTGCTGCTGGCTTTTGGCCTGGTCATTTTCACTGTGATCGGAGTAGCGGAGAGTGCGCACTGGCTCTTTGCCGGATTCGACTGGAAGCTCGGTCTGGTGCTCGGAGCCGTGATCGCGCCCACCGATGCGCTCGCGGCTACGTCCATTGCGGAGCGTGTCGGCATCCCCAAGCGGATCACGAACCTGATCGAGGGCGAAAGCCTGGTAAACGACGCTACCGGCCTGCTGGCGTTGGAATTCGGAATCGCCATGGTGCTGAGGAATGAGACACCAACGTTTGCCGGCGGCATCACTCGCCTGGCTTACCTGACACTCGGCGGCCTGGTTGTCGGCCTGACCGTCGGCTGGATCGCCGACTGGGTTGAACACCGCATTGACGACGGACCGATTGAAATCGCTATCAGCATACTGATTCCCTACGCCGCCTACCTCACCGCCGACCGGGTACACGCTTCGGGAGTACTGGCAGTGGTGGCGTGCGGGTTGTACCTGAGCCGCCGCAGTTCCGAATTCTTTTCTCCCCAAGTGCGCCTTCAGGCCTGGGCCGTATGGGAGGCCTTGGATTTCATTCTCAATGGCCTGGTCTTCGTGCTCATCGGGCTGCAGTTGCCTTATGTGCTGGCGGGAATTCACGACTACAGCCACCGCACCCTGTTTCTCTACGCCGCCCTGTTCAGCGCGTTGGTCATCGCGTTGCGAATCGTCTGGGTATTTCCCGGCGCGCACATCGCCTACTGGACTCGGACCCGCTTGCTTCATCAGAATTACACTTGTCCAACCGTGCAGGGCATTCTGGTCCTGGGCTGGACCGGAATGCGGGGAGTGATCGCGCTCGCCGCCGCCATCGCACTGCCTCAAACCCTGGCGGATGGCAGCCCCTTCCCGCAGCGCAACCTGATCGTCTTTCTCGCCTTCTGCGTAATTCTCGTCACCCTGGTCCTGCAGGGACTGACGCTTCCCTGGTTGGTCCGGGTCCTCGGCGTCGCCGACAAGGCTGGACCCAATGTCGAAGAAGAAGCCGCGCGCCGCGAGATACTCGAAGCCGCACTGGCATATCTGCAGAGTGAGCGCGCGAAAGACGCTGCTGAATTTGATTCGATCTACGAGGATATCGCAGGACACTATCGCCATCGTCTTACTGACGTGATCGGGAAAGACGGTGCCGACAGCAAGATCGGCCCCGAACTTCACGAACGCTTATCGCGTATTTCGAGCGAACTTCTTCGCCTGGAGCGGCGAACCGCGGTGCGTTTGCGCAATGAAGGCCGCATCAACGACGAGACTCTGCGGCAGCTGGAGCACGAGCTCGACCTGCGCGAGGCTGGCCCAGGTCATGGCTGATGAAATGACTGGAGGACGCTAAACAGGAGATTCGACCAGCGGCAGTAACACCTGGAAGCACGTATTTCCGGGCTTCGAACTAACATTGATGCTTCCCCTGTGCTTCTTGATGATTCGCTGCACCGTATCGAGGCCCAGCCCCGTCCCTTCTCCCACGCCCTTGGTGGTAAAGAAGGGCTCGAAGATGTGGGGCAGGACCTCCGCAGAAATTCCCGGACCGTTATCGGCAATCTCGACCGCGACGCAAATGTCATCGCGGTAAGTTCGAATCCGCAGCTCCCCTTTTCCGCCCATCGCGTCAATCGCATTGTCGATGATGTTGGTCCACACCTGGTTGAGTTCGCTGCCGAAAGAATTCACCAGCAGGGGAATCTTGTTGTACTCGCGGTGCACGGTGATACCCCGCTTGAGTTTGTGATTCAGGATGGTGAGCGTGTTTTCCAGGCCCTTTACGATATCGACGTTTTGCGCCTGGGTCTGGTCCATGTAGGTGTATTCCTTCACGGCGCGGACCAGGTCGGAGATCCTCGACGTGCTGCTCTCGATTTCGATCAGCAGGTTCGCAATCTCCGCCGAAGCTGCAATCCTCACCAGCGCAGCCCGGGCAACATCTGCGTCGAGAGTCGCGAACAACGACTCCAGCACTTCCGGCTTGATGCCTCTACGCGCCAAGTCGGCCGCCAGTTGCCAGAGATCGCTCTGTCCATGACTGCGCAGGAGCGAATCAATCTGATCTTCCAGATCGCTGATGGCCAGCGTATCGAGCGCCGTTTCGCTGGGCTTCAGGAACGAAGCTTCCAGTTTTTCGATTTCCGATCTCTGCGCCGGGGTAAGATCGTGCCGTCCCAACTCCTGTGCGGCGTTCTTGATGCGATGCAACGCTTCACGCAGCAGGCTGGTCGCGCGCGTCGCCGCCGACGCAGGATTGTTCAGCTCATGGGCCAGCCCGGCGGACAACTTTCCCAAAGCAGCCAACCGGTCTCGCTGCTGCTCCAGCCGGGTGACTTCACGGATCCGGTCCGCCATCACGCCCACCAAACGCTGGGTGAGTTCCGGCATTCTTTGAATCATTTCCGGAAACTTTGCCGAAGGAAATTTCAGGATGCGGGCGTCCGTTACCGCCCGGCCCGTCAGGACGGACTTGGTCATCCTCGAGAAAGGGAGCACGCCGGTAACAGCCCCCGCCCCGAACGGAAGGACGACAGTTTCTCCGGCGAGTTCACCCCGCACCTGAAGCTCTCCTTCCAGTACCACGATGGTCGAGTCGGTCGGCCCACCCGGACGCAAATACACATCTCCCGGCTTCAGCCTGACCTCCTGGCAATGACTGAGAAACCAATCCACTTGGTCGTCGGGCAGACCTTGAAAGGTCGGGACGCGCAGCAATTCTGATTTGTCGATCATGAACTCTTACACCTTGCTCAAATACTGATGGATGAACTGTACTGCCACCGACCCTTCGCCCACACCCGAAGCCACCCGCTTCACCGAACCGAAGCGCACGTCGCCCACCGCAAAAATACCGGGCACGTTGGTCTCTAGCAGGAAGGGATCACGGTCGAGTGTCCAGCCCTTGGGATGTTGGCCGTCCCGTATGAGATCGGGTCCAGTCAGGATGAATCCGCGTTCGTCCCGCTCTACCAGACCGGCCAGCCAATCGGTTCGCGGGCAAGCGCTCCGATGAAGATGAACATCGAAGTGGCGGGAACGCGCTCAATCTTGTTGGTGTCCGAACACAGCACCGAAATTTCTTCCAGATGGGTCGTGCCGTGTGCCTCCACCATGTTGGCATGCGCCCAGATCTGAATGTTGGGAGTTTCTTTGATCTGGTCGATCAGGTACTGCGACATCGTGGCGGCGAGAGAATCGCCGCGCACCAGGATGATGACGCGCTCCGCGTACTTGGCAAAGTTCATCGCCGCCTGGCCTGCGGAGTTCGCTCCTCCAACTACGTAAACAATTTCCCCAGCGCACGACAGCGCTTCGGTGGCTCCGCCGCCGTAGTAAACTCCCGCTCCCTGCAATCGGGCGATGCCCTCCACCTCGAGCTTGCGCCACTGCACTCCGGTCGAGATCATTAACGCGTGACACGAGATCTCATTTCCGTCCGCCATTTTGATGATCCGGTAGGAGCCTTCGGTCCGGACACCGACCGCTTCCAGCGGCGAAAGTATTTCCACCCCAAAACGTTGGGCTTGCACCACGGCGCGCCGGGCCAGATCGTTGCCGCTCAGCCCTGCCGGAAATCCAAGATAGTTCTCAATGCGCGAACTCATTCCGGCCTGTCCCCCGGCGCTTCTTTCTCGATCATCACCGTCTTCAGACCTTCCGACGCACCGTAAACCGCCGCCGCCAGTCCTGCCGGCCCTCCACCCACGATCGCCAGATCGTAAAAGTCGGTCTGCGCCCGCGTGCGCAAACCTACTTTCTTGGCAACGTCGGCCGGAAGGCTTTCCAGCAGCTTGGTTCCGTCGGGGAAAAGTACAATCGGAAGGTCGGCAGCTTCCGAACCGAGCGCTTCCATCAGCCGTTTTGTCTCCGGATCGTTGGCCGAGATTTCCACGTCAATCCACTGGTAGGGAACATGGTTTCGCGCCAGAAAGTCCCGCAGGTCGTACGACCGGGGCGACCAGCGCGTACCTAAAACCCGTATGCCCTCGAAAGTGGGACGATAAGTAGCCTGCCAGTCATCGAGCAGGTCATCGAGTTGTGGATACAAGTGCTCCGTGGGAGGGTCCCAGGGCTTCAGAAAAAAATAGTTGATGTTGGCCTGGTTGATAGCGCTGATGGCGGCGTTCATGTCGGTGTAAGCGGTCAATAATGCCCGCTTCGCCTTGGGAAATATCCGCATGCCCTGCTGCAGAAATTCGACGCCATCCATGCGCGGCATGCGCTGGTCCGCCAGCAGCAGGGCCACGCTGTCATTGCGCACCTTCAACTGTTTCAGCAGGTCCAACGCGCCTTCAGGAGAATCGCTGCCAATCACCCGGTATTCGGCGCCATATTTCGAACGCAAATCGCGCTCGATCGACCGCAAGACATCGGAGTCGTCATCCACGCTCAATAAGATCGGTTTCGCCATAATTCATTCTCTAATTAGTGGAGGTAATTCTAGACTTTCAAATGCTTGAATGGGAATTAGATGCAGCGACTTCCGATTGGGGATCACTAGTTTTCCGCGCCCCCCCAGCCCGTGTGGGGAGGCGGAGCCTGCCTGAGCGAAGTCGAAGGGACCCGCCCAGGCCGAGCCCAGCTCGGCAGCGGGCTGCGGGAGGGACCTTTCTGCGGTTTGAACCGATTCGATCTGCTGGAACATCCGGTCTGTAAGCACCACTTCCCCTTTCTCGCGGCCGTCATTGGATCCGTGGGATGCAGCTCCAACGGCGGACGCACCATGACAACCACCAAATCAGCCAACCTCGGATCACCACGCGACAGGGCACGGCGTAGACAGGCCCGCGTCTGCGTTCCGTTCAAGTCGAAGACGCACTTACACGGTTACGGCAATCCGAGCTAGGAGCGGTGTGCCTCTTACAGATAATCGCCACGATCAGCACAAGCGTTACCGAGAAGATAACTACCGCCCACGCCAACTCGCGTCGAGGCATTGGATTGTCTTCCGGCCACCAGCGGCAAAAAGACCCTTGTGTCGGGACCGCGTGCATGCCCGTCAAAAAAATGCACCCGGGACAGCCTCGTGCGGTCGAAGTCAGGAGCCCCATCGCCACGATGAGTTCCGCCAACCCAATCGAGACGCACCACAGCAAGGCATGTGACGGAGCCACCCAGACGACCCGGCGCAATCGTCAAGAGCGGAGCCATCGTAGTTAAGAACACGGCCCGCCACGCCCAGCGTAGCCAACTCTTGACGGGATCTTCCGGACCGACTCTAAAGTCGCGCTTCCGTAGGTCACCTTGAGGACGAGTAGCGCAACCAAGCACCTCAGCGCTGTCACGCCCACATCACCGACGAATTCAGCCAGGGGCCGGGACGGACGAATGCGAATCGTAACTCGACTGCACAATTTACGCCCGCGCCAAGCCCGTTCCAGCTCCCGCCCATGATCGGCAATCATCGAAACCAAATCTCTCCATCTGCCCATCGCTCACCGCCGGATTCATACAAGTGAGCTTCAAACACTGCCGGCCGCCGACCCGAGTGTGTCCGATGACGGCAATCCCTCGATCGAGCAGACGCTGCCGCAGCGCCGCATTCAAGCCGTCGGGATCGACTCCTGCCCGCGCCGGCCGATAGCGAAAAACGACGGTGCTCAGACTGTCTCCGTGAACAAGCTCTAGTGAAGAAGTTCGCCGCACCGCCTCGGCGGCGCAACCCGCTAACGCAATCGTCCGGTCAATCATCGCCCCCAGCTTCCGGCGGCCCAGAAGTTGAAATGAAAGCCAGGGCTTCAGGACGTCGAAACGCCGCGAAGTCAGCAGCGACTTCGTCACCAGGTCGGGAATCCCCTGGGCTTCGTGCGTCTCCGGGTTGAGATAATCCGCGTGCAACTCGAAAAGTTTGAAGTGGGCGGCGTCACGCAGCAGAAATACACCCGCCGGAATCGGCTGCCAGAATAGTTTGTGAAAATCAATACTCAGAGAATCCGCCAGTGCGATACCCTGCAGCTTGTCCCGATGCCGCGGCGAAAACAGCAGCACGCCGCCGTATGCCGCGTCCACATGAAGCCACACCCCAAGCGATTGGGCCAGCGCGCTTATTTCAGACAATGGATCCACGGAGCCAAAGTCGGTGGTGCCCGCAGTCGCGACTATGGCAAAGGGCAGCAAGTCCCGGTCCCGCATCTCGTCAAGCGCGCGGCGCAGACTCTCAGGCCGCATGCGGAATGCGTCGTCCACCGCCACTCTGACGACTGCATCGGTCCCCAGCCCCAGCTGCGCTGCGGATTTTTCCACGGTGAAGTGAGCCACCTCCGAACACAGGACACGCATCCGCGCCGCTTCCGGCGGCAGGCCCTGCTTTTGCGCCAGCCATTGGAAGCGTGATTTCAGGAAAGCATCCCGCGCCAGAAGCAAGCCCATGAAGTTGGATTGAGTCCCTCCAGTCGTGAAAGTCCCACCGGCGCTCGCCGGCAATCCTGCCTCGGAGGCCAGCCACTGCACGAATTTCTGTTCCAGCATGGTGGCCACCGGCCCTAGGTCAAACGAATCCAGCGACTGATTGAGGGCGCTGATCACTGCCTCCGCGGCCAAACTCGCCAGCAACGGAGGACTATGCAGATGAGCGGCACTATTGTGGTGGCTGACAGCCAGGGAGTTCGAAATGAACCCGCCCAGCTGCTCAAAGACCGCGTCGGGCACGGCGGCTTCATCAGGTAGAAATGCAGGATTGATCAACGCCGAGAGGGCAGCGGGACTCTTCCCGGCGTAGGGCTGCGCCGGGAAACAGGAGGCAATCAGTTCCGTGACCCGCGCCATCAACTCCCGGTACAACAACTTGCTCTCCGGCGCGCTGGTCAGAAAGTCGGATTCGAACAAGTCAGGGCCTCGGTAGAAGTTGAGCGAAAGCTCGCGAAGTGGAGCCAATTCTATCTGAAAGGTCGGGACCGTGTGGAGCGGACACTCCTGTCCGCTGCTTTTGACTTGGAATTTAAGTCGCGCGTCATTCGTCGGTTTACGTTCTCGAGCCTGCCGTAACTGGACCTACGCCCGGGTGCGTCAGCAGTCGGCGCGCCTGGGGCCTTTGTCGAGCCTGAGCTTCTACTTCTTTGTCCAGTTCTTGGATCCGCTTTTGCAGTTGTGCGTACAAAGCGAGCAGCTCATCTCGTCTTTGAGTGGTGTAGGGTGGTAGAGGCAAGGCCTCCAGTGCGGTCTGCCCAGCCGCACTCCACAGGGCACGGCCTTGCCGCAGGGCGTGATTGAGTGCGATCGCTTGCAACGTGTGCTGCACTCGGGTTCGCACCCTCACCCACTGATCTCGATCTCGCAGCAAGGTTCGCAGGTCCCGCTGTTCGGTCGAGGGCATCCAAATCTCCGGAAAGCGATCCTCCCTGAGCAACTGCAACAGCAAGCGTGCGTCCCGCCGATCATGCTTCTGCTTCCGCGTTTCTTGCACTCGGATCTTCACCGGATGTCCTACCCAACCTCGATGCCCAACTCGTCTAGCAACTCCAAGAACCACTGCATAGCGCCAGTGGCTTCGATGCCTACCACCACTGGACCTTCCAGGGCTGCGTAAAATGCTCGTACGGCATTCCCTTCGTGGCAAAGTGTCTTCTCGGTGAACTCGCCGGTTTCCGTGTCCACCAGGGCGATGCTTTGTTGTCTTGCATGGAGATCGCAACCTACAATCTTCATCTCGGCCTCCTTCGTCCCGAGCCTTTTTGGTTGGACACCGCAAAGTCTACTCGGTCCGCTGTGAGGCCGACGTCGTTATGACATCAGTTATAGGCTAGACAGTCATAGGCTAGACACGCTTCTGGCTGGGCGCACAACCCACCGTCAATCGTTCAGAATCTTGAGGTGTACGATGTTGCTTGATGTGACAACAATGTCACCGACAGCAAAATAGAGGTCATGCTGCGATTTAGGCAACCCGCGCATGACGCGCCGGGTCCGAACGACAATTGCGTAGTCGCCCGGTTTCAAATCTGCAAGACGTGATGCGATCACGGGAGGTCGACGATTCAGGAACTGCCATGCCAATCTTAGATTCACGCCGGAGGTCGCGGCAACAGGCTTCTGTCCGATGTATCTGCGATCGCTCCCACAGCATACGATGCCGGTATTGACGTTGGGCAGCAGATGTGTAGGTTCCGAAATACCCGGTCCGGTTATGACAAAGTCATCTCTGGAGCTTGCCACGTTTCCACCCGGAGCTAGCTCTGCGCTGTAGAGATTCGACTCTTTGCTGGTAAATGACAGAGTAAATCGAATCTGATCTGACATTCGGTATGTCGACCGACCGTCGACGGTTGCGATGGCCAGCGTGACTCCGGGCGGGTTTTGCTTGATATCAGCACGCTGTTCTTCAGCCTGACGTGCGCTCGACCGAGCACAGGACGCACAAGACCCAATACACAGAACTAACGCAGCCAGACGAATCTTCATTCCAGTAACACTTGCGAGACGAGTCTACCTTGAGCTTCCCCGGCATCGTCGTGAGGGACTTTACTGATCGTGCGAAGGTGCGTATCCGTTTCGCGCTAGATCCTTCGCAAGCTCAGGATGACCCATCATGATAAGGGGAATGCAAACTGAGTCGGCATCGGGCATTGCTAAGCGTCGATCAAAATCATTCTTAGTTGGATGAAGAGGACGCCGACACCGAGCCCAGCGCGGAGGCAGGCGTAACCGCCTCAGCTGCTGCTCTTGCGGCCTGCGGCCGGTAGCCGTCGCGGGTCCGGACTCGAAGACCGCGCGCACGCTCGCCCACCAGCTTCACCGTGATCGCACGCCACCCGCGGTTGGGATTAGCCTGGGGATAGTAACTCAAAGAATAAAGGTGAGCCAGGTCGCTGCGAATCGAGGCGAAGGCTTTCTGCTGCTGTTTCCACGTCTTGGCAAAATACACCTCGCCGCCGGTGGCGGCGCTCATGCGTTTGAACACGGTGCTGGAAACCGGCTCCAGCTTGGCCTCCCGGGTGCTGATCATGTAAATCGGGATGCCCTTCGATTGCGCAAGTTCGGCCACATCCTCCGGCGGCACCATGCTGAAATTGTCCGGTCCGTTGGAGAAGACCACGATTACTTTTCTGCCTGTGTTCTGGCCGGCATCTCTAACCGTCATCAGCAAAGCGTTGTACAGGGCGGCGTCGTCTCCTGCGACCGTGCTGCGCACTCCGCGAAGGACCTGCGAGCGGTCCGCAGTGAGCGAGGTCGCGCGGGAAAGGTCGCGGCTGTAAGAATAGAATGCCACACGGTTGGGTCCATCGAGCGAACGGACAAACTCGGCAATGGCATCTTGCGCGAACACAAACCCCCGGTACATGTAGTTGCTGGTGTCAAAGAGGATGAAAACATCGGCGCCCGCCATCATGGAGCCCAGCTCGGAGCCCAACTCCGACGACTGGTCCGACGACCCCGCGGAGCCGCCCCGCACGCGAAGGTCTCCCGACTTTCCATCCGACCCGTCCGAGGTTACTCTCCTCGTGGGCTCGTTGCCCTCCGCGAAGGTGGCAACCTTCTGCGAAATGCCATCCTCGGTCACCACAAAGTCCGAGGGACGGAGGCCGGTCACGTAGTTCCCTTTGCTGTCCATGACCGCGACGTTCAACTGCACCATGTTGACTTCGACCCGAATCTTGGTTTCAGTCTCCGCCTCCTGGGCGGGCGCACGACTGACAGAACCGAAGAGGACCAGCGAGAGAACCAAAAGAATGAGAAGAAATTGTTTTGCCATATGCCTGTTTCCACCTGCCAGAGCGTCTTTGGATGCGCTCCGCATCCTGATAGGTTTCGGTTACGAAGCTGTCATTGCACGTTGGTGTTTAACGCCACCTTGCGCTGCAAAGTAATCTTGCCCTGGCGGAACTCGTCAGCAGTCTCCCGCAGGGCGCGCAGCATGGCCGGCCAATCCTCGAAGTCGGTGGCAAAGATTTTCTCCACCATCCGGTAGGTCAGTTCGGGGACCAGCCGGTTGAGCATGGCCGGCGAATAACCCTTTTCATCCGCCAGCCGGGCCCAGTACAAATTGTTGGAGTCCCACGACTCGGCCAGCAACCGGCTGGAGTAACCCATGAATGCGGGGAAGGGTTTCACGCTCATCAACTCTCGGGAATAACTCTGGGCCAATGCCGGATGCGGAACCCCGAAATCCTCGGACAACCGCTTCCAGCTGACCTCCGCGGGATACTGCCGGGCAAGATCTTCCAGTTCCCCGCCCGCTTTTCCCCAGTGGCTATTTTGTTCCGGAAACTTCCGCCGGAATTCTGCGGCGAGGTAGAAGGCCTCGCCCGGCATCACCCGGGAAAGCGCGGCTTCCGCGGATCCCGCCTGCAGGGCTTTCTCGACTTGCTCCAAGCGCTGCGGGTTCATCCGTTCGGACAGGATGGCCAGCAACTGCCTGCGCAACGCTTCGTCCTGAGTGGCAGCGCTCAGAAGCTCTTCGCCGGTCTTCTGGTAAAGAGTGACCGCGTGCAATTCGTTGCGAGTCACTCCCCACCACCGCGGCAGGACCGAACTGCTGACCAGGCCGGGCACCAATTCATGCCAGATCAAGGCCTGCACATTTTCCGGAACGATAAAGTCCTGCTCGGCTTCCGCCAGGACAAAAGGCAGATCCGCCAGCGATCCGGCCAAGTGGGCGCCTCCACCCGCCGGCAGGCCAGAACCGAATACGTGAGGCACCCGCCAGGATTGTCCTCCTCCAATCGCCATTTCTCCAGAAAAGTCGTGGGAGCGGACAAAAAGAGGATTGTTGAGAAGAATCTGGGCCCCGGGCGGAGCATAGTAGGCATAATTCAAACCCACCAGCGTGTCTCTCAGGAAAGGTACGACTAAACCGCGCGCGTCCACCAGGTCCTTACGATTCGGGGATTTGATCAACTTGGCCAGATCGGTTCGCGTCTGCAAGGAACTGTGACGGGTGTTATAGAATCCGGCCGCCCATTCGCTGCGTTCGCTGGCAGTGAACATGGGACGCGGCATCTCGAATTCCCGCAGCTGCCCGGCTAGAGGAATCAAGCTATCGCCCACGTCCTTGCCTTGCGCCAACTCATTCAAGCCCTCACCCAGAGCCAGCAAGGTTTCGAGGGAAACCAGGCGCTGACCTTGCATTACGGAATGCATTCTGTCCGCGAGTTCCTGCCGGACTCTTTGATCGTCGGGTTGCGACTGGCTCGGACCAGCCAGCAAGGCGACCACTTCGTCCTGGGAAAGGTCCGGTCTATTCCCGCTGGCCCGCCACAGCTCCCGCACCGAGCTCCGAGCCGAGTCGAACAATTGCGCCGACGAGCCTATGCCCTTCGCGAAAGGATTGATCACGGCTTGCCAGGATGCGTTCAAATTCGCAGCGGGAATCTGTCCCTGGCGCGCCAGGATTTGCCAGAGACCCACGTTGGACTGGAAGATACCCAGCGCATTGGCACGCAGCGTGACATTCGAGATCCGGTCAATGGTGTCCGCGGTGGCGAGAAAGCGGGCGATGGACTCATCGTTCAATCCCTGAAATTCAGAAAAAATCAGGTACTGGTTGCCATACCGGGCGAACTTCTGTGCCAGCAGGCGGACGGTCTCTGCACTCATGCGCTGGCCTGCGGGCCGGGCGCTGTCGATCGCACTCAGCATCAGGTAGATCCGCAGCGGGCCTTCCTCGGAGCTTTGCCGGGATAAGGCGAATAGCGCTTCGACCAGCTGATCTGGCTCTTTCCAGTGGCTGGCACGCCTGGCCCACTGCCGGACCAGTTTGGAGTCCGTCTTCTGCCGCAGAATCTGCTCCCATGTCGCCAGATTTCCAGGAACCGCTGCCTGGCCCGAGGGTTCCAGTTGAAGGCAAGTCACCAGGATCAGAAGGTCGGGATCGGGCCTGAACACAGGACGGGCGGGGCCCGGCGAACTATCCTTTCCCTTCAGCGCCTCGTAGAAGCGCGGCAAGCGGCGAGCGTCCGTGAAATAGACCTGCTGGGCCGGGGTCAGGCGGGAGAGCGTGTCGAAATAAGCGGCCAGCCAGCCATCATCTTTCGCCAGCAGCCGCCCCACAAACTCCTTCGGCGAATCGGGACTCGCGCCGGCAAGTTCCTTCCATGCAGGCTCCGCCGCCGCTCCACCGGGCACCACGATGCGTCCATTTCGAATGCAAATGTGACTGCTGTAGAAATCGAGAACGGAGGCGAAAGGAACCAGATTTGATATTCCCACAAGTTCCCGCAAGCCGGCGCTGGTTTCGGTATCCATCCGGGACAGAGCCCAGTAGAGGCGCGCCAGCATAGGATCATCGAGCAACGCGTCCAGCAAATCATTGCCGCCTCCGGTCCAGTCTGCCGCCGAAAACAGAAGTGGGACCGGGGAAACCGGGAAGGGAGCGGCAAAAGGCTTCCCTCCCTGCAGCGTCTGCTCAAGTTCGGCAAGAGGAAATCCGGAATCGATGGTCAGAAAGGCGCGCTCCGGATCGGCCGTTTCCAGCGCGGAGCCCTTTCCGCAACCTTGCCGCATGCGGTAGCCAAGAATATCGAGCAACGGCCCCGCCTGCTCGCAGTTCGCAACCCGAATGGTTCGTTCCGGGCCAGCCAGCGTGACCAGTTGCCTGGCCTGCTCCACGTAGCGCTTCAGCAAAATCAGAAACTCCGTCGGCCTGCCCGTCCTGTCCTTGCGCCCCTGATAACCCTCCACCGCAATATTGCGCGCGAGGAGAGGCAACACTTCCTCCGGCGATACCTTCTGACTGATCCCTGCCATACGCAAAAACGAACGCAAGGGTCCCGGGATGGCAACGCTGGCCCCCGCCACTGGCCCCGGCTGCGGACCTTCCGGGATCTTGGCGCTGCTGGGAGTGTCCGATGGCGCACTGGATGAAGAATCGAGTGCGGTGCAGCAAACGCTTACAAAGAGGAGCAGGAGGATAGAAACGGAAGCCCTTAACAGGAGGCGAGAAGATTTCACGGCTGGCCCTTCCTTACAAATCTTAGGAACGACTCGTTCTCGAAATAGCAGGATGCCAGGGACTGAAGAGATGTTCGCTCGCCAGTGGCGTCAGGGTCTTGACCCGGGCCCGAGTACCGCCACTGCGCTGGAATCGAACTAAGCCCGCCTATCTATGTTCCGCCCCCGGAGCCTAGATTTTGTGCCTGCCAAGATAGATCATCTTGTGCGCCATGCCAACCCCCTTTTTTGTAATTTTATAAGCCGGCGGTGAAGAAAATGTGCAAGACGCGGAAGTGGCGCAGATTGGGCGGTTTGGAGGCTTCGATGGAGGACAGGCGTCCCGCCCGTCCTGGGCTGAGGCCAGTGGAATGATGGGCGGAACGCCCGTCCTCCATTACCCTGGCTGAAACGCCGCCACCGCCCCCCGCAGCCCTTTTTCGTAGCTGTCGATCAGCTTGTCCCAGGTGACATTGGCTTCGGAATCAATCAGCTTCCGGGCGGGATCCGCGTCGAACCAGGCCAGCGACTGTCGGATGCCCTGAGCAAAGCGGGTCGTCGCCACGTAGTCCGGAACAAAGCGTTTGATCTTGCTGTTGTCGAACACCACGCTCACGGCTTTGTCGCCGACCAGCGTGCCTTCCATAGGGGGCAGGCACGCCACCATGAAATCAGAGGGGATATGCACAATTCGAGGCTCCACGCCCACCGCCGCGCCCACAATCCGATAGAGCTGGTTCCAGCTCAGGACTTCGTCGGTTGTGATGTGAAAGGCATGACCAATGGACCGCTCATGACCCAACAGCCCGACAAAGCCTTTGGCAAAATCGCTGTCATGCGTGATCACCCATAAAGATGATCCGTCGCCCGGGACGATCACCTTCTGTCCCCTGATCATCCGGTCAACCACGGTGTAGGAAAGCTCGGCCCAACTGTTGATGACGAGAGGAATCAGTGTCTCCCCATAAGTAAGAGATGGGCGGACGATTGTGATCGGGAATCCTTCTTCCCGATACGCTTTGAGCAGACGGTCCTCGCACGCAATCTTGTTTCTGGAGTAGTCCCAGTGCGGGTTGGCCAGCGGAGTCGACTCGGTAATCAGATAGTCGGTGGCGGGTTTCTGATAGGCGCTGGCGGAACTGATGAAAATGTATTGCCGGGTGCGTCCACGGAACAGTTCGAGGTCGCGCTCGATGTCAGCCGGAGTAAATGCAATAAAGTTGACGACCACATCGAACTGCCGGCCGCGCAGCGCCTGAGCCACCGCCGACGGATCGTTAATATCTGCCTGGACTGTCTCCGCGCCGGCCAACCAGTCCGCACGATGTTGGCCGCGCCGGAGCAGCGTGAGTTTGATGCCACGTTGCAACGCCAACCGAGAGCAGGCGCTGCTGACGATTCCAGTCCCGCCGATGAAGAGCACGTTCATGCGCCAGTCATTCTAATGCCAAATACTCATGCTAGTGGAGGACGGGCGTCCCGCCCGTCTTGGCGGTGGCGTCCTCCAATTACCAGCGATGCTGCACCTGCGGCCGGATCTTCTCATCGTAAATGCGCCGCACCGCGGCCATTGTGTCCGGCGTGAGCGGCGGAAGGCCGGAAGCGCGGCAGTTATCTGCCACCTGTTCCGCCCGCTTGCCGCCTGGAATTGCACACGAGACCGCATCGAACATTAATATCCAGCGCAGCGCGAATTGGCTCATCGAGACCCCGGCAGGCAGGAGTTTCCGAATCTCCTCCACTGCGTCGAGGCCGACGTTGTAATCCACTCCGGAAAATGTCTCTCCCACGTCGAAAGCTTCTCCGCGCCGATTGAAGTTGCGATGGTCGTCCGCGGCAAACGTCGAGTCGGCTTGCAGCTTGCCGGTAAGCAGGCCGCTGGCCAGCGGCACACGCGCCAGAATGCCCACACGCTTTGCCTGGGCTTTGGCGAAGAATGCGTCCGCGGGACGCTGTCGAAAGCAATTGAATATGATTTGCACGGTTTGCACGTTGGGGAATTCAATGGCCTTCAAGGCCTCCTCTACCTTTTCTACGCTGACTCCGTAATATCGGATTTTCCCCGCGGCGACCAAATCATCGAGCATCCCAAAAACTTCGGGTCGTGAATACAACTCAGTCGGCGGGCCGTGCAATTGGACCAGATCGAGCCTCTCGGTTGCAAGATTGCGCAGGCTGTCGTCAATCCACGCCGAAAGGTTCGCGCGACTGTAGCCATCAACCGTTTGGCGCGGCAGTCGCCGGCCCGCCTTGGTGGCCACTATGATTTCCTCTTTTCGTTCTTTCTTCAGCCGGGCAATCAGGCGTTCACTGCGGCCGCCCCCGTAGACATCTGCGGTATCGATGAAATTGACGCCGCAGTCGATCGCCTTATGCAGGGCTGCCATTGAGTCTTCATCCGAAACCTGGCCCCATGAACCGCCAATGGCCCACGCGCCAAAGCTGATTTCTGAGACTTTCCACCCCGTACGACCAAGTGCGCGGTAGTGCATGCTTTCTTTTCTCCCAGGATAGAATCCGTTGGATTGATGAAAATCCTGAAACGCAGTCCATTCATCTTAAGCGATGAATAGAGGAAATTGTGTCTCCCCCGTCATCGGTAGTGGCTCAGTTCGGCCCCATCTACGAAACAGTCGTCATCCTGAGGGACTTTAGCCCCCGAAGGGTCTGGCGCGTACCAACTCAATTGTCCTAAAACGTGCATATCCGCTGCGCGCTAGATCCTTCGCAAGCTCAGGATGACCCCATTATTAGGATGGAGAGAATCCCGCGCGAGACACACAGATTTAGCCAGTGCTAGGATACGGCGACATGAAATTGTCTTTAAAGATGCGGCTCTGTTCCGTTTTCTCACCATGCCTCGTGCTAATGCTCGCCAGCAGCTCGATCATGGCGCAGGCCACTCAGGTCTTCCGCCTCGATGGCGGCAACTGCACTTATGTTTTCGGGGTCAACGAGCGCGGCGAATTGCAGACGCTCTACTGGGGTGGACGGGTCGCCCCGCACGACGCCATTCCTCCCGTGCATTCGCTTGCGGAGTGGGCTTCGTTCGATTCTCCCGCCACCACCACGCCGCAGGAGTACGCCGGTTGGGGTGCCGGATTGTTCACCGAACCCGCGCTGAAAGTCAGTTTTGCTGATGGCAATCGCGATCTGGTGCTTCATTTTGTGAAGGCCACGCCCAACGATTCGCACGCCGTAGATGTGCTGCTCAAGGATATTTCCCGCGAGATTTACGTTACCCTGCGTTATTCCATGGATCAAGAGATCGGCATTCTGGCACGTTCCGCAAGTATCGAAAATCGGGAAAAACAGCCGGTGATGATCGAACAAGCCGCCGCCGCGCAGTGGACCCTGCCTCCCGCGCGTTACACCCTGAGCTATCTGACCGGCCGCTGGGCCGGAGAATGGACTCTAAATCAGGAACTCATTCAGGGCGGAGCCCGTGTAATCGAAAGCCGCCGCGGGAGCACCAGCCACCAGGCCAATCCATGGTTTGCCATTTCCCGCGACAGCGGACAAGACACATCCGAGCCCGCGGTCGCCGATGAAGAGCACGGCGAAGTCTGGTTCGGCGCGCTGGCGTGGTCGGGATCCTGGCGGATCACCGTAGACCGAACCCAGGTTGACGCAGTGCGCGTGACTGGCGGCTTCAATCCTTTCGATTTCGGCTACAAGCTGAAACCTGGCGAACATCTGGACACGCCAATTTTTTACGGCGGCTACTCTGATCACGGACTCGGCGGTGCTTCACGCCTTCTGCACCGTTTCGAAATTGCCCGCATTCTGCCACAGGCGCCGGACCCCAAGCCACGTCCCGTCATTTACAACTCGTGGGAGGCCACCGAATTTAAAGTTGACGAAGCTGGGCAGATGGCCTTGGCGGAAAAAGCCGCGTCCATTGGGGTAGATCGTTTTGTGATGGACGACGGCTGGTTCGGTCAACGTAAAACCGATCACGCCGGACTAGGCGACTGGTACGTGAATACGGAGAAGTTTCCTCACGGCCTGAAGCCGCTGATTGACAAAGTTCACTCACTCAACATGGACTTCGGCTTGTGGGTCGAGCCCGAGATGGTCAACCCGGATTCAGACCTCTATCGCAAGCATCCCGAATGGGTTTTGAATTTTCCCGGACGCCCTCGCTCCGAATCGCGCACCCAGCTTGTGCTGAACCTGGCTCGCCCGGATGTGCGCGACTACGTCTATGGTTTTCTCGACAAGCTGCTGACGGAAAACGATATTGCGTTTCTCAAATGGGATTACAACCGCAACTGGTCAGAGCCGGGATGGGACCAGGCCCCGATTGACGAGCAGCGTGGCGTCTACATTGTGTTCATCCGTAATCTTTATTCGATCCTTGCCGATCTGCGCAAGAAGCATCCCAAAGTTGAAATCGAAAGCTGTTCGGGCGGCGGCGGACGCGTGGACCTGGGCATCCTCCGCTACACCGACGAAGTCTGGCCCTCGGACAATACCGACCCCTTTGACCGGTTGGCCATGCAGGACGGCTTCAGCTACGCCTACACACCCCAGATCATGATGGCCTGGGTGACCGACTCGCCACACTGGTTCAACTTCCGTTCCACATCTCTTACTTATCGGATGCTGAGCTCGATGCAAGGCTCGTTGGGCATAGGCGCCAATCTGAATCATTGGAGCGCCGAAGACTTTGCCACCGCCAAGCGGTTGATTGCCGCTTACCATTCCGTGCAGCGAACCATCGTACGTGGCGACCTCTATCGGCTGATCAGTCCGCGCAATGGCAGTCAGGTGTCGGCAACCGAAACGGTTTCGAGCGACAAGAATCAGGCGATGGTCTTTGCGTTCGCCAATGCAACCCGGCAAGGCCGCGGTTTTCCTTTGCTCCAGCTCCAGGGCCTTGATCCGGAAGCCGAATACAAACTCGGGTGGATCGAAGGCAAAGCCGTGCCCGAAACTCCGATACGCGCTTCAGGTGCTTGGTGGATGCGCCACGGAATTCAACTGGATCTGCGCGGCGACTACCGGGCGGCGGCGTTCCGGTTGGATCGGCGCTAGGTTTTGTAGCGCCGGCGTCCCGCGCGCTACCAGAAGCTCAGATCGCCACGAAGTATTTTTAATTTGCTTGTGCGGTTGTCCGATTGATTTTCGCCAGACGCTGCTCCAACTGTTCAGCTTCGTTATTGCGCCCGAGCCGGCGCAGCGCCTTGGCCTCGTTGGTGAGAGGCGCTATGAGGCCGGGGCTGTTTTCTCCAGACTGCTTTTCCATAAGCCCGGTGGCCCGGTGCCAACAGGGCTGTGACTGGTCAGCCTTGCCCATGCGATCGTACAGATCGCACAGCCCCCACAAGGGGACCAGCACCAGGCCGTCGTCGGGCCCGTTCGCCACTTCTACCGCTTTCACCGCCCGCACCAAATACGGCTCCGCCTTTTGCCAGGACTGCTGGGCCATGTACAGCCCAGCCATGGCTCTGAGGCTCTCCGCGGTCCGGGCGCTGTTCTCTCCAAAATTTTTCACATTGATGTCGAGCGCCCGCGTGAAGTAGCTTTCGGCGGCGACAAAGTTCCCCTGACCACCGGCAAAGCTCCCCAAAGAGAAAAGCGGATCGGTCATTCGCGGAGACCCGGGCCCAAAAGTCTTTTCTATAATGGTGAGTTGACGGTGGAAAGCTGCTTCACCGTCCGCGTAGTCCTGCCGCATTCCGTACGTATTTCCGAGACGACCCAGCGCAACGATCAGATTTTCATCGCCCGGCGGGAGCAACTCAGCCAGTTTGACGGCCTCCGTGTAGGATGTTTCGGCGTCGGCGAATTTTCTTTCTCGGAACGCCTGCTCGCCGTTTTGCATCGCCGCTTGCACCTTTTGCAGGGTCCCCGCTGAACCGTCCATCAGTTGAACCCGCCTTTCCAGGTCCGCCGCCTGGGCAGATTTTCCCGCCGCCTTCAGTGCCGTTACATGATCGGCGAAGCGCAGTTGAGCCGCCTTGTATCCCTTTTGAGCATCGGTGCTGTAATAGAAAGACTCTCCCAGCTGATGCTTGCCATTCGCGTTCGCTTCGGTCAGCGCAGCCTTCTTGTCCTGCTCCAGCGCCCCGACCCAATCGCCCTTCTTTTCAAGAGCTGTTCCCAGCTCAAGAATCACCTGCGACTGCTTGGGATCGAGCGAGACCGCCTCCTTGAACTGGGAGATCGCCATATCGTTCTGGTTGGTGGCTTCCAGCGCTTGCCCGTAGAGATCGTGGATGTGCCAATCGCTCGGCGACAAAGCCTCGGCCTGTTTCAACTCCACGATGGCTCCAGCGCCATCTTTCTTGGCCAGAAGAATTCTCCCCACATCCAGGTGGGTGTGGGCCACGTCTGGACCCAGCCTCTCCGCCAGTCTGAATTGCTCGAGCGCTGCATCGTAATTTTTTTGCTGTTCCTGAATGCTGCCCAGGCCAGTGTGAGTTTCGAGGTCCGAAGGATCGAGCTGCGCAGCTTTACGGAATTCCGCTTCCGCGCCCGCAGCGTCCCCAGCCCACAGCAGCCCCTTGCCCAGGCATACGTGGCACATTTCAAAGTTGGGAAAGAGCTTCTCCAACTCCTGCAGTTCCACGATGGCAGCCCGCGGATCGCGCGTCATAAGCGCCGACGCCAGGTTCTGCCGGATCATTGGATCGTTGGGCTCCAGCCGCTTAGCCTCGCGCTGCTCCGCGATCGCCGAAGCCATGTCGCGCTTGGCAGAGTAGGAATTTCCGAGATTGGTGTGAGCGTCTGCGTTGTTCGGATCTAGAGCGAGGGACTTCTTATACTCGACGATCGAGCTTTCGTAGTCGTGCATGTTGTTAAAGAGGAGCCCAAGATTGTAGTGGACGCTGGCGTAATCAGGCTTGATCCGCAACGCTTCCTTGTACTCGGACGCGGCCGCATCAAACTTCTGTTCGTCGCCCAGAGCCAGCCCGGCATTCTTGTGGGCCTCGGCATCGTCCGGATTCTGAGCCAGCGCGAGCTTCGCCTCATGCAGAGCATCCTCGGGATCTGCGAGCCGGTACAGAACGTAGCTGACTTTCGTGTGCACCTGGGGGAAATCAGGGTCCTGATGGAGAACCTCGGCGTAGACCTGGGTGGCCCGCTGAAATTCTTCCTTCCGGCGCAGCACCTCGCCCATGACAAAACCAGTTTCAGGACCGGCAAAGCTGCTTTCGAGGGCACGACTCAGCTCAGCTCCAGCTTCGTCATAGCGCTTGTCTCGCATGAGGACCAGCGCGCTACTGAGCTGCTTCAGCAATTCCTTGTCGGGCTTCCCATCCGAAGCCGGCAGCGTGATCTTAGCGGAATGCAATGCCGTCATGACAGCGGCATCGGCCCCCGCCGTCTTGAGCTGGGCCCGAAATTCCTCGTCGGGTTGAAAGTTCAATCCCCGAAGGCCGATTTCATGCGCCACATTGGCGGGCAGCACGCCGCCCGCTTCGAGCGCGAGCACCTGACTCGCGCGCAAAGGCTTCGGACAAGTCTGGGAGACAACGCCGATCGAAAGCCCGAGAAGGACCAGGGCAGAAAATGAGAAACCCACAGTAAAATTAGGCATCAGGGCCTCCAACGCGACTTGTCGAATATTACAACTCAGTCGCTGATGCCTCCTCATTACTTTCGTACCAGCAGAATTCCGATTTAACCCGACCGCACCATCGGTCCCAGGGGATCTTGAGCAGCCTTCGTTTCCCATTTCGTTTCGATCCATCGACCGCCGCCACGAACCACGTAGGGGCGGACGCCCCGTCCGCTCAGCCGAGCGCAGCTCGGCATCGCATTCAATTTCGTGGATTATCAGCATCACAATTTTTGCGATTAGCTATAATCGCGAGAAAGGGTACAGAGTCTTGCCAGACCTGTGTTTCTCTTTGACTGAATCGTTTTAGTAGAATCGACCCGGGTTAAGGCGAAAGAGTTATTTCTGAGGAGGTTCCCCCATGCCGGAATCGAATATCGGCTTTTATGGCCACGTGAAGCAGTACCACAACCTGAAGGCAGAGATTGACCAAGCCATCCTCGACGTGCTCGAGAGCGGCAGTTACGTGCTGGGCCCGCAGCTGCTCAAGTTTGAAGAAGAACTGGCACGTTACATGAACACGAAAGAAACCGTGGGCGTGAACTCCGGCACCGACGCGTTGTGGCTGGTCTTTCTGGCGCTTGGCCTCGGCCTTGGCGACGAGATCATCACCACATCCAACACATTTTTTGCCACGGCGGAAGCCATATGGCTGGCGGGTGCGACTCCGGTTTTCGTGGACTGCGATCCCAAGACTCGCAATATTGATGTCACCAAGATCGAAGGCGCAATTACTTCGAAGACTCGCGCCATCGTGCCCGTACATCTCTACGGCCTCACCGCTGACATGCCGGAGGTCGCGCGCATCGCCAAAGCTCATAACTTATTTGTCGTGGAAGATTGCGCCCAGGGGATTGGCGCCAGGGGCGACAACTTTGCCATCGGCGAACTCAGCGATGCCGTCTGCCTGAGCTTCATCATCCAGAAAAACCTGGGATGTTTTGGCGACGGCGGCGCCGTGGCCACCAATAATAAGGACCTTTCCGCCGAGATCCGCAAGCTCCGCAACCACGGCTCGGTGAAACGCTCCCATCACAGCATCGGCTACAACAGCCGCCTCGACGATATCCACGCTGCAGTTTTGCGCGTCAAGCTGAAGCGCGTGGACGAATGGAGTGAGCGCCGCCGGGAGATTGCACGCCTTTACGATCATGGCCTGGCCGACGCGTCCATAACACTTCCCTTCACACCCGCTGGCTACCAGCACGTTTACCATCTCTATGTTGTGGACAGCGATGACAGGGACGGGCTTCAGGCCTACTTGCAGTCGAAAGGAATCACAGCACTCACTCACTACCCGATTGCCATCCATCAACAGGACGGCTTCCCGTGGGGCCGCCCCGCACGGCTGGGTGCGCTGCCGTTCACAGAGAAATCCGCTGCCAGCGTTTTGTCGCTGCCCATGTATCCCGAACTGACCAATCAGGAAGTCGAGCGTGTGATCGAAGAAGTGCTGAACTGGTCGGCAAGCCGCGAGGTTCTGAGCCGTAAGGCGGTGTAGTAGTGTTTCTGTGTGGGGCGGACACTCCTGTCCGCCGCCTTTGACGTTGATTTTGATTTTCTTGCTAGATTCAAAACATAAGATCAAAGCCAAAAGCGGCGGACAAGAGTGTCCGCCCCACACCCCCAGCGGCGTCGTTTACAATTGCGGGAGCGACGCAAAACGATCGGCCTCAAGCACCCTCCGGTCACGTAAACCAACACTATGCTGCCAAGCTTGAGAATTTTGATCTCAGCCGGTGCCCTGACGCTCGGCTCCGCTACTATTGCCTTGGATAAACCTATGGACTTTGGCCCGACCAACCCGTTCTACGCGCCCAGTACTTTGCCCTTTCACGCCCCGCCGTTCGACAAGATCAAGGACAGCGATTACCAGCCCGCGATTGAAGCCGGGATGGCGGAGCAACGCCAGGAAATGCGCGCGATCGCTGACAATCCTGCCCCGCCGACCTTCGAGAACACGCTGGTGGCGATGGAAAAGACTGGCCAGTTGTTCAACCGCGCCATGGCGGCGTTCAACGGCGTCACCGGAGCAAACCTGAATCCTGAGTTACAGAAAGTGCAGGATTTCGAAGCCCCCAGGCTGGCCGCGCATTCGGACGCGATCTTTCTCGACGCCAAACTGTTTCAGCGTGTCGCAACGATCTACGAACAACGCAATTCGCTGAAGCTCGATGCGGAATCGCTGCGCCTGGTCGAGTACTACTACAAGAAATTTGTGCACTCCGGCGCCAATCTCTCCGATTCCGATAAGACCGAGCTGAAAAAGCTAAACGAAGAGGAATCCACCCTCACCAATGCATTCACCACCAAGCTGCTCGCGGCCACCAAGGACGCGGCATTTACTACGAGAGAAAAAGACGCGCTCGCTGGCCTGAGCGAGGCGCGAATCACCGCAGCTGCCCTGTCCGCGAAGGACCGCAAGGTAGAGGGCTACGTCCTGCCCCTGCAGAACACCACCCAGCAGCCCGAACTGGATTCGCTTCGCCAGCGCTCCACACGTCAGACACTGTTCGAGAACTCATGGAATCGCGCCGAGCGTGGAGGACCGAACGACACGCGAGATACGGTTTCCCGACTAGCGCAGCTTCGCGCTCAAAAAGCCAAACTGCTCGGCTTTCCCAACTACGCGGCCTGGAAGCTGGAAGACCAGATGGCGAAAACACCCGCGGCCGCGCTGAAGTTCATGGATGCGCTGGTGCCGGGAGCAACCGCGCGGGCCGCTGACGAAGCACGCGACATCCAGGCACTAATCGATTCTCAGAAGGGTGGGTTCAAGCTGGAGCCGTGGGACTGGAACTTCTATTCCGAGCAGGTACGCAAAGCGAAGTACGACATGGACGAGTCTGAGATCAAACCATACTTCGAGCTGAATCATGTGCTCGAGAATGGCGTGTTCTACGCCGCAACCCACCTCTACGGGATCACCTTCAAGGAGCGCAAAGATATTCCGGTGTACAACCCGGAGGTGCGCGTGTTCGAGGTGTTTGACGATGACGGCCGGCCCATGGCCCTCTTTTACGTGGACTTCTTCAAGCGTGACAACAAAAAAGGCGGCGCCTGGATGAGCAGTTTCGTAGACCAATCCAAGCTGTTGGGCACGCTGCCGGTCGTCTACAACGTCTGCAACTTCAGCAAGCCTGCGCCGGGCGAGCCCGCTCTTCTCAGCTTCCGCGATGTTACGACTGTCTTCCACGAATTCGGCCACGCCCTGCATGGCATGTTGGCGGACAGCGAATATCCGACTCTTTCCGGTACCGCGGTGGCGCGTGACTTCGTCGAGTTTCCATCACAGTTCAACGAACACTGGGCCACCTATCCAACGGTATTCAGCCACTACGCAAAACACTACAAGACGGGCGCGCCCATACCGGAGGAGCTTGCCGCAAAGATCAAGAAAGCCGAAACTTTCAACCAGGGTTACGCCCTCACCGAGGTGCTGGCCGCGGCGGAACTCGATATGCAGTGGCACACTCTTCCGGCGAGCACGCCGTTGCAAACTCCTGACAGTTTTGAGACCGAGGCGTTGAAGAAGACCCATCTTTCTCTCCGCGCCGTGCCGCCGCGTTACCGTTCTACTTACTTTGCCCACATCTGGGGCGGCGACTACGGCGCGGGCTACTACGCCTATCTATGGGCAGAGATGCTCGACGATGACGCCTTCCAATGGTTCGAAGACCACGGCGGCTTGACCCGCGCGAATGGCGATCGTTTCCGCCGGATGATTCTTTCGCGGGGCAACACTGAAGACCTCGCCAACCTGTACAAAGCCTGGCTGGGAGCGGAACCGAGTATCGAGCCGATGTTGAAGTATCGCGGTATCGCAGAGCCGGTTTCAAAGTAGAGGTCAATGTGGGCGCTCGCGCCCACACTTACTTCAGAAATTTTCCCTGCTCGAGTTCCTGAAAAGCCTGCCGCAACTGCTCTTGCGTGTTCATCACGATGGGGCCGTACCATGCCACCGGCTCCTCCAGCGGCTTGCCTGACACTAAAAGAAAACGAATCCCGTCATCCCCGGCCTGCACAGTCACTTCGTCTCCGCGATCGAAGAGTACCAGCGAGCGGTTGTCGGCCTCGACCGGCGGCGTCGTGTCCGACCATTTGACCGCTTCGGTCGGAACCGTCAACGGACCCGACGCGTTGCAGAATTTTCCGCCGCCTGCGAACACATACGCGAACGCGTGGCGAGTAACTTCAACCGGAAGCGTCTTCCTCCGGCCCGGAGAGACCGATACATCGATATAAGTCGGATCGGTAGCAATTCCCTCCACCGGACCGGTCTTTCCCCAGAACGTTCCACAAACCACGCGCACATGGGTGCCATCGTCGTCTTTAATCTCCGGAATTTCAGGCGCCTTTATTTCCTGATAACGCGGCGCCGTCATCTTCTTCGACGCAGGCAGGTTGGCCCACAACTGGAAGCCGTGCATGCGGCCCGCTTGGTCGCCCTTGGGCATCTCCTGGTGGATGATCCCGCTGCCCGCCGTCATCCACTGCACTTCGCCCGAAGCGATCGCGCCCCGATTGCCCATGCTGTCGCCGTGCTCTACCGTTCCGGCAAGAACGTACGTAATGGTCTCGATCCCGCGATGAGGATGCCAGGGAAATCCCGCCAAATAGTCCTCGGGAACGTCGTTGCGAAAATCGTCCAACAAGAGGAAGGGATCGAAGTCAGAGGTGTTGCCGAAACCGAACGCCCGTCGCAGATGCACGCCCGCGCCTTCGAGGGTTGGCTTGGCTTTCACCAGACGCTTAACGGGTCGAATCGACATAAACGGTCTCCGGCATTCAGAGTATTCCCCACATTACTGATCAATTTTGACCAGTCCTCGTGCATCCTGCTGTTCGATACTGTCAGTAGTGAATTCTATCAGCGGTCTCACGTAGGGGCAGGTGTCCCCGGCTGCACAGCCGACGGCAGCTCGGCAAACCCCGAGGCCAGCAAAAACCTGGCGAGCCTTGCTCGCCCACCCGGACGACGGCGTTCGGATCTACGCGAGCTGTTAAGACGAAAGCCGCTCACAATTCTCCAACAACCGTTCTCGGCACTACTTAAGGGCGAATGTCACTACCCAAAACAATTCTTTCCCGAGCGATGTTGGAAGTCGTCGTAGCCCGCCCCGCGGCACAGGACGAAGTTACAGCGGCGCGCTCGCGATGGCAGGCCAAGCCCTCCATGCCGAGCCGAATTGCCGTGATCGGCAACTATCTTCCCCGCCACTGCGGAATCGCGACATTTACGACCGATTTGTGCGAGGCCATCTCCGCCGAGTACGGAACCGCTCGATTGCTGGCCCTGCCGGTGAACGACACGGAACAAGGATATGACTATCCCGCACGGGTGAGAGGGTCGCTGGCGCAGGACGACGTAGCTTCGTATCAGGAAGCGGCAGAGTTCCTGAACTTTCACAACATAGATATGGTGTGCCTGCAGCACGAATATGGAATCTTCGGCGGCCCGGCCGGAAACCATATCCTGCACCTGCTGCGGGGATTGAAGATGCCCGTCGTGACCACGCTGCACACGGTTCTACGCGAGCCCAACCCCGACCAGCTTCGGGTCATGAAAGAGATTGCCGAGCTGTCCGACCGTCTTATCGTCATGAGCCAGCTGTCTTCCCAGTTCCTGCAGGAAATTTTCAAAGTGCCCGGCAGCAAGATTGATCTGGTTCCGCACGGCGTTCCTGACCTGCCCTTTCTCGATCCCAATTTCTACAAGGATCGCTTTGGCGTCGAAGGCAAAGCTGTGCTGCTTACCTTCGGCCTGCTCTCGCCGAACAAAGGAATTGAAAACGTCATTCAAGCCATGCCTCAGATCCTGTCGAAGCATGAAAATGTGGTCTACCTGGTGGCAGGTGCGACCCATCCTCACATCCTGCGCAGAGAAGGCGACAAGTATCGGGAGAGCTTGCAGGCTCTGGCAAGAGAAGTAGGAGTGGAATCGCGGGTGATCTTCCACGACCGCTTTGTCAGCCCCGAGGAAATGGCTGAGTTCATTGGTGCGGCGGACATCTACATCACTCCGTACCGTCACGAAGCGCAGGTAGTTTCCGGAACGCTGGCCTACGCGCTGGGTGCGGGCAAAGCGATCATCTCCACTCCTTATTGGCACGCCATCGAGTTGCTGGACGACGGCCGCGGCGCACTGGTTCCCTTTCAGGACCCCGATGCCATCGCTTTGAAGACCATCGAACTACTGACCACACCGGCCCTGCGCCATGCCATGCGCAAACGCGCCTACCTCTACGCCCGCGACATGGTGTGGAAGAAAGCCGCGCAGGGTTACATGGAAAGTTTTGCACGCGTTCGCAGCGATCGCATGGAAACTCCGCGAGTTCAGTACCTGGCCGGCGCGACGGAGAAGACTCTGAATCGACTGCCCGACTTGAAATTCGATCACGTGAACGCGCTGACCGACGATACCGGGATGCTGCAGCACGCCATCTTTACCATCCCCAACCGGGCCGAGGGATACACCACCGACGACAATGCGCGCGCCCTCATTTTCACTGCGCAACTGGAGAAGCAAGTTGGCGGACCAACCGGCATCTCCGGAACCGTCGGAGCCGCCAATCCGGATTGGGCTTTCCGGTACATGGCATTCCTCGAGCACGCGTTCAATCCAAAAAATAGAAGGTTCCGAAACTTCCTCGGCTACGACCGGCTCTGGCTGGAAGAGCAGGGATCGGAAGATTCTCACGGCCGCGCCTTGTGGGCCTTGGGAACTGTTCTGGGCAAATCCGCAAATCAAGGATTGAGAGGCGCCGCCGGGCGTCTGTTCGAATACTCGCTCCCGGCGGCAGTCGAGTTCCGCAGTCCGCGCGCCTGCGCTTATTCCATTCTCGGAATTCAGCAATACCTCCATTCGTACCCTGGAGACCGGGACGCCCAGCGCGTACGATCGGCATTGGCTCAGCGGTTGCTCGAGATGTACGAGTCGGTCCGACACGGGGACTGGAAATGGTTTGAAAATATTGTGGCCTACGGAAACGCGAGGCTGTCCCAGGCCATGCTGCTGGCGGGATCGGCCAGCGGGGATGAACGCATGCTTTTCGCCGGCCTCGATTCTCTGGACTGGCTCATGGAAACACAACGCTGCCCGGCGAACGGCCACTTCGTGCCTATCGGCTCGCAAGGGTTTTATCGCGAGGGCGGCCAGCAAGCTCGATTCGATCAGCAACCGGTGGAAGCTGCCGGCGCGGTGTCCGCCTGTTTAGAGGCTTACCGCATTACTGGAGACCAGGGTTGGCGCAGGGCCGCGTGGTCGGCTTTCAACTGGTTCCTGGGCGACAACGATCTTCAACTCTCTCTTTACGATTCTGAAACCGGCGGTTGTCGGGACGGCCTGCATCCCGACCGCGCCAATCAGAACCAGGGAGCGGAATCCACGCTCTCTTTCCTGATGGCGCTGCTCGAAATGCGCTCTCTGCAAGAAACCAAACCGCCGCCGGAAAGGCTGGAAGACCCTTCATGACTGCTCCCGACACCACTCTGGTGAACGTTGAAAGCACGCACTATCCGCCGCTGTTACTGCGCTATCCGGGCAATCCCATTCTGACCCGCAAGCATTGGCCGTACTCCATCAACAGCGTGTTCAACGCCGGCGCAACCTTGCTGCAGGATGGAACCACGCTGCTGCTCTGCCGCATTGAAGACCGGCGCGGCTTGTCACATCTTTGCGCCGCCCGTTCCGTCAACGGAATAGACAACTGGAAGATTGATCCCGAACCCACCTTGATGCCGAACCCGAAAGAGTATCCCGAGGAAATCTGGGGTATCGAAGACCCGCGCATCACGTTCGTACCTGAGCTGCAAAAATATGTGGTCACCTATACCTCATATTCGCGCGGCGGTCCCGGAGTGTCGCTGGCCCTCACCACAGACTTCCGCAGCTTCGAGCGCTACGGCGTCATCATGCCGCCGGATGACAAGGACACTGCGCTCTTCCCTCGCAAAATTGGAGGATACTGGGCGCTCATTCACCGTCCCATGACGCCGCTCGGGGCGCACATGTGGATTTCCTACTCTCCCGACCTGCATCACTGGGGCAGGCACAGGATCATGTTGGAAGCGCGCCGCGGCGCATGGTGGGACGCGAACAAGATTGGCCTCTCGCCGCCGCCCATCGAAACCTCGCGAGGCTGGCTCGTGCTTTACCACGGAGTGCGGCACACGCCCTCCGGTTGTCTGTATCGCCTGGGCCTGGCCCTCTTTGATCTGGAGAACCCGGAAAAATGTTTGCTCCGCGGCGACTCCTGGATCTTCGGGCCGGAGGCGGATTACGAACGCAACGGCGATGTGAATGATGTCGTGTTCCCGTGCGGATACACGACGGATCCCGACGGCGACACCATCAACATTTATTACGGCGCGGCTGATTGCGCCATTGCCCTGGCCCGCGCCAGCGTTCGCTCCCTGCTGGAGTGGCTGGATGCGAACGGAAGTGTGGACCGCCGTCGAGCCCAGGACGCATGAACCCGCTGTTGTGGGTTTTCGAGTTCGTCTTCCGGTGCCGGCACCGCGAACTCAGTCGCGTGTTTACCATCAAGGGCAGATCGTATCAGGTGTGCTTCAAGTGCGGGCGCGAGTTCGAGCGTTCAGAACCTCCGGCCATTTGAGCCTCCTGCAATGGCGCTGGATCTTGCGTCTCCCGATGTGAGCGATGTTGCTCAGACACCAGAGTCCACATTTGTCATTCTCTAGGTCCTCGGATAACGCGGCCGACAAGACCTTATGACCGAACCAACGAGCAATACGCTACCCGGAATCGTCGAAGAGATCATCCATTCGTCAGACCCAGGCAAACCTGACGAAGCACAAATCGCTATCCGGGGTACGGAGGAATTCGCCGGTGAGATCCGCATCGTGAATACGCTGACCCAGAAAAACGGGGACGAAACCAGCCTCGCGAAGGGTGACGCGGTAAAGCTCACCATCAAGGCGTAGCGGGAACGCGGAGCACTTTGGTGCTCCCAGACCCTGTTTCCCATCCCCATCAATGTGAGCTATCTTGCTCAGACACCACTGTCCGCACCTGTCATTCTCTATTCTGCTGAGTGTGTAGAGGGAGCCACGACCCCTAATTCGTAGCTCTCGTTGTCCGGTGTCCAGTCGCGGCGGGCCAGGTTCCTGCCAATCAGGCAAGCGACCATATTCAGCGAATTGGGATTCTTCGCCCGTGTCAGTCGCGGAAATCCACGACCACACGTTTCGACCCTAAAAGCTCTCGAAAGCAAGAGCGGGACAACATCTCCGGCGGAGAGGGGCGTCGTCCCCCGCAACCAGAAAGGTCAAAGACCATGCCGTTAATTCAACTCCTGGAAGTCCTCATTGTGGTGGGTGTCCTTCTGTGGCTGGTGAATCGCTTTATTCCGATGCAGTCATCCATCAAATCAATTCTGAACGGCGTCGTGATCATCGCCGTCGTGCTGTGGCTGCTGAACGTTTTTGGACTGTTTCACTCCCTCTCTCATATCCGTGTTGGGAAGGGATGAGCTGAATATTAGCGCCTCTTAATGGCGGCGCGCGAGTTCGGCATAGAGACTAAGTAGCACGGCAGAAAGCTGCCTCAAGGAGAATCCTTTGAAGACCAAGATCTTGCTGGCAATCGGAATCACCCTCAGTTTGAGCGCGTTTGCGCAAACCAATTCTCAATCCACCATGGTGGTCGAACCCATGGAGCATACTCCGACCTTCCGGGTCACCGTGGTCAGCCGCAATGTGCAAGCCATCAACTACAAGCATCGCGGCGGGGCCTCCAAAGTGGATTTCGCCGGCACTGACCTGATGCCCCAGGCGCGCGGTGAAGCCAAGGTAGAAAGCAAGAAGGGATACATCGAAATCGAAGTGGAATTTGCCAATCTCGAAAAGCCCACGACATTCGGCAACGAATATCTGACTTACATCCTGTGGGCCATCTCGCCGGAAGGCCGGGCCGTGAATCTGGGAGAGATCATAGTAGGGGATAACCACCGTAGCAAGGTGGACGTCACCACCGATCTTCAAGCCTTCGCCCTGGTCGTGACCGCGGAACCGTATTATGCGGTGCGCCAGCCCAGCAACGTGGTCGTGCTCGAGAACATAGTTCGCGAGGACACCAAAGGCACCACCGAGGCGATGCACACCAAGTATGAACTCATGGAGCGCGGCGGCTACATCCCCACCGGCTACAAGTTCGATCCCGTGGTTCTGAATACCCGCTTGCCGCTGGAGTTCTTTGAAGCGCGCAACGCCTTGCGCATCGCGCAATCCGAGGGCGCCGAGACCTACGCCCGCGACAGCTACCAGCACGCCTCGCACCTGATGGACCAGGTTGACGCGGACGCCACCACCAAGCACAGTGATCGCAAGGCCATGATCGGGAAGGCTCGCGAAGTAGTACAGACCGCGGAAGATGCCCGCTTCATTACGGTCAAAAAGATGGAAGCGGAGCGTCTCGAGAACGAACGTCAAGCTGCGGCCCGCGCGCAGGCCCAATCCCAGGCCGAGGCCGACGACGCAACCCGGCAGAAGGAACGGGCCCAGTCTGACCAGGCTCGAGCCGAGCGCGCCACATCGCAAGCCGAGTCGGACACCGCCCGGGCGCAAGCCGCCAGAGCCCAGGCCGAGTCTGATACTGCACGAGCCCAGGCCGATGCTGCCCGAGCCCAGTCGGATATGGCCAACAGCCAGGCCGCGTCCGCGAGTGCGCTTTCCGCAGCCCAGGCTGATGCCGAACGGAACCGCCTGGCCGCACAGCAAGCGGATGCCGACAAAGCCGCTATGCGTGTGCGCTTGTCCGAGCAGTTGAACAAGATCCTTCAGACCCGCGACAGCGCGCGCGGTCTCATCGTCAGCATGTCCGATGTTTTGTTTGACACCGGAAAATACTCGTTGAGGCCGGGAGCGCGGGAAAAACTGGCGAAAGTGGCCGGCATTCTGATCGCTTACCCAGGACTCAACATCGAAGTCGGCGGCTACACCGACAATGTAGGCGGCGATCAGATGAATCAAACCTTGTCCGAGAACCGCGCCAGTTCAGTGCGTGACTACCTGGTGCAGCAAGGGGTCGCGATGAATTCGGTTACTGCCAGAGGCTTCGGCAACACCTCGGCTGTAGCTTCGAACGATAACGCGGCAGGCCGCCAGCAGAACCGGAGAGTGGAACTTCTAGTATCCGGTGATGCGATCGGCAACCCAGTGAACCCACAAACCGGAAGCTTGCGCTAGATCCGGCAGTAAGTACCTAGCAACAACGGAGGTAGCACAGATGAAAACAGTTGGAATCACCGGAGTGGCCATTCTGTCCTTGTTTATCGGAATCGCCGCTCCGGCCTACGCACAGCACGATGAGCAGGGCGACAGGAAAGACCATGCTCAACAGCAAGGCGGGCACGAGCAAGGCAGGCCGGAGCGCGCTCAGCAGCCACAGGACCAACGTAACCAGCAGCAGGCCCAGCAAAGGCAGCAACAACAGAACCAGCGCAACCAGCAGCAGGCTCAGCAGAATCAGCAACAGCAGAACCAGCGCAACCAGCAGCAGGCTCAGCGGAATCAGCAACAACAAAACCAGCGCAACCAGCAGCAGGCTCAGCAGAATCAGCAACAGCAGAACCGGCGCAACCAGCAGCAGGCTCAGCAGAATCAGCAACAACAAAACCAGCGCAACCAGCAGCAGGCCCGGGCCCGGCAACAGCCGCTGCGTACGTATCAACAGCAGCGGGTGCAGCAGAGCGCATGGCAACAGCATCGCTCACAAAATTGGCAATCCGACCATCGCAACTGGCAGCAGCGTGGCGGCTACCGGGGTTACCGCATTCCGGATGACCGGTATCGCGGATACTTTGGGCCGAGCCACGGCTTTCGCATTAACACTCTGCCCTTCCTAGTGGTCGGCGGATACCCGCGCTTCCAGTACCAGGGCTATTGGATCAGCACCGTTGACCCGTGGCCGGAGAACTGGGGCGACGACTGGTACGACAATGACGACGTCTACGTCAACTATGTGGACAACGGTTACTACCTCTATAACCGCAGGTATCCCAGCGAAGGCATAGCGATCAACATCACGTTATAGCGCGTCCACCGGTGCAGCTTCGCCGAGGCTGCACTGGGTGAACCCGAGTACAGGAGATAAGACATGCTTGGCACAATCTTGATTGTCATCCTGATTTTGGCGCTTCTTGGAGCACTGCCGCGGTGGTCGCATAGCCGCGATTGGGGCTATGCTCCGACCGGTGGCCTGGGTTTAGTCATCGTCATTGTTGTCATTCTTGTGGTTCTCGGCCGCATTTGAGTTATGCCGGGTCTCTCGATTTCGCCAGGCGCCATGGCCGGAGGTTGGCGCCTGCGCGCCCGGAGCGCCGCCACAGTTTTCCTCATCGTGGTGATGTGCAGCGGCAGCTCTCCCGCGTACTCGGTTTTGACCCACGAAGAAATCGTCGACTTACTCTGGGCTAACCAGATCCGTCCCCTTTTACAGCAGCGCTATCCCGGACTTTCGGAAGCCCAGATCACAGAGGCCCATGCCTACGCCTACGGCGGCGCCGTCATCCAGGACCTTGGGTACTATCCCTTCGGCAGCACGGAGTTCAGCAGCCTGGTGCACTACGTGCGCAGCGGCGACTTCGTTCGCGAGCTGCTGCTCGAAAGCCAGGATGTCAACGAGTTCGCCTTCGCCCTGGGCGCCTTGTCGCACTACGCGTCCGACATCGCCGGACACCCGGCAGTCAACCAGGCGGTGGCTATCGAGTATCCCAAGCTGCAGGCAAAGTTTGGCAAGTCGGTCCGCTATGCCCAGGACAAGACCGCCCATCTGAAAACAGAGTTCGGCTTCGACATGGCGCAGGTGGCGAAGAACCGTTATGCGTCGCAGCAGTATCACGATTTCATCGGCTTTCAGGTGTCAAAGGCCCTGCTGGAACGCGTCTTTCCCGTGGTGTATGGGGTGGAGTTGAAAGACGTGCTGGCCCACGAAGATCTTGCCATCGGGTCCTATCGCTACGCGGTCAGCCGGCTGATCCCGCAGATGACCCAGGTAGCACTGCAAACCCATAAGAAGGACATGATGCGCGAGACCCCTAATTTCGCGAAGCGCAAGTTCCTCTACCGTCTCTCGCGTTCGGACTATGAAAAGGAGTGGGGGAAAGATTACGTGAAGCCCGGCCTGGGCACGCGAGTTTTGTCCACGCTTTTACGCTACATGCCGAAGATTGGTCCCTTCAAGGGGCTGGCTTTCAACAGCCCGACTCCGCAAACCGCGGACCTGTACATCAAGAGCATCAATACGACGGTTGATCAATATCGGGTCTTTCTGCAACAGGTGAGGGCCGGCTCACTGTTGCTCCCGAACTGCGATTTCGATACCGGCAACGAAACCAGGGCGGCGGAGTACTCGTTGACCGACGACACCTACGCCAAGCTGCTGGGCCGGCTTTCCGATCGAAAGTTTGATCTCACCACGGCGGAACTGCGCGACAACGTGCTGCACTTCTATTCCGATCTCTCGGCACCGATCGAGACCAAGAAGAGCGAGGCCCACTGGAACGCGGTACTCACCGCACTGGATCAGCTGAAGACCTTGGCTCCGGCTCCGACTCCGACTCTCGCCGGCCGCACCGCACAGTGACCGCCATTCGAACTGCGATGTGTTCGCTCGTGGGTTGCCTTGCCCTGGCCCAGACTGGCCGGGCACAATCTGCTCGCGCGACGATTGTCCACCCCATGCCTCCTGTCATGGTGATCGGGTTTGTCGGCGGATTTATTCGGCACGATAACCTTGCCCACAGCGAAGTACAACTGGCGGCGCGCCTGCGCCAGGCTTACCCCCAGGGAGTGCGGGTGGAGATCTTTGAGAGCTATCACCGGGGTAGAGCACGAAAACAGGTACGGGAAGTGCTCGATACCAACCACGACGGAAATCTAACCGCCGACGAAAAGCGGAACGCCCGCATCATCATTTACGGACACAGCTGGGGCGGCTCCGAAGCTATCAACCTGGCGCGGGATCTGGAGAAAGATGGCGTTCCGGTACTCCTCACCGTACAAGTGGACAGCATCTCGATTCGTCATAATGATCGGGTAATCCCGGCGAACGTGGCCCAGGCTGCGAATTTCTATCAGCCGCATGGGCCTCTCCACGGCCAGGCGGCTATCCGCGCTGCCGATCCAAGCCGTACGCGGATCATCGGAAATTCTCGGTCCGACTACAAAGCGAGTGATTACAACTGCGAACACTATCCCTGGTACGACCGTGTTTTCGTGAAAGCCCACACCCAGATTGAATGTGATGCAACGGTGTGGAAGCATGCGGAGGCCCTCATCCGGTCGGACCTGGCGCAAATTACGGCCGACAAGACAGAACCGTGAAGCCGGACTTATCTCCGAATGGCGATCGCCTTCCGTAAGGGTGGATTGGCCTGGACGTTTCTTCCGAGCCCTGGACTACTTCTGATTCCTTCAAAGCCTTGTCATCCTGAGCGAAACAGGGCTCTTCGCTTGCGAAGAGCTCTCTGCCGTCGAAGGACCCCTAGCGGCGGCAGCTCGATTCCAGTGAGGGATTTCTTATACTTCAAGCATCCGTCTCCCATCGGCTATGCCATGGGGGTCCTTCGACTCCGCAGCTGCTTCGCGACGCGAAGCAGCTACTCCGCTCAGGATGACAGGACCCCTTTTGACCCGCCGAGTAATCCGGATTTCCCTACCTGGACCGTGATGGCTCCCGATCCAAAAAGGATTTGGCCGAGACTGTTACTCGGTCTCGGCCAGAATCGAAATGCTTTTACCAATTACTTGTTGTCGTTCGCTTCCGCGATGGCTGCCTGATGCCCAGCCTGCGACACTGCCCTCATGAAAGCTTCCGCACTCTTCGGGGTTGCTACCTTGCCCGAGAGGATATTGCGGAACGTCATGTGCTTCCCGTAAATCGCGCGGGTGGAATCGTTGTCCTGCTCGATGACCGCACCTTCGAGGGTGAGGCCGGCGAACACGCCCTTGGAGCGTGAGTAGGTCAACATTTCCGTGTTCATCTTCCAGTCGGTTCCAGCGGATGCATGACGGCCAACCGGGCCTGCCGCCACTGATCCTTCACCGCTGAGTGCGAACTTGCTCGAAAGCAGATGCTGAAAGCCACGGTCGTTCATGACCAGCACAACCAGGTCCACGCCTTCGACGCCGATCTGCAATCCCCAGCTTCCGCCGCCGATCGATACGAACGCAGGCGCGCTCCAGCCATCGGAAGTGCGGCACGAGGCTACTCCGCGGCCGTGTTTGCCGCCGAAGATGAATCCGCCTTTGATTAAATTAGGAACCACCAGAATGCACTTCGCGTTGCTCAATACTTCTTCTGGAACGCCCTTATCCGGGGCCTCCATGACCGCGTGCAGGACGTCAACCGACGACTGCAGGCGTTCGACTGTGTCTTCGCGCGCGGTTCCCGCCCAGGCAAGCGTTCCCAACAGGCCCATGCAGCCCATCAACAAAACTGACATTAGTTTTTTCATGTGATTGTTCCTTTAGGATCTACGCAACTAAGAGGAGAAAACTTCAGATGGGCTGACTTAGCTCAGAGAACCTGAAAGGAGACAAAAGGAATGCCCGTCTCCAGTTCCATGATCGCTCCATGACCCGGCAGTTGCTGGTCTGAATTGCTCACATCCGTATTTCCCCATTACAGGCTTCTTAGCCAAAAATGAGCAATCTTGCACAGAATCCCGGGCTGTAACCTGTGATGATTATCTTCGCCGGACTGCCTGCTTAAGCAGCGATTGGCACGCGTTGGAATTGCATCCATGACTTCCCTCCCGCAAGCGCTTCTCGGCCGTCTTCGTAGCCTGCGTGCCTATCTGGCCGCGTCGCTGAGAAAGCGGCTGGGAGTGACCCCGCGCGATGGCGATTTCGCATCCCAGCGGATGTGCCCGTTTTGCGGGCTGATCACGCCGCGCCACCGAACCTGTTGCCTGGAGTGCGGCAAGTCGCTCAAGCCGGCTTAAAGCGCCAGCGGCGCTCGGGCTCCGCCATTGCCCGCAAATGAGCAATCCTGCTCAGCATTGCGAATCACAATCAGTCAGACTCACGAAAGCGGCAACCCGGGAAACTCTTGGTAGAGACGGTCAAAAGATTCGGAACTTCCGGGTGATGCTGACAATACGCAGAGGAGAATAAACATGCTTTGGACAATTTTCGTGGTTCTAGCGATTTTGTGGCTTCTGGGATTTAGCCTCCATATCGGCGGAGGCCTCATCCATTTGCTACTCGTTGTAGCGCTGGTGGTCCTTGTCATCAATTTGCTAAGCGGACGGCGCGGCCTGGCGTAACGGTTTTCCCAAACCGAAGTGACCGGCAAAGTCGAAGTCCCGCCAGGGTATCCGGGAAGCGTTGCGCGGCGATCCACATCTATTGCGGAGAGTCTCCGCCTGATGTTCGTATCCCCGGCTTGGCTCCCTGCGGTTCGAAATTGCGAGGGTCATGCACCGCAGGTGTGCGACCTTCCGCCTTTAGAAAAGTGTTCAAAATTGCTCACTTTTTGAGAAACTCGTCGGGTTATCTTGAGTCAGTCGAGTCCACCGATGAAACCGAATCGCCGTTGCGCCCGGTTTACCTTATATGTGCTGGTCGGCCTCATACAGACCGCGGCCGCGCAACCCTCAGATGAATCTGCAACAGCTCCCGCCGGCCTGAGCGCGGAAGAAGTCGTAACCCGCCTGGTCCAGAGAAATCTTGAACGCGCCCGCGCGCTGGAAGCCTACCAGGGAACCCGTACCTACCGCCTGGAATATCACGGCTTCCCCGGATCAAGAAGCGCGGAAATGGTCGTGGATGTAAAGTACCGTACTCCGGGGACGAAGGAATTCACTATCCGGTCGGAAAAAGGCTCGCAAATAGTCATTGAGCGGGTCTTCAAACGGATGCTGCAGAGCGAGAAGGAAGCGGTCAGCGAGGAAAATCAAAGTCATATCGCTCTCAACCAGGACAACTACCACTTCGTCCTGACCGGTCACGAGGCCACGCCCGCGGGTTCGTTCTACATGCTTTCTGTGGAGCCACGGACCAACAACAAGCTTCTGTACCGCGGGCGGATCTGGGTGGATGCGCAGGACTTTGCCGTGACGCGCATCGAAGGGGCCCCCGCGAAGAATCCCTCATTTTGGACGAAGGAAACCAAAATCGTGCAGGTCTACACCAAGGTTGGCGACTTCTGGCTGCCCGCCTCCAATCGCAGCACCAGCTCAATCCGGCTCGGGGGCCAGGCTAATTTCACCATTGACTACCAGAATTACCAGATCACCGCGGCAACTGAGGTGCGAACACCGGATAAACTGGCAGGTGCCGCTCGCGCTGTCTCAGAGAAAAAATCAGGGCGGAGTTGCTCAATCGTGAAGAACTACGTTCAGAAGTGAGCTGTGGACCTGCAGCCCGCCCTCTATGCCTCCGGCGTAGTGAATGAAGCCCAGCTTTCTGAACCGGTTCATGAAAAAGCTTACGCGCGAACGTGTAGTCCCGACCATTTCTGCCAGGGTCTCCTGACTTATCTTGGGAACCACAGCTTCCGGAACGCCTTCCTTGCCAAAGTGCGCGAGCAGAAGAAGGACACGGGCCAGTCTTTTTTCGCTGGAATTGAACAGCTGGTCGACCAGGTCTTCCTCATAACGAATATTCCGCGCCAGCAGATAGGCCACGAACATGTCGGAAAACGCGTGTTCGCGGTGAAGCGCGGCCATCATGGCTTTCTTGTCAATCCGCAGGACCTCGGAATCGGTCAGCGCCGCCGCAGACCCCATGCGGAGAGACTGTCCGGCCAGTGCGCCTTCCCCAAAAAAATTCTTTTCGCCCAGGATGCCGATCGTTGCTTCCCGCCCAATTTTGGATACGACGGTAAGCTTTACTTTCCCCTTCTGAATGTAAAAAACTGCATCGGCCACATCGCCTTGAGCGTAGATACTCTGCTTCTTCGAAACAGCGAGATTTTTCCGGCCCTCCCCTATGGTTGCCAGGAAGGTGTTGGGATCGAATTCGCGGGTTCTCTTAGCTACTGCAACAGGCTTCACCATTGCTTATTTTAGTCCCAAAAGCCCACAATTGAACCAAATTTGTCAAATTCGACGCCTCTGCTGACCAGTCGTGGGACGAGTGACAGAAGGCGAAAACTCCCGCAACTGTGGCAATTCAAGGCAATTGCTGAATATTCACTTCAGGCAGCCGGCAAGGAACTCTCGAACCTCCCGCACGTTTGAATTTGGAGCAAGCATATCTCCTCCGAGCGTGTTACGCTTGGGTTCGAGGTGGTTACCACCCACTCCTCTTTCAGGTCTTCTGACCTAAGCCAGTCCATCTGAAGTTCTCCCACACCTTAGGTTTTTCAAAGAGCGGGAGTCCCCATGCCGTTTGAAGCGCTCCTGACCGAAGTGGAGAACCTCCATAGCGTCAGCAATCGACTTGAGGGACTGGCGGAGAGCCATCCGCATGTCTCTGAAGCCACCATCGCGGGAAGCGTTCGCAACGTTGCCACGGTGTTGGCCGTGCTGGTCGCGACCCGGAGCTCCAAACCGATCTGAACCGGACCATCGCCATTGCAGTCTCCAAGCTTCCCTTGCCGTTCAGACGGCATGGCTCCGCGACGCCTGGTTGATTCCAACGAAGGGCAATGGTCCCCCGGTGACGTAGGTTGCCGGGCCTAACTGACAAAGCTCGGGAAAAAGAGGGACGATCGCCCGCAGCCTGGTGCCCGGGTTGGCCGGTTCTACTTCCAATATCCCGTTCAACTCATGCAGCCGCTCGCGCATTCCGGCCAAGCCTACGCCTGAATCCTTAACTGGATATCCCAATTGACTCAACCGTTCTTTAGGCATGCCTCGTCCGTAGTCTCTGACTTCGAGAATCGCAGCTTGGGCGTCGCGGCGAAAGCAGATGTCTACTTTAGACGTACCCGAGTGGCGGTGCACGTTGGTCAGACTCTCCTGCAACACGCGGAAGAGCGCGATCTCGACGGCGTCACGCAATCGGTCGACCGCCGGCGCAAAATCCATCCGCACCTTCATCCCGCTGCGCTTGGCAAACCCCTCGATATACCACTGCGCGGCCGACGAGAAGCCGGCTTCGTCGAGCATGGGCGGATGCAGCAGGTATGAGGTTGTACGAATTTCCTGAAGCGCCTCATCGGCCAAACGCGCGATTCCCGAAAGGTCGTCACAGGTTGGTTTGTCGTTTTCCAGTTTTCGCTGCAGCAGCGCAACCGATATTTTCAATGCGGTCAAAGTCTGGCCGGTGCTATCGTGCAGGTCACGAGCCACCCTGCGTCGTTCCTCGTCCTGCACTCTCAGAAGTTGTTGGGAAAGGTTTTGTAGTTTTGCTGTCCGCTCTTGGACCAGCAATTCAAGTTGAGAACGTGATTGCCTGAGTGTCTGCGTGGTTTGATGTGCTGCTAGGTTCCACATAATTCTCTACCCCCCGGATTGCTAAGAACTATCTCATTAAGAGTTTTCTAGTTCTGAGCAAAACTGCACATCGGCGATTTCACCTCCACAACGGCAGCTTCGGGTCTGCAGTGGCCAAACGCCTGCCTGAATTGTTTGTGGGTGAAACAGAGGTGTTGCGGACGGCGTGCATCATAACTAGCTGACGCAGGATTGGTTATAGCGTTGCGGGAAGCGGAGAAGTTATTTGTCCGACGCTGCCAGGCGGCGGTCCCGATGGGGCTCGGTGCGCGGCTGGCCGGTGCCAAGCTCGCACTTCTCTCCAGGCTTGGCGCCGCAGGTTGGACAGCGAATCGCCAGCGTGCTCTTTTTAGCGATCTTCATCTCCACATCATGCAGCTTTGTCGGGCAGCAAGATGCTCACTTTTGACCAACTCTTTCGCCCTGGGAAGGCGGGATCTTTGGTGATGCCGCCGGCGGAACGCCCGGGCTTCCATCGAAGAAAGACAAGAGCAGCGGCCTGGAGGCCGCCGCTCGTTTTGTGCGCACTAGAAAGTCAAACTCAACGACATCTGAATCTGCCGTGGGCTTCCAATCGTTTTATTCGTTATACCCAGGCCGCTTACGGTTGGACAAAAGTACAAGCTGTTAACCGAAAAGTCGCTGTTGCACGGCGAGAGCGTCGAAGGCGTGCCGGCAACCGGAAAGCCGTTGAAGAACGGGTTCTGAGTGACATCGTTGATGGGAATATCGAAACTCGCGGTGTTGGTCAAGTTGTACACATCGAAACTGTACTTCAAGGAGGCTCGCTCGGTGACCTGCGTCATTTTCACTAGAGAGATGTCCGCGCGCCTCTGCCAGGGCTGCCGGAAGATATTGCGCTGGCCACTGTCAATGAAGTTGGTCTCGTAGGGATCGTTAGACGGAATGGCGCCGTCCAAAGCGCCGGGACTCAGCAACGGCAGTGTAAAACAACTGGCGTCAAGCGCAGGTTCGCCGGCAGACGCACCCGAGTGCCCGGTGATGGCCTTCTGAGGCGAGCAACTGGCGGAGAGCGGAACGATGGGATTCGTTATGCCGTCGTTTACGCCATAGAAGATGCTGCCGACTGCTCCGGAGTAGTCAACCACGCTATACGGCTGGCCACTTTGAATGACCGTCAGACCGGTGATGGCCCATCCGTTGGCAACCTTGCTCTTCCATGATGACCCCGAGAAAAACTTCGGCAGATCGTAACGGTAGCTGAAGTTAATCACGTGCTTGCGGTCGTAGTCGGAAAGTCCGTAGCCCGAACGCAAATCGAGGGGATTGTTGCCGTTGTAAAACAGACCCATCGCGCTCTGCTCATCGGTCGCGTGCGAATAGGTGTAGGAGAAACCAACCTGCACGCCATGGCTCAGTCGTTTCTCAACGTGCGCCTGCAGCGCGTGATAGGCAGAGATACCGGCCGCAGTGTAGGACTCCGACTCGGACGAATAACCGATGAAGGGAACGCGCAGATTTACGTTTCCACCTTCAAAGGTTTGCAGGTACGGCTGCCCGTTGGGCAAGGTCGCCGGAGTAAAGTCGGGATCGGCGAGGATTGAATAGCCATAGGTGAAGTCCTGCTCGAACGGCGTGCCCGGACGAATGGGATGGGTGGGCGATGCGATTCGCGCCTGGTTGAACGGTATGGGAACAACCTCATGACGGCCAAGATTTCCCACGTAGCCGATCTGGATCACCAGATCGTTACGCGGCTGCCACTGAATGTTCAGCGTCTGATTCATCGTATAGGGAAGCTTGTTCGCCCGGTTGTAATCGGCGAACGAGAAAAGCGGAATACCAGTTGAGGAGGTCGCCGCATTGGGCAGGTTCAGAAGTTTAGGGTTGCCGGACGGAGGCGGCCCCAGCGTGGGGCCCCAAGGGTTGGCGAAGTCAGGACAGGTTACGTAACCGAAGCCGTCAGGATCGCAGGTCTGCGAATTCACCCACGGAGGAGTCTGATTGACGCCGACCCCTAGCATCTCAACGCAAAGCTGGAGGTGTGGGCTGTTTCCATGGTTCCGCTGCGATACCGTGCCGCCCGTAGAGGTCCTTCGACTCCAGGTCGGCTTCGCCTCGCGAAGCAGACCCTCCGCTCAGGATGACAGCCTGCGAGTTTTCCAGGTGACACGCAATTCACAGTTCACGCGGACAACATCGCCAGAGCCCCTGCCAACACCAGGGCACCGCGGGCAATATCTTCGGGAGACGCGTACTCGTCAGGACGATGGCTGTATCCGTTGCGGCACGGGATAAACAACATTGCAGTCGGCGCGATGCGGGACATGAAAAGCGAATCATGATAGGCCCGGCTGACCATAGGAAGAAATCGCTGCTGGTGTTTTCTGCAGGCGTCAGAAAGAGCTTCAACGACCGAGGGCGCGCACTGCGCCGGCGCGTCCGCATTCAGCAGTTCGATGTGAATGGCGAGCTTCCGCTTTGCCGATATCGCGTTACAAGCATTCTCCATCGCCTTGATCACGAGGTCGCGACGCTCGAGATCCGTATCGCGGATGTCAGCGCTAAGACGGACTCGGCTGGGAATGCTGTTGACTGCGCCGGGAAACACCTCGCAAATTCCCACTGTCGCAACCGTATCAACGGCCCCACTGCTTCGCGCCGCGTCCTCAATCGCGAGGATCAGCTCCGCGGCCGCGCAAAGCGCGTCTCTGCGATCCGGCATCAGGACTCCGCCGGCGTGTCCGCCCGCTCCTTCGACCACAATGCGCATGCTGGCGGGAGCGGCGATGTTCGTAACCACTCCTAGCGGTGTCTGCTGACGTTCGAGCAGCGGGCCTTGCTCAATGTGCAACTCGACGAATGCCTTGTAGTAGCTGCCAGGCAGCTTTACTTCATCGAGTCCTCCCCGGAGACCTGCGTTGCCGCGAACATCCTCCAGGGATTTTCCTTCGCTATCCGTCAACCTCTTGGCGGCTTCGACGGAAAGGCTTCCACTGAGTAAACGGCTGCCCAGACATCCGATACCAAAGCGCGTCGGCTCTTCTGAAGTAAAGACCAGGAGCTCGATCGAGTTTGTCGGACGGAATCCACTCCGCTGCAGTGCCCGTATCGCCTCAAGTCCTCCCAGAACTCCTACTACGCCGTCGTACTTCCCAGCGTTAGGAATCGCGTCGATGTGAGAGCCAGTGCCGACCGCGGGAACCGATGGGTCTGAGCCATTCCAGCGCGCAAAGGTGTTTCCAATTGCGTCCTGCCGCACGGTGAGTCCGGCTTCTTCGCAGCGCGCTCGCACCCAGGCACGGGCCTTAAGATCAGCCGGTGTAAAAACGATTCTGGTTACCGCGGGTGGATCGGCATCGGAAATCGCGGCCAGTGCTTCTATTTCGTAGATCAGCCGGTCTCGATCAATTTCGAGATTCATGAGCGGCAATCAGCCAGCGGATGGCGGTTCCAATCTTTGTAAATGAGATATTTCGCGGGCACTTTACCGAGTGCTCCAAACCATTGCGGGCACCACGGAGCCATCCAGATAAAATCTCCGGAGGTGACCGGATACCAGGAATCCCCCAGCCGGTAAATCCCGCCGCCTTCGAGCATGATCAGACCATGTTCCATCACGTGCATTTCGACCATGCTGAGAGCCGCTCCAGGCTGGTACGCCATGGTGTTTACCGCGAAGTCGAAACTCATCTCATCGGGAAGCAGGCACTTAACCTGCAGATCGGGATCATCTCCCAGGGGATGTGAAGACACTGCATCCTCACTGGAAATGATCATGTGCGGCGGATCGACTGAGGCCAGCGCCTGGTAGGGCTTTTCGATCACGGCCACACGGCTCGTCTTCGCGGCCAAGACACGATGCGGCAATCCTTCTGGCAAATAGGCGTAGCCACGCACCGGCAGCTCGCGCCGCTTGCCCTCAGCATCGAGAGTGACCGCACCATCCATCACGAAAACAAAACGCTGCGCCGGGGTGTTCCCCAGCTCGCCGCCGGCCTCGAACTCGGCCGTGTATTGCGTGAACTTCGCACCCATAGCCGGACCCGCATGCACGACCGCAGCACATCCCTTCATGCCCGGCAGCGTGGTGCGGACGAAAGTGTCGGCTGTCAGAAATAGGTGATTGGGTTGTTGAGAACTTCGCGTCTGACCAAGGTTATGCACGGCACATCCTTTTGTGAAACGTGGGTGACGAAGCAAGCTGGTGGAGCAGATGCAAGCCGCACTCTATCGCTTTGGCCACATCCTCAATCGCGACTGCTTCGGCAGGGTCGTGGCTGATCCCTCCTGGAGTTCGCAGGAAGATCATGCCGGCCGGAACTTTCTCGGCCAGGATCATCGCGTCATGACCGGCGCCACTCACCATGTGATGCGGTTCGCAGCCGGCTTTGCGAATCGCCTGTTCAATTTCGTGGATGAGGAACGAATCCATTGCCACCGCCGGCTGACTCAAGAGAGTGTTTTGGCTCACAGCCAGCCCACGCCGTTTCGCGATTTCTTCCGCCCCGTGAATTAGATCTTCCACCACTCGGGTTCGGACCTCGTCTAACCCGTGACGAACATCGAGAGTCAGCCGAGTCTCCCCCGCAATGACGTTAGTGGCGCCAGGCTTGGCCTCGATTGCGCCCACCGTGGCCACCAGCCCTGGAATCTTGTTCGCTTCCCGTTCCACCGAGGTGATCCACTCCGCTGCACCAGCGATCGCATCGTAGCGCAGATGCATCGGAGTCGTACCGGCGTGGTTGGCCCGTCCAACGAATGCAAATGCCAACCGGCTCTGGCCGCCGATCGCATCCACCACTCCCAGCGGCCGTTTCATCGCTTCCAGAACCGGACCTTGCTCGATGTGAAATTCCACATAACCCAGAGTACCGTCCCCTAGAGCAGCCAGTGGAATCTCGCGAGGGTTCAAGCCGAACTCTTCGATGGCCTTGCGCACGGAAATTCCCCGGAGATCTGTACGGGCCAGAAGTTTCTCATCGAGCCTGCCCGTCAGCGCGCGGCTGCCGATAAATGGCGTGCCGAAACGAACTCCTTCCTCCTCTGAGAAGCCAATGACTTCAATTGCGAACGGCATGCGTCGTCCATCCAGAGCCTGCAGCAACGCAACCGCCAGCACGACGCCGAGCACCCCATCGTAAGCGCCGGCGTTCGGAACCGTATCGAGGTGTGACCCCACCAGCAGCCGAGGCGCTTTGGATTCTGCCCCGGCGTACAATCCGCGCAAATTCCCGGCGGCGTCAATTCTCACCGCGACCCCGAGCGCCGTCATCCACCCGGTGATTTCCTTGTGGCAATCGTGCATCGGCGCGGAAAGAAAAGTCCGCCGCGTGCTGCCGGAATCCTCACTGAAGGTCGCCAGGGTCCGGCAGCGGGCGATGACTTCTTCCGCGCGATTTGTAATCTCACCTGATGTCCGCAATGGATTGTATTGTGGCCGGCACACTACGCACCTGCACGGCTCAAGCCTGGCGTATAACCTTCGCCGCCCCCCAACCGATCAGTACCAGGGCGACCAGAATCTGCCAACTATAGGTGTTCCCGTAAGTGGCGACTGGAAAATGATTGCTGAGCATAATAAAGACCACTGGCACCGCCATGAACGTATTGTGTTTCGACCGCAACTTGGCCTGGGCCCCGAGCGCCGGATCGAAGCTGGCACCGGCGGCCGCTGCGGCGATCATCTTGCGCTGCGCCGGAAGAATTCGCTCCCACACGTTCAGCACCATGATGGTACCGAACATGGCACCGACGTGGATGTAAGCGGCGCGCCCGCTGAAAACATGTACACATCCGTAGGCGAACGCGGCCGTCATGACAAGCGCAAATATCGCGAACCCTGTTTCCGATCTTCCCAGAGACGATCGCAGTGCGAGATCGTAGATCAGCCAGCCAAGAACCAGGACACCAATTCCTATGGCGATTCCCCGCCCCTGCGAAATATCTGCTATGTCCGGATCAACCAATCCGCCGCTGAAGTAGTAGACCAGGAACATCAGGACGATTCCGCTCAGCCATGTCATCGCGGCCTCCCAGCGGAACCAGTGCACCTGTTCGGGGCCGACGCGCAGAGATTTTTGTTTTTCTACGGTGTAAAAACCGCCGCTGTGGACCATCCAGATTGCGCCGGGAGCCCCCTTAGCATCTTTCTCAAGTTTTCCGAATTGACCGTCCAGCCAGGTGAAATAGTATGTCTGGCCGACCCACATGATCGCGGCGAAGACGTGAAACCACCGCACCAGAAGATTGAGCCATTCCCGGACGGAAGACGTCACCGTGACTCCCCATCGGTTCTCATCGGCGTGGTCATGCGTTCAGGTTCCCCGGTACGTTGTGTATCCATTCGGGCTCAGCAAAAGCGGGACATGAAAATGGGTCTCGCCGCCCCGCACTTGAAACGTAACCTCAACCACGGGATACAAACCGGTAATTTTCGCCGCCGCGAAGTAACTCTCGGTGTCAAATGCCAGACGAAAAAGTCCTGCGGACAAAGCGTTTTCATCCGGCAGCAGCTGATTGCAACGTCCATCCTGATCCGTGCGCGCTGAGGCCAGCAACATCCAGTCGCCAGATTTCTCCCGCCGCTCCAGACGCACCGGTACGCCTGTTGCCGGCTTGCCCAGTGCCGTGTCGAGGACGTGCGTTGAAATTCGCTTCATTGCAGGAGCCATTTTGTCAGACGAAGGCGCGTGATCTGTCGTTGCTCCTCGGCTGCCTCGTGAAGTTCTGTTGCATCATCATTTTGCAAGCGGCGCCGAAGAACTTCCAGAATCTCCGGCGCTGATTTTCCCGTGGCGCATACGATAAAAATATGCCGAAAGCGTTGTTCATATTCCCGATTTGCCTCCGCCAGCGCAATCTTCACGGCATCACTGGCGGCCGCAACGTTCTTTTGTTCTTGTGCTGACCAGGTGGCAGACTGAGCCAACGCGGATTGCGCTGTACGTGACTCTCCGATCCGGGGATGGCTGAGGAATGCCTCCAACCAGTCCGCTGCAGTCAGATTACTCCAGGTTTCGTCGGACGCTGCTAGCAGAGTGGTGACGTCCGGGAACGGCCTCCGCGCTGCCATCCCGCCAGCCCAGGCCTGCGAACCGCAGCACGGCAGTATTTCCTTCACCGCTTCCGCCATTGGAACGGCATTCCATCGCGCCAGCACCCCACTCATGTCCGGCGGCCGCCCGCGCCCAGCTTCTCAAGAAATTCTGCGACCAGATTGCCCACCACTGCTGACCTGTATTTCGCGGTCGACCGAATATCATCGATCGGCTGAATCTCCGCGATTGCCCTTTCCCTTGCCAAAGCTAACAACGCTGGATCAATCGCCTTTCCTGTTACCAGCCGTTCTGTTTCCGCCAGGCGAAGCGGAACCGGCGCAACGCTTCCCAGGGCGATACGAACGTCTTCGACCACCCCGCTAGCGTACCGGCCCAACCCCGCAATGCACACTTTAGAAATGGCCTGCGCGTTGCGGGCCCCCACTTTGCGCGTATAACCAAGATGTTCGGAGAATCTCCGCGCGACGCAGATCGTTCGAATCAGTTCATTCGGCGCTAGGTTCGTCTTCTTGTAGCCTGTATGGAAGTCTCGATAGGGCACCCTCCGCTCTCCGCGGACTGACACCACAATAAGTTCGGCCTCGTACGCCAGCAGTGCGGGCAGCGAATCCGCCGCGGGCGATGCATTTACGATATTGCCGCCTAGCGTGCCGCGATTCTGATTCGCAATCCCGCCGGTCCACGCGGCAGCCTGGGACAGCAGCGAGAATTCGCGTTGCACCAACTCGTGTTCACGCACGTCAGTGTAGGTGCAACCCGCGCCGATACGAATCTTGTCAGGCGATACTTCAATGCGCCGCAGTTCTGGAAGGTTCCAGATGCTCACGAGTTGGCGTGCCGGAAGTTTTCCGGCGGCGTACTGCACCATCACATCCGTGCCGCCGGCGATCGGCAACCAACCGCCGGGGTCCTCAGCAAGAAGAGATAACGCGGCCTGCAGGGTGGCGGGAGCGACGAGCTGATAGTCCATGGGATTTGACCTCATGAAGTCATCCTGCGTCGCGCAGCTTCCGCTACCGCTTCGAAAATCTGAATGTAGCCGGTACAGCGGCAAAGATTTCCGGACAGACCTTCTCTGATCTCACTCAGCGTGGGATCAGCTTTCTTATGCAGGAGATGATGGGCCGCAAGAATCATTCCCGGCGTACAGATACCGCACTGTGCGCCTCCGCAATTCAGGAAAGCCTCTTGGAGACGATCCAATTGCTCGCCTGCGGCCAGTCCTTCGATGGTTACGATGTCCGCATCCTGGGCCTGAAGTACCGGTACCAGGCAGCTATTTACCAACGCGCCGTTCAGCAGCACCGAGCAGGAACCACACTCGCCTTCGCCACATCCTTCTTTGGCCCCGGTCAATTCCAGTTGGTGCCGCAATACGTCCAACAATCTCTCCATGGGATAAACGCGCAGCGTCTTCAACTCGCCGTTTACGGTGAATGAGACTTCGCACTGTGCGGGATTTGCCGATGAGGACATCTCGGTCATCGCACTTCGCTCGCGATATGCGGCTCGCGGCTTTCCGGGAGTGCTTCAAAGATGTCTTCCGGGAGCAGGGGAATCGAATCGAAAGGAATTTTGAGCGCGTCTTCGACCGCATTAAGAATCGCCGGCGCCGGACCATCCATCGGTAGCTCGCCGATTCCCTTCGCGCCAAATGCCCCGTGTATGTTCCCCATCTCCTCAAAAAACACCCGGATGGGAGGGAGGTCGGCGGAAGTGGGCATGATGTAGTTCGTCATCTGGCCGTTTTGCATGCGGCCGTTTTGCCAAACGATTTTTTCGTACAGCGAGTATCCAATTCCCTGCGCGACGCCGCCCGCGATCTGCCCGCGCGCCAGAACCGGATGCAACACCTTGCCGACTTCCTGCAGCGCTACAAAATCGTCAACTGACGCGCTGTAGGTCGTAACATCAACCGTCACTTCCGCGATGTACACCGCCCAGGCAAAGGCCGCGTACGCCTCGCCGCGATATTTATCATCGTCCCAGAACACATCGGCCGGCGCTTCGTAGCGAGCCCATGATTTGAACGACCCGCGGGTTACAACATGAGTCCGGCACGCGGACTGAAATTCCTCTGCCGAATACGAATCACCCAGCAGCCCGTTGGCCATTAGAGTCTGTTTGATTCCCAACGCCGCCGATTGCACCAGTTTGCCCACGACCATGACGGTTCGCGATGCCACTGTGGGGCCGCTGTTCGGCACCTCGTTCGTATCCGCCGGGGCGATCTCGACGCTGTCATACGGCAGCTTTAGTGCTTCGGCGGCGATCTGGCAAAGAACCGTTTTCGTACCCTGGCCAAACTCAGTACTTGAGACCAGTATCCTCACCTTGCCATCGGCGCATCCTTCCACCCCCACCACTGAGCCGAGATTGCGCTCACCCGAACCGGTGAATCCCGCACCGTGCAAAAAAGCAGCGATGCCCATTCCTTTCTTACTCGTACTTGTCTTGTTCTTTTTCGCGAAGCCCTGTTCTTTATTCTTATAGTCGGAGAGTTCCAGGGCGCGGTCGAGAAGTTTTTCCAGATCGATGGGCTCGCGTACGATCTGTTCCGTGGTTGTCGCCTGCCCGGGCTTCAAAAAGTTCCTCTTCCGAATTTCGATTGGCGATAACCCAACGACACGCGCGATGCGATCCATATGCCGCTCCAGCGCGAACAGACTCTGGGGAGCGCCGAAGCCGCGAAAAGCCCCGTGGGGCGGAGTGTTGGTGGCCATGGCCTTGGCTTTTATCCGGACGTTGGGCCAGTAGTAGGCGCCACCGGCGTGGATGGTGCCGCGTGAAAGCACCACCGGCGACAGAGTCACGTAAGCCCCGCCGTCAACCGTAAATTCAATTTCGCCGCCCAGTATTTTCCCCTCCCTGGTCACTGCCGTGCGGTGGCGAGTTCGTGATGGATGCCGCTTTGTGGTGGCCGCCATATCTTCCATGCGGTCGTAAATAATTTTCACCGGACGCCCGCATTTGATCGCGAGCAACGCTGCGTGCGCCGCAATCATCGAGGGATATTCTTCCTTGCCGCCAAAAGCTCCCCCCGTCTCCATCTGCACCACGCGAACTTTATCGGCAGGCAAGTTGCAAAGCGCCATCAAAGCCTTGTGCACATAATAAGGACACTGCAACGAGCCCCACACGGTAATTCCCTGCTGCGGATCGAAGCTGGCAATCATTCCGTTATTTTCGATATAGAGTTGCTCTTGCGCACCCGTCCTGTATTCACCTTCGACAATGTAGTCGGCCTTCCCCCAAACTCCGTCGACGTCGCCCTTCTCTACCAGATAAGTCTTGAAAGTATTGTCCGCTCCCCAGATGATTTCGGAACGATTCTCACTCTCTTCGATAGTGAACACGGCGGAAAGCTGGTCGTACTCGATCGAAATCGCCTGCACAGCCTGGGGGAGGAGGTGCCGGTTCGGATGCGCCAGTAAAAGAATCGGCTCTTCGGGATGATTCACGAACCCGTCGGCCAGGCATGGTTGGTCATCGGCGATGAGCGCAATGACATTTTTTCCGGGGATATCCTTGGCGGTAACAACCACAAATTCGTCCCAGGCGATTCCCGGCCCGAAAGTTATTTTGCGGATCTTCCCGCGCGGGACTTGGCTGCGAACCGTCGCACCGTAAAGCATTTCCGGGAGCGTCATATCATCGACGTACTGTGCTTTTCCCGTAACTTTGTCGCGCCCCTCTTTGCGGGGCACAGACACTCCAACGATGCGTTCACCGGTCATAGAATTTGATTATCGCATCCCGACTGCCACGGCTATCGTTGCCACTCTCGTCCGCTCGGCTCTCCGGGAAATTCTTCGCCCGCAAAAACACATTGCCCACGCAGATACGTGGCCTTCACCACGCCGCGCAAAGTTTCGCCCAGATAGGGGGACAGCGGATACCGGTAGTGCAGCCGTTCGGGTGCCACTTTAAAAGTTGCGTCCTCATCGAAAATAACCAGGTCAGCATCGTAGCCCGTGGCAATTCGACCCTTGCGGGAGTGGCATCGCGCCAGCCGCGCCGGACCCTCGGCCATCCAGCGGGCGATATCCATCAGCGTAAATCCCCGGCGACTGGCCTCGGTCCACATCACGGAAAGCGCCACCGAAAGGCTCGAAATGCCACCCCATGCGGTTTTGAAGTTTCCTTCCTCCAGCCTCTTCATCGCCGGCGGACAGGGAGAATGATCGGTAGCCACCAGATCAATGACTCCCTCCCGCAGTGCTTGCCACAACACCTCGCGGTTTTCACGGCTTCGAATCGGCGGCGCACATTTGCACAAGGTCGCAGCGTCAGGAATATTTTCGGCAACGAAATGCAGATAGTGAGGACAGGTTTCCACGCTCACGTGCAGTCCCTCGGAGCGCGCCGCCCGTAACTCTGGCAGCGCCTGGATGCTCGAGAGATGGACGATGTGCAGATGAAAGTTATATTGCCGGCACAGCGACAACATCATTCGAATCGCCGAGAGCTCAGCTTCGTCGGGCCGTGACTGCAGATAAGTTGCATACGATCTCCAATCGGCGTCGGCCAGACGCGCAGTGGCCGCATCAATCGGCGCGGCAAGTTCTGCGTGCACCAGCAGCGGCAGCCCAGTCCGCGCCAGGTGTGGCAGCGCGGTTCGCAGATCGTCTTCGTCCACCATGGTGAAACCATCAATCCCGGGATGAATCAGAAAACACTTGAACCCGCGCACTCCTGCGCCGGCAAGCGGTTCGATATCAGCCTGGTTGCCCTGGACCACGCCGCCCCACGCCGCCCAATCCACCCAGCAGTTGTTTTGCGCCGCTGCACGCTTCGCCTCGAGCGCAGCGACCGTCGTCGTCGCCGGCAGGCAGTTCAGAGGCATGTCCACCAGAAGCGTGTAGCCGCCGGCCGCAGCAGCGCGCGTCGCAGTACGGAAGCCTTCCCAATCTGTCCGTCCAGGATCGTTGATGTGTATGTGAGAATCGACCAGACCGGGAAGAATGGCGGCATCGCCAAAATCGTGGATTTGCGCGCCGGAAGGAATTTGAGTGGGTGGAACAACCGCAGTAATCCGTTCCCCGTCGACAAGAATAGCTGCCGGCCGAATTCCTTGAGGAGTGACCACTCGACGAGAGACGAAAGTCTGCAAGCTCATGTGGTCAGTAGCCGTTTGGCGAGGAAATGAGCACCAGAAGGCGAGCCTATCGTGCCCGCTTCACTTTTTCAACTTGCTATGATCAAGAATTCAAGCGGAGAAAGGTTTCGTGCTCTTCCGGGCTCCGCTTATACTGCTTTCTCTGGCGCCGAGCGATGCGGACATGATCCGCGCGGCTTCACAGGCTGTTCGGCCACAAACTATGAATAGCCCTTTCATGGCACGCGCGATTGAACTCGCAATCGAAAATGTCCGCTCTGGACGAGGCGGCCCCTTCGGCGCGGTGATCGTGAAAGATGGCAACATCATCGCCGAAGGCGTGAACCAGGTAACTCTGACCAACGATCCCACCGCGCACGCCGAGGTGCTCGCCATTCGCGAGGCCTGCCGCAAGGTTGGCAATTTCGAAATGAAGGACTGCGACCTCTACACCTCCTGCGAGCCTTGCCCCATGTGCCTTGGGGCAATTTACTGGTCGCGCCTATCTCGCGTCTTCTTCGGCAGCCTTGCCGCGGACGCGTCCCAAGCCGGGTTCGACGACTCGTTTATCTACCGCGAAATCGATCAGCAACATTCCGAGCGCAGAATACCCATGATTCAGATCATGCGCGAAGAAGCGATGGCCGCATTTCGCGCCTGGCAGGAAAAGGTCGACAAGATACGGTATTGACCCGGCTCTCCATCGAGGTAAGACGATTGCTCGATCGCTATTTCAAGCTCACCGAAAATCAAACCACCGTGAAGCAGGAATTTCTCGGCGGCCTCACTACTTTCCTGACGATGGCTTACATCGTCGTCGTCAATCCGCAAATCCTGTCGCAGGCCGGTATGCCGGTCGAGGGCGTAGTGTTTGCCACTTGCCTCTCGGCCGCGATCGGGACCCTGGTGATGGGGCTTTACGCCAATTATCCGATTGGGCTCGCTCCGGGGATGGGGCTGAATGCCTACTTTACCTATCAAGTTTGCCTGAGCATGCACGTTCCCTGGCGGACTGCGTTGGGCGTAGTTTTCTTATCGGGCGTGATATTCCTCGTGCTCACTGTCACCCGCGTGCGTGAGCAGATCGTCAACGGCATGCCGGATTGCCTGAAACATTCGACCGCGGCCGGGATCGGCTTCTTCATTGCGTTCGTCGGACTGCGAAACGCGAAACTCGTGGTCGCCAACCACGCTACCTTTGTCGGGCTGGGAAGCTTCGCCGACCACGAAGTTCAGACCGCGTGCTTCGGTCTCGCCCTGACACTGATTCTGATGGCGCGAAAGCTGAACGGTGCAATCCTGATCGGTATCGTCTGCACCTCGCTTCTCGGGATGCTGCGCGGCATCTCGCAATGGCCCTCCGCTATCGTCTCCCTGCCCCACGCGTCATCCACCTTCCTGCAACTTGATTTGCGCGGCGCCATCCATCTTGGATTTTTGGAAATCATGTTTGCCTTCCTGTTTGTGGACCTCTTCGACAACGTAGGCACCCTGGTGGGAGTGTGCGAGCAGGGCGGATTCATGAAGGACGGGAAAATACCGCGGGTCGGAAGGGCGCTCGTCGCGGATGCCACCGGAACCATTTTCGGATCGCTGGCGGGCACCTCTACCGTGACCAGTTACATTGAGAGTGTCGCCGGCATCGCCGCAGGCGCCCGCACCGGACTCAGCAACGTTTTCGTCGCGGCGCTTTTTGTGCTCGCGATGTTTTGTTCGCCGCTGGCCGCCGCGATTCCGGGCTACGCCACCTCCCCCGCTCTTATCCTGGTAGGCGCGTTGATGACGAAGTCAATCTCACACATCGACTGGTCGGACTTCAGTGAAGCTGTGCCCGCATTCATCACCATGCTGGCTACACCACTGACCTTCAGCATTGCCACCGGCCTCAGCCTGGGACTTATTTCCTACACGGTGGTGAAGATTGCAGTGGGAAAGATTCGCGAGATCAACCTTCTGATCTGGATCCTGACCGTCCTGTTCATACTGCGGTACATCTATCTTGCGACGGCATAGCCCGCGGGCGCTTGATTGAAAATCAACTTCAAAAGCGGCGGACAAGAGTGTCGCCCCACACGTCTAGTGCGCCAACTCCCAGCAGTCGCGGGCGATTTCCCAATCTTCGCCGGCGCGAATCAGCAATGTACGCACTGGCGAACTTGGATCGGAGATGTCCTGGTCAGGAGGCGATTCCGCATTCTTTTTCAGGTCAAGTTTCACGCCCGCGTACTCAAGGTTCTGGCAAGCTGCCGCTCGCACTTCGTGTGAGTGCTCTCCGACTCCTGCCGTGAAGACGAGCGCGTCGATGCCGCCCAAAACGGCGGCCAGGGCTCCGATTCCCGCGACTAAACGGTGAATATAGATTTCAAAGGCCAGCGTGGCGCGCTCGTGTCCCTTTTTCACGGCTGCGAGGATTTCGCGCATGTCTCCGGAGACGCCGGAGATTCCCAACAGGCCGGAGTGTTGATTGAGAAGGTCATCGAGCTGTTCGCCCGAAAGATGGCTTTGACGCAGCAGGTAAGTGAGGATTCCGGGATCAACCGAGCCCGAACGGGTGCCCATCATCAAGCCTTCCAGGGGCGTGAATCCCATCGTGGTGTCCACGCTCCGCCCATCTCGAATGGCTGCCAGCGAACACCCGTTTCCCAGGTGACAACTCACCAGCTTGAATGATTTCGGATTTCTCCGGAGAAGTTGCGCGGCCCGCCGGGTGCAATATTTGTGGTTGATGCCATGAAATCCATAGCGGCGGATTCCGGCCGCCAACCATTCATATGGTCCCGGATACGCCGCCGCCGAGAGCGGCATTTGCTTGTGAAAGCCGGTGTCGAACACCGCAACCTGGCGCACCGCACCCAACAGTTTCTCAATGATGTCGACGCCCTCCAGTTCGGCGCGGTTGTGGAGAGGAGCGATGGCAGAGACCTCGGCGATCGCTGATTTCACTTCAGGAGTGATCACGACCGGATCTTCGAACGCCGGACCGCCGTGGACGATCCGGTGCCCGACCACATCAATCTCCGAGAGCGAGTAAATGGCGCTGGCTTCCCCTTTCCACAGGGTGTCGAGCAGGCGCGCAGTGGCCTCAGCTCGAGAGGAGACTTTGATTTTCTCCTTCCGGCTGATGCCGCGCCCATTCTTGATTTCGACTTGGCCGGATTCTCCGGCCCAATCGATGGTGCCCTGCCACAGGCAGGCTGGAGGATCCTCGGGAAGAACATCGCCGATCTCGTACAGGCAGCTCTTCTGGCTGCTGGAGCCCGAATTCAGCACCAGAACTTTCATCGATTAGTAAGGCCAGGTCCAGTCTCGCACGGCCGGCAGGTCATCGCCATGCTGCTGGATGTAGCGCTTGTGCTCTACCAGTTGGTTGCGCAGGAACTGCTTGAAGTGTGCGCCCACGCGCTGCAATCGAGGCACGCGGTCAACGACATCGCCCGCCAGATGGTAGCGATCAATTTCATTGAGCACGGTCATGTCGAAGGGCGTGGTCGTCGTGCCCTCTTCTTTATAGCCGCGCACGTGGAAGCTGTCGTGATTGTGCCGGCGATAGGTGAGCCGGTGAATCAGCCAGGGATAACCGTGGTACGCAAAGATGACGGGCTTGTCGGTGGTGAACATCGAATCAAAATCGCGGTCGGAAAGGCCGTGAGGATGCTCTGACGGAGGTTGCAGCGTCATCAGGTCCACCACGTTCACAAAACGGATTTTTATGTCAGAGAAATTCTGGCGGAGCAGATCAACTGCGGCCAGAGCCTCGAGCGTGGGGACGTCCCCGGCGGAGGCGATCACGACATCGGGCTCTGTGTTCTGATCAGTACTGGCCCATGACCAGATTCCAATTCCATTTGTACAGTGTTCAACGGCAGCTTCCATGTCGAGATATTGCAGAGCCGGTTGTTTGCCCGCCACGATCACGTTGATGTAATCCCGGCTGCGCAGGCAGTGATCGGCCACCGAAAGAAGCGTATTGGTGTCGGGCGGCAGATAGACGCGAACTACGTCCGCTTTCTTGTTCATCACAAAATCAATGAACCCGGGGTCTTGGTGACTAAATCCGTTGTGGTCCTGACGCCAGACGTGTGAAGTCAGAAGGTAGTTCAACGATGCGATCGAACGCCGCCACGGGATGTGCCGAGTCACTTTCAGCCACTTGGCGTGCTGGTTAAACATGGAGTCAACGATGTGGATGAAGGCTTCGTAACACGAGAACAATCCATGCCGCCCGGTAAGCAGGTAGCCCTCGAGCCAGCCCTGGCACATATGCTCGCTCAGCATTTCCATGACTCGGCCGGTGGTGGACTCGTGCTCGTCGGTGGGCAAATATGGTTCCATCAAGACTTTTCCGGTCACTTCGTAAAGCGCATCCAGCCGGTTGGACGCGGTTTCATCGGGACCGAATACCCGGAAGTTCTTCGCATCCAGGTTCAGCTTCATCACATCGCGCAAGAAGGTGCCGAGAACGCGGGTGGCTTCCGCAAGCTCGGTACCCGGCTTCGCAACTTTCACGGCGTAGTCACAAAAATCCGGCATGAGCAGATTTTTGAGCAGCAATCCGCCATTGGCGTGCGGGTTTGCGCCCATCCTCCGGTCGCCTGCGGGCGCCAGCTCGGCTAGCTCGCTACGAAATTTGCCGGTCTCGTCGAAGAGTTCCTCAGGAAGGTAACTCCGCATCCAGTCTTCCAGGATCTTGAGATGACCGGGCTTGGTGGCCAAATCGGTGACCGGCACCTGGTGGGCGCGCCACGTACCTTCAACCGGTTTGCCATCCACAACCTTCGGTCCGGTCCAGCCTTTCGGGGTTCGCATCACGATCATCGGCCAGACGGGGCGCGCTTTGGATTTGCGCGAACGCGCATCTTCCTGAATCTTCCTGATCTCGCCGATTACGGTGTCGAGCGTCGCGGCCATCATCTGGTGCATGGGCTCGGGCTCATGGCCCTCGACGAAGTGGGGCTTGTAGCCGTAGCCGTTGAAAAGGTGGGTTAGCTCCTCGTCGCTCAAACGCCCCAGCACGGTCGGATTCGCAATCTTGTAGCCGTTCAGGTGCAGGATCGGCAGCACCGCTCCGTCGCGCGCCGGATTCAGAAACTTGTTGGAATGCCAGCTGGTGGCGAGCGCACCTGTCTCCGCCTCGCCGTCCCCAACCACGCAACACGCCAGCAAGTCAGGATTGTCGAACACCGCTCCATACGCATGGGCGACGGAATACCCCAGTTCTCCGCCTTCATTGATCGAGCCCGGCGTCTCCGGAGCCGCGTGGCTGGGAATTCCTCCGGGAAAAGAGAACTGCTTGAACAACTTCTGCATTCCCTCTTCGTTCTGCTGGATGTCGGGGTACAACTCGGTGTAAGTGCCTTCCAGGTAGGTATTGGCCACAATGCCCGGCCCGCCGTGCCCGGGCCCGGTAATGTTGATCACGTTCAGATCGTATTTCTTGATGATCCGATTGCAATGCGCATAGATGAAGTTGAGTCCCGGTGTGGTGCCCCAGTGTCCCAGGAGTCGCGGCTTTACATGCTCAATTTTCAGAGGCTCACGCAGGAGAGGATTCGCATACAGATAGATCTGGCCAACGGAAAGATAGTTCGCGGCCCGCCAGTAGGCATTGATCTTGCGCAACTCTTCCGGCGTGAGAGGCTGGTTCGAAACGCCGGAAAGGGTGGAAGTGGCGGTCGTTACGGGCGTCATGAGAATGCTCTCCTGCGAAATCATTTTGTCTGGATAACTCTCGATCGTACACCCATTTAGCTTGGTGACGCTTGAGGACACATGAAAATTCAATTAAAGCAGCGACTGGACGGACCCATTTCCAAGCCGGACAGACTACAGCAATATCTGTAGATCAGATTTCCTCTCTCTCGGCACAAACTTCATTGGCCGCGGGCAAGATCAGCCCCCATCCTGCTCAAAATACAGGTATGGCATGGATCGTGCTCTTAACAAAGCGAACACAGAAGGTGCAAACGGATAACACGCAACAAGGGGGCGACCGAAATGCCGAACCCGAATCTGACAAGATGGTTGGAGATGGTGTGGGATGCTCTCCAAGAGGAAGATGAGCGGAAGCGCAACGGTTTATTGCACGCCGCAGATGCGTTTCTGCAAAGCGAGGATCAGGAGCCAGACTCCGCACTACCTCTTTTCGACATACCCGCTGCTTAGATCCCGTAAACCTGCTTCTGGTGCGGATTTCGCGCGATTGAGTCGTTATCGCCGAGGCACAGTGTCTGACATCGAACACTCAATCAATAGCTGGGTGTGGTATAAGCGTTTCCCCGGAGGACGGCCCTGCATGGAACAGAACCGAGAGGAGTGGATGGAGCTCTGTGAGCGCGCCGCCCAAGAGCAAGATCCGGAAAAACTCATGCTGTTGATCGCTCAAATCAACCGGCTGTTAGAAGCTAAGGAGCGCATGCTCAAAGGCAGTTCGCCCGCGGCGGAGCCCCCAAATAAATTTCTCAAGGAAGGTTTGTGAAGAGCAAGAATCTCCAAGTCCTCCAGGCTGGCGAGCGTACCAATGCCGCGGGAAAACCAGTCAGCAATACGATTCTGCTATCGATCGTTGACAGCGAATACAACTTGCTGCGCCCTCACGTCGAATATCTCCAACTGCCGAATCACCTGGTGCTTCATGAGGCGGGTAGCAGGCTGGAATTCGTGTATTTCCCGAACCGCGGATTGATTTCTCTGGTGGTTGCTATGAAAGACGGCAAGACCGCCGAAGCGGGCGTGGTGGGAAACGAGGGTTTCACGGGAATACCTGCAGCTGTGGGTCTGAGCCGAAGTCCATTGCAATCGGTCGTGCAAATCAGTGGAGATGGCTTTCGCGTCGCGGTTGAGACTTTCCGGAAAATCCTGGAATCTGCTCCGCACCTCCAATTGCTCTTGAACCGCTATGCCGTCCTTCAAGGTATGCAAGTCGCCCAAACGGCGGCATGCAACCGGCTGCATGATCTGGAGCAGCGCCTGGCGCGGTGGCTGCTCATGATGCAGGACAGGGTGGATTCAGAATGCCTGCCCATCACTCACGATTTTCTGGCCACTATGCTGGGCACAAACCGATCCAGCGTGAGCCTGGCTGCGGGTATCCTGCAGCGGGAAAAAAGCATCGAGTACTCCCACGGCGCAGTGAGCATCGTGAATCGCAAGAGACTCGAAATGTCGGCCTGCGAGTGCTACGCGGTCATGCAACAGTACAATGGCCAGCTTGGCTTAGAATAAGCCGCAGAGCTCGATGGGTACGACTTAGCTCAGCGCGACGTCCGGATGAGGGGAAAAAAATGTGCCACCATCGAGCAGGCGGTCCACCGCTCGAATAAGGTCGCGGGCGGCTTGCGACTTCAGGACCAGGCCCTGGGCCTTGGCTTCACGAACTTCGCTGGAAAGCCGGGCCGAGTCGTGCATCGTGAACATCAAGACCCGGCAGCCCAGACCCAGCCGGGCAATTCGCGGCGCGGCTTCGAGCCCGCTCATTTTTGGCATCGTGATATCGAGAATCACGACATCTGGTTTCAAGGTCCTGACCGCTTCCAGGGCTTCCTCTCCGTCCCGGGCTTCGCCGCAAATTTCCCAGTCGGGCCGCGATCTCGTAATCAATGTGCGGATGCCTTCCCGCACGATTTCATGATCATCCACAAGCAAAATCCGGGCAGACATTCACTCTCCAACTCTCTGTCGGTTCTCGGGCAGGACCGGAAACAGTCTATCGATTGTGTTCACTGGGCTGATGAGAATTTGCCCTGTGGGACCTTCGCGGTCACGGTCGTGCCCTTGTCGCCCGAAGCGAGTTCCAGCCTGCCGCCCAACTGCCGCATCCGCTCATTCATGCCCCGCACGCCAATCCCAAGCCCACCCATCCACTCCTGGCAAAATTCCTCCAGAAGCTCCGGACGAATACCTTTTCCGTTATCTTCGATTTTCAGAACCGCCATTCCATCCTCGACCAACAATCGAACGTGGGCAGTCGGACTGCCGGAGTGCCGGTGAACATTGGTCAGGCCCTCCTGGAGAACCCGAAACAATGCCAACTCTGACTCTCGAGGCAGGCGGCCAAATTCGGTCTCCACCTCAAAAGTGGTCTTGATTCCGCTGCGGATTGAAAAGCCGTCCAGGTACCACGGTATGGCCGATTTCAGTCCCATCTCTTCGAGCATGGGAGGATATAGAAGATAAGAGACGGTTCGAACTTCCCGGATCGAATCCTCCATCAGGCGGATGCACTGACCGAATTCCCGGGCCATTTCATCCTGTTTGTGTCCGATCAGGGCAGCCACTGAATCCAACTTCATCTTCAGCACTGCGAGGTACTGGCCAAGGCTGTCGTGGAGGTCCCTGCCAATGCGTCTCCGCTCTTCATCCTGGGTGCGAAGCAGATGCAGCGACAATTGGCGGAGTGATTTTTCTGAATCTTGAAAACGGCGCTCGGCGTCGCGTCTTTCGGCAACTTCCTGTTCCAATGCTTTTTGAGTCTGCATGCGCTCGGTAAAATCCCGGGTTATCTTCGCGAAGCCAATTAGCTTGCCCGAGCCATCTTTTATGGCAGTGATAATCACATTCGCCCAAAACCTGGATCCGTCCTTGCGTAGCCGCCAGCCTTCGTCCTCGAACCGTCCTTCCCTGGCTGCGTCAACCAGTTCTTGCTGTGGCTTGCCGTTTCGCACATCTTCTTCCGGATAAAAACGGGAGAAGTGCCCGCCGATGATCTCTTCCGCTTTGTATCCCTTGATGCGTTCCGCACCTACATTCCAGGTGCTGACATAGCCTTCCGGATTCAATATGAAAATGGCGTAGTCTTGAACCGCTTCCACCAGCAAGCGGAAGGGCGCCGCGTTTTCCCGCAAGGCTAGCTCTTTTTCGAGTACCTGAGCCCTTTGTTGCAGGTTGGCGATGCTGCGCAGGCGCTCTTCTTCATTGCGCAGAACCAGGTAGCTCTCGCTGGGAATGACACTGGAGTGTTCCCCGCACATCTTCAGAAACGGCTCAATGTGCCTTTCATGGTTGCAACCCGCGATGGGATAGGCGCAAAGCAGAGAAAAAGAGTGACTCTTGGCAAGATCATTCCAGAGTCGCTCAACCCTGATCGCTTCCGAGGGTCTGTCTGCGGCCCAGAGCAACGCCACTAACTCACCAAACACGGCGACGCGGCCCTGCTTACGAGCAATTGAGGTTTCGGCCTTAACTAAAGCTCCGCCAACGATCTCGCGAAAGCGGCCCTCGTCTACCAGACCCTCCACCATCACCTTCGGCAGAGTCTGGATTGCATCCAGGGCAATATAGCGTCCCTGGAGAGCTGCCTTATCCGTATCAACCCCGTTTGCCGCCAGCCGCCGCTCGAGTTCGGTGCGATGGGGCTTTGTTGCAATGACCACCGCAGCATCGCCTACTGCCAGCGCGCCGCCAACGAACCGGCTTAAGACATCAATCAGAAAACCGTCCTCCGCGTACAACTGGACGACGTGTCCATCCTGAGTGTGGCTGGGAGTGTGAGCAAGCGAGGGAACCAGCTCGACGTTGGGACTGGACATCGCAGTGCTCATTTGGACTCCGGAGGAAAAGGGGGAAGCGAGTAGAGTTAACTTCCGCCCTGGCAAAGCCAAATACCGTAAGTACTGTAGTCGGCCTTTGCCAGAGACGAGTTTATGTTTTCGGAGCGCTCAGAGCAGCCTCCGCGGGATTTGCGGCACCGGCCGGCAGATAAGGCATACCGACCGTCACTTGCACGATGCCATTGCGCACCGCATAGAGTACCAGTTCGCTGACGGAGTGCAGCCCGAGCTTTCGCATGACATTGCTGCGGTGGGTTTCTGCCGTCTTGACACTCAAATTGAGGTGGCAGGCTACTTCTTTGGTTGACTTGCCCTCAGCCAGCAGCTGCACGACTTCGCGCTCCCGCGATGTCAGACCCGGGAGGCTCACACCGGTCTTGGTAGAACGCGGGCTCCGGTTGAGGTAGCCGGACAGTACGAGGTCGGCCACGCGGGCCGTAAAGAAGGTCTTGTTGTGCGCCAGGGCTTCCACTGCCGTCACCAGATCTCTAGCCGCATCCGACTTCAGAAGGAAGCCGCGGGCGCCAGCATCCAGCACCGCTTGCACAGCCTGATCGGTGTCGGTAATAGTCAGAATCAGGATTCTGACCGCAGGGTGCTCGCGCAGAATCTGACGAGTGGCTTCGAGGCCGTTAAGCACGGGCATGCCGATGTCGAGGATCGCAATGTCGGGCTTCGTCTGGTTGGCCTTCTCGACGGCTTGACGTCCGTTGTCAGCTTCGGCACAAATCTCCCAGTCAGGATGGGACTTGATGAGTGAGACTAATCCACGACGTACGATTTCGTGATCGTCAGCGACCAGAATGCGCAAGCGATTCATAAGGTAGCTCCTCTTGGCTGAACTGAGCACTCCGAGAATGCAACTCGACAGGCTGAACGGGACAAAGACGACGTACAATTTATCAGGCGTAAAGCCCTTTGGCGTCAATACAGTCCATACTGTAGTGCCGGTAATTTGATTTTCCGTACCACCTTCAATGGGCTGTGGAATCCAAGGCCCTTAATAGAATGGGGGACGGCGTGCCCATATGCCATTTATGCTCGCTGCCGTACGCAGATGTGATTGATAGCGTACATTGTGTACCCGATTGACCCATCCAACCTGGCGAACGACCATCAGACCGGGACACGTTTTTTGGGGCCAACCGAATGTCCACAACAATCCTGATCGTTGACGATAGTCTTCCAATCCGTCGATCGCTCCGGACATGGTTCGCGCGGCGCGAGGGTTGGGAGGTTTGCGGCGAGGCAGAAAATGGGGCGGTTGCCGTCGAACAGGTTAAAGCTCTCAACCCTGACGTCGTGATCCTGGACCTATCAATGCCGGTCATGAACGGTCTGGATGCGGCGCGAAAGATTGCCTCCATCGCCCCGAAAACGGCCTTGGTCCTGTTCACCATGCACGCCAGCGACTTTCTCGAGCCGGACGCTCGACGTGCCGGCATTAAGGCGGTAATTTCAAAGTTGGACGGACCAGCCACTCTGATGGCGTCCGTCGAAAGTATTACCCGGAAATCCGGCAACCAAACTAAATGACGGAGGGCATGCGTCGTTAAATTCCCTTTCAGTCCTGCTATTCGGCAGGTCGCTTGCGAGAGTCCGCGTCTGTTAAATTTGATTGGGTTCCGCCGGATCTGGTTCGCGCAGTGGCACGTCATGGCTCGGGGCCGGATCAGGTTCCTGGGCCGGAACGTCGGGTTCGGGTCCCAACGGCGGATCGTTGATGGGAGGTTGCAAGGGGTCCGGAAATTGACGCCGCTCGAATTTCATGGTCCTAAGATGCGGGAACCAGGTTTTGGGTCGTTGACCTGAACGCGCTCCGAAATCCACCAAACAGGCAGCAGAACACCCCGATGAATCGTGATATGTTGAAAGGACGAAACAGTAAACATGCAGGCCGGGCAGTCTGCCCACCGAGCAGCCTGCACCACCAAAAGTAAAGTCCGCGACTTAACCCGATCAGGCTCGAAGCTTCGAGAAACTTTGTGCCGAAAGTCGAATAGGAGATTGGAGCCCTTGACTAAGGAAACCTTGACAGACAACGCCGATTCTGGAAAACCGTCGGTGACCCTGCCTGGAACGGTTGAAAAGATCATTCCGCCGCCGCATCCCAGTCAACCTGAGAAGGCGCAAATCGGAGTGGAAGGCGCGGATGACCTCTACCGGGAAATCAGGGTCGAGAACACCTTGAAGGATGAACATGGCAAGCCAGTGGCCCTGAAGCCGGGCAGCAAGGTCGAGGTCACCATCGAAGCAGACCCTGCCGCGACCCAACCCAAGCCATCTTCCAAGTAGACCTTCGCCGTCCGGCCTCGATCAACTCAGCCGGAAACCTTCTTGCTCCCGCTATCGGCTTGGCCGTTCATCACAGCGCGCAAGCCGGATGCTCACAATTGCAGGCAATTTCAGTTTCCTCGGCACCCGCCTCCTTGCACGCCTGACTGCAATATTTCTCACCCTTTGGAGCAATACAAACGCAAGGCACATGCGCACACTTCTCTGATTTCTCGTTCGCCATATCGAAACTCCTTTGATTCAGAATCAATCAACTTAAAAAGCCGGCCCGCGTCCCATGAACCAGGTCGCGGACCGGTTGAAGGGCGGTCGCGACGATTAAGCGATCCGCTTCGTACGTTTCTTGCCTGTTGTTTCGCTTGCGGCCGGCTGAATCCGCTCTCCGCCGGCAGCCTGTTCGTTGATTTGCTTTGCGAGTTCTGTGAGCTTTTCGTCGGTTTCCTTTTCTTCCGACAAAGTCTCTTCCAGCAGCGCTGCCTGGTCACTCTCGCCCAGAGTCTGGGCAAAGGCAATCACGGTGCCGTAAGCGGCGATTTCATAGTGTTCAACCCGTTGCGCTGCCCCGATCAACGCTGCATCGAGGACGGCGCCCTCCAGGCCCTCCTTCAACACTTCGGAACCTTCCTCGACCAGGCCTTCCATGCCTGCACATTTCTTGCCTTTGGGACTCTCCTCGAGCGCCTCGAATATCTGTTCCAAGCGCGCGACGTGTCCCTTGGTCTGTTCCAGGTGCTCCTCGAACCCCTGCCGTAATTCGTCCGAGGCAGCGGCCTTGGCCAGTTTGGGAAGGGCTCTCACCAGTTGATTTTCCGCGTTATAAATATCCTTTAATTCTTCGACGTATAGTTCTTTCAACCCTTCTTCCGACATGACAGCTCCAGTATTTTGAATTTAGACCCGCAGCTTGGATGCAACCACCACTTAGGCTGTGGCTCGACGGTCGGAAATTATTTATTTTGGAGAAGTACTTGTTCTGCTGAGCGCCCCATGCAAGTTTTCCGAGGTGGGTCTGCGTCCAGCGGCTTTGCAGTTGTGGCCTGCGATTTTCTTGCGCCTCGCAGCTTCAGCCTTGAGGAGAGCCAGCTTTTTCGGATCGGTTAGTACTCTTATCCGGGGCAAGAGCTTCGTCAGGGCGAAGGGTCCACCGCGCGGCAGCGGACGACGGCATGGCCGCTCCAATGTCATTTCGACCATTTCGCCCTCGCACGGGCGCAACTTTCCGGGGCAATGTTCCCTGCGCATCGCAGCAATCCGCTCCTGCATATTAAGGATAGCCCTGTCACTAAAAAACGGGCGGAATACGGATCACAGAGCGCTGATCAGAAGCTGACTTACACGCTCAATAATTTCCACTTGACATGAAACCGTCAGCAGAATATACGTATACTTATCGTATAAGTAACTGCTCAGTACCGTACACAAGAAATGACCCTATAGTACATACCAGAATGACGGCGTTTAATGGCCAATGAAAAAAAGACGACTAAGAGTGCGCCACCTGACCTGAAATACCGGCGCGTGGAAATCAACAAGATCAAGAAGGTCAGGCGCGGAAAGCATCACGAACTGGTGCAAGGCATTCTCCGGGAAATGAAGTTGCTGTCCGGCGAAGCGGCGCTTGAAATTCCACTGGCGGAAGTTGGCGGGGTTGGACTGGCAAACCTCCGTTCCGCGGTTCATCGCGTCTGTATCGCGGAGGGCTGGACTATTGAGACACTAGCCGACGAAAAGAACCTGTACGTGTGGAAGGCAGACAAATCCAAGGCGTGACTCTTACCTTGAACCTTGGTGGGTTGGTACGCCAGAATTTTCGAGGATCACATGACAACGACACCTGAGTGGCATGAACTCTACAAGGCTGCGTTGCTTGCAACCAATTGGTCCAAAATGGACGAGCGTATTCGAACGGCGGAGGCAGCCATCCAGGCCAGAAAGCGCGAGTTCGACCTGAACCATGGCGGCACCCCGGCCGAAAACCAGGCAATCTCGGATGCCATACGGAGTTTGAACGTTCTCAGGACCGAAGCGGCCGCGTGGACTCTTAGAAGAGAAAAAGACGCCAGCTAGTGAACCAGGGTGCGTACAGCCTGGAGCAATGCCGTGTCCACCGAGTCTGACTTGGAGACAACTTGATCAACTCCCGCCTTTCTGGCCTCGTCCAGCAGATGCGGGTAGGTGTGCAGAGTAAACATGACAATGTGAGTGCCGGGAGCAATCGCCTTAATTGCGCGGGCGGCATCGAGCCCGTTCATGACCGGCATGGAGAGGTCGATAATCACCACGTCGGGCCTCAGCTCTCGAACTCTATCGACAGCTACTTTGCCATTCTCGGCCTCGCCGCAAATTATCCAGCCCGCCTCTTGTTCCAGACACAAACGCATCGAGTGGCGTATGCATGGCATATCATCCACTACGAGAATTCTGGGACTCACGGCCGCCTCCACGTGCCAGCTTTGCTGAATCATTGAAATTGCACAATACACCAGATGCTGTACACGCAGAAGGCATACTGAACAACGCCTTCTTTTCAGGAAACCAGGGGAACTGCCTCTCGCCATTTTGCCGGTGAAATCACGGTGAAATCACATTGACCAGCCCTAGCCACGAAACTGATTCTCACGGGCAACGGTTCCGGCTTGAATGCCCTCAAACCGTGCGCCGAGGAGAACTTCTCTGTCAACACCATCGATGCCCGCAGCGAGCACTGATTCGCTAGATACGAGTGTGCCTCAGAAGGCTGCGCCCGGCACGCGATCCGCCGCAGAAAAAGAAAAAAAAGAAAAAGAAGTTGCGAGCCCCGTCCCGGTGCTCGTTCAACCTGAAGTCCATGCAGACGCGGCCGAGGACGCCGAGGTCTTACAGGCATCCATTCGAGCCGGCTCGGTGGCGCAGATTGTTGTAGCGGTGATTGCGGTCATCGGGCTAATTTATCTGCTCAAGCTCGTTCTGGTGACCGCCCTCGCCTCATTGCTACTGGCATTCGTTCTGGAACCGCTGGTCAGCACACTCGCGCGGATCCGCATCCCGCGTGCATTCGGGGCGCTGCTGGCTGTAGTCCTGATGGTTGGATTGGCTGCGAGTTTCACCTTCTTCTTCTATGGCCGCGCAGTGGATTTTGCGACTCAGTTGCCAAAGTACTCTGGCAAGCTCCAATCTAATCTTGCTGTCCTGCGAGAGCAGACCCGGCGGATAGAGGAGAGCACGCGTTCAGTGATCACGTCACCGAGAGTGGGTAAGGCGCCCCTCGCCGTCGAAGTTCAGGAGGCGCCAGGTCTCTCGAGGGTAATTTCGGCGGGTGGCGGGACATTGGGAGAAGCGCTTCTCGCGATCACGTTCGTTCCCTTTCTGGTTTATTTCATGCTCACCTGGAAGGACCATGCACACTCCGCCACCGTGCGACTCTTTCCCAAGGAACACCGCCTGGTTGCGCATCGTACTGTCGGCAGGATCTCGGCAATGATCCGCAGTTTTATTGCTGGCAATGTCTTGATTGGGCTCATTAGCGCCCTGGTCAGTGCGATCGTGTTCTGGCGGCTGGGCCTTCCTTACTTTTATTTCCTGGGAGTGATCAGCGGATTCGCCAGCCTGGTCCCCTACATCGGAGTATTCCTGGCTCTGCTTCCTCCGCTGGCAGGCGGCATAGGAATAGTAAATGGGCGTGGTGTGCTGGTGATCCTGCTGACCGTGGTGGGTTTGCACCTCCTCGCCTTGAATATTCTCTATCCCAAGATTGTCGGGAAGCGCTTGCGATTAAACCCGCTGGCAATAACTTTGTCGTTACTGTTCTGGGCGTGGATTTGGGGCGCGATGGGTCTGATCCTGGCGGTGCCGATTGTCGGGGCCACAAAGATCATCTGTGACTACATTGATCCGCTGCGCGGGCTGGGAGCGTGGTTAGGAGATTGACCCCTAGTCTCGCGATGTTCTGAAGCAAAGACGGGCGGGGACGCCCGTCCTCCACCCTTAGGCTGTCCGAGTTCCCATAACGAAATGCAGTATCAACGAGATCACGGCAAAAACCAAAAGCAAGTGAATCAGGCCACCGGCCACATGAAACACCGTAAAGCCACCGATCCATGCAATCAGCAGAACAACGAACAAGATTGTCCAAATGCTCATAAAATCCTCCGGGCCGTGCCACTGGAGCATGCACGACCTGCATAAGATGGCAATGGAGACATGGGCGGTTGCTTTGGTCGGGACTAGAGAGGCTTCGCCTTACTGATATCCGTCTTTCTTGAAATCCAGTTGTAGCCCGTCAGCTTTGTCGCCGCAGATTATTCTTAGCAGGCTGACCCCCGGGACGAACTCCAGAGAGGCGATCTTCGACTGATCATAGGCATCCACCGGGGATTCGACTCGTACTCGCACCTGGTGTTTTCCCGCCGTCACGCGGACCACTTGAAATTGATGCCCTACCACCTTCCGGAAGACGAGCCCGTGCCGCTGTTTCTTCCCCAGCAACGGCTGGGTGTAGACCAGACTGTTATCAACCCAGACGAACACGGTGGCATCGCTGAAATGATGCTCGACCTCAACCTGCAGCATCGCGTCAGATGGGACAGGTGTTTTGTTTTCCGAGGCGGGAACCGGCGCGGAACGAACTGATTTCTTCGGCTTGGGCGCAGGCGCCAAGACCTTCACGGACGTTTGCACATCCTTGTTGGCAGCGGCAGAGTGGGCCTCGGCTGTGATGGTGTTGACCGCTTGCGGTTTCTCAACCGGAGTGATTTGCTTAGGCCCGGAAACGTGGCCCCTCCGTAGAGCCATCCCAGCGACAGCTATGGCAAGGCAACCCGAGGCGAGAACAGTCTTCCAAACTATCGCTCCCTTTTTTAATGAGTTGGTGCCGGCTTCAACCTTTGGTTCCAGAGACTCGCGTTTTGCCCCCGATTCCGCACTTCCTCCCACAACGTAGCGCGGAATCGCATCGCGCCTTAGATCCTGCTCCGTCCGATCTGAGCTGTGAATAAATCCGCTCCGGTCACGGACCGCCTGTATATCAGCCGCCATTGCCATGCCGGTCTGGTAACGCTGGGCGGGATCTTTCGCCATGGCACACGCGACGATCTTGTCGAGCTCGGGGGGCACCTTCGATTCCAGCGCGGACGCCGGCACCGGCTCGTGATTGACAAGCTTGAAGCAGACGGTAGTGGTGCTGTTGCCCTGAAAAGGCCGGTAACCGGTAAGCAAGTAGTAGAGAATGACTCCCAGGGAAAACAAATCGGAACGCGAATCTACACCTTCTTCGGTCAACTGCTCCGGGGCCATGAACGCCGGACTTCCCAGAGACCTGTCCAGGCATCGTCAACTCAGCCTGGTTTAGCTTCGCGATTCCGAAGTCGGCAATCTTGGGATGGCCATCTGTCGTCACCAGAATATTTGCGGGCTTGATATCGCGATGCACCACTCCCTGGGCGTGGGCATAGTGCAGGGCTTCTGCAACTTCCTGGATCAGGCGAAGGGTTGTACTGAGAGGCAGGGGGCGATTGTCCCGACCCATGAGTTGCTGGAGTGACTGGCCCTCGACGTACTCCATCACCAGGTAAGGCTCGGGTTCTTCCCTCACGTCGAAAATAGTAACGATTCCGGGATGCGAAAAACGACCGGCGGCGTGGGCTTCCACCACGAAGCGTTCTCTATATTCCTTTTCCGCTTCGGAGTCCAGGCCTGCAGTCGAGACCATCTTGATGGCGACGGTTCGCCCCAGCTTGGGATCGCGTGCGCGATAAACTACCCCCATGGCGCCGCGTCCAAGCTCGGCGTCAATTGCGTATCGATCCAGACTTGTGCCTACACGAGTGGCCACGATGGTATGGACGGTCCCTATTAAAGAGTAAGGGGTTTTCAGGCGGGAACGGTACGTTGCCGCACAATCCTGATTACGAAAGTCATCGAAAATGCATCTCCGGTACTGATGAACCGGGCCGAAAAGCCGAGAGCACGGCTAGCTGGGGCCGCTCTCTTCCGGCGTGACTGTGGTGCCGACGATCCGTTCGTTCATCACATCCAACAGTGCCTTCAATTGTGCGGGTGTGGTTCCGCTCAGCACTTCGAATCCTACGGTGAGATGTTTTAGCGACGGCACGCTGTCATGAAACAGTTCCAGTCGGATGCTGGGACTGCCATCGGCCGTGCGGGCTGCAACAAACCTGCTGCCGCTCCGTTCTGTTTTCAGAGTCATTTTGTACGGCTTCCTCATGAGCCGCTTGGTCTCCGTGCCCGGAACAGACCTGGAAACTTCTACCGATGGGATGGTGCATTCGTATTGGTCGAGGCTGGTCCGTGCATCGTGTTCGGTCTCCACATTGGAGGTACGACCGCAACCGGTGCAGAACCACTCCCGCGTGCTCGGATTCCATCTAATGTCCGTGTGTTTCATCTCGTTTGCGCATTTAAGATGAGCACCCACCGCACATGGATGTCCGCTTGGACGTAACTTTACGGCGTGGATACCTGACGAAGCAAGCGAGCACCGATGTCGCTGTCGGTGCCCCAAGACAGCTTCGGTCTGATCAGGGTTGCTTGCGGCCGGGAATTCCCCGCTGCTTCCGCGTACCAACCTGTTTGATCGCCGTAAGGTGGATGACGGCAGCGGCAGCGGTGAATTTGATTGCATTTTTTTCATCGAACAGATACCGCTGCACTGTGGGTAGCGTCGATGGATCGCCGCGTTTTGCGAGGGCTTCAAGCGCGGCCACCTGGACAATCCAGCTGTTGTCGCCTGTGGCCTCAGTCAACGCTTTGGTTGTGGCCGGATCGGGATCGCGAGCCAGCACCCTGGCAGCGGCAGCGCGGACCGGAGAAGCATCATCTTTCCGAATCGCTTTAATCGCTCCCCATCCGATGCCGGCGAATGGAACGAAGCCAATGCCTTGTTCAAATCCAAATTCCGCCATCTTCTTGGGGTCATGCAGCATGGATGTTTGCGACGCGATCAAGCCCTTTCCCGCCTTCCGGTCGCCATTGAGAATCTCGTAGTACACCTCGTAAGCAGCGTTGTCATGCATGAGGTCGAGGGCGTGAGCGGCGGCCAGTGCCACGGACGGATCCTGATCTTCCATCGCGGCCTTCAACTTCTGGATACTCGCTCTTGACTGCATATCGCCCAATGCGGCGGCGGCGGCTGCCCGCACCTCTGGCCGTTCGTCGGTCAGGGCCTTTTGCGCCAGTTTGGTGCTCCTTGCGTCATTCGGAATCAGGCCCAGAACAAGAATGGCAGTGGCGCGGTCTCCGCTTTTGTCGCCGGTGCAAACGTCTTCCAGAATTTGCCAGGCCTGCTCCTTCGGAGTCGTTGCCTTCTCGCCGCGAGCCGGACTAGCCGGCGCGGGCTGATTCGCCGGCGGCTGTGCGGCAGGCGGGTTGGAGGCTGGAGGCGTAGACGGAGCGCGCTCCTGTTGCACCGGATTCGATTGTGACACGAAAGCTGCGCCCGGTCGTGGCGCGAACAACCAACAGCCCACGACCAGCACCAGCGCGTAAATTTGAAGCAACGCAAGATTGGTATGCATGGGAAATTGGCCTGCCACCTTATCGCGAACCGTGTGATCTCGCAGAAGCCTGGGCCGCCGAAGTCTGGGTCGTCGAAGTCTGGAACAACGAAGTCTGGATCAAGAACACGACCATCGAGGCGAAGTATGGCGCGAGCGGCAACAATCGGTGTTTCATTTTTGTCCTCGTGGGGCGGCGGTTTACGCACCGATCGTCATTAGAAATCGAAACATTGAGAGCAGTTGCCTGCCTCAGACCTCGAAAATTCGGAAGACCTCGGGTGGGATCCCGGCTTTGGAGGCCAGCTTGGGTGGCAAAGCAAACCAATGTGTTACCGAGTTGACAGTTCCAGGCACATTCCACGGACCATCAGTTTTGACCAAGCGTTTGCTCGGCTTGCGAATACAGCTGCTTCGGATTTTTCTCTGCACTACAGGATTTCAGGAGTGAAATTACTACGTAGACCGGATAGCGCCCGCAAAGCGTGTCAATTACTCTTCCCCCATGCTTCTGTGATTTCTCCCTAATGTGTCCCAAGCCAGGCGGGCACCCGGTTCCAGGTGAACAGAGTGCCTGCCTCTCGCCTTCCTCGTCATTAGGAAAAATGCGATAGGAGAAATGCGATGCTCGTTTTTTCGGCATATGTGGTGTCAGTGTCTAGAAAACTTGAGGGGACCATCCCGTTCCTCGGATCAGCTCCGTGCTGAGAGTGTCCGCATTGAGAATCGAGAAGGATCCACACAAGGTGCGCGCAGCCTTGCCGTTCAGCCATGCCCGCTCCCAGATACAGTATTTTCGATGTTTTCTATCAGTGTTTACCGGTATGGCCAGTCGAGTGGTCTTGATGCAACTTAATTTGGTGTTGATAGGAGATCGAGCCATGTCAATGGGAGACACGTATCTTGTCGAAGTCGAATCCATAAACTATTGCCCTGAGCCCGAAAAGCAATATCGCATCAAGGACGGCAAGGTCGAAGCCCGGGTTCTTGATCGAGGCTCTGCCCGACATGCGGTCTGGCGGCCGCTTTCACCCGAACAGCTAAGCAGTCACGTTCGACGCAACACAGCGGTGGCTCGCTGGTTGGAGCAACGTCTGGGATGGAGATGGCTTTTGCGGGCGTGTGTCGGCCAGCAGTCGTGAGTTTCGCGAAGCCTCAGCGCTCCGCTGCCGTAGAAGTTCCGTCGTCCGAGTAGAAGAACATATCGTGGCGAAGCAGCGCCTCGATTCCCTTCAGCACTTCGTCGCCGCCGCTCTTGGTCACAGCACCTCGATAACCGGCGTTGCGAGCCTCCGATGCGAGCTGCTTGGAGACTTCCTGAACGCTGATAAGCAACATGGGAAGTGTAGGATGTCTCTTCGTGATTTCAGGCGCGGCCTGCAACCCGTTCATGACGGGCATGGCTAGATCCATCACCACGATGTCGGGCGCAAACTGCTCAACTCCTTCAATGGCCTCGATCCCATTACTGGCTTCGCCACATACTTGCCAATCGCGCTGCTTTTCCAGTAGCCGGCGCAACAACAGACGGATGTTGGGATCATCATCGGCAATCAATATCCGGATTGGCATTTGCGTTTCCTCCGGAGATAAGTAATGAAGGTGAGAAAGCGAGCGAAGGCCGAATTACTCGGCCTTCATTCGTCTCCTCACGCGAAGACTACTTGCACGATTCGCTGACCATCTTTACTGCGGTAACCTTCAAGTGCCCATGCTCTTCGGCGTTCTTCGCCATACCGCTGTCCTTGGCAGCGTCCTTTGCATCTTCCTTCATATTGTGCATCGTAGCGTTTGAGACCACTCCGGTCGCAGTGACCGTGTGACCCACATGGCCGGCAAGAGCAATTTTGCTGCTCCGCACCTCCCATGTGCTGCCATCATCCCCGGCAAGCAGGAACTCGTTGGGACCGTCACCCTTGGACAGGCATCCAGTGATGTCCCGCACGTCAGCTTTATCCTTGGCCAGGCCGAAAGGCGCGCTGCAGCAAAGCAGAACCAGGCACAAAATCAATTTGTTGATTTTCATAGATTCTCCTTCGAAATCTGGATTCTTGCAGCTGCTTGGATGTTCGCTGCCGAAAATAAGCTGTCTACCGCTTGGAATTGTTCACGCGGAGTCCCGGTAGCGGGATATTGAACGTGCTGTCAATCGGGGAAAACAAAACAACCTCTTGGGGAGTAGCGCAATCTAATACTCGGAGCTTGGTACCGCTATGCCGTCACTTATCTATATCGCGCGCATTCGAAGCCTGTCGGAAGAACTGGCGCAGAGTCTTCGCTCGGCGGGCTGTCACGTCCAGTCTTTCAAATCCGGCGACATTACTCAGGATGAGTGCTTGTTGGCGATGACGCCTGAGGCGGCAGAGGCCGCCCTGCATCCGCAGTATGCCTCGCCCGAGAAGGGCAGCAGTTACGGCAATGTGCCTGCTGCGGGGAGCGAACAGCAAGCGGGACGGGACGCCGCAGTTTGGGATTGCCTGAAGTCGGCGATCGCCAAAGAACTTCGTGTGGATCGTGAGCCGCCTGCTGCTGTCGCCTCCGCTATAGAAGTCATGACACGAAAATTAGCTAGCAATGCGAGAGAGGCCACACCCGGAAGCTCGATCCCACAGGAGAAATTGAACCAGCAAAATGTCCGAGTTGAACCCCCACCGATTGTTGCAGCATCATCCCCGGCGGCCAGTACCGAGCCGGAGAAAATTCGCCCGGCAGTAGAGCGATGTTACCGTATACTCCGCAATCCGTTGAGCACGGTAGCAGCAGTATTGGTTTTTGCAGTGGCTTATCGTGGCCTCCCATCGATAATCGCATCTGGACGAACGATCAGCCGATCCACTCCGGGCCTGGCGCTTTCAGTTGAACCGCGAGGCACGGTGCAAAAAGTGCAGCGGCATTTGTCAACCGACGGCTTCGTGGCCGAGGATTTTACCCGTCGTGTCACCATGCAAGCGTCAAACGCCGCAGCCCGAAAAAATACCGACCCTAAACAATCCCAAACGGTCGCAACTCAGAAGCGCATAGTGATGGATTAATCGTCCCCGATTGATCGTCCCAGATTGATCGTCCGAGATTGATCGTCCGAGATTGATCGTCCCAGATTGATCGTCGCGTATCAATCTGGGCAGAGTGCGGCTCCAGTTCGACCCCGGAAAGGACAAGCCGGCGTAAGCCCGGCCTGTCTAAAGCAAGATTCCTTTCAGGATTACATTCGCAACAGAGAAGTAGATCACTAGTCCGGTGACGTCCACCAGGGTCGCGACAAAGGGGGCCGATGCACTTGCGGGATCAAGCCCACAGCGGCGGAGCAAGAAGGGCAACATAGATCCCGCGGTCGTACCGAACATCACCACGCCCACGAGGCTGCATCCGATGGTGAGCGCCACCACCGCGTAGTGCGGCCCGTATGTTCCATGCAACGCGTGCCAGAGGAAAATTCGTGATATTCCAATGATGCCAAGAATCGTTCCCAAGGTAACGCCAGCCGCCAGCTCGCGCTGAATAACGCGCCACCAGTCCCGCAGTCGAATTTCCCCTAATGCCATCGCTCGGATGACCAGAGTCGTGGCTTGGGAGCCCGAGTTTCCTCCGCTACTGATGATCAGCGGAATGAATAGAGCAAGCACGACAGCACGCTCGATCTCGTTGGAGAAGAAACCCATGGCGGTCGCGGTCAACATTTCGCCGACAAAAAGAATGGCCAGCCATCCAGCTCGTTTGCGCACCATTTGCCCGAACGTCACTTCCAGGTAAGGACCGTCCAGAGCCTCCATACCGCCAATTTTCACGATGTCTTCGCCGGCTTCCTGTTGGATCAGTCCGGCTACATCCGCGCTGGTGATAATCCCCAGCATGTGTCCTTCTTGATCGAGTACCGGGACGGCCAGCAGCCGCCGCTTCGCCAGCAATTGTGCGACCGTCTCTTGATCAGCATCTTCCAATACAAAGACGTAGTCGGTGCGCATCGTCTCGCGGACTCTGCGGGATCTTTCAGCGGAGAGAAGTTCGCGGAATGAAACCACCCCCATCAGATGCTCCGATTCGTCGAGTGCATAGGCGTAGTAAATCATCTCGACCTGGCCCGCCTGTCGCCGGGTTTCCGCGATCGCCTCCTCGACCGTCATCTCCGGTGAGATTCTGACGTAGCCGGCGTGCATCAGGGCACCCGCTTCATCCTCGGGGTAAGGAGACGCAGCCAAGCCTTGGCGATTTCGTTCACCAACAACGGTCACTTCCATCTCCCGGGCCTGCTGCAGAACTTGATCCGTAAAATCCAGGCCGGGAAACCAGCGCCTCGGAGCTCTTGTGTTGCGATTCAAAAAAAGCTGGGTGACGCCGTTCTTCCGCGCATAGTCAACCAGGGTTTGCGCGCGGTTGTCACCGTGTATGACCTCGGTGGAAATGTGCAAATTCTCGGCGAAGCGGAGGTGGCGATCTACCGTTGGCCGGTCCTCCGCGTGCACGGCCGCCGATTCCTCCTTGGAATGGACATACACTGCAATGCAGACGGCCTGCAGATGATCGGCAACGCGCCTCGCCCGCCGTAGCAACATGGCGGTCGACGGGTCAGCCGTGACGTTGACCAGGATTTTTGCAATTTGCGATTCAGCCGGCTTGGTTTTTCCCGTCTGCCGTGCTTCCAGCGCCTGTGCGGTCTGACGAATGGCCAACTCCCGCAAGGCAAACAGAACCGGCTCCTGAAAGAGCCGGGCTGCATCGCCCTTCGCCTTGTCGGGCGAATAGATGGCTCCCCGTTCCAGCCGATGCAGCAGCGCCCGTGGAGTGACGTCTACAATCACCACCTCGTCCGCCTGTTGGAAGAGCCAATCCGGCACGTTCTCACGCACCCGCAGCCCTGTAAGCTGCCAGATCTGGTCGCTCAGGCTTGCCAGGTCCTGCACGTTCATGGTGGTGAGAACGTCGATGCCCGCATGGAGCAGTACCTGAACGTCCTGCCAGCGCTTTTGTCGCTCTGAACCAGGTGCGTTGGAGTGGGCCAACTCGTCCACCACGCACACTCGCGGACTCCAGCGCAACACCGCATCGACGTCCAACTCTTCGGCGGCGCCGCTCCGGTTGACCACCCTAGCCAGGGGAACGGTCTTTAATCCCTCAAGCTGTTCGCGAATGTCGTTGCGCCCGTGCGCATCTACGACCCCGATGACCAGGTCCACACCACGGGCTTTCAATGCTCGTGCGTCCTCGAGCATCTGATAGGTCTTCCCCACCCCGGGTGCGTAGCCAAGATAGATCTTGAGATGACCTCCAACGGTCATGTGCGTCATGGCAGTTTGCCTTTCGCTCTTTAGTGTGGGAAGACACGAACATCCATACCTTCAGCAGCCCGGATCAGACGGCTCACGTGAGTTCCCCATAGGCGCGTTCTCCAGTCGCTTTTCATACTGTGCCCGACAAAGATCTGGGTGACGCCATGGGATCGCGCATATTGCACGATGGATTCGACCGGATCGTCGCCCTCGAGCACTTCCACCCGGGCACCAGCTTCGCGAGCGCGCGCCAGATTTTCTTCGATCGCCCGGTGCTCATCTTCGGAAGAGTTCGGCGGTCGCACGCAAATGGCTGTGACATCGCAATGAAAGCGCGCTGCGCTCTGACGAGCACTCGCGATCATGCGATCAGGATTGGCGTGGGCAGTAAGACAGACAAGGAAGCGCTCATGGGTAGGCGATGTGGCCTCGATATCGTGCGACCGCAGGTAGCGTTGCAGTCCGGCGTCAATCACGTCGGCGGAAAGAACCAGGGCCATCTCCCGCAGTGCGGAGAGTTCCGGGGGCGCGTCTTCCGTGGGAGCATCGACGACCACGATTTCGTCCGCTTTATTGAGAAACTCACGAGGAATGGTTTCGCTCACAGGCTTGCCAGTCAGCTTCTCTGCCGCCTCGCGCTGGTCGGCGATGTGCTGCAGGTTCACTGAGCCAATCACGTTGATGCCGTGAGCCAGCAACTCCTCGACATCCTGCCAGCGATGCGCATTACCGTTCCAGGGATTGTCGTAAGCCAGCCCATCCACCAGGCATACCTGGGGATGCCGCCGCAGGATGGCGGGAACATCGATGACCGGCACACCTTCCAGATCGATGGTGGGCACAATTTCGAGCGAGCTCAAGATGGGCCCGATTTCGGGAGGGACCTGGGGCTGGAGCGCCCCCACCACCACATCCTGGCCACGCTCTTTGCGGCGCCGCGCTTCATCAAACATGCGGAATGACTTCCCGACGCCTGAGGCGTAGCCGAGAAATACTTTCAAGCGGCCACGAGCGGAGTCGACTGGAGCTGCGTTCGGCGGAACTGAATCGGAAGCAGACATGCGCTGGAAATTGTAGCGCGTGGCCGACCTATGTGAAACAAGAGTGTTCAGACCAACCTTGTTCCGCGGGAGAAGACGCGCTGTCAACCTGAGGAGTGGTGGCTTCGCACCGCGAAGCCACTACGCAGTCGAAGGACCCCTGTAAGCTCCACAGATGTGCTACCGAAAAGCCGCAGCGGAAGCGGTCCGGACGCCACGCCTGTGCGCATGAAGAAGATCGCCAAGCATCTTGGCTTCCGTGTTCTGGCTTTCGATGATGCACTCCCATTCGGGCAGTCCTCTATCCTAGATATTGAGGACCGCCAACGGATTTGATCGCGCGCTTCCCCGAGTGGGTCCGAGTCTAGTGGGACAGCCCAAGATAATTTCCGTATCCTACGATTACGGTTGAACCCACCAGCAGGGCCAAAGCCAGAGCGAGCAACCTGCCCGCTTGAACTCCCGCCCCCTTCCATTCTTTCAGGCCGATGCCCCATAGGCTGCTAAAGATGATGATGCTGGCCATGTGCAAGGTCCAACTGGAAAATTTGTACTTACCCATTTGGGTCTCGCCCATCGAGTAGAAGAAAAACTGGAAATACCAGGTAGTACCGGCGAGGGCACAAAACAGGTAGTTTGCCAGCATCGGTACCCGAGCTTGATCGACGTTCCCATGAGCGGGTGCCTCTGCCACGGCCACCGACGACTGCTTCCTCAATTCTGTTCTCGGGGACGGCATGTGCTCGACGACTTCCCGGCTGGGAGCGTCGAGCGCGGTTTCGATGATGATCTCGTCGTGAATGTTACGCTCGCGCGAAATCGAAGTGAAGTATTGATAGCCCGTCTTATTACGAACGTTCAAAATGACGCACCAGATGAAATTGGTTGTGAAGCCACCCAGCAAGACCACTACCAGCACCGGCAATCCCTGCCATAGATCCGGAGTCCCATGCTTGATCGTGAGCGCCTTGATGGGATCACCCGCCGCCAGGCCATATGCGAAACAGGCACTCATCACGCCCGAAAGCACTGCCACGCCAACTCCCTTCTTCAAATCGAACTCCTTGATGGTCTCTTTCTGCTGTTCCGGCGACATGGCGCGCTCTTTGTAGATACCGGCCAAACCCGCAGCCGCAATACCCAGGAGACAAACGAAAATGCCCAGGAGAATAATTCTGCCCGAGGCCGTCCCCACCACCTGGGTCATGAACTCGCCGCGGAAAATCGGTGGGATCAGGGTTCCGAAGGCGGCGCATAAGCCCAGCACCACTGCCATCCCCAGCGACAGACCCAGGTAACGCATCGTCAAGCCAAAGGTGAGGCCGCCGACTCCCCACAGAAGTCCGAAGAAAAAGGTCCAGAAAATAACCGTCCCCGGAGTTTCGCGGAGTACCGGCATGAGGTCCCGAGTCATGAGCAGGGCAAAGAACCAGGGAGCGATGATCCAGCTGAAGAAGCCGCCCGCCAGCCAGAACGTCTCCCATGCCCACTTCTTCACCCCACGGTAAGGCACATAAAAGCTGCCGGAAGCCAGACCGCCCAACCAGTGGTACAACACGCCAACTACGGGATTCGGATTCATATCAACCTCGAGATCGGGATGCCTACTTGACCACTTCGGTCAGCACACCTGAATGCATTCGATACCTGTCAGCGCGCCAAGTTTCTTCAGTTTGCCTGCGATGTGTCCGATGCCTACAGCACAGTGATGCGCCGGCCCGTGCACGTTCCAGGCATTCATGAAGTTTCTTGCGCCGAGAGAGAACCGATATCGGCTGTTGGTGTTGCCAATCTCAAGAATTGGACCAGCCACGGATTCGCCTTCGGCAATGAGAAGCTTCAACTTTCCATCCACCGTTTGGATCACCGATAACAGTGTCACCGGACCATGCTTGACTGACATTTCCACTGACAGTCCTCGGCCCACCTTACCGTGATACACCTTGAGCGGCCGAACCTTGGTCTTGCCCTGGGCAATCGCAATATGGCCCGGCCCGTCGTGTCCCATGAGGACCACGTCATCGGCAAAATCCGCAGCGTAGTATTCCGTGAACGACCCGCCCGCGCCAAAGCCGTCCATGATTTTCATTGCCTGCGCGTTCTTGATTTCATATTCACCGGCAACCGGGACACCCCGCGCCGTGAGCAGACTGGTTCCGAGAATGATCGAGCTGATGGCATCTTCGTTCTCCGCATTGCCTGTACCCTGGTAGTAGTACGCCAGAGAACCCAGTTTGTGGATCTCAACCATTCGATCCAGCGCCACCGAAGTACGCGCAGCGCGGTCCAACTCTTCCTGAGGACAATCGGGCTGGACGTCAAACTTCTGGCGGAATTCCGCCGCCCTCGTCTTTATTTCAGCGTCGGACACTTGCCGCCGCAGGGCCGCCAGCTCATCCACCTCCACGATCTCGATGTGTCCGCCGAAATAGGCACAATGCTGGGTGAGGTCGGAATAGATGTCGAGCATGCCGCCATAATAATGACCCATCACGCCCAGGCGATTGTGTTCCATGGCATGAGCGACCCGGGCGGCTTCGACCCAGTCATCGATTTCATTCCATGCGATCGGATCGTCTTCGAGCATGCCCGTAACCTGGAAAAACGGGATCCGGCAGCGGTTGAAGACGTTCGCAATCTCGGGCACCGGACAAGACTGGCAGTAGGCAAGCCATTCGCCGGTCATCTTCGTGCGGTCCCCGAGGCCGTTGAACCAGTCATAGTCAATGGCCGCGGACGGAGAGAGATTCAGAATGACGACGGGGACCCTGGCTCGCCGGACCACCGGGAGCACGGTGGAAGAGAGCGCATAGGTTGTGACGTGAAGAAAGATGAGATCAACGTCAGCCTGACGGAACTGGTGTCCGGCAACGAGGGCCTTTTCGGGAGTGTCAATCAACCCGAGGTTCACGACCTGGGCCCCGGCTTTCCCAAGCTTCCGGGCGACCTGCTGGCCGTATCCTTTTAGACGATCTTCCAGGCCGGGAAACTGCGGCCAATATGCATCCAGCCCGATTCCAAAGAGCCCAATCTTCAACTCCGCCTGTGATCTGGGCTCGTCCATTGGTCAGTAGAGTGGCTGATGGGTGCCGGCACAAATCCTACTCGCTCCAAACCGCTGAACTGTAGTATTCTGCGGCGGTCGTTGTCAATAGCAAGCTTATTTTCCTATTGAATTTGGCGGGAAATCCCAGCACAATGCTGCCTGCTTCCCGACGGAGGATTCGCGTGAATCAATATCGGCCATCCTTGTGGCTGCCCGCGTCGCTGGCTCTATTTCTTGTTTCGATCACAGTATCCACTTCTCTAGCCCAGAATTCTTCAGCTTCGGATCAGTCCCCAAAAGTCGCGGCCCACTGGGACAAAGTTACCGGCGTCTCCAAGACGACGGCGACTCTGCAGGTGGTGGTGAACCCGCCACTGCGCCGCGCGTCGCCGATTCACGACAACGCTTTTAAGTCACTGCGCGATATTCAGGCCGACTACGTTCGTTACGTCCCCTGGCTGCCGTATCCGAAGCTGGGCATTGCCGAACTCGAGCCGCCGGCCGATGGCAAGACGTCATGGGACTTTTCGCTCATCGATCCCATGACCATCGATTTTCTTGACGCCACCAAGGGCCACTCCGTCATTCTCAACTTCAGCACGATCCCGGCATGGATGTTCAAGACCGACAAACCCGTAACCTACCCGGCCGATCCCGACCTCGCGGTTTGGGATTACACCCAGGGAACTGAGCCCCGCGATCCTACGATGAAAGAGATTGGCGACTACTACGGCCGTCTTTTTTCGTGGTACACGCAAGGCGGATTTACCGACGAGTTCGGCAAGCGCCATGAGTCCGGCTATCGCATTCTCCTGTGTCTCTTGGACACCAGCGGTCAACGTAGACCCGGGCAGAGAAAATTCCGTGTGGACTTTCCCCACCCCACGAACTGGGCGCACTCTAGCGAGCCGCAATAAACGTTGTCAAGAAAATAGTGAACTTGTTTCTCTATTGAATTGCACTGCCCCTGTATCGCACCTGTTTCGAAAGTTGGGTTGTGCTGGTGGGCAAGGGATTTTTTCGGCCGCCTCGCGGCCTGCAGGCGGCTCTATAGGCGAAAAGCCGGAGTCCAAGTTATAGTCTTTACGCAGTGATCATCGTGTGTAGAGGACACGCGAAATTGAAACGTTCAGCTCCCAAGCGGCTTTACTTGATCCCGGTGCTCTCGAAGGCGCTCGACATCCTCGAACTCCTGCAGAGCGAGAAGGGTCCGCTCGCGCTCGAGTCCATTTACCAGCGCACGAATATTTCGAAGACCACGGTTTACCGCATTCTCAAAACATTTGTGCATCGCGGTTATGTGGCCCAGTCGCAAGACGGACTGTATCGGCTGGTGTCCCACCCCAAAAAGGCGCGCTTCGGTTTTGGCAGCGAGTCCGCAGAAATGCCTTTTTCCGAAGCTGTGACCGATAGCCTGAAGGCTGCCTCCTCGGCCGCCGGGGTTGACCTGATTGTGCTCGACAATCGTTACGACGGCCCCACCGCCTTAAACAACGCCGACGAATTCGTGCGCAACCGGGTGGATCTGGTGATCGAATTTCAGATCGATCAGCATGTGGCGCCGGTGTTGGCAGACAAGATCGATGCCGCAGGTATCCCTCTGATTGCGGTGGATATACCGCATCCCCACGCGACTTTTTTCGGGGTCAATAATTACCGCGTTGGCTTCGAGGCTGGCGAGTGCCTGGCGCTGTATGCCAAGAAGATTTGGGACGGCAAGGTGCGCTGGGCTTTGGGGCTGGACATCGACGAAGCCGGTCCGCTGGTACAGAGTCGGGTAACCGGAGCCTTCGAGGCCATTCGCGCCCGGCTGCCGGGAATACCGTCGGAATTTCTAGTCCGCATGGACGCCCGCGGCATACGTGACAAGAGCTGCCAGCTGGTGCTGGACTTCCTGCGACGTCACCCGAAAGATCGCGGCATCCTGATTGCCGCCGCAACCGACACCAGCGCCCTGGGCGCGGTGCAGGCGGTGCGAGAGTTGAAGCGTGAGAAATATGTGGCCATCGTCGGGCAAGATTGTATTCCGGAGGCTCTGGAAGAGATTTCACGTACCGACAGCCCGCTGATCGGCTCGGTTTCTCACGAAGCCCAAAGCTATGGGCCGAGGCTGATTCATCTCGGGTTGTCCATTCTCAGTGGTCACCGCGTCGCGCCCTACAACTATGTTGAGCACAAACTGGTGACGGGATCGTGGGCTTCGCCGGGGGGCAAGTTGGCGTAGCCGTCGCGCCCTCCGGGCTGGAACCGCTACCCGGAAAGTTCTCGGACGGAAATTGTTGCCCTATTGCATCAGTGGAGTATGATAGGTCGGACTTCATAGGCGCGGCGGGCATTTACGCGGGATCAAACGGCCGCTCGGTTCCGACCAATTTTCCGCAGAGAGCACTCCATGCAACTCAAGACCAGTTTGCGTTACTTAGAAGATCGTTGGGATGATCAAATCGCCCGTAGTCTCAACCCACCTGAGTTGCTTCGCTACCGCTCGAACCTGCTGGGCTCCGACCTTCGCATCACCAACTTCGGAGGCGGCAACACCAGTTCGAAAATCCAGCAAACCGATCCCTTGAGCGGCAGGCAGGAAGAAGTTTTGTGGATCAAGGGCAGCGGCGGCGATCTGGGAAGTATCAAGCTGTCCGGACTGGCAGCGTTGTACTCGGAAAAGCTGCACGGCCTGGAACATAAATATCGCGGCGCTGAATTCGAAGATGAAATGGTGGACATGTATCCGCTATGCGCCTTCGGCAAGAGCACTGTCGCTGCCTCGATCGATACTCCGCTTCATGGCTTTCTGCCGTTTCCCCACATTGATCATCTGCATCCCGACTGGGGTATCGCGCTCGCGGCTTCGGCTAACGGCCGGGAAAAAATGGAAGAGTTCAATCGTCTCTATGACCACCATTTGATTTGGGTGCCATGGCAACGTCCGGGCTTCGAGTTGGCCATGATGCTGCGGCGCGCGGTGCAGGAGAGTCCGAACTGCGACGGTGTTGTGCTGGGCGGCCACGGCCTCTTCACCTGGGGAAACACCCAGCAGGAGTGCTACGAAAATACGATCTCCATCATCGATCAGCTCGGACAATTTGTAGTAGACCACGTCGACAAAAAGGGTGCGGCGTTGTTCGGCGGCTCGCGCCACCAGGCTCTGGATAACCGGCGCGATCTTGCGCTCGACATTTTTCCTTTCCTGCGGGGAAGAGTCTCCGGCGCCCGGCGCCTGATCGGCAACTTCAGCGATCTGCCGGAAGTCCTGCGCTTCGTAAACTCAGTGGACGCCCAGGCGTTGGCGCATCTGGGGACCAGCTGTCCCGACCATTTTATCCGCACCAAAGTCCGGCCTTTGTTTGTCCCCTGGCAGCCGGCTGGGAATGCGCAGGGACTGCGCGAGCAGATCGAATCCGCACTGAAGAATTACCGCAAGGAGTACGCGGAATATTACAACTCGTTCGCGCAACCTGATTCCCCGGCCATGCGCGATGCGAATCCCACCGTCGTTCTTGTTCCTGGCATCGGCATGTTCAGTTTCGGAAAGAGCAAGACCGAAGCCCGGCTCACCGGCGAGTTCTACGTGAATGCCATCCATGTGATGGAAGGCGCGACCTCGCTGGACACCGGGAAAACGCCCGCGACACTGCCCCAGGCCGGAGCTGCGGCGCCGACCAGCGCATTCACGGTCCATGCAAACTATGTCGCTCTACCTCCTTCGGAAGCGTTTCGTATCGAATACTGGGCACTGGAAGAAGCCAAGATTCGCCGCCAGCCTCCGGAAAAGGAATTGAGCCGCCACGTGGTTCTGATTGTCGGCGGAGGCAGCGGAATCGGCCGCGAAGCTGCCTTACTGGCGGCAGAACGCGGAGCGCATGTCGTGGTCGCTGACCGCGATCAAGAAGCCGCGAAGAAAGTCGCGGAGGAGGCCAAGGCAATCGCTGGAAAAGAGAGCGGCCTTTCCGTCGCCGTGGACATTCGTCGTCGTGACGTCATCCGGCAGAGCTTGCGCGAACTGGTTGCGGCTTACGGCGGGCTGGATGTTCTGATCAACACCGCCGCGCTCTTTCCTTCGTCGAAAGATGGACAGATCAGCGACGAGCAGTGGGGAGTTACACTAGACATCAACGTTACGGCAAACTACCTTCTGGCAGATGAAGCCGCGCGCATCCTGAAAGATCAGAACCTCGACGCCTCAGTCGTGCTCACCAGTTCGGCCAACGCGGTTGTGCCCAAGCGCGGCAGCGAAGCTTACGACGTCAGTAAGGCAGCGCTCAGTCACCTGGTGCGCGAGCTGGCTATTTCGCTTTCCCCGAAGATTCGAGTCAACGGTATCAGCCCTGCCACCGTAATCAAAGGGTCTACCATGTTTCCACGCGATCGCGTGATCATGGCTCTGAAGAAATATGAGATCGCCTACAGTGATGCGGCCAGCGACGAAGAATTGAGGACGTTGCTCGGTGAGTTTTACGGCCGGCGCACCCTTACTCATCGTCCTATCGATCCGAAAGATTGTGCGGAAGCAATCCTGTTCCTGGCGGGACCAAAATCCCCTTGTACCACCGGCCACATCGTTCCAGTGGACGGGGGATTGACCGAGGCGTTCCTACGATGAACGAGGCCTCGCACGACCGGGACCCGGCATTTGGCGAGCAACTCGCGGCCAAAGCAAGGAAGAAGCCGGTGCTGGTGGCCGTGGACCTGGGCGCGGAAAGCTGTCGTGTTTCTCTGCTGCGCTGGATCGACGGTCAACCGGAAATTCGTCTCGTCCATCGCTTCGCCAACTCAGCCCGCGACGAGGGAAGCGGCCTCCGTTGGGACATTGCTGCCATCGAAGCAGGCGTCGAAGAGGGCGTGCGCTCCTGCGCGCAACTTGCGCCCGAAGGGATCGCTGCGATTGGTGTGGACGGTTGGGCCGTGGATTATGTGCGCCTGGGCCCGGGAGGCCAACCGGTCGGCAATCCTTTTTGCTATCGCGACGAGCGCACCGTGGAATCGCAAAACCGGGTGCACTCCAGGATTTCTCCCGATCGCCTTTATCAATTGACTGGAGTTCAGATCCTCGCCCTGAACACGCTGTACCAGTTGCGCGCCGACAGCGATGCCGAACAGAGTCTTCCCTGGACAAATTTGCCCGAATTTCTACTCCACCGGTTGGGCGGACGGCGAGTTTCCGAATACACCAATGCCACCCATACCCAGCTCCTGGGCGCAGAAGATCATGCCTGGAGTCCCGAAATTTTCGCAGCCGCCGGACTGGATGTGAGCGCGGCGCCGCCGTTAGTCAATCCGGGAACCGACATTGGTCAACTCCAAGGCCCTTTGGCTTCCCTGCCGGCCTTCCGCAACACCCGGTTGATCGCCCCCGCCTGTCATGACACGGCATCAGCCATCGCGGGAATCCCGGCGCAGGGGGACGACTGGGCTTTTATCAGCTCCGGCACCTGGTCATTGGTTGGTTGCGTACTGAATTCTGCGTGCGTCAGCGAGGCGGCGCGCCAGAAGAACTTCAGCAACGAAGGCGGGGTGGGCGGCAGAATTTATTTTCTGAAAAACGTAAACGGGATGTGGCTGTTGCGGCAATGCATTGAACATTGGCGATCACAAGGCCAGACCTGGACGGTTGAGCAACTAGTCGATGCCTCCAAAAATCTGGACGCGCCCGAGGGTCTGCTCGACGTCGACGATCCCGAGCTGCTGCTGCCGGGGAACATGCCGGCACGCATCAATGCGCAACGGAAGCGCTCCGGCCAGACTGCCATCCCCGAAGGCGCGGGCATGGCGCCCAAAATGACCAGTATGATTCTTCACAGTCTGGCTGCCCGGTACGCGGCGGTCCTCGAGAACGCGACCAGCATCTCGGGAAAGACTTTAAAGCGGCTGTACATCGTCGGCGGTGGAAGCAAGAACAGCGTGCTCAACCAGCTTACAGCCAGAGCCACCGGGCTTCAGGTTCTGACTGGCTCCACCGAGAGTGCGACCGTCGGCAATTTCGCGATCCAACTGGCCGCGCTTGAAGGAAAATACACGAATGACGTTGGGGTAGCAGCGAATGCTGTGGCCGACTGGGCTGCCATTTTGTCCGCCCCGCCCGGCGATGTCCCCGGAAACACCATCCCTGTTCACAGAGTCGAAGAGATTCAAAGGCCCAATGGAAAGGCACTCGCATGACGCAGAAACCGGAAGTTCTGATACATCGTGCGCTCGACAATTTCAATATTGAGCTTCCCTCTTGGGGTTTTGCCAACACTGGAACCCGCTTCGGAAAATTCATCCAGCTCGCGGCTGCAGTCACACTCGAAGACAAGTTTAGCGACGCTGGGCAAGTGCACGCCTTGACAGGATCATGTCCTACCGTGGCATTGCATGTGCAGTGGGACCTGCCCCACGGCTTGAAGGATGTTGCCCAGGTGAAACGGCTCGCCGAACAATACGGAGTGCAACCCGGTTCGATTAACCCGAATGTCTTTCAGGACCAGGAGTACAAGTATGGGTCCGTGGGTAACCCGGATCCTGCGATTCGCAAGCGTGCGACGGACCACATGCTGGATTGCGTTGCCATCGCCACAGCTCTGGAGTGTCGCGACATTTCACCCTGGTTTGCCGACGGCTCGAACTATCCCGGCAGCCAGAGTATTCGAAACAGAATTGGATGGTTCGAGGAAGCACTGAAAAAGGTCCACGCCGGACTGAATCCCAAACAGCGTCTCCTGGTCGAGTACAAACCGTTCGAGCCCGCGTTCTATCACACTGATGTTGCCGACTGGGGAATGGCCTTCCTGCTGGCACGCGCGGCCGGTCCACAAGCTTACGTGCTGGTGGACACCGGTCATCACTATCAGGCCCAGAATATTGAGCAGATCGTCGCCTGGCTGCTCCATCACGGGATGATCGGAGGCTTCCATTTCAACGACCGCAGATACGCCGATGACGATTTGACGCTTGGGTCTATCGATCCCTACCAGATCTTCCGCATCTTCCACGAGATTCACACCTACGCCTGGGAAACCGGCGCATTCGCCGATGTGGCATACATGGTCGACCAGAGTCACAATCTGAAAGGCAAGATGGAAGCCATGATCCAGACGGTGTGCACGGCACAGGAACTTTACGCCAAGGCCGCCATCGTGGACCACGCGCGCCTGGCGCCACTGCAGCAGAGTTGCTCGCTGGTCGAAGCCGAGGAGACCCTGCGCGGCGCGTTCTGGTATGACGTGAGGCCGGTGCTGCGCGAATGGCGCCGCAGCCACGGTTTACCGGAAGATCCCATGCAGGCATTTCCGCGAGAGCGGGTATCTCGAGCGAATCACGGCAGAGCGCAAAGAGCGCAACGCCGTTTCAGTCACGACCTACGCGTAGCAAATGGAGGCCGGGCGTCCCGCCCGGCCTCCATTTTTCCGTTATTCCTACTGCGCGGTTTCCTTTTCCAGCTTCACTGGCCCGAGCAGGCCAGAAGGAAGCAACGGCGAATTGGCCTTGTACGGCTTCACATCAGCGAAGGTATATTTGGTCGTCGCGTCGGGTTGTTGATCGCCGATCAAACGGTTGACCCACGCGTTGGTCACCTTGATCGTCACTTCGTTCGCGCCCGCCTTCAGTGCGCTGGTTGCATCCACCCGATAGGGTGTATGCCAAACGACGCCCAGCGATTTTCCGTTCACCGTAACCTCAGCCAGGTTCTTGACATCGCCCAGATCAATCCAGAGCCTGGCGCCCGGCTTGAACCAGTCCGCTGATGCCTGAATGGTTTTGGTGTACGTGCCGGTCCCGGAAAAGTACTTCACGCCTTTATCCTGGCTGTCGCTCCACGAACTAAGCGTGTCCAGCGTGACGGACGCTGGCGCACCGCGCCCCGGCTGGAAGTTTACATTCCACGAGCCCTCCACCACAGCCAGTTGCGTTTTCACGACTTTCGGCAAACTGAGGGATGTGGCCTTCGAGGGTTTGCGGAACACTACAAACACCGTGCCCCACGGTTCAAGTTGGAGAGGCACTGTCGTGCGGCCATCGGCGATGTTGTAGGAAACAGCTTGCACCTTGCCCGTCTCCGCATACCACAACTCGGGTGCCTTGCCGGTCACGCGAAAGCTCGCGTCGACGGTCTCGTCGCGATCGTTGCGGTTGTCCACGAAGTAAATGTCAGTGTCACCTGCTTTGCGATGCACAAACAGAATTCGCGTATCGCTCTGCGGCTTGGTGTGGTCAAAATCCGGAGCCACACTCAAGGCCTTCAGGGTTGCGGCGGCGTTCTGTCCCGCATACACCTTGCCCTTGCCCACCGAGTGCACGCCGCTTCCATCGCCGAACAATTCATCGTTCAGCTTCTTGAATTCAGCCGCATTGTCTGCCAGGCTGGGCGTGTCGGTCGGCTTCTCACCGGCCACCACCGCACCCTGCTCCACCAGCTTGTGAATGCCGCGCAGCACCGGCAGCGACATGTGCTTGCTGTAGGGATCGAGCGCCAGCACGCGATAGTTCATGCCGCTCTTCGTCGTGATCCGTCCATCCGCCACGCTCGAGTTCATGGATCAAGCCGTCGGCATTGATGTAGTCGAAGCCGTAGCCTGCCGGCACATCCGGAGCCTTGTCGCCAAAGATCGCGGTGAGGTTCGAATCCTCGCCGTAGAAATAGATCACGTCCGCGGCAAAGTGCCCTTGCTGCAGCAGGTAGGAGCTGCGCGCCAGATAGTCCGTCCACGCGCCGGCCTGTTCCGCCCAGGTTTCGTTGCGGTTGAACCATTGTCCGAAAGGCCCCAGCGTCAGTCCGGGCGCCTTGTCGATGAGAGGCTGGTGCGCCGATTCGTGAATCACGAAGCGGTTGATCCCGTTCAACAACTCCTGGTCCGCCGTCGGCTTCAGCGTTTCCGGCGACCACGCCCACGGCGCCGCTCCCGCCGTCAACGACTCAGCCGCCACAAGATTCTGGCCGTAGATATGCGCCACTGATGCCGATTCGCGATCGTCCGCGTTGTAGCCGAATTGTTCTTTGTTCACGCCCGGGACCTGCGTCCACATCGCACTCATCGGCACGTCGGCCAGTTTCTTCACTTCCATACCATCGGCGACGAACGCGCGTCCGCTCTCGTGCGATTCCGAATAGTGCCCAATGCCCCGCTCTTTCAGCGACGTCTGCACCTGGCCGTAGTGCTCGTCCGCGATCAGGTCGCCAATGGTCTTGCGGAAATCCCACAGGAACTGGTCGCTGGCTTCGGCACTTTCGACCACCTGCCCGGCGAGGACCGGCATCCAGGGCGCGGGATCATAGCCTCGCCGCTTCTTGAACTGCGCCATCATGTCGTCGGTCCAGTTCTGCGAACCAGCCTCCCAGCTATCGGTGATGACGTAGCGGATGCCGCGCTTGCCCATCTAATCCGCACCGACGGTCTCCTTGTAGCTGTCGAGATAGCCGTCCATGTAATTCTTCACGTATCCGCGATTCAGCTTGTCGACCTCAAGGCCGGTAGCTTCCGCAGTCGCCGGATGATTGGTGATTCCCAGCAGCGAGTAACCAAAGCGCAGCACGACCCAGTTGCCGGCCGGCGGCGTCCAGTCGAGCGTGCCGTCGGGACGCATTTTCGAAGTCAGGTCGACTACGTCGGACTTTGAAACGACTTCGCGCTGCCGGCACCTGAGGCGTGGCGAATCCGTAGACATCGGGCACCGGCGTGAAGGCCGCTTTTTCTTCGAACCGGTTAACTCGCGCTCCCGGATGCAAGACCAATTCGGCAATCTCGTAGTCGGTTGGCGGTGGACCGATCTTGATCCCCAGGGATTCAGGATCGATCGCGCTGGCCCACGCCGGCACGGGAGGCGGCGGCGTGCGCTTGAACGTGACTCGGAAAAACTTCGCCGTCACCGGCGGGAATGAAATCGTGTGCTGAGGGCGCGCCGCCCTCGGGCACCTTCACAACCAGCCGGAAGCTTTGCCCGTCGTCGCTGGCTTCCAACGTCTTTTCCGGGTTGCGAGATCCCGGCCACCATCGCCGTGATGAAGTCCACGCCTTTGGTGACGATGGTGAGGGAACGAATCGTCTGGGGCTGCGCAAATTCGTACTGGATCCAGCTGCTTTCGCCTGCCTTCGGGATCGGCAGCTTGGTCGTCTTCTCCAGGTCCCCGTCGCTCAGCATCGCCGCGTCGGGACTGCCCGCGCTGGCTGTGATCTTCGGATGCAGCGATTCGAGCGGCACATCACTTGCGGCCCTGCGGTACGCGATCACCGCAGCGTCGGCGTAGATACTGCGGAGGCGCCGGAGCGCCCGCGGGCGCGGCGAGCGCAGTCACGAACGCCCATGTTCTGAAAAGCTCCGGTGTTCGACGGCGGATGAGCCAGCGTTCCCGTGAAGGCTTGCCGCCTTCAACCAATGTCTCGCTCCACACATACTTCTTCATTCCCTGCGAACCGGGAACCCACGGGCCGCCCGTCTCGCTCCAGCCCGGCGAACCCGCAATCGCCATCTCCATTCCCAGTTGATCGGCGACGGTGGTCGCGTATTTGAAAGCGTCCTTCCACTCCGGCGTCATGTAGGCCAGCCGGTGATCCACCACCTGCGGCGTGGCCAGCGCGGCATCGAAGTTCTGGAATCCTGCAATCCTCACGCGATGCATCCACTCCAGGTCCAGCTTGATGCCTTCCTTGCTGATGTTGCCATTCATCCAGTGCCACCACACCCGCGGCTTGGCCGAATCCGGCGGCTGCTGGAAGCCCTGCTCGAGTGGGTCACTCGAACTTTGGCCAATGGTCAGGCCAGTCATAGCGGTCAGTGCGATTCCAATTGCAAGTACGCGGAGCAACAAGGTCCGGTATCGGCTCATGTCAATATGTCCTTAGGGGCATTGGGAGAAATCTGCCGGGAATAAAAAATTCAGACCGCTGAGGTCGGAGAATAGAGGGCACCCGAAAGTACGAACGAGAACGTCCAGACGCACCCCTCCGCAAGAAATCACTGAGTCGGATTGCGGGCGCAACTTTAACGATGGGAGGCGTGCACTGTCAAGCAAAATGAATCTATTTATCTATTGAATTTTAAAGCTCCATCCGCTTTCCTGCGGTCGGGTGTGATCCCGGGAAAGTTATTCCTCGACCATGAAGCTATAGGAGCCTGCGCCTGCTTCGTAGATCGCGTTGTGGCTGTCTTTAAGAATCAGCGAGACTCCAGCACTCTGCCGGATATCTTTCCCGCCTTCCAGGATTCTGCTGGTCACGCCGCCCGGCAGGTAAATCAGGCTGGTCGTATTGGGCGGAGTTACGACGTCCCACTTGATCGAGTTGCCGTCAACCTTCCAGTTCGAGGTGATGGGACCATACGACGAATCGTACGTCGCCTTGACCTCTCCGAGGGTGGGGTCGAACTGCGGATGCAGGACGATACGATGAAAGCCCGGGTCTTCGCTCAATTCGTCGATGCCGGCCGCGTATCGGTATAGCCACTCGGCGACCGCTCCATAGGCGTAGTGGTTGTATGAATTCATGGAAGGATCGCCCATCATCTGATCACCGTTCCATCGCTCCCACATCGTGGTCGCACCGTGGTCGATCATGTAGCCCCACGATGGATAAGTGTTCTGGAGCAGCAACCGGTACGCGACATCACTATGTCCGTTATTGCTGAGCTCGATCATTAGATAAGGCGTGCCCAGGAAACCGGTGGTCAGGTGCCAGTCGTGCGCCTTGATGTCCTCGACTAATTTTTCCGCGGCGATCGCCTCGTCTTTCTGTGCCAGCAAGTTCATGTGCAGCGCCAGCACGTAGCTGGTTTGGCTGCCGGTTCCGACTGTGCCGTCGGGCTTTACGTACTCCTGGTTGAATGCTTTCCGGACTTTCTCGAACACTTCCCGATACTTCTGCTCATCCTGCGGACGGTTGAGCACCTGCGCGATGCGCATCATCAGTGACGCATCATAGGCCCAGTAGGCCGTGGCGATCAGATCCTTTGACGTCGTGCTGCCGATGGCCAGCCAATCGCCATAGTCGTTTCCGCGATCCTTCAACCAGAGGCCGTTCGGATTCGAAGCTGCGATGTGTTCCATCCACTTCTCCATCGCGGACCAGTTGTCTTCCAGCAGGCGCGTATCACGGAATTGCAGGTAAGCAGACCACGGGATAATGACGCCGGCGTCGGCCCATCCGGCGACGCTGTCGGTAGTGGGGCCAACCCGCGGCGACACATCGGTGAACGCGCCTGTTGGACTCTGCGCGTCACGAATGTCGGTGGTGAACTTGTGGGAAAAAGCGGCGAGGTTCGCATTGAACGAAGCGGTTCTCCAGAAAACTTCCGCATCGCCCATCCATCCCAGGCGTTCATCGCGTTGCGGGCAGTCAGTTGGCACACTCAGAAAGTTGCCACGCTGTCCCCAAAGAATGTTGCTCCACAACTGGTTCACAGTCTGGTTCCCCGTGCTGAACTGGATGGTGAAAGGCGCAGCGGTATAAAAGACCACGCCCTCGACCGCATCCGCGGTGGGAGTTCCCGGATAGCCGGTCAGCTCGACGTAGCGGAAACCATGGAAAGTGAAGTGAGGCTCAAACGTTTCGCTTCCCTTCCCACGCAAAATGTATGTGTCCGTGGCCTCGGCCGTACGCAAGTTCTCGGTGTAGAGTTCGCCATTCGGCTTGAGCACCTCTCCAAACCGGATGCGCACCTTGGTTCCCGCCTTGCCCGAAACGTGCAACCGCGCCCATCCGACCATGTTCTGTCCGAGATCAAAGATGTAGACTCCCGCCGTCGGATTTGTAACTGCCTTGGGCTTGAGGATCTCGTTGACCCGGATGGGCTGAAAATTCTGTGCGACCACCGGAACCGGAGACGCCGGCGCTGCCACAACCGCTCCCCAGCGGGAGTCGGAGAACGATGCCTGGTCCCAGCCACTCTGTTCCAACCGGGCATCATAGTTTTCGCCGTTGTAAATTTCCGAGCCGGTGATGGGAGACGGTTTTGCCTTCCACGACTCATCGCTCAAAACAGAATCGCGCGAACCGTCGGTATATTCGACCTCGAGTTGCATCAGCAACCGGACCGGCGGCGGTCCGAAGTTGTATCGAGTCTGCAACCAGCCCAGACCATCGGCGTACCAGCCTCCGCCCAGAATTGCGGCGACAGCATTTCCACCCTGGCGCACCTGCGAGGTAACGTCATACACCTGATAAACAACTCGCTTGCGATAGTCGGTCCAACCCGGGGCCAGAACATCGTTTCCAACCCGCTGGCCGTTCAAATAGATCTGATAGGTTCCCAACGCGGTTGAATAGATGCGGGCGCTCTTCACTGCCTTGGCTAAGCTGAAATTTTTCCGCAGCAGGTCGACCGGTTGCGCTGGCCAGGGCGTGCCCAGCGGTTCCTGTCCGATCTCGGCGACCACCGCTGCGGCGGGCCATGATGAGTCGTCAAATGTCTGCCCGGTCCAGGCATTCCCCGTTTGCTCGGGGCCAGCCTTCCATTCCGGTCCTGAAATAAAACGTTCAATTTTTCCGTCCGCCATCTCGACACGGAGAAGAGCGATGAAGCCAGCCTGGGGAGGCCGATTTTGATCTTTTTGCACGATGGCTTCAGCAGCCAGGGAGTTGGCCCCTGCGTTCAAAAGCTTGCCGACCGGGATGACCCGGAAATAGCCCCACGGATCTTGCGCTCGACCGAACTTGCCCATCGGCGACTCGGTCACGATCTGCTTGCCATTCACCCAGGCTGCGAGGTTGTCTTTGGCCGTGATGAAGAGCGTGGCGGCTTTGGGTTTTCGTACCAGCTTGAAGCGGAAGCGAAAATCGTGTTTGCCCGGCGTCGCATTGCTCAGGGCGTTGTCGTTGGCTGCCCAGATCCACTTGGGCGACGACTCATAATCACCGCGTTCCACCGGCATATCGCGCGTAATCCACTTTGCTTTCCAATCCTGGGAAGACAACAATCCCATCTCCCACCAACTTGGCTGGCTGTAAAGCGATGGTTGCCCCTGCGAATCCCAAACACGGACCTGCCAGTAGTAACGTCGCCGAGACTCAACAGCAGGGCCGTTGTAAGGAACATTCACGGATTGATCCGAGTTGACTCGTCCGCTGTCCCATACGTCGGCGTGATCCTGCGTCAGCGATTCGGGCGAACTGGCGACGCGAATTTCATACCCCGTCTGCCTCGCGCCGCGTCTTGAATCCTGGAGCTGCCACGAGAGTCGTGGATTCGTGATGTCAATCCCCAGAGGCTCCTGCATGGCCTCGCATTGCAGGTGGAGGGGTGCGTTGCTGTGGAAGGCCAGCAAATTGGCGGGGAACAGTCCGACGGCCAGAATCAGGAGCGCAGAGGAAAGTCTTAAGTAGCATCGGATGCTTGCTCCGATCGCACGCAGGCTTGCGCTGAGCATCCATTGTTGTCCAGCCAGATTTCTCGTCGCACCTTTGATCACCCTGACGTCGCGTGATTCGGTCATTCGCGGGGCCTCCTAAGGAAGTTCCCTATTGTAGGTATTTCTCTTTTGAATTAAAAGGCCATCTCTCTCGACGGTGTCCTGGACTATGACCGTGGACAATTGGTTGAGAGTGTTACGCAGTTGGCTGATCTGGATTTCGAGGATGCCAGCCATACGCCGCGATCGAGTTTCTCCAGAAATACTTCTCTGCGGCAACCGAGGCCTTCGTCGATACGTAGCTCCGAACCAGGTCCAGAGTTTCTGCATAAGTGGCAAGGTGATCGCTGTTGGGCCAGTCACTTCCAAACAGAACATGATCCTCGCCGAAAACATCCCAGATGCCATCCAGCTTGTCTTTGTAGAACGAGACGTCTTTCGGGACGTTGTCAGCGACGCGAACCGGCACCTCGGAGAGCTTTACGAAGACCCGCGCATTCTGGCTCAGAGATTGCAAGTTGGCCGAATACTCCTTGCGGGCGTTGCTTTCGGTTGGAACGGTGGCGGCGGGAAGGTGGTCGATCACAATCCTTAGTTCCGGAACCTGCTGCGAAACCTCCAGGATCGCCCTGATGAGTTTCGGATCCGGGTTGGCACTATCCAATTCCAGCCCGGCTGAAGCCAGTCTACGAAGATCGGAAACAAACCCAGGCTTCCTTGTGTCGACGGACAGATCACGATCCCACAAGTTGCCGTAGCGAATTCCAACAAAGAGTGGGTTGGCGTGCAGCCTGTCGAGTTCCCTTCCATACGAAGGAGTTCCAGGAATCAAATTCCCCACCAGCCCGACGACAACAGGATGATCGGCAGCCTGTTGCAACACCCAATCGTTATCGCTTTCGAGCGGACTCGCCTCAACGGCGATCGCCCCAACCACTCCAAGCGTCCGTGTGATCTGCTCATAGCGGCTGGGAAGGGCCGGCTTATAGATGACTGCATCATCCTGCGGCGGCCAAAGGACGCCAGCCGCCCGCGTGGTATCGAACAGGTGGATGTGAGCATCGATGATCGGAAGTCTGCTGCGTGCGTCGACCTTCGCGCCATGCTGGCGATAGCTAACCCCAGCCCGAACTTCAGAACGTCTCGCCTGTCCATTTGCTCTCCAACCGCCAGTTACACTCATAACCCCGCAGGAAGCTGCCGATACTTGATGTGGGTTCTATCCTCTGATGTATAATCCGCTCGCCTTCCGAGCCTGCCTCGCGCGGAGTTGGAAGAAAAGTCGGCCCTGCCATACTGACGTTATTCCGCTGAGTTTGGATCTTGCCGCAGCCCTCAAATCGCAAGGAGTTCCGTATCATGATGCACCAAAGCAGGTCTTGGTGGTTACCACTCGTTTTTATTCTGCTGGCTTTTTTCTCTCAACCCGGGCGTTCCCAGCGCCAGGATACATCCGCCCCTAGCGGGGCGAATAGCGTTCCCAAGATCGACTTTGAGAAATATACATTGCCCAACGGTCTGCAGGTGATTCTGCACGTGGACCGCAAACTCCCGATGGTCCATGTCAACAATTGGTACCACGTAGGGTCGAAGAACGAGCGCCTGGGCCGCTCGGGATTTGCCCATCTCTTCGAACACATGATGTTCGAGGGTTCCAAGGACGCCAATTCGAAATATTTCGGTTTCATCGAAAAGGCGGGAGCCAACCTCTTCGAGGGCGGAGTCAACGGGACGACCAATAACGACCGGACAAATTACTTTGAGACCGTTCCATCGGGCAGTCTGGAGTATGTTCTGTGGCTGGAATCCGACCGTTTGGCAACACTGACCGACGTTTTGACCAAGGAAAAGCTGGACAATGAGCGCGACATCGTCAAAAACGAACGGCGCCAGGGACTCGAAAATGAGCCTTATGGACGCTGGGACAAATTGATTACGGAGAATTTGTTTCCCTACGGCCATCCCTACGCCCATGACGTGATCGGGACCCACGAAGACTTGACGGCTGCCAGCGTGGACGACGTTAAAGATTTCTTCAAAACCTACTACACGCCGAACAACTTGTCGCTCGTCGTCACCGGAGATTTCGACGTCGCCAGGACCAAGGGGCTCATCGAGAAATACTATGGCAGTATTCCTCCAGGGCCGCCCCTCGACCGCCCGGAGGAAGTTGATCGCGAAAGGAAGAAGCACCTCGACACGCTGGCGCAAGTCGAGAGTGAGCCCAGAGGAGTTGCACGGCGGCTCCGCACGATGCTCGCGTTTGGATCGAGCAGTCCTTACGGGCATCCCGTGGAGGGATTTCCAGGCACGGTTGAGAAGCTTACACGCGAAGACCTGTCTCGATTCCACGATACTAACTGGAAGCCGGGCGGCTCGGCACTGATTTTTGCAGGTGACATTTCCATGGCCGAAGCAAAAGAGCTTGCCAACAATAATTTTGGAACGTGGGCGGGCGGTGCTCCGCCCGCCGCTAGAATTCCAGTACCGATTCCGGTGGGGCCGGGAAAGGTGTTTATGGTGGACCACCGAGATGCGGCCCAAACCGTGGTCTCATGGATTCTGCCGGCGCCAGCGCGTAATTCGCCCGACTATAACCTGTTGACCTTGGCCAATGCGGTATGGGGTGGAGCTGCAGGTGCGCGTCTAGGGATGAACTTGCGAGAAGACCGGACCACACAGGTCGGTTGTGTAGTTGGCAGTAATCCCCGGTTTACACAACTCTATACGGTTGTACCATCGCCGCCGTCTGCGGTTTGCATATCCTCGATGAAGTCAGCAATCCGGCGAACAACAAGGGTGGGATAGGATGAGATGAGCTAGGCGCCGTTCCAATGACAATTCGTTACAGTGGCGTTACCGCACATCCGACCGGCCCGAAGCAATCGTCCGACAGAAGCGTTCTTCCGGTTGCACTTCTTGCGACCACCGGGATCGCGATTCACCTTATCTTACGCTTCGCCTTCCACGCATCTCCACAAGTCTCGCGCGCGCCACTCTACGCAGTCCTTCTATTGGGTGGGTTGCCGCTCGTGATCGCTCTGGTCCGCAAGTTGGCAGTCCGGGAATTTGGGTCGGACCTCTTAGCCGGGCTCTCGATCCTGGTTTCGGTGATTCAGGGCGAATATCTGGTCGGCTCCATTGTCGTGCTGATGCTTTCCGGAGGCACCGCGCTCGAGGAGTACACCTCTCGGCGCGCATCTTCCATTCTCGATGCCTTGGCGAATCGCATGCCGCAGACGACCCGCCGCAGGGTCGGGACTCAAACGGTGGAGGTATCGCTGAACCAGGTCGAGGTCGGGGATTTCCTGATCATCTATCCCCATGAGGTTTGCCCAGCGGATGGTGTTGTCGTCGAGGGCCACGGAAGGATGAACGAAGCCTTTCTGACTGGAGAGCCTTTCGAAGTCTCCAAGGCCGCAGGCTCCAAGGTCATCTCGGGAGCGCTGAACGGAGAAACCGTCCTAACCATTCGAGCCGACAAGTTGCCCATAGACTCCCGATACGCGCGGATCATGCACGTAATGGAGCAGACCCAGCAGCGGCGTCCCCGGTTGCGCCGTCTTGGGGACCAGCTCGGCGCGTGGTACACACCGGTTGCAGTTCTCATTGCGCTGCTGGCATGGATGCTCAGCCTGGATTCGCATCGATTCCTGGCCGTGTTAGTGATTGCAACGCCCTGTCCGCTACTGATTGCGATTCCCGTCGCCATTATCGCGGCGATCTCGCTCTCGGCGCGTTCGGGAATCATAATCAAGAATCCGGCGATTCTTGAACAGATTGATTCGTGCCGAACGTTTATCTTCGACAAGACGGGGACCCTAACCTACGGGCATCCGAAGTTGACCGAAATCCTATGCGCACCCGGATTTGAAGAACAAGATGTCTTGTCCGCCGCGGCCAGCCTCGAATGCTACTCCAAACATCCTTTGGCGCAGGCGGTTCTTAGCGCTGCGGACCGCGCCCATCTTCCACTTGACGCTGCATCCGAAATCAGCGAGCCTCCCGGGCAGGGGCTTCAAGGAAACGTCCAGGGAAGAACCATCTTGCTTACTGGCCGGGACCGGGTTCGGGATCGCGAGATCGTGACTCCCTCCAGTTCACTCTGGACTCGAATGCCTGGTTTTTATCGACGGAAGGTTCGCGGCGGCCCTCCGCTTTCATGATGCTCCTCGACACGATAGTAGAATCTTCGTCGAGCATCTCAGGCCGAAGCACCAAGTCAACAGAGTCTTGCTGGTTTCAGGGGATCGCGAGTCGGAGGTCCGCTATCTGGCCGGCACCGTTGGGATCAGCGAGATTTACTCCGGACAGAGCCCCGAACAGAAGGTCGCGATTGTCCGGGAAGAAACGAATCGGGCAAAAACACTGTTCGTCGGGGACGGCATTAATGACGCGCCGGCCATGCAAGCAGCCACGGTCAGCCTAGCCTTTGGCTTGAACAGCGATGTCGCCGCCGAAGCTGCTGACGCCGTCATCCTGGAGTCGTCTCTCGGCAAAGTAGACGAACTCATCCACATCGGCCGTCGCATGCGTTCGATCGCCCTGCAAAGCGCAGTCGGGGGAATGGCGCTCAGCACACTGGGTATGCTGGCTGCCGCCTTCGGGTTTTTGCCGGCGATCGATGGCGCCATCGCCCAGGAACTCATTGATCTGGTGGCCGTCCTCAATGCTGTCCGCATGGCCCTTCCCGCCGCAAAGTTACGCGATATCTAAATCCACGATCTGGAACGTGCCGCGGGCGGAGTGACGGAAGACACGCACGGGTGTGAGGTCCGTCACCGAAACAAATCCCGCCATCAGAGAAAATCGACGGAGGTGATGACTATGAAAGCTTCTACAGTTGTTATTCCCATTGCCCCCGCCATCGAACTGCAGCGAATCCTCTACGCTACCGACTTCTCCAATGCATCCCTGGCGGCCTTGCCATTGGTTTCCACGATTGCGCACAAATATGGGTCGCGGGTGTTTGTATTGAATGTCTCGACATCCATCTCATACGCCATGGTCAGCCCCGAGGCTGCTGCAACCCTGCAGCATAGAGACGAGCTGACAACTCGATCCAAAGTTCTAGACCTCCTGAAAACGGGAGATCTGGCCGGACTTTCGACAACGGCGGTTGTTCGATCAGGAATCCCGACCGATGAGGTTGAGCGCTTTGTGCGCGAGCACAAGATTGATCTTGCGATTTTAGGCACTCACGGCCGCACCGGAATAAAGCATCTGCTCATGGGCTCGGTGGCTGAGGAGTTGTTCCGCCATTTGCCGTGTCCCGTGCTCACGGTCGGACCCAACGTTTCAAAAGCCGCGATGCTGGCTACTGACATCAGGCACATCCTTTTTCCCACCGATCTTTCGGATGAATCCCGGGCAGTGTTCCCCTACCTCGCTTCGCTGGCGTCGCAGTACAAGGCATCACTCACATTGCTTCATGTCTTGCCGATTGAGACGGCCACGAACCGAGATGGCAAGTCCCTGGCGGAGCCTTTGCGCAAGGAGATGCAGGACATCTTTTCTCCCTACGTGGATCCGCGATGCCCGGCTGAGTTCATAATCGATTTTGGGGATGCCGCAGAGCGTATCCTTGCTCATGCCGAATCTGGACGTGCAGACCTCATCGGCCTGGGTGTACGGAAGGCTGGCGAGATCACAACCCATTTTCGCAATACGGTTGCCTACCGGGTCGTGCTGCAAGCCAATTGCCCAGTACTGACAGCTCGCTACTCAGGCTAGGAGGAAACAGTCGAAACACCAGCCCGCACCACCGGCGACAGATCGAAATGGGACGTAGCGATTTCACCGCCGTAACCAAGGAAGAACCTGCCCGCCAACCCCGCCGCTGTCCCCTTACGCAACCACCATGGCTTCGAGCGCCGACTTGTTTCTGATTAGCACGCTCGGACCCTTGGTGGAGATCAACATCTTGGTTCTCAATTCGGTGAGGGCCCTGGTAACGGTCTCGCGTGTCACTCCGACGACCTGGGCGATCTCTTCGTGGGTCAAAGTCAAATTGAAGCGGATGCCTTTCGGCGTTTCCTGCCCGTGGACAGCCGATTCCAGCAGGAAGCAAGCCATTTTTTCGGTCGCCGACGGAGTCAGGCCCAGGTAGCGAATCTGGTGGCACGCTCCGCGGTAATAGCTGCTGAATTGCTGCATCGCACTGATCGAGGCATCGCCGTGTTCATGTAACAGTTTCATAAAATCATCGCGCCGGATGAAATCGACCTGGCAGGGTTGAAGAGTCTCGGCAGTGACTTCGTGTGGATCTCCGGAAACGGCGGCGTGCAGGCCCAGCAGTTCTCCCGCTTCGACTACCCGCACGATCACGGTTTTCCCCCCGGGCGAGGCCATGGTCAGTTTCACGCGCCCTTTGCAGAGCATGTACACTCCACGCGGCACCTGGCTCTCGACAAACAAGACAGCCCCAGCGGGATACGTGCTGGTGAATTTCATCTTCTGGAAATCTGCCAGAGTTGCTGCACTCATCTGACAAAAGAATCCGTCTTTTCGCATGGGGCAGCTGGCGCAATCATCTGTCAATTTCCATTCCGTACGGTGCGTGCGTTGTCATTTCGAGCTCCTGTCTTCCAGAAACGATTCGGCGTTTGTGTTCCTCGTCCTCCAAGACTCTGACGGAGGAAACCCGAGGCACCCTTGAGAGCAACACCTTCTCTCTGCATTCGCAGGAGCAGGTCCCGCCCTCTTGCATCAATGAAACTCACCGCGCCCAGGTCGATGCTAACCGGCTCTCCGCCTGCCATCTTTGCCGACGGTAAGCCAGGCCTTTCGCAACTCATCCACCCACGGCCCCTTAACGCTGCCCTCCAGCTTCAGGAGGACGACATCGGAGGTTCTCTGAATGGTGATCCTGAGCACGCGATGATAAGAGCACGGGCGGTGCCAATAGCGCGATCCTGCAGACCATGGATATCTAACTCATTTAATATGATTAAGATAGGTGTGGAAGAGTGAGATGGGATGTTAACTGCGCAGGCAATCGCTTAAGACCAGTGACGAGACGACATATCGTCAGTCGGCGGCATTCCGTCAGTTTCGAGCGGACTGCTGGATCCTAAAATCCCCGGATTCGAGTTGGTACGAAGGGCAAGGGCGGAGTCGCTTCCGGGTTGCCCGTCCGCACCGATCCTGGAAACTACGCGGCCTTGGGCTTGATCTCGATCGTTTTCGCCTTGGCAGCTTTTGGCATCGTCAACTGCAGGACGCCATTCTTCAAAGTTGCGGTGGTCTTCTCGGCATCCACACTCGCAGGCAGATCGACAGTTCGCAGGATCTGGTTCGAGCAAAATTCCGAATAGACCGTCTTGCTTTTCTTCTCTTCTCTTTGTTGTCTCGGTTTCGCGCTTGCCGGTGATGGTCAAGCGGCGCGGTTCGACGCTGACTTCGATCTCCTTCTCGCTGAAACCAGGCACCTCAGCCTTGACCTCAAGGCTATCTTCCGCCTCAGCGATATTCACATGAACCGGATGAAGCATATCCATTTCAGCTTTGAACCAGTCTTCGAGGTCATGGCCGAACCTCCGCCCGTTTCCCTCGAAGATTTCGTATGCTCTCTGCGTAATTGCTTGGGACATCTTGTTAACCCGATCCATCAGATTCTCGACCGGAGTTATTGTGACCGGTTTTTCCTCAGCTCGCTGTACTGCAACGGATGTTGCCATGATAATTTCCTCACTTTCCTGGGGTAATCTGTGCCGACTCCGGCGGTTCCGTTCCTTACCTGCATTTGAGGGAACCAACGCAGCCGGTGCGGCAAATACAGAATCGCAGAAGGGGTGCGACGACGCAGTGATGAAGATCACGGATTGCGGTGATTTGTCCCACCCAGAACCGAGCCAGACTGGATCACACTTGTTGACGTGGGATTTTCAGCTTCTGCATGCGCGAGTTTAAGGTTGTGCGATTCATGCCCAGGCGCTCGGCCGCGCCGCCCGGTCCACCGATCTTGCCTTTGGTTTCTCTGAGTACACGGATGATGTGTTCCCGCTCAACGTCCTCCAGCGCCGAAGAAGTGGAGGGCAAGCCAGCGTCTGCCGGCGACAGGCTCAAACGCGGGAATCTTCAAGACGGGACCGCTGGATAGAATAACCGCACGCTCGATGACATGTTCCAGTTCGCGAATATTGCCTGGCCAGGAATATCGGCACAGTGCCTGCATCCCCTCCGGTGACACGATCTCGATCTTTTTCTTCATCCGCTGGGAAAATTTCGACAGGAAATATTGGACCAGCAGTGGGATGTCCTCGCGCCGCTCGCGCAGCGGCGGCACCATGATGGGAAAAACATTCAGCCGGTAAAACAGGTCACTACGGAATTGCCCCGAAGCTACCAGTTTTCCCAGGTCGCGGTTGGTGGCGGCGACGATGCGAACGTCAGTTGTGATCGTGCGGGTACTGCCCAGCCGTTCGAACTCTTTTTCCTGCAATGCGCGCAACAATTTTGGCTGCAACTCAAGCGGGATATCCCCAACCTCATCGAGAAAAATCGTTCCCTGATGAGCCAGTTCCAGCCGTCCCACTCGGGCTGCAATGGCGCCGGTGAATGCTCCTTTTTCGTGACCGAACAACTCGCTTTCAAGCAGGCCGGCAGGAATGGAGGCGCAATTGACGCGGACGAAAGTGTGGTCATGGCGCGGGCTCAGATTGTGAACCGCGCGAGCGAGCAATTCCTTTCCCGTACCGGTTTCCCCAAGAATCAAAACCGTGGAATCGGTAGGGGCCACGGTTTCGACCTGTTTCAGAACTCGCCTTATGGGCTTGCTGTGGCCGATAATTTCCTCAAAATTAAACTCCGTTTTCAGTTCGTCTTCCAGATATTGCTTCTGCTCTGCGAGTTGGTCCTTTAGTTCGGAGACGCGCTGGAACGCCAAGGCATTGCCGAAAGCTATGGCCACCTGGCCTGCGATCTGGGCCAGTATGCTCACGTCGTCTTCGGTAAAGTTTCCCGGACGCCGGCTAAACACATTCAACGTTCCCAGCACGCCTTCCCGCCCAATCAATGGAATCCAGCAGCCAGACTTCAACGACTGATGGGCAAATTGGGGTGGTAACTCGAAAGGCCATTTTTCGTCAGGCAGCCCCTTAAGAAGCAGAGGCTTGCGGGCCGTGAACGCCCAACCCGATGGTGACTTGCCCAGGGCGACCAGAGGCTCTTCGCCGAAACTAATGTTGACTTCGCGCCGGCGGACGGCTCAAGCACATGCATGCGCAGCATCCCGGTTGGCGCATCGTAGAGCGCGAGTGCGGCATAGTCGAACGGCTTGACCTGTCGGACACAGGTGGCAATGGCGGACAGCAACTGGCGGATGTCGAGATTCGACACCAGCGCGCTCGTCACTTCCAGCAGAAACGCTTCGCGAGCCCGTTTTCCTTCGGTGATGTCGCGCGTGACCTTAGTGAAGCCCAACAGGTTGCCGTCCTTGTCATGCAGAGCCGTGATTACAACATCCGCCCAGAAGCGCGAACCATCCTTCCGGAGCCGCCAGCCTTCCTCTTCCCAACGGCCTTCCGCGGCGGCGAATGTGAGTTCCTCGTTCGGCTTACCACGATCAATATCCTCGGAGGTGATAGAAAACGGAAAAGTGTTGCCCAATGATTTCATCGGCGGTATAGCCCTTGATTTTCCGCGCACCCTCGTTCCAGCTCAGGATCTTTTCCGGTGGGGTCGAGCATGAAAATGGCATAGTCCCTGACTTCTTCCACCAGCAGCCTGAAGCGCTCCTGGCTTAGCCGCAGGGCTTCTTCCGCTCGCTTGCGTTCGGTCACATCGCGAATCGCAGCCGTGACCAGTAGACCGTCCGGTTCCTCGAGTGGGCTCAGGCTGATTTCTACTGGAAAAGTGGTGCCATCTTTGCGGCGCCCGAGCAGCTCAAGACCGGTACCCATGGGGCGCGGGTGAGGCGCGCAGTAATAGGCACCTCTGTGCTGGGAATGTCCGTGACGGAACTTCTCGGGAATCAGAATCTCGACCGGCTGGTTGAGCAGTTCTTCTCGCGTATAGCCAAACGTCTTCTCCGTCTGCGAGTTGACCAGCAGGATCCGCCCGGTGCGATCCACAATGACCATGGCGTCAGGCGCTGCTTCCAGCAAACGGCGGAATTTTTCATCTCCGTGGCCCACGGCTTTATTGTAGTTGGTTCCTGGTTGCCGGGGCGAAACTGAAGCCTCGCGCACGGTACAATCACTCCGCCTAGACACGCAGCTTAGCCGGGATTTCGGACAAGAACACCCAGTCCGATATGCCTCGCCATCCGGCAAGTTTCCGTGTCGCGGCCGGATCACTACTTCCAGGCCAGGTGATATTCAAGCACTAGGCGGTGTGGCCAGGCTCACCCGCAAGACAAACGAGCGAGGGCTCAGGGAGCTACGATTGGGAGCGCCACATTGAGGACCAAGGCTGTCACTGGTCGTCGACCCTAGCCGTGAGCGGAGAGTATCGCAGCTCTTATCTTGCCTGACAAATGTCTCCTGTGACCGCGTGCTCCGCTTCCGGCAGACTAGCGGCGGGAGTGCAGCCCTCCTGCATGACGATCGAGCACGGCCGGACCGGCAATCGATTCACGCGCTCAATGAAGTCCCCCACATACATATCCGGAAGGTAACTGCTGACCAGCAGGATGTCGTATTCCCCGGATTTCAGTAGTTGCAGGGCCTCAAGTCCACTCCACGTGGCGGTCGAATCGAAGCCTGCCCGCTGTAACGTCACTCCCAGCCTTGCGGATTCTCTTTCGTCGTTATCCACGACGAGGACCCGTTTGATCCGTGATTCGTCCATCGTAAGGTCCTTTCGTTCTGCCATTCAGAATCGCACCATAGCGCTGACTCGAGTTATGCGGAGCCATTCGGCTACTGGTTCCTTGACAAAGTTCCCTTCCGTTTGACGCGACCGCGTCTGCGCAATATCTGGTCCGACTCTGTCACTGACTCTTGCAATAACTTCTTTGATTCGGCCACAACCTCTTCTTCCTTTGCATCAGTGCGTTCCTTGATCTCTCGCCGTTCTCCTGTGTCTGCCACAATGCTCTCCTTGTGCTCCAGCAGTCCTGTACATTTTTCACCTGGCTGTGCCGACCCGTCGGTGACGGCCATCACAGTTCGTAGTGACCGTATTCCGGTCGCGGTGAAGTTTTCGCACTGCTCAACGCAGGCCGCCGCCATTCGACAATCCGCGGGGTCAGCGCCGATGATATTGGGATCGGTGATGATGGCGTAGATGTTCAGTTCGCGTTTGCTCCCGCTTGCTCCATCATGCCGGCATATCGCGCCCAGTCGCCGGGAGAAACTCCGTTCAGGCTGGCGATCACTGGAATCGAGACCCGTTCCCTGATACGCGTCTTGCTTGAACCGAATACTGGGGGCCCGCGAATCAAGCTGAAAAGAATTCTTCCCTTCCAGGCGCAGACTGTCTCTTCCCCTGCTCGAATCGTTGATCCTTTTTACCGGGCACGGGTCGGAACCTACAGTGGTTAGGGTCACCAGAGGAAGTGATCAGCGTCACTGCGGGATTGTCCGGGATGCCTACAAATGGTGCCTGTGTGACGAGACACCGCCACCCTAAGAGGAGACACCATCATGGAAGCACTTCAGACGAACACGCGCATATCGCTCAGCAATATCCTGGTAACGACCGATTTCTCGAAGGCTTCAAAGAATGCTCTGCCATTTGCAGCCGCTCTGGCGCGCCAGTACGAGGCCAAGATTATTGTGGCGCACGCGGTTAGCCCGGAACTGCACATGAGTGTGCCTTTAGATCCGCTGCCCGGAGACGCCGATCCGGCTTTCCTGGAAGCGGAGGGAAAACTCGCGGAATTCTCTCTGGGCAACTCTCTGGCAGTCAGACCCGCCGAGATGCTGTTAAAGCGTGGCGATGTGTGGGACGTGATTTCCGATATCATTCGAAAGAACAAGATCGACCTCGTGGTTACAGGTACGCACGGGCGCCAGGGGCTGAGAAAGCTTGTACTCGGATCGGATGCAGAGAAGATCTATAGAAGAGCAACTTGTCCCGTACTGACGATCGGCCCTCATGTCACTCCTCCGAGCGACACAAACTGGAAGCTCGAAACCATTCTTTTCCCCACCGACGGCTCGGAGACTTCCCTGAAAGCTCTTCCCTACGCCTTGTCTCTGGCGGAAGAGAATCAGGCGACACTGATTTTCTTACAACTGATGCCCATGGTTCCTACCCAGTACCGAGAATCTGACGAGGTTAGTGCCCGCGAGGCAATGCGGCTCATGGTGCCTGCAGAGGCCGAGGACTGGTGTAAGCCTGAGTTCGTGACGCGCTTCGAGTTCCCGGCTGAGGGCATCCTGCGCTTCGCTGAGGAACGGCATGTGAACCTGATCGTAATGGGAGTGAGAAAATCGGGTGACAGCGCCGTAACCGAGCATATGCCCTGGCCAGTCGCCTCTCAAGTGGTTGCGCAAGCGCGGTGCCCGGTGCTGACGGTGCGTGGTTAGGAAGACGGTGGCGAGTTGCATTCGTCGAAAGGATGCCTTATGAAGCGAATGCGCACTAAATCGCCCGCCCTCCGCTGGTTGGCGGCTGGCGCTGGACTCGCCACCGCTTTGTACACTACTCGCGCCGGTTTCACCTGGTTGCAATACGGACATCCTCCAGGCCCGGACATGGACGAAGCCGACCGGTTGCTCGATGAGTTCATTCCCGCGTATGAGGTGGTCGAACGTCATCATGTGCGCGTGGCCGCGCCAGCCGCGATTGCTCTAGCGGCAGCTTGCGACATGGATCTCGCGCAATCGCCAATCATCCGCGCCATCTTCAAAACCCGGGAACTGATCCTGGGCGCCAAGCCTGACAAGGTGCGCAGCCCGCGGACGCTACTGGCATGGGCCAAGGAATTAGGATGGGCTGTGCTGGCCGAGATTCCTGACCGCGAGGTCGTCCTTGGCGCTGTTACGCGTCCGTGGGACGCCAACCCCGTATTCCGCCCGCTGCCGCCCCAGGAGTTTGCCGGCTTTCACGAACCCGGTTTCGCAAAGATCGTGTGGACCCTGCGCGCCGATCCGATCAACGCCACGGAATCTATCGCCCGCACCGAAACTCGCGTCGCGACTACCGACCAAGCCGCCCGCAAAGCCTTCCGGCGGTACTGGTCGTTGGTTTCGCCTGGTGTCGAGGTGATTCGATGGATGTCTCTCCGGCTGGTGAAAAGAGAGGCCGAAGGCCGGATACGGCGTAGTCAGACGGCCGTGTACAGCACTGCGTTGAAAGACGAACCGATGCATCAAGCCAGCCGCCAATGAGTCAGAGACAACCGGATGAACGGGATCCGATAAAAAAGATTCTGAAGGCTGGCGCACTCTATTTCGCGGTGGTTTTTGGCGCCGGCTTCTTCCTCGGCACCATCCGTACCCTCTGGATCGTTCCGAGTTTCGGAACCGGGAAGGCGGAACTGATGGAGGCGCCTATTATGTTTGCGATCACCGTTCTCGCCTCGCGATGGGTGGTTGGGCGTCTCGCTATTCGAGCTTCTTTCCCAGGGCGGCTGGCTGTCGGCCTGGTCGCGCTTGGCCTCTTGCTTCTTACCGAATTCACCGTTGTGCTCTGGATAAGAGGGCTAACGATTGCTGCGTATCTTGCAGGCCGGGATCCTGTTGCCGGAACAGTGTATGTTGTGTTGCTTGCAGCTCTTGCCCTCATGCCGTCGCTGGAATTCGAAGATCAGATTTGATCTAGTTTCTACCTGCCCGATCGGCGCTGAGGGCGTGCCGCGAATCACTGTGATCTTCGATCACTGTGACCGGTGATCCATGCCATCGCAAACTCAGCCCACTTCCTGCGATTCTGATTCTGCGAGGTGCCTTATGGCAAAAGACGATCGTGACCTGCTGGATCTTCTTAAGTTCGAGCTGAAATTCCTGGAAGATGGAGGCTATGGTCGTTCTCCGCACACGCCGTGGCGCCGTCCGCTGGTGTTCGAGGACTCGCTCACCTGCCCTAACTTTGGCGACCCTGCTCACACTCATCCCTGCAGCGAATGCCTGCTGATCGACTTTGTCCCTGCAGAGCTAAAAGACCAGGTTTCGCCGTGCCGGCTCATTCCTCTGACTTCGAAGGGTGAGACAGCCGATTACTTCTATCGCTGCGGGACCCAACTGGAATTGGAAGAAGCGCTCGCTGGCTGGCTGCGAGATCAAATCAACCGAATCGAAGAACAACGCGAGCGGGACTCCGAGACGGAGCCAACGACTGCCAGTCCTAACGAACTGGGCGGACTCCAGCAGGAAACAGTGGGTGGCTTTTGCGAACAATCTGTACTTGCTGGCCAGCCGCCATCATGACAACCATGACTACGTGGTCGCGCACGCGCTGTACGGTCGAGCACTTGAGGCGGCCGAGAAAGTCGCGGCCAGCGAGGGTGGCCTCCTACTAGTGGCACGGATACTGAACGATCAGCAAGCTGTATCCGCGATTCTGCGCCCGGGACAAGAGGGCGCGAAGAGAACTGAGTCGAAAGAACTACAAGCGGCTGGCCGGTAGTAGTCGTGCGAATATGTCCGGAGGTTGTCCGGTGAAAATCTCGCTGATTGTTTCTCTCTTTTTCGTGGTTGGCTTTTGTGCCCACGCACAAGAGACTAAACAACCTCCCAAGGCGCCGGTTGCGCCTTACACGATTCCTGAAGAGGCAGTCCATCAGGCCAATCCAGTGAAGGCCACTCCTGAGTCGATCGCTCATGGCAAGAAATGGTATGGCTATGACTGCGCCATGTGCCACGGTAACGACGGCGACGGCAAGGGCGAAGTCGGGGCAGATATGAAGTTGAAAGTCAGCGACTTCACTGATCCCGCAACCCTGAAAGAAAGGACCGACGGAGAACTGTTTTACATCATCAAGTTCGGAAAAGGCGACATGCCGCCGGAAGGCGCTCGCGTCAAAACTGATGAACTCTGGGACCTGGTGAACTATGTCCGATCACTGGCGAAGAAGAAACCCGTCGGACGACAAAGCGGCACAGTGAGGTGTTAACGGCCGGAATGACAGAGGTGACGACGGTGAAGAACACAAAGATTCCTCGGCATCAGTCCCGCCAAACGGCTTTTCTACGCCTTGGTGGGACTGTTAGCGGGTGATTTGATCCTGCTCTTTTTTCTTCTCCAACACGCGCTCCATGCCACGATACTCGCGGGAGAACCTGCTCGCGCACTTCCAGACGCGGTTGAGACCTTCATCCTTTATGCGATCTTCTCGCTCCTAGGTTGGATGCTCGTAGGCGTGCCCGCAACCTTGCTGTTCCCTGCCCGCTCGATCACGCGCCTGTCCTGGCCGCGAGCCTTGATTGTGGGCGCTAGTTCTGGCCCGATCACGTTGCTTGTGATCTTCGCGCTACTCAGTCGAAGTCACATTTACTTCCGCAACTTGGCTGAAATAACTACATTATTCGCATACACCATTCTGGTCTCGACCGTTTCTTTCATGGTCTACCTGGCCTTGCTGCGCAAGGAAATGAAAAGCAACCCAGCCCGGTCACAACACTTCTTCCATCGAGCATAGTGGGATTGTCAGCCACCTCCTGAAGGCATCAGCGCAACGCGGCGATGGAAGCCGCCGAAGCGACAGCCATGATTGCCAGCCAGGCCGGCGTCAGTGTTCTGAATCTGCCCCGTCCAACGGCGGCCCCCAGGAGCAGCTTCAGAATTGTGTTGGACAGTATGCCGATGGCAATCGCCTGGGCAGCGACTGGAATCGGTATCTGTCCTTCCGCGCTCTTCGCCATCGAGATGGTGAGAACATCCACATCGGTGAGGCCAAGAATTGCGCCCGAGAATAGCAGGCCAGTTGCACCCCAGCGCAAACGAACTGCGTGGACTGCAAATAACACGAGCTGAAACAGCACTGTCATCTGTAGTGCCGACATCACCTGTAGCGGGTTGGAGGGAGGTTGCACCGAACCCTTCTCTTCGCGGCGTTTCAGTCCGATCAAAACTATGATCGCGCCCACGAGAAACGGGGCCACCAGATAGGGGATCAAGGCCAGGGCCAGCGCGGGCCTGAGGATCGCAGTGGCAGCCAGGACCCTCAAATCCATGATGGTGCATGCGGCTACGACTCCGACGGAAAGCGGAAATGAGGATTCCCGCTCCTGGCGGCTGGTGCGTGCAAAAGCAAACGTAACCGCCGTAGAAGAAACAAATCCACCGATCAAACCCAACACCGGGAACCCGCGCTCAGAGCCTACGAAGCGACGCGCCATGTAGCCGATGAAGCTCAATCCCGAAAACAAGAGTACAAAGAGCCAAAGTTGGCGCGGCCGGACTCCGCCAAAAGGACCATACGGGCCATCCGGCAACAGGGGAAGGATGACAACCGCCATCACCGCGAAGCGGACGCCGGCTCGCAAACCCGCGTCGTCGATGCGGGCTATCGTCGAATGCAGCCATGACTTCTCAACCAGAAGGAGCGTAGTGATTGCCACAATGGCACTGGCCAACACGAGATAGCCAGTTCCTGCCAGGACGCCGGCTGATAGCACCACCAGTGCAGCGACTTCTGTGGTGCCGTCGACGTCGCGCCGGCTGGCAGCGGCATACGCAGCCACCACCAGCGCAGTTGCGCCGGCCAGCAGAACGATCGCCACGGCCTGCAATCCCAAGGTCCAGAACCAACCAGCTACACCCGCCATTCCGCCCAGGAGGGTAAAGGTTCGGATGCCAGCAAAGTGTGCCTCCGCACCGCCCGCGTGACCCGACCACTCACGCTCCAGACCAACCGCGGCGCCACCCAGGGCTGCTATGGCGATTCCAATCACGTTGGTATGTTCAAGAGTCATTTCGAGGCGGCTGGGGATGGATCCGACGGCGCACCTCATCCTATAGCATCGCCAACGAGTCGCGAACCATAAGGGAGCCTGGAGTGAGCATAGTCACAACCCGTGGTGACCCGGGGCACGGCGCCCAAGCGAGAGAAGTGTGAACTTAAATGGGTAAGGGATTTTTCAGGAGATAGTTATGAGCACCTCGGAAGTCACTCGTCACGCCGTTGTTTCTCTGAAGAACATCCTTTTTGCTACGGATTTTTCCGAAGCCTCGCAAGCAGCCCTGCCGTATGCGGCAGCTTTCGCCCGCCGCTACGATAGTCGATTGCACATTGCTCATATAATGTCGCCGGCCGCTTATATCATTCCTTCCCAGCCTGGCGATCCGGCCACTCTCGACTCCATCCACGAGGCTGCGGTCGCAGATGTCCGTGAACGGATGGAGACTTTGGCCTCACATCTGAAGAGTGTCCCTCACCACACTCACCTCCGCGAAGGCGAAGTGTGGGAGAGCTTGTCTGACATTATCCAGACCCAGGAAATTGACCTGCTGGTCGTAGGAACGCACGGGCGTACAGGCGTGGAGAAGTTGCTACTCGGATCCAAGGCCGAAGAGATTTTGCGTCTGGCTCCTTGTCCGGTTCTTACCGTTGGCCCAAAAATCGCCGGTAGAGCCAAGTTGATCGCGATGGCGCGTAACGGAAAAGATCTAAAGCCGGCTGAGATTTCAGTTGAACAGATCGTTTACGCCACCGATTTCAGCCCGGAATCCCTCGCCGCAGCCGCCTTCGCCACCTCCTTGGCACAAGAATTTCAGACTAAGCTGACCTTGCTTCACGTGATCGAGAAGCGCACAGACACGGACCGCCAGCCGGGACCGATCAATCTCGCTCTCCAAAGGCTGGAGAGGTTGGTGCCGGAAGAAGCCAGCCGGTGGTGCTCACCCAGATCCAAGGTCCAAATTGGCCCACCCGCTGATTGCATACTGCAGGAGGCTCTGGACACCAGGGCAGATCTTATCGTGCTCGGAGTGCGGGCCGCGTCGGGCTACCTGGGCGCAGCCACGCATCTGCCATGGTCAACGGCGCACAAGGTTATTGCCCAAGCCCACTGCCCGGTACTGACGATTCCATACAACACAACCCTCCACGCCCAAGAAGTTCGAGAGGGGTCTTACGAATTTGGAGAAATACTCCTGTGAAAACGCCCAAAGTTCTAAATCAAGACAAGGCGGGGAATGACGGACACACCCAAGTCGAACTCAGGGCTGAAATCCGGCGGCGTGCCTATAATCTCTACGAGGAACGTGGCAGAGCGGATGGGCACGCACTAGAGGATTGGTTGCAAGCAGAAGCAGAGTTGGTAAGGCCGAGAGCGGCTTAATCTCGTTCAGACACTCATCAAGCATGATTTGGTCGATGCGTTCTGGCTGAAGATATTTCCGATAACGTAGGATGTATGTACGCCTCCATCAAGTGCATCACTTGTGTCGAGGGACGGTGTGGTCATGGCTCATGCGTCCAGATGACTGGCTCGATGCCGTGTGCGCTGAGATAGTCGTTGGCTTTGCGGAAATGACCACACTTTTGAAAGCCTACTACCGACAGAGGCGACGGATGCGACGCTTTAAGGACCAAATGCCGTCGCTGATCCAGGATATGCTCGAACGACTTGGCGTGAGTCCCCCACAGCATGAAGACAAGGTGCTCGCGCTCGGCGGACAACTTTTTCAAGGTCGGATTGGTCACTGCTTCTTTCCATCTAATAATTTTGGCGTGGCTGTTGGAGCAACCCTGCTTCACCGTCAGAGTGGTGTTCAGCAAGAACACTCCCTGCTTGGCCCACGACTCCAAGGTCGGTTTCGGCATCTCCCCCCGAGGGTATTCTCGCCTTACCTCTGCAAAGATGTTCTTGAGTGAAGGTGGCACTTTTTCGGCCGATTCCGGCACGGCAAAGGCTCGGCCTATAGCCTGACCCTCATTGGGGTACGGGTCTTGGCCGAGAATGACCACGCGCACATCCTGGAAGGGGCAGTCCTCGAAAGCACGGAATACGTCCTTCTGGATCGGGTAGACGCGCTCGCCTTTCTGTCGCAGGGCAGCTACCTGAGCCAACACTTCGCGGCACTTAGCGCTTCGGAGTATAGACCTCCAGTCGCTGTTGCGCTTCATCACGCTTCCCTCCCGGCACGTAAATCGGGCAGGTGGCCCATCCCGGGATAGTTCCGGGCCATATGGTATGCGGCCACCGTTCCTTCTACGCCGGGGATCCCAACATTACCGGCGGAACCTTGATAAAGGTCTCGTCATCTTTAGGAAGCTTGAATCCGGCATCCTTGAAGGCCTTGCCGAAATCGTTAAGCTTGGGAAAGTCCACATGGCAGGTACTGCACGACGTGCCGTACTGGCGCGAGAATGCAGGAATCGCATGAATTGGGCTGCCAAATTTCGGTCCTGCGGGCGACAGGAGCCGGAACGCTGGTCAACAGTGCCAACATTATCGCTAAGAAGAGTGGTACCGTTATCTGATAACGCTTGAGCATCTGACTGCCTCCTCCACAGAGGTGCTAAGACAGGGCCCATGAAACTGTCCCATTCGCGAGCAGCAGGTTTTTGAGCAAAACCGACTTGTTTCGAAAATCTTTGGCATTATCAAGATTAACTGTGTCATCGGGATGCAAATATCTCTGGATCTCAGCGTCGGGGCAGTGGCGCCCCTCACTTAGCTGTGTGATCAGAATCACCGAGCCGAGAGGGTTGGTTCGCTTACAAGTCCTCTTCGCACTACGCTGGTACTCTGGCTGAGAACGCGGGCTCATGTGGAGCAGGGGGAGGAAACGGTGAGTGTCGCAAGACAAGAACTCAGAACCGGGCTCGACGCGTTATTTCTGCCGGATTCTGTCGCCGTAATCGGAGCGACGGAGCGCACGGGCACAGTTGGGCGAACCATTCTCGAGAATCTTGTTGCATCCTTCCTTTCGCGGAAAGGTGTTTGCCGTTAATTCGCGGCATTCGGAAATTTGTGGACTCAAGGCATACCCGACGGTCGCCGACATTCCTGAAAAGGTAGATTTAGCCGTCGTAGCTACGCCCGCTCGCACGGTTCCCGGCGTCATCCGACAGTGCGTGGAGGCCGGCGTGAAGTCGGCAGTTGTTATCTCCGCGGGATTTCGCGAAAGAGGCGCGGAAGGCGTCGAACTCGAACGGCAGATTCAGGAACAGTTGGGTCGCGGCGCCATGCGCCTGATTGGTCCCAACTGTCTGGGCGTCATGAATCCGACGATTGGCCTGAACGCCACCTTCGCCAAGGATGCGCCACGGCCCGGCAACGTAGCCTTCCTGAGCCAGAGTGGAGCGCTGCTCACCGCGATTCTGGATTGGGGCCAGCTCGAACAAGTGGGATTCAGCGCGATTGTTTCGACCGGCTCCATGCTGGACGTGGGCTGGGGAGATCTGATCTACCACTTTGGTGACGATCCGAACACCCACAGCATTCTCATTTATATGGAGTCGGTAGGCGACGCTCGGTCCTTTCTTTCCGCGGCACGGGAAGTCGCGCTGCGAAAACCTATCATCGTTATTAAGGCGGGTCGTTCGGAAGCTGCCTCCCGGGCAGCTGCCTCTCACACCGGAGCGTTGACCGGAAGCGATGAAGTTCTGGATGCCGCCTTCCGTCGCTCGGGCGTGTTGCGGGTCGGCGCCATCGCGGACCTGTTTTACATGGCAGAGGTTCTCAGCAAGCAGCCACGTCCGAAGGGGCCACGGCTCACGATTCTGACCAATGCCGGAGGGCCCGCAGTTCTGGCTACGGATGCTCTCGTCGCAAATGGCGGAGAGCTGGCCATTCTTTCGGAAAAGACCGAACAGGCCCTGGATGGATTTCTGCCGCCGCACTGGAGCCACAACAATCCGATTGACATTCTGGGCGACGCCGACTCGGAACGCTATGCCAAAGCGATTGAAATCGCCACCAACGATCCAAATAGCGACGGCCTGCTGGTGATCCTCGCACCGCAAGGCATGACCGATCCAGCAGCAGTGGCAGAACGTTTGAAGCCGTACGCCCAGTCGTCCGGGAAACCCGTTGCTCACCAGTTGGATGGGAGGCGTCAGCATTGCCCCGGGCGAGACCATCCTCAATGCCGCCGGGATTCCCACATTCCCCTTTCCCGACACGGCGGCCCGGGCCTTCACCTACATGTGGCGCTACAGCTACAACCTGCGCGCCCTCTACGAGACCCCGGCGCTGGCGGAAGGCGGAGAGCTCGACCCAGAGTGCTCGACATCAGGCGGAACATGTCATCGAGACCGCCCGCAGCCAGGGCCGTGTTTTGCTGAACGAATTCGAATCCAAACAGGTCCTGTCGCACTACGGCATTCCTACGGTTGAGACCCAGATTGCCCGCACTGAAGACGAAGCCGTGTCTTGCGCAAATGCACTGGGATACCCAGTGGTGCTGAAGATCTTTTCCCAAACGATTACGCACAAGACCGATGTGGACGGCGTCAAGCTGAACCTGGAAGATGAACCGTCCGTCCGCTCCGCGTTTCAAGCGATCAAGATCTCTGTGTCACAGAAAGTCGGACCTGATCATTTCTCCGGCGTTACCGTGCAGCCCATGGTCCGGATCGAAGGCTACGAGTTGATTCTCGGTAGCAGCATTGACCCACAGTTTGGCCCCGTAATCCTGTTTGGTTCCGGTGGTCCGCTGGTTGAGGTGTATCGAGATCGGGCCCTGGCGCTGCCTCCCCTGAACACCACGCTTGCCCAGCGGATGATGGAGCAAACTCGGATTTTCACGGCCCTCAAGGGCGTGCGCGGGCGCAAGCCGGTCGACTTGCCGGCCCTGGAAAGTCTGCTGGTCCGCTTCAGTCAACTGGTGATCGAACAGCCCTGGATTTCGGAAATCGATGTCAACCCCTTGCTGGCTTCACCCGGACAATTCCTCGCCCTCGACGCCCGCGTGGTATTGCACCCGCCCGGGACCGATCCTGATTGTCTCCCCAGGCCGGCGGTTCGGCCTTACCCGTCGCAGTATGTTTCTTCGTGGGTGATGAAGAACGGCACCAGCGTATTGCTGCGGCCCATTCGTCCCGAAGATGAACCTCTGATGGTGAAATTCCACGAGACACTTTCGGACCGCAGTGTGTATTTGCGTTACTTTTACTCGCTTAGCTTGAGTTCTCGGGTGTCACATGATCGCCTGGTGCGCATTTGCTTTGTCGACTACGACCGCGAGATGGCAATCGTCGCTGAGCACCGCGACGCGACGGGGGAACGTCGCATCCTGGGAGTCGGCAGGCTGGTGAAGTCCCATGCCAAGAACGAAGGAGAAGTTGCGGTGTTGATATCGGACGCGTGCCAGAATCAGGGCCTGGGGACGGAATTGTTCAGGCGAGTGATCCAGGTCGCGCGCGACGAAAAACTGGACCAGGTTGACGCGGAAATCTTGCCCGACAATCTGTCGATGAAGAAAATCGCCAAGCGCCTTGGGTTCCGCACATCGGCTGTAGAGGATCCAACCGCTATGCGAGCCGTGCTCGACCTCTAAATCTGTAAGGGCGGGTGTGGTTTCGACCCTGAAAGGCGAATACCCGGTAAAGCCCGGCCTGATCATCGGTCACGAGCCGGTGGGAGTCATTCACGAGATCGGCGACGGTGTGACTGGATATCAAGTGATGACGACTAGAATTAGGACGTCGCATAAACCTTAAGGAGTACCAACGCACTATGCCCATAGCCCGGTTATTGGTTTCCAGCGTTTCTCTTGCCGCCACTGTGCTGTTATGGCTCGCAGGTAACCCGCGAGCCTTGGCCCACCAAAATGCCCCGGGGGCGCAGACTCCGGATCAAAGCACAGTTCTTCCGCTGGACGGAGCCAGGATTTTCCGGAACTACTGTGCCTCCTGCCATGGCGTAAATGGAAACGGAGGCGGCCCGGTTGCGTCAGCTTTAAAGACCAAAGTTCCGCTGCTTACTACTCTTGCGCGACGAAATCACGGTGCGTTTCCTACCGCCCGGGTACGCAGCATCATAGCCGGGGACGAGAATCACGCCGCCCACGGTTCGCGAGAGATGCCGGTCTGGGGCCCGGTCTTCCACCAAATTCAAAATGATCAAGACCTGGGATACGTCCGGCTGCAGAATGTAACGGAATATCTGATCAGCATCCAGCAAAAATAGGGTTCGAGCTAGAGATCTATGAGTTCCGTACACTCAGCTTCCGCCCAAGACATTTCCAGTCCCTCGGCCACGTTAGTGGGCCTGACGACACAAGAAGCTGAAGCGCGCCTCTCTAAGTTCGGACCGAACGATCCCGCTTCGACCCGCCGCGGTCTGCTCGCATTTGAATTGCTGCACTTGTTCCTGAACCCTCTGGTCATTATTCTTCTCGTCGCCAGCGTAATTTCCGTCTTTTTGGGCCAGAAGATTGAAGCAGAACTCATCTTTGTCATCGTCGTATTCAGCGTCACCATCGACTTCGTTCAAACCTACCGTTCGCAACGCGCAATTCAGCGGCTGCAAGAACACGTGAGCTTGACCGCAACCGCATTGCGCGACGGCCATTGGCAAGAAGTCAAGCGGCACGAAATTGTACCGGGTGACATTGTCCGTTTATCAGCCGGCGACCTGGTCCCGGCCGACGGCCAACTCCTTGAGGCACGAGATCTCTATGTGCAGCAGGCCGCCCTAACGGGTGAATCCATGCCTGCAGAAAAAGAGGCAGGGGCGGTAGGAAAGGCGGTTGAGGGGACTCCGCAAGCACCCGATCTGGTATTTCTGGGAACCTCGGTAGTGAGCGGAACTGGCGTGGCTCGCATGGTCGCCACCGGCCCTCGCACTGCATTCGGAGCCATCGCAGCGAGACTGGCTGACCGGCCGGAAGAAACGGAGTTTCAACGCGGCCTGCGGCGCTTTGGTTTGCTTATCACCCGAACCGTTTTCTTTCTCGTGCTGTTCATCCTTGTGGTGCGCATCGCCATGCACAAGGACGCATTCGAATCTTTCGTTTTTGCGGTTGCCCTGGCGGTGGGCCTGACGCCGGAATTTCTTCCCATGATCACTTCCGTAACCCTGGGACGGGGCGCCATTCGAATGGCGCGAAACCATGTCATCGTCAAGCATCTACCCGCCATCCAGAATTTCGGCACCATCGATGTGTTCTGCAGCGACAAGACCGGCACCCTGACCACCGGAGAGATGATCCTGGATTCCTCAGTGGACTACCTGGGCCACCCTTCCGATCGCCCCTTGGCTCTGGCTTACATCAACAGCAAGTTTGAGACCGGAATCCGTAGTCCGCTCGAGCTCGCGATTCTGAAGCGTGAACGTCGGGATGCGGACGCCTATTCGAAGTGTGATGAAGTTCCTTTCGACTTCGAACGCCGGCGGCTCTCGATCGTCGTTAAAGAGAAGAACACAACTAACGAGGCCGCGGGATTGTTGATCGTAAAAGGGGCTCCCGAAGGAATTCTCGAACTCTCCAGTTCTTACGAAAGTCAGGGACGCATCGCTTCCCTCGATACGAATCTGAGGAACCGCTGCCGCCAGACATTCGACGACCTGAGCAGCAAAGGATTCCGGCTCCTGGCTGTCGCTTATCGCGACGTGGACCCTCGTGCCCGATTTTCAGCAGCGGATGAACACTCCCTTGTTTTGGCCGGTTACCTTGCGTTTGCAGATCCACCGAGTCCGGATGCGGCGGCCTCAGTCGTGGCCATGAGGCGCGATGGTGTCGACGTCAAAATCCTGACCGGCGACAACGAACTGGTGGCACGTCACGTTTGCGAACAGGTCGGCATTGAGAATCCAGCTATTATGTTGGGTGAGGAGCTCGAATCGACCAGCGATACTGCGCTCGAGCACCGGGCGGAAGAGACGACAATATTCGCGCGCGTAAGCCCGATGCAGAAACACCGCATCATTCATGCCCTCAAGCGCCGCGGCCACGTGGTGGGCTACATGGGAGACGGGATCAATGACGCCCCCTCCCTGCATGCCGCCGATGTCGGCATTTCTGTGGCCTCCGCGGTAGATGTCGCTCGTGACGCGGCGGACATCATTCTGCTGAAGCCGGGCCTGGGCGTTCTTCATAACGGCATTATTGAAGGCCGAAGGGCATCGGCAAATGTTCTCAAGTATCTCTTGATGGGGACCAGTTCTAATTTTGGCAACATGTTCAGCATGGCCGCAGCCTCGGTATTCCTGCCGTTTCTTCCCATGCTTCCTACACAAATCCTTCTGAACAATTTTCTATACGATGCATCACAGCTTACGATTCCTTCCGACAACGTCGACGACGAATACATGCGGCGCCCACGTCCGTGGGACATGAAGCAGGTTCGTAATTTCATGCTCACCATCGGCCCAATCAGCTCGATTTATGACTTCCTGACTTTTTACGTGCTTCTGCATTTTTTCCATGCCAGCCAACCGGAATTTCACACCGGCTGGTTCGTAGAGTCCCTGGCCACGCAAACGCTTGTGATCTTTGTGATCCGCACGGCGGGAAATCCACTGAAGAGCCGGCCCAGCCTGCCCCTGGCGATCACGACCATCCTGATCGTCGCAACCGGCACAATCCTTCCGTATTCGCCCTGCAGCGCGCTCTTCGGATTCGTTCCGCTGCCCGCCCCATTCTTTTTGTTTTTGGCCATCTCGACCGTGACTTACCTCGCATTGGTCGAGTTGGGCAAACGCATGCTGCGCATGGGATGAGCCCTTAAGATGAAGACTTCAGCAACGGGACTCTAACCCCGAACGGTCAGAACCGGGCAGGGGGCGCCCACGATCACGTCGTGAGCAACTGTCCGCTCTACATGGGTTGCTACGCCAAAAACGTCCCCTTCGCGAATCCCAAGCACGATTAAATCAGCGCCACATCGGCTGGCCGTATCGATGATATTTTGCGCAGGGGCGCCATATTTCACCTCCAGCTCGGGACGGTGACACAGCCCCGCGTCCGTCGGCACCAGTTGGCCCAGGTGGTAAATGGCATCCGATGCGGATAGCTCTCCCAGGATTTCTTCCTGCTTGAATTGCCGGATCACATGCAGGAGGACAAGGTGCCCCCGATTTTCTCGAGCCATCGAGACAGCATAGGGCAAGCCCGTCAATGATTCCGCAGTGAAATCCGTAGCGAAAAGCACACACTGGAATCCTTCGCTGCTTTGAGCGCGGCTGACTCCAGGGCCGATCGTAAGTACAGGCACGTTCGCGCTTCTCCACACCTCTTCGGCAACCGAACCCAGCAGAAGCTTTTGAATGCCTCTGCGGCCGTGCGTACCCAATACCAGCAGATCGATATTGTTTTCCTCCACGATCCTTTGGAGAGTTGCCCGAACCTCGGATCCCCGTTCAATCATGGTCTGGTGCGGCAGACCGCTCAGTCGCGATTCGATGCTCTGCATTTTTGCTTCCGCCTCTTGCCCTTGGCCCGCGTAAACCACATGACCAAATTCAGGGGTCATACACGCGTAAACATCAGGAAGCAGGATGTGACAGGCGTAGATCTTGGAGCCGTATTCACGGGCAATCGCAGTCACAAACGGCAGACTGGCTTCAGAGGGCTCCGAGAAATCCGTCAGGTAAAGAAGATTACTTAACTTGATTTCATTGACAGTCTCGACGCTTCCCATGGCTCACCTCGCGATTCCACGATGAACCAGAAGCGCCTGAGGCGGCAGTGATCTGCATCACAAGTGCGCATGATCGTCCTCACCTCTGCCCATCGGGCTTGGTGGCACTGTAGAGGAGTCCGATGAGCCCCCGCCCGAGAGCAGGATGACCACAGGATTTTTAGCGTAACGCCGAATGGTGACAAGTCCATTGAACTTGCGAAGGTAGAGAACGGCATGAGAGTCCTATTACGCCCACGCCGCCAGAGCCGTCACCGCGAGCGCATGTTGAATTGAACTGGACGTCAGTGACCTGTGACCAAGCGGGGGAGCTGGCCGTCCGGAAGTCATTGAATTTTTTGGTGGCCAGGGACGGAGTTGAATCGCCGACGCCAGCCTTTTCAGAGTTTACACAAATAATGTTTTAACAACTTAGAGGTGCCTCCCGGCTCTGTATGTTGTTGAAAGTCACCCCAGCAAACACCAACTGCAGGTAAAACTGCGGTAACTTTTTCCGAAGCGAAAAATGCGTTGTGACAACTTATCGGTACCAATTTCGCAACTTCCTAGAGGCGCGTTTCCGGCCACCGCCTCTGTCAACCAATCTTCTGCCGAATGCTCTCGAGGATCTCTTTCGAAAGCTTTTCATCTTTCACTGCGCGGGCCAGCGCGACCGCGCCGAGTAAAGCGGCTGTGCGAAAGATTGCTTCTTTTCGGTCTCCGCCCGCCGCGGCGAGGATTTCCTCAAGTCCCCGCTCGAAGGCTGCTTTGAGTTCGGGTGTCGCGCGAGCTACCTCCGGAGCCAGTGCTGCCATGGTGCAACCGTCTCCGGGATTGTCCCGGTGTCGGGTGTTCAAGTATCGATCAGCATAGGCTTGCCTGCCTTTCTTGGTGGCGCCATGGCTCCGGGCACGGCCGGCAGAAAGCGCTTGTCCGTAGGCAACTGCCGCCTCCTGTAGCTCTTGCTTTGAGCCGAAGTGAGCATAAAATGCGCCATGCGTCAGTCCTGCGGCCTTCATGACTTCGCCCACGGTTACACGGTCGAACCCACGTTCCCGGAAGAGCCGGGAGGCTTCCTTCACGATCCGCTCATGGTTCGCGGCAGTTTTTTCGGCGGGGTAACGCATTTTTTATGCAACCTCCATCTATGATGGTCATCATATATCATGTATGATGAACATCATATTTGATGCGGTCCATATAAACAAGGAGGCGTTATGAAGCTCGCAGGCAAGAAGGCTCTCATTACTGGAGGCAACAGCGGTATAGGATTGGCAACAGCCCGTCTTTTCATCGCTGAAGGCGCTGAAGTGGCCATCACAGGCCGCGATCAGAAGACCATCGATGACGCAATCGCTGAACTCGGACCAAGAGCCCGCGGCTATCGCGCCGACATGACGGTAGCGGATGATCGCAAGCGCCTCTTTTCAACCCTGACCAAGGATTTCGGCAATCTCGACATCGTCTTTGCAAACGCCGGCATCGCCGGCAAGACGCCCACCGGCACAACCGACGAAGCCGTTTTTGAAAACATCATCAATACAAACCTCAATGCTGCTTTCTTTACTGTCAACTCAGCCGCTCCGCTGGTGAACGCCAACGGCAGCATCATCTTCAACGGATCGGTTCACGACTCTCTCGGCCAAGCTGGAATGGCGGCATATGCAGCAACAAAGGGTGCTGTAGTCTCTATGGCGCGTGCCATCGCTGCGGACCTGGCGCCGCGCAACATTCGCGTGAATGTGGTCGCGCCTGGATGGACCAAGACTCCTATCTGGAAGCGTGGCCCTCGCGCCAATGCCTCGGCTGAAGAATCCGCTAAATTGGTTGATTTCTATTCCACAGCGATTCCGCTGGGTCGATGGGGAGAGGCGGAAGAAGTGGCCAAAGCGGTTCTTTTTCTGGCTTCGGAGGATTCGTCTTACATCAATGCGATCGAGCTGGTGGTTGACGGTGGAGCAACGGGCGCACCTTTCGGCGCTCCTGCCTTTCGCGGCTAAGTTCTAAAGGACGCGAAGTAGATCAACAAGAGTTTCACAATTTAAGAAGGAGGGCACCATGAAAAAAGGATACTGGATCGTTGCATATCGATCAATTTCGGACGACTCCGCGGTCAAGGCATATGGCGCATTGGCTGTGCCCGCGGTTGAGTCATTCGGCGGACGATTTTTGACCAGGTCAATGAGTCAGGTACAGCCCCACGAAGCCGGATTGCCGCTGCGGACGGTTGTTGTCGAATTCGAAAGCTATGAAACCGCATTGGCAGCCCGGAAGAGCGAGGCTTACCAGAAGGCGCTTCAGGCGCTCGCTTCCGGCGCGGAACGAGACTTTCGCATCGTCGAAGGTGCGTAAGGTCAACACTGGAGAACGTATGGTAAACATCGCGGCTAAATGCAATTCTCCAGCTTAGCTAACCCCCACCCGATACCAAAGTCCAATAGCGAGGTTGTCAGTTCTACTGAAGCATGGGTAACGGCGCGGAATCACGTCCGCATCACAGGCTCTCCAGTGCGCGGATTCGTTAGGGTAACATTCTCAAGCGCCTGGACGCGCCAACCATTGGACTGAAGTCTCAACACGACAAGGATAACGGTATCGACCGCATGCGGACCAGCCGGATGCGCTTTTCCAACAGTGAGACGGCTCCAGCAGTGGACCACCGCGGCATCATCGCCGAGAGCTACCGTAGAAATAACCTCATTCTCCATCGTGGAATCGCTATAGATTGTCTCGTGGATCGGCGCATGGAGAGAGACAATTTCCTGAACGCCGCGCACGTAGTGACCAAAGCGGTTGACAAAGGTGGCGTCCTCGCAAAAGAGCGACGCAAGTGCGGCCATCTCGTGGCTATTCCACGCTTTCTGGAACTCGTCAGCAATTTCCTCGGGTCGTTTCATCGAAACTATGTTAATCCACGAATCGAGTGATGACGAGATGCCGACTTCTCGGTAGTTATCGTGTCTCAGTGAGTGCATTGGCGAAAATGCACTAACCAAGATCCGCCAATTTCAGATGGGTTAGGGCCTGGGGCTCGCGGGCATCTCGGAGGCCCGCGCCAGTGCTTGCGTGTCGATATACTCCCGGATGTTCGTCAGTTTGCCATTTCGAACGGTAATGTCGAAGACCCAATGGTCCTCGAACGTCTTATTCGTGGCTTTGATTCTCCCCGTAGCGACGCCGACGACCAGAACCCGGTCTCCCTGCGCTATGAACTCGGGGGGCTCTGGGTACGAAGTTTCCACCGTTTCGTTAGCCTTCTGAAGCACATCCGCCAATCCCGCGTGCCCGCGGTGCGTGCCGGCCAGCGGCCAGTCCTCGCCCGGAATGATCCACTCAATATCTTCGGCAGACAACGCCAGCAAACCTTGCTTATCGCGGCGGCCGATTGCCGCAAAAAAATTCTTCACAATCTGGACATTCTCTTGTGTGCTCATCGAAATCTCTCCATTTCCCTTACATCGGATCGCGTCCGATCGTTCTATTCCAAACTGACTTTAAGCTGCTTTTCACTTCTTGAGCGAAACTCTCGAAAGTCGATTTTTTGCTCAGGTCCAGTTTCAGCGCGACAGCTCTCACACCACCGCTATTTTTTCGATTTCTCTCACGACTTGATCTGCACACTCCTTACTAGACCTGCGCCATGCCCCCATCGACGGCGAGATCCACGCCGGTGATATATGAACTTTCATCGGAGGCGAGGAACACGACTGCGGCCGCGATTTCCTCGGGCTTGCCCCTGCGACCGAGTGGAATCTGCGAGGTGAACTGGGCGACCGCTTGCTCGGCCTGTTCAGCGGTGAGGCCCGTCGTCGTCGCTAAGGCTGGGGTATCGATTGCTCCGGGGCTCATACAATTCACGCGGATCTTGCGGTCTTTCAGCTCCATAGTCCAGCCGCGCGCGAAGTTGCGCACAGCCGCCTTACTCGCGGCGTAGGCGGTAAAGCCTGGGAGCCCCAACACGTTTGAGACCGAAGAGTTCAGGATAATCGAGCCGCCGTCTTTGAAGAGGGGAAGGGCCTTCTGCACCGTAAAGAACATTCCCTTTACGTTCACGTCGAAGGTCTGGTCGAAATGTCCCTCGGTAGCCACCGCGAGCGGTGCGATTGTACCCGCGCCCGCGTTCGCAAAGAGTATGTCGATGTGACCATGTTTCTCTTTCACAACGGCATAGAGGCGGTCCAGATCTTCCAAGCGCGATACGTCGCCTGTGACCGTTGTAACGTTTCTCTTGATGAAGGCTGCGGCCTCCTTCAGCTCTTTCTCTCGTCGCCCAGTGATCACTACGTGGGCGCCTTCTTCCACGAAGCGCTTGGCTGTGGCCAAGCCAATCCCGCTACTTCCGCCTGTGATAACCGCGATTTTTCCCGCCAATTGTTGTCCATGGTTATTACTCATATGTTTTTTCCTTTTTGTTTTTCGTTGTTTTTTTATGTTGAATTTACGCTATTCCTCCAAAGCTGACATAGTCATCGATTACTGCTCCTTCTTGAACAAATCCTGGAAGATGAGCTGACCCCAAGTGCGGCCGCGTGCGTGCACCAGCGCGCCACCCTCGTTGAGCTTTCCCAGCTTGACGGGTGCGAACCCGAGTTGTTTGGCCAAATCCGCCACGGGAGCGATCGCGTCCTCGTCGTCGCTCGACAGAAAGACGACCCGGTGGCCGCCCTCGACGATCGGATCGGTAGCCAGGGTGGCCGCAACCAGGTGATTGAAACCTTTCACGACCTTAGCGCCGGTGAAGGACTTCGCGACGAAGGCGGAGGACAGGAGACCGTCCAGCTCTTCAGGGGGAACTCCAAACGCGTTCGTCGCGTCGATGACCGTCTTGCCTTTCCAGCTCGGCAGGGCCTTCGCAACCTCGCGATGCTCCCCGAACGGGACCGCCAAGATGATTGTGTCGGCCTCGAGCGCATCCCGCAGCGACTTGGCGACGACCGTGGGTCCAATCGCCCGAGCCTCCGGTGCCAACGCCTCGGGCGGCCGGCGACTCGCGACGGTCACGTTGATGTTTTTACGGGCGAAGGCGTGGGCGAGGGCCTGGCCTATCTTGCCGAATCCTACAATTGCGTAGCTCATATATTCTCCTTTGGTTTACCGAACCCTACGGCGCTCCGAATAATCGAATGGAGTGCCGCAGGGCGAGCGCGTCAGATTTGCGCTAGGCCGCCGTCGACGGCGAGCTCGCTGGCGGTCATGAAGCTGCTGTCCTCCGACGCGAGAAAGGCAGCCGCCGCCCCGATCTCCGCCGGATCGGCCATGCGCTGGAGCGGAGTCATCGAGGCGTAGACCTTCTGGCCCTCCTCGCCTAGCGCTGCCTTCGCGAGTTCGGTCGCCGTCGGCCCGGGCGACAGCACGTTTACCCGGATGCCGGTGCCCTTCAGGTCCTCCGCCCAGGTCCGCGCGAGGTTGCGCACTGCCGCCTTGCTCGCGCTGTAGACGCTCATTGTCGGGGCGCCCGTGGTGCCGGCGCTCGAGCCGGTCAGGATGATCGAACCGCCCTTGCCCATCAGCGGCAGCGCCTTCTGGACCGTGAAGATCGTACCCTTCACATTGGTGTCGAAGGTTTCGTCAATGTGCTCGGCGGTGATCTTGCCGAGCGGAAGCGGGCTTCCCGCCCCGGCATTGGCGAAGACGATGTCGAGGGTTCCGCGCTCGGCCTTCACCGCCGCGTAGAGTCGGTCGAGGTCGGCCAGATCGGAGACCGAGCCCTTCACCGCGCGGGCATTGGGCCCGAGGTCGGCCACAGCGGCGTCGAGCTCTTCCTGCCGGCGGCCGAAGATGAAGACGAAGGCGCCCTCCTCGATGAAGCGCTTTGCTGCGGCGCGGCCGATGCCGGTAGCGCCACCGGTGATGACTGCAACTTTTCCTTCAAGCTTTCCCATAATTACTCCCTTCGGTAGATCTGTAGAATTCAGTACAGTTGAGTAGAGTTCTTTGGCGGTGGACGAGAACTGCTCGGGAGTCCTAATCTTTTGTCTATTCGTCCAAAAAGAGGGCTGAACCGAGCTGTGTTGCACCTTTTCCGTTGAGGGACGCGCGGCTCGAGGAAAAGGAGTGTACGAGTTGTGACGCTGGAAGGAGAATGTCCGTCAGGGTAGAGGCCTCTTCCACCTGATGCTGCACTTGTCCGACAAGCGAAGCTGTGCAGTTTCGTACAGTTCTCACAGAACACTATGGCTTTGAAGAGCAGATGGAGGCTAAGTTGGACCCGATAACAGACATCTTCAGAACGATGCACGTAACCGCTTTCGGTCTGCACAGGCTCGAAGCCACAGCCCCGTGGGGCGTAAAACAGGAAAATCAGACCGAAGAAAAAGTCACGCCTTCCGACAAAAAGATGTCACCCACAGATTTGGCGCACTTCGCCATGCTTTCGCGCGGCAACTGCTGGCTGAGTGTGGAAGGGATTCCGGAGCCGATTCCCCTCACCGGTGGTGATTGCTTTTTGCTGGCCCAGGGGACTTCGATTGTTTTGCGCGACAGCCCGCGAACACGTCCGAGGTGGAGCTTCCGCGAGATCGGGGCCAAGGCCAACGGCAATGTCGCTCTTTGTGGAGGCGGTGGCGCACCGACGACAATCGTCTGTGGGTCCTTGAGTTTCGATCGCGCCAGCCTGAAGCCGATCACTCAGTTATTGCCGAGCTTCATTCTGATTAAGGCCGATCAGGCACGCACGCTTGCTCTTCACAACACAGTGCAGGCGCTGGCGTCAGAAATGGCAGAACAGGCGCCGGGATCTGAAGTCGTCGCGAGTCGGCTGGCCGAGGTTCTGTTTATCCAGGTACTCCGGGCGCATATCGCGTCGGGACCGGAACGCAACAAAGGATGGCTTCGTGCGATTTTCGATCCTCAAATGGGCACTGCCCTGAGTGCCATTCACGACAGAGTGAATACACCCTGGACGGTCGAATCCCTGGCCGAAGCGGCGGGCATGTCTCGCTCCGCATTCGCAGCACGTTTTAAAGAGCTACTCGGACAAACACCACTGGAATATGTAACCGAGTGGCGGATGCAGAAGGCGATGCAGTTACTACAACAGCGTGACAAAAAGCTCATAGACGTCGCTCGGTCGGTCGGTTACGAGTCCGACGCTGCGTTCAGTAAGGCGTTCAAGCGAGTTGTCGGGGCCAACCCTGGTGAATACCTCAAACGTGGTTTTGAAGACCAGGGTCATGCCGGAATGGCGGAAGATTTTTGAAGCGGAGGATTCTGACTTTGGCGGCGGGGCCTAGGTGCCATGGAAGTGTGTTCTTCCACTGAAATGGGTGCCCCAGGTGCCTCGCATTTGGGAACGGGAGACCACGGACCCAAAACCGACCGAAGCAGACCACGATCAGTCCCGAAATCGACAAACACCTACGTGGACAGATACATCCCCTCACAAGAGCGGCTTTGTGCAGGCGAACGGCGTCAGACTTCATTATCTCGATTGGGGCGGGCAAGGCGAAACTCTGCTGTTCTTGGCGGGATTGGGACACAACGCGCACATTTTTGACGACCTCGCACCAGAGTTTACCCGCGATCGCGATAACTCGTCTCATACTCGCTAAGCGCTGATCCCCTCAGCAGCGGGCGGCCCCGCAAACTCTAGTTTAAGAGCGCCTACGCTTACGTTCTCGAGTTCGGCGGGGTTTACATTTTAGATTCCGCGACTGTCTGCCTCCGCCGAAACAACCGACATAGTACTCCAAAACAGTTCCTAAGGTCCCTGGCCGACGGCGGGAGTTGGCAGCTCGTTGGGTAGTGGGTCGGACCCACTACCAGGCTGCGATTTCGGAGAAAAGCCTCGAAAACATTGAGCCTGCAGTGGGTTCTTTGCAGTCAATTTGGTGCTTCAGCAGGTAACTGCAGGTAAACGGCAGGCAATATGGAAAATGAAAAGTGGAGTTAAGTGCTCTGAAATGATGGTGGCCAGGGACGGAGTTGAACCGCCGACACCAACCTTTTCAGTGTTGCAGTAAGCAGTAGTTATAACGACTTAACAGGTCTCAGGTGGCTGCACAAGTCACTGTAAAGTCGTCACCGGCCGCAAAATCTTGGGCTGAAATCCCGGGCTGCCAGCAGCGGAATGCCTAGTCTCGCGCAGCTCTTTAGGATATATGATTTCAACTATCAACAGAATCTAGGCACATTGCCCGGCGATGTGCTGGGTATTATGGCAGCGGTTGCAGGTCAAACCCGCGTGTTTGCCCTCGAGGGCATATCCGGTTTGCTTGTGGTCGAGGGTGCGGATGTCCCACTTGATGAGAGGAAAGTCCTCTCCGTTATGCTCAGAGTGGCAACGAGCGCATTCCTGGCTCGAGCCCGGACTCAGGTTGTAGATGCGTGCAAGCCCTTCCGTGCGGTGATGCGATTTCCAATTTCGGTGTGACAAGCCACGCATTTAAAGGTGGCCTCACCACCCAACTTGTGACAGGTGGTGCAATTGCTGGTTCCGCTCAAAGACTGGTGGGCTCGACTGAGGGGACCGGGAGAGATCTGAGCTGGAGTGGGAGGTGCAGACCACAGCATAAGGGCGGCCAGAAATATCAGGCGCCGCGACGACCGCATTGGGCCCGCGGACTTCCGCATCTTCCATGTTGCCTGGTATACTGCCTGGCGGCGACCGCCCATGTTGGTGACCTGAAGTTTGTGTTGTCGAATTCCCTGACTGACTCTACCACCGAGAATCTTCGACGATCGCGGTGTTCGTGAGCACCTACGAACGTTCATGCCTTGTAGGACTCGCTCTCCCTAGGACCAATTGGGCTGCCTGAAGAAACCACCGAGAGATTCTGGGGAAATAACGGGAGGAAGAGTGGTTTCAACCGCCGGCTCCGTCGAAGGGTTGTCACTTTATCAACTCAGTGAATCTCGCCCGAAGCCTGAATTTTGATATCGACCGATTGATCCACTCGCAACAGAAACGTACTCGGGTTCTTCATTCCCCACTTAACGTATGGAACGTCGAAGGCCAAGGAAGCAGTCCACCAGCCCGGACCCATCGCTACCTGGACGGGAATCGTGATCTCGTGTTCCGCGCCATGGATGACGAACATTCCGTGCACCTGAATAGTCGAAACTCCCACGTCCGCAACCCTTCCCTCCAGCCGATCGGGCCTGAATGCGATCTCTGGATAGCGGGCGCTTTCCAGCACCTCGTTGTGCATTTTCTTGTCGCGGCCGTCACTTCCGCTGTGACCGCTGGCAGCGTCCACCAGGATCTCTCCGCTGATCTTGTTGCTTGCCGGATCGAAGTGAACAGTGCCACCCTTCACGTTGAACGATCCGTGCACGGTATGGAGGACATCGCCCAGGGTGAAATTGACCGAAGTTTTCGCCGGGACAAAATTTAGACTGATTTCGTGGGTCTGGGTTTGAGCAAGAATCGCTCCAGTCAGCCAGAGCAGGGTGATTGCGCTGAGCCTTAAATGAGTCGTAGTTTTCATAGGGTCAGCAAATTCCATCCCAGCGAGAGTCCAATCCCCGCCAAGGTGAGCGGCGTGGCCGCGCCGACGTGGAGGGCCAGCATTCTGGCGAAAGTCCGAGGTTGAGTGGCGAAAGCCTGCATCACCCGCTGCCGGAACGAATCGCGGCCTTCGAGAGTGAGCATGAGCCAGGACATCAAAGCCGGACGTCTCGCCAGACTGCGGTGCCGGGCCTGATATGGATGCAGCCCACCGCCGGCGAAGCACTCCGACAACAGGATCGCCTGGCGGAATGCAAGGCAGAGACCTTCGCCGGTAATCGCATCCACGCCGCCGGAGGCATCGCCAATGAGGGCGGTCCGTCCGCGATATACCTGCCGCAATTTTCGCGTAACCGAGACTGCTCCTCTCTCCGCCGAAGTCCGCTCCAATCCGGCGAGTCGGGCGGCAACGGCAGGAAACTTTGCCAGAGCCCTATCAAGCCGCAGGTGCGGGTCCCGCGAGATGGCGGCGACGCAGATTTCGTCGGGCGCTACCGGCGTGACATAAAGCTGGCAGTTGCTTCCCCAATGAAGTTCCATGCAGTTCGTCCACGGGGAAATGCGGTAGTGACGGCGGAACGCGAAGCGTTGCTGGTGATGAACGTGGTCGTCAAGCCCGGCCCACTGGCGCACTCGGGAATGAGCGCCGTCCGCGCCGACAATCCAGCGCGCGCGAACCAGGTTTGTCCCCAGCCATACACCATCTCCATGTAATCCGGTGACAACAGTTTGCCAGAGTAGATGGACTCCAGCCGCAGCGGCCCGGTCGATCATAAGGCGATGCAGTTTCGTCCTCCGTATGCCCAGGCCATGCCCGGCGGGAAAACTGGCGTCGACCTTCACCCCGGAACTGAGAAAGCGGATACCGCGGAAAGGATAGGACTCTTCCGGCGGAATGGCGACGCCGAGATCGGCCAGGGCGCATAGCCCGTCCGGCATGAGACCTTCACCGCACGGTTTGTCGATAGGCGGAATCGCGCCATCGGCGACCACTACCTCGAAGCCACGCTGGCGGGCGGCGATCGCAGCGGCCAATCCAGCCGGACCTCCGCCGATGATGAAGACGTCGGTGTCCCGTCGATGTGGTGGATTTACCATCGCAGTAAGACCAGTTTGGAGCAGAATCCCGCGCCCATCGCGGCCAGCGATCCCAGGGTCCCCGGCTCCCGACGACGACGCTTCATTGCTTCGAGAAGTGTATCCGCCTGGCTTTCGCGCGCTAAAAGTCGACCGCCCGCCGGGCCAGTCCAATAGCCTCGGACCAGAAACTGCTGGAGGAATGCGCGAGTTCCACCACCTCGCGGATTGCGGAAATGAATTCGTCCACTTGGGTTTCCGTGACAATCAGGGGCGGTGCAACTTTCAGGACCATGAAATCGTTCCCACAAATCTGAGTCAGAATGCCGTAGTCGCGAAACAGGCGCATGACCAGAATCTGCCCAAACATTGCAGGATGAATCTTCGCGAATGTTTCGAAGGGAACCCGCAGACTCAAACGGCGAGGAGTAGCGAATTCGATCCCCAGCAACAGCCCCGTGCCGCGCACGGCCTTCACCATCTCGTAAGAGGAAAGTTCTTCCGTCAGACGGCGCTGCAACTCGCTTCCCATGCGGGTGGCGCGATTTCCCAGTTGCTCGCGGTCCAGCACATCCAGGGTAGCCAGGCCGGCGCGCATCGCCAGGCTGTTTTCGCTGAAGGTGGATGCGTGAACAATGGCTCGCTTCATCGAGCTGAAAACTGAGCGATAGACGGCGTCAGACATCAAGGTTGCGCTGACCGGAATCAGGCCGCCACTCAGTGCCTTGGCCAGCACAACAATATCCGGATCGAGACCAAAGTGGTTCGCCGCCAGGAACGGGCCGGTGCGGTGCATCCCGGTCTGAACTTCGTCGAGAACAAAGAGCGATCCGTAGTGGCGGCACAGCGCCTGCGCAGCGGGAAGGTAGTCGGAATCCGGAATCCGTATGCCACCCTCGGACTGCACGGGCTCGACGAAGAATGCGGCGTAGCGCCGGGTGGCGAGCTTCTGTTCCAGAGCTTTGGGGTCCCCGAAGGGCACAGGGTCGGTCTCGGGAAGGAGCGGGCCAAATCCACCGCGCCAGTACTCGCCATTCATGAGCGACAACGCGCCACAGGTCAGACCGTGAAAAGCGCGGTCCGCGTAGAGCAGGCCCGTTCGTCCGGTATGGGCGCGCGAGAACTTGATGGCAGCTTCGATACCTTCGCTTCCCGAGCTGCCGAAGAATACCTTCGCCAGTTGCCCCCCGGCGCGGCTACACAGCCGTTCCGCCAGTTCACCCGCCAGTTCCGGAACGTGACTCTGCAGCATCACGGGCCCGCACTCTTGCAGTTCATCCACGACCGCGGACACTACCCCAGGATGGTTGTGGCCAACATTGTGGACGCAGTATCCGGAAAGGAAGTCCAGAATGCGACGTCCATCCGCCGTGAACAACTCGGCCCCCAAGCACCGCTCATAGCTGACGGAAAGGTTCAGTACGTTCAGCAACTTCACCCACTGGGGGTTTACGTGCTGGGAATAAAGGGAATCGGTTGTGATGTCTCCTGCAAGAGGCATGGTTATCTACGAGTCTATGCAAACGGAAAGAGGGTGGAGGGTCTGCAATGGATTGCAAAGCTGCGCGCCAGTTCCAAATCGGCTCATGCCTGAATCACGAACCTGGAAAACCGGCGGGTAGCTGGAATACCCAACGAAATGACGGATGATAAAGAAAGCTAGATTTGCCCCGTGCATGCTTGAATAGATGCACATGGAGAGGCTCGGCTAAGGAACATGAACAATTTGTCATTTCGCCGACACGCGTAATTCATGCATAGCGGCGGCATATATCCTGAGTCGTTGTAAAATCGAAACCTCGCATGGCAACGACCTCGCATAGCACTGCATCATCTTTAGAATTCCTATCTTGTCCAGTCGAGGCTGCGTCGTTCTGTCTGCTCAGACGAGGAGCTGATCTTCGACGCGTGTATTCAAGCACCATGATCGAGCTCCACAGTAACTTTCACTATCGATGGAGCCAAAACCACGATCGACGGACTCTGTTCCCTGGCCTTTGGTGATTGAAGTTGAGGAGTGTAACTTGATCGCGAAAATGATTTTAGGATATCGATTCAATTTCTGAGAAGAATTCCTGAGAAAGAAAGAGCAATCTCCATGCTGAAGGGTGTAGCGATTGGATTTGTGTTGGCCGTAATAATCTTGGGAGGAGGGCTTTACTACTATTTCGCTGCTGGTATGGCGCCGGTAGCCACAACTGATCCTGCCATGCCATTCGAGCGAATGTTGTCACACCTGGCACTGGACGCGCACATCGGCAAGCAGTCCACCAGCCAATCTCCTGTCGCGGCTGACGAGACTGCATATCTCGCCGGCGCGGAAGTGTACAAGCAGCACTGTGCCCTGTGTCATGGAATGCCCGGCCAACCACCCACCGACTATGCGACAACCATGTATCCCAATCCGCCCCAGTTGTTTCGTGGCAAGGGCGTAACCGATGATCCAGTTTCAGAAACCTACTGGAAGACGGCCAATGGGATTCGCCTCACCGGAATGCCGGCGTTTAAGACCAAGCTGACGGACACGCAGATGTGGCAGGTCAGTCAACTGGTGGCGCACACCAACGAGATCTCCGAATCCGTTAAGAAGCTGCTTGTTCCGGACGTGACGCCCTCGATGTCGGCACCCGGAGCTGTCGTGGTTTCGGCGCCAATTCCGACAGTCAAGTGAGGCAAGAATCTGAACACCGATCCAGAATTCGATTTGCAAGGCCGCACTTCGACTGCCTTACCGGGCCGGTCGCGTCTTTTCATTTACTGCATACTTCTCTTCTTGTCCGTGTCGCTCTCTGCTCAAACCCTAAATGGCCGGGTCCACAACGGCACGACTGGTAAGCCGGCCGCCGGAGACGGTGTGGTGTTGATCAGCCTGGGCCAGGGGATGGAGGAAGTCGCCCATACCCGGACCGACGCCAGTGGCCACTTCAGCTTCCAACTGCCCGATTCCGGCCCGCACCTGGTGCGCGCCATTCACCAGGGAGTGACCTATCACCGCATGGCGCCTCCCGGGACCAATTCAATCGAAGTGGAGGTGTTCGATGTCTCCCCGAGCGCCGCAAACATCAGCGTCACTGCCGACGTAATGCGCTTTCAGGCCAAGGGCGATGAACTGCAGGGCATCCGTTTATTTGCGGTGAACAACGCTTCGAATCCGCCTCGCACCCAGATGCACGGTAAAGACTTCGAGTTCTTTCTTCCCGACGGCGCGGAGATCGATCAGGGCATGGCCAAGACCTCGGGCGGCCAACCCGTCAACTCTCCGCCGGTCCCCGAGAAAGATAAAAACCGCTACGGATTCGCCTTCCCCATTCGCCCGGGCGAGACCGAATTTCAGGTCGTCTTTCACATGAAGTACAGCGGAGAACTCAACGTTGATCCCAAGGCGCTCCATGCAGCCGAGCACTTCGTCGTGATGGTGCCGAGGAGCATGCAGTTCACTGCGGCGCCGGGCGTTACTTTTCAGTCGATGGAGGACCCGCGCCAGTCCGACGCCCTCGTCCGGGTCGTGGCGAACATACGGGCCGGTCAGCCGCTCAATTTTCGGATCTCCGGAACCGGCACGCTGGACGAACCTGGAGACGACAGTCAGGGCGAACCCCATCCCGTCCCGGACCAGACCACTGCCAACGCTGACACGACTCCGGCAGGGCCTGATTCCCATCCCCATAGCGCTCCCGGTCCGCTGAAAAGATATGGCGGATACATCGCGGGCGGATTCGCCCTGCTGCTCGGTGCCGGAATCATTTACACCAGGACGCGCTCCCGGGCCGTCGCAAGCCCCAGCTCTTCTAAACAGCGGATACCCAACCGGGCATCACCCGCGCCCGCATCCTCGAGCCGATCCGATGTTGTACTTGAAGAGCTCAAGAACCAGCTATTTCAGCTCGAAGTGGAGCGCAAACAGGGCCGCATTGCCCAGCCTGAGTACGAGCGAGCCCGCGCCGCGCTCGACCGGACGCTGAAACGGGCGATCAAGCGCGCACCTCGGACATAGACCAGGACGAGAACCTGGAACTCCTACCGCTTCCCTAGCGACATGTCTCTTCTGGTAACACGGACATTACCTTCGTGACTTGTGACTCGGCAAAGCAGAGATACCATTAGTGCGTCGTCGAGAAAGCTAACGGATGTTCCGTGCTGTCAAAATCACCGCGTCCTTACTAGGATCAGTAGTCCTCACGTTTACCCTCGCGGCTGCGGCTCAGAGTAGCTACCAGGTGGTTGCGCTCACCCAAGCCGGAACCATCACCGGCACCGTGAAGTGGTCTGGACCGTTGCCGCATACGACCGCGTTCCCCATCGATAAGGACCCTCAGATCTGCGACCCGGACTCGCAAAAGACGCGTGATCTGGAGCGGTTAATCGTGGGCCTTCAGAACGGCGTGGCAAACACGGTTGTATTCCTCAAGGACATTTCCCGAGGAAAGCCGTTGGAGATTCCGGAAGCGCGACGCTCTCTCGACCAGAAGCGATGCCGCTACGAGCCCCATATCCTGCTGGTGCCAGAAAACGGCCCGCTGCAGCTGAAGAGTTCGGACGCAGTGCTGCACACCGTCCACATGGATGGCGCGGCAACATACAATTTGCCATTCCCCTTCACCGACCGAACTGTTAGTCGCACCATGCCGACGGCAGGCTTGGTCAACGTGAGATGCAACGGCGGACATTTCTGGATGAATGCGGAGATTCTAGTGGTGGCGCATCCCTACTACGCTGTTACCGACGAAAGTGGAAGGTTCGAGTTGACGGACGTGCCGCCGGGTCGATACCAGATCGTCGCCTGGCACGAGGGCTGGAAGCTGGAGCGGGAGGAAACGGCCTTTGACGTCCTCACTGAGCGCAAGGTTAGACGTCCTATATTCTCAGATCCGAAGACCTGGGAGAAACAGGTTACGGTGAGTCCGGACGGGACTGCGGTCGTCGATTTTGTTCTGGGTGAGAAGTAGCACAGCCGCGTAGTGCCACAACCTTCCCTCGTCAC